>SFKI01000021.1 GCA_004554775.1 Subdoligranulum variabile
AATGGAGGCTCATCGCCCGCTTTTGCCATATCACACCGAAATTCGACCTTCAAATGCTTGTTTTGGCTCCAATATGTAAAAATTTCTCGCGTAATTTTACTCGATATGCCACGCGTTTTATTTATCAATGCCTCTAACTTGTTCGACTCTTTGATCTCAGAGACAGACGTATTAGCCAAGGATAACAGCGCCTCGAATACCTTTTCATTCGCTGTAAGTTTTCCTTCAGAGCTTTTTCTAACGAAATTATTTAACGCAATTCTGCCGGGGAGCTTTTGGTATTCTGAAAAATAAGAGAATTTGGGCAAATACTGTAGTAAATTCTTTTCGGCGAACGCATCTAACCTGTTGTTAGGAAAAGATACCTCAAACCATTTCTTAAATTCTTGCTCGGCTTCAGATAATGTACTAATACTTTTTAACTGTGCGCGCACTTCACCGATGGAATCATACGACGGAATTTGAGCTCGATCAGAGGTCTCAAATCCAAACTCTTCCATTTTCTTTTCAAATAGCGAATGAAAATTTGCATCAAAATCCCATGTACGCTTGTTCTTGTAGCCATTTGAAATAGTGACAACAGTTGAATCACCTATAAAATCAGTACCGAACTGTTTTTCCAATGCTTCAATCTCTTCGGCAGTGAATTTCCAATGCGAGATTACAACTGTATCCCCATCCTCAATAAGACCTGCCTCAAAATCTGTTTGGTACATTTTTGGATACTCATACAACGCATCGTAGGTATCTTCCTTGTCGACAGGGTTTAGTTTATATAGTGCTTGGAGAATGGCGCTTTTCCCGGATTCATTCTTTCCAACAAGGCAGGTCAATTGATCAATTGAAAATGTCTCAGAATCTAAAATGCACTTGTAATTTTTTATCCTGACATCAATTAGAAGCATTTTTTCACATCCTTTGCAGATAAAGTATATTACCAGTCACTTTTTAGGAGGTCATCAAGCTTTGATAGCAGATTTTCAAAGTCCTGCTTAATTTCGCATTCCCAAAGCACAACAACCTTCCACCCAAGAGCCTCCAATTCTTGAATATGCTCCTGATCTCGTTGCTTTGTCCTCTCTATCTTAGGTCCCCAATATGTTTTGTTTGACTGACTCGTATGGGCGTACCGGCTTCCACAGTCATGCCCGTGCCAGTAGCATCCGTGAATGAAAATGGCTATTCTCTTCTTGGTAAAGACAATATCAGGCTTGCCCGGCAGCGCCTTATAATTGACCCGGTACCGGTATCCCATTGCAAAGAGGCGGCGGCGTACCATCATCTCAATGCTGGTATCCTTGCTCTTTATGTGGGACATGATTTTACTTCTCCGGTCAGAAGAGATCGTATCAGCCATTATACAGCCAAATCCAGCGGAAGGTCGGAAATATCTTTCAACCGCTTCCCTTGAACCAGCGTTTCCAAAGTTTCAGCTGCATCCTCGGACCCTACTTCTTTTACAGCACGAATCAGCTCATAAAGGGCAAAGTGATAAACGCAGTCAATATCACCCGTTCCTAAAGCAAGCGAGGCAAGCCGGTTTGGCATCGGCTCCGCTGTCACTACAACAATGTGGGGCAGATGTCCCTTCCTGTTACGAATTAAATTCAGAGCCTCAGTCCGGCTATTTTGCGCCCGGTCACTCCGCATGGTGTACTTGGCAGATACGCTGGCGTGAAGCAACGGTTTTCCGCCGTTTGCCTTGCGAATATCCGCCATTTTGCTAACATCGCTATCAACGATACACTGGGCAGCATTGATTTCGCTGTCTTCGTATAGGTCACGGTAGATGACCACATCCGGCGCGACTAAGTAATCGTTCCCCAATGCAGCCGCCAACTGAGCGTTCTGCGCGGTAAGCTCATTCAAGTATGCCAGATGCTCATACTGGGCAAAATCGCTGGTTTTCAGCTTGTTGTTATTACCAAGTTGAAGGATTGTCCATCGTCCAGGGCGAAGGTTTTGGAGGTTTGGAAAGGTTTCCCGTAAGAAATCCATAGTCAGCGTCTCAAATTGCTTGCCGAGCGTCTGACCGGAAATTTTATCAACCGTTGAAACCGCATGATGCTGCTCATCTACCAGAATATCAACAATCCTGCGGGCAATCGCCTTGGAACCCCGGCTACTGGTATCAGCGTTGGACGCCACACCAGCCGAAGTTAAAGTCAACGTATTTGTTTCAAATAACTGCTTGTGAAAGTGGAATCTCGCGTTTGCAATCAGCGCATCCATACTCAAGACACTCCTTAATTTTTTCTCCTACTGCTTGGGCGACTGGGGGTGGAAAAGCGTTACCGATCATACGGCAAGCCACCGTTTTCCGCTTGCCAAAAGTCCATGTGTCTGGAAATCCCTGAATCCTGGCCATCATCCGGCTTGTCAAGCGGGGCATTCCCTCGAATCCGGCAGCCGGTGCTTCGTTGGCAATCCCACGGCCATCAACTCCGAGTTCAGCCCATGCGTTTCTGGCCCGTGTGGGGCCAAGATCGGGGCCTCCGTGCTTTTTGGAGCCGCCAACTAAGGTGGGGGCAATCCGATCGGCATGAGCAGCCCATTCTTTTGCGTTCTCCCAACCGTTTTCAGCCATCAAGTCATACAGTACTTTCCCAACCGTGGGCGCACTGTCCGGCTTTTCTTCGGGATATGCAAACGCACCAATCTGGTCTTTTCGTATTCCAACAATCACGACCCGTGGCCGTAACTGTGGAACTCCAAAATTGGATGCGTTGAGCAATTTAATGTGAGTGACATAGCCTAGTTTCTTGATTTCGGAAAAGATATGCTCCCTGTATTCATCAAATCCAGGGTCTAAGAACCCACGCACATTTTCTAACATGACTGCCCTTGGCTTAATTTCATCAATTAGCCGGATCGCTTCCGGAAATAGGTCGCGTTCGTCGTCTTTTCCAAGCTGTTTGCCAGCAACAGAAAAGGGAGGACAGGGAACGCCACCAGCGAGTAAATCTACACCTCTATATGGATGCCCATCAAAATCGTGGACATCGGCACAAATGACATTCCATTCCGGACGGTTTTCTTTCAAAACCTTGCAATAGTCAGCTTCATATTCCACAAGGGCGACGTGGACAAAGCCCGCCATAGCAAGGCCCAGAGCCTGTCCACCCGCGCCGGCACAAATCTCAACGCAAGTCAATGGTTGCTGCATAAAGTGATCTCTCCTGGTAATTCCGTAAAACGGGGAAACTTTGGTGTTATTCGTGTTCGTCATTGTCAGTAAACTCCATGATTTCGCCTATATCACAAGATAAGGTGTGGCAGATTTTATGCAGGCTTTCCATTGAAACAAACTCGTTCCGTCCCATTTTGGCCAAAACATTGAAGCTGATACCAGCCGCATCTTTTAGGTCAGTACGATTCATTTTCTTATCTATCAGCATTTTCCATAACTTATCATAGCTAACCGGCATAACGAAATCTCCATTCGTTGTCGAATTCGTTTTTATTATAGCACGTCAGGCACGAATATTCAAGATAATCTCACAAAAACATGAGCATCAAAAACAGAAAAAACCGCCCGCAGAGAGCAGCTCTCCCCGCGGGCGGCGTGCCATCACTTCTTGTCTTGCTGCAAGTTCTGGATATTCTTTTTCGCTAATTCGCTGGCCGCTTTCCGGCGCTCTGCGCTGTATGGGGCGTTCAGCTTGAAACTGAACCGCCCTTTCGTGATCTCAAATATAAGGCATCCATTTTCATCGTCATCCACCAACCGGCACTCAGTTGGGTATTTTTCCGAATACTCACTTAACCTCTTTTTGAGGGAAGTGTTGTAGGTGCACACCTCAATGATGGGGCATGCCTCGTCAAAAAAGACGCTGGTTGTCTTTTGCTTCTTAGAAAGACCTGTTCTCATAAAACCTCCGTATTTTCACAAATTTTCTCCGGTTCTACACCGGTAAAAGTGGGCGGATTTTCAGATAGAAAGCATCCAAACAATACATGATTCAGTTCAGATTCCTCTATCCGCAAAAAGCCTTTTTTCTCGGCTCTACACGGGATTACCGAGCATCCCGGTCATACCGACATTTTTGACTGCGTTTTTGCTCTTTTTCTACCTGCTCTTGCCGCTTGACAGCGGCTACCGTTTCGGCTACGCGCTCCGGCCCATAGGCCCGGCACAGTCGGTCATAATCTCTGGCGGTCTCCTGCAATTCTGCATTTTCACCCTTGACCTCGGCCAACTGCTCCTTCAAATACGGAACCTCTGTATCATATTTGCGCTGCAACAGCTCGAATTTCTGGCAGACATCCAGATAAGCCCGGTAAACGGACCGCACCACCTTGACGATCTTCTCCAGCAACGGCTTGGACTTTCTCTCCCGGTAGGATTTGGCGGACTCCATACGATCGGGGAGCGGTAGCAGGTCCTCCGGGTCGGAGGAATACTCGGCCGCCAATTTCTCCATGTGTTTTAGTTTAGGCGCTAATAGGCGAAGTTCCGTCTGCGCTTCTTTGGCCGCCTTCTCGGCTTCGGCCTTATCTGTCCGAAGCTGGCCGATCTCCGCCTGGACCTCCGATTTTTCTGTTTGCAGCTCCGCCAGCCGCGCCTGTTCTCTTTCTACCTTAAACTGCGTCACCGTCAGATGCTCTTCGGAGCTGCCGCGCTCACCTCGCTCCACATCCACGTACCCGGCCTCACGCATATATTGGAAGAAATCGTCCTGCAACACGCTGTACGATTTTTTAAGAACAGGCTTGCCCTTCGCCGTTTTCAGCGGTTCGCCGGTGACTTCATCCAGAACTGGCTTGGACGCCCACTTCTTGCTCATGCTGACCTGCATGACCGTTTCTTTTACCTTGCCCACCAACGACTTGTCCTTGCAGCGTTTGGACCAGCGGATTTGCTTCTCCACCACCGGTACATAGACCACATGGAGGTGGTAGTGGTACACATCCTGCCCCAGCGCCTCGGACATGGCCCGGTTGCGCTCGTCGGCGTGCATGACCGCCGATAGAATGTACTGTTCGCCGCCTACGATTTTGATTGCAGCTTGATATGCGTCGTGGTAAAATTGTTTTGCGAAATCATATCCGCCGTGGTTGAAGAAATAGGCGGAATTTACATCGAAGATCAGCTCGCCGTAGCGGAAAGCGTCCTCTTTGATACCTCGTGTGGAGATGATTCCGTTGGCCTCCATCTGTTCAAACTGTTCCAGATAGCCGCCATTCGGTTTCTTAAAGTGAACATTTAGATGGGAGCGTTCCGGGACGATATCCTGGTTGACATACGATTCTTTTTCACGCTCGTTATGTTGCTGTGCGTTTTTCAATTTGGGTATGGTAAGTCTCATATTCCTTGCGCTGGTACGATGAATACCGTCGCCTCTTGCCATAGAACTCCTTTCTCGCCCCACAAGGGCGGTTGAGATGCGGGTAGTTTTTGGGGGATGCACTTCTGCGGAAGTGTAATAACCCACTATGATACTTTCATCCTGCGGCTGCAAAGTATCGTGGGCTCTCCGAGGGGGAGTGCGGCTCCTTCGGGAGCCTCACCGCCTTTTTCGGCTTGCAGGTGATTCCCACAGCCTCAAAACGCGGTGTGACCGGCGCACTTTTCGCAACCGTGTTTGCTGCAATTCCGCCGCCCACGGGCCGGGAAAATCCACCGGATTCTCCCGGCCTTAGCCATCTCCAAATCATCTCCGGCCTAAGAGCCGCCGCAAGCGGCGGTTGGCCTCCGAAACGCCTCGCTGCGGCTCGGTGTGCGGATTTCTCGATGGGGACGGGGATGCGGAAAGCGTGTGCTGCCAATCAATTTGCCTTGCCGGCCAGCCACAGGAGCGTGTCACGCTCCTGTCCATGCCAACAGAGAGAAATTGACTTTGGCACTAATTTCATCTGCGGGATTAGTATAAAAGTAAACACATGTTACCAGCGAAAATCCGGGAATACGCCGCGCCGGTCCAGGTACGCCTGCCGTGCCTGTTCCCGTTCTTCCGCGCTGGGTGCGGTCTTATATTTTGCATACAGCTCATGCCGCACCAAGGCGTCCAGCTTCTGCTCCAACCCCTGCCGGATTTCATCCTCGTATTCGTCATCGTAGCCGAGGTGATACTCCACCAGCGCCACGAACAAGTCATAGGGAATTTGCACATTCTTCATTCGCTTCCGTTCCTTTCCGCGACGGCTGCGACGATAGCGACGGTTGTTTGGGCGGCAGCATTTTCACCGTTGCGACCGTCGCTACCGTCGCGCCCATCATCAACCACTTCAAAGGCCGGAGCCTCCACCAGCATATAAGTAAGTTTCACCTGCCGTCCGGAGTGGCGCGCCTTATTCTCATAGCCTACATGATATTCCTCCAGCAGCCTGCCGGATTTGACATTCAGATACTTGGTAAGCGCATTTGCCGCCATGCCCACCTGCACCGCTGCGGCCAGCTCCGAAGGAGAGCCTGTCCACTCCTGGCGCTCGGCGGAGACCAGCTTTGCAACTGCTTCCAGCACAGGGTCCGGCGGTTCCTTGTGCGGCTCGGTTTCCATGCGCTCCAAATTCCAAATCTGCGTTTCCGGGTCCTTTTTCAGATAGAGAATCTGATCCTGTTGGTCGCGCCCCACCACATCAATGGTGGCCTCCAACGCGGTCCGCTTTTTCTTCTGCATCAGCAGAGAACCGTCCGCACAGCCCAGCAGGCCAGTGGTGCCGGAGATCATCTCGAAAGCGTCCCCGGCGGGTTGTTTCCGGGTATGGTGGACGGTCAGAACACAGATACAATGCTTGTCTGCAAACTGCTTGAGCTTGCCGACGATCTCGTAGTCGCTGGCATAGCTGTACGCCTCGCCGCCAACTTCCCGGATTTTCTGCATGGTGTCAATGATAATGAGTTTGGTGTCCGAATGTTCCCGCATGAAGTTTTCCAGCTGCTCGTCCAGACCGTTGCCGATTTTTCCGGCAGCGGTGGCGAAGTGCAGGTTCGGAGTATCGTTTACGCCATACATCATAAACATCCGGTTCTGGATGCGCTGGAAGTCATCTTCCAACGCGAGATAGAGAACCGTTCCCTGATGGACTTTGCACCCCCACAGTTCCTGCCCGGTGCTGACATGGTAGGCGATCTGCGCCACCAGAAACGACTTGCCGATCTTGGGCGCGCCAGCGAGAAGGTACGCCCCCGAATGGAGCAAGTTTTCAATAATGGGCGGGCGGCTTTTGTAGGTGGTCTGAAACAGTTCGGTCATGGTGAGCGTGTGCAGGTAGCGCGGGTCGGCCATGCGCTGCATCTTGCGATACATTTCCTCCAGATTTTCCGCTGGAGTTTCCATTTTCCCGTTGCGTTTTGTCCCCGAAGTGGGTATACTGTTGTCAGAATCATTTTGAATGGACTGCCCGGCATCTGCGCCAACAGATGTGTTATGGGCGGTCTTTTCTTTTGCGTCAATTCCCATAGGCAATTTCCTCCTGCATTCCGTTTAGAATGGTGGCAATCATCTGAATAGTGTCCAGCAGCTCGCCGTTCACACCCTGTCCGGCCTCGATCCGGCGCAGTTCGTCCAGCACAGCGGCCAACTGGTCCCGCAGCGCCTTGTAGACCCTGGGATTTCCCTGGACCATCACATCCCGGCAGAGCAGCCGCCGGATGATATAATCCTGCTTGGTCAGGCCGGTGAGCTTCACCGCCGTTTCGATCTGGGTATCTTCCTCCGGGGAGACCCGGAAAGCCACGGTCTTGTTTCTCCAACGGTTGTGCTTGTCCAAATTCTTTGCTGACATTTTAATTGCCCCTTTCCATGTTCAATTTATCCGCCATTTCCGTCTGCTTGGACGGAAACAGGTGCGCGTAGTTGTAAGTGATGTCGATGCTCTCGTGGCCCACCCGATCTGCGATGGCCGTAGCAGAGAACCCCATGTCGATCAGAAGTGAAACCGCGCTGTGACGAATATCGTGGATTCTGATGCGCGGAACCCCTGCCTCTTTAGCTCCCCGGTCCATCTCCCGGTGGAGATAGCTCTTGGTAACAGTGAACATCCGGTCGTTCGGCCCGATCCCGTAGAGCATCTTGATGTAATCCCGGATTTCATCCGCCAGGAACTGCGGCATGGTGATGACCCGGTTGCTCTTTTCCGTCTTGGGGGTGGTAATCAGATCCTGACCGTTCAGCCGTTGATAGGATTTATTGATGGACACGGTGCCTTTCTCGAAATCGAAATCAGCGGGCGTAAGAGCAAGCAGCTCCCCTTCTCGGATACCGCACCAGTAGAGCATTTCAAAGGCGTAGAAGGACAGCGGCTTGTCCATCATTACCTCGGCAAATTTCAGATACTGCTCCTTGGTCCAGAACATCATCTCCCGGTTTTTCTTTTTGCCCATGCTCCCGGCCTTCTTGCAGGGATTGTCCCGGAGGTTGTAGTATCGCACCGCATGGTTGAAAATGGCGCTGAGCTGGTTATGGACCGTTTTCAGATACACCGGCGAGTAGGGCTTACCGTTCTCATCCTTGTGGTTCAGCATCTCGTTCTGCCAGGTGATAATCTGCTGGGCGGTGATGTTACACATTTTGAGCTTGCCGAAGTAGGGCAGCAGCTTGGTGCGGATGATGTGGTCCTTGGTGGCCCAGGTGTTTTCCTTGAGCCGGGCTTTCATATCCGCCGTGTAGAGGTCCACGAAGCTCCTAAAGGTCATGTCCAGATCGGCGCTGGTCTTGTTGAGCTGTTCCCGCTCCCAGGCCTGCGCCTCTCGCTTGGTCTTGAAGCCCCGCTTCTGGGTCTGCTTGCGCTCGCCGTTCCAGTCGGTGTAGCGGTAGACCGCCCGCCAAGTGTTGGTCTTTTCTTCCTTATAGACCGCCATCAAATACCCCTCCCTTCCTTTTCGCCGTAGCACAGCTTCTCATAGAAAAACTTTCGGTTGACTCTGCCGGATATGGTCAAGTAGCCGAGGCCTTTCAGTTCTGCGTTGAGTTTCTGTACGATTTTGTAGGCGTAGGACTTGGAAACGCCCAATTCCTGCGCCACTTCATCGACTCGCATAAATGACTGCTTTTCTGCCATACACAAAAATACCTTCCTTTCCTTGCCGTAATTGTTTCTTATTTGCCGTTTCACCCTTCAGACTCTGGCAGGCAACCCTTCCCGGCGCTGTGCCGTTTGCTTTTCTCCTTGGCACGCTCATATCGTCGCCTGCTTCCCCAGAGAAAGTATCTGTCGGACGGTCATTCAGTTTTTTGCTTTGTCTGAAATTCCCCCTTTCACCTTACAACGGACATTTTTTCGCCTTTTGGGGGGCACTCAATTTGTAAAATTTCCACGACTTAAACTAATTTGCTTATATCATCTTCATTATACTAAGCATAACAGTTAAAGTCAAGCGGTTTGCTGAAAAATATTAAATAAATTTGTTTAGATTTATCTTGACTATCCTAAGCATTTCTGCTATGCTGAACTTATCAAGAATCCAGATAGGAGTTGGCCGTTATGGCGATTGGAGAACGCATTCACTTTTTCCGCATATTGCGGGGTATGACGCAGAAATATCTCGGTATGGCGCTGGGCTTCCCAGAGAAGTCCGCAGATGTCCGCCTCGCCCAATATGAGAATGGATCAAGAACGCCCAAGGCTGACCTAACTGCCGCCTTAGCCCAGGTATTGGATGTCTCGCCCCATGCCTTGGCTGTGCCGGATATTGACTCCTATGTGGGCCTCATGCACACGCTGTTTACGCTGGAGGACCGATACGGTCTGAAAATCTGCGAGTGCGACGGAGAGCTGCATCTCCGGGTAGATGTGTTCCAGGGTAAGGACGCTGCCAAGCTCCATGAAATGCTCTGCGCCTGGGGAGAGCAGGCAGCTAAACTGAAATCAGGAGAGATCAGCAAAGAGGACTACGACCGCTGGCGTTACCGCTATCCTGAGTTCGATACCACAGGCCATTGGCACAAGGTTGTCCCATCTCAAGGTCTGAGTGATCTGCTGGTGGAAGAATTCAAAAAGCAGTCTGACAAAGAGAAGTAAAACAAAAAGAGCTACCTGACTTTCACAAATCAGGTAGCTCTTTATCGTTGGAATAATGAAAACTGTTGCCAAATCGTTGCCACGAAGGGCCTTAACCCCTCAAAAACCCAGTAATTACGGGCTTTTTCGGGCCTCTGAAATCATTCCCACTCAATCGTTGCTGGGGGTTTGGTGGTATAGTCGAAGAGGACACGATTGATGTTTTTGACTTCGTTGACGATGCGGTTGGCGGCGGTGGTGAGGGTCTCGGTGGGCAGGATGGTCACTTCGGCTGTCATGAAGTCGGTGGTGGTCACGGCGCGCAGAGCGATGGCGTAGTCGTAGGTGCGCTCATCACCCATGACGCCGACGCTGCGCATGTTGGTCAGCGCGGCAAAATACTGGCTGGGGCGCTGGGCCATGGGCAGCTTGTCCACTTCCTCGCGCCAGATAGCGTCGGCATCCTGGACGATGGCGACCTTTTCAGGGGTCACATCGCCGATGATGCGGATGGCCAGGCCCGGGCCGGGGAACGGCTGGCGGGCAACCAGGTATTCCGGCAGGCCCAGCTCGCGGCCAGCCTGGCGGACCTCGTCTTTGAACAGGTCACGCAGGGGTTCAACGATTTCTTTGAAATCCACAAAGTCAGGCAGGCCGCCGACATTGTGGTGGCTCTTGATGGTCGCGCTCTCGCCGCCGAGACCGCTCTCGACCACGTCGGGATAGATCGTGCCCTGGGCCAAGAAGTCCACAGCACCGATTTTTTTGGCCTCATCCTCGAACACGCGGATGAACTCTTCACCGATGATCTTGCGCTTGCGCTCGGGAGCACTCTCCCCTGCCAGCTTCTTGTAGAAGCGGTCGCGGGCGTCGACGCAGACGAAGTTGATATCGAACTGGCCGCCTTCGCCAAAGACCTCGCAGACCTGTTCGCGCTCGTTCTTGCGCAGCAGGCCGTGGTCAACGAAAACGCAGGTCAGCTGCTTGCCGATGGCCTTAGCCAGCATGGCTGCGCAGACGCTGGAGTCAACGCCGCCGGACAGGGCGCAGAGCACCTTGCCGTCGCCGATCTTCTCGCGCAGGGCCTTGACGCTGTTCTCCACGAAGGAGTCCATCTTCCAGGTACCGGCGCAGCCGCAGACATTGTACACGAAGTTGTGCAGCATCTGGGTGCCGTTATCGGTGTGCAGCACTTCGGGATGGAACTGCACGCAGTACAGACCGCGGGCCTTATCCTGGGCAGCAGCCACCGGGCAGTTGGGGGTGTGGGCCACGATCTCAAAGCCGGGGGCGGCAGACTCGATATAATCATTATGGCTCATCCAGCAGACATTTTGCTCGGGCAGGCCAGCAAACATCGGGCTGGTGGTATCCAGATCGACGACCGTTTTGCCGTACTCACGCTCGGGGGCCTTGCAGACCTTGCCGCCCAGCATGTGCATCATCAGCTGGCTGCCGTAGCAGATGCCCAGGATAGGCACACCCCAGGTGTAGATTTCGGGGTCGATGGTCGGCGAATCCGGCAGATAGGCGCTGTTGGGGCCGCCGGTGAAGATGATGCCCTTGGGGTTCTTGGCCTTGATCTTGGCCAAGTCGGTACGGTACGAATAGATCTCGCAATAGACGTTACATTCACGGACGCGGCGGGCGATCAGCTGGTTATACTGGCCGCCGAAATCCAATACGATAACGGTTTCCTGCTGCATGGATGTGCTCCCTTCTCTATATATGCCATATTTATATAGTATAGCACACTATCTGCCAAAAAACAACACAAAAACAGGCGCCCACCTTGCGGTGAGCGCCTGAATTATGCTGTTTTAGAGCGGGAAATTACTTCTCGATCTTGGAAACAACGCCGGAACCAACGGTGTGGCCGCCCTCGCGGATAGCGAAACGCAGGCCCTCTTCCATGGCAACGGGGGTGATCAGCTCAACATGCATATCGACGTTGTCGCCGGGCATGCACATCTCGGTGCCCTCGGGCAGGGTGATGATGCCGGTAACGTCGGTGGTGCGGAAGTAGAACTGAGGACGATAGTTGTTGAAGAACGGGGTATGACGGCCGCCCTCTTCCTTCTTCAGGACGTAAACGTGGCCATCGAAGGTGGTGTGGGGATGAACAGAACCGGGCTGGCACAGGCACTGGCCACGCTCGATCTGGTCACGGTCAACGCCACGCAGCAGGGCGCCGATGTTATCGCCAGCCTGAGCGAACTCCAGGCTCTTGCGGAACATCTCCAGGCCGGTGATGGTGGTGGTCATCTTCTCTTCCTTGATACCGACGATTTCCATCTGATCGCCAACGCGAGCAGTGCCACGCTCGACACGACCGGTAGCAACGGTGCCACGGCCGGAGATGGTCATAACGTCCTCAACGGGCATCAGGAAGGGCTTGTCAGCAGCACGGTCAGGAGTGGGGATGTAGCTGTCAACAGCGTCCATCAGCTCCCAAATGCACTTGTACTCAGGGGCGTTGGGGTCGGTAGAAGTGGACTCCAGAGCCTTCAGAGCGGAACCACGGATGATGGGGGTGTTGTCGCCATCGAAGTCGTACTCGTTCAGCAGCTCACGGATTTCCATCTCGACCAGATCCAGCAGCTCGTCGTCGTCGACCATGTCGCACTTGTTCATGAAGACAACGATCTTGGGCACGCCAACCTGACGGGCGAGCAGGATGTGCTCACGGGTCTGGGGCATGGGACCATCGGTAGCAGCAACGACCAGAATAGCGCCGTCCATCTGAGCAGCACCGGTGATCATGTTCTTGATGTAGTCAGCATGGCCCGGGCAGTCAACGTGGGCGTAGTGACGCTTCTCGGTGTGGTACTCAACGTGAGCGGTGTTGATCGTGATGCCACGAGCCTTCTCCTCGGGAGCCTTGTCGATGCTGGAGTAATCCATGAAGTCGGCGTCGCCCTTCAGAGCCAGAGTCTTGGTGATGGCAGCGGTCAGGGTAGTCTTACCATGGTCAACGTGACCGATGGTGCCAATGTTGACGTGCTCCAAAGAGCGGTCAAATTTTTCCTTTTCAGCCATTGGAAGTGTCCTCCTTTAATTAAAACAATTAATTGCCTTGCGTAAGGCTATAATACTAGATTTTACGAGAAAAATCAAGTAAAATTTATGAAATAGTTACGCTTTAGCGCGGTCGCTCATGATCTTGTCGGCAACACTCTTGGGAACCTGCTGATATTCATCAGGCTCCATGGAGTACTGGCCACGGCCTTGGGTCTTGGAACGCAGGTCGGTAGCATAGCCGAACATCTCAGACAGAGGAACCAGAGCGGTAACACGAGCAGTGCCACCCTCGGACTCCTGGTTGTTGATCTGACCACGGCGGCTGTTCAAGTCACCGATAACGTTGCCCATGTACTCATCGGGCACGATAACGTTGACCTTCATGATGGGCTCCATAATGACGGGATCGCACTTCTTCATGGCCTCCTTGAAAGCCATAGAACCGGCGATGGAGAACGCCATTTCAGAGGAGTCGACCTCATGGTAAGAACCATCCCACAGGGTGACTTTGACATCGACGACGGGATAGCCAGCGAGAACGCCGGACTTCATAGCGCCCTGAATGCCCTGATCAACAGCGGGGATATATTCCTTCGGGATAGCGCCGCCAACAACACCGTTGACGAACTCGTAACCCTTGCCGGGGTTGGGCTCAACCTTGATCTTGACGTGACCGTACTGGCCCTTACCACCAGACTGGCGGGCGTACTTGGTCTCCTGGTTGGCTTCCTTGCGAATGGTCTCGCGGTAAGCAACCTGGGGAGCGCCGACGTTTGCCTCGACCTTGAACTCGCGGAGCAGACGGTCGACGATGATCTCCAGATGGAGCTCGCCCATGCCGGCGATGATGGTCTGGCCGGTCTCTTCATCGGTCCAGGTACGGAAGGTCGGGTCTTCTTCAGCGAGCTTTGCCAGAGCAATGCCCATCTTCTCAGAGCCAGCCTTGGTCTTGGGCTCGATGGCAACGCGGATAACGGGCTCGGGGAAGTTCATCGACTCGAGGACGATGGGATGCTTCTCGTCGCACAGAGTGTCACCGGTGGTGGTGTTCTTCAGGCCGACAGCAGCCGCGATATCGCCAGCGTAAACGGTGTCGATATCCTTACGGTTGTTGGCGTGCATCTGAAGGATACGGCCGATACGCTCGTTGTTATCCTTGACAGAGTTGTAAACGGTGGTGCCTGCATCCAGGGTACCGGAGTACACGCGGAAGAAGCAGAGCTTACCAACGTAGGGGTCAGTCATGATCTTGAAAGCCAGAGCTGCGAAAGGCTGGTCGTCGGAAGAGATACGATCCTCTTCCTCGCCGGTCTCGGGGTTGGTGCCCTTGATGGCTGCAACGTCGGTAGGAGCCGGCATGTAGTCAACAATAGCATCCAGCAGCTTCTGGACGCCGCGGTTCTTGTAAGAGGAGCCACAGACAACAGGAACGATCTCGTTGGAGATGGTAGCCTTACGCAGAGCAGCCTTGACCTCTTCCTTGGTCAGCTCTTCGCCTTCCAGGTACTTCATCATCAGCTCTTCGTCGGTCTCGGCAACAGCCTCGATCAGCTTGTCATGGTACTCCTGAGCCTTCTCCTGCATATCCTCAGGAATCGGCTCAACGCGGACGTCATTGCCCATGTCATCATAGTAGATGTCAGCCTGCATATCGATCAGGTCGATAATACCCTTGAAAGTATCCTCCTGACCAACGGGCAGCTGGATGGGCACACCGTTGGCGTGCAGACGATCATGGAGCATCTGAACGCAGCGGTAGAAATCGGCACCCATGGTATCCATCTTGTTGACGTAAACCATGCGGGGAACCTTGTACTCGTCAGCCTGGCGCCAAACGGTCTCAGACTGCGGCTCAACACCGCCCTTAGCGGCCAGAACGGTAACAGAGCCGTCCAGAACGCGCAGGGAACGCTGAACCTCAACGGTGAAGTCAACGTGGCCCGGGGTGTCGATGATATTGATACGATGACGGTTCTTCTTGAAGAGAGCCGGATCGTGCTGGGTCTCGGTATGGCTCCAGTAGCAGGTGGTAGCAGCAGAAGTGATCGTGATGCCACGCTCCTGCTCCTGCTCCATCCAGTCCATCGTAGCAGCGCCGTCATGAACTTCACCGATCTTATGGTTAATACCGGTGTAGTACAGGATACGCTCGGTGGTGGTGGTCTTACCTGCGTCGATGTGGGCCATGATACCGATATTACGGGTCATTGCAAGAGATACATCTCTCGGCGTTGCCATGGCTTATACCTCCTCGACAGAGAATCAATAACGATAGTGGGCAAAAGCCTTGTTGGCCTCGGCCATCTTGTGCGTATCCTCGCGCTTCTTGACAGAACCGCCGACACCGTTGGTGGCGTCGATGATCTCAGCGGCCAGACGAGCAGACATGGTCTTCTCGCCGCGGGCGCGGCTGTAGGCGGTGAGCCAACGCAGACCCAGGGTCTCACGGCGGGCCGGGCTGACCTCCAGGGGGACCTGGTAGTTAGCGCCGCCGACGCGGCGGGTCTTGCACTCGAGGTTGGGCATGATGTTCTCCATAGCCTTCTCGAACATCTCGAGCGGGTCGTTGCCGGTCTTTTCCTTCACGATGTCAAATGCATCGTAAACGATCTCCTGAGCAACACCTTTCTTGCCATCCAGCATGATGTAGTTGACCAGACGGGTGACAACCTTGGAATTGTAGATAGGATCAGCCAGAACTTCGCGTTTTGCGACATTACCTCTTCTGGGCATCTTTCTTCCCTCCTTCACATAAATGATATCATCGGTACTCGAAAGTTTAGAAACTCCCGTTGTGCCACAAAAAAGGCTTGGCCTATTTTATGGCGAAAAGATGTTTCCTTACTTCTTGGCACCGGCCTTGGGGCGCTTAGCACCGTATTTGCTGCGGGCCTGGTTACGGTTCGCAACACCCTGGGTATCCAGAGTACCACGGATGATGTGATAACGGACACCGGGCAGATCCTTGACACGACCGCCACGGATCAGAACAACGCTGTGCTCCTGCAAGTTATGGCCGATACCGGGAATGTAAGAGGTGACCTCGATACCATTCGTGAGGCGGACACGGGCGACTTTACGCAGAGCAGAGTTAGGCTTTTTGGGGGTCATGGTACGGACGGCAGTGCAGACACCGCGCTTCTGCGGGCTGTTCATGGTGGTGTACTGCTTCTTCTGGGAGTTGTAGCACTTCTGAAGAGCAGGAGCCGTGGACTTGTGGACCAGGACCTCACGACCTTTGCGCACGAGCTGGTTAAAAGTAGGCATTTCTTTTCTCCTTTCTTCACATATTCACGTTCGTTTTACTGGAGCCGCGGCATTTTTGCCGCACTACTCCCCGGAACTCACGCAATGATTAGTTTACAGGATTCGCGGCCCGTTGTCAAGAGTATTGCCAAAAAAACTTTGAAAAAATCGTGCAATACGGAGAATTTTTGTTTTTGCAGGATAAAACGCTTTTTTGCTGCCCTGCGGGGATGCGGCAGCACCTTTTTATAAAGCGGCGCATACAATAAACAGGGCGGGCACTCCCCTGTCCGCTGGCGGCGGGTTGTTTTTGTAAGCGCTTTTCGTCCATGCTACAGCAACAATTATCTAGTTTGTACAATTTTTCGACGCAAAGTTCGGGAATTTCGTCGAATCGTTTTTTATTGCAGCTTTATATGCCGTCTGGTATAATAAGGTTGTAGATAAGCCCCGGGTGTTCCGGGGCAAACAAACCCTTGGTTTTGCTTTTAAGGAGGTATTGACAATGAAAAAACTTCTCTCTGCCCTGCTCGCCATCTGCATGGTCTGCATGTTCGCCGTTCCTGTTTTTGCGGACGCCAACGATGATTACATCGCTGCCGTGAAAGCCTATCAGCAGGAGATCGCCGCCAAAGAAGCCGCTTACGTGGCCGCTGTCGATGCCTATTCCAAGCAGGCTAAGGCAAAGGCCGACGCAGACAGCGCCGCCATCCTGGCAGCTGCCAAAGCCGCCCAGGCCAAGGCCGATGCAGACTGCCTGGCTGTGATCGCCGCCGGTAAGGCCGCCCAGTCTGAGGCTGACGCCAAGGTTGCCGCTGTGATTGCCGCCGGCAAGGCCACCCAGGCTGCTGCCGACAAGCGCGAAGCCGCTTACGCCGACGCCGTGAAGGCCTATCAGGCACAGATCGCCGCCCGTGAAGCCGCCTATGTGAAGGCAGTTCTGGGCAAGTAAGATACCTTATATAATAATAGAAGGGGCACCGTGAGGTGCCCCTTCCTTTTTGGGTTACTGCAGCTTGGCCAGGGTGGCTTCGGCGTCGTCGAGGATGCGCTCGAATTTTTCGAGAGCGGCATCGACGGGGGCCGGGGTGGCGAGGTCGACACCGGCGTGGCGCAGCTCGTCCAGCGGGTAGGCGCTGCCGCCCATCGAGAGGAACTCCTTGTAGCGCTTGACGGCGGGTTCTCCTTCTTTCAGGATGCCCTCAGACAAGGCCACGGCGGTGGAGTAGCCGGTGGCGTACTTGTAAACGTAGAACGGGCGGTAGAAATGCGGGATGCGCGCCCACTCGTACTGGATCTCGTCGTCGATGACCATGTCGTCACCGAAGTAGTCGATGACCAGGCGCTTGTACAGCGCGTTGAGGGCGGAAGCGTTGAGAGCTTCTCCGCGCTCGACCATGGCGTGGGCCTCGCGCTCGAACTCGGCAAACATCGTCTGGCGGTAGACCGTGCCCTTGAAGTTCTCCAGATACTGGTTCAGCAGGTACAGACGGGTCTGGGGGTCGTTCTCGTTGGCCAGCAGCTGTTCGATGAGCAGGTTTTCGTTGACGGTGGACGCGACCTCGGCCACGAAGAGCGTATAGTCGGCATACTGCGGCGGCTGGTGCTTGCGGGAGCGCCAGCTGTGCATCGTGTGGCCCATCTCGTGCGCAAGGGTAGAAACACTGTCCAACGTGCCGCTGAAGTTCAGCAGGATATAGGGGTTGGAGTCATAGCAGCCGCCGGAGTAGGCACCGCCGCGCTTGCCGCGGTTAGGATAAACGTCGATCCAGCGCTCATCGTAGGCTTTCTGGACGTCCTTCTGGTAGTCTTCCCCCAGGGGCGCGACGGCTTGCAGCACCATTTGCTGGGCGGTCTCGTAGGTGTAGGTCTTTTTCAGGTCGCCGACCAGCGGGGCGTAGACATCGTAGAAATGCAGCTCGTCGACGCCCAGCATTTTTTTGCGCAGGCGGACGTAGCGATGCATGGCGGGCATGTGCTTGCGGACAGTGGCGACAAGGTTGTCGTAGACTTCCACAGGCACATTCTCCCCTGCCATCGACATGGCTCGGGAGGACTCGTAGTGGCGGGCGCGGGCCTCGGCAGTGGCAGCCTTAACGGCACCGGCGTAGGTGGCGGCCATCGTGTTGATGTGCTGGCGGTAGCCCTTGTAGTAGCTGCGGAAAGCGTTCTCGCGCAGGACGCGGTCGGTTCCCATCTCGATGGGCACGAAGTTGGAGCCTGTGACTTCGATTTCTTCACCCTCGGCGTTTTTGGCGGGGTCAAAGACGAGGTCAGCGTCCTCGAGATTGTGATAGGCCTCGGACGGGGCCTGCATGACCTCGCCGAAGCTGGCCAGCAGCTTTTCCTCGGCTTTGGAGAGGGTGTGCGGCTTGCTGCGCAGCAGATCCTCAAGGGCGAACTTATAGTCGGCCACGGCGGGGTCGTTGACGATGGCGGTCAGGGTCTCCTCGGGCAGAGCGAGGATCTCCGGCTGGGCAAAAGACAGGGCGGTGATGAGCTTGACGTACTTGCTGTTGATGCGGGCGTACATGCTCTGGGCGGTTTCGCCGCGGGTATCCTCGTCGTGGCGCATGCTGGCGTAGCAGTAGAGCTGCTCGACCTTACGGTTCAGCTCGGTAGTGGCATCCAGGTAAGCGCCGATGGTGACGGCGTCGGACAGCTTACCGGCAAAGGCAGCCACGCTATCGATCTCGGCATCGAGACTTTCGAGGGCGGCTTCCCAGGCGGCGTCGCTTTCAAACATGGGCGTCAGATCCCACTGAAACTGCGGGTCCAGCTCGCTGCGTTCTTTTAAAATTTCAGCCATGGTTTTCTCCTTGTTGTTGTGTTTTTGGGTTAATTTATTATAACCCTTCTACAAGTGTGTGTCAATCGAGGACGGGATGAGATTGCACGGGCGGATATGAAATCCGCCCCTACGAATAAGCCGAAAGGGTGCGGTTATTGCAAGGCCTCGGAGGGGTCAATGTGGAGAGGCACGAAAAGGCCCCCATGCCTTGGTAGACATGGGGGCTTTACTATTGGAATCAGAGATTAGTGGTCATACGCAGCTTCGGCGGCGTCACGGGCGATCTCGGCCTGGACAAGCTCTTCCTCAACCTCCGGCAGACCAGTGCCAGCGGGGATCAGCTTGCCGATGATGACGTTCTCCTTCAGGCCGGCCAGCGGGTCGACCTTGCCCTTGATAGCGGCTTCGGTCAGGACACGGGTGGTCTCCTGGAAGGACGCAGCGGACAGGAAGGAGTCGGTAGCCAGGCTGGACTTGGTGATGCCCAGCAGGACCTGGCTGGCCTGGACCAGCTTCAGATCGGTCTCGCCAGCGTCGATGCGGGCCTGGATCTCCTCGTTCTTGATCATGACATCGCGGCGGTTCACGATGCTGCCCATGATAAAGTCGCTGGAGCCGGAATCCTCGATGCGGACTTTGCGCATCATCTGGCGGACGATAACCTCAATGTGCTTATCGTTGATATCAACGCCTTGCAGACGGTAAACCTTCTGAACCTCGCTGATCAGGTAGTTCTGGGTGGCGACCGAACCCTGGATGGCCAGGATATCCTGCGGATAGGCATGGCCCTCGGTCAGCAGAGCGCCCTTGGCGACGACGTCGCCCTCCATGACCTTGAGGCGCTGACCGAACGGGATCAGGTAACTCTTGGTGACGGGTGCGCCGTTCTCGTCCACACCGTTGATCTCGGCATGGCGGGTCTTTTTAGTGTCGTCGATGTGGACGGTACCGCCGATCTCGGACATGATGGCCATGGCCTTCGGGCGGCGGCTCTCGAACAATTCCTCAACACGAGGAAGACCCTGGGTGATATCTTCGGCAGATGCGATACCGCCGGTATGGAAGGTACGCATGGTCAGCTGGGTACCGGGCTCGCCGATGGACTCGGCTGCGATGATACCGACAGACTCGCCGACCTTGACGCACTCGCCGTTGGACATGTTGGAGCCGTAGCAGCGGGCGCAGACGCCGACGTGCGCACGGCAGGTCATGACGGAGCGGATCTCCAACTCGGTGATACCGGCGTTGGCGATCTTCTCGGCGTCGAACATATCCATCATCTTGTCCTTGCTGACGAGGAGCTCACCCGTGGTGGGATCCATAACGTCATGCAGGGCGTAACGGCCATTCAAACGCTCCTTGAAGCTCTCGACGACGGAGTTGCCCTCGCTGATCTCGCGGACCCAGATGCCCTCGGTCGCGTGGCAATCTTCCTCGCGGATGATGACTTCCTGGGAGACATCGACCAGACGGCGGGTCAGGTAGCCAGAGTCAGCGGTACGCAGAGCGGTATCTGCCAGGCCCTTACGAGCGCCTCGAGAAGAGATGAAGTATTCCAGGATATTCAGGCCTTCACGGTAGTTGGCGCGGATAGGCATTTCCAGGGTCTTACCGGCGGTGTTCGCCAGCAGACCGCGCATGCCGGCCAGCTGCTTGATCTGGTCCATAGAACCACGGGCACCAGAGTCGGACATCATATAGATGGGGTTGCGCTGGTGGTGGGCCTTCAGGTTGTTGCTCAATGCCTCGGAGACTTCCTCGGTAGCGGCCTGCCAGATGGCAACGGTGCTGCGGTAACGCTCCTCGTCCGAAATAAGACCACGGTTGAAGTTCTTCATGACCTTTTCGATCTTCTTATCGGCGGCGGCCAGGATCTCGGGCTTCTCATCGGGGATGATGGCGTCGGGCACGGCGACCGTGATAGCGGACAGCGTAGAGTATTTATAGCCCTGTGCCTTGATCTGATCCAGCATCATGGCGCAGACTTTGGTGCCATGCTTGGTCAGGCAGCGGCTGATAATGTCAGGCAGACCTTTCTTGGTCAGCTTGTCGCTCTTGCCGCCGGAAGCGATCTTCAGGGTGCGGGGGTTCATCTCGTAGTCGAACTTGGTCTTGGGATCGGTACGATCGACATAGCCCAGGTCCTGCGGGATGGGGTTGTTGAAGATGATCTGGCCCATCGTGGTATCGACCAGAGCGGTCTCCTCTACCCCGTCGAAGGTCAGGGTGCGGCGCACCTTGATGGGAGCCTGCAGGGTGATCAGACCGGCGGAGTAAGCCATCATGGCCTCGTTCTCATCGCGGAAGATCTTGCCGTGGCCCTTATCGTCGGGGTTGACCAGGGTCAGGTAGTAGCTGCCCAGGATCATATCCTGCGTGGGCACGGTGACGGGCTCGCCGTCAGAGGGCTTCAGCAGGTTGCCGGAGGCCAGCATCAGCATCTTGGCTTCGCGCTGGGCCTCGGTAGACAGCGGCAGATGGACAGCCATCTGGTCACCGTCGAAGTCGGCGTTGAAGGGGGTGCAGACCAGGGGGTGCAGCTTGATGGCACGGCCCTCGACCAGGACAGGCTCGAAAGCCTGAATGCCCAGACGGTGCAGCGTAGGTGCGCGGTTCAGCAGCACGGGATGGCCCTTGATGACGGTCTCCAGAGAGTCCCACACCTCAGGGCGGGCACGCTCGACCATCTTGCGGGCGGACTTGATGTTGTTGGCCTTCTCTTTCTCGACCAGATCCTTCATGACGAAGGGCTTGAACAGCTCGAGGGCCATCTCCTTGGGCAGACCGCACTGATACATCTTCAGCTCGGGGCCGACGACGATAACGGAACGGCCGGAGTAGTCAACACGCTTGCCCAGCAGGTTCTGGCGGAAGCGGCCCTGCTTGCCTTTCAGCATATCGGACAGGGACTTCAGCGCACGGTTGTTGGCACCGGTGACGGGGCGGCCGCGGCGGCCGTTGTCGATCAGGGCGTCCACAGCCTCTTGCAGCATGCGCTTCTCGTTGCGCACGATGATATCGGGCGCGCCGAGCTCCAGCAGGCGGCGCAGACGGTTGTTGCGGTTGATGACGCGGCGGTACAGATCGTTCAGGTCGGAGGTCGCAAAGCGGCCGCCGTCCAGCTGAAGCAGCGGGCGCAGATCCGGCGGGATCACGGGGATGACCGTCATGATCATCCACTCGGGGCGCTGGTTGCTCTCGAGGAAGCTCTCGACGCACTCGAGACGCTTGAGCAGACGCACGCGCTTCTGGCCGTTGGCATGCTCGAGTTCTTCGCGCAGCTCGGTGGAGAGCTTGTCGAGGTCGATCTCGGCCAGCAGTTTCTGGATGGCTTCTGCACCCATGCTGGCTTCAAACGTGTCCTCGTACTTTTCGCGCATCTCCTTGTACTCGCGCTCGGTCAGCAGCTGCTTTTTCTCCAGCGGGGTGAAACCGGGGTCGGTAACGATGTAGTTGGCGAAGTAGAGGACTTTATCCAGCTGACGGGGGCTGATGTCCAGCATCAGGCCGATGCGGCTGGGGATACCCTTGAAATACCAGATATGCGAAACAGGTGCGGCCAGTTCGATGTGGCCCATGCGCTCACGGCGGACCTTGGCGCGGGTGACTTCAACACCGCACTTATCGCAGATCTTACCCTTGTAGCGGATGCGCTTATACTTACCGCAGTGGCACTCCCAGTCCTTGGTAGGTCCAAAAATGCGCTCGCAGTACAGGCCGTCGCGCTCCGGCTTCAGGGTACGGTAGTTGATGGTTTCGGGCTTGGTGACCTCACCATAGCTCCAGGCACGGATCTGGTCCGGGGAGGCAAGGCCGATCTTAATAGAATCGAATTCTTTATTTTCCATTCAGCGAACCCTCTCAAATTCAATATGACACACGATTCAGCGATCAATCGTCGAAGGAGTCAGACTCGATCGCGGCGAGATCCTCGGCGCTGGGGCCGGCATCCTCGTCCAGATCATCGTCAAAGCCCTCGTCGGCATCCTTGACGCTGTACTCATCTTGCAGCTCGCTTTCGACCATGACGTTATCGCCCAGGTCGTAATCATTATTCTCAAAGCTGCTGTCATCGTCGTCAAATTCCTGGCGCATATCAACAGCGTTGCCTTCCTTATCCTGCACAACGATATCCAGGCCAAGGCTCTGCAATTCTTTGAGCATGACGCGGAAGCTCTCGGGGATGCCGGGACGCGGGATGGGCTCGCCCTTGACGATAGCCTCGTAGGTCTTGACACGGCCCACGACGTCGTCGGACTTGATGGTCAGGATCTCCTGCAAGGTGTAAGCGGCGCCGTAAGCTTCCAGCGCCCAGACTTCCATCTCGCCGAAGCGCTGGCCGCCGAACTGCGCCTTGCCGCCCAGAGGCTGCTGGGTGACCATGGAGTACGGGCCGGTGGAACGGGCATGGATCTTATCGTCGACCAGGTGATGCAGCTTGAGGTAGTACATATAGCCGACCGTGACCTTGCTGGGGAACTGCTCGCCGGTACGGCCATCGTAGACGGTAGTCTTGCCGTCGTCGGTCAGGTCGATCTTGGAGAAGTCAATGATGTGGCCGTTCTCGCCCATCAGGCGGGGCAGCTTGGTGGGATACTCGGGGGCGTTCTCACCGTGCCACTTCTCGCGGGCCTCGGCGAAGCAGTCACGCAGGTCCGCTTCGTGCGCACCGTCAAAGACGGGGGTCTGGACCTTCCAGCCCAGAGCCTTGGCAACGTAGCCCAGGTTGACTTCCAGCACCTGACCGATGTTCATACGGGAAGGAACGCCCAGGGGGTTCAGCACGATGTCCAGCGGGGTGCCGTCAGGCAGGAACGGCATGTCCTCCTGCGGCAGAATGCGGGAAACAACACCCTTGTTGCCGTGACGGCCAGCCATCTTATCGCCAACGCTGATCTTGCGCTTCTGGGCGATGTAGCAGCGCACGCACATGCGCACGCCGGGCTGGAGCTCGTCGCTGTTCTCGGGGGTAAAGACCTTGATGTCCACAACGATACCGTAAGCACCGTGCGGCACGCGCAGGGAGGTATCGCGGACTTCGCGGGCCTTCTCACCAAAGATGGCGCGCAGCAGGCGCTCTTCGGCGGTCAGCTCGGTCTCGCCCTTCGGGGTGACTTTGCCGACCAGAATGTCGCCGGTCTTGACCTCGGCACCGACGCGGATGATGCCGCGGTCGTCCAGGTCTTTCAGGGCGTCATCGCCGACATTGGGGATATCACGGGTGATTTCCTCGGGTCCGAGCTTGGTGTCGCGGGCTTCGGTCTCGTACTCCTCGATGTGGATGGAGGTGTAGACGTCCTCGCGGACCAGCTTTTCGTTCAGCAGAACGGCGTCCTCGTAGTTGTAGCCTTCCCAGGTCATGAAGCCGATCAGGGCGTTCTTGCCCAGGCTGATCTCGCCGTTCTTGGTAGCGGGACCGTCAGCCAGCACGTCGCCTTCCTTGACAACATCGCCGACATTGACGATGGGACGCTGGTTGTTGCAGTTGCCCTGGTTGGAACGCATGAACTTGATCAGCTCATAGGTATCGGCAGAGCCGTCCGGGCAGCGGACAACGATCTTCTCTGCGTCGACGTACTCGACAGTACCCTCGCGGGCAGCCAGAATGCAGACGCCGGAGTCGGTAGCAGCCTTGTACTCCATGCCGGTAGCAACGATGGGCTGCTGCGTGACCATCAGAGGCACGGCCTGACGCTGCATGTTAGAGCCCATCAGGGCACGGTTACAGTCATCGTTCTCGAGGAACGGGATGCAGGCCGTAGCGACGGAAACCATCATACGGGGAGAAACGTCCATGAAGTCGACCTGAGAAGCGTCAAACTCCTGGATGTCGTTGCGGTGACGGCCGGAAACGCGGGCACGGACAAAGTGGTTGTTCTCGTCCAGCGGTTCATTGGCCTGCGCAACGATATACTCGTCCTCGACGTCGGCGGTCATGTAGACGACCTCGTCGGTGACGGTGCCGGTGGCCTTATCGACCTTGCGGTACGGGGCCTCGACAAAGCCGTACTTGTTGATCTTGGCATAGGTGGCCAGGTAGGAGATCAGACCGATGTTAGGACCTTCAGGAGTCTCGATCGGGCACAGACGGCCGTAGTGGGTGTAGTGAACGTCACGAACCTCGAAGCCTGCGCGGTCACGGGACAGACCGCCGGGGCCCAGGGCGGACAGACGGCGCTTGTGGGTCAGCTCGGCCAGGGGGTTGTTCTGGTCCATGAACTGAGACAGCGGGCTGGAACCGATGAACTCTTTGATGGCGGCCACGACGGGACGGATGTTGACCAGGCTCTGCGGGGTGATCTCGCCGTTTTCCTGGTTTTGCAGGGTCATGCGCTCACGGATGACACGCTCCATGCGGGAGAAGCCGATGCGGAACTGGTTCTGCAGCAGCTCGCCGACGCTGCGGACACGACGGTTGCCCAGGTGGTCGATCTCGTCGGTCACGCCAATGCCGTGGTCAAGGCCCAGCAGGTAGTTGATGGAAGCGAAGATATCGTCAACGGTGACGGTGCGGCTGATCAGGACATCGTGGTTCTGACGCAGCAGCTCCTTCTGCTCCTCGGGATCGGAGGTGGTCTCGAGGATCTTGCGGATCTCGGCGAAGTTGGCGCGCTCGTTGATGCCGGCCTCGGCCTCGACATCGAAGCTGAAGAAAGGCTGGGCGTCCACGCAGCCGTTGGAGATGACGATGACGGGAACGGCGTCCTCGCCCTTCTTCTCGACCAGGACGGTGACGCGGGTCACACCGGCGGCGTCGATCTCGTTGGCTTTGGCCAGGTTGATCTTCTCGCCCTTGGCGGCCAGCAGTTCACCTGTCAGCGGGGCGATGATATCCTCGGCGGCCTTGTAACCGGCAATGCGGCGGGCCAGCGCGAGCTTGTTGTTCATCTTGTAGCGGCCGAAACGAGCGAGGTCGTAGCGGCGCGGGTCAAAGAACAGCGCATCCAGGTGGGCACGGGAGCTCTCGACCGTCGGGGGCTCGCCGGGGCGCAGCTTGCGGTAAACTTCCAGCAGGCCTTCCTCAGTGTTGTGGGTGATGTCCTTCTCGAGAGAAGCGTTGATCTTCGGCTCGGAATCGCCGAAGAACTGCTTGATCTGCTCATCGGTGGACAGGCCCAGGGCACGGATCAAGGTCGTGACAGGCAGCTTGCGGTTCTTATCAATGCGGACATAGAAAACGTCCTGGGAGTCGGTCTCGTACTCGAGCCAGGCACCGCGGTTGGGGTTCATGGTGGCAGTGAACAGGTCCTTGCCGGTACGGTCCTTGCTGGAGCCGTAGAACACACCGGGAGAACGCACCAACTGGGAAACGATCGCACGCTCGGCACCATTGGAGATGAAGGTGCCGGAATCGGTCATGAGCGGGAAGTCGCCCATGAAAATTTCCTGCTCCTTGACCTCGCCGGTCTGCTTGTTGAACAGACGGGCAGTGACGTACAGGGGCGCTGCGTACGTAGCGTCCCGTTCTTTACATTCTTTAATGGTGTACTTGGGGTTTTTGTCCAGGCGGTAGTCAACAAACTCCAGCACGAGATTGCCGGTATAGTCCTCGATAGCGGCAATCTCGTGGAAGACTTCGTGCAGGCCTTCCTCCAGGAACCAGTTGTAAGAGTTTTTCTGGATCTCGATCAGATTGGGCATGCCAATCACTTCGTTGATGCGGGAAAAGCTCATGCGGGTCGTTCTGCCGTTTTGTACGGGCTTGACCTTTACCATAAAACGCGACCACTCCTATTCCGTAGATTAACAAAGTTGGCAAAAGCTAACCTAAACGGAGGCTGAGAAAGCGATGTATATTCGTCGTTTTTCACAAACTTTTGAATTTTGTCGTTTTCACAAAATCCCTTTAGGGCGCTCTATTCCATTTTTGTGATACTGTTTCAGTATACAGGGTAAAAGGCTTGCTGTCAAGGCTTTTTCGGCTTTTTTGCGAACTTTTTCTTGCAAATCGAACGCCCGGGTGAGTGTAACAAAATTTCGGCATATTGACGGTTTTGCACCACCCTGCCGGGCTTGACAAATTCGTAACGGGTGCTATATCCCCTGCTTTTGGGCAGTTTTCACAAGGATGTGAATCGCTTTTTGCACAGGATTGCTCTTGACATTCGCGCGCTGAAAGAAAAGTGCCCCCTCAAAAGAGGAGGCACAAGATGTTGTGTTGGATAGAATACGGGGAGCCTGTCCCCTGTTTTACATGGCAATGATCCCAAACGCATTTGCCACCGAGCTTGCCAAAATGATCGCGGCAAAAACCGGGCAGAGCCAGCGGATCATGAAATTGAAAACGCGCCTGCGGCGGAAAGCGCCTTCCCCTTCCAGCACTTCCTGTTCGATGCGCTCCACCCCGACCACGCGGGACACCAGCAGGCAGGTAGCGATCGCGGCAATCGGCATCATGACCGAGTTGGTCAGAAAATCGAAGAAGTCCAGGAACTGCATGCCGAGCACTGTCACCCCGGCCAGCGGGCCGTACCCCAGGCTGGACAGCGTGCCCAGCGCCACCATGATGACGCCCACCAGCACGGTGGCCTTGCGGCGGCTCCAGCCAAGCTCGTCCTGGAACGTCGAGACCGCACTTTCGGTCAGCGCAATGGAACTGGTGACAGCCGCAAACAACACCAGCAAAAAGAACAGCACGCCGACGGCACCGCCCAGTCCCATGCTGGCGAACACTTTCGGGATCGTAATAAACATCAGCGCCGGGCCCGCCTGCAAGGTGTCCGGGTCGCCGCCCGAGAACGCAAACACCGCCGGAATGATCATCAGCCCCGCCATGATGGCAATGAGCGTGTCAAAAATCTCCACATTCTGGGTCGCGCCCTCGATGGAGACATCCTTTTTCATATAGGAGCCGAACGTGACCAGAATGCCCATGGCGATCGACAGCGAGTAGAACATCTGCCCCATCGCCGTGACGACGGTCATCCAGCTGAAATTGGCGGGGTTCGGCACGAGGAAATACTTGACGCCCGCCAGTGCCCCCGGCCGCGTGACCGAGTACGCCGTGATAATGACCGACAGCACGACCAGCATCGGCATCATGACCTTGGAGACACGCTCGACGCCGTTGCGCACACCGGCAAAGATGATGCCCAGCGTGAACAGCGCAAAGACGAGAAAACAGATTTCCGTTGCTGCACCGTCAGAAATAAAGCTTGAGAAGTAGCCGTCGGCGGCAAGCTCCTGCCCGTGGCCGGTGAGATACCCCACCAGATATTGGATGACCCACCCGCCGATGACCGAGTAATACGGCACGATCAGCACCGGAATGATGGCGTTGATCCAGCCGCCAAAGCCCAGAAAGCCCGACCGCCTGCCCGGTTTGGCAAAGCTGGCGTAGGCGCCCACCGGGCTTTTGCCGGTCATGCGGCCCAGTGCGGTCTCGGCCACGATCATCGAGTAGCCGAACGTGAGCGCCAGCACAATATAAATCAAAAGGAAGATGCCGCCGCCATACTTGGCCGCCAGGTACGGGAACCGCCAAATATTGCCCAGCCCCACCGACGCCCCGGCCGCCGACAACACAAAGCCGATCTTGCCGGAAAAGCTGCTTCTTTTCTCGTTTTCCATTTTTCCTACATTCCTCCAGGTTGTTTTTCACACGGCTACAAGTGTAACACAAACGGAGTGAAACTTCAAGATGAATTTTTTTCACGTTCCATCCCCTATTTCCCGTCTTGACCCTTACGCTGCGTCATAGTGTATGCTATACTTACCGCAAGGGAAAGTGAGGTACCCCCATGATGACCGTAAACGAAGTCAGCCAACTGACCGGCGTGAGTATACGCGCGCTGCACTATTATGACCAGATCGGCCTGCTGCCCGCTGCCGGGCATACCGACAGCGGCTACCGCCTGTATGACGATGCAGCGCTGGAACGTTTGCAGCAGATCCTGTTGTTCCGGGAATTGGAGTTTTCGCTGAAAGATATTCAGCTAATCCTGGAAAATTCCGCCTTTGACCGGAAAATGGCGCTGGAACAGCAAATCACGCTGCTGACTTTGAAAAAGCAGCATTTGGAGGCCCTCATCGCCCTTGCGGAAAAATTGCAAAAAGCAGGAGGATCAATTATGGACTTTACCGCATTTGATACGCAAAAAATCAAGGACTATGCTGCCCAGGCCAAACAGAAGTGGGGTGCCACGCCGGAATACAAAGAATATGAAGAAAAGACCGCCCACAAAACCGTAAAAGAAACCGCCGATATGGGCAGCCAGCTGATGGCGATCCTCGCGGTGTTTGGCACCATGCAGACCAAAGACCCTGCCGCGCCCGAAGTGCAGGCACAGGTGAAGAAGCTGCAAGATTTTATCAGCGCGCACTACTACACCTGCTCCAAGATGATCCTCAACCAGCTTGGCCAGATGTATGCCGCAGGCGGTGCGTTTACCGAGAACATCAACGCCGCAGGCGGTCCCGGCACAGCCGAGTTTGCGCAAAAAGCCATTGAGGTGTATTGCAGCTGATAGGTCACAGCGGAGGGGTCAAACGGAAGAGGACGGAAAAGCGTTAAGAAAAATGCAGCACTCCTGCATTTTTTAGCTTTTCCGTCCTCTGACCACATTATTGGGATTCTTAGGGGCGAGCGCTTGGCGGCGCACAACGAGCGCCGCCAGTTTGCTGCGCAAACCCGCTCGTGCGGTTATTCGCCCCGCTGGGGCGAACATTGCTTTCTGCTTCCCTTTTGGTCACAAAAGAGAAGGAATGGCGGGGGCCGCCCATTAAAAAAGGGCGTTGCCGCATGGTGGCAACGCCCGGTAAGAGCAAAAATCAATCCAGGAAATCCCGCAGCTTTTTGCTGCGGCTGGGGTGGCGGAGTTTGCGCAGGGCTTTGGCTTCGATCTGGCGGATACGTTCACGGGTAACGTTGAACTCCTTGCCGACCTCTTCCAGCGTGCGGGGGCGGCCGTCTTCCAGGCCGAAGCGCAGGCGCAGCACCTTTTCCTCACGCGGGGTCAGGGTCTTGAGCACATCGGCCAGCTGTTCTTTCAGCAGGGTCTGGCTGGCGGCTTCGGCGGGCACGGGGGCGTCGTCGTCGGGGATGAAGTCGCCCAGGTGGCTGTCCTCTTCCTCGCCGATGGGCGTTTCCAGGCTGACGGGCTCCTGCGCCACACGCATGATCTCGCGCACCTTGTCAACCGGCATCTCGAGACGCTCGGCGATTTCCTCGGCGCTGGGGTCGTGGCCGTACTCGTGCAGCAGCTGGCTGCTGACCTTCTTGACCTTGTTGATGGTCTCGACCATGTGCACCGGGATGCGGATGGTGCGGGCCTGGTCGGCGATGGCGCGGGTGATGGCCTGGCGGATCCACCACGTGGCGTAGGTGGAGAACTTGAAGCCCTTGGTGTGGTCGAACTTTTCCACGGCCTTGATCAGACCCAGGTTACCCTCCTGGATCAGATCCAGGAACTGCATGCCGCGGCCGACGTAACGCTTGGCGATGGAAACGACCAGACGCAGGTTGGCTTCACTCAGGCGCTTTTTGGCCTTTTCACCATCGGGGCCACCAGACTGAATTTTCAGCGCCAGGTCGATCTCTTCCTCGGGGGTCAGCAGCGGCACACGGCCGATCTCTTTCAGGTAGACCTTGACGGGGTCGTCGATGGTGATGCCGTCGGCGTTCAGCGCATCGTCAAAATCGTCCGCGCCCTCCTCGCCGGTGCCGCCCAGCAGGCTGGGGTCAACGTCGGTCACGGGGTCGTCGTCGATGACCTCAATGCCGTTGCCCTCGAGTTCCTCGTAGAGCTTTTCCATCTGCTCCACATCCAGGATGTGGCCGCTTTCTTCCATCGCGTCGCTGATCTCGCTGTTGGTCAGCTTGCCGGCACGGCGGCCGTTCTCGATCAAGCTGCGGATAGGATCTTTCTTTTCTGCCATAAGTACGTTCTCCTTTGGTTTTTATATGAAGCTCGACTGTTTGAGAGGATTGCCTCAATCAGATGGCGGCGGGTCGGCGGCGCCTTTTTCCTTGCGGAGCTTGGTAAAGGCGCTTAGAAACTGGTCGTCGGTCGTGCCTTTAACGGTCTGGCTGACCGGCTTGGCATTTTCGAGCCGTTCCAGATACATGTCGATGTCTTCCTGCTGCAGCGTGTGCCCGGCGTTGACGGCCTGCGCGCGGTTGACCTCGGCCATCGGCTTTTCGTCCAGCATCTGCTGCAAGCTCGTGATGTTCACCGGCAAGTGCTCGTCCGCACAGCGGAAGATCGCGCGCAGGGCTTCCTGCATTTCGGGCAGGACCATTGTATCCATGTTCAGCCGCTGGCGCACGTAGGGGATCTTTTCGGGGCTTTGCAGCAGCGCGGCGATGAGCTGCCGCCCGGCACTGGCCGCGCCCAGTGCGGCATCGCCGCCTGCGGTGTACGGCACGCGGATGTCGGCGGCATTGCCCTGCCCTGCCAGGTCGCGCTGCTCTTTACGGCGGTCGCGGCGCTGGGTGCTGCGCAGCACGTCTGCCATCTGCTCCAAAATCGCCTTTTTGCTCACGCCGGTCTCTTCGGCCAGGCGGCCCGCGTAGACGTCCCGCGCCGTGGGGCTGACGCCCTTGTGCGTGAGGATGTCGATGGCGTCCTTGAGGTAGTTCAGCCGCCCGGCGTTGCCGCGCAGGTCGTAGTTGGCGGCGGCCTTTTTCAGCTGGAACTCGGTCGGGTCGGCGCTGCCGTCCAGCAGCATGGCGAACCGCTCCTTGCCGTATTTTTTGATGAACTCGTCGGGGTCCTTTGCGCCCTGATAGCTCAGCACGCGCACGTCAATGTCGGCGTCGTTGAACATCGCCAGGCTGCGGGCCGTGGCCTTTTGCCCGGCTTCGTCCGAGTCGTAGCTCAGCACAACTTCGTCCGCGTACTCGGTCAGCAGCTTGACCTGCTCGGGCGTCAGCGCGGTGCCGCAGGCGCAGACGGCGGTGTCGAACCCGGCCTCGTGCATCGAGATGACATCCATGTAGCCCTCGCACAGAATATAGCGCTTGTTCGGCGATTTTTTCGCAACATTCAGGGCAAACAGCGTGCGGGATTTTTTGTACACCATCGTCTCGGGGCTGTTGATGTACTTGGGTTTGGAGTCGTCCAGCACGCGGCCGCCGAACGCGATGATGGCCCCGCGCACGTCGATGATGGGCACCATGACGCGGTGACGGAAGATATCGTACAGGTTGCCTTTGGCGCTGCGCTTGACAAGGCCCGAGTGCTCAAGCTCCGCTTCGGCGAAGCCGAGATGACGCAGGTAGTGCAAAAGGCCGGTGAAATCCTCGGGCGCGTAGCCCAGGCCGAAACGGCGGATGGCGGCGTCCGACAGGCCGCGCTTTTCGCGCCAGTAGCGGCGGGCGGCGGCGGCTTCCGGCGTGCGGGCGTTGAGCTGCTCGTAGAAATAGCGGGCGGCGCAGCGGTTGATCTCCAGCAGGCGCTGGCGGGCGCGGGATTCCTTGTCGTCCTCTTCCGGCAGGGGCATCCCGGCGCGGGACGCCAACTGCTTGACCGACTCGACATAGCCGAGGTTATTGTACTTGCGCACAAAGTTGATAACGTCCCCTGCGGCCCCGCAGCCGAAGCAGTAGAAGCTTTGGGTGTCCGGGTAAACAACGAAAGAGGGCGTTTTTTCGTTGTGGAACGGACACAGCCCGGTCAAGGTGCGCCCGCGGCGGCGCAGCTGCACATACTGGCCGACAACTTCCTCAATATCATTGCGGCGGACGACTTCCTGAATGTATTCCTGGGGAATCATAAACGCGGGGGCACCTCCCTTTTTTGCATTTTTGTTGGTGGCTGCCGGGGTCCGCCACCCTGCGGCGTCCCCCTCGTTTTAATGGGCTTCTCCCATTAGGCTTTCCTTTTTTGTGACCAAAAAAGGAAACGAAAAAAGTCCCGCTGTTCCGAGGCAGCGGACCCCGGCCTAGGGGCTACTCGCCCCTAGGAACCCCAAAGAGGGGGTCGGTCAACGAAAAAGCTAAAAAATGCAGGAGTGCTGCATTTTTCTTAACGCTTTCCCGTCGCCCTCCACATTGACCCCTCCGGGGCCAAAACGGCGCGCAGCGGACGCCGCCCTTTAAAATGCAAAAACTACAAAACCGTCCACTTTTGGGGGACAAACAGATCCTCAAAAAGCCGGGTGGCGAACTCGTCGCTCATGCCGCTGATGTAATCCGTCACTGCGCGGTCGACGCCCTCATTGTAGGCGGTTTGCAGGTAGAAATTGGGCATCAGGGTCGGCTCTTCGCACAGCCGCTCGTAGAGCTCGGCGACGAGCTTGTCCACCTTTTTTTCCTCGCGCTTGGCTTCCTTGTCCACATAGACCGTGCTGTACATGAAATCCTTCAGCACGGCGTAGGCGGCGTCGACTTCGGGCGAAAAGCTGATGCGGCCGTTCTGGCTGTGGGCGATGAGGTCGGTGATCATTGTGGTGATGCGCTGGGATTTGGTGGCGCCCAGCACGGCCACGGCCTCGGGCGGGAGCTGGCGGGGGTCCAGCACACCGGCGGTGACGGCGTCCTCAATGTCGTGGTTCAAAAAGGCGATGTGGTCGGCGCGGCGTACCACGCAGCCCTCGGGCGTGCGGGCCCAGGCACCGCTGGTGTGGGTGACGATGCCGTTGCGCACCTCCCAGGTCAGGTTCAGGCCCTTGCCGTCTTTTTCCAGGAAATCCACGACGCGCAGGCTTTGGCGGTAGTGGGTGAACCCGCCGGGGCACAGCCGGTTGAGCGCACGCTCCCCCGCGTGGCCAAAGGGGGTGTGGCCCAGGTCGTGGCCCAGGGCGATGGCTTCGGTGAGGTCCTCGTTCAAACGAAGCGCGCGGGCGATGGTGCGGGCGATCTGCGCGACTTCGAGCGTGTGGGTAAGCCGGGTGCGGTAGTGGTCCCCCTCGGGCGAAAGAAAGACCTGGGTCTTTTGCTTTAAGCGGCGGAACGCCTTGCAGTGGATGATGCGGTCGCGGTCCCGCTGGTAGCACGGGCGGATGGGGTCCTCGGCCTCGGGGCGGCGGCGTCCCCGGGTGGACTCGCTCAACGTGGCATAGCGGCTCAAAGTCTGGCGCTCGATTGCCTGGGTCTCCTCACGGATGGTCATACGGCAAAAGCCCCCTTTCCGGCTTTTTTATCCCTCTATATATAAATACGATAAAAGTTGCCGAAATACTCTTTTTTTGAGGGAATTTTTTTGAAAATTTTTGATTGCGGTAATGGCAAGGCGGCACGGGCGGATATGGAATCCGCCCCTACGCCAACCTAAAATATTTGGCCCCGGAGGGGTCAAACTGTCGGGCGGCGGAAAAGCGTTAAGAAAAATGCAGCACTCCTGCATTTTTTAGCTTTTCCGTCGAACGACCACCTCTTTGGGGTTCTTAGGGGCGAGCGCTTGGCGGCGCACAACGAGCGCCGCCAGTTTGCTGCGCAAACCCGCTCGTGCGGTTATTCGCCCCGCTGGG
>SFKI01000022.1 GCA_004554775.1 Subdoligranulum variabile
AGGCGCAGGCTGTTCTGGCTCATTTCCAGGCCGGAAGTAGCAACGCCGCCGGCGTTGGCTGCCTTAGCGGGAGCGAACAGGATACCGTGGCTCTGCAGGTAAGCGATTGCTTCCGGGGTAGAAGGCATGTTAGCACCTTCGGCAACAGCGTAGCAGCCGTTGGCAACCAGTGCCTCGGCACCTTCCAGCTGCAGCTCGTTCTGGGTTGCGCAGGGCAGAGCGATATCGCAGGGAACAGTCCAGATGCCCTTGCTGCCCTCAACGTACTTAGCGGTGGGAACGTAATCCAGGTAAGTCTTGATGCGGGCACGCTTGACTTCCTTGATTTCCTTAATGACCTTGTAGTCAATGCCGTTCTCGTCCACGATGTAGCCGTTGGAGTCGCTCATGGCGATAACCTTGCCGCCCATCTGGGTAGCTTTCTGGTTTGCATAGGTAGCAACATTGCCGGAGCCGGAGATGACCACACGCTGGCCCTCAAAGCTCTTGCCAGCATCAGCCAGCATTTCCTTGGCAAAGTAGCACAGGCCGTAGCCGGTAGCCTCGGTACGGGCCAGGGAACCGCCGAACGGGATGCCCTTGCCGGTCAGCACGCCGGTGTACTCATCGCGGATGCGCTTGTACTGGCCGAACAGGAAGCCGATCTCGCGGCCGCCAACGCCGATATCACCGGCGGGCACATCGGTATCGGGGCCAATGTGGCGGTACAGCTCGGTCATAAAGCTCTGGCAGAAACGCATGACCTCTGCGTCAGACTTGCCGTGAGGGTCAAAGTCAGAACCGCCCTTGCCGCCGCCCATGGGCAGGCTGGTCAGGCTGTTCTTGAAGCACTGCTCAAAGCCCAGGAACTTGATGATGGACAGGTTGACAGAGGGGTGGAAGCGCAGGCCTCCCTTGTAGGGGCCGATGGCAGAGTTGAACTGCACACGGTAGCCGCGGTTGACCTGGACCTTGCCAGCGTCATCGACCCAGGGCACACGGAACATAATGACGCGCTCAGGCTCGACAAGGCGCTCGATCAGGCCAGCCTTCTCGTACTCGGGATGGGCAGCCACAACGGGCTCCAGGCTTTCGAGGACTTCCTCAACAGCCTGCAAAAACTCTTTTTGTTCGGGGTTACGCTTAGCGAGGTCGTCATAAACGCCTTGCAGATACGGATTGGTAAATGCCATAGTGGTAACACTCCTTTATATATTTCTTTCACCGGTTTTTATAGTAGCACCATGTGCATAATTTTTCAAGGTTTTTGCAGGCGTTTTTAAAAATTTTGTTTGCACGCGGGACCCGACTGTTTTTGTGAGAGGGACACACTTTATTTTTTTAAGTGAAAGCAGGTTGGTTTGTATTACTTCCGGGCAATGGCCGGGGTGGTTGATTAAGGTGTAGGGGGTGGGCATTGCCCGCCCGGGGAGTTTTGTGGCCGCGCCAGGCTCCGCGGGCGAACAATGTTCGCCTCTACAGCCCTCACACGCTTGGGTGCAGGGGGGCGGCGTAAAAGGCTCCCCTTGAGGCGGTTAGTCCCACATCTGCACCAGCGTATAATCCTCGCTGCCGTTCATAAAATCCTGCGGGTCGATCAGGCCGTAGTCGCAGCGGTCGTTGTGGATGCTGCTGTGCGGCTTATAGCCAATCAGCCAGCGGCCGTCGTTGGTCTGGGCCATCACGCTTACGGCCATGTTGCCGCCGTCGCGGTACTGCTTTTGGGTGATCTGCACGGCTTCGCCGGTATCGAGATTGTATAAATAGTCAACATCGCTCCAGATATCCGCACCGCTTTTCTGCATCCAGATCCAGCTGCGCTCCTCGCTGCCAAAAACGGGCATAAAACCGGAATCAGTCTGGGGCATGTAGACATTCACCGGCAGATCAGCCACCAACTCGGTGCGGGTGCTGCTTTCATCATAGTAGGCGAAGCTGCACTGGGTGCCCCAGTCGCTTACCTCGCGCATGTTGTCCTCTACATACACGCGGCCCTTATACTCGCGCACAAAATACGGGGCGTTGGTGGTGGGTATATCGCAGATCTTTTCGCGTTCCAGCGTCTGCGGGTCCAGCCAGTCAAACTCATACCGGGCATTTTGCAGCGCGGCCCGGTAGATGTCGCCGTCGTTATAGCTTGGCATCGGCGCGTCCGAGATCACACGCTGGGTCAGAAAGCGGCTGCCCTTGGCGTCAAGCACCTGCTCGTTGGCATACAGCGGGATCTTCTGCGTTTCGCCGGTGTGGATATCCAGCCGCACGATGTGCCCGGGGGTATTATTCTCGGTGTTGCCGTCCACCGCATAGATCGCATTCTGGTCGCAGTAGCCAAAGTACAGCTCGGTCAAATCGCGCATGTCGTCGGTAAAGGTCAGCACGGTGGTGCGCTCGGTCAGATCATCGTTCAGCATTTCGATGCTGGACGGCGCGTAATATTTCTCCAAATCAATGCGGCAGGATTCAATGTATTCTTCCTCGCTGGCATAGCCCCATGCATAGCCGTATTCCTGGTACTGCGCGCGCCATTCATCCACATGGTCCTGCCAGTTTCTGCTTTCGCCGGTATCGTAGTTCCAGTAATCATTACCGGCATAGTACAGGTAGACCCTGCCGTCCAGCACCAGCAGGTTCGTGCGCTCCCAGGTTTCCTGGTACGCCGGGCAGGCAGCACTGTCGTGGGTGCAGCCGGGCACATTGCACAGCGGGGTCTGCTGGCCGGTGGCATAATCGGTTTTTAAAAGCAGCCCGCCCATGCCCGCGCCGACGCGGGCAATTTCGTAATACGCATCGCCGGTGTTCCAGCCCCAGTAGCCGCCGCAGGTCGAGGGGATGCCGCTCAGTGTGCCCACCTCACTGAAGCCCGCCGGGGCAGGCTCGGGCGTGGGGTCGGCAGCCGTTTCTGCCGTTGTCTCGGTGGTGGGCAGGGTGTCAGCCGGGGCGGCTTTCGCACCGCAGCCCGCCAGCAGCAGCGGAGCCAATAGCAGGGCAAAGGTTTTTGTACGCATGATGCACGTCCTTTCAGGTCATGCGCCGGGGTAGGTTCTCCTCGGCGCAAAGGGTGATGCCCAGGGAGAAGTAGGGCATGGTCATATCGGCAATAGCATAGTTTTTGCAGTCCGCCGCCACAAGCGCCTGGCCGTTGGTACTGTACAGCGCCTGGGTGTAGGTCAGGTCGGGGCGCGCGGTCCAGTCGCTCAGGCTGGCCAGCCCGGCCTGCGCCAAAAAAGCCTGCAAATTTTCGGTGGTGGCTTCGGGCATACTGGCCTGGTCCGATTCCGTCGTCGAGATCCAGACCGAAATCACCTGCCCGGTGCGGCTGTCCATCACCAGCGAAAAGGCGGTGCGCAACTCACCGGCATAGATGGCATACCGGCGGAAGGTTACGATGCCCGCGCTGTCAAAGCTAAAGTAGACGGTATCCAGCCAATAGCTGCTGCTGTAATCCTCGTAATAATCGCTCTCGGTGTCGGACCAGTCCAGTGCGGCATCGGCCCACACCTGGGGCAAGGCGCCGCAGTCCACCAGGCTTTGCATGGCGTCGGCCACGGTCGTTTTATATCCGGCGTAGGACTTCATCTCCCGCAGGGAGCTGTCCGCGCCGATGTACAGCTTCGGCCCGGTCAGCTCCGGCGGCTCGGGTTCGCGGTCGAGGCTGGTGCTCTGCGCAGGGTCGCGCACCGTGGCAGTGCTCTGGTCCTGCTGGCGCGTCTGCAGCTGGCATAAAATATAGTAGTCGTCACCGCTCGGCACGGGCGCGGCGTAGGGGGCGGCCACCGTTTGCGGGTGCCCCAGGTAGAGGGCATCGGCCCCGCGCAGAAATACCGCCGGGGCTGCCGCGCAAAGGACCACGCCCAGCGCGCAAAGCAGCACGGCGGCGCGGGTGGTGAGTTTTGGTTTTTGAGGTTTCATTGCACAGCCCCCTTTCGCAAGATCACGCTGACGCGGGTGCCCTCGCCCGGCGTGCTTTCAATGTGCAGATCGCTGCCGTGGACCTCGGCAATGCGTTTGCAAAGGGCCAGGCCCAGGCCGCTGCCGCCCTGCTTGCGGGCACGGGATTTGTCCACCATGTAAAACGGTTCCGTTACCCGGGAAATTTCCGATTGCGGGATGCCGCAGCCGTGGTCGGCGACAGTCAGGGTCACGGTATCGGCGTTGTCTGCGGCCTGTACTTCCACGGGCTGGCCCGGCTCGCTGGCCTTGACGGCATTGCCGACGAGGTTGCATAACAGGTCCAGCAGCAGGTCGGCGTCGGCCTGCACGGCGGCATCACAGGCAGGCAGCTGCAACGGTACGCCCGGGCAGGCGGCTTGCAGGCGCGGCCACAAGGCAGCCAGCGCGGTGGGCTGCAAGGTGATGGTCTCTTCGCCCAAGCCGAGCAGCGCCAGCAGCTTGCCGCTGAGGGCTTCAAGCCGCCGCCCCTCGTGATAGATGGCCCCGGCAGCCTCGTATTGCTCGGCGGGGCTGGCCTGGATCGTGCGCAGCATGTCGGCGTAACCGATGATGGAGGTCATCGGGGTTTTGAGTTCGTGGGCAAACGCGCCCATGAAATCCTCGCGCTGCCGGACATCGGCCTGTAGGGCGGTGATTTTTTCCTGCACCGCATCGGCCATTTTGTCAAAGCTGCTGCTCAGTGTTTCGATTTCATCGCCGGTGTGCAGGCCGGTGCGGCGGGCGTAGTCGCCGTCGGCGATTTCGGCGCTGGCAGTAGTCAGGGTGCGCAGCGGGCGGGTCATTCGGCGGGCAAACACGGCGGTGACGGCAGCCCCTGCGGCCAGCACAGCGGCCTCCAGCAGCAAAAAGCGGCGCAGCGCGGCATCGCGCCCGCGGTAGAGGTCGGTCAGGTCGTAGGCGGTGGCCAGCTGCAGCCCGCCCTGCAATCTGCTGGCATAGGTGGCCTGCACACCTCCGTTGGCCAGGCGGCGCACTTCCATCGTGCCGTCGGGCAGCAGGTCGCCGCTGCCCACAATGCAGACGCCGTCGCGCCACAGGGCCGTGGGCAGGGCGAAGTTGGCCAGCAGTTCGGTGAGGGCAGCATCATCCAGGCTTTCGCCCCGGCGCTGGCGGTCCAGTATTTCGCCCTGCAATAAGGTGCAGACCTGGCGGTGGGTATCGGCGTTGGCGGCCTCGGCCCGGGCAAGCTGCGCGGAGAAATCACTGTACAGCAAATAGCACCCGCCCACGCCAAACGACGCACTCAGCACCAGCACCAACAGGCAAACCATTTTGTAGGCAAATTTCATGGGATTTCTCCTTTTTGCTTTTTGCGCGCCAGCGCTCTACGATTAGGGGATGAGAAATTTCTATTGTTTGTTGCAGACTATCATACAACTGCACGGGGCGTCGAGGACGCCCCATTTTTGGCCCCGGCGGGGTCAATCTGCCGGGCGGCGGAAAAGCGGCAGCTGCAAACCAAATCGTTACTCTAATTTTAACCGATACCCAATCTGATACACCGTCTCGATCTTATCGCCCCAATCAAGCTTTTTGCGCAGCCGCGTAATATAAGTATCCACCGCGCGGGTACACTCAGCATCGCCGCCCCAGGCGCGTTCCATCAGCGTATCGCGGTATACCGCCGCACCGCGGTTGCGCATCAGCGTTTCCAAAAGCGCAAACTCCCGCGGGGTCAGTTCCACAGGCTGGCCGCGCTGCAAAACCAGGTGCGCGGCGCTGTCCAGCGTCACATCAAACGCTTGCAGCTGGTGGCCGCCCTTTCCGGCGCGGCGCAGCACCATCTCCATGCGGGCCATCAGCTCATCCATCGCAAACGGCTTTACAATGTAATCGTCCGCACCCAGCCGCAGGCCCAGCACGCGGTCCTTTACAGCAGATTTTGCGGTCAGGAAAATCACCGGCACCCCCTGCGGGCGTAGATAATCCAGCAGCGCATAACCATCCAGCCCCGGCAGCATGATGTCCAGCAGGGCCAGGTCGTAGGTGTTTTTCTCGATTAAATCAGCAGCAGTCAGGCCGTCGGGTGCCAGGGTGCATATGTACCCCGCGCGGGTCAGGTTCATCTCCAGCAGGCGGGCAATGGGGTGCTCGTCCTCAGCGATCAGTACTTTCGTCATGGTTTTTCCCCTTTCCAAGCCCAGTGTAACGGGTAGTTGTGTACGACTTGTTACAATTCCGCATTTTCACTTTATTTTACCATGTTTTGTGTGTTATAATGAACATTATTACAAAAAAGGAGCTTTTTGTCTATGTCGTCCCCAACCGTTGTGGAAAATTCCGGCGTGGTCCTGCCCGCAGCTTGTGCTGTGGCGGCCAGCTTTGACCCCGCTTTGGCGCGCAGTACGGGCGCGGCGCAGGGGCAGCAGGCCCACCGCATGGACGTGGATGCCAACGTCAAGCGCAGCCCGCTGTATGGCCGCAACTTTGCCTTGTTCAGTGAGGATGCGTACCTGACCGGGGCCCTGGCCGCCGGGGCCGTTGCGGGCGTGCAGAGCGTGGGGGCTGAAGCCGCCGTGGGGCCGTTCCTTTGCTGCAACCAGGCCGCCGACAACGCCGCGCTGGACCGCCGCGTGGACGAGCGCACGTTGCAGGAGATCTACCTGCCGCCGTTTGAAGCCGCCACGCTGGCCGGGCCGCAGACGCTGCGGTGCGGCAGCGGCACCTTGAACGGCATCCCGCTGGCCGAAGCCGCAGTAACCCTGCTGCCCGCTGCCAGCCCCGCCCCGGGGACGGACACTGCCGCCAAGCCCGACCATGCGCTGGCTGTGCAGTTGGCGGCGCAATGCGGTGTGCTGGTGCAGAATTTGGGCGCACTGCCGCTGAAAGCCGGGCAGCAGGTGGCCTACATCGGTGCCTTTGCCGAGACCCCGCGCTACCGGGGCGAGGGCGCGGCCAGCCCCGCCGTTTTGGGTGCGCTGGATGCCGCGCTGCTGAAAGGCCGCCGCGTGGGCTATGTAAAGGGCTTCCCTGCTGACATGGACGAGCGCAGCGAGGACGAGTTTTTGCGCGCGGTCTCGGCTGCCGAGCACGCCGATGTGGCCGTAGTGTTTGCGGGCCAGCCCGAGAGCTTTGTCAGCCCCGACACTGACCGCCGCACCCTGCGCCTGCCGGAATGCCAGAACAACCTGATCGCGCGCATTGCCGCCGTGCAGAAAAACACCGTGGTCGTGCTGCACACCGGCACACCCGTGGAGTGCCCGTGGGCGGGGGATGTTTCGGCGGTGCTGTGCATGTACCTGGCGGGCGAGGGCGTGGGGGAAGCCACCGACGCGCTGCTGTGGGGCGATGCCAACCCGAGCGGCCGCCTGCCCGAGACCTGGCCCCTGCGGCTGGAGGACACGCCCTGCTACCTGGACTACCCCGGCGACGGCCGCACGGCCGACTACCGCGAGGGCGTGTATGTAGGCTACCATTGGTACGACGCCCGCCGCATGCCGGTGCTTTGGCCCTTTGGCCACGGCATGAGCTACACCGGCTTTGTGTACCGCAATGCCCGGTTAAGCGCTAACACGCTGGCCGAGGGCGGCGAGGTAAAAGTATGTGTCACCGTGAAAAACAGCGGCGCCGTGCGCGGGGCCGAGGTGGTGCAGCTTTATATTAGTGACGAGACCGGCGCCCCCATTGCGGGCGGGCGGGTGCCGCAGAGCCTGCGCGGGTTTACCAAGATCTGGCTGGAGCCCGGCGAGGAGCGCGAGGTAAGCTTTACCCTGACCGCGCGCGACCTGGCCCATTACGATTCCACCCGCCGGGCCTGGCATGCCGCGCTTGGGCGGTATACTGTACGCATTGGGCACACCAGCCGGGATATCCGTGCCACCTTGGGATTGAATTTTGAATAAGATAAGCCCCCACTAGACAAACCCCCGGCTCCCTCTTGCGAGGGAGCCGGGGGTTATTATTTGCAGCGGTTTGCAAAGCAACGTCCCACAACCACGATCCCCGCTGCTGAGGCCGCCAGCAGGAGCCATAACAGGCCGATCGGCAACGCGTCGCCGGTCTGCGGCAGGGCGGGCGCGGGGTGGGTCGGGTGCTTCTGAGTCGGTTTGGCCGTGGGGGCGGCGGTTGGTGTGGCCGTCGGCGCGGCGGGCGGGTCATAGCGATTCTGGAACAAAAGCAGCCCAGTCTTTTCGCTGGTCGCGCCCGTGGCCCAGATCTCGGCCCCCAGTCCCCCGCCGGGCTGGTTGGTCACGCGCACCGTCACCGTGTAGACGGTGGCATCGTAGGTCATCTGCGCCGTGGTGCCCGCGCGCTGGCACACCGTGTAGCGGTAATCGCCGGGGGCGGTGTAAACCAGCCTGGTAAAGCTGGCCGTGCCGCTGCCCTGGATCTGCACCGTGTCGGCGGCGGGCGCGGGGGCACCATCCTCCGGCGTAAGGGTGATGGTAAACCGTTCGGCCGTGGCCGCACCGGCGGTGCGCACCTCCACAGGCAGCGTGGCCGTACACTGGTAGGCATCGGCACGGGCATGCGCCGGCAGCAGCAAAAGCAGCAGCGCCGCTTCCAGTATAATGCGCCGCAGCGTGCGTTTTTGGGTGTTGTTCATCCGTGTTTCCTCCTTTTACATTTGGGCGCGCAGCTGGCCGAACAGCAGCACCCGGCCATTGGTCGCGGCCTCGGCACAGGTGGAAAACGCCACCACCGGCCCGCTGCCCGGCGCGCGGTACTGCACTGCGTGGGCCCGGATATAATCCAGCAACGCGGCGGGGTCACTGCCGGGGTCATACAACACGGGGTCGTAGGCATCGGCCTGCACGCAGGCAAAAAGCGTGATACTATACGCTGCATCGTCCGTTACCAGTGTGCCCGTGGTGTGTGCGGCAAAATAGTCGTCCCCCGTAAACTGCGCGATATCCCCGAACATGCCGCCGTCCTCGATATGGTGCCCATAGACGATGCTGTAGGGCGCAGTAAAATCTGTCGCACAGCGTGTGTCGAGAAATATCGCACCCGACAGCGAAAAATCGCCGTACACATCGGTGTTGACATACACCATATTGTCTGCCCCCTGCACGACGGGGTAGTCGATGCGGGTGGCGTCGAGCGTGAGCCAGCCGCAGACATCGGGGTTGCGGGCTTGCAGCTCGGCAAAGCCGGGGCTGGCTTCGGGCGCGGCGGCCAGCGGCTTAAAGCGCAGCGTTTCCACCGGCAGGGCCGCGCGGCGCGTGGCGGCGATATCCCACAGCGACCACGCCCCGTACAGCGCCAGCGCCCCCAGCAGCAACCCCGCCGCCAGCGTGATAAGCCGGTTGCCCCACCGCGCCAGCCTGCCCGCCCACAGCATTACGCATCGCGGCGCTTGCGCAGCAGCAACACGCTGCCTGCGCCCGCCGCCAGCAGCATGGCCCCGTAGGGCGCGGCGTCCAGCAGCAGGCCCGTAGGGCTGGGTGCATTGCGCGTGTTGGTCACGGTGACGATCTGGTCTTCGCTTTCCATCGCCTGGGTCTGGGTCGTTTTATCGCTGCCCGGTGTTGCCGCCACGCCATCCCAGGTCGTGGTATAATACTGCGCCGCGTCGCCGGATTCTTCGATCGTATAGGTCATTGCTTCGGGCAGGCCGGTCACTTCGAGCTTTTCGCCGCCGCGGATCTGCGCCGTGGCTGTGGCCGTACCGTTTACAAAGGCAACCTCCGTACCGTCATCATCCGTCAGATCTGCCCCTACCGCGCCGGTCTTTGCTGTGACCGAGGTCGCATGCGGGTCGTTCAGTGTGATGGTAAAGGTGAACACGTCACGCAGGCTGGCGAAGTTGCCGCTGAGCTGCTTTTCGACCGTCAGCGCGTGGGTGGTGTAGGCGTTGGTGAACGCCCCCGTCTTGTCTGCGCCGTCCGCCGTCACGACGTTAAGGCCCTCGATGCGGTAGGTGTTGTCGGGCGCTTCGGGGTTGGCGTTGACTACGTGTACCTGAATGTAGCGCAGGGCGCTGTCCTGTTCCAGCCCCGCGATGCCGGGGGCCTGCTCTTGCAGGGTAAACAGGTAATCGCCGGGGGCGGTGAAATCGTCGCTGTCAAACAGCAGCGGCACGCTTACGCTGTTTTGCGCGCCGGTAAAGGTGGCCGTCGGCTCGGCATCCCGGATCTGCCCCGCCGTGCCCAGCACCGCCGTATCTCCCGCCCAGCTGGGCAGCGCAGCGGGCACGCCGATGGTAAACTTGATCTCGCCCTGCGGCACACCCGCGCCGGGGGCGGCGGTCATTGTGATGGTTTTTGTAAACGCTGCCGTGTAGGTTTCGGCCAGCACGCCGGGTGCGGCGGTGCCTGCCAGCAGGGCCGCAGCGGCCAAGGTCAGGGAAAGCTTGCCGGATTTTGTGCGGGAAAGATAGATGGTTTTCATTTTGAACACCTCGTTTTTCAAAGTAAAATCATTTCATGCTATCGTGCATTATAAATTGTCGCGGCGTAAAGCAGCCAGCGCCGTGCCCAGCACCGCACTTTGCGGGATGGCCCCGTACAGGCGGCTGTCCGCCCCTGCGGTGCGCAGATCGCACAGCACAAACAGCTCGCCGTCGGCCAGCGTCAGCGGATAGTCCGGCCCGCCCTCCACAGGGCGGGTGGGGGTGGTGATGTCCGGTTCGGCCACCGCGCTGCCGTTGATGAGGAGGGCGCCGCTGTCCGTCACGGTGACGGTATCGCCGCCGCGCGCCGCAATGCGCCCCAGATGCAGCGTACCGTCCTGCCGGTACACTGCCACCTGCCCGGCCGCGCTACCGCGATCCATGCGGCTGAACAGGACCAGATCCCCGGCGCACAGGCGCGGGGCCATCATATTGCCGGGCACCGCCGCCAGGCCGAACACCAGCCCGAACAGCACCCAGCACAGCGCGGCAAAGATAGCAAGCCGCGTAAAGAAGCGCCGTATTTCCGCTTTGGCACGCGCTTTTTCTTTGTCACTGGTCAGCAGATCATCGTGCAGCATCGGTCAGGCCCCCTTGCGGCGCAGCAGCCGCCAGCCCAGCCAGCAAAGCCCGACCAGCGCCAGATACGCCGTGGCGTTGGTGCGCAGCCCGGTGGGGATGGCGCCGCTGCGGGTGTTGATGCAGGTAATTTCCGCCGTACCGCTTGGCTGCTCAGGTACTTCTAAGCTGAAGCTTGTCCCGCCGGATACATCGTCGCCGTTGAGCTGCCAGCGCACCGTGTGCCCCTGGGGGTCAGTCTCGGTCAGAGTCAGCGTTTGCCCCGCGCGCAGCTGGGTCAGCGTAACGCTGCCGCCGCTGCGCAGGGTAAAGCCGGTGTCAGTCAGCGCGGCGTTCTCCCCTGCCGTGATGTGGGCTGCCCGGCTGCCATCCACCGTGGCGGTAAAGGGAAATTCTTTCGTCGCATTGCCCAGATTGCCCTGTACTTTTTTGTTGATGGTAACGGAACGATACGGCGCGTAGGTGTTGGTGAACTCCGCCGCCGCGCTGCCGCCTGCGGTGACGTCCAGCGTCTGGGTGCGGTCCTGCTCCGGGGTGGTCAGGTAGTAGCCGGTCAGGTCCGGCGCGTTCGATTCCGTCACCGTGTAGCCGCTCGGCGTCAGGCCCGGGATGGTCACGCTGCCGCCCCCCAGCAGGCGGACCTGCAGGCGGCCGTCCGCGTCCGGGCTCAACGTATCCGGGGCACCGGCCGGGCGTGCGCCCGCGCTGTACTGCGGGGTGTAGCGGCCGGGGGCCACGTTTTGCACGGTAAAGGTGTTGACGGCGGCGGCAAATTCGGTGCGCAGCGCTTCGTCAGCATCGGCAGGCAGGCGTTTGGTGATGGTCAGGCTGCCCGTGGCACGGGCGTAGGTGTTTTCAAACCGGACTTCCGTTTCGGTCTGCACGGCCAGCGTGATGCTGCTGTGTGCGGCAGTTCCGGTGACATCCACCCAATTGCCCTGCGCGTCCACTGTGCGTACCATCGTGCATTCGTAGCCGGTCGGCGCACCCCGGGCGGTCTCGGTCACAGCGTAGGTGTAGGGCTGACCGCTGCTGTCCGTCAGGGGCAGTTCCAGCGTGTAGCGCAGTTCCTCGGGGTGGAGGTCGTCGGCTTCCATCTGGGCTCCGTCAAACTCTGCGGCGGTCTGCGCCTTAGAATTTACCACGATAAAATGTAAGTTTTGTTTGGCCTGTGTCAACTCGGCCGGGGTCAGGGCGCTGCCGTCTGCCTTTTTCAGCGTTTTGATGACGCGCAGCGTGCCGCTGCCGCTTACCGGCGGCACCGGGTCGGTGCTGAACCAGACGCGGTCAATAAGGTTGCCGCGCGTGATATCCTCGCTGCCATTCTCATAGGTGCTGGCGCTGGCCACCGCTATGAAGAAAAACCGGCTGACATACTGCCCTGCCGGGACCAGGTATTGACCGTTGTGTACCTTCCATGTGCCCTGGCCGTCGGCCATATCTCCGCCCTCCATGTAATGGCGGATAGGCACAGGCTGGCCGTTTACGGTAATGGTGCCATCCAGCGCGGCGGCGATCTCGCTGCGCTGGTTTTTGCCGTCCAAAGCGGTGACGATCTGCTCAGCAACGTCCACCGGGGCGATCAGCAGCGCCATCGTGTCGGTGCCGTCACGGCCCGCGTGGGCCAGGCTCCAGTTCAGCGTTGTGCCGGGCACGGTCATCACGTCCTGATACAAGGCGCCGTAGCCCTGGCAGTTCAGCTCGGCAAACTGGGTGCCGTCGTAGGCTTTATCAATGTGGTATTCCACCTGCGGGTCGTTGGCGGCTTCGGTGTAGACGTGGCGGCTGCCGTCCGCGATTTCAATGTAACGGCCTGTGGCGCGTTTGTTTTGGGTCGTGCTCCACCAGCGCTGCTTGTCGGCGGTGGTATGCCAGCAGATAGCGGCGTTGGTGTCGGCGTCCAGTGTCTGCAAGAAGTGGACAGCGGGGCTTGTACCCTCGGGGTAATAAAAGCGGTCGGCGCTGTTCTGGACGACCTGGGGCGTTTCAAAGCTGCCGTTTTGCAGCTGCGTGTAGTAGCCCACCTGGGCCTCGGCCCGTTGGGTGATGCTGCCCGCTGTGACCTGCACGCGGTAGTGGTAGCGGTCGGTATCACTGCGGTCGGGGTCATTCTGGCGGGCCAGCAGGGTATCGAGCGCAGCATTCAGCGCCTGGGGACGGGCGGCGGTCAGGTTCCAGTCGTCCCCGCTAACGGCCTGGGCAGTGATCTCGGTCCAGCTGCCGTCCGCCCCGGTCTTGCTGCGGTACCAGGTGTACTGCACACCGTCCACAGGGGCGCTTTCGCCGTTGACAACGGCTACCAACTCACCGGTCGTTTCGATATGATTTTTGATCTCCACGCTGGTAAGCACGGTGGCCCGTGGTGCCGCTCTGGCGGCCATTTCTGGCGTGGCCGCCGAGTCCGGGATAGGCGCGGGCGTCGGGGTAGGCGTGGCGGCAGGTTCCTCATCGCCGGGCGGCGCAGGCGCGGCGGCAGTCTCGCCGGTGGCGGTTATCTCTGTACGCAGCGGGCCCGGCAAAGGCGGGTCCTCGGCAAAAGCGGCATTGGCGGCACCGGCCGCAAGGCAAAGGGCCATCAGCCCTGCCAACAGACGTTTGTTCATGGTGGTTCCTCCCCCGTTTGGTCCGGGCAGCAAGCGGGACAAGCCGCCCGATTTCAAGGCTGAGTATACCGCCGCCCATCGGGGAAAAACGTCATACGCAGGTTCACACAAAAAAAGACAGCCCGCACTGTTTTTCGCAGTACGGGCTGTTGTATATTGCCTTTTATACGGTCGTCATCAGTGTCTGGCAGGCGCCGCGCACGGCATAGGGGCCGCTGGCGGCGGGCAGGAAGTAGCTTTCGCCCTTTTTCACGTTCACGGTCTCGCCGCCGCTGGTCAAAGTGCCCTCACCGTCGGTGATCAGCAGCGAGACAAAGCTCTTTTCATCCGCCGTGCCCTCAAACGCGCCGTTTTTGGCATCGACGGTAAAATATTCACACTGGGCCAGGTGTGTGCCAAAATCGTGCTTTGCGGGCGGGGTGCGCAGGGTCACATCGAGTGCCTTTTCCACATGCAGGGCGCGGGGCTTGCCGTCAGCCCCCACGCGGCCATAATCGTAGACGCGGTAGGTAACGTTGGAGTTCTGCTGCACCTCGGCCACGACGATACCCTTGCCAATGGCATGCAGCGTGCCGGACGGGATGAAGAAGCTGTCGCCTTTGTGTACGGGCACGGTGTTCAAAACCTCCGTCAGGGTGTGGTTTTGGATGCGTTCTGCAAACTCTGCCTTGGAAATTTCATGGTCGAAGCCGTAGTACAAAAACGCGTCAGGCTCGCAGTCCAGCACATACCACATCTCGGTTTTGCCGTACTGGTGTTCGTTTTTCAGCGCGTAGTCGTTCGAGGGGTGCGCCTGGATGGACAGATTGTTTTTGGCATCAATAAATTTGATCAGGGTCGGGAACTGTTCAAATTTCGCACAGTCGGTGCCCAGCGCTTCGGGGTGGGCGGCGGCATAATCAGCCAGCGTCGTGCCGTCGGGCAGGTAGCTCGGGCCGTCCGGGTGGCAGGAGAGCACCCACGCTTCAGCCAGCGGGTCAAGGTCGCTCTGCACGCCAAAATCGGTGCGCAGGCGGCTGCCGCCCCACAGGTAATCCTTACAGCTGGGGGTCAGCTTGATGATCGCCATAAACAATTTACTCCTTTTTTTAACAGAAGATCTTTGCGGGCACTTCGCCGTAATCGCCCGGCAGGGGCAGACCCAGCGTTTACAGCACAAAGCCGGTTTACTGCGCGGTGGTTTCGCCGTCGGCATAGGCAGGGTCAGCGGCAAAGCCACGGTTGTCCGCCGCCCCGGCTGTTTTAGCCGTTTACCTTTGCCAGTACATCCGCTAAAACCGCATCCGGCAGGGTGTATTGTACCGGCTCGGGCGGGGTGTTATCGGTACGTAAGGCGTACTGCCAGTAGATCACATCCAGCCAGCGGCCGAATTTGTAGCCGCTGTGCTTTTCCACGCAGGCTTTGGTAAAGCCCATCTGCTTGTGGAACGCGTGGCTCTGCTTGTTTTCACCGGTCACGATGGCAAAGGCGTTGTAGTACCCCTGCCGCCGCAGCAGGTCCAGCAGGGCGGTGTACAGGCGCTTGCCCAGGCCCTGGCCGACGCAGTCCGGCGCGCAGTAAATGGTCGCTTCCACATTCCAGGCGTAAGCCTCGCGGCTGTGCCAGGGGTGGGCGCAGGCAAAGCCCAGCAACCGGCCGTCCGGGGTGGTAGCCACCAGGAACGGCGCTTTTTGCAGCACCCCGGCAATGTTTGCAGCGTATTCTTCGGCTGTAGAAAGCTGGTACTGGAAGGTCTGCGTCCCATGCAGCACGTACCAGTTGTACAGCTCGGCCACCGCCGCGCCGTCCGCCGGGGTCGCCATGCGGATGCTGCTGCGGTTTTCCGCTGCCCACTTCGCCGCCAAGGCTTCCTTGTCGGCCTTGGGCAGTTTTTTGATCGCAGCTTCGCGCTTTAAGGCCGCGCTTTTATCAGCGCAGCGCTCGGCATAGGCCAGGCGCACGGCAGGGCCGCCATGGCTTTTTGTGTACTTGGCCCCGCCCTTTCCGGTGCGGTGCGCCTGTAAGCGGCGGGCCAGGTCGTTGGTCCAGCCGCCGTACAGGCTGCCATCCGGGCAGCGCAGCAGGTAGACCCAGGCCGATTCGGGGGCGGGCAGGCAGGCGTCTGCCGGGCTGGGGGCCGGGCCCCGCAGCAGTTCCCCGCTCACTCGCCCACCTTGCGGCCTGCGGCGCGCAGCGTACGGCGGCAGGCCTCGATCGCGGTCTCTTTATCGTCCGCCGTGATCAGGAACCGGCTGGGGTGGCAGAACCGCAGCCCCAGGCCGCTGATCTCCCGCAGCTGGGCTTCGGGCTTGCCGGCCCACGCGGGCGGGAACGGCTGCTTGCTGCGCTTGGTGCGGTGGTCGGTCACGCACTGGGCACTGTAGCCGCCGCGTTGGCTGGGGTAGACGACAAACAGCGCATCGGTCTTGTACAGGCCGTTTTTCCACGGCATGTAGGCGGGCAGCACAACGATGCCGTCCTTCATGTTGGCGTAGGCGCGGCGCACCGTGTCATCGGCGCGGTTGACAGCGTTGGCAGCGGCGATCTCATTCTCCAGAATTTTCTTTGCCACCGGCACAGCACGCCAGAAGCACTCGTCCGGGTCCTCTTTCGAGTCCCACAGCGGGTTGAAGCTGCCGATGGCATCGGCCAGGGAGTTCTGCTCGCCGGTATTATCGTTCAAATCCAACGGCTGGATGAAGTTTTCGTCCAGCAGGCGGGCCTGATGCTCGCCGACCAGCTGCGCGCCCAGCACCTGCCACAGCAGGCCGAACGCCGCATAGGGCACGCCGTTGGGGCGGGTCTCGCGCGGTTCCTGGTGATGGTCGAACATGCCGCCGCCGACATCATAGACAATGCCGTCGAAATCATCGGGCACCACAAAGCCGCGCGTAACCTGGATATCCGGCCGCACGATCTGCAGCAGTGCGGTGGAAAACACATCATCCGCGTGGAATTTGCCCCCGTGGGTAAAGCCTTTTGCTGGTATTTTCATGGTTTGCTCCTACGTCTAATTATCGTTGGTTTGTGCGGGCGATTACTGGCCCACCACAGCCCAATGCTTATCATTGTGGTTCAGCACTTCGCAGCCGGTGGCGGTGACAAGGACAAGATCCTCGACGCGCACGCCGAACTCGCCCGGCAGGTAAACGCCCGGCTCGATGGAGAAGATCATGCCCGGGCGCACCTCGGCCTGGTTGGCGCTGCTGACATCGCCCTTCTCGTGGTCTGTCTGGCCGATGAAGTGCCCCAGACGGTGGTTAAAATACTCGCCGTAACCGGCATCGGCAATCAAATTGCGCGCGGCGGCGTCGAGTTCGCACAGCTTCACGCCCGGCTTGATGAGCGCTTCGGCGGCTTCGTTGGCGCGGCGCACCAGGTCGTGTACGGCAGCCTGCTTCTCGGTCGGCTGGCCGCAGAACCAGGTGCGGGTCATGTCGCTGCAATAGCGGTCCTTGACGCAGCCCATGTCAAACAGCACGCAGTCGCCCTCCTGCAGCACGGTGTCGTCCGGCTCGTGGTGGGGGTCGGCGGCATTGGCACCAAACGAAACGATGGTGGTAAAGCTCGGGCCCTCGCAGCCGTAGGCACGGAAGCGGCTGTCAATGAACTCGGCCACCTGGCACTCGGTCATGCCTGCTTTTACGTAGTGTTTTGCCTCCTCATTGACAAGGTCGTTGATGCGGGAGGCTTCGCGCATCAGGGCCTGCTCGGCCTCATCCTTACAGGCACGGCAGTCGTCCACGCAGTCACTGGCAAGGCGCACCGGCATGGCAGGGTGGGCCTCCATCAGCGGGATCAGGAACCTGGCGGGCCATTCTTTGTCGATGCCAAGCGGTTTTTCTGCATCCACCACAGCGGCGATCTGTTCTATGGGTGCGTCGGTATCGGTATGCCAGATGGCCTGGCACGGCGGGTTGGGCACGTTGAACAGCTTATTTAAAAACAGCGTGGGCTCGCCCGCCACCGGCAGGTAGAGGGCCATCAAACGCTCGTACGGTTCGACGGCGACGCCGGTCAGGTACCACACGCTTTTGGGGTCACATACGATCATCTGGGTCAGGCCGCAGCTTTGCAGGGCCGCACGCACCCGGGCAATACGTTCAGCATGAATCTTTTCCATGTAAATCATCATCCTTCCATGCGACATTATAGCATGGTTAGCCACGGCTTGCAATTCTTATCCCGAGCCTGTACAATAAAAAATACGAGGTGATGTTTTATGAAGCTGATGATCGCATCGGACCTGCACGGGTCCGCTTACTATACCCGCCAACTGCTGGATGCCTGGGACCGTGAGGGCGCGCCGCGTTTATTTTTGCTGGGCGATATTTTGTACCACGGCCCGCGCAACGACCTGCCCGCCGGTTACGCCCCCAAGGAAGTGCTGGCGATGCTGAACGAGCGCAGGGGCCGCATTTTCTGCGTGCGCGGCAACTGCGACGGCGAGGTGGACCAGATGGTGCTGGACTTCCCGATCCTGGCCGACTACGCGGTGCTGACCGCCGGGGAGCGGTTAATTTATGCCACCCACGGCCATGTGTACAACACCGCGCACCTGCCGCCGCTGCAGCCCGGTGATATCCTGCTGCACGGCCACACCCACGTGCCCGCCTGGCAGGCGTTTGGCGAGGGGAATTTGTATCTCAACCCCGGCTCGGTCTCCATCCCCAAGGAAAACAGCCCCCACAGCTACATGACACTGGAGGGCGGAAAGCTTGTGTGGAAGGATTTGGAGGGAAAGGGTTATCACGAGTTGCGTATTTGATTGCAATAGAATTGGCTCCCCTTAAGGGGAGCCTTTTGTTTTTATTCCTGTATCGCCCGCTCAAAGCGGTCGATTTTCTCCACTTTGCCCACTACGGACACGGTGTCCCCCTCGGCAAATTTGTAATCGGCGGCAAACTCCACGTCGGTGCGGTGGTCGCGCTCGACAGCGATGATGTTGATGCCGTAGACCTTGCGCACATCCAGTTCGCGGATGGTGCGGCCCAGCAGCTTGCCGCCCACGGCAATGCGCCGCACCTCGACGCCGTCATCCAGCGCGATATAATCCAGCAGATTGCCCGAGATCAGCCGCTTGCCGATGCGCACAGCCATGTCGGCTTCGGGGTAGACGACCGTTGCACCCAGGCGCTTGAGCACCTCACCGTGGACCTCGCTGGCGGCTTTGGCGATGACCTGCGGCACGCCCAGTTTAATAACCAGCATCGTGGTCAGGATGCTGATGTCCACCTGCTCGCCGATGCAGACGGTCACGGTGCCGCAGTTCTGCATGCCGGTCTCTTTGATGGCTTCCTCGCTCAGATTATCCACCACAAACGCGTAGTCGGTATAGCGGCGCACGGCCTTGACCTTTTCCTCGTTTTTGTCAATGGCGATGACCTCTTTGCCCGCCTCGGCCAGGGTTTTCACCAGCGCCGTGCCGAACCGGCCCAGGCCGATGACGCCGTAAATGTCAGTTTTCAGTTGTCTTTTCATCAAATCAATCCTTTCTGCCTCCCTCTGCGAGGGAGGTGTCTGCGCGGCAGCGCAGACGGAGGGAGAGAGCTTGCCATTCTTGCACTCCCGGTCGGGCTCTCTCCCCCACCCGCTCCGCGGGAGCCCCCTCGCAGAGGGGGGCCGCTCGGGGCTTACCCTATCGTAATGGCTTCCTCGGTATATTTGGCGCTTGGTTCGGGGCGCGTGACCCAAAGGGACAGCAGCGTAAACGCACCCACACGGCCGATGAACATGGTGGCGATCAGCACTGCCTTGCTGGCCGGGTGCAGCCCTGCCGTAATGCCCATGCTAAGGCCCGCTGTGCTATAGGCCGAGACTTGCTCAAACAGCAGCTGCACAAAGCTCAGCTGCGGTTCCAGCACGCAGAGCACAAAGGTTCCCACAAACACTACCACGGCCCCCAACAGCGTAATGGTTGCGGCTTTGTCCAGGCTTTCTTTGGGCAGGCGGCGCTTGAACGCCCCCAGCCTGCGTTTGGAAAAGATGATGCGCACTTCCTGCATCAGCACAAAAAAGGTCGTGGTCTTGATGCCGCCGCCCGTCGACCCGGGCGAAGCGCCGATGAACATTAAAATCATCACCACCAGCAGCCCGGCGTTTGTCATGGCACCGATGTCGATGGTGGAAAAGCCCGCCGTGCGGGTGGTGATGCTCTGGAACAGCGCCGCCAGAAAGCTGATCGGCTCGGTCAGCCAGAGCAGCAGCGCGCCGCCCAGAATCAGCACCGCCGTCGTGGTCAGCACCACTTTGCTGTGCAGCGTCAGTTTGCGGAAACGCCCGCGGCAGCGCAGCACATCCAGCACGACCATAAAACCGATGCCGCCCAGGACGATCATTGCCTCGGTGACAAGGTTCAGCCAGACATTGCTGCAGTACGGGATCAGGCTGTGACCGCCGCCCAGCACATCAAGCCCGGCGTTGTTAAATGACGCAACGGCGTGGAAAATGCTGATCCAGGCAGCGCGCAGCGGCGGGTAATCCCGCGCAAACACCGGGTAGCTTGCCACGGCACCGATGCCCTCGACCAGCAGGGTCATCGCCATGATGGCCCGCACGAGCTTGACCATGCCCTCAAAGCTTTCGACATTGAGGGCCTCGCGCACAAGGCTGCGCCCACGGAAGCCGATGCGCCGCCCGGCCGCGATGGCCAGCCCCATGCTGACCGAAGAAATGCCAAGCCCGCCCAGCTGCATCAGCACCGCCAGCACGGCCTGACCGAACAGCGTAAAGGTATCACCGGGGTCGACTGTGACCAGCCCGGTCACGCAGACGGCGCTGGTGGCGGTAAACAGGGCATCCACCCCGGGCAGCCGTGCCCCCTGCACCGCCACGGGCAGCAAGAGCAGCACCGTGCCGGACAAAATCAGCGCTGCAAAGCCAACCGCGATGGTGCGCGCCGGGGTCTGCCGTTTTACGATTTTTTTGAAGTTTTCCACATTTTCACCTGTGCTTCGTAAATTATTTCCACTTTACCACGAAAGACCGGGGGCGTCAAGTACTGCTTGACGAAGTGTGCCGGGCGTGGTATAGTAAGGCCATACTTTACCGGGAAGGAGGGCGCACCCATGCGCTGGCGCTTTGGTGTTCTTTTTCAGAAAAAAGGAAACCCTTAAGCAGTTTGCGCTCGAAGTGTGCCCATTTTCAAATTAAACCATCCCAGTAGAGCAAGGCGGAAAGTGTTAGCTTTTTTCGGCCCTGCAGCTTTGCTGTGGGGTCGTTTATTTTTGGGCACTTGTTTCTTGTGTGTCAAATAGAACACATACACAGAAAGGGTGTTCCCGATGAATTTATCAAAGCAATTGCGCGCGGTACGCGTGTATTCGTTCACGTCCTGCCTGCGGCTGACCGACGCCGTCTGGGTGGTGCTGCTGGCGGCGCGCGGCTTTACGCTGGCGCAGATCGGCCTGGCCGAAGCGGTGTTCCACCTTACCAGCCTGCTGTGCGAAGTGCCCAGCGGCGTGGCCGCAGACCTGTTGGGGCGGCGGCGCAGTCTGGCCGTGAGCGCCGTTTTAGAAATTTGTTCCGATTTAACGATGGCGTTCTCCCGCAATTTTGCCGCCGTCTGCGCGGCCATGGCGCTCAAAGCGCTGGCCTACACGATGATCTCCGGCACGCTGGAAGCGCTGACCTACGACAGCTTAAAAACTGCCGGGCGCGAAAGCGAGTATCTGCAAATCGACGCATCCGTGTCGGTTTTGCAGCGGCTGGCCACGGCACTGGGCTCGCTGGCAAGTGTATTGTCCTGCGTGCTGCGGTTTGCCGGGTTTTATCTGGCCAATGCGGGCATCTGCTTTTGCTCGCTGCTGGCGGCGCTGGCTTTGCAGGAGCCGCTTGTTACCGACGAACAGACCGCGCGGCAGCGCCACCCGTTTGCTGACCTGTCTGCCCGGCTGCGCGCCCATGTGGCCGAAAGTGCCGCCGTGCTGCGCACAACGCCCTTGGCGGTGCGGCTGATCGCTGCGGATGCCGCCATCACGCTGCCCAGTTACCTGACGACCATGTTTGTGCAGCAGCGGCTGGTCACACTGGGGTGGGACGCCGCCTGGCTGTTTGTCTCGCCTCTGCTGGCATCGGCTGCGGCCATGGCGGGCACGGCGCTGGCGCGGCAGTTGCACCCCGGGAAATTGCGCCCGCTGTACCGTCTGTGTGCGTTGGTGTGCGGGGGCGGCGTGCTGCTGGCCGGGGCGGGGCCTGCCGGGGGCTGCCTGGCCGGGCCGATGCTGGTACAGGCGGCGATCAGCGTCTGGTACCTGCACGCGATGCAGCGATTCAACGATGCCATCCCCAGTGACCGCCGGGCGACGCTGATCAGCGTGGACAGCATGGCGTACAGTGTGCTAATGATCCCCGCCAGCCCCTTACTTGGGCTGCTGGCCGACCTGACCGGCCATGCCGGGGCCGGGCTGTGTGCCCTGGGCGGCCTGGTGCTTGCCAGCGGTTTGCTGCTGCCGTGCCGCAAATAATTGTACGTTGCAGCGTGGTTGCAACCGTATGTTGACAAAGTTCCACCCCGGAGGTTCTTGTTTGCAACGGGTGAATGTGGTAGAGTGAGGCTACCGTAAGGCGCCACACGTCCCCCCGTAGGGGCGGATTCCATATCCGCCCGCAAACACCGCCCACCTTCAAGGAGGTTCCCATGATCTTTGCTGACAAACTTATAGCTCTGCGCAAAAAATCCGGCTGGTCGCAGGAAGAACTGGCCGAGAAGCTCGGCGTGACCCGGCAATCCGTCTCCAAGTGGGAGGGCGCACAGTCGGTGCCCGATATCGACAAAATTTTGCAGCTGTCCCACCTGTTCGGCGTAACGACCGACTACCTTTTAAAAGACGAGCTCGGCGAGCCGGAGTACACCGCCGGGGACGATGCCCCCGCCCTGCGCAAAGTCACACTGGCCCAGGCGAACGACTACCTGACCCAAGCCCATGCCAACGCGCCCAAAATGGCGCTGGCCACAGCGCTGTGCGTCCTGAGTCCTGTCCCGCTGATCGCCCTTGGTGCGCTGGCCGAGTACGGGTATTTCCGCGCCGATTTCGCCACCGGGCTGGGGCTGTGTACCCTGCTTGTGCTGGTGGCCGTGGCGGTGGTGCTGTTCATGCAGTGCGGCGCGGCTGTAAAGCCCTATGAATTTTTGGAAAAAGAGCCTATCGACACCGAGTACGGCGTGACCGGCCTGGCGCACGAGCGCCGGGATGCCTTTGCCGTGCAATACAACCGGGGCAATACCCTGGGCACGGTGCTGTGCATTTTGTGCGCTGTGCCGCTGTTTGCAGCGATGATGTTTTTAGACACGGATATTCTGGCGGCTGCTGCGGTCTGCCTGCTGCTGGTGTTGGTGGCGTGCGGTGTGTACGCCTTTGTGCGGGTGGGCACCGTGCAGGATGCCCTGAACCAGCTGCTGGAAGAGGGCGATTTCACCCGCGACGCCAAAGCCCGCAAAAGTGCCATCCGCGCGGTTGCGGCGGCGTACTGGCTGGTAGTGGTAGCCATTTTCCTGTTTTACACGTTCGGCCCCTACGGCAACGGCCAGCCGGAGTACAGTTGGTTTATCTGGGCCATCGCCGGTGTGATTTTTGCCGCCGTGATGGTCGTGATGAAAGCGGTGCAGCGCCACCACAACTAAAAGGCTGTCCTCAAGGGGAGCCACTATAAATTCCAACAAACATCTTTACATTTCCCCCAAACGCGCGTACAATAAGCCCATCTCCATAAACTTTAAATGAGGGAGTTGTTTTTGTATGAAACGTATCGTATCTGATAAAGCGCCTGCCGCGCTCGGCCCTTATGTGCAGGCCGTGGACACCGGCAGCACCGTGTATTGCAGCGGCCAGCTGGGCCTGGACCCCGCCACCGGCGTTCTGCCCGAGGGCGTGGTCGAACAGACCCATCAGTCGCTGAAAAACCTGCAGGCTGTGCTGGCCGAGGCCGGGCTGACGCTGGATGACGTTGTGAAAACCACGGTCTTTGTGCAGGACCTTGGCGATTTTGCCGCCGTCAACGAGGTGTATGCCCAGTATTTCCACAGCTACCCCGCCCGCAGCTGCGTGCAGATCGCCGCGCTGCCCAAAGGTGCGCTGGTAGAAATTGAGTGCATTGCGGTGCGCGGCTAAAAAGCCAACGGCACCTTGTGGGGGCGCGCATTGCCCGCCCGCAGAGTGCGCGGCAAGGTGAATCCGCACGGGAGCATATAGAATGCTCCCCTACGGCGCGTAGGGGCGGATTCCATATCCGCCCGTAGAGTTTGGCGGCAGCGCAGGATCCCACGGGCGAACGCTGTTCGCCCCTACACACTCAACAAACTAAAGCACCAGGCCCCGCCTTTCGGTGGGGCCTGGCTCTGTTTATAGAAAGCTTATCAAATCACGTTATACTCTTTCAGCAGCTTTTCCACTTCGGTGCCCTCGATTTTTTTCAGGGCTTCCTTCAGGGCCAGCTTGCCGACGAGCGGCATCTCCATGTCGGTGATCTTTTTGCCGTCGCGCAGTTTGACGGTGGCATCCAGCAGGCAGCGGATATCGTACACGCTGCCCCAGACCTCGGGCACGCCGCGGTCAACGTTCAGCAGGGTGTAGACAGCTTCCATACCGGTGCGGATGGAATACTCGGTGGTGAAGATCGTATCGCGCGCCGTCTCGGCGAACTGGCCCAGGAACGCGAAGTTCACAGCGCCCTCGGGCACAACGTCGGGGCGGTCGCCTGCTGCGCGCGGCATAAAGAACGCGTCGATATACGGCATCATGCAGGGCACGGTGTTGGCGCTGTTGGCGGCCATCTCCTCGATCTGGTCGGTCGGCACACCGATGTGGTACAGCCATTCCATACAGATCTCTTTGCCGGTGCACTCGCGCATCGGCTTCTTGACGTAGTTGCCCGGCTTATCGCTGAACAGGCCGTACACCCAGACGCAAAGCTGGTCCTTGGGCTGGTCGCGGAACTGCTGCTGACGGTTCAGCGTCCAGCTGAGCAGCCAGCTGGAATCCTGCACGGTAACGATGCCGCCGGTAACGACCTTGCCGCTGAACGGGTCGCGCTTGCAGATCTTTTTGATATAGGGCACAATTTTCTGGTCCAGCGTCGTGATGGTAGCGCTCATCCAATTGGAAAGCTCGGGGTCATAGCAGAACTTGTCGGGGTGGCCGAAGCTCGGGTCCTGCGCGGCGATCTTACGCCACAGGTCCCAGCCGCCGCCCTCCTTGATCTCGGGGCGGTAGGGGGCCACGGTGTTCTGGCTGCCGATGGTCGAGTTCTCGACGCAGCCGCCGTTGGTGATGAACACGAGGTCGTTCTCGGTCAGGTCGATGCAATCCTCGGCCCCATCGCGCAGCACGTCGATGCGGGTGGCCAGCTTTCTGCCGCCTGCGCAGTCAAACGCCACGTTGATGACCTTGGTGTTGTAGTGGAACTGCACGCCGAAGCTTTCCAGGTACTTGACCATGGGCAGGATCATCGACTCGTACTGGTTGTAGCGGGTAAAGCGCAGGGCGGTAAAGTCCGGCAGGCCGCCGATGTGGTGGATATAGCGCTGCAAGTAGCGCTTCATCTCCAGCGCGCTGTGCCAGTTCTCAAACGCGAACATCGTGCGCCAGTACATCCAGAAATTGGTATTGAGGACTTCATCATCAAAGAAGTCGGTGATCTTCTTATCGTACAGCTTTTCGTCGGGGGTCATGAAGAGCTGCAAAATTTCCATTGCACCCTTGTCAGACAGGCCGAACTTGCCGTCGGTGTGGGCATCCTGACCGCAGTTGACGGTGGCGCGGCACAGGCTGTAGTTGGGGTCAGCCTTGTTCAGCCAGTAGTACTCGTCAAGCACGGTGTGGTTCTCATCCTCGATGGACGGGATGGAGCGGAACAGATCCCACATGCACTCGAAGTGGTTGTCCATCTCGCGGCCGCCGCGCATGACGTAGCCGACGTCCTGATATTTGTAGCCGTCGCAGGCACCGCCGGGGATGGGGTCCTTTTCCAGCACGTGGACGTGCTCGCCTTTCATCTGGCCGTCGCGCACAAGGTAGCACGCGGCAGACAGGGCCGCCAGGCCGCTGCCAATGATGTAGGCGGACTTGGCGTCAACGCCCTCGGGCTTTTTGGGGGTAGCAAAAGCTTCGTAGTTACCGCTGGAATAATACATACAAAAACCTCCTTAGGGTTCCTTGCTGCGTTTGTTTTTGGGGTTTGCTGCTTGGGATGCTTATAGTATATCCGGTCAGAGGTCCCCCTACAATCAGCAAAAAATCCCCGGTGATAAAAAACTTATCACCGGGGATGGATTGTATAGATTATGAAGGATTTATGACCTTATTTGCTGCGGCGCTTCTTAAACATAGCGCCGGCTGCGCACAGGCTGGCCAAGGCCGTAACGACCAGCAGCGTATAGGGCATATCATCGCTGGTTTGGGGAATGTGTGCCGAAACAGCCGCCGGGGCAGGTGTTGCGGTAGGCTCTGCCGTGGGGGCCGGGGTTGCGGTGGGGGTAGCCGTAGGCGCTACCGCCGTGACCGTAGTGACGGAGGGGGTCGATGTCGGGGTAGGCGTGGGGGTGCTTTCCTGCCCGCCGTTGTTGCCGCTGTCGCCGCTGCCGCCGGAATCATCGGTGCTTGTGGGAACCTTTGTAACCACAGCGGTCAGGGTGATGGTCAAGGGGTTCTCTTTATCATTTTTTGCCAGTGCTGCAAAGTCCTCTGCACTGAGGGTGCTTAAATCAAGCGTACCGCTGTACTCTTTATCGTTATGCGTCCAAGCGCTGACGTTATAACCATCTGCTGCCATCAGCTTCGGCAGTTCGACAGACGTGTTGGCTTCATATTTCAGTCGTTATAATATTATAAAAAGTACGTTCTTTTTTTCAATTCTTATTTTGTACAATTTTATGCCACTTGAATTATAAATTTTGCACTATTCCAAACAAAATAGACTTAAAATCACAAAAAACGCACATATTTTGTCCTAAAAATACGTGCGTTATAAGTCATACAATCTATTTCCTATTGTCCAATGCGGCACGCTTCCAGCGCTTTGGTGATGCCGCCGTGCGTCACGGTGGAGACCCGCTCCACGATGGCGGCGGGGTCCGCTTTCATGCCGCTGCGGATCCATTCGAGCGTTAAACCCACAAAGGCGTACTTATAAAAATGCGCGATGAACTCCTTATCCTCGCTCCGTACCGACATGCCCGCCGCGCGTTCCTCCACCACGCCGATCATCAGATCATAGGTCAGCTTATACAGGTATTGCTCAATGTACTCGCGGCTGATGGAGTGGTAGACGTTGATGTAAAACACCTTGTCCTTCTGCAGGCTTTGCAGGATCTGCAAAAAGCCCTGCTGCCAGGTATCGTAGGTTTTTTTGCCGGCCAGGGCGCGGGTGGCTTCCTCAACGCAGGCCCACTCGACGAGATCGTAGATATCCTTAAAGTGGTAGTAAAAGGTCATGCGGTTGACGCCGCAATGCTCAGTCAGGTCCGTGACGGTGATTTTATCCAGCGGCTTGTCGGCCATCAATTCTTTCAGCGAGGCAATCAGCGCGCGTTTGGTCATCTGGGACATAGGGGCAGCCCTCCTTGTGGTTACTGCCCTTAGTATACCGTGGATTTGTGAACTTTTCCACTCAGCCGCTGGCGCGCAGCAGCAGTTCCATGCCCTGTTTGCCCCAGCCGAAATCCGCCGCAGCGTACCCGCGTTCCAGCACGCGGGGCAGCGCCGGGTCGTCGAGGTGCAGGCGGCGGAACGGCTCGCGCCAATGCGGCAGCCCCCGGGCCGAGAAGATGAGCATACCCCCGATGCCGACCATCGGCCGCAGCCCGCGCAGGGTAAGCCCCGCCGAAAGATACTGCGCGCAGAGGTCCTCGCAGGCAGGCAGGTCGTCGGTGGCAAGCGGCTGCACGGCCCAGATGTGGTAACTGGCGTAGCGCTCGGTCGCCCAGCGCAGTGCCATGCGCAAAAAATGGCGAAGCTGGGTGTAATTTTCGTTCAGCACCGGCGGCGTCAGCACCGCGCCCTGGCCGTCGGCCCCGTAGCCTGCCGCCCGCAGGCTGGTGGGCAGGGGTGCATCATCGTACAGGGGCATCAACGCGGCAGCTGCCTGCAAGTCCGGCTGGCCGGCGTAATCGGCAATGATCTGGCCGTTTTCCAGCGCGGCACGCTGGCGATCCGGCGGCAGAAACGGCAGCCCCGCCGGGCCGGTAAGCTCCGCCAGGGCCGCTGCCCCCGCAGCGGACAGCACCCGGGCATCAAAGGTTTGTACATTACGTTCGAGCGTTTGCAGCATAAAACAGGTCCCTCCGTGGTTTTAAAAACTTTACGGGACTATTGTATGTGCATGCGGGTGCTGATGATGCCGAAAGCGGGCGACAAAATGGAAAATTTTACCAGCTTATTTAAATATAGTTTGCGGCTTCCGATAGCGCGGGAGGCTCGCCCCTACGTTGCCAAAAAGCCTCCCTTGTGTAAAGGGAGGTGGATGCGCGAAGCGCAGACGGAGGGATTGTGGCCTTACGGGAGCAGGTCGATATATGGGCAATGCCACAATCCCCCACCGCCTTCGGCGGAGCCCTTCGGGCCCGGGCCCCTCTGTCGCTGCGCGACATCTCCCCCGCAAAATCCCACTTTCCTTATGCAAAGAAACGTGGGATTTTGAGATTTTGAGATACTATCGCTCTTACGTTACAAATCAATCCATCCTCTATCCGGATAGAGAAAAAATGAAATAATAGTTATCTATAACTACCTAAAATTTCAAAATCTCATTATTTCACTTTCTCACTCCCTGCCTTTTGAAATTTCACCCTGAAACCATAAAGCGGGAAGTACTATTGCAGTTTCAAGGTATCGGTAAGCATACCTTGAAACTGTAATAGTACCTCCCGCGTTCATCCGTCAGGTTCTGTTCTTGGGTTTTCCTGTCTCGCCAGTTCTTCCAAACTGCGGTTCTGCGTAAAAAAACGGTGGTAGGGGTTATCTACCGGCGGGGCCTTGGGGGCGGCGGGCTTAGGCGCGTAACGCCGGATGTACGCCCGCAGCGCCGGGGTGGCCCGCATGGTGCGGCGCATTATTCGGCGGCGGCTGTCGAGACAGCCCCTGCGGTCAGCGCCTGCCAGAGTTCCTCGCCGTCGGCATAGTGCGCGGCCTGCTCATCATCCAGCACGGCGCGGCGGCCCACATACAGGGTGGACAGCACGCTCTGGTTGGTGCCGGTGGCATCGTCCGCCAGCGTGTAGCCGTCGTAATTGCCCAGGTCCATCCCGGCCAGCACCGGGCAGTCGGTCCAGCGGTAGACCATATTCTGCCAGTCGTCGGCATCGTCGGCGGGCAGGGTGCCGTCCAGGTAGGCCAGCGCCCCGGTCGAGCCCTGGAAGCCCGCCGGGTCCTCGATCAGCATTACGTACAGCGTGCCGCTCTCGCCCAGGTCGGCACTCAGGCGGGTCACGCCCGCCATCTGGGTATAGGCGTCGGTGCTGGCGTTTTCGCTGTCAAAATCCACCGTGTAGCTGTTCACCTGCACCACGACCTTGCCGTCGCCGTTCAGGTCGGTGCAGTAGGGCGTCAGCGCGTCCTGCAAGGCGTTTACAGTATCAATGGGCAGGTTATACCGGCCAATGTAGCCTACCTGCACATCCGGCCGGGTCTGGAACACGGTGTCCTTCACGATCCACACCACCGCAGCAATGCCCAGCACCACGCCCAGCACAATAAACTTGTGGTAGTGCCACCAGTTCTGGGCTTTTTCCTTTTTGGTGTACTCTTTCGGCGGTTCGGGGGTTTGGTCGTACTGTTCTACGCTGTCTTTTGTGACCCATGCCATGGGGCGCACGCTCCTTTGGGGGCTGTAAAGCCAAATTTTTATTTAGGCAACACCGCACAATTCCCGCCTGACGGCTTAAGCACCGCTCCGGCGGATCTCCGCGCCAAGAGCCGCCGCAAAGCGTCGGTTGCGCTCCGAAGCGCCCAAAGTATTCTCTGCGCTTTTTGCTTAGCAGTCAGCGCACCTCGCTCGCCATATCGGCACTTAGAATTGTGCGGTATTGCCTTTATTATACCACAAAATGCAAGGGGGAATTGTAAACTTATTTTGACGCCGCCTTGCAAATTGCCTGTAAAGCGGGTATCATACTTATAAGAATAGTGATTAGGAGTACGACCATGCCCAACGAAAAAGACAACAACGAATCTATCCAACAGGAGCTGCACGCTACCCGCAAGGTGGGACTGCCCCGCTATTTTGAGATGGTAGGCCGCGACCTGTGGGCCTTTTACCGCGCGGGCTTTCTGTGCGCGGTCGGCTTTTGCCGGGGGCCGTGCTGCTGTGGTTCGGCCTGATGGGCGGCTCGGCACTGTACAGCCTGCTGGGCGGGCTGCTGGGGCTGTTTTTGGGCGGCTGGGGCTGGCTGCTGCGCACGATGCTGGACGGCCGGTTTGCCGCAAACCCCAGCGCCACGCTGTGGGTGGTGGCCGTGGTGAGCATTTTTATCTGCACCGGGTTTTTGGCCTGGCTGCTGGTGCAGGTGCCGCTGCTGGACCTGCCGCTGGGGCAGTTGGTAAAAAACGCTGCGCTGATGTTTTTCGGCTTTTTCCCGCGCACGCTGGCAGCGGCGCTGGTGCTGCTGGTGTACTGGGGGCTGACCCTTTTGTACATGCCGTATACCATCCCGGTTTTGCTGCTGTTCAGCTTCTGGCTGCCGGTCAGCGCAGCGGTGATGATCCTGTACCCGGCCCTGGACAAAGCCTTTAAGCTGGAGCAGACCCTCGCCGCCCGCCGGGACGCCGAGCTGGATGATTATATGGCCGATAACGACCGCTGAAAGGCACGCTTATGGAAAGAAACACCTTTTTGCTGCAGGACACCGAAGCCTTTATGCGCGGCGAGCTGGACAACGTGACCGTCGCGGGGGGCAGCATCGTGCTGGATCTGGTGCAGGGCGGCTATGTGCCCTACGGCTGCTACACCAGCGCGCCCATTCCCCTGCCGCTGTTTGACGCACTGTGGCCGAGCTGGAACGCCGCCACCCCGCCGGACACCGCCGTAGAGATGCAGGTGCGTGTGCTGGTGGACGGCAACTGGACCGCCTGGATGGCTTTCGGCAAGTGGAGCCTTTACCTGCAGCGCGCCGGTGCGGCCCCGCGGGAGCGCGGCCCCTTGCAGCTTACGCCGGACTGCCTGCTGCTGGACAGCAAGTGTGCCACCCAGGCGCAGCTGCGCATCTACCTGTACAGCAAAAACGACAAGGCCACCCCCGCCGTGCATCTGCTGGGTGCAACGGTGCGGATGGTGGATGTGATCCCGTCCGGCGGGCGGCCGGTGAACCGCACGCTGCACCTGATGCCTTACATCCAGAAGCGCCGCGCCCCGGCCCTGGCCCCCTGGATGGACCTTGCCATCAGCCTGGCCAGCCTGACCAACCGCTGGGGGGCGGATATCCTGCCCGAAGAATTCGCCCAGACCCTGCGGGACTGGCGCGCCGCCGATGGCTGTGACTGCCGCAACATCAGCTTTGCCGCTGCCGCCGCCGGGAGCTGGGGCTTCCCCGCCTGGCTGTGCTGGGGCGGGCTGAGCGTGCTGCGCGACGAGATGCGCAAGGGCTACGGTGCGGTGGTGGCCTTGCAGGCCACCCCGGCTGAGAAAGAGCGCGGCCTGCCTGACCGCCGCTTTGCCGCTGTGCGCGGCTTTGTGGCCGATGCCTCGGCCCCCAAGGTGCTGCTGTGCGACCCCTGGGCCGACGGCACGGATTTTGACGCCGAGACAGCCATGCTGCTGGATGATTTTCTCGTAGCATGGGACAATATCGCCCTGCTGATGCGCCGCCGCACCGAGGAGCAGCCTGCCTGGGCCCCCACCCGCGGCAGCGCATGGGTCCGCCCTGTGGGCACCGACCACCCCGGTCTCTACCGCCTGTATGTGAACGGCGAGGAGCGGCCCATCCCCGATGATTTCTGCGCCGCGGGCGGCCTGCTTGCCTGGACCACCCCCGACGACCATCCCCACGCCACCACCGCGCACCGCGCCTTCCACTTTGTGGAACCCGAGGACGGCGGCATCCGCCTGGACACCGCCGACGGGCCGCGGAAGTATACGGTGTATCTGATTGACACCGCCGGGTGCATGATGGTGGGGGATGTGACGGTTTGATTTTGCGGCTTGCCGGGAGCTGCCACCTCGCGGCAGCGCGCTCGAATGAAACGCCATTCTTCCGGGTCCAAAACGACCCTATGGTGATAGCGTGTGGCTCCCCTGGAGGGGAGCCTTTTATTTTAACACCGTAAAGCGGCGTTTTTCTTTTAAAACTCCATCCTCTTCCTCGCGCGCTTCCCGTACAGCACCAGCGCTACCACTAACGTGGCGGCTTCGCCCAGGGCCAGGGGCCACCAGACGAGGGCGACATTTTCCGGGCCGGTCACCAGGCAGGTCAGCGCCCAGACCGGGGGCAGTACAAACAATACCTGCCGGCACAGCGAGATCACAAGTGACTCCACACCGCATTCCAGCGCCTGGAACACACCCTGGAACGCGATGCACAGCCCAGCAAACAAAAAGCCCAGCGAAACGATGCGCATGCAGTCCACGCACATGGCATGGGTGGTAGCAGACAGCGAGAACAGCCCCGCCAGCGGCTGGGCAAACAGCTCGACCCCGGCCCAGGCCCAGCAGCCGGGCCAGCAGCGCGTTGGTGCCTACGCCGGTGCCGATGGACACCGCCACCATAAACAGCTGCACCGGGAACGCCAGGCTCAGCGCTGTCAGCGCGGTCTCTCCGCCCGACACCATGCGCGCCAGGTAGGCGCTGTCCACCACGTTGTAAGCCGCCTGCAGGATCATGGACACCACGATCGGCGCGCCGATGCGGGCCAGCAGCCCGGGCACCGGCTCGGCCGCCATCGGGTTTTGGGGTTGATTTTGCTGCATATACATTTTCCCTCCTGTAAAAAAGCACAAAAAAATAACGAGTGGCGCGATAACCGGATTTACGCAGTTACGCCACTCGTTATTTATTTTTATTGTACCAACTTTCCCCGGGAAAAGCAAAGGTGGTTTTGCACAAAGATTTTTGGGTTCACCAAATGGTTTTTATATTACCGGCCGATGGGTGCGCACTTATTCTTCAGCCACACCTTTTCGTCCTCGGTCAGGCGGGGGCTGAGCATCTCGTAGACGTGCGCATGGTAGTCGTTCAGCCAGTTGATCTGGTCACGGCTCAGCTCGTCCACCAGCACGGGGGTGGTGTCGATGGGCACCAGCGTCAGCGGGGCAAAGCCCAGCCAATGGCCGTACTGGTTCTCGCCCAGGTCGATGCACTCCAGCTCGTTCTCGATGCGGATGCCGACCTCGTCGGTCTCGTAGATGCCCGGCTCGTCGGTGATGGTCATGCCGGGCTTGAAGATGATGGGGTTGTTCGGGCGCAGGCTCTGCGGGCCCTCGTGTACGCCGGAGATAAAGCCCACGCCATGGCCGGTGCCGCAGCGGTAGTTGATCTTGTGCGCCCAGACGGGGCCGCGGGCGAAGGTATCCAGCGCAAAGCCGGTGCAGTAATCCAGGAACACCGCACGCGCCATGTCGATATGGCTTTGCAGCACGTAGGTGTAATAGCGGCGCTCGTTGTCGGTCAGCGGGCCGACGGTGTAGGTACGGGTGATGTCGGTGGTGCCGCAGTCATACTGGCCGCCGTTGTCCACCAGCAGGAAGCCTTTCGGCTCGATCTTGCTGTTGACGTCGCCCTCGGCATGGTAGTGCATCATGGCAGCGTTGGCACCGTAGGCCGCGATGGTGGAAAAGCTGTCCTCAAAGTAGCCGGGCATCTCGGCACGGCGCTTTTGCAGCATCGTCTCAATATCGGTCTCGTAGAGCGTCTCGCCGTTGGCCATCGCTTTTTCAAGGTCCATCTGGAACCGCACGACCGCCACACCGTCACGAACATGGCACTCGCGGATGTTCTCAAGCTCGGTCGGGTTCTTGATGCCCTTCAGCGCAAAGATCGGGTCGGCACCGGCCACGGTCTTGTGGGCGGTCAGCGCCGTGTACAGGTCGTAGTTGGTGGCCTTTTTGTCAACGAGGAACACCTCATCGGCAGGCAAGGCATGCACGGCGTCGAGCAATTCGTTATAGCCGCGCACAGTCACGCCGCAGGCGGCCAGCTTGGCGGCATCGGCGTCGCTCAGGCGGCCATCAGCCAAAAACAGCGTGCAGGCGTCCTTTGTAACCAGTGCATAGGCCACGGCCAGCGGGGTGCAGGGCAGGTCGCGGGCGCGCAGGTTCAGCAGCCAGCCCACACAGTCCAGGCCGGTCACGGCCAGGGCGGTGGCACCGGCCTTTTCCAGCTCACCACGCACAAGGCCGATGCGGTCAGCGGCGGTCGCGCCGGTCTGGTCGGGGGTCAGCAGCTCGCAGGCGGTGTCGGGCAGCGGCTTGCGCTCGCCGGTGGCATCCCAGATGGCGCTGGCCACGTCCTGGCTCTTGAGGGCAGCTCCGCTCTTGGCCAGGGCGGCGGCGTATTCTTCCGCCAGGGTGGCAGGCACGCAGCTGCCGTCCAGCAGCAGGGTTTCACCCGCCGCAAAGTTGGCGGTCAGGTAGTCGGCCACCGTGGGCACACCGGCGGAACCAGCGTGCATGCACCGGATCTCGGTCCCGGCCAGCTGCTTGTCAGCCTGAACGTAGAAACGGCCATCGCACCACAGGGCGCTGCCGTGCTGGTTGACCACGAAGGTCGAGTTCTCGCCGGTAAAGCCGGAGAACCAGGGCAGGGCGTTGTAGTAGTCGGGCAGGTATTCGCTGCAATGGGGGTCGCTGGTCATCAGCAGCACACCGTCGGCCCCGGCTGCCTTGGCAGCGGCGCGCAGTGCGGCGATTTTTTCGTTGGTAGTCAAAACGGATCGCTCCTTTTTCTAGTAAAATAGTTGCGCAGAGTAAGAATATCATATCACTTTCTTAGGAAATAATAAAGGGGTGGGGCTTTTCTGCGATAAATTTTCAAAAAATTCAAAATTTCCCGCGCAAAAAGGCCCGAAACCCCTTGACGCGTTTGTTATAATGATATTAGCAGTTAAACACATATATTGCTAACATGCTTGAACATTTGAATAGAGGTAACTATCATGGCAGAAAACAAGACCAAGATCGACATTTTCTCCGGCTTTTTGGGGGCCGGCAAAACCACGCTGATCAAAAAGCTGATCCAGGAAGCGTTCAAGGGCGAGAAGATCGTCCTGATCGAGAACGAGTTTGGCGAGATCGGCATCGACGGCGGCTTCATGCGTGAGGCCGGCATTCAGGTCAATGAGCTGAACTCCGGCTGCATCTGCTGCAGCCTGGTGGGAGACTTCCGCGAGGCCCTGAAGAAGGTCGTTGAGACCTACCACCCCGACCGCATCCTCATCGAGCCGTCCGGCGTCGGCAAGCTGTCTGATGTGACCCGCGCGGTCGAGGGTGTTGGCGAGACCCTGCCTGTCGTGCTGAACAGCTTTGTCACTGTCGCCGACGTGAACAAGGTCAAGATGTATATGAAAAACTTCGGCGAGTTCTACGACGACCAGGTCAGCCATGCTTCCTGCATCATCCTGAGCCGCACCGGCAACGCCAGCGAGGAAAAGATCGCTGCCGCCGTTGCCCTGCTGGCCGAGAAGAACCCCACCGCCACCATCGTGACCACCGACTGGACCGCCCTGACCGGTGCGCAGATCGTTTCCGTCATGGACGGCAAGCGTGACCTGGTGGCTGAACTGCTGGCCGAGGCCAAGGCTTCCAACGAGGCCCACGCCGAGGAGGACGAGCACGGACACCATCATCACCACCACCATGACGATGACGACGAGCACGAGTGCTGCGGCCACCATCATCATGACGATGACGACGACGATGATGACGAGGATGAGCACGAGCATCACCATCACGACCACGATGAGCATTGCTGCCACCATGACCATGATGAGCACGACCATGATCATCACGACGATGACGAGGATGACCACGACGAGCATGAGCATCATCACGAGCATGGCGAGCACTGCTGCTGCGGTCATCACCATCATCACCACGACCACGACGCCGACGAGGTGTTCACCAGCTGGGGCAAGGAGACGGCCCACAAGTACAGCCGCGAGGATCTGGACAGCGCCCTGGAAAAGCTGGACAGCTGCGCTTACGGCATGATCCTGCGCGCCAAGGGCATCGTAGACGGCGGCGACACCTGGTACGAATTCGACATGGTTCCCGGCGAGCACGAGATCCGCACCTGCGGCCCCGATGTCACCGGCAAGCTGTGCGTCATCGGCTCTAACCTGAAGGAGCACGAGATTGCCGAGTTGTTTCGCGTCTGATACGCAAACGATGTTCATTCCCGTGCGGGCAGACCTGCTCTGACCGCAAATTGTACGATTTACCGAAAGGATTCCCACCATGGCAAAACAGATCCCGGTTTACCTGTTTGTCGGTCAGCTGGAAAGCGGCAAGACCAAGTTCATCCAGGAAACGATGGAAGACCCCAACTTTGATTCCGGCGACAAGACCCTGCTGCTTGTCTGCGAGGAAGGCGAGCTGGAATACGAACCCTCGCGGTTCGCGTTTGGCGGCGTGCATGTCGCCCAGATCGAGGACAAGAGCGAGTTGACCCCCGAAAACCTGACCGCGCTGGAGAAAAAGTCCGGCTGCGGCCGTGTTATCATCGAGTACAACGGCATGTGGCTGGTGCAGGAATTGTACGATGCCATGCCGGATAACTGGCTGGTATACCAGTGCCTGGCTACCGCCGACGGCACCACCATCAAGACCTATGCGGGTGACAACGCCATGCGCGGCCTGCTGCTGGACAAGCTGCGCGGCAGCGAACTGCTGGTCGTCAACCGTGCGGAGGCCGTGAACGACGACGAGAGCCGCCAGCTCATCCACAAGCTGGTGCGCCAGGCCAGCCGCCGCTGCGATATTGCCTACGAGTTCAAGGATGGCAGCGTCGCTTACGACGACATCCCCGACCCGCTGCCGTTTGACATCAACGCCCCGATCATCGAGATCCCCGAGGAGTTCTTCGGCGTGTGGTACATGGACTGCATGGATGACCCGAAGAAATATGACGGTAAGACGGTGAAATATCTGGCCCAGGTCTGCCAGACCCCGCAGGCCGGCAAGGGTGCGTTCGTGCCCGGCCGCTTCGCCATGACCTGCTGCGTGCAGGATATCCAGTTTGTCGGCATGCCCTGCAAGTACGACGACTACAAGTCGCTGGAGCAGCGCAGCTGGATCACCATTACCGCCAAGATCAACGTCAAGTACCACCCCATCTACAAGGGCCAGACCCCCGATTCCACCGGCCCGGTGCTGACGGCCCTTTCCGTGGAGCCTGCCGAAAAGCCCACCCAGGACGTGGTCATGTTCAGCTGATTTTCCTTACAAATACTTTGCCCCCTGCCCGCGCACATCCGCGCCTGGCAGGGGGCTTTTACTTTGTTATACTGTGATATAGGGTCTGGCTTTTTCTGTGTGGTTACGCTATGCTAACCACAAGATCACACTTTGAGAGGACTTGTATGAAGGCTCCCCTTGAGGGGTGGCTGGATGGCTGTTCATGCTCCTACGGCAAAGGGAGCGTAGGGGCGCACATTATGCGCCCGTGCCAGTTTAGCGGCAGCGCAAACCCCTGCGGGCTCGTCCCTATAGCCGCCATTCGGTTGCATGTAGGGGCGGTGCCCCCTACGCCTCGATGGGTACGCGTGCATTACGGGTGGATATGGAATCCGCCCCTACGTCAGCTGAGAGCTTTGGCCCCGGAGGGGGCAAGCGAAAGCCGCAAATAAATCAGCTCTCCGCCACCGCTACCAGATATTTATAGATCTGCGGCTATACGCAAACAACGTTGCACGGGTAGAAACGATATTGACAGGATTCAGCACCGTATGCACTGCACTGCCCGGCGTATTGTAGTAATTGTAAATCGGCGTAGACAATGCGTAGAACTTTTCAGCATAGCGGATATAGCTCAGGTTAAAATACAGATCCTCGGACCAATCCATGTCCTCGGCGCAAATAATGTCATCGTGGGCGTGGACAATGTCGGCGCGGTAGAGTTTATTCCACATCACACCGTAATAAAAGCTGGCCGGTTCCTGCATCAGCCCTGCGGCGAACTCCTCTTTCGTCATGGCACCCTCCAGCAAAAAGCCAAAGGTCTGCACCTTGGTCGGGCGCTCGGGGCGGTCGCTGTTTTCGCTGCGCGGGCGCGGCGGCGTGATGCGGTTATAATGCGCGATCACCAGGTCGGCGCCGCTTTCCTCGGCCCGCGCCACCAGCATTTCAGTCGCGTAGGGCTGGATGGTATCGTCGGTATCCACAAACTGCAAATACTTGCCCCGGGCCTGCCGCAGCCCCAGGTTGCGGGTCGCTGCCACGCCGCTGTTGGCCTTGTCGATCAGCACAATGCGGTCATCGACCCGGGCGTACATTGCGCACACCTGCAGGCTGACATCCTTGCTGCCGTCGTTCAGCAGCAAAATTTCGATATTTTTATAGGTCTGGCGGCGGATGCTCTCCACGCAGCGGGCAATATGATCCTGTGCGTTGTAAATGGGTACAATAATACTGACAAGCGGTTGTTCCGGCATGGCGGGTGCCCTCCTTTTTATAATACACTCACAATACCATAATTTTGCCCGCTTTTCAATGGAAAAAGCCGCCGTAATGTGGTATGATGGTAAAAAGCGTTCCGCGAGAAATGAGGATTTTTTTATGAAAGAAAGCATCGTCCGCCTTCGCGCGCTGGAAAAACAGCGCTTTGCCTACCGCTACGCCCTGAACGTGGTGGATTTTGACGCCGAGACCATCGCCCCCGAGGGCAGCGCCGACGGCCGTGCCGAAGCCTGCGAGGTGCTGAGCCGCGCCGACTTTGACCTGCTGGTCAACGATGACACCGCCGCCCTGCTGCGCCAGGCCGCACAGGACGCCGAGACCGAGCAGGAGCGTGCCGAGGTGCGCGAATTGCAGCGCACCTACGACCAGATCTCCAAAATTCCGGCCGACGAGTACGCCGCCTTTACCAAGCTGACCCAGCAGAGCGTCCCCGCCTGGGTCAAAGCCAAGCGCACCAATGATTTCAGCGTGTTTGCGCCGTATCTGGAAAAAATCGTTGCCGCCCGCCGTGCGCAGGCCCGCTATTTTGCGCCCGACCGCGACCCCTACGAAGTGCTGCTGGACCAGTACGAACATGGCCTGACCATTGCCCAGTGCGATGAATTTTTTGCCACGCTGCGCGAGACCATCGTGCCGCTGCTGGCCGATATCCGCGCCCGCGGCGCTGCCATCCGCACCGATTTTCTTGACCAGGACTGGCCCATTGACGCCCAGCGCAAGGTCAGCGAAAAGATCATGCAGCTGTGGGGCCTGGATCCGGCGCACTGCTACCTGGCCGAGAGCGAGCACCCCTTTACGACCGAGTTCTGGCGCGGCGATGTGCGCATCACCACCCACTACATGCCGCGCGACATGTTCAGCAACCTGTACAGTGTGGCGCACGAGGGCGGCCATGCCCTGTACGAGCTGAACATCGACCCCGCCTACGACTGCACCGCTGTGACGGGCGGCGCGACGATGGGCATCCACGAGAGCCAGAGCCGCCTGTTTGAGAACTACGTCGGCCGCAGCCGCGCCTTTGTACACTGCCTGTACCCCACCCTGCGCGAGCTGTTCCCCACCCAACTGGCCGACGTGAGCGAGGAAGAGATCTGGCGCGCTGTCAACCGTGCCGAGCCGGGCTTGATCCGTACCGAGGCCGACGAGCTGACCTACGCGCTGCACATCATGGTGCGCTACGAGATCGAAAAGGCGCTGATCCAGGGCACACTGGCCGTAGCCGACCTGCCCGCCGCCTGGAACGCCAAGTACAAAGAGTACCTCGGCGTCGCTGTGCCCGACGATGCCCACGGCTGCTTGCAGGATATCCACTGGTCGATGGGCGACATCGGCTACTTCCCCAGTTACGCGCTGGGCAGCGCCTACGGTGCACAGGCCATCGCCGACCTGCGCAAGACGATGGACCTGGATGCCCAGTGGGCTGCCGGAGACATGGAACCGCTGAAGGCCGCGCTGAAAGACCGCGTATGGCAGTGGGGCAGCATGAAAGAGCCGCAGTGGCTGGTGCAAAGCCTGTGCGGCGGCAAGTTTGACCCGCACTACTTTACCCGCTATCTGAAAGAAAAATATACTGCGCTGTACGAGCTGTAACCGCAGTAAAAATTCCCGCCCGTCGCTTACGCGACGGGCGGGATCGTTTATTGCCTATTTACGCCAAAATCAACCCTTGGCAGCGCCGGAGGTGATGCCCTCGACGTAGAACTTCTGCATGATGACAAACAGCACCGAGATGGGGATAGCCACCAGGACGCCGCCTGCGCAGAAGCGGGAGAAGTAGCTGTTGATCAAAGCCTTTTGCAGCATGTTGTACAGGCCGATTGCCACCGTCCAGTCCGACGAAACGCCGGAGTTCAGGATCATCTTTGCCATAACAAAGTCGGTCCAGGGCATCAGGAAGGAGTTGATAATGGTGTACACCAAAATCGGGCGGGACATCGGGATAACGATCTGGAAGAAGATGCGCGCTTCCGAAGCGCCGTCCAGCTTGGCGGCCTCACGCAGGGAAACCGGAACCGTGTCGAAGAAGCCCTTGCAGATCAGGTAGCCCAAACCGGAGGAGCCGGCATAGACCATGATCAGGCCCGCGTAGGAATTCGTCAGGTTCATGTACTTCAAGACGAAGTAAACTGCGATCATGGCCAGAACGCCCGGGAACAGGTTGACCGTGACGGACAGGTTTTGCAGCAGCCTGCGGCCCTTGAAGCGGCAGCAGCTTATGGCGTAAGCCACCATCAGCACAAAGCAGGTGGAGATTACGCAGTTAAAGCAGGCCACGACCAGGGTGTTCATGAACCAGCGCGGGAACTGTGCTACAGAGTCCGGCTCTGCCATAATGCTGATGTAGTTCCACAGGGTAAAGCCTTCCGGCACAAAGCGGGTAAAGTTGATGCCCTTATCGGTGGAGAACGAGGTCAGCAGCAGCCAGGCAATGGGCACCAGCCAGATAAAGGCCAGCAGCGCCAGGATAAGATGGCGGATGATGGAGAAAATTGTTTTCTTGACGCGGCCCTGTTTGAGCTGTTTCTGCACGGCGGCATCGTTGATGGTAGTGGTACTCAAGAGAACGTCGCCTCCTTCTTATTGATAAAGTGGAAGCACACAACTGTGAACACTGCGCAGACGATAAACACCATGATGCCCAGCACAGCGGCCATCTTGTAGTTGTAGTATTCTTGCGTCAAGCGGAACAACCAGGTAACCAGCAGGTCGATCTCCTTGGCGTTGGACTGGGCCAGCTGCTGGTTGTTCGTGACAAACACGTCCTGGGTCAGCAGGTAAATAACGTTGAAGTTGTTGACGTTCTTGACAAAGTCCGTGACGAGCGACGGTCCCTGCACGCTGAGCAGGTAGGGCAGCTTGATGCGGAAGAACATCTGAACCGGGTTCGCACCGTCTATGCGGGCGGCCTCGATCATGTCGGCGGGAATGTTCATCAGCACGCCGGTAGCGATCAGCATCTGGTACGGCACGCCGATCCAAATGTTGATCATGATGATGGTGAACATGGCCCAGCCCGGCTGGGTCAGGAACGGAATGTAACTAAGGCCCTTGTCCAACAGGCCGATGTTATGCAGGAAATCCGTAACTCCGGCGTTGGCCATCATTGTGTTGAAGATGCCGTTGTTGGAGAAGAAGTTGCGTACCAGAAGCAGCGTAACGAACTGAGGCACGGCGATGGTCACCATGAACAGGGTGCGCCAGAGCTTCGGGCATTTGGTCTTGTTGTCATTGATGAACATTGCCATCAGGATGCCGCCGAAGAAGGTGGTAAAGGTGGCAAAGAACGCCCAGACCAGCGTCCAGGTCAACACCTTGGCGAAGGAGTAGCCGAAGGTCGAGGTCATACCGCCGCCGCCAAACAGCGTGAAGAAGTTGGTCAGGCCGACCCAGGTGAACAGGTCGTTCGGGGGCATGTGCTGCTGGTCATAGTTCGTAAACGCGACCGCAATCAGGATGAACAGCGGCACGATGGTAAATACCACAACGCCCAGCACAGGCAGGGTCAGCAGCGTGACATAGAACTTTTCGTTCAGGTAGACGTTGATGTCCTGTAAAAAGTTGTTCGTCTTTTTGCCCGCTGCGCGGATTTTTTGCAGTTGGTAGTTGGATGTGACCACCATCATGGCGGCCGCGATCAGCGCGGCGATGACCACGAAGGAAATCATGCTCATCAGCAGGATCTCGAAGGAGTTATCGTAATTGTTCACGACGTTTTTCATCGTCGTAACGTCGAACACCATCTCCATTTTGACAGTGCCCAGCGTACCGAATTTGGCAAGGTTCGGCGCACCGTAAAATGCCAGGAAGTAAAGCCCCAGACCCTCCACGAGGGTGACAAGGAGCGCTTTCATCAGCTGGCCGTGACCGATATAGCCAAGACCCCATACCAGGAACGAAACTTTGGTAAAGATATCGCCTTTTGCAAAAGCTTCCCCAAAAGTCTGGAAGAAGTTTTTCTCGCCCGGCATGGCTTGCGTTGCAGTTTTCGCCACAGCGAAGTCCCCTTTCGTTCACACAATCTTCATAAATCATACGGATAAAACAGCCCGCTTGCATCGTTCGTTTTCTATCACAAGCGGGCTGTCTTATCAGATCATTTCTTTAGTATTATAGATAGGAGCAGAGATTACTGGGTAACAGGAGCGGTGATACCGGCGACAGCATCATCGACCAAAGTCTGGGTGTCCTTGCCATCGGGGTTGCCGTTGACGCAGATGGAACCGAGGGTCTCAGCGGAAGCCCAGAAGTTGCCGCCAACGCGCTGCAGGTTAGCGTACTCGGACTGGGCAACAACAGCGGTCAGAGCCGGAGAAGAAGCGGCTGCCAGAGCGTTGGTGTTGGAGGGGCCCTGTGCGCGCTGCTGGAAGCGGAGGGTCTCGTTCTCTTCGTTGGTAACGAAGTCGGCCAGCAGCATAGCAGCACCGACGTTAGCGCTGTGGGGGTTGACACCGATCAGTTTGTAGCCGGAGAAGGAGGCCATCTGGACCTGCTCACCGTTCAGGGTGTAGGTAGGCAGCTTGCAGGCGGCGTAGTTGTCGCCCCAAACTTCAGCAGCGTCGTTTGCACGCCAGGTGCCGTTGACGCCAGCAACCAAAGTGCCGTCCTTCAGCTTACCGGTGAACTCCTCGTCCTTCAGGGCGATGAAGCCGGGGTTCTTACAGATATCAATGACAGCCTGGGTAACGTCAGCGCCCGGGGCCTCATTCCAGTTGCAGACGGTATTCACGCCGTCATCAGCCAGGCCCAGGTTCAAGCCGGCGCCAGCATAGAAGCTGTACAGGTACCAGCCGTT
>SFKI01000040.1 GCA_004554775.1 Subdoligranulum variabile
TGTGCCTTTATAGCCGTTGCGAATGTAGGGCAGGTACACCTGCTCGGTGCAGCGGCCGAGGATGGACTTTTCTTTCGCGGTCACCATGCCGTCACCGATCAGCTGTTCAAACAGCGACAGCACAAACTCCGACTTGCTGACGATGGGATTGCGCTCATCGCCGTAGGCGCGATCCATGTCCAGCGCGTTGATGTGGGTGTCGGACGTGGCCGAGATGCGGATGACTTCACCGCCGAGGGCTTCGGTCAGATAGCCGAACTCACTTTCCGGGTCGAGAATGAGAATGTCATCTTCGGTGGAAAGCGCAATCTGCACGATTTCTTCCTTGGCGCTCATGCTCTTGCCAGAGCCGGAAACACCCAAACGGAAACTGTTGCCATTCAGCAGCAGCCGCCGATCCGCCACGATCATGTTCTTGCTGACGGCGTTCTGCCCATAGTACAGACCGTGCGGCTGCATGATTTCCTGTGCGCGGAACGGAATCAGCACGGCGGTGCTTTCGGTGGTGAGCGTGCGCAAGGCTTGGATTTTCCGCAGACCATACGGCAACACCGTGTCCAGTCCGTCTTTCTGCTGCCAGCGCAGCGTGGAAAGCTGGCATAGATGCTTGCGGGCAGTAGAGAACAGCGTTTCGGTGTCGCTGTCGAGCTGCTCCTTATTGTCCGCCAGATGCACCAGCGTCACCAACCCGAACATCATCCGCTGGTCGCGGGTGGTCAGGTCGTCCAGCATTTCTTTGGTTTCCTTGCGCTGGAGTTCCATATCGTAAGGAACTGTCGCGGTAAAATTGTTGTTGGCGTTCTGGCGGCGCTGCCAGTTGGCGACATTCGTTTCTACCCCTAACAGCGTGCTTTGCAGCTGGCGGGCGGCTTCGTCTGTCGGCACTGGCAGGATGTCGATGGACAGCATCAGGTCGCGGTCAAGGTCGCAGAGTTCGGACACAAAGCTGTCCTTGATGTAGCTGGCGTAGTCCTGCAAATACAGCACCCTGCCATAGCGGGCGTCCAGCTTGAAATGGTCGGCGGCAAACTCTATGCTGTCCGGGCAGAACCAGTCCTTGAAATGCTGCCCGCGTTTGGCGTGTTCGTGGATATTGAACTCCGCCGCAGCCTGTTCCCCGGCCTTGAAAAAGTCGCGGAAAATGTGCAGGCGCTCGGTCAGCGTCAGTTCGGTTGCCACCGAGGAAAGCTGCGCCAAGTGTGTTACAAGGTCGGTCCCCACGCGGGCAAAGTAGCTGCGTGCCTCGTCTGCATTGCGCTTTACCACGCTTACGGTCAGATAACGCTCCCGCACAATGCTGTTGCTGGTGCCGGTGACTTGGGCGGTGAGCATTTGATTGAACTCATGGCGGTATTCGTCAAGACCGTCTCCCTTGTCATGGAGAAGTACCGACTTTTCAAATTCTGCCTTGTTGATGCGGCGGTTGTAGATCGTGATTTTGGCCGATGCACCGGAGTCGAGGGCGTTCAGCAGTTCCGAGTAATCAAGGAACATACTGGTTTTGTCCTCTTTGCCGGCGATGGCGTAGTTGATGTCGGTAAACGACCATGTTTTGGAATACTGGTTGCCGACTTGGAAAATCCCATCCGCAAAGATACGGCGGATGGGGATTGCATCCTGTACGCTGCGCGGAATCCGGAACTTTTCGCGTTCCATCTTCTGCGCTTTTGACAGGGTTTTAATCAAGCGGTTTCCTCGCTGTCATGGGTGTTTTTCTTCATAGGCAAACCTCTCTTTCGCTTCATGCCCGCACGGATCGCGGGCTGCATGGCTTCGTAGTAATAGTTGTCGGATTTGAAAATAAGGCGCTTCGGGCAGAGGATTTCAGACTTGAACCATGCCCAAAGCACCTGTTCGGCGGTCATGCCGTGGTAGGTGAAAAAGCCACAGGAGGCAAACGGCGCGGCACCCAAAATGCACATCCAGCCGATTTCTTCTGTGCCGACATACGGCTGTAAGGCAAAGTAGATGCCCACTGCAACACCGACCGCCAGCACCGAGCAGATGAACTGCCGGGTGTTCAGCCCGAAAAAGATGTTTTCGTGATAATCGCGGACTTCTTTCGGAATTTTGATTTCCATTGGCAATCCTCCTTACAATCCCATAATTTCCTTTACAATTCTGTCACAGCCCTTAATCGCCCCAACCAGCACCAGCAAGTTGAATGCCAGCTCACCGACATAGGTCCAGACAGCCGTCACCACTGATGTGCCGGTATCCACGGCGGGTGGGTTGGACGAGATAGCCGAAAAGATAATGCAGGCCAGCGCAATGACCACACCCTGCAGGCAGATGCCCACATAGCTGCGGATGAAGTTTTTGCCAACGCTGCTGGTCGGCTCCCCGGCAAAGGTAGACAGCGGAATCGGCGCAATGGCGGCGTACATCCACAGGCTGAACATTCTGCCGTAGACCGTGAGAATCATGGTAAAAGATAAAACCGTAATCAGCAGCCCGCCGATCAGCGTAACCGCCCACAGCTGCCCGATTGCGTAATAATGGTGGATACCATGCCCTGCACAATGGAGAACACCGCCAGCATCAATTCCAACCCGTAGGTCACTGCGCCCTTGGCAAGCGCAAAGCGGATGAACAGTTTGAGGGCGTGTTCGGGCTTTTTCACTTCCATAAAGCTGCCGCAGGTTTTCATAACTCCCACGGCAAAGAAAAGCACCAACAGCCCATAACCGATTGCCTGCAACGCGCCGTGGATGCCTGTCATAACGCCCCAGACCTGCCCGCCTTTGAATGTCTGCGGGCTTTCGGTCAGCAGCGACCAGATTTCCGCCAGCTTGTCGTTCCATGTGGAGAGCGCGGCGTTCAGGTTCGACACGATCCATGACTCACCCACAGGGCATCACCGCCTTTCCTCTTGGTGCGGCCCTCACGCGGTGATGAGGTCGAGGATTTCTTTGGCGAACGTGATAACCAGACCGCCCGCCAGCGTCAGGAAACCTTGGCTGCGCTGGCTGGGGTCGTGGCTCTGCAAGGACAGGCCGACCTGCACAATGCCCCACCCCAGCAGGATAAGGCCCACCGCGCGGATCAGCGAAAAGATGAATGTGGAGAGATTTTCGACCACGACCAGAGGGTCATCTGCGGCAAAGGCGGGCAGGGCAAAAACAATGCCGCACACCAGCACGGCGTACAGCGCAAACAAATTGAGAGAAATTTTCACGGATTTTTTGTTATGATTCAGCTTCATGTAGACCTCCGAATTCTTTGTATGGTTGGCTTTATTTCTGCGGGCTCGGCGGGCAGAAAATCGTCCATATCCAGCAGTTCATAATTTTCGGGTGCGCCGGGCAGATCGTCCCGCGCGTTGTCAGCGGCGGTGTAGTCGTAAGGGGCCGCGCCGCCGTCCTCGGTGTAGCGGATATTGGGGTGCTTGAGCAGATTGTATTTCAGGTCAACCACGGGGCGTTCCCCACGGATGAACAGGATGCACTTGCTGTTGTCCAGCAGCCGCACCTCGTCCGGGGTCATAAGGTCGCGCCCGGACTGCTGGTGGTTGATGCTGTAACTGCCGCTGCGCCCTTTGCTTTGGTTATAGCTTGTCGTGGAAATCGTTTCTTTCCCCAGCAGTTCCGAGACGTATTTGTGGGTTTCCTTTTCGGTGCCGCCGAGGTAGAGGAATTCATCGCACAGACCGACCAGTGATTCCCAATCATCCTTGTACATGGCCTTGAGCTGTGCCATGTTCTGTACGATGATGGAGCAGAATATGCCACGGGAACGCATGGTGGCCAGTGCTGACAAAAAGGTGTCTTTCGGCAAGGAAATGTTGGCGTACTCGTCCATCAGGCAATGCACCGGCACGGATAGGCGTCCTTTGTGTACACGGTCGGCTTGACGGTACAGCGTCTGGATAAGCTGGGTGTAAATCATGCCGACCAGATAATTGAGGGATTTGTCCGAATCCGGAATGCAGCAGAACAGCGCAATCTTGCGTTCGCCCAATTCCTGCAAGTGCAGCTCGTCCGTCATGGTTAATTTGGCAATAGACGGCAGATTGAACGCGGCAAGGCGCACACCTACACTTACCAAAATCGACTTTGCCGTTTTGCCCGCAGCTTGTTTGAAAATGCGGTACTGCTTACAGCGCTCGAACAGGATGTCCAGCGGGGACTGGTAGTTGTCATCATCCTCGTGGACTTCTGCGGAGGTAATCATCTCCATTACCATCGAGAAGTTTTGTTCTTCGGGTGGGGCCTCGTGCAGCAGGTACAACATGAGAGCTTGGAGCAGGGCGGTTTCGGACTTGGTCCAGAACGGATCGCTGCTCTGCGCATGGGGTGGCGTGGTATTTTGAATCAGATTTTCAATCAAAGTCAGCACTTCACGGTCATCATGTACATACACAAACGGGTTGTAACAGAACGATGCAGCAGGGTTTATGAGGTCAAAAACGATAACCTCATAGCCTTTTTGCTTCAGCAAATTACCGGTCTTACGCAAAATTTCGGCCTTGGGATCTGTAATTACCATAGAGCAGGCACATTCCAGCACATTCGGCACACCATAAGTGCGTGTCTTACCTGCGCCGGAGCCGCCGACAATCAGGATGTTGGTGTTGTGCTTGTGTTTGTAGCCGTCTATCCCGATGTGACAGTGTTGGGTCAGCAGCAGGTTCGGTCCGCGCTTATCCATGTAGAACTTGTTCAATCGGAACACATCGCCCCAAGCCGCCGAGCCATGCTCCGCGCCGGGGCGGGTGTTCTTCTGATCCGACACAGCCACGATAAGCACTACCGCGTAAATCACCGTAAACACAAGCAAAAAGCGCGGGCTGTCTTGACTCCACGCCAACGCAAACGGCTCTGCCAGTGCGCTGTTCAGCGCATCCAACAGAGCCGTTATCTTCATACCCTGCTGCCAGCGGCAAGCCACCGCCAGCGCCGCCCACCATACAAGTGGCAAGGGCAGCAGCCAGACCCACCAAGGATTCTTTCTTCCCGGCGTGGTGGACTACCTTTCTTCGCCGCGATAGGGCGGGCGTTTTGTACGCTCGGCATCCCATGCCTGACGTTTTCTCCACAACTTCGGCAAAACTACGGAAAAGTCCTGCGGCATACGTTCCGCCTTGATTTGCGGCAGATTTGCAAACAAATCGCTTTGCAGCGTTTTCCATGCAACCTTATCCGGCATATTTTGAGTATAGAATTCGTTGTAGCTGTACGCCAGCCCACTGGTATCTATGTAGTGCTTGACTTCCGTTCGCAGCATTTGTCGTTCCCATTCGGTTTCCGGCGCACGGTGGGGTGCAAGCTGTTCCTGCATGATTGCCCGATTCAAATCGTCAGGCAATTTCAGCAGGGTTGGATACTTTCTGTGCAGTTCAGCGGTGATACCCTCTTTCTCAAAATAGGTGTGCAACTTCTGCCCTGCATAAGCATACCACGCTACATTCCCGCATCCCATCCACTCAGTATCTCGGAACGGAATGTTGAGCGCCGCAAGGTTATCGGGGTCAATCAGCGCCTGCCGATAAGCATCGTACCCCTGCATAATCAGCCAGTTACGGAAATCGGTAAATCTGTCATCCGAACTGCCGTCATTGATGATGCAAGCCGCCGCAACCATTTTGGGAAAGTTGGCTTTATTGCGGTAGCTTTGCCATGCGCAATCAAAACCGAGCAGTTCATCCTGCGGCAATTTGATGAGTTCCGTGTAAAGGAACTGTTTCACGGACGCTTCATCCTGCATATCTGCTTGGGCGCGGACTCGGTCAATGATCGGCTAGAATTTTTCCCATGTCATAGTCGGATTCACCAGATAAACAGCGGCGTGTGCGCGTGCAGCAGCCGGGTCAGTGCGTCATCCACGGCATCGGTGTAACCACCTTCGGCCAAGCGCTGGGTGCGCAGTTGGTTGAGAGCTGCTTTTGCCAGCCGATACTCTGCCGCCGTCAGCGTCAGTTTGCCGCCTGCGGGCAGATCGTTCACTCGAAGGATCAGCCGCCCAGTTACTTCGGTGCTGCCGCCGTGGGCGCGCTGGCCGTAGTAGACATCACCCAGCGCCCGGAGCAGGATGCTTTTGTTGGCACGGTCAAGTTTAACCTTACGTTCTGTCATTGTTTTTCACCATCCTTTGCTCACAGCATATCATAGAACCGCCGCAATAGCTATCCGTCATTTGAAAACAAACGGAAAACAATCAGCCGCGCTCCCGCTGGCGAGATTGCTTCTTGGCAGACGGCACGGCAACAGCGTATTCTGCGGTGTGCGGTTCGCGGGACTGTACAGCCAGCGTGCGACTCAGACTGCGCAGCAGCCCACCACCAACGATGTTCACATCCGTCAGAAAGCCCCGCTGCTGTTCTTTGCCCAGATTGCCGTACAAGGCAACCACGCGGTCAAAGTTGAAAGCGGCGGTGTCAAGCCCATACCGATGCGCGACCATGTAGGCGGCACAGTAACTCGGCGCAGCGTAGGCTTGGCGGTTGTAGGTGTAATCCTTGTGAAAATCTGCCTGTGCGCACTCCCGAACGATGGCGCACAGCGTCGTGCCTGCATCCATGCCGTTGCGGACATAAATCGTGCGGTTCTTGGGAACATACTGCGCTTGGATGCCGTCCGGCAGACTGTCCGAGATTTGGATCGGCACCGGGCTGCTCTCGATGGCCGCGGCGACCAGTTCATCCACTTGGTAGTTAGCGGGCGGTGGCACAGGTCTGCCGCGCGTCTGTGTAATGTCGAACACCTTGCCGATATTATACCCGGAAGCCTTTCGGCCGTTATTCTCGTACACCTGCCCCACAATGGCCGTGTAACCTTCCTCGCCGGTACGGATATGCCTTCCGGCATCCTTCCATTGCTGGAATGTGCGGGCGTCCGTGATGTCGGCGTTCTGGCCGGAGAGCAAAAGCTGGTTCGGCAGCGAGTTGCGGCATTGCGACATAAAGTCGAGAAATCCCTGCAAGGCCGGGGCATCTGCCAGCACCTCACCCATGCGGGCATCCACCTGCACCCAAACTGCTTCACGCTCGGTTTTCTTCATGGCAGCGTATTCTTCTTTGGAATACTGTGTTTCGGGCAGCGCAGCCTTGTTGAGATATTTATTCAAGTCCATTTACAGCACCTTGTCCTTTCGCTTGATTTTTACGGGCATCCTCGGCATTCGGTCTTTGGGCGGCTCGACCTTTCGGCGCAGATAGGCGGTGATGTCGCTGAGTTCCATGCGCACACTAGGGCGTTCACCCTTGGCCCGAAGCTGATCGGCGCGCGGCGACGGCGAGTTTGCAAAAGATTTGCTGCTGTCGGAGAAAGGCTCGGACGGACTGGCGTTCTCCGAGCCCTGCGGAAAACCCATGTTGAACTGCTCCTCGTCTGCGCCGACCTCAAATTCTACCGCGCCATCCTCGGTCTGGACGCGCTCGGTTTCCGGGGTAGGCTCGCTGCGCTCCTGCTGTACGGTGTCGATAAGTTCTGCCGTGCCGGTGTCCACAACAGCAAGTTGCAGCTTGTCGATGATGCGGTTGGCCTTGGAAGCATCATCCTGTAAAATGGCGATCTCAATGTGGTCGGGGTCCATCTTGTCACGGATGGGGCAATACAGCAGACCATGCGCCTTGGAGGCGCGGGCAAAATCGTGCATACGTTCTTTGTCTACCGTGAAAAATTTCAGCGGCTTGTGCTCTTTCAGCAAACGGATTAGGTGCGTTTTGCCGTGGGTCTTTTTGCTGTCGTGCAGCACTGCCTGTGCGAAAATAAAGAAGTTTTTCGCAGCGGTGCCGGAGATGCGCAGGGCAAACTCTGCACCCTCCAGCGAGTAGCGGACGACCTGGTCTGCGGGTTCAGAGCCGTAATTCATCTGGCATCACCGGCCTTTTCTTTGGGCGAGGGCAAGCGGCTGAACGAGTCCACACCGGGGATGAGGGCAAGACTGCGCCCGCAGTCCCAATCTACATGGATTTGTCCAGCGTCGTCGATACATTCCACCGTGCCCATAGAACCGGGCGGCACGGGAAACTCATCTTCCATGCAGCTAAGTTGCAGCCGCGTGCCGGGCGGGTACTTGCGGCGCAGGTGTTCGATGTAGTCTTTGTTGGGGTATTTCATAGGCATCCTTCCTTTCAAGATTATAGTGTCAAATCAATATTGGAGCGGCGGTCACGCGCACGTTCCTGTTCGCGCTGTTGTTGCGCAGCGCGGTCACGGCGGGCTTCGGTGAGGTGTTGCTGCACTTCTAGGGAGTGTTCTGCGATTTTGCGGCAGAGACGTTCTTCTTGGCGAAGCTGCTTTAGGGCGGTGTTGACCGATTCATGCTGCGATTGTACATCATCGGTTTTGGGTAGTTGTTTACGCTTTGTCTGCAACTGCCCAATTTCTGTTTGCAGGGCTTTTCGGTGAGTTTCCAGCTGTGCCAGCGTGTCAATTCTGTTCTTAGATAGAAACTCCATCTGCCGGATTCTCTGATCCAGCTTGTAGGCATCCTGCCGCACGGCATAGCTGGGGCGGCTCGGCTTGCGGGGCAGCGCACCCAACTCGTACAGGTAACGGTAGTACAACGCCCGCAGCCCGGTCAGCTTGCGGCGGGGCTTGCCGCCGTGCAGCCGCCCATATTGGACGCACGGCGAGTTTTCCACGAAACAACGGTTAAATTGTGGATAAAGGATGCGCGTCTGGATTGCTTCGGGTGTGTACCGCTTGCCCAGCGTTTTAAAGCGAACAAAGCGCTCTTTTCCGGGCGGACGCAAAACGGGATACTTGCGCCCCATGCGGACTTCATATCCTTTGCGTTCCAGCACGGAAAGAAACTGCCGCCACGTAAGGCTTTGCTGAATGGCATCGTCCACATCCTGCCGGATGGCAGTGCGCCATGTGGGTTGGTTGTTTTCCTCAGCCCTCCACTTTTCATATTGCCGCTTTCCTCGCAGCGATTCCGGTGTTTCAATGATGGAAAGCCCATACTTTTGGCAGAGCGCGTCTGAAAGGGCGCGTACCTCAGTGTAATAACTTTTGCTGTTGCTGTGGTACTTCTTTCCATCCTCTAAGCTGACGGCGCTCCATACAATGTGGTTGTGGTAATGCTTCGTGTTCAAATGCGTTGTCACAATTGCTTGGTATTTCCCAAGCAATAGCTGTTCTGCAAATTCGACACCGATCTGGTGTGCGAGTTCTGGAGTTACCTCCCCTTCTGCAAAACTCTGGACAAGATGGTATCCCTGCACGCCGGTTTCTTTGTGCCAGCGAAGCGTATTTAATCGCATATCTTCAAAGGCACTGGTGGTTGTGCAGCCCAGTCCTGTTTCAAAACAGGCTGATTCGGTTTTATCCCGGTTTGCCGCATAGTCCACAGCTTCTTCCAGTGATTTCGGTGTCGTTTTTGCTTTGTTTTGTACATAGTCCACTGTGCGGTCAAGGCGGCGCACAGGGATCACGGATGTGTAGGCCATTTTTCATAGCGGCTCCTTTACCAGTTTTCTTTTACTTCCCGCCAGACCTCTTGGGTTAGCCGGGTCATTTCATCCACACTCCCCTGCCCCGCTGTTCCGGTACTGTTGGCACGGTGGGCAAGCTGATTTGCATTGTTGCACAGCCCTGCCACCTTGCGGAGCAGATCGGCGTGGTGCGTGCAGGGGCGAGGATGGATTTCTTTGCCTGCAATGAGCGTGCGCAGATATTCTTCTCGGTTCAGACTGCTGGCCGCAACCTGCCGATTCAAGAATGATAATTCATTCTCATCGACATGGAATGAGACAACAAATCTGCGTTTACGCACGGCAGGGGTTTGGGGCATCCCCAAAATGTGCGTCTGGTCGACCAGACGCTATGCTAGCAAAACACGACACCCCGCAAAACGGTTCATGACACAAGGTCGTCGCCCTCAGAAACGGCTTTCTTCAAACCGTCCAAGGTCGTCACAATGCGGTTGTATTTCTGTGCCAAACCGATCTGCGCGTTGGTGGTTGCATCCTGATTGCGACTGCAGACCACCAGCATCGGGCAGCGCAGCAGCTTATCCCGCACAATGGCGGTGTATTCACTGCGCTCCACGGCATCTTCCAGCACCAAATACTGACTGTCCTGCAATTTGGGGCATATAGGCAGGTAGCCCAGCAGGTACACCTCACGGCAATAATTGCGGAGATGTTTGAAGGTCGCGCCCTCGCTGGCGCAGATAAAAGCCCAAGGTCGTTTCATTTTCGTGTTTCCTTTCTGAATTTCGGGAGTGAATCAGTTTTGATTCACTTTTCGGTATTTCTTGCAAAATAGTGAATCAGTTTTGATTCACTTCGGATTCAAGGGCGGTTTTCAGCCGTTCGGTGCTGCGGAAAAAGTAGGCGTCCGACATTTCAATGCCGACAGCCTCATAGCCCTCCTGCACAGCGGCCAGCACGGTAGTACCTGCCCCGGCAAAGGGGTCAAGGATGCGCCCGCCCGGCTCGCAGATCTGCACCACATCCCGCATAAGCTGCAAGGGCTTTTCGGTGACATGGATGCGGTTCTGGGGATTCGGGTAACGGAACACGCCCGGCAGACACCGGAAGCGTCCTTTCTGCGGGCGGCTGGCGACTTTATCCCACACCGCCACGCCGCGCCAGGTCCAACCTGCCCACTGCAGGGCCAGCGTCATGGCGGGAAGCTGCCGCCAATCGATGAACAGGCAGACAGGCGCGCCGGGCTTGGCAATGCGGCGGGCATCCTGCAGCCATGCAGCTGTCCAGAACATCCAACTCAGCTGATCCATCTGGTCAGAATCGAAGTCGGGCAGCGCCTTTTCTTTGCTCATGCTGCTGTACTTCTCGTTGGTGCTGCGGTTCTTGGTGGTCTGGCTGCTGCCGCCGCTGGCATAGGGCGGGTCGGTGATGATGGCATCGAAGCTGTTCGGCTCAAACTGGCGGAGGATTTGCAGGGAATCCCCGTGCAAAATCGACCAGCGGTCACCGCCGCAGTGTTCGGGCATCCGGAAATCAGGGTTGAGAATGTTGAGCGTTTCGGGAGTGTTCTTCAAAGGCATCCTTCTTTCTTATCGTTCAAAATCATTGCTGCGAGGTTCTTTCGGGGGTTGTGTGCGTTCGGAAAGTTCAACGCTGATACGGTCATCTTCGAGTACAAAGCAGTCCTGCGTCCTGTTGTCGAGCTTAGTGCCGGGCAGGACAACGGCATTGCCGCGACAGACTACATTGCCAGAGATTTCGCCATAGATGCGGGCGCTGCCGTCAATGATCGGTGCGCACAAGGTTTGCTCATCCTGCCGAATCACGGCATACCCGCAGACACAGCTTTTCCCCATGAGCAGTCCGCCGCAGACGATGGCATCATCCTGCACAGTGGCATCCCCCGTTACGGTGGCGTTCTTGCCGACATAGGCATTACCTCTTGCAACGGCGTGATCTGTAAGGATGGCATCCCCACAGACAACTGCATTTTCACAGGCGATGGCATCTTCCGAAATCCATGCGCGTCCCTCTTGGTCGAGGTTGTTATAGCTTTCCACATAGCCGCCGAGCATCCCGGCAAGGACATCCTCGGTCAAGTCTGTCACCGCGCGGATGCGGTGCAGGTTGGGATTGTCAGGATGGGCAATGTCGGTGATTTCGTATTTCTTCATCTGGCATCACCCCGGTCACGCTTGGGCGCGGGCGTGGGCGACAGTTCGGTTTCCACATACTCGGAAACGATGCTGAGTGCTTTCTGGTAGCTGTCGCAGGACATAACGCGGTCACGCATTTCTTTGGCTTTGTCACCTTGCCCGCTGCTTTTCAGCAGCCGGGATGCGCGACCCATGATGGCGAAAATGTTGCCGTCCTGCCCAATCAGCTGCATTTTGGGGCGCAGAGAATTCTTTTCCGGTTTCGGGATTTTCTCAAAAGATGGCGTCATCTTGAATCCATCTTCCTGCCAGAAATGAACAGCCAACGTGCCGTCATCCACACGAATATCCCTCTGCTCAAAGCCCTCACCCCAACCGTCGCTGTACTGACCGGTAATGTAGTTGCACAGGACGGTCTGCTCATCATCGAGCAGAGGTTCTTTCAGCTCCACGGTCAGACACCCGCACAGTTTGTTGCCGCAAATTTCCACAGACGGCACAGCACTTACCACCTTGCGGCGGACGGAATCGTCCTCGTGGTAATACTGCATGAGGTCGCCGTTGAAATCTGCAATGTCCTTTTTCACGGCCTCATCAACAGCATCGGCATACTGCAGCAGGTCATGACCGTCCAGCGGGCAACCCTCATACTCGTCGTAGAACTCGTCCGCATAGTCAGGTTCATTTGGGAAAAAGTCCGCAGTCAAGGGAGAATAAAATTTCATCTGCAAATTGCATCACCTCAATTTCTGCCGCACAGGTCGTGGTCGATCTGTGCAGCATAGTAGTTTTCTATCGTCAGCGGCGCGTTGTAGAGCGCCGCCAGTAAGTATTGCTTGATGTTTCGGATGCGGGGCGGGTTGTCCTTGAGGCAATCCAGAACATACTGGATATGTTCTGCGCCCAATTTTAGGAATCGAGATTTTACTACTTCTGCAGGCATTTCCTCACCCGAAATGCGGATAGCCGCCCGTCTGGAACAAACCACATCCAGCATCAACTCCACCAGTTCATCCAATCGCATCGTATCCATCGGGTTATTCTGCGCCAAAATCGGATACTCGATATTTTTCAGCAGCAGGGCGCGGTACTCTGCCCGCTGGCCCGCCGCGCGGATAGGATTCGATACGTTATTTGTTTCTTCTTTCTTTATTTCTTTAGTATTTAATTGTGCAGGATTTTCCTGTACAGGTTTTTCCCGTTTAGGCTTTGCCTGTTTTGGTTGGGCACATTTAGGCGCAGCTTCTGCGGGACCCTGTTCCGGGGGCTGCGGCTGCTCTAAAACCGTGTACTCCATACCGCGCATCTGACCGTTCTTGTCGCGGATGCGGCGGCGGATAATATACCCCGCCGCTTCTAATTCGCGCACGGTGGCACACACGCTGTCCACGCCCTCTTTGCAGATGGACGCCAGCCCGCGTGTGGTATAATCCCAATCTTCGGGCAGAGACAGCATCAAAGATAAAAGCCCCTTCGCCTTGAGCGAAAGAGCCTTGTTGCGCAGATGATGGTTGGACATGATGGTATAATTTTGCGTCTTTTGTACACGGAACACAGCCATAACGATTTACCTCCTGTTTATGCCCTATAAGTGGGCGAACGATTTCTAACTTTCATGTTGATTTCTCTCTCTATCGGCAAACTGCGCGGTGGGCGGCAGTTCTTGCCATCAGGTTGTTTTTTGCCATATCAGCGTAATCTCCATTCTCGATGTCGGGCGGAAGGTCATGCACGGTGTAGCGGTCAGCGTAGATTTTCCGGATGCCGACACTCGCCATGCGCCCTTTGGCATCGTTGTCCAGCCGCAGTTCTATCGTGGTGATCTCCGGGTGCTGCCGCAGAAATTCCTGCAAGGCCAGCGGTTCTTTGCCGGAGGACGAGACCCCGCCCAGCGACAGACGGTACTTGTCCGCAGCATCCCCGCAGAGCGTCATCTCGGCCATGGTATCTATGGCGGCTTCGAACACCGCCACGGTAGTGCCGCGCTGCATCGGCGGGATGCAGAAGCCGTACTGTTTCTGACTGCCGGGAGCCTCCCTCTTGAACGGTTTCCCGTAGTCATAAATACCGCGCAAAGCGGCATATTTCGGCACGCCCTGCGGGTCTTTGCCCAAGAAAACACAGTTGTGATATTCTGCACTTTCGTACAGAATTTTTCTCTCAATGCAGTAGCGAATCGTGGGCAGTGAGATACCGCGCCCCAGCAGATACCGCGTTACACGGTCATTATTCGGTGCAGGGTTCGGCAGACGGAACGGTGGGCGCTCGCGCTCCACCGCTTCATGCTGCACGGGGATGTACATCGGGCTTTCTTCACATAACAGCTGCACCGCCTCTACAAACGGTACACCTTCCACATAAATCAAATATTTCAGCGCCGACTTGCCGCCAATGTCGCGGCTTTTCCAGTGCCACACACTGGATTCGCCGTTTATCTTGAAGCTGTCATGTTCTGCAAGCTGGTACTCGCCCCGCGCGCTGCTTTTCACCAGCGAACCGGGGCGGTACCGCCGCAGAAATTCTATCGCCGTCATCTGGTTGGCGGCATCAATTTGTTCTTTACTGACGCGCGGCAATTACACAATGTAAGCGGCAAGGTCGCTCATATGTTCAACATTTTCCCACGGAAAATCCTCGCGCCCGAAGTGACCGCCCGCCGCCGTGCGGCTGTACATGGGGTTCAGCAGGTTCAACTGCTTGATGATGCCCGCAGGGGTCAGGTCATACGCCTTGCGCACCGCTGCTGCCAAACAGTCATCCTCGCAGATGCCGGTGCCGAAGGTGTTCACATCCACCATGACAGGGTCTTTTTCCCCGATGGCATACGCCAGCGTGACCTGACAGCGGTCGGCAAGATGGGCGGCGACCATGTTTTTGGCAATGTACCGCGCCATATATGCGCCGCTGCGGTCCACCTTGGTGGCATCCTTGCCGCTGAACGCACCGCCGCCGTGGGGTGCAAAGGTGCCGTAGCTGTCCACCATGAGCTTGCGCCCGGTCAAGCCGGTATCGTGCACAAACTTACCGCTGGGGTTCAGGATGATTTCCGCGTCGTCGGCGGGCATACCGTCAAAGGCCAGCGGGAACACATATTCGTCCAGCAAATCTGCCAGCTTGTCCATATCGGTATCCTCTTTGTGCTGCACAGAAACGACCACTGTGGTGATGCGCACGGGGGTATCGCCGTTGTATTCCATCGTGACCTGCACCTTGCCGTCCGGGCCGATGTCGGGGATAACGCCGGCGCCGCCACCACAGGCATGGGCAGATATTCGGGCGTTTCGTTGCAGGCGTAGCCAACCATAACCCCCTGATCGCCCGCGCCGAGGGTGTCCTCGTCCTCTCCCTCAGCCAATTCCGGCTCGACAGCGCCCGCAATGTCGGGGCTTTGGTCGTGGATGTAGCAGTCGATTTGGTACGCCTTCGGGTCATAGCCGACATCCCGCAGGGTGTCGCGGACGATGTTGAACACATCCGGCTTAGCGCTGGTCGTGATTTCGCCCGCCACAATGATGTGACCGTGGGTTGCCATTACCTCACAGGCCACGCGGCTGGCGGGATCATGCTGCAGACAGGCGTCCAGTACGCTGTCGGCAATGAGGTCGCACAGCTTGTCGGGATGCCCGCGCATGACGGATTCTGCGGTGTAAAAACGGGGATGCTCGTTTTCTTTCATGGTTTCAGTGTTTTCAAAAATGTCGTTCATAGGTTCTTCTCCTTGCTTGTTGGATGATTTCGGACAAAGGAAAAAGCCCGCAGGCGGGCTGCGGGCCAGGATGGTGATATTCATATCAGCGCTCCGGGGATTCTTTTGTTTTGGGCGGCGGAGCCATAACGCGGGTATATTCTTCCGGCGTGGTGTGTTCCACGCACAGGGTCTTGCCCAGCAGGAAAAACAGCTGCGGGTCGTGGTACATTTCTTCGTAGTGTTTCATCTGCTTGGGCGTAAGGTCAGTAAAATCGTCGCGGGTCAGGCCGCAGACGAAAAATGTGCCGTGGATAATGTCATAGTCGCCCAGCATACGGTTCAGCGGCAGGTTTTCTGCAATGCCGTTATCGTTGCAGACGATGCAGGCGCTATCCCGCCAAGGGTACACTGCCTCGATGGTGCCGCCGACAACTGCCTGCTCGGCTTCAAGGGTGTGCTCGATGTCTGCCTCGCGGGGGTATTTTCCGGGTTCAACGATCAGCACTTTCATCGGCATCCTCCTCATCAGAAGTTTCTTTCGGCGCATTTTTTTGCTTAACGGTCAGCAGCACGATGCCTGTTGCAGACGCAAGGGAAACGACCACAATAGCCAGCAGCGGGAAACCATCTCCTGTCTGCGGGAGGGTCTGCACCTTATGCGGCGTAGGCGCAGGAGTAGGCGCAGGGGTTGCAGCGGGCGTTGGCTGTGGTGTGGGAACAGGCGTGGGCGCGGGGGTTTCTTCGCGGGGTGTGGCTTCGTCTATCATCTGAATTGACCGCTTGTCGGCGCGTGTCCATTCGGCATCGGCATTTTCGCGGACGAACAGGCAAATATTTTCGTCTGCCTGCTGTACCTTGAACTGCACCGAGTTTGCAATTTCAAAGCCAGCCGGGGCGGCATCCTCGGTCAGGGTGTAGATGTACTCCTTGCTGTCGTCCGACAGCTTGATAAATGCATCCGAAACGGGAACACGGTGAGTTTTGTAGTCGGTTATCCAAGTGTCAATAACTTCGCCGCCAGCATCACGGATCGTCAGCGTAGCACCCGGCAGCAGATTACCCGCAATGTCCGTTTTGTCGATATCCAACACAGGCGCATCCTGCATGATGATTGTGGCATTGTCGAGTTTTGCCCAATCATCGTCGGATTTTACATATACCTCATTGACCTGCTCTGTACCTTCCTGCACCAGCTTGAACACGATGCTTTCGGCTTCGGCATAGCCGTCCGGGGCACGTTTCTCCGTCAGGGTGTACGCTTTTTCCAGATCCAGACCTCGCACGGTGTGCGGCGTTTTTGTAGAAATCCAGCCCTCAATAAGATTGCCGTCAGTATCACGGATTTCCAGCTTCGCACCGGGCAGTTCCTTTCCGTTGGTGATGTCCTGCTTGGAAATGTCCACACTGGTGCGCAGGTTGGTGTTTGTACCGTCCACGACCTGCCACGCGATTTGCTGACCCTCGTAGGTGAACTCTACATCCACAGGGGTGCTGTCCAGCAGGTAACCCGCAGGGGCGGTGATTTCCACAATGCGGTATCTGCCGCTGTTCTCGCGGCTGGTGCTTCGCGGACCTGCAGGGTCAATGTAATATTCGCCGCGAATCGGCACGTCCACATCAAACCAAGTAAAGCCGCTGGCGTTGGTTGTGCTACTGGTGGCCAGCTTTGTACCGGCGTCCAGCAGCTTTGTACCGTCCGCGGAATAAATGTCATCCACGGTGTAGAGTTCATACACCGCACCGGGCAGATAGGTCTGCGCCTCACGGTCCTGCTTGTAAATGCCTACACCGATTTTGCCAACCTTGTCACCGGGCTTTTCAGGAACCGGCAGAACCCGCGCATTTTCAAACACAAGCGTCTGCCCATTCTTGTGGGCATCCGAGGCGTTCTTTACATTCACAATGCTGTACGAACATTCCTTGTCGCCGTCCTGCTCGTGGCTGACGATGGCTTTTGCCAGCACAATGTCATTTTTCTGGTTGTCCCAGCCGAATTCCACAGTGTAGCTCTGCTGGGTCAGTACAAAACCATACGGCGCTTGAACCTCGGTAATGGTGTACTTACCCAGCGGCAGGGTCACGGTAACTTCGCCTTTGGTGCCATCATGGGAAACTTTCAAGAAATCATAGGTTGCCTGCGTGCGGGTGGGGCTGAATTTTACTTCATCCACCTGACCTTCCGCGCCGGTGGTAACAGTTGCCACCAAATCGCCGGATTTGTACCAGTAGGTACCTTGACGGTCTGGTGTGGCAATGTCGGCTGCAGCGTGAATTTCGTACACTGCGCCTGCGAGACTATCTTGCGTGTAGATGAACTGACCATCCTTGTAATCGGTCAAGACATTGCCCAGCTTACGGATGGTAAGCTGACCGAGTGTTTCGTGATTGCAGTATTTTTCCGTGACGATGTACTCATCCATATCGTTAGTAGCATTGCCCACGACCTGCCAGACGCGGTCGGATTTGATTTCAAATTCTACCGAGTAGGCAGGATCGTTGAAATAGCCTTCCGGACCTTGCAGTTCCTCAATGAAATAGCGCCCCAGCGGAAGTTTTTCGGGTGTTTTCATAAGCCCGTCTGCATCGGTGTAGAACACATCCGTTTTCTTGGTGGCGCTGCCGCTGGCTGGGTCAATCATGGAAATGCGGGTCTTATTACCCTTGTCATCTAATTTGTACAAGGCAAAAGAGGTGTTTGCGATTTTGACTGCCTTTCCGGTTTCGGTGTCTGTCTTGATGAGCTGCAAATAGCCTTCCAGTTCCTCATCCAGCACATTAAAGGTCATGTAGTTGCTGCTGGCGATGGTGACGCTGCCTGCGGGAACTGTAAATCGGCTCTGCGGGCTGTTGGCGTCTACCGTCACGATGAACGGGTCGCACTGGAACACATCCTTGGGGATGGTGGTTTCCACGACAAGGTACTGCCCATACGGCAAGCCTTCGACGCGGAAAATGCCTTCATCGTTGGTGAACATTTCTCCCAGCCTATACTCAGCGGGTTGATCCGTGGGCATCCAGCCGTTGCCCCTGCCGTTGGCATAGTCGCCGTCTGCGGTCAGCGTGGCATTGTAGGCGTTGACCGTATCGGTGCTGCTCTCGAACATATTGGCGATGGCTTGCCCTTCGGCGGTGAAATCGTACTTGAGCGTCAAATTATCGTAGTTATCCTTGCGGTAGGCAGATAAGACGCTGGCGGCATCGTAGCTGCCATCCGGGTTCTGCTTGAACTGCGCGGCCTTGCTCAGTTTAGAGATGCGGTAAACGGTGAAGCCCGCACCTTCCAACTTCAGCGCCGGGGAGGGCTGGCCTGTGGTCGAAACCAACTTCTGCAAACTAAAGCCGGATTTGAGGACTTCGTCTTGGCTCTCCTGCTCGGCGTGGATGTGGTAGGTAGCCTCATCCGCATAAGACAGCATTTTGTAATGATTGACCTCATCGCAGAGGTAGCCCTTGGCATAGGACAGATAATAGCCATCCCACGCCTTGCTGCCGTTCAGCTTGCGGCTCTCGGCCACAGCAGAATACTGGTTTTTGTAGATGTAGTCGGTGTACTCGCCGCCCTTAGTGGCAAGGCTGCTGTACTTGCCTGTGCGTTCGAGCTTTTTGTTCAAAAGCGGATACTTCCCGGTAATATACAGCTTTCCGTTTCCGTCGATGGGCAGCACCAGTCCTGTGGCGCGTTCCACAAGGTAATATCTGCCCATATACAGGTTGGCAAAAGCCAGCTTTCCGTCTGTGATTTTGGCAGACGCTACCAGCCGGTCTTTCTGCAAAATGGGCAGGTAATCGGTATCCCAGCCGCCGTTGGTGAGAACCGTAGCACGCCAAAGGGGCGTACCGTTGGCATCGGTGATTTTGGAGTAATCCACCACACCCGAAACACCGTCCGGGTGTTCAATCGTGTCAGCGGCGTACAGATCGTACACAGCACCTTCCAACGTGGTATCTCCGTTGCTGCCCGCAGCCAGATACCGCGCGGCGTCCAAGTCCACTTTTGTCAGCAGAATATTGCCGAGGACACGGTCGTTCTGCATCTTGCCGGCATTGGTGTGCATAGTGTAGGAATCTTCGTTGTTGGCAATGCCGGTGTGGTCTGTGGCGTAGGTCTTATCTGCGTTGCGGCTGCCAAAAGTGATGGTTACCACACCCTCGCCGGTGTCGATAAGGGTGCCGCCGCTGTTGGTCGTAGTAATGTCGGCGTTATAATCGGCGTTGCCCAGCCAAATCGTTTGACCGTCCAACGCTTTCGTGATTTCAAAGGCATACGCCCGCTTGCCCAGCACAGAGCCTGCCGTGCCGGGAGTGTTCACATCCGTCCAATCGCCGTAGTACCCGCTGGGTGCGCGGCTCTCCACAATAACAAACTTGCCCTCATTGCGCTGGGTGTAGAATAAATCATCCGAACCGCCCGCATAGTCGCTGTGGTTGATGACCTTGTAAGTGCCATCTGCTTGGCGTTCAACCTTGTATTGGTTGTACCCGCCTGCCGGAATATAACACTGCCGAACCACATCCCACTCGAAAATCTTAAACTCGGCATCACCCTTGATGCGCTGCTTGGTTTCGCTGTCGATTTTGTCGATGCTGACTTTTACCGACCATTCATCGTTTTTCATCGGGTAGTCGTTCGAGCTATTGGCCGGAACCGTAATGGTCTGGTGGCTTCCCAGCGCGCCGGGCGTGCTGTCAAAACCGTGCGGGATGGTGACCTCGTCATAGCTGAATGTAATATTGGCAAGCTGCGCCCGCGCTGAGGCAATAGCAGCATCCACCATGCCCTGCGCCTCGTTCTGCAGCTGCCCGATAGCCGCATTCTTGGCAGCTTCTGCTGCGGCGTCTGCTTCTGCTTGGCTGGTGAACGGTCCTTCCTGCCCGGAAAGCGTACTGGTGCTGGTCTTGGACACCTCATAGTGAACCGTCCATGTGGCAGAAACATCGCCGCCGTTGAGGTGAAAACTGTCATCCTGTGTGTGACCGCTTGTGGTAATGGTTTGTACCCCGGCAGGAGTCATCTGCCAGCTGCCGCCGTCCACATTGCCGCCGGTCCGGCTGGGCGTGACGGTAATGACCGCCCCGTCCACCTTTTCCAGCGTGTTCAGCTGGTACTTGTCGGTATTGACAGTGAATGTCAGATCAAAGCTGCCGCCGGCAGTCTGGGCGGGAGCTGTCCATGCAGCGGAATAGTACTTCGGTTCCGGAACACTCGGCACATCCGGGATCTCAGTGCCGCCTGCGATTTCCTCACCAACCAGCGCCACAACCTGCCACGCATACCCTGCGGGCGGGTTATAGATGTAGGTGTAGTAGCCGTTTTCCCCGGACTGCGCATCTGTACCGTTTACCAGTTCTTCTGCAGCAGCAATATAGGTCTGCGCTACGTAGCTGTCGGGATAGTTTTCCATGATCCACTGCTGGGTTTCATCGTAAAGGCTGCCAAGGATGTCCGGCTGTTCTTCACAGCCTTCAGGATCATCTTCAAGGCTTGCCACAACAGGACGGTCATCCAGCATATCCAGACTCAGCTGGCCAAGACCACCCCAGATGTTGACCTGGTTTGCATAGTGGTTGCCGGG
>SFKI01000001.1 GCA_004554775.1 Subdoligranulum variabile
CGCATACCGCCTTTTCTTGTTATCCAGCCCTCCGGCTGTATCGGTTGAGCAAAAGTCCGCGTGGGATTGATGTGGTATCTTTAACTTTGGGAAACTCCCGCTTCCCATTTGTAGACAGCGCCCACGGTGACGCCCAGCACTTCGGCAAGCTGTTCCTGTGTTAAGCCGCGCTCTTTGCGGAAGGTGCGGATGGATTCAGCAAGTTTGATTTCCATAGTTTGGTTGCTCCTTTGCGTTTTGTGGGCCCTGCAGCTTTATTATAGCAGGCAGCAGGGCGCTTGTGAACGCACCACTGATGCGAATAGACGATTTCTTTTTCTACTGTCAGTAAGGGAACGCTTGCCGCAAATTTTACATCTATTGCTCGAAAACGTCTTGCCTATTACCTCTAAATGTTGTATGATAATGTATATATTTTCGTATATAAAGGGGTGTTGTCGTGATGAAATGCACTGCCGCGTTGGCCTGCGTGCTGGCCCTGGCGATGCTTCTGACGGGCTGCAAGAAACCTACGGATACTGCGATTGCTTCGGCAGAGACCGCGGAATCTGCCTCGACGGCGGAAACGGCCGCTACCCCGTCCCCGCTGGACGCACTGCCAGCCTCAGTCACGGTGGGCACGGTGCTGCCAAAATCCGAGGACGCCGGGCGTGGTTATATTGATGATACGTTATTTATTGGCGACTCGAACACTGCGCGCTACTTGATGTATGCCGACGAGACCGGCCAGGCGTTTACGACGCTGGCCAACAATATCGGCGTTGTCAGCATGGGGGCCGGGGCCATTACCAGCCTGAAGTGCGAGCAGTTCAGCGGGTCGTCCACCATGTATACGGTACCGGACGCCGTGGCTATGCTGAAGCCGCAGCGCATCGTGATTTGCTACGGCACCAACAACCTGGGCGGGTCGTCGACCGATGCGACCTCGTTCATTTCGACCTACCTGCAAGGACTGAAAGCCATTGAAACGGCCTGGCCGTATTGCGATATCATCGTTAGTGCGATCCCGCCGCTGGATAAGCAGCGCGAGAACACCAACCTGACAATGACCCAGGTGGACGCCTACAACGCCGCGCTGGTGGTGATGTGTGAGGAGAACGGCTATAAGTTTTTGAACAGCGCCGAAGTACTGCGCGACGATGCCACCGGCTGGGCCAAGACAGACTACACCCTTTCGGACGGCGTGCATCTTTCCAAAACGGCTGTGACTGAATATTTCAATTATGTGCGTACCCACGCTTATATTACAGATGATCGCCGCCCGCAGCCGCTGGGGAGCATCCCCACCCCGGTAGGCCCGCCGGTGAACCTGATTACCAAAGACCCCATTGCGGTACGCGGTGCCAAGGTTCCGCTGGAATTTGTGGCGACAAACGGCGGTAAGCTTTCCGGTTCTGTCAGCCAGCTGGTCAAAAAGGGTGCGACGGCTTCGGCTGTCACAGCTGTGCCGGACGAGGGCTTTGTGTTTGCAGGCTGGACCGCCAGTACCGGCGGCAGCTACAGCAATGCGACCATCAGCTTTACGATGCCCAGTGATGCCAATGCGGGCGGCGTGGTACTGACCGCCCACTTTACCGCCGATGCCCACGAGCATGAGTATGTGGAAGTGGAGGGCAGCAAAACCGCCCCCACCTGCCTGAAAGACGGCCTGGCAAAATATAAGTGTAAGATTTGCGGTGAAATCACCGAGAAAACGCTGAAGGCCCTGGGCCACGACTGGGACGGCGGCACGCGCAGCGGGGATGTGATCACCTACACCTGCAAGCGCTGCGGCGAGAAAAAAGCGGAACAGGTGGAGCATGTGCACACCTTTGACAATGGAAAAGTCAAGACCGCTGCAACCTGCGGAGCCAATGGCATACTGGTAAAGACCTGTACGAGCTGCGGATTCCAGCAGGAGGAAGTCATTTATGCCACCGGCCAGCATGTGCGGGACGAGGGCAGAGTGGACGGCAACACCAAATATTACCATTGCACGGTTTGCGGTGCCGATATGGGGTCGGAAACCATTTCGACACCGACTACGCCGCCTGACAACACCGGCGGCAGTGATACCAACAATGGCGGCGGTGATAACGGCGGGAATACCGGCGGCGACTCTGGCAGTAGTGGAGACAGTGGGACCACCGGTGGAGATACCGGCGGCAGCAGCGGAAGCACTGGCGACGGCGGCGGTGATACCGGTGGCAGCAGCGGCAGTGGTGATACCGGTGGTGGTGATGCCGGAAACGGCGGCAATGCTGGCGGTAGTGAAAATCCCGGCACAGAGGACTCTCCTGCCCCTGCTGCGGAAGAATCAACAAGCGAAGAATAAGAACACATAATAAATTCGAGCCGCCCGTTGGTGGGCGGCTCGAACTTGTGCATTGCAAAAGAAAGAGGTTTCCATGTCCAACAATCCCCACAAAACCGGGAACGGCGCGCTGATACGCCGTTTCTTGCCTTATCTTGTCAAATATAAGGGCGTACTGTGTTTTGATTTGTTCTGCGCGGCATTGACGACGCTGTGTGATATTGCCCTGCCTACTATCATGCGCACCCTGACCAATACGGTTTCGGCTGCGGCGCTGACGGTGGATACCGTGCTGCGGATGGCGGCGCTGTACTTTGTGCTGCGCGTCATCGACGGCGCGGCCAGCTACTTTATGTCCGGCATTGGCCACATTATGGGCGTGCATATCGAGACCGATATGCGCCGCGATGCGTTCGACCATCTGCTGCGGCTGGACCATACCTATTATAATAACACCAAAGTCGGCCAAATTATGGGGCGCATCACCAACGACCTGTTTGATGTGACCGAGTTTGCCCACCACTGCCCCGAAGAATTTTTTATTGCGGGCATTAAAATCGTGGCGTCGTTTGTGATCTTGTGCCAAGCCAGTATTCCGCTGACGCTGGTGGTGTTTGCCTGCGTGCCGCTGATGGGCGTTGTCTCGGTGAAGCTTAACCACAAGCTGCGTGAGCGCTTCCGCCAGCAGCGGTTCCAAATCGGTGAATTGAACGCCACAATTGAGGACAGCCTGCTTGGACAGCGCGTGGTCAAGGCCTTTGCCGCAGAAGATTTGGAGCGCGAAAAGTTCGAGCAGGGCAACTGCGAGTTTGAAAAGATCAAAACGCTGGGCTATCATGCCATGGCGGCATTCAATACCTCAACGCGGCTGTTTGACGGTCTGATGTACTTTGTGGTCATTCTGGCGGGCGGGCTTTCGCTGGTGTACGGGGCCATCAGTGCCGGCGATTTGGTGGCGTATGTGCTGTATGTCTCCACGCTGATTGCCACCATCCGCCGCATTGTTGAGTTCGCCGAGCAGTTCCAGCGCGGCATGACCGGCATTGAGCGCTTTGCGGAAATCATGGACACCCCCATTGCCATTGCGGACAAGCCCGATGCCAAACCGCTGGAAGTGAAGCACGGCGGCATTGAGTTTAAAGACGTGAGCTTTGAATACCCCGACGACCACAATCAGGTGCTGCATCATGTCAATCTGACCATCCGCCCCGGTGAAAGCCTGGCGCTGGTTGGGCCAAGTGGCGGCGGTAAAACGACGCTGTGCAATCTGATCCCGCGCTTTTACGATGTGACCGGCGGCGCGGTGCTGGTGGACGGGCAGGATGTGCGCGACGTACAACTGCACAGTCTGCGGCAGGCCATCGGTGTGGTGCAGCAGGACGTGTATCTGTTCAGCGGTACGGTGGCCGAGAACATTGCCTACGGCCGCCCCGGCGCGACGCGGGCGGAAATTGAAGAAGCCGCCCGCCTGGCCGGTGCGGACGGCTTTGTGCGCGCTTTGAAAAACGGCTACGACACCTACGTGGGCGAGCGCGGCGTGAAACTTTCCGGCGGGCAGAAGCAGCGCCTTGCCATTGCGCGGGTATTTTTGAAGAACCCGCCCATTTTGCTGCTGGACGAAGCTACCAGTGCGCTGGACAATGAGAGCGAGATCCTCGTCGGCCAGAGCCTGGACAAGCTGGCAAAAGGCCGCACAACGCTGACCATCGCCCACCGGCTGACAACCATTAAAAATGCCGATCGCATTCTGGTGCTGGGCAAAGAGGGCATCGAGGAAGAAGGCAGCCATGAAGAACTGCTGGCGAAGCAGGGCATTTATTACCGGCTGTGGAATGGATTGGTCAGTGGGCAGACGCTGTAATAGCCCAGGGCCGTACTATTTTTAGGGGTCGATGCAAGCATCCGGCCCTACAGTTTAATGGGTACATCTTATACCGCTCCTTTTACCGGGGGCGGTTTTTGTATGCAGTGCAGCATCCGTGCGAGGTTCAGCGTAAAGGTGAACAGGTTCGATGCAATCATGATGCCGAGGAATGCTGCCATGCCATAGCGCGGCAGCAACAGCCGGATGGCGGCGATGCGCAGGACGGAATCTGCCAGCGAATAATAAAACGTTGCCAGCTGTTCCCCCAGCCCTTTCAGCACGCCGTCTACCATGCTTTCCAGATACATGAACGGCGCGACAAAGCCCAGAATGCGCACGTACTCCCCCACCCCGGCGTCACGGTAGACAAACCCGGCCAGCGGCGCACCGAACAGCACGAACCCGGCCCCTGCCGCCAGCGAAAACGCGCCGGTAACCTTGAGCATCGTGAAAACCAGGCGGCGGGTGGCGGCATTATCGCCCTTTGTGTTGGCGCGGGTGATTTCCGGCATCAGCAGGCCGGACAGTGCCGACAGCACCGAAAACGGGAAAAACAGCAGCGGCAGCGCCATGCCCTTTAAGCTGCCGTACTGGGCCATCGCATCGGCACGGCTGCCGGTGTAAAGCGCCAGCGTATACGGGATCAGGCTGCTTTCGACGGCCTGCAACCCGCTGGCAAGCAAGCGGCTGCCCTCTACCGGCAGCACGATGGCGTACAGCTCTTTTTGTGTGTAGGGCTGCAACGGTTCGTCGCGGCGGCGGGCAAACTCGGGCGTTTTGGCGGCAAAGACAAACATCAGCGTGCAGGAGACGCCCTCGCTGATCGTATTGCCCAGCACCACAGCGGCACAGCCGTAGCCTGCGCCCCACCGGGCCAGAGCCCGCAGCGCCGCTATGGCAATCGCCATGCGGACGAGCTGCTCGATAAGCTGCGCAATCACGTTCGGGTGGACCCGGCGCGCCGCTAAAAAACAGCCGCGCACCGCCCCGGCTGCGGCCATAAACGGCAGGCTGGGGGCCAAAATTTGCAGGGCAAGGATAGCGCGGGTATCGTGCAGTAGAAACCTTGCGGCAGGCTCAGCCAGCAGCACTTGCAGCATCATGGCCATGCAGCCGAAAAGTAGCGCCGTGCCGCACAGATCGTGCAGTGTGGCCGCCATGCCGCGCCCCCGGGCCAGGCTTTGCGCCGCCAGCCGGGCCGATGCCACATTGATGCCCGCCGTTGCCAGCGAGACAAACACCATGTACACGGCCAGGATCAGCTGGTAAAGGCCCATGCCCTCGCTGCCCAGGTAGGCCGACAGCACCACCCGGAACCCCATGCCCAGTACCCGCAGCACCAGCCCGCAGACGGTGAGCAGGGCGGCATTTTGCAGATAGGTCTTGCGCCGCGCCATGGTATCCCCCCTTCCCGGGGCAGGTGCCCCCTACATCACTATGCGGCGCGGGTGGTGGGTATGCAAATTAAGCACTCACAAAACGGATAGTGCCTTGCATTTTGGCAGTTGATTTGTTATACTGTAAAAAGAGCATCGACAACAGTGCGTATTTGCCTGCCCCAAGGCTGGCAGCCACGCGGTGCTGCCGAAATTTAAAGGAGCAAAAAATTACTATGAGTGAAGCATGTACCCATGATTGCAGCAGCTGCAACGCAAACTGCGATCATCGTGCCCCCGCACATGAGCCGCCGCACCCGAAAAGCCGTATCCGCAAGGTGATCGGTGTTGTGTCCGGCAAGGGCGGTGTTGGCAAAAGTATGACCAGCGCCATGCTGGCTGTTTCGATGCGCCGCCTGGGCTATAAGGCCGGCGTGCTGGATGCCGACATCACCGGCCCTTCCATTCCCCGCCTGTTTGGCGTGAAAGGCCCTGCGACCGGCGACGGCGAAAGCATCAACCCCGTTTGCAGCCGCACCGGCGTCGAGATCATGAGCATCAACCTGCTGCTGGACGACCCCGAAGCCCCCGTTGTGTGGCGCGGCCCCGTGATTGCCGGTGCTGTGAAGCAGTTCTGGCAGGAGGTCGTGTGGGATGTGGATTTCCTGTTTGTGGATATGCCCCCGGGCACCGGCGATGTGCCGCTGACCGTGTTCCAGACGCTGCCGGTGGACGGCATTGTTATCGTGTCCAGCCCGCAGGAGCTGGTGGGCATGATCGTAGGTAAGGCTGTGCAGATGGCCCAGATGATGAATGTGCCCATCCTTGGCCTTGTCGAGAACATGAGCTATGCGGTCTGCCCGGACTGCGGCAAGCACATCAACGTGTTTGGCGACAGCCATGTGGATGAGATCGGCGCCAAGTACAAGGTGCCCGTGCTGGCCAAGATGCCCATTGACCCCGAGCTGGCCAAAGAGGCCGACGCCGGTATGATCGAGATGTACGCCGGGGACTATCTGGACGGTGCCGCCCAGACCGTGGCCAAACTGCTGAAGTAAACCCAGCGCTGCTGCCCGGGTGAAATGATACGGAGGTTTTTTGTATGAAAAAGTTCTGGGATGAGTTTAAAGCGTTTGCCCTGAAAGGCAACATGATGGACATGGCCATCGGTGTTATCATCGGCGGCGCGTTCTCTACGCTGGTCACTTCTTTGACCGACAACCTCATCAGCCCCATCCTGGGCATTTTAGGCAAGGTCAACTTTGACTCCATGATGTGGGATGTGTTTGGCGACGGCCAGCTGGTGTTCAAGTATGGCGCGTTTATCACGTCCGTCATCAACTTCCTGATCATGGCGTTTGTACTGTTTATGATCGTGAAGGGTATGAACAAGCTTATGGCCCTGGGCAAGAAGGAAGAAGATGCTGCCCCTGCTGCTCCCGCCGGCCCCACCCAGGAAGAACTGCTGGCCGGGATCTTGGAAGAACTGAAAAAGCAGAACGAGGAAAAGTCGGCGTAATTCAGCATAAGGACCGTACATTTGCAGGGGCGCACAGTGTGCGCCCGGGGAGTTTGGCGGCAACGCCGGATCCTGCGGGCAAGCATTGTTCGCCCCTGCCGTTTTGCAATTAAGGCAGCGCTTAATATTATTAAGTTAGAGGATCTAATTTAGAAATAAATCAAGTTTCAAACTTGATTTTATAAGATTCTTCAGATTTCATGTTGTAAACTGTAGTATAGTATGGTATAGTTGCAGCAAGAACAAAGGCGTTCCCGCCGGGGCTAGTATGCCCTGCGGGAGCGCCTTTTTGTTTTACCCTATTTCCGGCAAAGCTGTGTGCGCAGAAGCCGGGATTGCAACTGGGAAGGAGCGTATAAAGGAAATGGAGAACTTTACCGAGCGTAAGGCCCCGGCCGGGCTGTACGACCCGCGCTTTGAGCATGATAACTGCGGCATTGGTGCAGTCGTGGATATCAAGGGGCGCAAGACCCACAAAACCATTGATGATGCGCTGCAAATTGTAGAGCATCTGGAACATCGCGCCGGTAAGGATGCCGAGGGCAAGACCGGCGATGGTGTTGGCATCCTGACGCAGATCAGCGATACATTTTTTCAGAAAGCAGCCGCCGAACTCGGCATCACCCTGGGCAAAGAGCGCGAGTATGGCGTAGGTATGTTCTTCTTCCCACAGGAAGAGCTGCGCCGCAACCAGGCCAAAAAGCTGTTTGAGATCGTCTGCAAAAAGGAAGGTCTGCCGTTTTTGGGCTGGCGCGAGGTGCCTACCGACCCTGAAGTTTTGGGTCATAAGGCGCGCGCCTGCATGCCCAGCATCTGGCAGGGCTTTGTGGGCAAGCCGTCCCGCCTGGACGCCGGTATTGCCTTTGACCGCCGCCTGTATGTAGTGCGTCGCGTGTTTGAGCAGTCCAGCCCGGATACCTACGTATGCAGCCTTTCCAGCCGTACCATTGTCTATAAGGGCATGTTTTTGGTAAAGGAGCTGCGGCTCTTCTATTTGGACTTGCAGGACCCCGATTATAAATCCGCCATCGGCATGGTGCACAGCCGCTTCTCCACCAACACGGCCCCGAGCTGGAACCGTGCCCACCCCAATCGCTTTATTTTGCATAACGGCGAGATCAACACCATCCGCGGCAACGTGGATACGATGCTGGCGCGTGAGGAGACCATCGGCTCCAACTACCTGAAGGACGATATGACAAAGGTTCTGCCCATCGTCAACCAAGGCGGTTCTGACTCGGCCCAGTTGGATAACACGCTCGAGTTCATGGTGATGAATGGCATGGATCTGCCGCTGGCCGTGATGGTCACGATCCCCGAGCCGTGGAGCAATAACAAGTCGATGGACCCGAAGAAGCGAGACTTCTACCAGTATTATGCCACGATGCTGGAGCCGTGGGATGGCCCCGCCAGCATCCTGTTCAGCGATGGCGATGTGATGGGCGCGGTGCTGGACCGCAACGGTCTGCGCCCCAGCCGTTACTACATCACCAAGGATGGCCGCCTGATCCTTTCCAGCGAGGTCGGCGTGCTGGATATTCCCGCCGAGGACATTGTGCGCAAGGACCGCTTGCGCCCCGGCAAGATGCTGCTGGTCGATACTGTCAAGGGTGAGTTGGTGGACGACGACAAGCTGAAAGCCGACTACGCCAGCCGCCAGCCCTACGGTGAATGGCTGGACCGCAACCTTGTCAACCTGAGCGATTTGAAGGTGCCCAACAAAAAGGTGCCCGACCACACCAAGGAAGAACTGGTGCAGCTGCAAAAGGCGTTCGGCTACCGGTACGAGGACGTGTCCTCCATCATTCTGCCGATGGCGAAAAACGGCGGCGAGCCTGCCGGTGCAATGGGCAGCGATACCCCGCTGGCCGTGCTGAGCCACACCCATCCCCTGCTGTTTGAGTATTTCAAGCAGATGTTTGCTCAGGTCACGAACCCGCCTATTGATGCACTGCGCGAAAAGGTCGTGACCTCAACCACCGTCTACGTAGGCGCCCAGGGCAACCTGCTGGAAGAGAATGCCGACAACTGCAAGGTCCTGAAGATTGAGAACCCGATTCTGACCGAGACTGACCTGTTGAAGATCAAGGCCATGGATGTGCCGGGCTTCAAGGTCGAGACACTCTCCATCTGCTACTACAAGAACACCGACCTTGAGAAAGCCATCGACCGGCTGTTTGTCGATGTTGACCGTGCTTACCGCGACGGTGCCAACATCTTGATTCTGTCTGACCGCGACATCGACGAGTACCACGTTGCTATCCCCAGCCTGCTGGCCGTGGGCGCTGTCAGCAAATATCTGGTGCGTACACGCAAGCGCACGGCCATGGCGCTGATCCTGGAAAGCGGCGAGCCGCGCCTGGTGCACGACTTTGCCACGCTGCTTGGCTATGGTGCCTCGGCCATCAACCCCTATCTGGCGCAGGAGACCATCGGCAGCCTTATCAGCGAGGGGCTGCTGGATAAGGATTACTACGCCGCCGTTGATGACTACAACAAGGCCGTGCTGGCAGGCATCGTGAAGATCGCATCCAAGATGGGCATTTCGACCATCCAGTCCTACGCAGGCAGCCAGATTTTTGAAGCGCTGGGTCTGAGCCAGGAAGTAGTCGACAAATACTTTACCAATACTGTTTCCCGCGTGGGCGGCATTACCATCCACGATATCCAGAACGATCTGGAAGCCCGCCACCAGGAAGCTTTTGACCCCTTGGGGCTGGATATCAACCGCGAGCTGCCAAGCTTGGGCGCGCATAAGTTCCGCAGCGGCCCCGCAGCCGAGCAGCACCTGTACAACCCGCAGACCATCCACCTGTTGCAGCAGGCCTGCTGGACCGGCAATTACGATATCTTTAAGCAGTACACCGCCGCAGCCGCCAACGAGACCGGCGATGCGATGCACCTGCGCAGCCTGCTGGACTTCAACTACCCCGAGGTCGGCGTGCCGTTGGACGAGGTCGAGAGCGTTGACTCCATCGTAAAGCGCTTTAAGACCGCCGCCATGAGCTACGGCGCACTTTCTGAGGAAGCCCATGAGTGCATGGCGATTGCGATGAACCGCCTGGGCGGCAAGTCCAACACCGGCGAAGGCGGCGAAGCCGAGGACCGCTACGGCACCGAGCGCAACTCCGCCATCAAGCAGGTCGCGTCCGCCCGCTTTGGTGTGACCAGCAAGTATCTGGTTTCCGCCAGCGAAATTCAGATCAAGATGGCGCAGGGCGCAAAGCCCGGCGAGGGCGGCCAGCTGCCGGGCGGCAAGGTTTACCCGTGGGTCGCCAAAACGCGCAACTCCACTACCGGCGTGGGGCTGATTTCTCCCCCGCCGCACCACGATATCTACTCCATTGAAGATCTGGCCCAGCTGATCTACGACCTGAAATGCGCCAACCGCAAGGCGGCTATCAACGTCAAGCTGGTCAGCGAGGCCGGTGTCGGCACGATCGCGGCCGGTGTTGCCAAGGCCGGTGCCGAGGTCATCCTGATCTCCGGCTTTGACGGCGGCACGGGCGCAGCCCCGCGCAACTCCATCCACAACGCGGGCCTGCCCTGGGAGCTTGGCATTGCCGAAGCACACCAGTGCCTGATCATGAACGGGCTGCGCAGCCGCGTGCGCATTGAGGCCGACAGCAAGCTGATGAGCGGCCGCGACGTGGCTATTGCCGCCCTGCTGGGTGCCGAAGAATTCGGCTTTGGCACCGGCCCATTGGTGGCTATGGGCTGCGTGATGATGCGTGTCTGCAACCTGGATACCTGCCCGATGGGCATCTGCACCCAGAACCCCGAGCTACGCAAGCGGTTCAAGGGTAAGCCCGAGTACATCATGAACTTTATGCGCTTTATGGCCGAGGATCTGCGTGAGTACATGGCGAAGCTGGGCGTGCGCACTGTCGATGAGCTGGTGGGCCGCACCGACCTTTTGAAAGTCAAGGCTGCACCTGCCGGTTCCCGCGCCAGTGAGATGGATCTGACCGCCCTGCTGCAAAACCCGCTGATCGAGAACAGCAGCGTGCATTTTGACCCGAAGGCCGTCTACAACTTCCAGCTGGAAAAGACGCCCGACATGAAGGTGCTGATGAAGAAGTTCAAGAAAGACTTCGACACCACTGACCCCAAGCCCATGACCGTTACGCTGGACGTCGGCAACACCGACCGCGCTTTTGGTACGATTTTTGGCAGTGAGATCACCGCCAAGTTTGGCAACGGCCTGCCGGAAGATACCTTCCATGTGGTATGCCACGGCTACGGCGGCCAGAGCTTTGGCGCCTTTATTCCCCGCGGCCTGACGCTGGAGCTCGTGGGCGACGCGAACGACTACCTCGGCAAAGGCCTGTCCGGCGGCGAGATCATTGTGTATCCGCCAAGGGAAGTCACCTTTGACCGCAGCGAGAACATCGTCATCGGCAACGTGGCGCTGTACGGCGCGACCGGCGGCAAGGCGTTCATCAACGGTGTGGCCGGCGAGCGTTTCTGCGTGCGCAACTCCGGCGCAGTCGCCGTTGTAGAGGGCGTGGGCGACCACGGCTGCGAATACATGACCGGCGGCACGGTGGTAGTGCTGGGCAAGACCGGCAAGAACTTTGCAGCCGGTATGAGCGGCGGCATCGTCTACGTGCTGGACGAGGATTGGGACTTCTACCAGCGCGTGAACAAAGACATGGTCAGCCTGGAGCCTGTGGAGCATAAATACGACGTGGCCCTGCTGAAAGATCTGATCCGCGAGCATGTAGAAAAGACCGGCTCGCCGCGCGGCAAGGAGATCCTCGAAAACTTTGGCGAATATCTGCCCAAGTTCAAGAAGGTGCTGCCGCACGATTACGATAAGATGCTGCGCCTGATTGCCCAGATGGAAGAGAAGGGCGAGGACAGTGAGCAGGCACAGATCGAAGCATTTTACGCGATGAAGAACGCGAAGTAAGGGAGGCAGAGTATCATGGGTAAACCGACAGGATTTATGGAGATCAAACGGCAGACCAGCATGGAACTGCCGCCCGAGGAACGCATCCAGAACTTTAACGAATTTCATGTGCCGCTGCACACCGATGAGCAGCAGGCCCAGGGTGCCCGCTGCATGGACTGCGGCGTGCCGTTCTGCCAGAGCGGCATGCTGCTGGGCGGCATGTTCAGCGGCTGTCCGCTGAACAACCTGATCCCGGAGTGGAACGACCTGGTCTACCAGGGCAAGTGGGATCTAGCTGTGCACCGGCTGATCGCCACCAACCGCTACCCGGAGTTTACCAGCCGGGTCTGCCCCGCTTTGTGCGAGGCCGCCTGCACCTGCGGCATGGCCACCGGCGACCCGGTCACGGTCAAGGAAAACGAGCGCGCCATCGTAGAATACGGCTACGAGAGCGGTGCTATCCATGCCGTACCACCGCCCGCGCGCACCGGCAAGACCGTGGCCGTCATCGGCGCGGGCCCTGCGGGGCTTTCGGTGGCTGACCTGCTCAACAAGCGCGGCCACAAAGTGACGATCTATGAGCGTGAGGATCGCCCGGGCGGTTTGCTGATGTACGGCATCCCTAACATGAAGCTGGAAAAGTGGGTCATTGACCGCCGCATGAAGATTTTGCAGGACGAGGGCATCGAGTTTGTGATGAACGCCGATGTCGGCGGCAATGTGAGTGCCGAGGAATTGCAGGCAAAATATGACGCCGTGGTGTTGTGCTGCGGTGCCAAGCAGGCGCGCGATATCACCGCCCCCGGCCGCGACGCGCAGGGCATCTACTTTGCGGTGGATTACCTGACCAGCGTGACCCGCAGCCTGCTGGATTCTGACTTTGCGGACGGAAAGGCGGTTTCGGCGGCAGGCAAAAAGGTACTTGTCATCGGCGGCGGCGACACCGGCAATGACTGTGTGGGCACAGCCATCCGCCAGGGCTGCGAAAGCGTTATGCAGCTGGAAATGATGCCCTGCCCCCCTGCCGAGCGTGCGGCCAACAACGCCTGGCCTGAATGGCCCCGCGTGCTGAAAACCGACTACGGCCAGCAGGAAGCTATTGCCAAATTTGGCAGTGACCCGCGCGTGTACCAGACCACGGTCAAGGAGTTTTACAAGAACGAGGCTGGGCAGGTTTGCGGTGCGCTGATTGCCAAACTGGAAAGCCAGGTAGTGGACGGACGCCGCCAGATGGTGCCGACCGGCGAAGAGTTTACCGTGGACTGCGACCTGGTACTGATCGCCGCTGGTTTTACCGGTTGCCAGCCCTATGTAGCCAAAGCGTTCGGTGTCGATCTGACCAAGCGCGGCACGGTGGCCGATGTGAAGTATGCCACCAACGTGCCCAAGGTGTTTGCATGCGGCGATATGCGCCGCGGCCAGAGCCTTGTGGTATGGGCCCTGCGCGAAGGGCGCGATACGGCAGCGGTTGTGGATGAAAGCTTGATGGGATATACCAACCTCTAACCTTCTTTCTTTGAAAAGAAAGAAGGCAGGGAAGCCTTCAAGCAAGGTAAAATAAAAGAGGATGTGGCCGATTGAGGGTCACATCCTCTTTTTTGCATAGTATGGGGTCATGTCTAACGGGCGCATAGGGAATGCGCCCCTACAGTGGCCCGGGTAGTGCATCGCAGGCGTAGGGGCGGATTCCCTATCCGCCCGTGAATCGTGCAGAGCCGTTAAGTCCTGCGGGCGAACACTGTTCGCCCCTACATTGCTACAGGTCAAAATTTCACTGCCCGCAAGGCAGGGTGAATACGAAGCGGCACCATTTGCCTTCCTCGCTTTCGGCGTGGATCTGACCGCCGGATAGATTGATGAGGATCTTGCAGATATGCAACCCCAGGCCGCTGCCGCGCGTGTTCATGCCGCGGGAGCGGTCCTCTTTGTAAAAGCGCTCAAACACAAAGGGCAGCGCTTCGGGCGCAATGCCTGCACCGGTATTTTCGATACGCACCTCGACCATATTGCCGTGTTTTTCGGCCGCAAAGCTGATAACGCCGCCGGCCGGGGTGAACTTGATGGCGTTGTCCACGATATTATAGACGACCTGATGTACAAAATCCGGGTCCGCATAGATCATCAGCGGCGGGCCGCCCAGGCCCTGGATGTCGATTTTGCCGTCCTCGATGCGCTGCTCGTCCGAGAGGACGACGTCGGTCACAGTCTGCCACAAATCGTAGTTTTTGGCGTGGATAGGCACTTCCCCGGCTTCCAGCTTGGTGATGTCCAGCATGTTCTGCACCAGGCGTGCCAGGCGGCCGGTCTCCTGCGAGACGATGGCCAGATAGCGCTGGTTTTCCTCGGGCGGGATGGTGCCGTCCAGCATGCCGTCGATAAAGCCCTTGATGGTCGTCATGGGGGTGCGCAGCTCGTGCGCAATGTTTCCCATGAACTGCCCGCGGGAATTGTCGATCGTTTGCAGGCGCGCGGCCATATTATTAAAGGTGGTTGCAAAATCGGCCAGCTCTACGCAGCCATCGACCGGGGCGCGGGCGGTAAAGTCGCCGCTGCCCAGGCGGCGGGCAGCTTCGCTGATATCCTCGATCGGCCCGGTGATGCGTTTGGCAAGCACCCAGCACAGCAAGCTGCACAGCAGCAAAATCGCGGCAGCCGAAATGCCGAACATTGCCAGCATATCCCCCATGTAACCGACCAGTGCCGTCATGGGGCTGGCGGCAAACAGGTAGCCGGTATAGCCGCCCGCTTCCACGCGGCAGCCTGCGGTGTAGTATTTGCCGTTGTAGACGCCGCCCAGTGTACCGGTTTTAAAAATGTTCTCGCCGCTGTCCATCTCGGCCAGCATGTCAGCGGGGATGGGCTGCTCGGTAAAATCTTCGCTGCCGGTGTGCAGCAGCACATCGCCGTTTTCATCGGCGATGAACAGCACCGCGCCGGAGGACGTGGTAAATAAGTCAAAGCCGCTGCGGGCGTACTCTCTGGCTTTTTCGTCGTCCAGCGGGCGGGTCAGCACCGAGCCATCCTCGGCAAAGCGCTCACACAATTGGGACGCGCCGTTGAGGATATCGTTCAGCGCCGTGCGGCGCTCCTGCACAAAGTAGGCGGCAGAAAGCGCTGTCTGGATGGCGCACATCACGCTCAGACCCAGTACCAGCACGACAGCGATGGTCGAGAAAAATTCCCGGCTGATGGTATTGCGGCGGCTCATTCCTTGACCTCGAACTTATAGCCGACACCCCAGACGGTTTTGAGGTTCCACTGCTCGGACGCGCCTTCGAGCTTTTCGCGCAGGCGCTTGACATGCACGTCGATGGTGCGGGAGTCGCCATAATACTCAAAGCCCCAGACTTCGTCCAGCAGCTGGTCGCGGGTGTAAACGCGGTTGGGGTGCCCGGCCAGGCAGGCCAGCAGTTCCAGCTCTTTAGGCGGGGCCTCGACGACCTTGCCCTTGACTTTCAGCTCGTAGCGGTTCATGTCGAGATGCAAGTTGTCAAAATCGTAGACGCCCTTGTTGGTGTCTTCCTTGGCGGCGGTGCGGCGCAGCACAGCCTTGATGCGGGCCGTGACCTCCTTGGCGTCAAACGGTTTGACGATGTAATCGTCCGCGCCCAACTCCAGGCCCAGGACTTTGTCGTAGGTTTCGCCCTTAGCCGTCAGCATAATGATGGGGGTGTTGTCCTTGGCGCGGATCTTGCGGCAGGCTTCCCAGCCGTCCATGACCGGCATCATCACGTCCAGCAGGACAAGGTCGGGATGCAGCTTGTCAAAAGCAGTCAGGGCCTCCTGGCCGTCATGCGCCATCGTGACCGAGTAGCCCTCTTTGACCAGGTAAAGCCGCAGCAGTTCGCAAATATTTTTATCATCGTCTACAACGAGAATTTTTTCGTTTGCCATCGTGATTCCATCCTTTCGGGCGGGGTTTCTTATACCACCCCGTTATATATAAGATAAGTATAGCGCAAAATTATGGACAAAGAAAGAACAGAATACGGCTTTTGTGCGAATTTTTCCAAAATTTCCAGATTTTACAACTGTACTCATGGGTGTTCCCTCTCTTTTGGTTATTTTCTGGTGCCCAGTATACGGAAAAACGCGGGGCGGGCAACCTACGCTGCGTAGAGTTCGTCATTTTGCCGGATATTGGGCGATAAATTTGCCGTATCGTCAAATTTTGCGAGTTTGATTGCAGTTTTTTGCACACAGTGTTAAAATGTTGTCATACACACAGGATAAGGAGCAACGAATGGATACAGTAAAAATTCTGGAAGTAAAGCAGAGCATCTTTGCCTCCAACGACGAACAGGCTGCTGCTTTGCGCAAAGAGCTGAAAGAGAAAAAGGTCTTTTTGCTCAATTTGATGAGCGCGCCCGGCTCCGGCAAGACGACCACCCTGCGTCGCACGATTGCCGCGCTGAAGGATGAGCTGCGCATCGGCGTGATGGAAGCGGACATTGACTCGGACGTTGATGCCCGTGCGATTGCCGAGACCGGGGCCAAGGCCATCCAGCTGCATACCGGCGGCATGTGCCACCTGGATGCCGAAATGACCCGTCAGGGCCTGGCCGGTTTGGGCGAAGAAGGGCTGGACCTGGTGGTGCTGGAAAATGTCGGCAACCTTGTCTGCCCGGCTGAGTTTGACACGGGTTCTGTCAAAAATGCAATGATTCTCTCGGTGCCTGAAGGGCACGACAAGCCGCTGAAATATCCGCTGATGTTTCAGGTGTGCGATGTGGTGCTTGTCAACAAAATCGACGTACTGCCGTATTTTGATTTTGATATGGACAAATGCCGCGCGTATGTGGCAATGCGCAACCCGAATGCAAAAGTCATCCCCCTCTGTGCGCGCACCGGCGAGGGCATGGAAGAATGGACCCGCTGGCTGAAGGAGCAAGTCAGCCAGTGGCAGGCATAAAAGAACCGAAACGGACGAGAGGAAAAGGAGCAATCCATGAGCAAACCGACTGCGTTCCCGCTAGATGAGAGCAAGCTGCCCTATGAGATCCCCAAGGATGCCGTGCTGCGCGAAAAAATTGTAAAGCTCGGCCAGATGATCACCGACCGCATCCCGGCCAAAAACCGCCCGTTGACGGCGGATGACCCCGAGTATTGGGGGCTTGCCAGCATCGTAACGGACGAGATGGCCGACGTTGCGCTGAAAATGAAAGTGCGCAAGCCGATGACCCTGCCCGAGATCGCAAAGGCCACCGGCAGGACGGCGGAAGAACTGGAACCACTGTTGTACCAGATGTCCTGCGTAGGACTTTTGGAGTATAACTGGGAGAATCCCCGCCGCGAAAAACAGTACGTACTGCCGATGTTTGTGCCCGGCAGCGCCGAGTTTTTCAATATGAACAAGCAGCAGATCGCAGAGCACCCCGAGGTTACGGCATTTTTTGAGCGGATGACCTTTTTGCCGCTGGAGCATATCACCGCCATGGTGCCGCCGGGCGGTGCGGGCATCGGCATGCACGTTATCCCGGTCGAAAAGGCGATTGAGACTGAGAACCAGTCGCTGGATATCGAGCATATCTCCCACTGGCTGAAAAAATATGAGGGCAAGTATGCGGCGGGTCCGTGCTCCTGCCGCATGTCCCGCGCTGCGATGGGCGAAGGCTGCGGCGACAACCCCGACGACTGGTGCATCGGCGTGGGCGACATGGCCGACTACCTTGTTGAGACGCACAAGGGCCACTATGTCACCTACGATGAAGTGATGCAGATTTTGCAGAAGGCCGAGGACAACGGCTTTGTACACCAGATCACAAACATTGACGGCGAGAACAAGATTTTTGCCATCTGTAACTGCAATGTCAATGTCTGCAATGCACTGCGCACGAGCCAGCTGTTCAACACACCGAACATGAGCCGCTCGGCCTATGTAGCCAAGGTGGAAGCCGAAAACTGTGTAGCCTGCGGGCGCTGTGTGGAGTACTGCCCTGCCGGTGCGGTGAAGTTGGGCCAGAAGCTGTGCACCAAGAGCGGGCCCATCGTTTACCCGCGCCAGGAGCTGCCCGACGCTGTGAAGTGGGGTCCCGAGAAGTGGGCCATCGACTACCGCGACAAAAACCGCATCAACTGCTACGATACCGGCACGGCCCCCTGCAAAACAGCCTGCCCCGCGCACATTGCCGTGCAGGGCTACTTAAAGATGGCCGCGCAAGGCCGCTACCGTGACGCGCTGGCGCTGATCAAAAAGGAGAACCCCTTCCCCGCTGTGTGCGGGCGCATCTGCAACCGCCGGTGCGAGGATGCCTGCACGCGCGGCACCGTTGACCAGGCCGTGGCCATTGACGCCGTGAAGAAATTTATTGCCCAGCAGGACCTGACCGCCGAGCACCGTTATGTGCCGCCGGTGGTGCAGCCCTCGCTGCAAGGGCCGTGGCAGCAGAAAATCGCCATCATCGGCGGCGGGCCTGCGGGCTTGAGCTGCGCCTACTTCCTGGCGCTGCAGGGCTACAAGCCTACCGTGTTTGAGCGCAATCCCCACCCGGGCGGCATGCTGCGGTACGGCATCCCCTCTTTTAAACTGGAGAAGGCCGTTATCGACGCCGAAATCGAAATTTTACAAGAATTGGGCGTTGAGATCCGCTGCGGCGTGGATGTTGGCAGGGATGTAACGCTGGCCGACCTGCGCGCGGACGGGTACAAAGCCTTCTATGTCGCCATCGGCTGCCAGGGCGGCCGCAAGGCCGGTGTGCCCGGCGAGGACGCCGAGGGCATCCAGACGGCTGTGACGCTGCTGCGCACCGTGGGCGACGACGAGCATTACAAGATGAGCGGCAAGACTGTAGTCATTGGCGGCGGCAACGTTGCCATTGACGCGGCGCGTGTTTCGCTGCGGTGCGGCGCGGACGAGGTGACAATGGTCTGCCTGGAGCCGCGCGATGAGATGCCTGCTTCGGACGAGGAGATTGCCGAGGCCGAGAAGGAGGGCACCGCCATCCGCTGCGGCTACGGCCCCAAAGAGTTTGTGACCGAGAATGGCCGCGTGATCGCCGTGGTGCTGAAAAAGTGCGTGAGTCTGTACAATGCCGAGGGCCGCTTTGCCCCCTCCTATGACGAAAATGATACCATTACCCTGCCCTGCGACAATGTAGTATTGAGCATTGGGCAGTGCATCGAGTGGGGCGGCTTGCTGGATGGCGAAGCCGTTGAGCTGGGCCGCGGCCAGGGCGCTGTGGCTGACCCGCTGACCTACCAGACAGCGCAGCCCGACGTTTTTGTGGGCGGCGACGTCTACACCGGCCCGCGCTTTGCCATTGACGCGATCGCTGCCGGTAAGCAGGGTGCGGTGTCCATCCACCGTTTTGTGCAGCCAAACACGAGCATGACGATTGGCCGCAACCGGCGCGAGTTCTTTGAGCTGGACAAGGGCAACCTTTCGATTGGAGAGTACGACCACACGCCGCGCCAGCAGGCCGCGATGGACGAGAGCATTGACACGCACCGGTCTTTCCGCGATGCCCACCTGACGCTGACCGAAACGCAGGTGCGTGCCGAGACCGCGCGCTGCCTGGGCTGCGGTGCCAGCGTGGTAGACCCCAACAAGTGCATTGGCTGCGGCGTCTGCACCACCAAGTGCGAGTTTGATGCCATCCACCTGCACCGCGACCTGCCCGCATGCAGTAAGATGGTCAAGAGCGAGGATAAATTCAAGGCGATCCTGCCCTACATGGCCAAGCGGGAGATCAAGATCCGCTTTGCCAAAAAGGGAAAGTGAGCCGCCATGCACGAACTGGGAATTGTTTTCCATATCATCCGCACGGTGGAGGATGTAGCAAAACAGAACGATGTAACGTGCATCCGCCGCGTAACGCTGCAACTGGGCGAGGTTTCCGGCGTGGTGGAAAGCTACTTGCAGGACTGCTGGAAATGGGCCGCCGCCAAAACAGACCTGCTGCCCGGTGCAGAGCTGACCGTGGAGACCATCCCGGCCATCACGCAGTGCCGGGCCTGCGGGCAGCAGTACGAGACCGTGCGCTATGGCCGCACCTGCCCGCACTGCCAAAGCCCAGACACATATCTGGTGCAGGGCAATGAAATGCTGATCAAAGAGATCGAAGCCGTCGAAGCTGACGAAACAAAGTAAGCTGCATATAAAGCAAGGCGGCAAAAGCGTATGCGGATTTGGCTATGGAATCGGTTCCTGCGGTTCGCAGGGGAGATTTCTATATGCTCCCGTGCCGTTCTGGCGGCTGCAAGGACCCAATATATACGAGGTAGGTGCAGAAATGACTGCAAACGAGATCGAAGCGCTGAATGGGTACGACGGCGCAACGCCAATACCGGAGGATTTTGCGGCGTTCTGGCAGGCCCCCGCCGGCTTTGCCCAAGCCTGGGCCGAAACCGTCGCCGCCTTGCAGCCGGAAGTGCAGCTTGCGCCCGTGCCGTTTGCCAACCCCTGCGGTGTGTATGAACAGTTGACCGTAACCTATCAGGGCCGCACTGTCACGGCGCGCGTCATCCGCCCGGCTGCGGCGGGGCGGCATCCCCTGCTATTGATGTACCACGATTTGAACCGCAGCGTGCGCGGCTGGCACCACATGACGCGGTTTCTGGCGCTGGGCTTTGGTACCGTGGCGCTGGAATCCGAACCCTGCAAGGGCGACTGGCAGGCCAAGCCCGCGCAGGCGGATTTCCACACGCGGTATCTGGATGCGCTGGCCGTGGCCAAGGCCGCGCTGGCACTGCCCTGGGTGGATGCGGACTGCGTCTGCACATTTGGCGAGGGCTTTGGCGGCGGGCTGGCACTGCTGGCGGCCTGCCTGCTGCCCGGGTCAAACGCTGCGCGGCGCTCAATCCCCTGCCCGGCGATTTTTCCGGTTTGGGTGTGCCGGGGTGCGAGGACATTGACCTTGCCAATTTTGCGCCGCTTTGCCGCGCCGAAGTACTGCTGGGCAGCTGCCTGATGGACACCTACGCCCCGCCGCAGGGCCAGGCCGCGATCTACAACCGCCTGACCTGCCCCAAACAGTGGAAGCTTTACCCAAAGTACATCCACGAACGCGTCAACTTTTTTGAGAATCAGATGCTTTGCTTTTTTAAGGATGGCATCGTATGACAAAGGCCGCACCTGTTTGCCGGGTGCGGCTTTTTGGTTTGCCGTTGAAAATAGTGATTTCATGTGTTATAATTTTCTTATCTTGGTGTATTCCATGCAAATGGGGGGGGGTAAAGAGGGAGTAAGCTGCCCCCTGTGCAATCAAAAAAAGCAACGATCATAAAGGAGATATAGAGAAGTATGAAATTAGGTATCGTAGCTTCAGCGGTACTTTTTATATATCTATAATTCTCCATAAACCTCAATATATTTTCATAGATACGTTGTTTTAAGAAACTCTCCATTTCATGTAAATCCACATAAATCCATGTACTTTACTCCCAAATGGGGGTAAATACGGGGGTAAAACACAGGGAACTCAACGCGATAAAACGCCTCGATTTTTGATTTAAAAGTGTTGTGAGCCATTTCAGGTACATTGTTTCCTTTAATGCGAAGAACAACAAAACAGCGCCTTCAATCTGTTGCCGTAAGCAATCGGATTGAGGCGCTATTTTTTTATTGCTGTGTAACGATGTACGAGTCATACTGATAGCCGTAGTTAATTGATAAGCGTGTGTACTAATTTTTCAGTATAGAAATCAGTCTCAATTACTTGCTATGAACCCGCTCGCATAACATGACTCTTTTACAGCACAGAAAAACGGTCAACATATAGTCAGCTGAAGAAAAACAGAATTTCCAGTCAATCAAAACGTACTATTAAATGGCAGCAACGAGATAAATCCACACGTAGGAGCTTTTCAATAAAGCGGGGAGCTCTCTGCTGGGAACCAGAAATTTCTCACAACGAATGCCGCTTGCTGTTTGAGGCCGATAAGCCTCTAAGTCTATCTCGTGCTGTGACGTGACGAGATTGTTCTTGCTGTGAAAAGCTGGGCATCCCGGATGTTGCTGAGCCGTTGCAGCAGATGATGCTTCTCGACTATCTGATTTGCAATCAGGATCGCCACTTCGGCAATTTTGGTGCGATCCGTGACGCGGTGACGCTGGAATGGGTTGGCTTTGCGCCGATTTTCGACAGCGGCACCAGTCTTTGGTTTGATCAATGCGCTTCCAAAATCAAGGCACTGGCTGATGCCCCCGCCAAACCGTTCGCTGCCACACAGCAGGCACAGCTTGCCCTTGCAAAAGATGGCTTGCAAACGCTGAACCTTTCCGCACTGAATGGCTGCAAAGACGAGGTTCTTGCAATTTTTGAGCAGGCGCATTTCGGTGAGCCTGACCGTGCCAACATCTTGGCAGATGCCTTGGCGGCGCGCTGTGAATTTCTGCAAAAAGAAGTGCTTATTTCAAAATGACAACAGCCTTTCCCTGTGCTTTTTCGAGGTACAAGGGAAAGGCTGTTTTTGTTATGATGCCAATATGGTCTGCAGGATTTTCTCTAAGGCGTTTTTATAGGCTGCATCCTGCTCTTTGGTGCGCTTGGGGCTGCCCTTGGGGTGTTTCCCGGCGCGGAGGAGCTTTTTGTTTTCGTGGCGGCGGAACAGCAGCCCGTCGATATTTTCGGGCGTGTACTCTAAGCCGTTTTGGTTCAGCACACGGGCGCGGCGCGCCAGACACATACTTGCCAGCCCGTAGTCCTGCGTAATAACAAGGTCGCCCGCGCATACGCGGTTCACCAGTGCAAAATCCACGCTGTCGGCACCCTTGCCAAAGGTTAGGGTTTGTGCGCCGTCGCGCTGAATTTGGTGGGCAGTATCGCATAGAATCAGCACGGGAACGTTATATTTTGCGGCCGTCTGAAGGGTCAGATCCACCACCGGGCAGCCATCGGCATCTATCAGAATCGTCATTTCTCGCTCTCCATAGTCCAGGCAAACGCCCTTGCTGTTCGCCGGTCGGCATCCTTGAAGTGACCGCCTGCGTTCCATTCCAGTGTGCAATCTGCGCCGCGCCGAGTCAGGGCGGTGTGCAGGGCGCGGATGTTGTCACCCACGGCCGCCATCGTCTGATTTTTGGTATGTTCCTCGCGGTCACCAAGGCTGAGGTAAACGCGCTGCGTTTGGATAGGGTGCGCCGCTTCGTATTCTGGCCAGCCGGGAAACCACACGGACGGCGAAGCCGCCGCCACGCCGTACAGGGTATCGGTCCGGGTTGCCGCCCACAGCGCAAACAGCCCCGCCAGCGAGTAGCCGCCCAAAATAACCTTGGCATCTTCCTTTATAGAATACTGCCGACGGATGCTCGGCACAGCCTGCTCCAGCCACGCCAGCGTATCCTCTGCCCTGCCGCCGAAGCCCTGCTTGCCCCACGCGGGCGGTGCGGACCAAGGCGACAGGTCGTCGTTCCAATTTTCCACGGGGACAGCGACCAGCAAAAACGGTCGTGCGGTTTGCCGACGCAGGGCTTCCGCTTCCCGTTCCATCCCTGCAGGGTCGTGCTCGTCCGCCATTTGCAGCAGCAGGTATTCGGCGCCGACCGTGCCATAGACTCGGCAGGTTCTGTTTTGTATCTGCAATACCCGGTTATCCATAAAATTCATGATTCCTTTTCTTTGCTTTCTTTTGCATTATAATGCCTGCACACCAAAGAATCAAGATTGCGCCGGATGCACTGCCTTGAAAGTTTTTTGCCGCACTTGCATTACATCTGCACCACATCCGCACAGTGATTGTATATACGTGTATAATCTCGTATGTTACAATTAGTATGTTCAAAATAGGGTTCAGCCAAAAAGGTTGGACATTTTCACCTAGAGTCGTACCTGACTTTTTTCAGGCACGGCTCTTTTTGTTTTGGGCAATTTCTGATTTTGGAGGTTTTGCAGTTGGCCGTAATACGTCCGCCTTGACGCAATGATTACTCAATAAAAAGTCGAATACGCAAAAGAACGTATTGATTGCGTATTAGCGGCCTGTGGCTATGCTGCCGACAGTACCTAATACGTCTTTATGCGTCCTTAATGCGCAATAAGGATGGTGATTTTATTGAAAAACCGCGCAGCGATCTATCAGCGGGAAGCCGCTGAAATGCTGCATAACATCTCGCTGTACCCCGGTCTGACCGAAGAGCAGCTTTGTCGCTTCTTTCCCGAAAAAGAAGCGACGGCAAAAACTTTGCTTGCCCATATGCTAAAAGAGGGGCGCATCTTCTGCTCCGGGAATGACCGCTACTACGCAAATAGAGAAGTGCAAGGCAACGCTGTCAAGGACTTATCCCGCTGTGTCTGGGTCTTGCTCGACTTCATAGATCAGGTGGAATACCACACTGTTGGAGAATTTCCGGCAGCTATTCTCTGTTTTGCAAATGGAGAACTGTATGAAATCGTGCCTATCCCGCAGGGCAAGGAAACTATGATTTGCCAGCTACTGCGCCAGCCACAGAAAGATGCCGGCAAGCGCATCGTGGTGGTAGATGATGCTGCCCAGATTGAGCTGCTGAACATTCCGCAGGTGGCCGGTTTCTGCACGGTGGCCGAGGACGGCACCGTCAGCTACTACAAAAAGGAGGCCGCGCTTGAATCCTGACGTACTTTTGAACCGCATCCGTTTGGAGCAGCGCGGGCTCATCGACATCCACAAAAAGCTATACGAGATGGAGCATCTGCTGCCCGTACCTGACCCGATGCAGTTTGCCAAAACTGCCGAGAGCGCGGCACTTCTCAGTGAGAAAAGCACGGCTCATCTGCGCAATATGTTCTTTTCCGTGTCTAACGAGCCGCCGATTTATTACTACCCCAAGGCAGCCGAGGTGCAGGGCATCCGCGTGTGGGCGGACACCAATTACTTGCGTGTGTTGCTCCCTGCGCTGCTGCCGGATAAAAAGAAGCGGGACGGCTGTAAATTCCTTTTGCTGCCGCTACAGGCAGCACTGGTGCAAAGCGGGTCACTTCCCCACTTCTCCAATTGCGTGATTTGTGTGGAGCATATCTACGACCATAACCTACCAATCAAGGCCGTTCGGGATTATGACAATCTGGAACTCAAGGCCGTTATAGATGTCATTGCCACGTTCTGCCTGACAGACGATACCGGGGCGCTGTGTGATTCTTTCCAGACGACCCGGTTTGGATATTCGTCCTCTACCGTGATAACCGTGATGCCAAAAAACTGCTTTTCGGCGTGGCTGAGCACCCCAAAATTGGCTGAAAACCGACCTCCACTTTTTCCGAAAAATTCGTAAAAATCAGATACCTGTGCTTTGAAGGGACTTTTTCGCATTGCTGTGAGCCGAGTTATACCCCAATCGGCAGCGACTTTCGCCGGAGTCAAAGAAGGCACGGTTAAATTCCGAGGTGATTTCTATTTCTTCTTCTTTCCCTGTCTTGCCCGCGCAAGATAGCCTCTATTATGAACTTTTGGCGCTCACTGCCATCTGCGGTGAGTTGCCTTGTGCGTGTGCTGACCGCCTTACCTCCAGCAAAAGTTACCGCAAAAAAGTGGTGACGAGCCTAACGCACGACAAGCTCCTGCGCATTTTCTCCAAAGATCATCTTCGCGGCTATCGGCTCGGTATCCGTGGCAAACGTCTTTTGCGGGAACGCGCGCCAGAACGGTTTCAATTCTACTTGTCAGGCCGCACCGACACCAACTCCATCAAGTCATCCCCTGCCCGCCGTCTGCGGCTGCATCGTATCGCACAAACCTACGTCACGATGATGAATGCAGGCGCGGTGATTTACCGAGATGAAAAGCCGCCTATATTTTCTCCTAACGTGAGCAAACCTCTCTATATTGATGTTCCCACTTTTTATGATTCCCGCGAGATGAAAGAACTGGTTCTTGAAATGATAAAGGTTCACGGCTCCCGCATGGTCGGCTCGCTGCTGACCCCATCCCGCACCTTTGCTGTGTTCAACGGCATGGAGGCTGTTCCGACCTTTGACACGCAAATCGAACAGCGGGGAAAAATCATGCTGCAAAATATCCGCTATACGCGAACCGGCGCAAGTCACACGCCTGATGGCATTCTGCTGTCCGATCAGTGGGCGGTGATGACTACTCTGTTGGAAGATGCAAAGACTTACAAGAAAGAACACTTCCTTTTTGGCGAGGGCTACGAACATTTCTACTTTCTCACCAATGACTACCACGGAGAGACGCTGCTGTGGCTGCTTTGTCATTCGGATGTCATCGGACGACTAAGCGCCATGCTGCTGCAAGAGCTTCAGCCGCCTTGCCGTAATGCTTTCATCGAGAACGATGCTCGCACAGATGCAGGCACGCCAATTCTATTCTGCTATCTGCCGGATTTGCCGCGTCTGTTCCGATTCCTGTCCGCCTTAGAGCTGCTGCAAATGAAAGGTGCCATCCTCTGCTTTGATTTTCAGGCAAACGCGCTGCAGCCACTCTGCGGCGACAGGGTCGAGTTGCAGACCATCGACTTTGCTGAGTTCGAGAGGAGGTTCTTCTCCAACCCATGAAACAACCTCAAAAACGAGCTCAAATTCTATTGGCAGTCGCGCTGCTGCTCTATGCCTGCGGCTACGTAACGCAGTTCATCGGCAATTATGCCGTCTTGCAGAAAAACGGCGGTATGCTGGGCGGCACTTCTCCGCCGTTTCCCTCTTTGTTGCCGCTGGCCTGTCTCAAAGGTGTTCTGTGGTTTCCCTACAATCTGTACTGCACGGCGAGCTGCGCAGCAGCAGTCGCTGTGATTTTCCTATACCGAAAGCTGTTCAGCCAGGATGCCCTAACGGATTCCGAACGCAATTTCGATTTCTCCGCAAAAGGCACTTACGGCACGTCCGGCTGGATGCAGCCGCGAGAAGTCCCCGCCGTGCTGGATATGGTTTCCGACTTATCCAAGCATACAGGCACTGTGTTGGGGATGCTCGGCGGAAAGTTTCTTTGTATCCCGGAGAAAACACGTATGAACGGCAACCTTGCCGTCTATGGTGCCAGCGGCTCGATGAAAACACGCTCGTTCTGCATGAATCGTATCCTGCAAAGCGCCGCCCGCGGCGAGTCGCTTATTATCTGTGACCCCAAATCCGAACTCTATGAAAAATCCAGCGAGTATATGCGGGATTTAGGCTACACAGTGCGTGTGTTCAACCTTGTCAGCCCCGAAAATTCCGACTCGTGGAACTGCCTGAAAGAAATTGAGGGGCAGGAACTGATGGCGCAACTTTTCGTAGATGTCATCATTAAGAATACCAACGGCACAGGCAAGAGCGATCGTTTCTGGGATTCCGGCGAGATGAACTTGCTGAAAGCGCTGGTCTTGTACGTTGACCTTACCTACCCGCCAGAACAGCGGAACATTGGTGAGGTGTACAACCTTATCACGCAATGCAGCGAGAGCCAGCTGGACAGCCTGTTCGATGTTCTGCCGCTGACCCACCCCGCCAAAGCGCCGTACAGCCTGTACCAACGGGCCTCGGATTCGGTGCGCAGCGGTGTTATCAGCGGACTGGGCAGTCGATTGCAGGTGTTCCAATCTGAACTGATTAAAAAAATCACTGCGTACGACGAAATCAGCCTTGAACTGCCGGGGCAGCAGCCCTGCGCCTACTATCTCGTCACCAGCGATCAAGACAGCACCTTTGACTTTCTTGCATCGCTGTTCCTGTCCTTTGCCTTCATCAAACTCGTCCGTTATGCCGATGCCAACTGCCCCGGTGGGCGGCTTCCTGTTTCGGTTCATGTGCTGGGCGAAGAACTGACCGCCTGCGGTACGATTTCCGAATTGTCACGGCGCATCAGCGTTATCCGCTCTCGCAATATATCCATGTCCTGCGTGTTCCAAAACCTTGCTGGCCTACAAAACCGCTACCCGCAGAACCAGTGGCAGGAAATTCTCGGCAACTGCGATGTGCAGCTTTTTCTTGGCTGTACGGATCAGCTGACAGCTGAGTACGTTTCCCAGCGCACCGGCATTGCCAGTGTGGCAGTGTCCAGTACCTCCAAAGCACTGAGTACCTTGCGCATCTCCGACTATACGCCGCAGTACCGCGAGAGCAGTGGTGTCGGAAAGCGACCGGTGCTGACCCCAGACGAAGTGCTGCGCCTGCCGGTAGATGAAGCGCTGGTAATTCTGCGCGGGCACAAAGTTTTGAAAGTCCACAAGATGGACTACTCTCTGCACCCTGCTTACAAGCAGCTGCGGGAGTGCAAAGCGTCCGCCCATATCCCGGAGTGGCGGAAAGCCTTACCAGAAACGCTCGAAACTCCCTCAGTGGAAACAAAGGCATCCCCCAAGGCACCGCCTAAACGCCGTGGCCGTCCTGCCAAATCAAAAACAGTAGTTTCCGCTGACAAAGAATCCATCATAACAAAACCCGAAAACGAAAAGGAGATTTCTCATGGAAATGAACAATGATATTTTTACCCCCGACCTGCCCATCCCCGAACCTGTTGGTTTTGAGGATGCACCCATTTCCGCCCCTGTCGAAGATGAAAAGCCTACCGAGACTCCCCCGCCCCGCCGCAGACACAAAGCGAATGCCCCGGTGCTGACTATTGAAAGCGGTGATGAAATCGAAACCGAGGATGCCCGCGAAGCTGCTGCCTGGCACGAGATTCACAACGCCTACCGCACACGGCGCATCCTCTCCGCACCGTTGGGCGGCATTGAGCAGACCGACAGCGGCAAAACGATTGCCGTTGTGGACTACAACGGCTTCCGCATCGTCATCCCCCTCAAAGAAATGATGGTCGCCCCCAGCGCCGCCAACAGCGGCGATAGTATGGCTGTCCGCCAGATGAAGCTGTTGGGCAATATGCTGGGTGCGGAAATTGACTTTGTCATCCTCGGCATCGACTCCAAGAGCCGCAGTGTGGTTGCCAGCCGCCGCGAAGCCATGATGCGCAAGCGCCAGCTTTTCTATTTCAGCCCTGATGCCAACGGCGAGTACCGCGTTCGTGAGGGGCGCGTGGTACAGGCGCGCGTCATTGCCGTTGCGGAAAAGTCCATCCGTGTGGAAATTTTCGGCGTTGAGTGCTCCATCATGGCGCGGGATCTGGCATGGGATTGGATCGGTGATGCCCATGACCGATTTGCTGTGGGCGACCAGATCCTTGTCCGCGTGACCGAGGTGAACAAAACCTCGCAGGAAGAACTGTCTGTCCACGCTGATGTCAAAAGCGTCACCGAGAACACCAGCCGCGAAGCCCTGAAACGCTGCCGCGTACAAAGCAAATATGCCGGTCGCGTGACCGATGTACATAAGGGCATCGTCTATGTGCGGCTTTCCAACGGAGTGAATGCCGTAGCCCACTCCTGCTACGACCGCCGCACGCCCGGCAAAAAGGACGATGTCAGCTTTGTGGTAACGAAGCTGGACGAGGAGCGCAGCATTGCGGTGGGCATCATCACCCGCATTATCCGTCAGAATCTGTAACCGATGAACCGTGGGCAGTCCCGGCGGCTGCCCATCTTCTTACATGAAAGGATTCGTAAAATGGCTGTTTTTCGCGTAGAGCGCATTAAGGACTATACCGTTATGAGCAATCATCATCTTCGCAATAAAACTTTGTCTCTGAAAGCCAAGGGCTTGCTGTCGCAGATGCTTTCCCTGCCGGACGATTGGGATTATACCCTCAAAGGCCTGGCCGCCATCAACAAGGAGAGCGTGGACGCTATCCGCACTGCAATTTGGGAATTGGAGAATGCCGGGTATGTGGTGCGTACCCGCGTCCGGGATGAGCGCGGCTGTCTGCGTGGCTGCGACTACTATGTCTATGAGTACCCGCAAACGCCCCCGTCCGGCTCCGGCGGCAACGCTGAATCCGTGTCGCCTATGCTGGAACCCCTTGCATCGGATTCTGCTGTACTGGGAAATCCCATGCAATTAAATAAAGAAATACAAAATAAAGAGAAACAAAATACTGATCTAATCTTATCCGAGGGAGAGGCCGTGCGGACAAAAGTCCGCGACAACATTGAGTTGGACTTGCTTTGCCGCAATCAGCCGGAAAGCGCCCCCGTGATGCAGGAGATCTACGAGCTGGTCGTGGAGACGATTCAGCTCCGCAGCCCTGTATTGCGGCTGGGCAACAACCTGTTCCCTACGCCATTAGTGCGGGAACGACTGTTGCAGCTGACAAGCGAGCATATCCGTTTTGTCCTTGATGGCCTACGCAATCTGCACACAGACGTGAAAAATCTCAAAAAGTACCTTCTGACGATGCTGTTCAATGCGCCTGTCACGCTGAACGGCAGGACGATGCTGGATGTACGCAAATCTGTCGGTGGCGGACTCCGTCCGATGCTGGCGTAACGCCGCGAAAATATGAACAAATTGTAAAATTTGAAAAAGTGGCCGAATTTTTTTAATTTTTTCGTTTGAGATGACAGTAATAAGGGCAAATAGGTTTTTCGGCCTGTTTGTCAAAACTGGAGGTGAAATTCTATGAAACAAGCTCGCATCCATTGCCCCTACTGCGGCTCCCTTGCCACGCTGCGCCCGGCAAGCGCGTTTCATGGTCTGTCCGACATTTCCGCCGGAACGTACCTGTACGTCTGCCGCCGCTGGCCCGCCTGTGATGCTTATGTCACAGCAGACCGCCGCACGAAGCAGCCTCTTGGCACCCTTGCCAACGGAGATTTGCGGCATAAACGCATCCTTGCCCACCACGCCCTGCACAGCGTACAGGCGCAGCTTGGCATGAGCCGCGACCAGAGCTACCGCTGGCTGCAAACACAGATGGGATTGCCCGGAGATCAGGTACATATTGCCAAGTGCGGCGACTACCGCTGTGAACAAATCATCCGCATCTGCGAGAACGCGACTGCGAGGTGACGGTTATGAAATGCGTGAAAAGGCTCACAGCTGACCAACAGCGTTTGGTAGAAGAAAATCTGACCATCGTAGAGCGTGTCCTGCGGTTCGACATCAGTGCCAATCCCTGCGTTGCTGGTCTTGGCTATGAGGACTTGTATCAAGAGGGCTGTGTCTGGCTCTGCAATGCAGCACTGACCTTCGACCCAGCGCGCGGTAGCTTTGCATCCTATGCCCGGCGGGTCGTACAGAATGGCCTTGTCGGCTATTGCCGCAGCCTTACGGGAAAACAATCCCGCATGACTCCTCTGGCAGAGATTGAATCTACGGCGCTTGCCGCATTAGAAGTGCAACATAGCGTTTCCTGCAATGCTGAATGCGAGACTTCACTGCTGCTCACCGCCGCAGAATCTCAATACAGCGGTGTAACCCGCAAAGGCGTCCATGCACTGGCCTTGCAGGTGTCCGGGATGCCACTTACCGCAGTTGCCGTCCGCATGAGTGCCCCACCCAATCACGTTTCGGCATGGATCAGCCGCGCTGTCCACAAACTGCGAAACAATGAATCTTTTCTCTCATCTCTACACGAAAATTAAAATTTGGAGGTTTCCTTATGAAAATGCTCTATACTGCCAATGGCCGCTATATCCGTTGTTGCACCGAGGAAGGCACCCGCCCGGTCATCATTGTCTGCGAAAAAGAATACGAAGTAGATGTGCAAGAGTTTATGCTCTGGTCCATCCTCAACTGGCGCATCCTGCGGGAAGATGAAATCGGCAGCTACTATGAAAAGATGGTGAGCAATATCAACGTCACCATCCACCGCAGCTGGCAGGACTGCGTGCAGCGCTTGCTGGTTCGTGGGCTGATTGTGGCCGGTACCGGCGATACCGAGTACGATGCGCTGTATGACCTACTTGCCTGCCGATTTATCATTCCCATTGGGGCAGCATGGCCGCTGCGGGTGCTGTCATTCCTGAAACTGACGTTTTTGGAGGGCATCTCTTGGAAAATCACTCGCCGCCTGTTCCATGTGGATGCCCGCAGTTCCTGCGAGAAAAAGGTCATTCGCCTTGCCCGGCAGACTCCCCTCTCCTGTGCGGAAATTATTAAGAGTATTGAGATGGACATCCGCCGGCTGAAGGACGGCTACGATGTGCTGGACAAGCTGTACGATGACAATGACCTGAACTGCGACAACTTTGCACAGGCTGTCCGAGAGTACTGTTGCAGCCGCGAGGTCATCACGGCGGTGGCAAACCTTTATCTTCGACAACAGATTATGATTGATACATATTAAATCGCCCCTGGGTTGACAACTACAAGATATAGTATTATAATTGCTTTGTAAATGATTTTTATGCTATATAAGCATACGCTGTTGTTTTTGTAATCGGTGCCGGTAGTAGATGACATTGCGCTGAATCAGCCGCAATGTCTTCCCTGCCGGCACTTTTTATATAGATATTTCCTGCCGTTGGCAGAAAGGAGTGAACCAAGAATCAATCCGCATCCCGCATGGCCGCTGAAAAGCGGCTGCACCTTGGGCTGCATCAAGTGTTCAGAACGGACACCTGATGCAGCCCTTTTTGTTTTTGTGAAAGGACGGTAATCGACAATGAAATCTGATAACGCCATCCGGAATGGCACAAGCATCTTCGTGGGTATTATTGTAGCTATCGCCGCGTTTGTGCGCGGCGCCCTGCTGCTGCCGCTTCTGCTTGTTGCCTGTTCTGTCTGGGGGCTGTACGTGCTGCAGCATCTGCGCGGCAGCCTCCCGGCAGTCCCCAAGAAGAAAGCAAAGGCTCCCCGCCGCGCAAAGTTTGTGGTGCCGGACATTGAGGACGAACCGCTCAGCGACATTCTGCTGCTCCATGTGAACCAGCGCATTACTGCCGCACTTCGCACAGCGGGCAGCAACATTACATGGGAATGGGCCACCAAGGACCCGCTTGCTATCGTTAAAGAGGGTGGGCGCTGCCTGATCCGTGTTCACGGATTAGACGGTTTTGAGAGTGCCGAGGTCGTACTGGACAAGCAGGCGCATCTGCGGTGTGAGTTAATCAACGCCGTGCCGTTGCGCCCGAACCCCACGGCAGACGCACCCGAAAAGCCGCGAATCCCCGCCGAGACTCCCCCACTGCCCGATCCGCGCATTTGGTATGAAACCGAGGGTCGCACAACACTGGAAAACATCGTAGCTGACCTCAGTTCCCGCGGGCATCACTCGATGACCGTGCAGGAGGACGGTCACATCCAGCTTGTGGACGGCAGCACATCGGTACTCCCGGAACTGCACGGTTTCCCGCCTGTGGGCTGCTGGGAAAAGTTGAAACAGGTCTTTGCAGGAGATGGGCTGGCCGCCGAGGAAACTTCCGGCAAGCTGGTTCTCTCGTGGTAAAGGGAGGTTTCGCGTATGAAATCCGGTGTAACTTTACAGCAGATGCTGACCGAAGTGAAGCGGCAGAGCGAGTCCAAGGAGGACTACCTCATTGCCCCCAATCGCCTGCGGATGGAATCCTACGGCAAAGAAATGTTTCTGCACCTGTCAGACGACAGCGGCACCGAGCTGATTGAGCCCATGACCATCACCGGCATCGCTCATCGGCAGATCGGCACCCACCTGCGTATTCCCGCCGCCTACTATGACCGCATGCGGGAGGAACGTCCCGACTTGCTGGCCTACAACGCCAACACATGGTTCAAGCAGGAAAGCAGCCAGCGCATGCTGCGTACCTTGGACGGCTCCGCTCGCGCGTACCTGAGCAATCGCTATCGCCGCATCGACAATATCGACATTGCCGGAGTGACGCTGCCGATTCTCGGCGGGCTGCCCGACATCCGCTTTGAAAGCTGCCAAATCACCGAAAGTCGTATGTACATCAAGGCCGTGAACCCCCGCTTGCAGGCGGAGGTATCCCCCGGCGACATCGTGCAGGCCGGAATCATCATCAGCAACAGCGAGGTCGGACTTGGTTCCGTCAGCATCCAGCCGCTGATCTATCGGCTGGTGTGCAGCAACGGTATGGTCGTGAATGAGGCAGCCGCCCGCCGCAACCATGTGGGGCGCGTTACCGACAGCGAAGAGAACTTCAGCGTCTACTCCCAAGCAACCTTGGACGCGGAGGACAAAGCCTTTGTTATGAAAATTCAGGACACCGTGCGCGCCGCTGTGGAAGAAGCGCGGTTCGCGCAGGTCGTCGGCAAGATGCAGGAGGCAAAAGCCGCGCAGATGGACACCCATGATGTGCCGGCCGTCGTCAAACTTGCCAGCAAAGAGTTCCACATTACCGACAGCGAAAGCACCGGCGTATTGCAGCGGCTGATCGAATCCAACGATCTGACGCTGTACGGGTTATCCAACGCCGTGACTCGCCACAGCCAGGATGTGGAGAGCTATGGCCGCGCCAGTGAACTGGAAAGTATCGGTTACAGTATTTTGACCATGCCGCCCCGGCAGTGGTCGAGAATCAACCGGGCAGCCGCTTAACACTGCCCTTACACACAGGAGGATTTTTATGTCTATGATGAACGCTAACGCCGCAGCCACTACCGCCATGACCACCAACGAGCCGCTGGACTTTGTGCTGCCCGAAATGGGCGATGCCGATTTCAGTAGCGAGGAACTTGCTGAAGATACGGACGGGCTCACCATGTCCTTTCCCCGCATCAAGATTCCCGCCGGCGGTGTGTTGCAATTCGAGATTCCCAACGGTGATCCGCAGCACCCGGATTACCGCCCCACACTCACCGGCGTGATCTTGTACAACCACGCAAGCTGTGCCTACTGGCCGGAGGGTGACGAGTACAATGACGATGTACCGCCGCTTTGTTCTTCGGTGGATGGCAAACAGGGCTATGGAGAACCCGGTGGCACTTGCGCCACCTGTACATTGAGTCAGTTTGGCAGCGCCAGCAACGGCCGCGGCAAAGCCTGCAAGAACATGCGGGTGCTGTACCTGCTACGCAGCGGAGAGTTTATGCCGCTGGCAATCAATCTCTCGCCCACCAGCATCAGCCCGTTCCGTGAGTTCTTGAATCAGGGTTTTGTTTTCCGCAACCGCGCCACTTATGGCAGCCTTGTGGAGATTGGTCTCAAACGCCAGACGAACCCGGAGGGCAAGGATTACAGCGTTGCCACGTTCAAGCGCTTGGGCGATTTCCACGGTGACCAGCTTGTTGCCGTGCGCAAGTACGCCCTGAGCTTCCGTGAGCAGATTCGTGGCATGAATCGCCAGCGCATCGAGGCAAAACGTGAACAGGATGATGGTTTTTGCGAGGTGGAAAGTTACACCGCCGCCCCTGCTGCCGCCGATGACAGCTTTTGCATCGGGGCCACGGTGAACGGCGACACGCAGCCGCTGCCCGCGTGACAGTTTACGAAGGAGGTGCTTTATGCACGATATTCCGTTGAATGATACCCAGCGAATTTTTGCCGAGAAAAACCACAATCTTGTCTACAAATTCCTGCACAAGAAGAATCTACCCGCCAGCGAGTATTATGACATCGTCATTTTCGGCTATCTGCGGGCGGTGCAGCGGTATCTGACCGACCCGAACCTTGCAGGCTATTCCTTTGCCACAGTAGCGTGGCGGGCCATGGAGGGCGAAGTAGCCAACACCCGCCGCACCGACAAGCGCCGTTTCCGCGTCATCCGCTTCGTCCGACCCCGGCAGTCTTACACCGGGCATCTGACCCGGCGCCCCACGCCGACGGAGACAGACGAGGAAGCACTGCGTGAAAGCGAAGTGGCACTGCTCCTGCATGCTCTCGCCAAGCGGGTAACACCCCAGCAAATGGAGATTATCCGTCTGCGCACCAAGGGCTACCAGACGAACGAGATTGCGCAGATGCAGAACACCTCGCTGTACCATGTGAACACGCTGCTGGATAACGCGCGGTTCATCGTGGTGGAACTGTGCCGAGATGCCTGAGAGGAGGCAATGACAGAATGAAAAAGCGGAAGCTGGAGCTTTACATTACCGGAAAACTCATGTCCGCATTGATGGTGGGCAGGCCTGCCATCTTCAGTACCGGTGGTGAGATGTACCATACGGCCCCTGTGGTGAAGATCCATGAGACGGAAACGCAGGAGATTCACTTTGAGACATCCACCACCCACTACTACATCAAGCCCCGCCCTTTTGTACTCGCGGCCCTCAACCCGCGCCGACAAACGCTGGCCGCGTGTGCGTAAAGGGTTGAATGTTCACAGAATGATTTGATAATAGCCGTGGCGGCGCTTTGCTGCCACGGCTTCTTTTGACGGGATAAGAGGTGAAATTGACTATGTATGAAGAAAAAGTACGCAAATTCAAATGTTATTACTGCCCAGATTGCAAGCTCTACGCCGGGTCAGAAACGAAAACGATTCACGGGCGGCGCATGAAGCTGAACACAAAATACTGCACTGGCGGCAAAAAGGTCATTATTTTTAAGTCCGATGACCCGAAAGTAAATGTCCCGAAATGGTGTCCCAAGCGGCGTGTGCCGCCCACATTGCGGATCTACCACTTCCGCTCCCCGGAAATCGAGGCGGAAGAGAGCATGCTTGCGGCCAACGGAATCTCGTTTTTCCCCTATCCCAGCCGCTATGCATTGCGGTATGAGGGCAGCTCCCCTTATACAGCGATGGAATTTACAAAGCAAACCAAAAAGCATCCTCTCGTGGAACTGCTCTCTATGCAGCTGCAGCCCTATGAGATTCTGGAGATCGATGATGGCATCCGCCCTTATTGCTTCCTTGCGGAATGTCTCGGCCACGTGCGGTGTATCCGCTTCAAAAGTGACATCGCGCGTGGAAACAAATATGAAGTAGGCAATCTGGCGTGATAAGTCGCAAAAGCTCTCTGCCATGCAAAACGCAAGGCAGGGGGCTTTTTGTGCCATAAAGCATTGCTTTCAAAAATTTCTATGCTGCACCCTATATTCGCGGGGCGTTTGACCGTAATGTTTTTGGAACGCCTTGTAGAAATAGGTCCGGTTCGTAAAGCCAAGCTCGCCCGCAATCGTGGTTATAGTTTTGTTGGTGTTGGAAAGCATATCGGCTGCACGCTTTATTGTGAAATAGAGCGCATACCGGGTAATGTTCATTCCTGTATAGGTCTGCACGATTCGGTTCAGATAGCTGCCGGAATAGCGCAGTTTCTCAACAAGCAATTCACGCGAGATGCGCCCATCGGTTTCTTCCAATAGCTGCGTAATTTGGGAAAAGATGCGGCTCTCGGATTGGGTGCCAATTGCAATAGGGTGCGTTGTATACATATCTTTTTGGCAAAGCAGATTGAGCAGTTGGCAGATGTACCCACGGAAGAAAAACGTATCTCCGGGGCCGGGCTGAATCAGTGTCTGCGTCAATTTGTTAAATAGCCGTTCCACCTCGCCGCTTCGACTTCCCTGTGTCGTTCGCGGAATAAAATCTATATAATTTTTACTGTTGTTTTCTTCGTCAGACAATTCCAAGGAGAGAAAATCTTTAAGGTCCGTACTGTCATTCCAAAGCTGATTGGCCTTGAACGCTTGCTCTTTGTCATCGTGCAGCAGCGCCTTGAAATAGGATGCAGACAGGGAAAGCGTGACCGTACAAAATGCTGTGCCGTATTCCTCGCAATGCCGAACGTTGCGGTTTAACAGCAAGCAGCTCTTGGCCGGGTAAACGTGGCGTTCCGACTCAATGCTTTGGTACAGTGTCCCAGAAAGCACATAGACAAGCTCAAAAGTATTATGCTGGTGAAGCCCGGCGGACTTTGTCTGCTGTGCGAATGTTTCTGCATCCATTTCCACATAGGAATAATGCTCCGGCGCTATTACGATGATCTGGCACGGAACGCGTAAGCTGGGATCATAGCTGAGAATGACAATTTGAAACGGGTTTTCGGTGTGCAGGACATTATTATGACGCGATAATCCAAACTGCCCTGCCGATGCGGTGTCCTCCTGTGCATTGACCGATTCCAGCACATGGATGCCGTCTGTGGACGAGTAGTGATAAATCATAGGCTCTGTGCTCTCCTTTATTTGAATTGTAGCATATTTGATACAAAATTCAAGATGATAAGCCCACTTCCGGCATTTCGCAACAAAAATAAATATAGTATGATAAATATAACATATTGGCCGGCAAGCAATTTCATAAGGAGGATACACATATGACGAACGATTTTATGCGGAACTGGCGGTTTTGCCGCTATGATACGCCCGATGAGGTAACAACAGTACATCTGCCCCACGATGCCATGATTACCGAGCCCCGGAGCAAATGCCTGAATGGCGCAAACTCCGGTTATTTTCCCGGTGGAAGATACCTGTACGAAAAGGATTTTGAAATCTCATCCGACCAAATCGGGCAATATATTGCACTGGTCTTTGAGGGTGTCTATCGCTGTGCTACTGTCTATGTAAACGGCAAGAAGTTGGCTTACCACGCCTACGGCTACACAGAGTTCACAGTGGACATCAGCGATGTAGTGCAGGCGGGAACCAACCTGTTGAAAGTGGATGTTGACAACAGTCTGGAACCAAACAGCCGCTGGTATTCCGGCTCCGGCATTTACCGACCTGTACATCTGGTCATCAAGCCGAAAGAGCATATCCGCAATGTCCGCATTACCACCAAGTCTATCTTCCCCGCTGTCATTACCGTGACAGCCGATGCCCCGGCCGAAACTACTGTAAAAATCTACGATGGCGAAGCACTGGCAGCCGAGGGTATGCTGGGAGATATTGAAATTTTTCGTGCAAAGCTTTGGGATGCAGAGCATCCGAACCTATACCGCGCGGTACTTAGCTGTGGCACCGATACAGAAGAAGTCGAGTTCGGCATCCGCCAGCTTACTTGGAGTGCGCAGACCGGCATCTGCGTCAACGGCAAAGAAGTGAAATTCCGTGGTGCTTGTATTCATCATGACAACGGCTTCTTGGGTGCCTGTGAATTTGATACTGCTGCCGAACGCCGCATCCGTATTTTGAAGGAGGCCGGTTATAACAGCATCCGCAGTTCGCACAACCCAACAAGCCGTGCCATCCTGCGCGCCTGTGACCGTCTGGGCATGTATGTAATAGACGAAACCTTCGATATGTGGTACATTACCAAAACCTACCACGATTACAGCCACGACTTTGTAGAAAACTACAAATCCGACATTGCAGCGTTGGTAAACCGCGATTATAACTACCCATGCGTCGTCATGTACAGCGTTGGCAATGAGAACAGCGAATTGGGTACGGACAAGGGTATCCAGCTTTTGAAAGAGCAGACGGAATTGGTCAAATCGCTGGACAGCACCCGCATCGTTACCATCGGTGCCAACCTGATGCTTATGGGCGGCAAAAAACTCTACACAGAGGACAATGACTATAAGCGGGAGCCTTTGGACCCCAGTAAAAACAAGGATGTGATGGCCGGTCTCGACAAACAGGGTTCGGCGGGCTTCAACGCAGTTATGAATCTGCTGCCCGCACTGATTCAGAATGCCTCCAAAGGCAAAAAGAGTGCCACCAACACGGATAAGCTCGTTCCTTATGTGGATGTTCTCGGCCTGAACTACGGAACACCGCGCTATGAGGAGGATATTGCCCGTGACCCGAATCGCATTTACTGCGGCACCGAGACCATGAGCCACGCCATTGTGGACAACTGGGAAATTGTAAAGAAGCACCACCAAATCATCGGTGACTTTGTCTGGACCGGATGGGATTATTTGGGCGAAGCAGGGACCTGCGGTGCATGGGACTATCCCGAATGGGGTGCGCTTGGTCTGTTTGATGGTGCCGGCACAGTCGATGCAACAGGCTATCTGACTGCCAATGACTACTATATGCAGATCGAATATGGCACCTATACGCGCCCGTACATTGCGGTAAAGCCGGTAAGTCTGACCGGGCATAAATATTTCAAAGGCGCTTGGCGCATGACGAACGCCATACATAGCTGGTCTTGGAACGGATTTGAGGGAACAAAAGCTGAGGTTGAAGTCTACGGTCTGGGGCAATATGCCGAGTTATATCTGGACGGCAAGCGCATCGGCAAGAAAAAACTGAAGAAAAATAAGGCGATTTTCAAAACCGTGTATCAGCCGGGAACGCTCACCGCAAAAGTATACCGCACCGATAAGACCCTTTGGGGCGAGGATTCCCTGACCACAGCCGGAAAAGAAACGCGCCTGTCTGTACAGGCAGAAAAAACACTTCTTCGCGCAGATGGGCAGGATTTATGCTACCTGACCATCAGTCTGACAGATGCCAAAGGAAAGCTGAAACCTGCTAAGGACATGGACGTTTATGTGCAGGTGGAGGGCGACTGCGTTACCCTTGCAGGATTGGGCAGCGCCAGAACACGCACGGATGAAACCTTCCACGCTGACCACCATCTGACCCACTTTGGCCGCGCACAGGCTATACTTCGCGCTGCGGCTACCACAGGCACCGCAAAAGTGACTGCCCGCTGCGATGGCTGTGAGCCGGTCACGGTGGTGTTGGAAGTCAAGTAAAAATAGAGTTCTATAAAAATATCGCCCTGCATATGTAGTGCAGAGCGATATTTTTGTTCTATTAAGACAGCTTACACCCGTCCTTTGGGATCATTGAGCTTTTGATATTGAGCAAGCAAAATCAGTGCAACAAGTACACTTGAAACAAAATCTGCAAATGGATAGGCAATCGCAATACCTTTCATCTCAAATTGCCGATTCAAGATGTAGATGGCAGGCATTAAGAACAACCCTTGCCTTGCCACTACGATAGCCGTGGCCGTTTTGGCCTTTCCGGCGGCTTGCAGAAAGTTGATGCCGAGATAGAATATTCCCATCACCGGCAGCGCTGCGAGCAAGTACGGCATCATTGAAAGGCCTTGTTCATATACCGCTGCACTTCTTAAAAATACAGCTAGGATTTTACCTCGCAGGGCAAAGCAAAGTGCCGCTCCTACCGTGCCGATTCCAACAGCCAATATGCCCAGCTTTTGGGTAGCCTCTTTCAATCGGGGTGTGTTTTGCGCACCATAATTGTATGCCAAAAGTGGCTGAACCCCCATGCAGATGCCCATCACAATCATGCACATCATGTCATTGCACTTATAAGCCGCCGAAAATGCAGCGATTGCCCCTGCACCATGCACCGAAAGACAGCGGTTGGAGAGTGTTCCCGCAAGGCTGGACATAATGCCGGACAGCGCATTGGGCAGACCAAGCGCAATGATTGAGAATATTTCTATTCCATTTGCCCGCGCAGAGCGCAATATCGTTTTCAAATGCAGCTTTACCAGCTCAAGTTTCGGCAGGACACGCAGGATAAAATAGCCGCAGGTGAAAATATTGCTTAGCACCGTAGCGATTGCTGCCCCGGCCACACCAAGCTTCAGCACAAAAATCAGCAGCGCGTCCAGCACAATATTTAACCCGGAACTTGCAAGGCTTCCTTTCATACTTTCTTTGATTTTGCCTTCCGCGCGTATCACAGCACCGATACTTGGTGACAGAAGCATAAAGGGTACGCCTGCCGCGCAGAATGAAAGATATGTTGAAGCGTAGGACGTAAAATCGTCATCCGCCCCTAAATAGCGAAGCAACGGTGTTTTGGCGAAGTAGATACTCACCATAAGGATGCATCCAATGACAACAGAGCCACAGATGCAGACGCTTGCATAATCCAGCGCCTTTTCTTATTTTTTGGCCCCCAGTGCTCTTGCAATCAAAGCACTGCCGCCGCTGCCCAGCATGGTGGCAATCGATGCTGCCATACTGAACAGCGGAGTGACCACAGAGACCCCGGCAATCATCTTTTCATCGCCTGTCTGTGCAATGAAAAACAGATCAGCGAGATTATAGAGGATCATCACAAAAATGGAGATGACCGTGGGAACTGCCATAGAAAAGATGGATTTCCAGACAGGCTGTGTCTTAAAAAGCTTTTCGTATTCCATTCAGCGCCCCTCGTCTTCTCAGATACCGGACTGCGTGGTCGTCTGATTTCGCATACTGCCTAAAAACGTCAAGCTGGGCTTGGGTGTCCGTTTCTGTGTGTTGCGGTCTGCGGCAACAAGACCGAATTTCACGAAACCGAAGCTCGATTTTGCTTGATTTTACGCGGTTTTTCAAGCTTTTTGCTCTTCGTCCACCAGTTCTTAAACCCACGATTTTGTAGACCCTTGTCAGATTTTAACCCTAATCTTTTTTTGATGTGTCGATTGCTCTGTTGATCACCCCATGTAATTGGGCAGGTTTATTATACTTGACTTTAGCGTAAATGTCCATAGTCACCTTGCTGTTTTCGTGTCCGGCAAGATACTGTACGGTTTTAGGATCAACCGAAGCATAAATCAGGTTCGTGATATAAGTGTGACGCAATTGATGCGGTGTCACTTGAAAATCCATCGTATATACCAACTTCGGATTGTTCGGCTGATGCTCACCAAGTTTCGGCTTTACCACATGCTTAATCTTCTGCCCATTCACATAGGTGTAATAGCAGCGTTCTTCCGTAGAACGAACTGCTATGTACCTCCAATAAGATTTAAACATTCTGTTAAAGATAGAAAAAGGCGATACCTGGTTGTGAAAACCAAGTATCGCCAATTCTTCTTGTCGCACTCCTGTACGGCAGCTACCCTATGTCAGTAATGTTCTCATACTGTCTTATTGGAAACTACCCTTCGACGCTCCCTTTTTTACGGTAGATAAACGGATAACGCATGGTTCAAGTGGTGGTGTGGTTTTAAATACTCGCTTCGAGGCAATCGGAATGATTCGGGGCGGAAATCCATCTAATGCCGATAGTGCAAATGAGTCCGAAAGCGGATTCACGACACTATGCGAAATTTTGAAACATATTAGCTCAACAATGTCAATATAATTTCCCATCTTGTTATTATAGATGGATATAGCCTATACAGCAGGTTAATTAACGCCCTCTAATAAAATCACACAAGAAGGCAACAGCAAAAATTATGTTTTATCATTTTCCAAATGTTGACCACCATTTGACCACTACTGTGCAGCCGCACCGCAAAATGCCAAAAAAGCCTGTTGTGACAACCAACAAGGGGCTTTTTCTTGTTTCGGGCTCAACTGTGCAGAACCAACAAAATTTACGTTTCAACTCCAGTCTATACCGTCCTGTCGTAGTTCTCCGACGCCAGATGCCGGGGGTTCGAATCCCTTCGGGCGCACCAAGAGCCTGTGACATAAAGAATGTCACAGGCTCTTTTCTTTGTTGTATCGCACAAAACCAGCGAAGTCGATGACCGATTTTCAAGGTGCGTTTTATAGAGATGTCCAACCATTTTAAGTCGATTGGGCTTTTTTGTTGGGCGGCTTGGTGTGAGTTTTCCCGCCTCCGCCGCCCCGTTTTGCAGTTTTTCAGTGGAATTTTCAACTTTTTCCTGCTGTTTTCAGAATGTTTTCCATTTCCCCGCAGCCAATTTCCCATTGGCTGCGATTTTTTCGTTTTTTGCAGTTGCTGGCAAAATGGAAACTGCACGCACTTTCATTCCTTTTCCCATTATGCGAATGTGTCGCCCTGCGTGCCGGAGGGCAAAACGGTGCAGTGGACCATTTTTAGAGCGCAAGTCCCTCCACGGCCTGATTGGCCGGAAAAGGGGATGTACCATCCCCTTCGGGGCTGGCTCATGCGTCGCGCAAGTGCTTGCATTCGCCTCGCGGGGACCGGTCGCTAATTGTGCACCATACTGAAAAATCCGAACGCATACTTTTTGTAGATGCGTTCGGATTTGTGTTTTTGTAGGTTTGGTGATGTGATTGTGATTACACCCGATAATGTCACAGAACTTATGGGGTACCCATCGGAAGGCTTTTGAAAGGCCAAGAGGGACGTCTGTCGCCATTTTTGTGAAAGGTAGATACCGCGTTGTAACAAAATGTGATTATTCTTTCTCACTTCGGCGTAAAGAAACAAAATGATACAATAAATTGAAAAAGGGCGACCTTTTGTCATTGTGGAATACAAAGGAATACTCTATCATTGAATTGTTGGAATTGCACGAATTCGGGCTTTGATTGTTGAGAATAACTGATGAAATGATAAGGAGGATAATGATGCACAAGTCTGTCTGTGTGAAAAATCCGGACGCAATTACGCTGCGGGACTGTTTCGGCGCAACGGTGCTGTCTACTGTAAATGGTCTGTGTACCGTGTTTATGTCCAGTATGTTTATGCAGTATATGACCGACTACGCCGGGCTGGGCGCTATGGGGGCGACCTTGGCCACATCGCTTCTTCTGTTTGCGCGAATCTTTGATGCCGTGGATGATCCCATTCAGGGATTTTTGATGGATCGCGGGAAACGGACCAAAATCGGAAAGTACAAACCCTTTTTTCTCCTCAGCATACTGCTGACCGGCATTGGCTGTGTATGTCTCTACTCGTTCCCGTCCGAGTTGGCGTCCAAGCCCATACTGGTTGTTGTGTGGGTTATCGTTTTCTACTTTTTGTTTGATGTGGGAACATCCTTTTATAAGGATAATCTTTTGTTCCGAACGATGACCAATGATCCCAACGAACGTTCCAAGCTGGTTATCGGACCGCGGGTTTGGACCATGATCCTGGGCGTCGTTACGTCCGCCTTTACGGCTGTGCTGGTTGCGGTCAACGAACGTGTGGGCAACTATCACGACTCATTTGCCATTCTGATCACCGGTATTGTTGGTGCAGCGATGGTGCTCTCTCTTATTGGCTGGTTCCTTGTCAAGGAAAAGCACTGTGTGCAGGAAGAAAAGGCAGAGCCGGTAAAGTTCAAGGACTTCTTTCTTCTGTTCAAAGAGAACAAGCCGATGGTGGTCTACTATTTGAAATGCATCTTTTCCGGTTTTATCTGGTCCCTTATTTTTGCCACGCCTGCGTATTACATAAAATGGGGATTCTGCACGGATCTGACCACCGGCGTCACAAACATGGAGCAGTATGGTGTCCTCAACGGCATTTCTTCCATGATGATGCTCATACCGCTGCTGGTTGGTGCAGTTATTGGTCGTCCGCTCTTGAAGCTCTTTAAGAACAACCCAATCAAAATGACTTGTTTCCTTCTGGTTGTGCAGTCTGTCGGCGGGGCGGTCCTGTTTATTACCCAGATGGCGGGTCTGCTTACGAAGGTTCCTGCGCTGTTCTTCGTTACCCTGTTCATCATGGCAGTGGGGGTGGGAACTGACTTTGTCCCGCAATCCATGGTGGAAATGGAGATTATGGACTACAACATTTACAAAACCGGCAAGGATCGTTCTGCCTTGACAATGGTTGCCGGCGGTTTCATTGTCAAAGCCCAGGCAGCGCTTTCGGCTGCAATTATTGGCGCTGTGCTCATGTCAATCGGCTACAACGTGGATCCCGTCACCTCCGAATACATGGGGGAACTGTCGCAGATTCCGACCATGCTCAATTGGTTTATCGTTATCATGGGTCTTGTTCCTGCCATCCTCGGCGTATTGTCGGCTTTGATCCTGCGGGCATACCCAATTAAGGACGATGAGCGCCGAAAAATCCGGGAATGCCTGGATCACCGCAATGCCGGGTAAGGATCATTCCTCCGCAATATGGCGGCGGTATTCCAATGGGGTGAGGCCGTACTCGCGCCGAAACACTTTGTAGAATTGCGTTCTGTTCTCATAGCCCATGGATGCCGCGATCTGGCAGACCGGCAGCTCTGTGGTTCTCAGAAGCCGCGCCGCCTCGGCCATCTGTACCTTTTGACAGTACGCCTTCAGAGTGTATCCGGTGTTTGTCTTGATGATGCGGGATATATGCTCGCAGGAGTAGTTAAGTGCCTCCGCCAGATTGGTCCGCTGGATAGCCCCGTGGTGAGTTTCAATCAGTTTCTTGACCTGTTCCGCCGTCAGCAGTTCTTGACTGTTCCTCAGCGAAATGTGTGTTGCTTTGTATATGTCAGGATTCTCCAAGGCGGCAAACAGCCGGAGCAGAGAGGAATAAACGTCAAACTGGTATCCGATCCGCTTGACCGTAAAGGCGCGAATCAATTCCTGGGTGAGCTGCGGGATCGTATCTTCGCCTAAAAGGGTAAAGTCCAGGTAGTCCTTTTTATAGTCGGCACGTTCCGACAGATTGTCGCTGAAAAACTGATTGAGAATGCTTTTGTACTGAAACGGCGGCGGAAATGATTTGGGCCACTGTGTCAGCAGAGAAGCATCGATGCCGATGTAAACGATATCCGCATTCGACATATCTGTTTCGCGATGCATGGTGTTTCGATTGAGGAGACAAAGGTTTCCCTGCGTATAGGTGGTCTCGGCCCCCTCGATCATCACCCGGACGCGACCCCGCTGCACATACATCAGCTCAAAAAAATTATGCTTGTGCATATAGGTCTCATGAAAGAATTCTTGTTTGTTTGGAGTGTGAACGCAAAAGGACCATGCATCCATATAGTTGGAAAACAGATACTCCTGAGGCTTCTGGATGCTGGTTACAATGGACAACGGAGAAAAATAGTCCCGTTCGGCCGTATGGTTGCGAAGATAGTTCGGACCATGGCTGCCGGTCTGGTTCCGCATTTCATCAATGCTGTCAAAAAACAGGTGTTCCATGCGGGCATCCCCCCTTTTATGGCAGTATATAGCATGGAATTGAGTATAGTATAACATAGAATTGAGTATTTTTGAAGGAGGAAATATCTGTGAAACGGCAATGCTATAACCCCTATCTTCCCAGTTGGGAATACATCCCGGATGCTGAACCGAGGGTATTTGGTCAGCGGCTGTACATTTATGGGAGCCATGATCTCTTTGGCGCCAAGGAATACTGTGAGGGCGATTACGTATGCTGGTCGACCCCGGTAGATGATCTTTCCGACTGGCGGTATGAAGGCGTAATCTTCAAAAAGCAAGATACGCCGTGGAATAAAGAGAACCTGTCCTACTATGCACCGGATGTGGTGCGCGGCACAGACGGACGGTACTACCTTTACTATTCGGTGGCCAATACGTCGATCACATCGGTCGCTGTGTGTGACAAGCCTGCGGGAAAATACCAATATTTGGGCGATGTTCACTTCCCGGACGGGCGAGTCTACGGCTCAAAGCCGGAGGATTGGTTTATGTTTGACCCAGCCGTTCTGGTAGATGATGACGGGCGGGTGTTTCTCTACGTGGGCAGCGGGCAGAAATCCAACGGACAATTCGGCCACGAGATCAAGGGGCTGTTTGTGATGGAACTCAGCTCTGATATGCTGACCATCATCAGCGAACCCACCATCATTATGCCGGCGGATTTTGATCCCAAGAAGCCGAACTATTGGGAAGGACCCTCTATCCGTCACATCGGTGAGTGGTATTATCTGGTCTATCCGGCCACGGACATCACCGGGCTCAATTACGCGATGAGCTTGTTCCCCGACAAGGGATTTATCCACAAGGGACCGATCCATTCCTCAAGTGATATCGGTCTGGAGGGCAGAAAGCTCATGAATGCGGCATATCCGATGGGAAACAGCCACGGCGGTATGGTATGCGTCCACGGGCAATGGTATATATTTGACCACCGAACGACCAATGGCGCCAAACGAAACCGGCAGGCGGTAGCTGAGCCCATTGAGATCCGTGAGGACGGGACCATCCACATGGTGGAGTCCACGAGCTGCGGATTGAATGGCGGCCCTTTGAAGGGAACCGGGACCTATCCGGCCTACATTGCCTGCGTCCTGCACCATGCCGGAATGTTTGGTCTGCGCAACCCGATGGACGGACCCGAGATCACCCAGGATGGTCCGGACTACGAGCCGCCGGAGCCAGCGGAACGGGAAGTGACCATAGAGACAGAGAGCGCGGCACCAAAGGCGTATATTTCCAAAATGAAGAATGGCAGTATTGCCGGCTTCCGATATTTTGATCTGACTGAAAGCTCCCACGTTGCTGTAACGGTTCGCGGCGCAGGCGGCGTGCTGGAACTTTTACCCGGGGAAAAAGACCCTGTCATAGCATCCATTCCCATTGCCGGGACAGCCGACTGGACAACCGCCGGAGTAGAATTCGACGCCAGACGTCTGGCGTCGGAGTGCCGGCGCCCCATTGATTCCTGCCCGCTGTATTTCCGGTATAAGGGAAAGGGAACGCTTGACATCTTGAGTATTACGTTGGCATAAAGGAGGATAATGATGGACTGGACACCAATCTGGCACCAAGCCGCGGCCCCTGCCTTCGCGATGGGCTTTTTGGCGGGCAAGAAAAAAACAGTGGTGTATTCTGTGATATCCCAGGTTTCGGGCGAGAAACTTCGGATCCGTTTCTCCAACCACTATGGAAAGAAACCCTACACCATTGGGGGACTGACCGTGTGGGCACAGGGAGAGATGCATACCGTCACGCGGGACGGCAGCTGTGTTTTCACGGTCCCCGCGGGGGAAAGCTGCTATTCGGATGAGTTGACGCTCCCGGTGACGATGGGGGAAGAGCTGGAAATCAGACTCTACTATGCATCCAAGGTCATGGACAGCAATATGATCGAGGAAAATGCGGTAAGCTACCCGGGGAATCATACGACGGACAGCGAGCTGCCCCCACCCCGGCGGGAAAAGTATATGGAACAGTACGGCCTTTATGAGGCGATTCCCGGGATGGATCAGATCGAGGTGTTTACCGGTCAGCCTTCCAAAATCATCGTGGCGTTCGGGGACAGTATAACGGCTATGAACCGCTGGGTAAAACCGTTGCAAAGGCGTCTGTTCGATGCGTATGGCGGTGACTACGCACTGATGAACGCCGGAATCGGCGGGAATTGTCTGCTTTATGATATCCCGGGCCTGATGGGAGCTTCCTACGGGGAAAAAGGGGTGTCCCGCTTTGAGCGCGATGTACTCCGTTTTTCAGAACTCTGCGGCGTGATTTTGGCGTTGGGGGTCAATGATGTGGCCTACTATTCCAAAAAGACAGGGGCGGTCATCTCGCTGGAACAATATGGTTCGGCCGTAACTGATATTGTGGATCGGCTTCATAAGGCCGGTGTCCGGGTGATTGCCCAGACGCTTCCGCCCCGCAGCGGTTTTGTGAAAAAAGGGTATACCCCGGAGATGGAGGCGCTGAGAGTCAGCATCAATGAATGGATCCGAGATAGCGCGCTGTTCGATTATATGGTTGATGCGGATGCACTGCTGCGCGATCCGAAGAATCCTTCGTTCACCGACGAGCGTTATCACCAGGGGGACCACCTGCACCCGAATCAGGCCGGAGGAATGCTGCTGGCGCAGGCGTATGATTTGCAAAAGCTGACAGGGGAGGCATAGGCATGGGGAAAAAGTATTTCACGCTCAGCTTTGATGATGGACTGGAACAGGACAAACGGGTGATCCGGCTCATGAGGCAATACGGACTCAAGGGAACCTTCAACCTCAATGCCGGCCTGTTTGGCACCCGCGGCGAGGTGAAGGGGCTTGGAACCTTCTCTTTTCAGGATTGCCCCGAAGGTGTAAAGCACAAGTGGCCATTTTCCTATGTGCAGCACAACCGAATCCCACAGGACGAGGTGCGCCAGGTCTATGAGGGAATGGAGATTGCCACCCATGGTTTCCGGCATGAACCGCTGGGGGCTGTCAGCGAGGATAAAATGCGCGCATCGGTGGATGCGGACAAGGCCGCGCTGGAAAAAATCTTCGGCACCACGGTCGTGGGGCACGCCTATGCGCAGGGTTCAACCTCGCCGGCTGCCCAGGCGTATCTGAAGGCGCAGGGGTATCAATATGCCAGAGGGGTCTTTCCCTCCGGCGGCTTTGCGTTCCCGGAGGATCCGATGAACTTTCGGCCTTCCTCCTCGCTGATTCTGAAAAATGCCGTGAAACTGGTGGAGCGTTTCAAATGTGAGGAACCCGGAGAAAAGGATCTGCTGTTGTTCCTGTGGGCACACAGTTATGAAATGGACTACGACAAGGGAAACGCCAGTTGGTATGCTTTGGAGCGGCTTTTTGAATCAATCGCAGGCCGAAGCGATATCGTATATTGCACAAACAGCGAAGCGTTCGCGCATATTTAAGGAGAGCAGGAAAGTGGAAAAGAAAGATTTTAACCGAGGTTGGCTATTTAGCACTGTGGGAAAGGAACCGTCTATGCAGCCGGTCACGCTTCCCCACGATGCCATGCTGTACGAGAAACGCTCGAAGGATGCGGCAACAGCGGGAGCGTGCGGATACTTTCCCGGCGGGGCCTATGTCTACGTCAAACGGTTTCTTGTGCCTGAAACGTGGCGGACACAGTCCGCTGTGCTGGAATTTGAGGCAGTTTATCAAAACGCGCAGGTGTTCGTGAACGATGCGCTTGTGGCTGAACAGCGGTACGGGTATACCAACTTCTTTGTGGTGCTGGACCCGCAACTGAAGTATGGCGAAGAAAATGAAATCAAAGTGATCGCGGACAACTCGTCGGTACCCAATTCCCGTTGGTATTCCGGCAGCGGAATTTATCGCAACGTAAACCTCTTCCTGGGTGATAAGAGTCATATCCGCCCGGATGGACTGCTCGTCTCCACCTCCGGAAACGATGCGGCCCATGTGAAGGTTTCGGTCACCGGCGGTGATACGGTCAGAGTCTCTATTCTGGATGGTGAAAAGGTGGTAGCGCAGGCCGAAGCTGCGGTCAAGGATGGCACTGCGTCGGCGGACATTCCCGTTTCCCAGCCGCGGCTTTGGGACGCGGAACATCCCGAACTGTACCGATGCAGAGCGGAACTGCTGAAAAATGGTGAGATGGTGGATGAGGCGGACGCCTGGTTTGGATTCCGTACCCTTAGCTGGAGCACCAGAGGTTTTTTTGTAAACGGCAAGAAAACGCTGTTCCGTGGCGCCTGCGTCCACCACGACAATGGTATTCTGGGCGCCTGCTCTTTTGAGGATGCCGAGTTCCGCCGTGTCCGTCTGCTCAAGGAGGCCGGTTTCAACGCGATACGTTCCGCCCACAACCCTGCCTCCAAGGCGCTATTGGATGCCTGTGACCGGCTGGGTCTGTATGTCATGGATGAATTCTGCGACAACTGGCTGGTACATAAAAACCCCTACGACTATGCGGACCGGGATTTCCGCGCATGGTGGCAGCAGGATCTCACAGCTATGGTCATCAAAAACTACAATCATCCCAGTGTGGTCATGAACTCTATCGGAAATGAAATCTCCGAACTGGCTATACCCGAAGGACAAGAGTGCTGTAAAAAATTGGCAGTCCTGGCACGAAAGCTGGACCCGGACAAAGCAGTGACGATGGGGGTCAACCTGATGCTGTGCAGTATGTCGGCCAAGGGCGGCGGCATATACGGCAACAAAAAGAATGGGAAAGAGAATCAAAACGGCAGTCAGACGATGGACAACGTTCCCACCAGCGCTTTCTTCAACATGCTGATGAACCTGGCCGGGGGTATGATTGAAAAAATGGCCGCCAAACCTGCCGCAGATGATGCCACAAAGGTGAGTTTCTCTTATCTGGATATTGGCGGTTACAACTACGCCGCGTCCCGATACGAGAAGGACGGTACGCTCCATCCCGACCGCGTCATTGTCGGGTCCGAGACCCTGCCCAAGAACCTGTATCATAACTGGCAACTGGTGAAAAAACTCCCCTATGTGATCGGCGACTTTATGTGGACGGGCTGGGATTATCTGGGAGAGGCGGGCATCGGTACCGTCCGTTACAAAAGCTTCAAAAATCCCGGTCAGGACGCGCCCATCATCTCCGCCGGCTGCGGCGTGATCGACATTTGCGGAAAGCCTCGCCCAGAGGTACAGTGGAACCGGCTGATCTGGGGGCTGGACCATACCCCCGGCATCGGCGTAGAACCGTATACCCACGCAGGGGAGACCGGCTCCGAATCCATGTGGCGTGACACAGACGCAGTGGCAAGCTGGTCCTGGGCCGGCTGTGAAGGCAAAAAAACCAAGGTCACGGTCTACTCTGACGGCGAAACGGCGGAGCTCATTGTCAACGGACATTCCTATGGCAGAAAAAAGACGAAGGAATACAAGGCCGTCTTTAAACACGTTGTCTATAAGCCCGGTACCATCACCGCAATCAGCTACGATGGCGAGGGAAAAGAACAGAGCCGGACTTCCATGAAGACAGCTGTAGGACCTGCCGAACTGCGTGTAGTGGCCGACCGGAGCACCTTGCAGGCAAAAACGCAGGATTTGGCCTACATCAGCATTGACCTGACGGGGGCGGATGGCATCACCAAATCTTCTGAGGATACTGCGGTCACGGTGGAGGTTGACGGTGCCGGGACGCTGCTGGCCCTTGGTTCTGCACGTCCTAACATGGGGGAAAATTTTTTCTCCGATACCCACACGACCTACTACGGCAAGGCATTGGCCGTGGTCCGCGGCAGCGATACCCCCGGAAAGATTAAGGTCACGGTGAAAGCAAAAGGTCTGCTGCCCAAAACGCTTGAATTGGATGTGATCTGAGGAAAAGGCATAGGCCAAACGGCAGATCCCGATGTTTCACCAAAAAGACTGCAACAATTGTTGCGGTCTTTTTCTACGTGATTCACTTCATGGATTTTGTGTAGATTTACATTCTTCTGAAAGTGGGCACATCGGCTAGTTTCAACAGCATATCATCGGTGGCGTCTGTGTACTGCCCCTGTTGAATTTTCTTGTTTCGCAACTGATTTACAGCACTTCTTGCATGGCGGGCTTCCTCACTGGTGAAAACTGGTTTATACCCATTGGGAGAATCCACTTTGAGTATCAGATAACCTGTTTCCTGCCAGCCTGCGTTCATGGCTCGCTGCCGGTAATAATGCCGCAGCGTGTGCAGATGATACTCTTTCGGAAAGCCATCAACACCAGCTGCAGATAGCAACTCGGTAGCAGTCCCCTGCCACTTTCCGGCTTGCCCGATGTATTCTGCAACTCTCCAAAGATATTCCGGCACAGCTTTCAGTCGCTGTTGGCCTGTCTTTCCAGAATGTCCGCCGCCAAGTTAGCAATGCCCTTCGGCAGATAGAACAGCGGCTTTTTGCAGTGTCCCTCCTGTGCGGTCAGTGCGGCAAATTCCGGGTATGTCACAATTTCGTTGGCGAGAATGTAGGATTCGCCCGCTTTCCCCTTTTCCACCGCCAGAAACAGCCCGTTGGCAAGGTCGCGCACATCGCAGAGGTTAAATGTGCCTTTCAGCCCCACCGAGACTTCGCCGCGCATCTGCATCAACAGACCACTGGTAACAGAGCCGCAGGCGGCATCGCCGGGGCCAAGAATGCCGCTGGGCATGACGATACAGGCATTCAGCCCGGCCTTTGCAGCATCCAGCACAAGCTGGCTGGCCATTGCCTTGCTCTGGCCGTAAACGCCAAAGCTTTCCTCGGGCACAAAGCATTCCGACTCTTTCATCCGCTGACCATGCGGCAGTTCCTGAATGGCTCCCGTGCTGCCCACATAGACGAGCTTTTTGTATTCCAGGCGGGCGAAACACTGGTCGATGATGTTCTGTGTGCCCTGCACGTTGACTTTCATGACCAGCTCACGGCGCTCATTACCGAGTGCTACCATACTGGCGCAGTGCAGCACGATGGTTTCAGTGTCCGGCGCAACGCTGAAAAAGCGCTCCAGCGAGGCTGTATCACACAAATCGCCCTCACACTGCCCGATTTCCCTGGGGATATACTGGGCGGTTTTATTGCCCGGCAGAACCAACGCTCTGCCGTGTAAACCGCGCTCAACAAGTTGGCGGCAAACCTCGCCGCCAATGTAACCGGCTGCGCCTGTGACAAGATACAAGGTTTTCATAAAACTGCCCTCCGTAATAGAATCATTTAACTCCCAAGGAGATATCCAACTACAGTTGCATATCCGTCCCGTTGGTGTTATACCACCATTATCGGATTGCCTTTACAATCAGCAACTTTTTTGGAAAAAGATGCTTATCCAACCCTTTGCACCAAATACGTTGGATAAGCGCTGCCTTGCAGCAAAATTGACGGAGGATCAGCCATGGATTTACGCATCAAGAAAACGAAACGTGCCATCCGCAACGCGTTTTACGAGCTTATCAAGGAAAAGCCGCTGGAAAAAATCACCGTGCGAGAAATTGCCGAGCGAGCCGAGATCAACAAGACTACCTTTTATGCACACTATGAGACGGTCTATGACTTGGTTGACCAGTTGGAGCAGGAGACTGTTGTCGAGGTCATCAGCCAACTCAACATTGCACAGGGTCCGCTGAGCAGCCCGAGCGCCTTCGTCAAGGAAATATACACCCTGCTGAGCAAAAACCAACTATGTACCGAGCTTTTTTCTGCACCGGCCATGGCACAGTTCACCGCCCATCTTCGCAACGCCATTCTTGAAAAGGTAAAGCAGGATGGCATTGACAGTACACAGTACGAAAACATCGGTGCGGTGCTGGTTTTCATCTTCAACGGCATTGTAGGGCTGCAAGCCTCCGCACCGGAGCTGGCAGAAGCACAGCTGGACACGATTGCGACTTTTGTCGAAGGCGGCATCAAGGTACTGACAAATGCGTAAGCTTTCCTAAGGCAATCCCGCACAATTCCCGCCTGACGGCTCAAGCACCGCTCCGGCGGCTTAGCATCTGCCGCACCTCGCTCGCCGTATCGGCACTTAGAATTATGCGGGATTGCCCTAATTATTATCTCAAAACACGAAATGTTCACTTCCCTGCCTGAGGATATTTCTTGTATACTATTGAAAAAGGAGGATGTTTCCCATGAAAAATACCACTGCAATGGCCGATTATGAACTGCGCCACATCGAAGCGCTGCGCAAAAATTTAGCGGGCTGCACCGTGCTGCTGAAAAAGGACGGCAACTTCCCGCTGGAAAAAACCTGTACCCTTGCCGCCTACGGCAGCGGCGTGCGCCGCACGATCCGGGGCGGCACCGGCTCCGGCGAGGTAAACTCCCGCTACAGCGTCACGATCGAGGAAGGTTTGCGGGAGGCAGGCTTCACCCTGACCGGGATGGAGTGGCACACCGGCTACGAGCAAGCGCGGGAAAAGGCCCACAAAGCCTTTTTGAAGCAGCTGAAAAAGGACGCCAAAGCCGCCAAGCAGAACTTTATCCTCTACGGCATGGGCAAGGTCATGCCTGAGCCTGAATACGACCTGCCGCTCAACGCTGATGGCGATGCAGCAATTTACGTTGTTTCCCGCATTTCCGGTGAGGGCAACGACCGCACGCCGCTCAAGGGCGACATCCGCCTGACCGATTCCGAGGTGCGGGATATTCTGGCGCTGGACAAAAAGTTCACCCGCTTTATGCTGGTGCTGAATGTCGGCGGCGTGGTGGATCTCTCCCCCGTTATGAGCGTGCGCAACATTCTGCTGCTGTCCCAGCTCGGTGTCGAGACCGGCTGTGCGCTGGCGGATATTCTGCTGGGCAAGGCCAATCCCTCCGGCAAGCTGACGACCACCTGGGCCGCCTTTGAGGAATACCCTGAAATGCCCGACTTTGAGGACATGAACGAAACCCGCTACCGCGAGGGCATCTATGTGGGCTACCGCTATTTTGATACCTTCCGCAAAAAAGCTCTGTTCCCCTTTGGATACGGGCTTTCCTACACAGAGTTCCGCCTTGGGACTGCCGGGGTGGAGGCGAACAGTGCGCAGGTCACTGTGCGTACTACCGTGGAAAACACCGGCACTATGGCGGGGCGGCAGGTCGTGCAGGTCTACCTGAGCAAGCCTGCCGGTAAGCTCGATGTGCCCCGGCAGGAGCTTTGTGCCTTTGCCAAGACCCGCACACTTGCCCCGGGAGAAGTAGAAACTGTCACCTGCTCCTTTACCTTGCCGGAGATGGCAGCTTATGATGCCGAAACTGCCTCCTATATTCTCGAGGCCGGTGATCACCTTGTCCGTGTCGGTGTCAGCAGCGCCGAAACCGTCCCCGCCGCCGTCCTGCATCTGGGCAAGACCGTCACGACCCTGCAGGCAAAAAATGTGCTGGGCAGCACGGATTTCACCGACCTTACCGCCCCTGCCGCCGCGATGGAGCGCCCGGAGGGTGTGCCGGTCATCGAAATCGACCCGGCCTCGATTGTCTGTGAAACGATAGATTATGCCCGCACCGAGGAAATTTTGCCCGAGGTGGACGCCCTGACCAAGGAGGACGCCGCCCTGCTTCTGATTGGCAATTTTGATCCGAACGCAAAGGGCTTTGCTTCGATGATCGGCACAGCAGGCCGCCATGTCTGCGGTGCGGCGGGTGAGAGCTGCAGCACTGTCAAGGGCATTCCCTGGCTGATCATGGCCGACGGCCCTGCCGGTCTGCGCCTTGCGAAGGAGTATTATGAGGACGGCAAGGGCAAGCACGCTGTCGGCAATGCCTCGATGCCGGATTCCATTATGGAAATGCTGTCCGGCCCGATGAAACTGGTGATGAGCCTGATGGGCGGCAACGGCAAGCCGAAGGCCGGCTGCGAGATCAAGACCCAATACTGCACGGCCATTCCCATCGGCACCGCGCTGGCGCAGAGCTTTGACACGGATTTTGTGCAGCGGTGCGGCGGCATCGTCGGCGAGGAGATGGAGCACTTCGGCGTGCATCTGTGGCTTGCCCCGGCGCTGAACATCCATCGTTCGATCCGCTGCGGGCGCAACTTTGAGTACTACTCTGAGGATCCGCTCGTCTCCGGCAAGATGGCCGCCGCCATGACGCGCGGTGTGCAGGCTCATAAGGGCTGCGGCACGACCATCAAGCATTATGCCGCCAACAATAAAGAGTACAACCGCACCCGCAACAACAGCATGGTTTCCGAGCGCGCCATGCGTGAAATTTACTTAAAGGGCTTCGGCATCTGCGTGCGGGAAGCCCAGCCCAAGGCCGTCATGACCTCCTACAATCTGCTGAACGGCACCCACACCGCCGAAAGCCGCGGGCTGATTATGGATATTCTGCGTGCCGAGTTCGGGTATCAGGGCATCGTCATGACCGACTGGGTCTCACCGATTACCGGGGACGCACGCTCTGCCCACCGGGATTCGCAGGCGCAGTATGTGGCTGCGGCAGGCGGCGACCTGTTCATGCCCGGCAACAAGGGTGATTACGACAATCTGCTGCAGGGCATCGACAGCGGCGCAGTGACGCTGGAGCAGGTAAAAATCAATGCCTCCCGCGTGGTCAGAATGGCGCGGGCACTGACGCAGGAATAAAACACAAAAACCTCTGCCAGACTTGATGTTTGCCTGACAGAGGTTTTTTTGGATAAGCATTTACTTTTCGCGGTACTCCATCGGGGTTTGGCCTGTGACCTCCTGAAAAATCCGGCTGAAATAGTTGCGTGTGCTGAAAGAAAGTGCAGTGGCAATGTCCTGCACGGTCTGGTCGGTGCTTTTCAGCAAAACCTTGGCGCGCTCGATCTTGGCAAATTTGATGTAATCTGTCACGCTCAAGCCCGTTTCCTCCTTGAATTTGTGGGTCAGATAATATTCCGTGTAGCCCACCAGCGCTGCAATATCTGCAGCGCGTATTTTTTTATCGAGATTCATCTCAATATAGTCCACGCACTTTTGCACCTGCTGGCTAAGATGCGGGTTGGTGCGGCATTTATGCACGCGCCGGACAAAGTCGTCATACATCATCAGTGCCAGAGGATCGAGGTCGTCCATCGTTTTTGCATTTTCGGCAGATTGGATGTAGCTGTCCCCCAGCGCGTAGGCTTCCTCCGGCGAAAGCCCGCCCTCGATGGCGGCACGGCATACCAGCGAGGTAAACACGATGATGCTTGTCTTGCTCTGGCGAAGGGCGTCATCGCTGCGCACAGGCACGCCCGCACTGATGCCCATACTGGCGGAAAGCGCCTGCTTGTAGTTCAAGTCTCCGGTGCGCACCATCTGCAGAAGTCCCTGCTCTGCCATCCAGACCTTGTGGCGATCATGGGCAGGCTGCTGCACGGCATTGCGTACCTGCGTCAAATCCTCGCTGTTAATGTCACTGATCGCAAGATGGTTACCGGTCAGACAATAATGCATCATCAGAGCGTAGCGGTGCAAGACTGTGCATTGCAGCACCGGTACGGTTTTCAACGCCTCGTACAGCTGCATGGTCCATGCCACGCTCGTCTCCAGACGGTTATAGTATTGCAGCCCCTGCTCGATCCCGCGCAGCGAAACATCCTGATAAAACACCGGCCCGATGACCCAGGCGCGTTTCAGCGCACTGCCGTCCTTTTCAAAGGCAGCTGCCCATGTCATGCCAATGGCCGTGCCCAGTGTGACGGGCTTTGTGTGCCGGCTGCCGTAGTCCAGCATTTTTTTCTTGCAGCCGAATAGGTCAAATGCGCCGGAGAGGAACCCCGCTTCCGAGCAGTTGCTCTGCAGCAGGCTGCCATCGGCATTATAGCACCATGTATAAATGTTGCTGCCGCACTGGATCAGCTCAGAAAACAGCTCCATATTTTGAAAAACATCCATCGAATCACCCTCTTTTTATACCAGTATACCACAAAAAAGTGGCTGCCGTACAGACAACCACTGATATTCTTATGCGTTGGCGTATCCGCCCAGCACCGCAAGGCTGGGCTTCGGGGTGCGTTCCAGCGTTTCGCGGTTCACGGCGATCAGGCCAAAGTTCATGGCATAGCCCTTCTGCCACTCAAAGTTATCCATCAGGCTCCAGTGGAAGTACCCCTTGACCGGGATACCATCGGCGATGCAGTGCTGCACGCCCGCCAAGGCTGCCTCGATAAACGCCACGCGGCGGGTATCGTCTGCGGTGGCGATGCCGTTTTCGGTCACGATCAAGTCACCCTTAAAGTCGGCGGCCACCTTGCGGATGACGTTTTCCAACGCCTGCGGATAAAACTCGTAGTCCATCTGGGTCAGCTCGGCACCCTGCGGGGCGGGCAGCTGCCCCTGCGCACCGTACAGCGTGCGTGTGTAGTTCTGCACGCCGAGGAAGTCATCCTCCTTAATATAAGGAAGATAGTGGGTGAACTCTTCCTCCCACGCAGCGGCGGCAAAGGCTTCACCGCCCCGCGCATCACCAGCAAATCGCCTTCGGGTGTGCGCTCGCTGACGAAAATTTTCGGCTGCGGTGTGCCGAACACGGCGGCGTTTTCGGCGGCGGCGTACTTCATATTTTCCATCATCTTCTGGAAGTTCATACCCACCTGCACGCTGCCCTCGGCAGATTTGCCCGCGTTGGCGGCAGCCTTGGCGGCCTGCTCTGCCATCAGGCGGAACCGCTTGGAGATTGCCGCCAGCTGCAGGCCCATATTTGCCTCATTGATGGTGCAGACATAAGAAAGTTCACTGCCCAGTTGCTCCATCACATAGCTGACATAGCGTTTGAAGTATTCGACCGTGGATTCTGCCTCCCAGCCGCCCTTGGCAATCAGCCACTTGGGGCTGGTGAAGTGCAGCAGCGTCGCAACAGGTTCAACGCCGTGCGCCTTGCAGCAGGCAATGACCTTGCGGTAATGCTCGATTTCGGCAGGGTCGAACTTGCCCTCCTCCGGCTCGATGCGCGCCCACTCGATGGAAAAGCGGTAGGCGTTCAGCCCGGCATCCGCCAGCAGTCGAATATCTTCCTCATACCGATTATAATGGTCGCAGGCAATGCCGCTCGGCTCAGCAAAGCTGGTGTGGGGCAGCTGCTCTTGTGCCCAGTAGTCGGAATGAATGTTGTTGCCCTCGACCTGATGGGCGGCGGTGGCGGCGCCCACAAAAAAGCCTTTTTCAAATTTCTGCATAATTTTCTCCTTACCTGTGCTGTCCAAAGCAAATCAAGAAACTTCTGTACCTGTATCATAGCATAACAAGCGCAAGTCGTGAGGGTATTATTTAGCAAAGCAGGACAATATTTCGTGTTGCTTGAAATAATGCGCGAATTTTTGTTTCTCGTCCGCTGATTTTTATCCCCTGCTGCCGTTTTGCTTCTGGTATAGTGGTGTCAGCGAGAAAAAACCCTGTGGAATTTAAGGAGGAAAACAAAATGTTCAAGAAGAAACCCACTGCTTCAGAAGTTGACGGCGTACAATACCACCGCGCCAAAACATGGCAAATCATCTGCTACGCCTGCAACGCACTGGTCGGTATGAGCGTCTACTCGCTCATCGGTATGGCCAGCTATTCGGCCAGCATCGGCTACGGCATCACTACCGCCACCGTTGGCATTATCCTGACCTGCTCCCGTATTCTGGACGGCATCACCGACCCGCTGCTGGCCTTTGTGTATGACCGCGTCAACACCAAGTTCGGCAAGCTGCGTGTGCTGCTGGTCGCGGGCTACCTGATTGAGGCCGCCGCCCTCTACGCGATGTTCACCGGCTTTTCGTCCAAGGGGCTGGGGCTGCCGGTGTTCGCCCTGCTGTACGTCCTGTACATCATCGGCTACACTGTCAGCAACATGACCGCGCAGACGATTCCCGCCATTATGACGAATGACCCGCGCCAGCGCCCCACCCTCGGCGTCTGGACGACCGCATTCAACTATCTGGTGCCGATGGTTATGTCGATGGTGCTGAATGTTGTGCTGCTGCCCAAGTGCGGCGGCACCTATAATCAGGCATTTCTGACCGCTGCCTGCAATATCACCCTGATTGTTGCCGCCATCGGCACCCTGCTGGTATGCCTCGGCGTTTCCGCCTTCGACAAACCCGAAAGCTTTGTCGGCACCAAGAAAGCCGAACCGCTGAAGATGGCCGATATTGTTGAGGTTCTCAAGCACAACAAGCCGCTGCAGTGCTACATTGCGTCCAACGCATCCGACAAGCTGGCTCAGCAGGTCGGCAGCCAGGCCATCATCAACACAATTCTCGGCGGCATTATCATCGGCAATATAGGTCTTGGCACGATTCTGACGGTTATCAGCATGGTGCCGTCCATCTTCTTCGCCGCTTTCGGTGCCAAATATGTCGGCAAGCACGGCAGCAAAAAGGGCATTGTCAATTTTACCTGCATCAGCATGGTCATCACCGCTGTTATGGTCGTGTTCTTCATTGTCATTGACCCCAAACAGATCGGTGTCATGGGCAGCCCCGCTATGATTATTTATGTCATTCTGTCTCTGCTGCAGAACGGCTCCAATATGTGCATCACCACCTCCAACACCTCGTACATGGCCGATGCCATTGACTTTGAGCTCGACCGCAGCGGGCGTTATATTCCCGCCGTTGTCTCCGGCACCTACAGCCTGGTCGATAAACTCATCACCTCTTTTGCCGCCGTGATTGCCACCGGCGCGGTGGCGCTGCTGGGCTACACCGCCACGATGCCCCAGCCCACGGATCCTTGCACCCCCGCTATCTTCTGGATGGGTATGGTTCTCAAGTTTGCTCTGCCTATCATCGGCTGGATCATTACGCTGATTGCCATGCGCAGCTGCCCGCTGACCAAGGAGGAGATGGTCAACGTCCAGAAGCGCATTGCCGAGAGAAAGGCTGCTGCGCAGTCTGAGTTCTATAAAGAACAGCTTCAGTAAGCCCATTACCCAAAGCCGAAAGGGTTTGCAGCCCTTTCGGCTCTTTGAAGTTAAAACCACACATAAGGAGTCATGTTATGAGCAAGACTATTCTTTTGAACCAAAACTGGATTTTTTCCAAAGAAGGACACGACGAACCTGTCACCCTGCCCCACACCTGGAACGCCGTGGACGGGCAGGACGGCGGCAATGACTACTACCGCGGCACCTGCAGCTACACCACCGTGCTGCCTGACATCGCCCTGCCGGAAAACGGACGCGCCGTTTTGCAGTTTGACGCCGTTGCCATGACCGCCGAGGTCTATCTGAACGAGCAAAAGCTGGCTGAGCACAAGGGCGGCTATTCTGCATTTTGCGTGGACATTACCGATGCGTTGCGCAACGGCAGCAACCTGCTACGCGTGAATGTGGACAACAGCGACAATGACACCGTCTACCCGCAAAAAGCCGATTTCACCTTCTACGGCGGCATTTACCGCGATGTAACGCTGCATGTTGTGCCCGCTGCTCATTTTGCCCTTGCTGAAAACGGCGCGGTGCCTGTCAAGGTCACGCCGATTGTCACGGACCTCGACGCCTGCCGCTGTGAAGTGACGGTGGAGGCCGCTGTGGTGGGTGCCGAAAGTGTCACCTTCACACTGGATGGCCAGCAGACGAGCGTTGCCGTCAAGGACGGCACCGCCAGAGCCGTGTTCACGCTGGAGCATGCCCGCCTGTGGGACGGTCTTGATGACCCGTATCTCTACACCATGACTGCGCGGCTGGTCAATGGCGAGACCGAGACCGCCCGCTTCGGCTGCCGCAAGTTTGAAATTGACCCGCAGAAGGGCTTTATCCTGAACGGGCGCCCCTATCCCCTACGTGGTGTTTCCCGCCATCAGGACCGCAAGGGCGCGGGCGTTGCCATCACCAAAGAGATGATGGAAGAAGATATGGCGCTGATCCTTGAAATGGGTGCCAACACCATCCGCCTTGCCCACTACCAGCACGCGCAGGCATTCTATGATCTGTGCGACGAAAAGGGTGTCGTGATTTGGGCGGAAATCCCCTACATCACGATGCACATGCACAATGGCCGCGCCAACACGCTGACCCAGATGGAAGAACTCATCGTCCAGAACTACAACCACCCCTGCATTGCTGTTTGGGGACTGTCCAACGAAATTACCGCCGCCAGCCCTGTGAATGAGGAGCTGCTGGAAAATCACCGCGCCTTGAACGAACTGGCGCACCGCCTTGACCCGACCCGTCCGACCACGATGGCGAACGTCTTTATGCTGGAAATCACCAGCCCGATTCTGGAAATTCCCGATGTGAACAGCTACAACCTGTATTTCGGTTGGTACCTGGGCGAGCTGGACCAGAATGACGACTTCTTTGACGAGTACCACACCAAGTACCCCGACCGCTGCATCGGCTTCTCCGAATACGGCGCAGATGCAAACCCGGCTTTCCAGTCCAGCCACCCCGAAAAGGGCGACTACACCGAGACCTACCAGTGCGTCTACCATGAGCACATGGCCAAGATGATCAACGACCGCCCCTGGCTGTGGGCGACCCATGTATGGAATATGTTCGACTTTGCCGCTGATGGCCGAGATGAGGGCGGCAAAAATGGCGAGAATCAGAAGGGCCTTGTGACCTTCGACCGCAAAATCAAAAAGGATGCCTTCTACCTCTACAAAGCCTATTGGAGCAAGGAGCCGTTCGTCCACACCTGCGGCAGCCGTTATGTCGACCGCGCCGAGGATGTGACCGAGATCAAGGTCTACTCCAACTTGCCGGAGGTCTCGCTGTATAAAGACGGCCATCTAGTCGAGACACAAAAGGGCGATAAAGTGTTTACTTTCAGTGTGCCCATCACCGGCAAGCACAGCATTGAAGCCCGAGCAGAAGGGTTCTCCAGCGTGATTTTGGTCAACAAAGTTGCCGAGCCGAACCCCGCCTACTCCATGCCGAACCGTCAGGTTGTGAACAACTGGTTTGACGGCGAGCTGGACGAGACCTGCTGGTCCATCAAGGACAACATGGCCGCCGCCATGGCAGACCCCCACGTTGGGCCGATTTTGCAAAAGATGAATGAGCAGAATGTTGCCGCCCGTGGCGACGTGGCCGCCGCCGTCAAGGACAACCCGGCGCTGGTCGCTATGATGGAGCGTGCCATGAAGCGCATGACGATCGAAAGTATGCTCAAACAGGCTGGTGCAGACGTAGAAAGCATGAAACAGCTGAACCGCGTCTTGCAAGGCATTAAGAAAAACGGGTGAGAGCATGAAAAATATTCTGCCGTATATTATGGTCGCGGGTGAGGTTCACAACTCCGCGTCCTCTACCGCCGAGGCCATGCAGCCTGTGTGGGAAAAGGCCGAGGAACTGCACCTGAACACTGTGCTGGCCCCCGTCACATGGGAGATGCTGGAACCCACCGAGGGTACGTTTGACTACACCGCCGTGGACATGCTGCTGGCCGGTGCGCGCGAGCATAAAATGCACCTGGTGCTGCTGTGGTTCGGCGCATGGAAGAACGCCCAGTGCTACTACGCCCCCGCGTGGGTCAAGCAGGACTTGACCCGCTTTGCCCGTGCCGAGGTCGAACCCGGCAAACCGAAAACGAGCCTGAAACAGTACCACGGCATGGGCTACACAACGCTGTCCGCATTCTGTGCCGAGACCTGCCGCGCCGATGCCCGCGCATTTGCCGCACTGATGGCGCACCTGAAGCAGGGGGACAGCGCCGAGCATACCGTGCTGATGGTGCAAGTCGAGAATGAGACCGGCTTACAGGGCGCGGCACGGGAACATTCCGCCGCCGCAGATGCCGCCTTTGCCGCCGACGTGCCCGCCGACCTGCTGGCCTATTTGAAGGCCAACACCGCCGAGATGACCGAGGATGTGCGCACCGCCGTCGAAAACGCCCCGACAAGCGGCGATTGGCAGACCGTGTTCGGTGGCGTGGCCGAGGAAATTTTCAGCGCCTACTACACAGCGTCCTACGTCGAGCAGGTCGCCAAGGCGGGCTATAACGCCTATCCCCTGCCCCTCTCGGTCAACTGCTGGCTGAACCGTGGGCAGGTGCCGGGGCAGTACCCCAGCGGCGGCCCCGTTGCCCGCATGATGGAAGTCTGGCAGCACTGCGCACCGCACATCTCCGTGTTTGCGCCCGACATCTACCAGAAAGATTTCTGCGATGTCTGCGATGAGTATGTCAAGCGCGGCAACCCGCTGTGCATCCCCGAGACCGCGCCCCACGGCCATGTCGGCCCGCGCCTTGTCTACGCCGTCGGTCATTACCATGCGCTGTGCTTCTCTCCGTTTGGGTTTGAGGATATGGGCGCAAGCCAGGACGCCCCGGATGCCGCCGCGCTGGCCATGTTCGGCATTGACACCAGCGATCCGCTGCTCATTACGCCCCAGAGCGTGCCGGAGTATGCGTTCTACGCCGATGCCATCCGCGGCCTGATGCCGCAACTGCTGAACGCTTACGGCACGAACCTCTTGCAGGCGGTCATCAGTGAGCGCCCCGATGATATGACGATGAACTTTGACGGTTTTGCCATCCACACCATGATGAACCACCCGTTCATCCCCCGCAAGGACGGCGTGTGCATGGCCTTGCAGACAGCAGAAAATGAATTTTTCGTCCTGTGCAACGCCTGCTCCCCGGTCGTGCTTTCCACCGACCCAGCCAAGCCGAATGTGGATTTTCTCTCTTTGGAAGAGGGCCGCTTTGTGGATGGGCAGTGGCACACGACTTGCCGCTTGAACGGTGACGAGGTGGCCAAGATGATGTACAACCGCCCAACGCTGCTGCGCATGAAACTGTTTGCCTATTGATTTTGGGAGGTACTTCCATGAAAACCTACTGCAACCCGCTGGATTTAGGCTACCGCTACCAGCACATGAAAGAAGGCGAGCGTGTCGCGGGATTCCGCGAGGGTGCGGACCCGACGCTCGTTTACTTCAAGAATAAATACTACCTGTTTGTATCGATGTCGGCGGGGTTCTGGTACTCCGACGATCTGCTGCACTGGGACTTCCACGCGGACCCAGATTTGCAAATTTACGACTACGCGCCCGACGTGCGCCAGGTGGGTGATTACCTGTATTTTTCCGCCAGCGCCAAGGGCCGCAACTGCCCGATTTTGCGCACGGCTGACCCGCTGACCGAGCCGTTCACCCAGGTCAGCGCACCGTTCGACTTCTGGGATCCCGATATGTTCTGCGATGATGATGGCCGCGTGTATTTTTACTGGGGCTGCTCCAACATGTCCCCCATCTGGGGCGTCGAGCTGGACCCGGAGACGATGACCCCGATTGGCGAGAAGAAAGAGCTGATCTTTGGCCGTGAAAACGAACTGGGCTACGAGCGCCCCGGCAACAACGGCGTCGTGAACAAAGAGGCCAGCGTGCTGTACAAATCCATGAAGCCGTTCTATAATGAGGAAACAGGCAAGTTGGAACTGCCGCCCCAGATGGCTCAAGTGCCGGGCATGAACGCCGAGGCCTTGACCGCGATGTTCAATGCTATCGGCAAGCCCTACATTGAGGGCGCGTTTATGACAAAGCACGACGGCACGTACTATTTGCAGTACGCCTGCCCCGGCACACAGTTTAACACCTACGCAGACGGCGTGTATACGTCCAAGTCGCCGCTGGGGCCGTTCACGCTGCAAAAGTCGAACCCCTTCTCCGCTGTGCCGGGCGGCTTTATGACCGGCGCGGGCCACGGCAGCACGATTGCCGACAAGTACGGCAACTACTGGCATGCGTCCACGATGCGCATTTCCATCAACCACGATTTTGAGCGCCGCGTCGGGTTGTTCCCGGCCGGGTTTGACAAGGACGGCGTGCTTTACTGCAACCAGAGCTTTGCCGACTACCCGCATGAGATCCCCGCTGGCCCGTTTGACGCCGCCAGCCAGCTGCCCAAGTGGATGCTGCTGAGCTACCGCAAGGCCGTGACGGAGTCCTCCACCGCCGAGGGCAGCGACCCGGCCAACGCCGTGGACGAGGACTGCCGCCGCTGGTGGAGCGCGGGCAGCGACCAGCCCGGCGAGTGGTTGTGCATCGACCTGGGCCGCGACTATGACGTGCGGGCGATTCAGGTCAATATGGCCGATGAAAAATTGGTCGTGGACTTCCCCGCTGACAGCTACGGCGACGACCGCAAGACACGGCACATTGAGACACGGCCGCAGATTTCTTGTTATAAGGTTGAAACCAGTTTGGATGGCGAGAACTGGACGCTGCGCGAGGATGTGGCCCGCGAGTGCTCAAACGGCTACTATGAGTACGCCGACGGCATCCGCGCGCGGTATGTCCGTGTGACGGGCGGTGCGCTGCCCTACGGCCAGGCGCTGCGTGTGAGCGGCCTGCGGGTGTTCGGCAACGGTGAGGGCGAGCGTCCCGCCGCCGCGAAAGCTGCCGCTGTGCGGCTGGATGCGCTGGACGGTAAAGTAAACTGGCAACACATCGAAAACGCGCAGGGCTGCAACGTGCGCTATGGCACTGCGCCCGACAAACTGTACCAGAGTTGGCTGGTGTATGGCGTTGACGAAGTGAAGCTGTCCACCCTGATGGTAGGCCGCGACTACTGGGTCTGTGTAGACAGCTTTAACGAAAGCGGCGTAACACCGGGCGAAATTGTAAAGATGGAGGGCTGAGCCATGCCCATAAAAGCAGTCCAGCAGTTTATGCTGGGAACCGTTTTAAGCAACGGAAATCAGGCGCGAGAGACCCTTGCCGCCATGAATGCCGCCGGGTACGACGGCATTGAATTGTGCGGCTTTATGATCCATCCCATCGGCTTTATGGTGCGGATGCTGACCAAAGCCGCGGGCATGCCCGTGGGCAAGGGCGGCAATCTGGACTGGCACGCGCTGGTGAAAGAAGCTGGCTTACAAGTCGTCAGCCTGCACACCGATTTAGGCAGCTTGGAGCGCGACGCCAAGGCCGTGGCCGATGAAGCCAAGAGCTTTGGCACAAAATATGTCGTCATCACCGGCATGTACCGCTTTGATTACGGCGACGAAGCCACGATGCACAACCTGGCCGCGCGGCTGAACAAGGTTGGCGAAGCCCTGGCCGCCGAGGGCGTGCAGTTGCTCTACCACAACCACAACTGCGAGCTGCGCCACGTGAACGCCGAAAAGCGCGCCTACGATATTTTGTTAGAGGAAACTGACCCGCAGTACGTAAATTTCGAGTTTGACAGCTACTGGTTCACCGAGGGCGGCGCGAACGCCCTGGCGTGGATGCAGCGGCTGGGGCCCCGCATGAAGCTGTGGCACATCAACGACCGCGGCACGCGACTGACCGGCCCCGCCATAACCCCGATTTTGAAAACCGACAGCATGGAGCTGGGTACCGGCAACATGGACCTGGACAGCCTGATGGCGCAGGCCCTCTCGGTCGGTGTGGATGCCGTCATTCTCGAAAGTCACCGCAACTGGGTAGATAACTCCCCTGTCAAGAGTTTACAGGTCAGCGCGGAATATTTGAAGATGCATATGTAACCCACAAGCCCCCGACGTGAAGCCGGGGGCTTGTTTTGGCAACGGGTGGCATGGTATACTGGAAGGACAAATTTGCGGAGGGACAAAAATGGAACTGGTCGTAAAGCATTTTTCAGAACTGACTACAGAAGAGTTGTTGGAAATTTATAAACTGCGTGTTTCGGTATTTGTGGTCGAGCAAAAAAGTCCTTATCAAGAAGTCGACGACGCTGACCGCGTTGCTTACCATCTTTGGCTGAAAGATGAAGATGGCATTGCGGCCTATGCGCGGGCGCTGCCGCAGGGCGCAACTTTCCCCACGGCATCCATTGGCCGCGTGATTGCGGTAAAGCGCCGCTGCGGATTGGGGAGCAAAATTGTGGAAGCCGCTATCCATGTGGCAAAAACCAAGTTCCATGCAAATCAACTCACCATCGAAGCGCAGGTCTATGCCCGCTCCCTGTATGAGAAACACGGCTTTCGGCAGACGTCTGAAGAATTTTTGGACGCCGGTGTTCCGCACATTCAAATGCAGCTGAACCTGTAAGCCGCGGTTCACGCACCCACAAAGCAACCGCCCGGTGACGGATGGCTGAATTGTCAGCTTTCTGTCACCGGGCGGTTTTATTATTCTTACTTACGCAAAATCTTCCCATTTCCATGTGTCATGCCAGACAATTTCCGGCTTGCCGTCGCGGAAGATCAGCGGCAGCCACACATAGGTGGAACGGTTCGTGTTGCAGCGCTCAATATCCGGGCGGGCGGCAAGCGCCTGCTCCTCCTCCGGCGTGGCTTGGTAATGTGCGGCATCGTAGTGGGAGGCCACGACGCGACGGATGGCATCGGCCTCTTTGCCGTCCAGCATGTTATCGGGCATCCAGCGATCGGCAATGGCAATGTACACATCCTTGCCTGGCACGCGGAATACCTGTGAGATCTGGCTGTTGAAAGATGACATCGTATCGTCGTTTACGTGCGGGTCACCAACGGACACAAACGGCGCTTCCCAGCTGTCGGACACAGCGGCGTCGCTCTGGTTCGGCGTGTAGCCTGTCGTGGCGCTGGTGATGAGATATTTTTCATCACCGTGGGCAAACAGCGTCACGCCCTCGCGGCAGAACGGCGGGGTCAGGTTCTCGTACTGGCTCGTGACCTCTTTCGTCACCGAGCAATAGTCCTCCGCCAGCGCAAACCCGGCCACGCGCTTCGGGGTCGTGTCCACATACAGGTACGCCTTGCCGTCCTCGGCCACAATCATGTCAAAATCGCCCACACTGTTGCCCAAGGGATAGTAATCCTCGGTCACAACCGTGTACGGCCCGGTCAGCTTGTCGGCCTGCAAAATGGTAAAGCAGCTTTCCGCGCTGGAAATTTTGACCCACATCACATACTTGCCCGTGGCGGCACAGTGGAGAATGTGTGGGCGGTCGACGTACTTTTCCGGGAACAGGTTGCCGTCCAGGTTCGTCAAGTCGGGCTCGGCAATCAATCCCAAGTCCTCCCAGTTGTACAGATCGGTGGAGCGGTACATACGGATGCCCCACGTCCAGATGGGATTTTTGCCGTCGGTGTACTCCTTGTTTTCACCGTACCAGTAGTACGCGCCGTCCTCGTAGTACACCGCGCCCGCGTGGGCCTGGATGGGGTTGCCGTTGGTGTCGAGCCATACTTGTCCGGGGTGGAACGCATCATATCGCACGGCGCGTTCGGGGTGGGTTTCCGTCTTGCGGGCGGTCTGCATGGCGCGGTATTTTTCTACCTTGGCGGCATCGGCTTCATCCATCGGACGGGTTTTGCCGTATTCTTTCAGCGCCTTGTCCAGCGCGTTTACCTGTTCTGCCGGGAACATCTGCGGCGCATAGCTCTGCGCCGTGCGGATGGCAATGCGTGCCGCGCCGGGGGCCTGGTTGGCCAGCATTTCCATAGCGGGCAGGTATTGCCGCACCAGCGCCAGCGCACCGGGGTCTTTCTGCAAGTCGTTCCACGTTAAATTGATACCGTATTTCATCTGGGTGCCTCCATTACACCGTATGCTTGCCGGGGGCAAGGGTCAGGGTACGGCCATCGGGCAGGGTGACGGCGGCAGTCAGGTTGGCGGGGATTTCAAACTCGTAGGTTACGGCGTTGCCGTCATAGCGCCAGCCGCTCACAATGCGACCTGCCGGGGAATCGTAGGCGGCTTTGGCGCAGCCCAGCGATTTATCGGGTGTTGGGGCAATCGTCAGCTGGCCATCCGTGTAGTGGATGCCGCATACGCCGCCGAACAGCCAACCGCAGATCGCGCCGTAGCTGTAATGGTTCAGCGAGTCGTGGGGCTTGCCGTCAGCATCAATGCCGGTCCAGGTTTCCCACACGGTGGTGGCACCCTTGCCGACCTCATACAGCCAGCCGGGGGCATCGGGCTGCAAAAGCAACTTGTAGGCGGTATCTACATAGCCGTATTTTGCCAGTACATCGCACAAAAACGGCGTAGAAAGGAAGCCTGTGTTCAGGTGGTAGCCGTTTTCAACGACCATTTTGTTCAGCGTTTCAGCGGCGACTCGTGCCTCGTCCCCGCCCAGCAGGGCAAAGGCAATCGCGCGGACATACTCGCACTGGTGGTCGGATGTGATAACGCCGTTGTCCGTAAACGCTGCGCGGTAGGCTTTGACCGCGTTGGCGGCGGTGTTGCGGTAGTTGGCGGTATCGTCGGCCTTGTTCAGCGCGTCGGCGACCTCGGCCAGCAGGCGGCCGGAGTAGGCCAGATACGCCGTGCCAACGCTCTTGCGCGGGTTCATCATGGCCTGCATCGGGGTCACGCCCGGCTCGCACCACTCGCCGTAGTCAAGGCCGTTCAGCACCGTGTATTTGGCGTAGTCGCCGCTCTGTTGTCCGTCGGTGGTCTGCTGTGCGCGGCCCAGCAGGAACGCGTACCATTTTTGCATCATCTCGTAGTTGTCGGCCAGAATGCGGCGGTCGCCCGTGCGTTTGTACAGCGCATACGGCACTAGAATGGCCGCATCGCCCCAGCCCGCGGACATGCACAACATCGGCGTCATGTAGCCGGGGCGGGAGTTGGGCGGCGCAATGTTGGCCATGCGGCCGTCGGGATATTGGTTCAGACGGCATTCGGCCAGCCATTTTTCCACGACAGGGTAGCAGTCCATCAGGGTCAGGCCCGTCTCAATGAACACGCCCATGTCGCCGGTCCAGCCCGCGCGCTCACGGGTTGGGCAGTCGGTGGGGATGTCGCAGAAGTTGCCTTTTTGGCTCCAGATGCTGTTTTTGACGAGCTGATTGACCGCGTCATTGCCGGAGGTGAACGCGCCTGTCACAGCCATGTCGGAGTAGACCGCGTGGGCCGTGAATACGGCGCCAGTCAGGTCGGCATCGGTCTCGACTTTGGCATAGCGGAAGCCCATAATCGTGAAGCTGGGCTTAAAGTGGTTTTCCCCTTCTTTGCAGACCAGTTCCAGCATCTGCGCCGTGCCGCCCTCCTTGTGGCGGCTGCGGTCCTGGAAGTTTTCCTGGGTGAAGTTGCCATTTTCGTCCAGTGCCTCGCCGCAGGTCAAGCGCACGTGCTGGCCCGCGTGGGCGGTCAGGGTCATTTCCACATAGCCCGCAATGTTCTGGCCAAAATCCAGCACGGTCTCCTCGTTGGGCGTGGTGAGCAGCTTGCCGGGGAACGCCTCGTGCTCGAGAATCCGCACGGTGTTCATGCCCGTGACGGGCAGTTCATCGCGGTAAGCGCGCACACCATGCCAGCCGGTCAGCGCTTCCAGCCGGGCATCATAGACCTCGCCCTGCTGCATGTCGTTCTGGCGGATCGGCCCACACTGGGTCGCCTGCATGTCGGCATCGGAGACGCAGACCGCCTTGCCGTCCACTTCCAGCTGGAACAGCACGCCGAGCGTATCGCCAAACAGATTGCGGTCACCGTCCACGCCGCTGGTGCTGCGGTGCCAGCCGTCGCCCAGGGCAATCAGCAGCTCGTTTTCGCCGTCGTGCAAAAGCGGTGTCACATCGTAGGTCTGTGCGCCGAGATGCTTATCCCCGGTAAAGCTGCCCGGGGCCAATACCATATTGCCGACGCGCACGCCGTTCAGCCATGCCACATACAGGCCGCGGGCCGTGATGTAGAGCCGTGCGTCGCCCTTGGGCGCGGTGAACGCTTTGCGCAGGTACGACGCGGGGCGGTGGGACTTGTACGGCTCCGCCGCGCCCTTGCCTGCGGCCTCTTTCTCGGCCTGCTTGCGCTCCCAATTTGGGCGGGCAAACGCGTTGATGGCATCGTCCCCGGGGATGTCGATTTCCTCGGTTTCCGGGTCTACCCACATTCCCTGCCAGTCGGCGGCGGACAGCCCGGTTTCAAATGCGGCTTCACTCCATGCGCCGGGTACATCGTTTTCATCCCACAGGCGCACCTTCCACGCACCGCGCACGCGGGAGCCGCCCACTGCCGGGGCATCGGTATGCATAGCGGCGCTCTGTACTTTACCGCTCTGCCAGACAGTCTCGCCGTTCGCAGTCACTTCAATTTCATAGGCCGCCTGCCGCACGCCGTCCGCGCATTGCCAGGCCAAAAACAGCGGTCCGGCATCCATACCGATGGGCGCGGTAAGGTGATTGGTTTTTAGATTGATTGCTCGCATCGTTCGAAAGCTCCTTCTTTATTTTATTATCTATATTATAATAAAATCGCCAACATATACGGATACAATAATTGCAAATAAAGGGTAAAAATTCGCAAAACGTCGCATAACACACGAATTATTATCTTCTTTTGGGATTTAATGCCTTTAATACATATTATATTATATTGTACAATTGTTTTATTCTGATGTTATCTGCTATGACTTCTTGACTTTTAGCATGTACACCTATTTTCAGTAGCCTATTGCCTAGTGAGAGTTTATTCGTCGTGTCCGATATATCCAAAAAACAAATGAAAGGATGGCATTTATGGCTAATTGGCTGCTTTGCCCCCGATGTAGAAAGAAAACAAAGGTCAAAATACTGCCGGAAACGGTATTGTTGCATTTTCCTCTATACTGTCCTCGTTGTAAAAAAGAAAGCATAATCAGTGTTGCAAAGCTAAAGATGATACTTGAAAAAACAGAATCATAGAGCCAAAAGAGCCCGCATTCTGAAGTCCGTGAGGACAAAATGAATGTGGGCTCTTTTTTATTATACGAGCGCAGACTCTTTCTCTGATTGTATTGCATCAAGTGCAGAATCACTGCGCGTAACACGAAGCATTGACTCCGCCAAAGCGTTTAACATTTTTATTTCCTGTTCATTACATCCTGCAATGCGCGTTTGAAGTTGACGATAAGCTGGAATTCTATCTACATCTTGCTCAGGTGTGCATTTCAACGTCTCAGGGTAAAAAATCGCGTCACCCGGTATATTTAAGTATCTGACAAGGCGGAATAGTGTATCAAATTCTGGATTTCCCCCTCCGCTTTCCGCACCGCCCACAGTACGCACACCGGTTCCTATTGCATCGGCAAGTTCCTGCTGGGTAAGGTTTGCATCTTCACGCGCACGTTTTAATGTATTACGCAACTCTTCCTGTGCTCTCTGAAGCACAACACGGAGCTCTTGATTCTTGTTAGGCATTATAATCACCTCGAAACTATTTTATAATGCCATTTGTGTTCCATAAATCCATATATAGTGCTGATTTATAAGCGACATACTGCCGATTTTGCAAAGGAGGCCTCTCATTTGTAAGCAAGGACGTACATCAAAAAAATCTTTGAACCATCTGCAATAAAGTATGCCCTTGCATCTGCATTAAAGCGCCGATTTGAGCCATTGGAGACTTCTCTCCGTGGCTCATTTTTTATTTATATAAAGTGTCGCGGTCCTCCTTCCCCCCATCAGTTTGAAAATTTCAATCTGATGGAGGTAAATATGGCTTACAACAAGGCAAAGGCCGAATATATTTGGCGCAAACAGAAAGATCAAGAAGAACGGAAGTTACGAGCATTGGGCGTTGATGAAGATACCATTCAGCAGTTACATAACTACGATTGGGATATGTTCAAAGCCGAGCGCAATTACAAATCATGGAATATTTTGATGGATTCTATGTCGGAAATTGAGGAGAAAGAGGCGTATGAGCCGCCCCATAGCGTAGAAGCATTACTGGATGAAATCGAAAATGAACAGCTATATAACCTGCTGAGAGAGCTGGATAACTGGACTTTGCAGATGCTTTTCTATAAAAGTCTTGGCTATACCGCAAAGGAAATTGAAGCAAAAATAGGCATGCCGGAGTCTATGGTTCATAACCGCATCAGTAGGCTGCGGAAAAAAGTCAAAAAACTTTTATAAAAATCAGAGGATTTTCATTTGCCGACGGCTTGAGAAATGACGGGATAAAACCCGGATTTCTATATTTAGGGAGTGTTTCTATGCCATTTCACAGACGAAAATCCAACGTATCCCCGCATTACCACGACACACGGACACTTTTGAGGAAGTACCGGGATGTCTTGTGGAATCTGGAAGTGTCCGGCCTTGACTTGCAGGAGGAATTCAAGGCCGAGTATGGGCTGTCCACAGACGCATTATTTGTTGATGGTGAGGTCAACAAGGGCGGTAATAGGCTGGAAAACTATGCCCGTGCCTTGGAGCGCAGCAAAAAGATGATGCAGATCATCGACACCGCAATCGACCTGATGCGCCGCAAACACAAAAAGGGCGAGTTCTATTACTGGATTTTATACTACGCTTATCTCTCCCCGCAGCAGTGCGAGAACGCGGGTGCAATTTTGCAGTCGCTCGAAACCAAGGGAATCTCCATTTCTCTGCGCACCTACTATGTCCACCGGGATGAAGCCATCGAAGTTCTCAGTTCGATTTTGTGGGGCTACACCTCCCAGGATTGCGAGAAAATCACCAACCTGCTGACTCCTGATTGATCCTGCACAGCATCCGCAATAAATCCGCATAGCCAAAGCCTTTTTTTCTGCACAGTCAATTTGGTATCATGGTAATGGCCTACTTTTGGCGATTCATAAAGCATTTTTGCACATAGGAGGTTTCAATGACTAAGGAAAACACACACTCTTGCTCTCATAAGCGCATGAAAGCAGCCCTTTGCACTGCCATGTGCAGCGTGCTGACGGCGATGCCCGTTTTTGCAACCGGCGAGGATAATAACGCAACCGCAGCCACAACCGGCACCACCGTCTGGACAAAAGCCAGCGAGATCATGCAGGATGTCTACTCGCAAATCATCTCTATCTCCACTGTCACAGCTGTGGTCTGCGCGGCCGTTGCTCTGCTGCTGATGAACTTTTCCAAAAACGGCAAGACCGTGGATGACTCTCGTGCGTGGCTCAAGCGCATTGCCATCACTTGGGCGATTCTGAATGGCCTTGGCTTCATTATGGCCTATGTCACGCCGTTCTTTCAGGGCGGCACTTGGAACCCGTAAGCGCTCCCATGCTCACAAAAGGAGGTGACGGCCTTTGGGCATTTTAGATGGCATTGTGGATTTGCTGGCAACGCAGGTGATGAACCTGCTGGATTTGGCATCCACGTCGGTGCTTGGCGCACTGGGCTGCAATATGGACACATTCAAGCGGTACTTTCCTGCCGCTTCGGCCATGTATGAAATCTTCATCTGGACCGCCATCGGGTTGGTGCTGCTGAACCTTGTGTGGCAGCTTTACCGCTGCTATGGTGCCGGGTTTGACATCGACACCGAGAATCCCATCAATCTGGTGGTGCGTTCTGTAATTTTCCTGCTGCTGATTTGGTATTGCGATGACATCGTCAACCTCGCCTTGCAGATCGGCGGCACGCCCTACAACTGGATTCTGGACAGCAGCCTGCCCGGCGTGCAGTTCGGAGACTTCAATTCCGTACTGCTCGTCATCATTGGCGTTATTGCCAACGGTTCTGTGGCCTTGATTGCACTGATTCTCGTTGTGATTTTGGCTTGGAATTACTTAAAGCTGCTTTTGGAAGCTGCCGAGAGATATGTTGTGCTGGGGATTCTGGTCTTTACCGCGCCGCTTGCCTTTGCTATGGGAGCGGCACGCGGGACAAACAACATTTTCAAAAGCTGGTGCCGGATGTTCGGCGGGCAGCTCCTGCTGCTGATTATGAACGCATGGTGCCTAAAGCTGTTCGTCAACATGGTCATTGAATTTCTCGCTAATCCGCTGTCCTTATAGGAGATTTTTTGCATGAAAAAAACTCTGTTTACTTTATTCACCGCTGTTAGCCTTGCTCTCCTGTACTGCCCAGCCGCTTTTGCTTTGACCGAGGATGAAGCCGCTGCGGCTGTGGACGCGCAAGGCAAAGATGCTGTCTCCGGGAATCTGTTCCTATGGTTACTGTGCGCTATCGCTTTTCTAAAAGTCAGCACCAAACTGGACGGTATTCTGCATTCATTGGGCATCGGCGTTTCGCGCTCGCCTGGCTCAATGCTGTCCGAGGCGTTGCTGGCTTTCCGTGGTTTTGAAATCGGCAAAGCCTTTATGGGGCTGGGCGCTGCAAAAGCCGCTGTTGCCACTACTAATACGAAAACCACACCCAGCAATACCTTTGCAGGTGGACTCTCCGGCATGGTAAGCCGTCATGTGCAGCAAAGCACGGCAAGCTCCATCAGTGGGCAGTCCGGCGGTATCGGTGCGTCCTTGGGCGGTGCCATGTATCACAACAGCCTCGGTAAAGACGGCGGCTTCGCCAGCAAGGTCATCGGCTCTATCGCCACCGGTCAGACCAGCGGCAGCATTACAGGCGACAGCGCCGTAGAAGCGCTCAATGGCTATTTTGCCGCCACCAGCGACGCGGAGGCCATGCCCGTTCCTGCCACTGGCGAAAATATCCCCACCGCAATGGCAACGGCAGAAAGTGACACCGTGCTGGATGCACCTATCCCCGCCACATCGCTGGCACTGGAGGGCGATAGCACGATCGATGTTTCTCCAACAAGAGACAGTGAAGTTGCCATGCGCGCCGGTGGCAGCTCCGCTGCTGTGGAACAGACCACCATTCCCACTTCGTCCTCTATCCAACAGGTAGCTATGAACCGCGTGCTGCTGGGGCAGATGGGCAACAGCGTCACAGATGTGGAAATCGGCGGCGGCAAGATTCAAGGGCGTGAAATCATCCCCGGCCACGGTCAGATTCAGTTTGCCATGTACAATGCCCGCCAGTACGAAAAGCCGGAGGGCCATTTTACCGAGCAGACTTCCCGCGACGGTGAAAAGTGGTACAAGGTCTACGCCACGACTCGCGTAGAAAAAACGCCCACCGTTCAGGACGAACGCGGGCGCATGCAGTATGATGAGCGCAAAGTTGCCGCCATGCCAAAAGCCCCGGCGCGGAGACACTAAATGATTGAAAATGATACTCAAAAATCCCAACAGGCAGCCTCAACAGCACTTCATAACGCGCCCAAATTTGCCAAAATCGCACAGGCAGGAATACAGGGTGGCCCCGCCGGGGCTGCTGCCGAAGCTACGGTGCAGTATCGCAAGGAAGTATTGGTCGTTGTCATTGCAGTCTTGCTGCTGCCGGTTCTGGTTCTAATCATGCTGCCCGGTGCAATTTTCGGTACGCTGACACAGCCCAGCACAGCGATCAACAACGATTTAGAAGTTGCTGCCAACGTGATACAGCTTCGCAGTGCCGTATCGGATATTTTGCAGGGAGCCTACGAGGATACCCTTGCCGAAATAGAATCCGAGCGTGCAAGCCTCACCTACAGCGATGTGGTCGATTCCGTGGGTGGCCATGTCTCCTACAATGCCTTTCAGCTCATTTCCATGTACTGCGCTTACCAAGGCGAGGACGACTATACCAAAATCAGCCTGTCTGACCTTTCCGCACAGGTACAAGCGCACCAGATAGAATATTATACTTACACCACTTCCGAGGAAGTCCGCACAGAGCCGGTACAAAAAGAGGTGCGCGGGCAGACCATAACGGTACAGGAGGATCACACCTACACCGTTTTCGCACTTTCTTATGTGGGCGATGACTACTTTGCCAACACGGTCTGGCAGCTTGACGACAAGCAGAAAAGCTATGCCGATGCCTATGCGCATAACCTGACCATCTATCTCCATGAAATCGAAGAACGTGAGGGCATCTCGATTCTGGGGCAGATCAACGATGCACTTATTGATGATGCCTCCCCTGCCCCTATCGGCGGATTTGGCAATCCGTTCAATGACCCGAACTGGGAACAGCACATTACTTCTTTCTTTGGCAAACGCGAGGATGTAGGCATTCCCGGCAAGGATACCACCAACCACAACGGTTTGGACATTGCCTACCCCTATGGCACACCGATTCTGGCGGTAGAGGCCGGCACAGTCATCAAAGCAGGGTATCATGTCAGTTATGGCAATTATCTGGTCATCAACCACGGCGGCGGGTATTGTACACTCTACGCCCATTGCAGCCAGCTTTTGGCGCAGGTTGGCGATACGGTGAACAAATACGATACCATTGCTAAAGTCGGCGCTACCGGCGATGTGACCGGAAATCATCTGCATATCTGTGTCATTGTCGATGGGGTCTACGTCAACCCAAAAGGGTATCTGCACTAAAACAAAGAGGGCTGCTTCTGCCAATACGCAGGAGCGGCCCTTCTATTTTTATTTATCCGAACAGTACCGATAAGTAATCAGTCCTGCCATCCAGCACCCGAAGAATCTCTATCGTGCCGTTTTCCTCGTCCACACGGCAGAAAATCAACTGCTTTGACACCACAAAATAGCGCACATCCGTGGTGATTTCAAATTTCTCTGCCAGTGCTGCACCCATATAAGGGTTATCTGCCAGCAGGGATATTGCCTTCAGCAGCGCCGTCATCAGCTTTTTGGCAGCTTTGGGGTTCTTCAGCCGTTCAGCGATGTAGTCGCGGGTTGCTTCCATATCCTTGACAGCGGCTCTTTTATAGCTTACCCTCATTTCTCAACTCCGAACATCTTGTACACTTCATCCTCGGAGTAAGAAACCGGGTCGTCCTGCGCTTCCTGCAACTGCTTTGTCAGCCGGGAGAGCGCCTTTGCCTTGATGATCTCCGCGTTGTCCTCGGTCACAGCAAAGGGAAAACCGCCCGCATTCAGCGACTGCTGGAAAAACACATTGATGGCATCGGTCAGGGTAAGGCCGTTCTTTGCATACACAGATTCCAATTCCTGCTTGATTTCCGGGTTGATACGAACGCGGAACACATCCGTTTTGGCTGCCGAAACAATATTTTCCATAAAATAAACTCCCTTCATGCCGTAGTTTTCTTCTTATTTCCATTATACGTTCACAGCATCCGGCTGTCAATCCATGTAGCTACATTGATACCACAAAATCGCATTTGAAAATTTATCTGCCGAAATGCAGTAAATCAGCACAACATCCGCACAGCAAAAGTCTTTTTTGCTGCAATATGACTCTGCTATAATAGTATCGTCAAAATTGAACAGAAACGCAAGAGCGCCTTTTTTCGAGGGCGCTCTTTTTGTTTGGAGGTGGTCGAAATTTCACGCGAAGAGCGGGATGTTTACCTGATCCCGCAGAATTTTGTGGACACCGACACGATTCTCGGCGGCACGGTCAAGCTACGCAATGCGGTGGAGGCGGCCGTGCTTGCCGTGGGCAGTGCAGTACCGCTGTTTTATCTGCCGCTGGCGTTCAACATCCGTCTGATGATCGTCATTGCGGTGTCGGTGCCGCTGGGTGTTTTTGGTGTGGTCGGCATTGGCGGCGATAGCCTGACGCAGTTTGTAGCACATTGGTTCTGCTTTATGAAGCGCCGCCGTATCGTCACGCCCACATCGCAGGGCAATCTCGAAGCCAACCGCCATCGGCATTTACGGTTCATCAGCAAGCGATATCGCGTTGTCTACTACGATGATTCTGATACCTTGCCCCACAATGCGCAAGTCTTGCAGCGCAAGACAGACCGCCACGGAAAGCTGGTAAAGCGGCAGACGCTCTACGATTTGCTGCCCATCGAGAAAATTGAGAACGGCATCCTGCACACCACGGATAATCACTACATCAAGATTTTGGAAATCGAGCCCATCAACTTCCTGCTGCGCTCCCCGCGCGAGCAGCGCAATGTCATCTACTCGTTTGCCAGCCTTTTGAAAGTCAGCCCGGTGCGACTGCAATTCAAGTCGTTTTCCCGCAAAGCAGATGTCAATGCCTATCTGGACAAGCTGCGGCGAGATGCCGCCAACGAACCGGACGCGACAGTGCGCAAGCGCCACATGAGCTATATCCGCTTTGTCAAGCGGCTCGGTTCCCGCGATGCCGTCAGCCGTCGCTTCTTCGTGATTTTCCAGTACGAAGCCCCTACGAACGAACGGAATATCTCCTATGCCGAAATCGTCTCCACGCTCGAAACCACGGTCCGCAACTTCCGCACCTATCTGGCGCAGTGCGGCAACGCCATCGTGGAACATGAGAACGAGGACGAGTTCCTCACCGACGTTTTCTATACCTTATTAAATAGGCGGACGGCGGTGCAGGTGCCGTTGCAGGAGCGCATCCAAGATGTGCTTGCCAGCTATCTGGCCCAAAACGATGCCACGGCGCTGGACAAAATACCGCCTGCCGCCTTTATGATTCCGCCCTCGCTGGATTTGAAGCATGGGCGCTATCTCTACATGGATGGGACCTACCACGCCTACTTAATGATTCCCGCAGACAGCTACCGCGCACAGGTCACGGCCGGGTGGATGGCCCTGCTGGTGAATGCCGGCGAGGGCATTGATGTGGATTTGTTTCTGGAACGACAGCCCAAAGAGCGCATGATGCAGAAAATCGGGCAGCAGATCCGCATCAACCGCAGCAAAATCAAGGACACCAGCGATACAAACTCGGACTTCGATGACCTCTCCAACGCCATCCGCTCCGGGTATTACCTAAAAGACGGTCTTGCCAACAGCGAGGACTTCTACTATGCCGCCATTCTTGTGACGGTCACAGCCGCCAGCGTCAAGGATTTGGAGTGGCGCATCGGGGAGATACGCAAGCTCATGGTCTCGCAGGATATGAATTTGCAGTTATGCAGCTTCCGGCAGGAGTCCGCATTTCTCTCTTCCCTGCCGCTGTGCGCCCCGGATGCCGCGTTGTTCAAGAAGTACCGCCGCAATATCCTTACCTCCACCGCGGCCAGCTTTTATCCGTTCGTCAGCTTTGAGTTGTGCGATACCAACGGCGTGCTGCTGGGCGTGAACAAGTACAATAACTCCCTTGTCAGTCTCGACAACTTCAATACCCGCATCTACAAAAACGCGAACATGGCAATTCTCGGCACCTCCGGCGCGGGCAAGACGTTCACCATGCAGCTTATCGCCCGGCGTATGCGGCTGGCGGGAACACCGGTTTACATCATTGCCCCGCTGAAAGGTCACGAGTTTTACCGGCAGGCCAAGGCTCTGAACGGTACCATCATCCGCATCGTGCCGGGCAGCCCGGACTGTATCAACGTCATGGAGATTCGCAAAATCGACCATACCAGCAGTGAACTGCTGGATGGCCCCATGCCGGAGCAATCGGAACTGGCCGCCAAAATCCAGAAACTGCACATCTTCTTTTCCTTGCTTATCCCCGATTTGAGCAACGAGGAGCGCCAGCTATTGGACGAAGCCATCGTCACAACCTACCGCAACAAAGGCATCACCTACGACAATGCCAGTCTGGACGACCCAGCGCACCCCGGTCAATACCGTGAAATGCCGATTTTGGGCGACCTGCACGCAGTCCTGTCAGCCACCCCGGAGACACGGCGCATCGCCAACATTCTGAACCGCCTTGTACACGGCTCAGCATCCAGCTTTAACCGCCAGACAAACGTGAACCTTGACAATAGCTATGTTGTCATCGACATCAGCGAGTTGTCCGGCGACCTGCTGACCGTGGGTATGTACATCGGGCTGGACTATATGTGGGATAAGGCGAAAGAGGATTTGACCCGCCGCAAGCAGATTTTTATAGATGAAGTCTGGCAGATCATCGGCGCATCATCAAACGCCTTGGCTGCCAACTATGTGTTTGAGGCCGTCAAGACGATTCGCGGCTACGGCGGCGGTGTGTTGGTCGCCACGCAGGATTTGAACGACTTCTTTTCCTTGGAAGATGGAAAATACGGCCGCGGCATCCTGAACAACTGCAAAATCAAAATCATTCTGAATCTGGAGGAAGAGGAAGCGCAGCGCGTGCAAAGTGTTTTGAAGCTGACCGATGCCGAAATCGACAACATCACCCGCTTCGAGCGCGGCAGTGCGCTGATTGTCACGAACTCCAACAATGTCACCGTCGATATGCGATGCAGCGAGGAAGAAAAGGATCTGATCACCACAGACCGGGACGAGCTGCGCCGCATTGTAGAACGCAAAATGCAAAATCAAACCGAAACGGAGGAATCCTAATGAAGAAACCTGTTATTGCCGCCCTGTGCTGCTTGCTGGCACTTGGCACCACCACCGCAGCCTTTGCCGAGGAACCAACGCCTACCCCTGCCCCGGAGTTAGTGGAACTGTCGCCGGAAGATCCCGCGCCGCAGTTCTACCCGGACAGCATCTCGTGGCAGGAGGACGGCGGCCAGTTGCTCGTCATCAAGCAGTACAGCGTGCCCTACGGCACAGCCGTTTCCGCCCTGACCGAAAGCGGTATGCAGTGGGGTGGCTCCGATTACACCTTATGGGGTGTTACCCAGTCGGTGGAGGGCGGTGTGGCCGAAGAAAAAGAGGTCACGCAGGATTTTGAATTGTCCGTGCGCAGCGCCGATGCCGAAACTGCTCGCAATGACGTGAAAGAGTCCGTTGCCTACGATGACGAGTATGGCTTTTCCGGCTCACTGACCTTGCAGGACATTACGATTGGCGAGACCTTGCAGGCCGACAGCACCTATATGGCAACCGCACACTACGCTGGAACGGTCACCCGCACCGAGGCCGGAACCGTACATTACACGCTGCTGTACGCGCCGGTTTCTGCACCTGTGGTTGTTGCTGCGGCGGAAAGTGACATCACCCCTGCCCTGTTGATTATGGGCATCGCGTGTGCGCTGCTTTTTATCGCGGTGCTGCTGATTATCACCCATCTGCTGCACAAAGAGCCCTCCCACACGGCTGAACCTACGAAGCCTGCCCACGCGCCGAAAGTCTATGTGCCATCCGGGGATATTGTCCTTGGCGGCAGAAATGAGGATGACGATGAAGAAAATCTCTGATTGGGCAAAAGTTCTGCTGCCGCTGGTTGGCAGCGGGATGGTCCTGCACTACCTGTTTCTATGGCATGAGCGCCGCCATGCGGTGGTGCTGCACAAAGAAATCTATCACAAGTCGAAATACTAAGGAGGAAAACACCATGATTGCACAATGCCTTTACCAGTCCGACCCGAAGAATCTCGCCAGCATGGGTAGGCAGCGCCTTGCCTGTCAGCGCGCCGCCCGCAAATTGCAGTGGGGCGTGCAGAAAGAACGCATTTCCGAGACAAACGAGCCTGTGCCGCTGCTCATGCGCCCCGCCGTCAAGGAGATTTTGCAGGATGCCGAGCAGCACCGCTTCGATGTCCTGCTGATTGGCAACCGGGATTCGCTCTGCTGTGATGCCGCCGACATGGAGAGTTTTTTGACCGTGCTGAACTCGTTCAACATCCACATCTTTGCCGGTGGCCAGGGCAGTTGGGTCGAGCCGAACGGCCGCCACTATGCACCCCTGCCCCGCCTGCCGTGGCAGGAAGATGACGTTGCGGAGGTGCCGCAGTGAGAGAAAAATTCAAGCGCTTCTGCGATACCGCCAATCCCGATTTGCTGTGGCTTGTCATTATTTTTGTTTTGGTCGGGCTGCTGTTGGCCGGGTTCTTGCTTTTCGGGCGTTCCGGCAACAGCGGTTCGGTGCTGCCAGCGTGGGCGCAGACCGAGCATGTCGAGCCGCCTGACGAACGCCTTGCAGTCGCACAGAAAGAAAACCCGGACACTGTGGCATGGATCACGATTCCCGGCACGAATATTGATGCACCTGTGCAGCAGTACGGCGACAACGACTATTATCTGCGCCGTGATGAGAAAGGCAACGATGACTACCACGGCTGCCTCTATGCTGACTATGCCTGCCGCATGGACAGCAGTGTAAAAGTTTCTCGCAATCTGATTTTTTACGGACACACCTTTACCGACGAGGACTATGTCGGCGGATTTGAGGATTTGCACAAATACCGCGTGTTCGAGTTTGGACAGGAAAACCCGTACATTTATGTTTCGCTGGCAGATGAAAAGCTAACGTATCAGATTTTCAGCGTGTGGGTTTGCGATGCAAACGCCGATACCGATTGTATTCAGGCTGACCCGGACGATGCAGCATTTCAGCAGATTCTGGATAAGGCTATTGCCGGCTGTGCGTTCGACTACGGTGTGGACGTGACGACCGATGACCATATTTTGACGCTTTCCACCTGTACGGCTGATCCTAACAGCCGCCTGTTGGTCGTTGCCAAGTTGATTGATGGAGGTGGTACAGATGTAAAATCTTAAATCGCACGCACTCTTTTGACGTATAAAACCATACAAGGAGATATGCAATGCAATATAAACTCAAACATCGCTTATCTGCGGCGCTCATGGCGGGTGCCATGTGCTGCACGATGATTCCCGCCGCCTCGGCAGACGAGATTGCCACGCCGGAGACAGCAGATACGGCTGTTCCAGAAGTTACAGACAGCGTGGTGCCTGATATTTCGCAGATCACCGAAAATCTGTACAACGATTTGCCGGATGCACCAACCGGCAGTTACCTCGGCAGCATGGGTCTGCCTGTGGCAACCGGTGAGACGAAAATCAGCATCTCGGCATGGGTATCTGATCTGTATGATGGCGAGGATGCCCATTTGGATGCCGATGCGCTGAACGGAAATGAAAGCACCGTCATCGTTGGCCGCAATCCCGATGCAGATTATGCAGTAGTTCCTCTGTTGGTACAAACCGAATACCCCGTAAACGGTGCAACAGCAGAAGTTGTACTGCCGGAAGGGGTAGAGGTTCTCAGCTACGCATCTACTGATGCAGACCTCATTCCTGCCGGCGATGCTGAGCAGTCCAAAATTCTGTATCAGACTTACGCCGAGCAATCTGCGGCTGCAACCGGCTTTTATGTGAAGGCTTTTTCTGACTTCACTGCGCAGTTTATTTACGCCAACCCGGACGGCACCACTTTACAGAAATCTATTCATGTACAATTGTCGGATGAAGCAACTCCTACGCAGCTTTATACCGATAACGATGTTGCAACACTCGCAGTCGGCCCTACCCCGCCCTATGCCACCGGCAAAATTACCAGCATTGCCAAAGAGGGCGGCACTTGGCTTATTTGGTTCAACGGCCAAGAAGCCTATTGTTGTAGTCATGGTCTGAACGGTCAGCCCAATGGCTGTCCTACCTATGCTTTTGACCATGTGTCTCGCCTTGAGCCTGGCCAGTACACCCCTGGCAACCATTATGCGAACCAAATCAACATTTGGGGTGGCCTCGGTCAGTTGAGCCTCGATATGCTGGACAGCAAGCCCGTTGTTATGAGTGCAGACAACGAGCATACCGACCTCATCAGTGAAATCTACGATGAAACCCAGCAGTGGATCATTGCCAACTATCCTGATAGCTATGCTGCGAAAACCTATGTTGCTGCCGCTGAAGAATTAGCAACCGGCACGGCGGTGCAGTCTGGCGAGAACGGTTATTACACTTACATTTATAATCCGCCCGCAGGCTACGCATGGCAGATTGTGGCGCTGGTTGGTGAGGAAATTGCTGGCGGTACCGAAATCCCGGACGTGCCGAGTGCTCCTGAGCCGCAGTATTATTCTGCTTCATGGACCGCTCCTGCACAGAGCGCAAGCGGCAGCTTTGATCTGACGTTCACCGTCAACACCGACAAATACCAGCTGAACACGCTGGAAAAAGTGGATGGTTCTGTTATTACTATCACGCCCAGTCAGACCAGCGGCAGCGTGGACGGTGGCAGTTGGAAGATGACTCCTTCCGGAGCGCAGACCATTACCACAAGCGGCCACACGCAGGATGATAGCTTCCACCTCAATGGCGGCGATGGTTCTGCCACATGGACAGTACATTATGAGGTGTCCAAGACCAGCACCAGCACACTCAGCGGGCAGGAAGGACCGTTCACCAGCCAGGCTGAAGCGGATGCCGCTGCCGAGGCTGCCAAAAATGCAGCCATCAACCAACTGAAAAACGAAGCGCAAGGCATGGTAGATGCTGCCATCGCCTCGGCGCGGGCGCAGCTTGCAAATATTACGTTTAGCTACGATGAAATCACCATCCCGCACGGCTTTGATACCACGCCCGGCGCTTTGGGCAGCCATCAGATTATTACTGTTCCTGCCAACAGCAGCAACGACTACCAGATGCAGAACGATGAATGGTCTGTAAAGGTGTCGATTGATAAGATCGACAGCGAGACCCAGCAGCAGATTTGCGGGGACGCAGAGTTTGCCTTTTTCGAGTGGGATACTGTTCTGCAACGGTATATCCCCACCGGCGGGTATAACCAGTACAAGGTTGAGCGTCAGAGCGATGGCACCTACAAAGTCATCAACCATAGCAACTACGCGAACGGTTCCGACAACATTTATTACACCCAGCGCAACGAGGGTCATTTTGTCATTGTCGAGCGCCGCGCTCCCAGCGGGTACTATGGCGATTGGTCGGACGTAAGCGCTCCCGGTACAGCTGGTTCCGTGCTGGGCAAACGTGCCTACGCCTTTGAAATCACCAAGGCACTGGACGGTCAGACCATATGGCTAGGCAACTCTGACTATAACGCCGACATCACCACAGCCAACAGCGGCGGCACCCTCATCGACACCGGCGAGGGCATTGTTAGCATTACGTTCGGTGACCGCAACGGCGACAAAGCCTATAATACTGACCCTACCGACATCGCCAGCAATGAGAAGTCGTACACCATGCACGCCGATGCCGACACCATGCAGAATGACCGCTCTCTCGGCAGCATCACGCTCTCCAAAGTAGACTTGGATGCCGCCCGGTATCTGGCTGCGGACAGCAACGGTGACAGCACGCTTGAAGGTGCCGTGTACGACCTGTACGCTGCCGAGGACATTCATCATCCGGACGGCGTTTCCGGCATCGTCGATTACTCCAAAATCACAGATGCCAGCGGCACCCCTATCTGGCACACTACCGTACTTACCAACGGCGCATGGAAGTCCGACTATCTCCCGGTGCTGAAAAAAGACCATCTCGTTGCCTCTGCCGCCATTAAGGACGGCAAGTTGGCGTTCGCCAACCTCTACTTAGGCCGTTACTACCTTGTGGAGCGCACCACCGGCATCGTGATCCCGGTGGATTCCAACGGGCAATATTACCTTTCCGGCCAGTATCCCCTGCTCAACAAAAAGCTGGAGCCTACCGGCAGCTATGCCGCCCTCGCCAGCAATGGCACAGAATACATCGACTACGTCTACCGCAACCAATATTCTGCTGTTGCCGAGAGCCGCGCCTTGGACGGCAGCAAGACCTATGACGGTTACTACCTGTCCTTTGCGAAAGGCTATCTCTGTGATGAAGTCAACCACTACCAATCCCTTACTTATGCAGACGAATCCACTTACGTTGTCCGTGCTGAAGATCAGACGCAGGACGAAGTACTGAAATCCGGATTCAGCCTGCAAAAACTGGTATCTACCACCGGGCAGCCCTCGCCTGCCATCAAGCTGGGTGGTGCCGGGTTCAAAGTGTACCGTGTATCGCTGCTGAGCAAGGCAGACCAGTTTACCCAAAACGCCGATGGCAGCTACGATTCCGCCAGTATTCTGGATGCCTACCGTAAATCCAGCTACGATCAGGACACGTTGAAATTTGATTTCTCTGATGAGGAGCAGGCTGTCGCCACGATGTACGAGAGCGACACCGCCGTTGTCACCCGCTATAACGCCACCTTGACCGCAGACGGCGATTTTGCCAACGGGCAGGGCCTCGGCTGGGCGCCGACCAACAATGCACAGGAATACCGCCTGTCCGAAATCTTCACAAACGAGGAAGGTATCCTGCGTGTGCAGGGACTCCCCTACGGCCAGTACATCGTCGTGGAAACGACGGTGCCGAAAGATGTTTTTCAGGCTGAACCGTTCCTTGTCACTGTCAATGCGTCCAGTCCGCAGAGCAGCTTTACCGTGCCCGCCGGCAGCATCACAACGCCCAGCGGCAGCTACATGACCTATACCATTCTGGACGAAGAGTTGGAAGGTTACTTGCAGCTTGTCAAAATCGACATTGAGACGGGCAATCCTGTCAAAATTGCCGACACTGCGTTCAACCTTTACTACATTGCCGAGGACGGCCACGAAACCCTCGTGGAGATGAATGACCCGAAATCCGGCAATGCATGGGCAAAGACCAGCACTTTCTACACCGATGCCAACGGCGAAATGAAGACCCCCGAAAAGCTGCCGCTGGGCAAATATCGCATCGTTGAGGTCGAAGGCCCGCGCGGGTATTTTAACGACCGCCAGTACAATGTCGTGTTTGAGCTAACCTCGGACCGTGTGTATCAGGTCAGCGGCGGCAGCGCCGACGGCATGGATGACTACGTCATCACCGAAAACTACTATAACCACGAGACATTGGGGCAAATCAAGATCCGCAAAATCGGCAACGTGCTGACCGGATATGAGAACGGGCAGTTCGTGTACGAGACGGACAATCTTGCCAATGCCACCTACGAGATTCACGCGCAGGGCGATATCCCCACGCCGGACAATCAAGGCACACTCTGGTATGCAGACGGCGACCTTGTCGCTACCGTTACCACTGCTGAAGATGGACAGGTGGACGAAGTCCGGTTCAGCCCCACGCGGACAACTGCCACCTATGATTTCTTGAAAGTGACCCACGATGGCACGAAAGGTGAAGTCGCCATCACCCTGCCGCTGGGTACTTACACGGTTTCCGAGGTACAGGCCCCTTACGGTTTTGTCCATACCGACCACACCTACACTGTGGTGTTGGACTGGGATAACCAGTACAACGACTTAGTGCTTGCCAAAACCATCATCGACCACACGCAGGACGGCGATGTTGTCTACGACTACTCTATTATAAATGTAGGTAACGCCAGCACCGAGCAGATTGAAAAGCAGATCCTTGTCTTTGAGAACGCCCGCGTGCTGCCTGTGGTTGAGGAGGGCAAAGTCGGCGTTGGGCTGTACAAGTTGGACCGCGACACCTGCGATTTGACCGATGAAGCGCCCTATGCAGACAGCTGTAAGACTTGTGCCAACCTTTTGAATGGCGGCAGCAACCGCGCCGACATCCCGGCTGATGCCAAGATGGTCGCAGGGGCAGTCTATGAACTGTATACCGCAGACGACATTTACAGTATTTCCGGTAAGCTGCTGGCAGCCGCCGATACGCTGCTGGGTACCGCCACCACCGATGAAAACGGCCTTGCCTACTTTGACGTAGATGTTCCCCTGCGCGGTGAGCGCTACGGCAGCAGCAATGCCCACGACTGGACGACAAACAGCGGCCGCTACTATCTGCGCGAGATTAGCGTGCCGGACGGCTACCTGATTGAGCAGAGTGTGATTCCTGTGGAGTTCACCTACGAAAACCAGTTTATCGCATGGCAGGTCGTTGACTGCCTGCACTCCGACAAGCAGACTACGGTGGAGATCGACAAGCGCGCCTTTACCTCCGATTCCGATGACACCTTTGCCCTGCCCGGTGCCACCTTGACCGTGACCGACTGGAACGGCAATGTGGTGGATAGCTGGGAGAGCGGCGACACGGCTCATGTGATTCGCGGGCTGCATCTTTCTCACGACTTTGCCGGGAACCGTGATACCACCAAAATCTATACCCTGACGGAGACCCGCCCGGCAGACGGCTATGTCACCGCCCGCTCGATTCAGTTCCGTTTGGAGCAGGCCACGGACGATAATGGCTACTTGCAGGAAACAGCCGTCTGGGTGCTGCGCGAAAGCGAAGATGACGAATACCAGTCCGGCAGCATTATCTCCCCCACTGCATTCTCCGATGACACCGTAACTACGATTCCCGCCAAGCTGCGCGCTTTCTGGGATAAGCTGATGGGCAAGAATCCCGATGCAGACGGCGTTGTCATTGCCAACTGGTACTGCGTGAACGACACACTGGTGGTGAATTTCACCGATGCCGCCAATGACCGCGCCATTGCCAAATGCCTGCGGGAAAGTGACTTCTCCGATTTGACGTTTGATGCGGTCTATCTGAATGGTGCGGCAGCTCCTGCGTTCTTTGCGGATAAGCAGGTTGCCAACAAGCCCGCCGATGCAGACATTACCTACTCTGCAAGCTGGATTCTGCTGAAAGATTCCGATGGGTTCAGCCAGACCGTTACAATGCTGGATGCCCCGACCCGCGTGAAAATCAGCAAAGCGGACATTACAACTCATGAGGAAATCCCCGGTGCAACGCTGCGTGTGCTGGATAAAGACGGCAATGTTGTGGATGAGTGGGTGTCCGAGGACACCCCGCACTACATAGAGTCCGTGCTGGTTGCGGGCGAAACCTACACGCTGGAGGAAACCCTTGTTCCCGATAATTCCGGGTATGTGCCTGCCAATTCCATTCAGTTCACGGTTGAAGATGACGGCAAGGTCCAGCACGTTTTCATGCAGGAGGACTACACGAAAGTGCAGATTTCCAAGACCGATATTGCCACCGGCAAGGAAATCAGCGGCGCAAAGCTGAAAATCACGGACGCAGACGGTAAGACCATTGCCGAATGGGCCACGGACGGCACACCGCACTATATGGAGCGCATCCCGATGGGGACGTACACCTTGACCGAGACGATGGCTCCCACCGAGAAGGGCTACGTCCGCGCCGAAAGCGTTACCTTTGAGGTTGGTCCTACCGGGGATATTCAGCGCGTGGAGATGAGAGACGACTTCACTAAGGTCGAAATCTCTAAGGCTGACATGACGGACGGCCGTGAGTTGCCCGGTGCCAAGCTGAAAATCACCGATGCCAACGGCAACACCATTGCCGAGTGGGAAACCAACGGCCAGCCCCACCGTGTCGAGCGCCTGAAGCCCGGTGACTATACGCTGACCGAGACGACTGCCCCGGACGGGTATCTGCTCAGCGAAGAAGTACACTTCACCGTGCAGGAGACCGGAGAAATTCAGAAAGTCACGATGTACGATGCCCCGGCACATTCGCTGATCCTCACGAAACGCGATATTGCTACCAATGCGAAGCTGGCGGATGCCCGCTTAACGATCCGCGATGCCTACGGCACGACCATCGACCGCTGGACGACCACGGACGGCGACCATGCTATCCGCGTACTGCCGGAGCGTTCTGCCGCCAAAGACCCGCACAAAAATCTGTTGCTTTTATCCGATGACACCAGTGAACACGTCTACACGATGGTGGAAGAACTGGCCCCGGACGGCTATCTTGTTGCCGAAAGTATCACGTTCAAAGTCATGCAGATGAACGACAACCTTGTTGTGTTTATCTGGCAGGACGGCGGCTGGCAGAAATCTTCCGAGGGCTATCTTGCCATGTACGATGAGCGCACCGATACGCCCGTACCGCTTATAAAAGCTTTCCCGCAGACCGGCGATGTTTTATAAAAACTGTGCCGAGTTGTTACGCTGCGCACAATTTTAGATAGGAGTGATATTTTGTCCGTTTCCTGTTTTACTTCCACCAATTCGCATCTCTGCAAGTTCCTGCGCACCACAGGCCGCGACTGGCGCAACACAATCTACATTGAATGCGGCGACTGCCAGCGTGCCGTGAGCCGCAGCTGTAAGAATTTGCTCTGTGCCTTTGACACGGCTGGCGCACCGGTCATTGTGCCGGTGCATGATGTGGAATACCTGTTCAGCACCACTGTGGATAAGTCCGAGTGCCGTGCCATCCTCACGAAAGCTAACTTCTGCGAGCTTTACAAAGGCTGGATCGATGCGCATATCCGTGACCCTTATGCCTGCCCGCTGAATGATCTGTACGTCAACTGGGATGTTCCCAATCCCTGCGCAGTGAGAATTTTTCTGAATCAATAAATAGGTGCTAAATAACAACTCCCCATAGTGACCTTATGGACACTGTGGGGAGTTATTTGTATGTGCTATTATCCGTCAGGCTGCGTAATCTTACAGATTTGGCGTATTGCGTAAACCTACATTTTTTGAACAAAAGTCCACTTTTCAAAACATTCGCACCTATTTTACATCAGGGGTATCCGATACAATAGAAGTACGATACTGGCGGGGCGTCAGCCCCGTTTGGCGGCGGAACACACGGTAAAAATAGTTGTAATCCGGAAATCCCGTCAGGCGGCAAATTTCATTGTTCGGCAGTTTAGTCGATGCCAGCAGCTCCATGGCTTTCTGTATTCGCAAGCGGGTAATCTGCTCATTAATACCGCAGCCGTAGGTCTGGCGGGAGAGGTAGTACAGCCCCGTGCGGCTTAAGGACAGGGCACGGCAGATCTTTTCGCTGGTCAGTTCCTCGGCCAGGTGGTCGGCCAGGTACTGCCCCAGCCGCTCCTGCGCACTGCCGGGGGTCAGCTGGGCAAGCCCCTGCTGGTATAACCCGGAGGCCGCCAGCGCCAGCAGATCGGAGGCGGATTTCAGCGTTTGATACGGGGTGCGGGGCAAAGCATCGTACGCCGCGCGCAAAGCGGCCGAGTCAATGCCGTAGGGCGCACAGCAGGTTTGGGCCTGCTGCCACTCGGCGGCTTCGTCCGCACCCTGCACGATGTGGCTCAGCAGCAAAAAGCCCACCACGGCACCATCGATCAGGATGGGGGTAATGACCTCGATCAGCCCGGCGTGGCAGGGGTAGATGATCGTTTTCTTCTGCCGGATCGCCTGGCGGCAGGCGTTCTGGTCGCACAGGTGGCAGCCGGTCTCCCCCGCCGGGACTGCGCGCACCAGGCGGCAGTATTTCGGCAGTTCCGGCGGGTAGGATAAGATGTCCATGCCGTAGGCATCGAACACAACGGTCCGCAGCCCGGTCAGCCGGTGGAAATCCTGCAAAAGCACCAGCAAAGCCTCTTTATTGAAAACAGCGCCCATCCTGCACCGCCTTTCTGAACATATGGATAGCTTTATCATAGAAAATACAGCGAAACTTGTCAAGGAGTGAACCCATGATAGACGTAAAAGCATGTACCCTCGGCATCGAGTTCGGCTCTACCCGCATCAAAGCGGTGCTGGTGGACGCAAATTGCAAGCCCGTTGCCCAGGGCGACTTTACCTGGGAGAACCAACTGGAAAACGGCATCTGGACCTACCCACTGGCGGAAGTCTGGCAGGGTGTGCAGGCTGCCTACGCGGCACTGGCCGCTGACGTACAGGCAAAGTACGGCCAGCCGCTTACCACCGTGGGCTGCATTGGCATTTCGGCCATGATGCACGGCTACCTGGCCTTTGATGCGGCGGGCAAGCTGCTGGTGCCCTTCCGCACTTCGCGCAACACGATGACCGGCGCGGCGGCGGAAGAACTGACCGCAGCGTTCGGCTTCAACATCCCCCAGCGGTGGAGCGTGGCGCACCTCTACCAGGCCATGCTGAACCGGGAGCCGCACCTGCCGCAGCTGGACTTTTTCACCACGCTGGCGGGCTATGTGCACTGGCAGCTGACCGGGCGCAAGGTGCTGGGCGTGGGCGATGCCAGCGGCATGTTCCCCATCGACAGCGCCACCGGCGTGTATGATACCACAATGCTGGAAAAATTCAACACACTGGCGGCAAAACAGGGCTATCCTGTGGACCTTTCCAAACTGCTGCCCACGGTTTTGTCCGCGGGCGAGGATGCCGGTGCGCTGACCGCCGAGGGCGCAAAGCTGCTGGATCCCACCGGTGTGCTGCAGCCCGGCGTACCGTTCTGCCCGCCGGAGGGTGACGCAGGCACCGGCATGGCGGCCACCAACAGCGTGGCCCCGCGCACCGGCAATGTCAGCGCAGGCACCAGCATTTTTGCCATGGTCGTGCTGGAAAAGCCGCTGTCCAAAGTCTACCCGGAAATTGACATGGTGACCACTCCGGACGGCGCAACGGTGGCGATGGTCCACTGCAACAACTGCACCAGCGACCTGAACGCCTGGGTCGACCTGCTGGCCGAAAGCGCGGCGCTTTGCGGGGCAAGCATTGACAAGGGCGCGTTGTTTACCCGCCTGGTCAACGAATCGCTGCAGGGCGCGCCCGACTGCAGCGGCATCACGCCGGTCAACTACATTTCCGGCGAGAGTGTCACCCACCTGGACGCGGGCGCTCCCCTGCTGCTGCGCCGCCCGGATAGCGATTTTACGCTGGCGAACTTTATGCGCGCCAACATCTACTCCGCCTTTGCCACGCTGGCCATAGGGCTGGAGATTTTGCGCAAAGAAAACGTGGCGGTGGATACGCTGCTGGGCCATGGCGGCATCTTCAAAACGCCGGGCGTGGCCCAGCGGTATCTGGCCGCAGCGGCGGGTGCGCCTGTAACCTGCATGGAAACCGCCGGTGAGGGCGGCCCCTACGGTATGGCCCTGCTGGCCGCCTACCGCCTGCACCGCGCGGAGGGCGAAACCCTGGCGGATTACCTGAACCGCTGCGTGTTTGCCGATGCCCACAGCACCACCCTGTCCCCCGACCCCGCCGAGCAGGCCGGGTTTGCCGCCTTTTTGACCCAGTACCAAACCGCGCTGAAAGCTGAACGCGCCGTTGTAGAATAAAGGAGATGCTCTTATGCTGAATAATTATGAATTTTGGTTTGTGGTAGGCAGCCAGTTCCTGTATGGCCCCGAAGTGCTGGAGACGGTCGCCGCCCGTGCCCAGGAGATGGCCGATAAGCTGAACGCCAGCGGCAATCTGCCCTGCAAAATTGTGTACAAAGTTACCGCCAAGACCAACGCCGAGATCACCGATGTGGTGCGCGAAGCCAACTACGACAAGCACTGCGCGGGCATCATCACCTGGTGCCACACCTTCAGCCCCAGTAAAATGTGGATCAACGGCTTTGCCAATCTGCAAAAGCCCTACTGCCACTTTGCCACCCAGTACAACCGCGAGATCCCCAATGAGGAGATCGATATGGATTTCATGAACCTGAACCAGGCCGCCCACGGCGACCGCGAGCACGGGTTCATCGCTGCCCGCCTGCGGATGCCCCGCAAGGTGATCGCCGGCTACTGGCAGGACGAGGCCGTCCAGAAGCGCCTGGGCGACTGGATGCGCGCCGCTGTAGGCGTGGCGGTATCCAAGGAACTGAAAGTCATGCGCTTTGGCGACAACATGCGTGAGGTCGCCGTGACCGAGGGCGATAAGGTGGAAGTGCAGACCAAACTGGGCTGGCAGGTCAACACCTGGCCGGTGGGCCAGCTGGTGGAAACGATGAACGCCGTCACCGATGCGGAGATCGACACCCTGATGGCCGAGTACCGCGCCGCTTACGATTTTGCCAGCGAGGATGCCGATTTTATTGAGACCGTGCGCTACCAGGCCCGCGAAGAAATTGCCATGAAGAAGATGCTGGATGCCGAGGGCTGCAAGGCGTTTTCCAATACGTTCCAGGATCTGTACGGCATGCGCCAGCTGCCCGGCATTGCCAGCCAGCATTTAATGGCCCAGGGTTACGGATATGGCGGCGAGGGGGACTGGAAAGTTGCCGCAATGACTGCTATAATAAAGGCAATGAGCGAGGGCCAGACCGGCGGCAGCGCGTTCATGGAGGATTACACCTACAATCTGGTGCCCGGCGCTATGTACAGCCTGGGTGCCCACATGTTGGAAGTCTGCCCCTCTGTGGCGGCGGCCAAGCCCCGCGTGGAGGTACATCCCCTGGGCATCGGCGACCGTGAACCGCCGGCCCGCCTGGTGTTTGAGGGCCACGAGGGTGATGCGATTGTGGTCAGCCTGGTGGATATGGGCGGCCGCCTGCGCTTAATTTGCCAGGACATCCACTGCGTTAAGCCCATTCTGCCCATGCCCAACCTGCCTGTGGCCCGCGTGATGTGGCAAGCCATGCCGGACCTGACCGCCGGCCTGGAATGCTGGATCACCGCAGGCGGTGCGCACCACACCACCCTGACCTACGATGTGACCGCCGACCAGATGAAAGACTGGGCCAACATGATGGACATTGAGTTTGTCCATATCACCAAAGACACCACCGTGGAAAGTCTGGAGCAGCAGCTGTTCCTCAACGACCTTGCGTGGAAACTGAAAGGATAACCTATGCTGGAAGCCTTAAAACAGCAAGTGTATGAAGCCAATATGGAACTGCCCCGCCATGGGCTTGTGACCTATACCTGGGGCAATGTGTCGGGCATCGACCGCGAAAAAGGGTTGTTCGTCATCAAGCCCTCCGGCGTGGAATACGACAAACTGACCCCGGATATGCTGGTGGTACTGGACCTGGACGGCAACAAGGTCGAGGGTGACCTGAACCCCAGCAGCGATACCAAGACCCACCTGGAACTGTACAAGGCGTTCCCCCAGTTGGGCGGCATCGTGCACACCCACTCCACCCATGCGGTGGCCTTTGCCCAGGCCCGGCGGGACCTGCCCGCCTTTGGCACCACCCACGCCGATTACTTCTACGGCCCTGTCCCCTGCACACGGGAACTGACCCCAGAGGAAATCGACGAGGACTACGAAAAGAACACCGGCAAGGTGATTCTGGAAACCTTTGCCCAGCGGGGCATTGACCCCGTGCATGTGCCCGGTGTGCTGTGCGCCAGCCACGGCCCCTTTACCTGGGGCAGGGATGCCGCCCAGGCGGTCTACCACGCGGTCGTGCTGGAAGAAGTGGCAAAGATGGCCATTCTGACCCTGACCATCGACCCCAACGCCGCCCCTGCCCCGCAGCATGTGCTGGACAAGCATTTTATGCGCAAACATGGCCCCAATGCCTATTACGGCCAGAAATAAAGGAGGAACCGACATGAAATTCTACATCGATACCGCCAATGTGGAGGAGATCCGCAAAGCCAACGACATGGGCATTATTGCCGGTGTCACCACCAACCCCAGCCTGATTGCCAAAGAGGGCCGCGACTATGCCGAGACGCTGAAAGAGATCGCCACCATCGTGGACGGTCCCATCTCCGGCGAGGTCAAGGCCACCACCGAGGATGCCGAGGGGATGATCGCCGAGGGCCGCGCCATCTATGCGCTGGACCCCGCCCACATGGTGGTTAAGATCCCCATGACCGCCGAGGGCCTTAAGGCCATCAAGGTTCTGTCGGCCGAGGGCATCCCCACCAACTGCACCCTGATCTTCAGCGCCAACCAGGCTTTGCTGGCTGCCCGCGCGGGTGCTGCCTACGTCAGCCCGTTCCTGGGCCGTCTCGATGACATCGGCCAGCCCGGCATTGAACTGGTGGAGACCATCCACGATATGTTCCTGAACTACCCGGACATCGAGACCCAGATCATTGCCGCCAGCGTACGCAACCCCATCCACGTGACGGACTGCGCCCTGGCTGGGGCAGACATCGCTACGGTGCCTTACAAAGTAATCGAGCAGATGTTGCATCACCCCTTGACCGATGCCGGCATTGAGAAGTTCAAGGCTGACTACACCAAGGTGTTTGGCAACCAGTAAAATTCCATAAAAGAACACAACGAATCACAGTCTCCTGAATAAAAATGGTGGTTTTGCAATTTAGCAAAGCCGCCATTTTGCTTTTATTGCATAAAAAAGCGAAAAGGCAGCCTTGTGCGGCATGGTATGTCACCACTGCATTATCGTCAAAGCCAGTGACTTTGTATATGTAGCAGGACTTATTCATTATACATCATTCCGCATATTGTTCGATATTTCTCTGCCTTCAGGCAGCTTTGTCGACCAAATTTCACATTATCAGAACTCACATCGGTGTATTTGAGAGCCTTTCGTTAAACCACACGCGCAAGTATTCTCCTTACACAAAATCCACCGCTTCATCATCTGAAGCGGCGGATTTCTTATTTCATACGGGTAAATCTCTTAGTCCAGGAAATTCTCGTTCAGCGTAACGCCGAAGTCGCGGGCGATGGCGCGCAGGTCGTCGTCGGTGATGGTCTGGCGAATCAGGCCGCCGCCCATGGACAGCACCTTGACGTAGATCTCGGCGCTTTTCTCGATGGTGTGGGCCAGGCCGAAGGTGATGTCAAAATCCGGGCCGGAGGCAAACAGGCCGTGCTGTGCCCAGACAGCCGCCTGATAGGTCTTCATCTTCTCGCTGGTTGCCATGGCGATGTCTGCGCCGCCCGGCACCATCCAGGGGCAGATGCCGACGCCCTCGGGGAATACGACGGGGCACTCGGTAGCGCTCTGCCACAGGGCACGGGTGAAGTCACGGTCGGTCAGCGGCAGGATGTAGGTCAACGCGATGACGTTGGTGGCGTGGCAGTGGTAGATTACGCGGTTCGCACCGTTGGTGGCGGCTTTGCGGACGCTGTGGTTCATGAAATGGCTGGGAAACTCGGAGGTCGGCTTTGCACCATCCGCCAGACCCCAGACGATGCGCCAACTGTCGCCCTTGTCGTTGATCTCAACAATGCCGATGCTGTGGATGGGGTCAGGCTCGACATTACGGAAAAACTTGCCGGAACCCGTGGTGATGAAGTACTCACCCGCCAGGTTGTCCGCCTGGACACCCATGTTGACCCACGCGCGGGGTTCAGCATCGAAGTAGGGACGGCAGGCGGCGACATCCTCCTCGGTCATGCGGTAGGTCAAGTTGCCGCCGTTGCGCTCATGCCAGCCCTGCAGCCAGCCATCGTTGCACATACGCATAAAGCCTTTAACACAGGGAATTTCGTAAATCGTAGACATTTTATATTGCTCCTTTATAATACTTTCCAATCAGCGGGTAACAACGTCAACAGGCACATTGAAGATCTTTGCAACCTTCAAAATCGTGTCGATATGACGGCCAGGGGCGGCAGCCATGTGGTGAGTGGGGCCGGCCTCGCTCCAGCGGTTGCAGAACTCACGCGCGCCGCAGCTGAAGCGGGTACGCATGTTGGTATCGCCAAACGTGAAGATGGGACCGGGTTCGTTGACACCCTCGGCTACCACGAATTTGAAGTGACCGTCTTTGTCCTGGGTGATGCCCAGGTAGGTCACATCGCCTACCGGCGGGTAGAACTGGGTCAGGTAGCCGCCGCCGGTCTTGCCGTGGAACACGGGCACGATCTTCATGGTCGGTTTCTTCGCCTGGGAAATATCGGCATCGCCGGAGCCGGAATGCCCGATGATGCAGATATCCTCGCCAAAGTCGATGGAGTACATCTCGCTCAACTGGCCGCAGCCGGAGATGGTTTTCAGGATAGACATAGCCATCGAGACTTTAATGTCACCTTCGACCGCGCAGGCAACGCCCTGCTTAATCAGCATCGAGAACGCGGGAATCAGCATGGAATCCAGCACGCCCGCCTTGCCCTGGGCAAAGCCGTCGTAGTGGCTGGCGACAAAGGCAATTTTCTCGTCCTTGACCCACTGCTCAAACGCGACCACGTACTTGGCCATGTCCCAGACCTTTTCAATCGTGCCGCCGCCCTCGATGTCGAAGGTATCCAGAATATCCTGTGCCTTGGCGCGGATGGCATCCTCATCGGTGATGTTATCGGCGATAGCCCACATTTTTTCCCAGTCAAACTGCTTGGTGTAGAGCCACATGCGATTGTAGAGGTTCGTCTCGTCGATGTACAGATCCATCATGCCGGGGTACGGGCGACCGATCTGGGCAAGGTTCGTATCGCGGAAGCGGCGGCGCACCTGCGCGGCGCGGCACCAATCCTCGATCTCGGCCTGCACGGTCGGGTCGCCGCCCTCGACCACGCCGGTAATAACGGCATGGCGCTTGCCCGCGCGCTCCAAGTCGGCAACCATCTCACCCACCGCACCGCAGGCGTACAGCGTGCCCAGCCAGGTGGGGATGTCGGTGTTGGCGTAGTCGGGCGCTTTCTTCTGCTGCACGTTGACCAGCACGACCGGCACATCCAGGTCACGCACAGCAGGCAGCATATTGTAAGAGGTTGCGTAGGTCAGCAGCTGCAAAATGACCAAATCAACGTCAGCCGCGCGGAACTTGTCGCCCGCGGCCATGGATTGCTCTTTGGTGGTGACGATGCCGCCATCGATAACTTCCACAGTATCGGGCAGCGTCTTTTTGAAGTCTGCATACTGACCCTCAAACTCCGGCACCAGCTGCGGGAACTGGGGCAGATACGCGCCCAGTGCAATGGCAAACACGCCCACGCGGGCTTTGGTTTCAACTAACATGAGGAAATCCTCCTTTATTGCGGGTTGTATTCTTTAATTTCAAAACTGCGTTTGATCGCGGCGCGAGCTTCGGACAAATCGGCAAAGATGCCTGCGTGGATGAACTGCACCATCAAGTTGCCCAGGGCCGTGCCCTCGGTGGGACCGGCAAACACCGGCAGGCCGGTGGCGCTGGCGGTCAGCTGGTTCAGGTAAGCGTCCTGACTGCCGCCGCCCACGATATTCAAACTCGTGTAGGTCTTGCCGGTCAGGGCTTGCAGGGTTTCGATGGCGCGGTGGTAATCCTGGGTCAGTGAGTTGTAGATGCACTGCATGACTTCGCCGGTCGTCTGCGGCACAGGCTGCTGTGTATCGGCGCAGGCTGCTTTGACTTCCGCAATCATCGAAGCAGGCGCTAAGAAGCGGCTGTCGTCCGGATCCACGCAGCTGGCAAAACCGGCCGCGTCCTTGGCGGCGGCGATCAGTTCAGGGAAGCTAGGTCGTGTACCAGTCTGTTCGCCCAGTTCGCGACGGACGGATTGGATCATCCACAGACCCATGATATTTTTTAAGTAGCGGTAACGGTATTCATAGCCGCCCTCGTTGGTAAAGTTGGCGGCGCAGCTGTCGGCGCTGGTGATGGCCGCAGCGTTCTCCACGCCCAGCAGGCTCCAGGTTCCGCTGGAAAGGTAGGCAGCGTATTCATCCCGTGCGGGTACAGCCAAGAAAGCCGAGCCGGTATCGTGGGTGGCGGGCAGAATGACCTCGGCATCAAAGCCAACCTTTGCCCGAACCTCTGGAGTCAGATGCCCCAGCACTGTGTCCGCCGTTTTAATGGGCTGGAAGATGCTGCGCGGCAAGCCCAATTGGGCAATCAGTGCATCGTCCCAATCTCTGCTGTCCGCACCTACCAATGCCGTGGTGCTGGCGTTGGTGTACTCGTTGGCGGCAACGCCGCAGAGCAGATAATTCAAATAATCCGGCACCATCAAAAACGTCTTGGCAGCGGCCAGCTGCTCCGGGTGCTCTTTTTTTAGCGCCATCAGCTGGTAGACCGTGTTGAATTTCTGGTACTGGATGCCGGTGCGGACGTAATGCTCGGCAAAGGTCAAACCGTAGTCACGTTCCAGCAATTCCCGCACACCCTCGGTGCGTTCATCGCGGTAGGCCACGGCATCGCCGATGCGCTGGCCGTCAGCGTCCAACAGCACAAAATCCACCGCCCAGGTATCAATGCCAATGGTCGCGGGGGTGTATCCGGCATCGTGGGCGGCTTTCAGGCCATTCACCACTTCTGCCGCCAGGGCATCGATATTCCAGCACAGGTGGCCGTTTTCGCGGCGGACGCCGTTCTCAAACCGGTAGACCTCCTGTAGGGCAATTTTTCCGTCCTGCACGGTGCCGACAATGTGCCGCCCGCTGGACGCACCTATGTCAACTGCTAAAAAACAGGGTTGCATAATTGTCTCCTCTTTGGTAAAATTACTGTAATGGATTCAAACCCCTTTGTCCGCATTATAAGGCTTTTATAAAGCTGATTCCATAAGCAAAAAAGCCGTATACTTTGTGATAATTCTACTAAGGAGTTTGCTATGCTTACGTATAACATGGATGTAGAAGAACGCAGTGTGTGGCTGCGGGCAACGCCGAACAGCTCGGTCCTGGCACAGCCCTTCTATGCAACGGAAGCCGGGCTTTTCTATGGCCGGTCGCATTTTGCCACGGCCCGTACCGATAAGGAAAGCTATATTCTCTTTTACACGCTGGCGGGTGCCGGGCTCATCGAGCAGAACGATCAGCACATCAGCCTGCCGGAAGGCGCGGCTCTGCTGCTGGACTGCCGCACCCCGCAAAGCTACTGCACTGCCCCCGGCTATGACTGCTGGGAGCATTACTGGGTGCATCTGGACGGCGTGGGTGTGAAATCGCTGTCCGAAATCCTGCAGCCCCAGGGGCGGCTCTCCCCTGCCCGCGTCAGCCGCATGGAGATGCTGCCGCAGTTTGAAAAGCTGTTTGCCGAGTGGGAGAAAGGCACAACGGTCTCCCAGCTGGAGATCGGCCTGACCTTGCACAAAATGACTGCCGCCCTGGCACGGCAGCTGCTGGCCGGGGACGAAAGCCGGTCCAACCGCTCGATGATTGAGCAGATCGCAGATTATATCCGTGCGCATTATGCCGAGCCGCTCACACTGGATACACTGTTGGAGCAGACCCCCATCAGCAAGAGCTGGTTCTTGCGGCTGTTCCGGCAGTATATGGGCACAACGCCCTACAATTTCCTGCTGTCCACCCGCATGACCTGCGCCAAGGAGCTGCTGGTGCTGACGGACTTCCCCATTGGCGAAATTGCGCACCAGGTGGGTTTTGAGGATGAAAGCAACTTCTCCACGCGCTTTTCCTCGATGACCGGGCAAAGCCCGCAGCAATACCGCAAAAACGCGCTGAAACCACTGTAAAGTGCATCCGAAACATAAAAAGGAAGCTGCCCATAGCGGACAGCTTCCTTTTTTCTTTTATGTGCGTATGTAGGGCAATTACATCAGGCTGCGGTACAGAGCCTTGATCTCATCGACATTGGTATCGCGGGGGTTGCCGGGGCAGCAGGCGTCAGCGAAAGCGGACTCGGCCAGGAACTGAACGTCCTCCTCCTTCAGAATGCCCTTCAAATCAGCGGGGATGCCCACATCAGCGGAGAGCTTCTTGACCTCGGCGATCGTTGCATCGGCAGCCTCAGCGTCGTTCATCTCATCAATGCCCTTTACGCCCATAGCCTTGCCGACAGCGCGGTAACGCTCACCGGCAACAGACTTGTTGTACTCCAGGCCGGTGGGCAGAATGATGGCGCAGGCAACGCCGTGAGGCGTATCATACAGGGCGGACAGACCATGAGCCATACTGTGGACGATGCCCAGGCCGACGTTGGAAAAGCCCATACCGGCGATGTACTGGCCCAGAGCCATGCCCTCGCGGCCCTCCGGCGTGTTCTGCACAGCGCCGCGCAGGTTCTCGGAGATCAGCTTGATGGCTTCCAGATGGAACATATCGGAGATCGTGCAGTGGCCCTTGGTGATGTAGCCCTCAATGGCGTGAGTCAGAGCGTCCATACCGGTGGCGGCAGTCAGACCCTTGGGCATGGAGGACATCATATCGGGATCAACAACAGCGATCTCGGGGATGTCGTTGGTATCAACGCAGACGAACTTGCGCTTCTTCTCCACGTCGGTGATAACGTAGTTGATGGTGACCTCCGCTGCGGTGCCAGCGGTGGTAGGCACAGCGATGGTGAACACAGCGTGCTTCTTGGTGGGGGCAACACCCTCCAGGCTGCGGACATCGGCGAACTCAGGGTTGTTGATGATGATGCCGATAGCCTTGGCGGTATCCATGGAAGAACCGCCGCCAATGGTCACGATGCAGTCAGCCTCGGCAGCCTGGAAAGCGGCAACGCCGTCCTGGACATTCTTGATGGTGGGGTTGGGCTTGATCTCGCTGTAAACGCTGTAGGCAAAACCGGCAGCATCCAACAGATCAGTAACCTTTTTGGTGACGCCGAACTTGATCAGATCGGGGTCAGAGCAGACAAAGGCTTTCTTGTAGCCGCGGGCGGTCAACTCAGGAACGATGTTCTCAATCGCGCCATGACCGTGGTAAGAAATGCTGTTCAAAACAATACGACTTGCCATGATAAATCTCTCCTTTTAACTGTTTCTTCGTAAAAAAGCAGGTCTTTCAGATGACTTTATTATATCGTTATTACTTTGTCATTGGCATACATAAAAGTGTCGCAGACTTTTGCAAAATTCTACTGTATGCCCCATTACGAACGTACACTTGATGCGACTTACTACCGTTCCAGCCCCGAATGACGAAGAAAACTCCGACTATGCCGCCGAGAAAGCCGCGCAGGACTCCCTGGCCCGGCTGGAAAATATGGTGAAAACGGCTAAAGAAACTGCCAACATTTAATACCAACTAAAAATGCCATGAAAAGCGAATCTGTGAATGATTCCTTCTCACGGCATTTTGCTATATCTTATTGATAAAATTCTGCAAGGGCATCCGAAATCAAATTCATCGGGGGTTCAATGTCAGCTTCTTTTTGGGGAACGGGCGCAACCTTCAGAGCGGCACCTTGCTCGTTTAGATATTCTTGGATGATTTGCTCAATAAGTACACGGTCTGATGTTGATACGCTGTTGTTTGCACTTCTCTCATAAAACAAAATTGCCTGTGCCATGTACTGTGCTTTGCCCCTGTCGCGCTGTTGTTCCAAGTATTCTACGGCACGTACATGGTCTGGATTTTCCATGTCAAAGCGAACCGTAAAGCGCCCCCGGTCCTTTTTCAGCTTCATGGTTCATCACGCTCCTGTCACCGTGCAGCGGTAAAGATACTCAAAGCCCTTGGCGTTGGCATTCACATCCTCCACAAAGACAGGGTGTGCCACCTTGCCGGATGCCTCGATTTGCCGCCGCAGCAGGCAGGCACCGCCGCCCACAAAAATCACACGCCCCGTGCGCAGGTCAAGCTGGCGCTCGCGCAGTGCGCCCAACATATCGTTGACGAACTCCTGCGCCTGATATTCCACCAGCGCGGCAACTTCTTCCCCGTAGCTGCTCCCCTGCCCCTGCAAGAGAATGGCATCCACATCGGTTTCCTCCAACAAAATGTCCAAATCGGAGCTGGCTTTAGAGCGGATGCGGTTATACAGCAAAATCACGCCATTTTCCAGTGAATCACAGGTAGACAGGTCGGCGCGGCCATTCTTCAGCAGCAGATAGTCTGCCGTGAAGCCACCCACATCCAGAATCAGCGCGCGCGGTACGGTTGCCAGCTCGCCCAGCATCATGGCTGCCGCTGCAAATGCCTGCGGATAGCACTGCACATTGCGGATCAGGATGCTGTACAGCTTGTCACGGTAGGAGAAGTAGATGGGTTCCTTGCGCTTGAAGTAGCGCACGAACGCTTTGTTCTGCGCGCCGAAATGTGCGGGCGGCAGGCCGATGGCAAGGTCAATGGGCATCAGCCCGGAGGTATAAGCTCCCTGTGCTTCGATTTCCTCCGCGATGGCAAACAGCGACAGAATGAAGAAGCGCTCGTCTGTGGTTTTGTCCTTCTGGTACGGGATACGCTGCGCTGACAGCGTATAGTAACTGCCACCGTATTTCAGTACATCCCTGCCGTAAGGTCTGGTTTTACTTTTCTGTACACCGGAAACGATGGCGTTCCCGTGAACGGTTTTGACCTGTTTGTTGCCGTGGTCGATAGCAATAAGCATAACATCAACTCCCTTCGATGCTTATATTTACCTTATACGTTTTGAATACGTCATTTCCCAACAAATTTACGCATTATTTTTTCTTATACGCAATAATACGCATTATTTATTTGTTTGCATTTCCCCGGCGGGTGCGCTATAATGGGCAAAGTAAGTAAAAACACAGGAGTCCACCATGAACAAAACGCTTGAAATTAGTGCTATGCAGTATGATTTTCATACCTTGCTGAAAGTTTCCGATATATGCGGCCTTACCGGCGAAATCGGCTTCCATGACACGGACACCGGCTACCTTGTCAGCTTTCCCGATGATGACGGCAAAGCTGATCAGCGGATGGACGAGTATAAAAAGCGGCTTGTTGATCTCGAAAACAACATCTGGAATCGGTAATTTGGGTGATCCGCCGGGGAAATTTCAATACAATTAAAGTAATAGCCCCTTCTGCTGAAATTGCATCAGCGGAAGGGGCTGTGTTTATATTGTATTCAGTATTTCCAATGCCCTTGACAGGGGCATCACTTTCTGGCACTTGGCCTTTTGGGAATCATATCTTACTTTCTTACCGTCCGGCATCACTGCTATGGCGTTTTCTGTCAGGACAGCTGCTTTCAATTTAGGAACATAGCGATGTACCTTCCCCTGCCGATCAATCTTGGCATGAGGCATGATGAGTTCTACTGTTCCCAGCTTGATTTTTGCTTCTTTCGGCAGCGGAGAAAGCCATTTGTAGGTTTCTCTCTCAAAAGCTGTATTCCACATAGAATACTGGTAGGCTTGCCCGCCGAAAAAGCGATCCTGCCGTTCCATATATTCAAAGTGTTCTGTCTGCTGCGTTACCATCTGCGCCACACGGGCGGCATTTAGTTCCATTTCCTCTAAGCAGATGTACTCATGTCGTTGATGTTCACAGTAGTAACCGCAGCTGTTTCCAGATACGGCGCAATGTAGGATATATCACTGCACGAGCCACTAGCTGTCTCAAAGCCGAACGAGGTAACAAATCCCTCAAACTCCGGGTTATCGCAGCGGTAAAACACGGCATCATTGCTGCCCCGGCGGTCAAGTTCTACGATGTAGTTTACCTGTGGCCGTAAAGAGCCGCTTGCGAATTTCTTTGCACCTACGCAGCCAATTTCTTCATCCTCACACAACAGCACATGACAGCTTGCTGTATGCAGGATCTGCAAAATCATCCAGACACCACAGCGGTCATCACCTCCGATTCCCTGCGGCGACATGGCTACTGCTCTGTCCTCCGAATAGCATATCTGCTCGACAGGCTGACGGTGAACCGTGTCCATGTGGGCTACCAGCAAGACAGGAATCGTTCCCTCGGCATACAGGTAGCCGGGCTTATCGGTAACGGGGTAACCCCTGCTTTTCAGCTCGGCTTTTAACCTCTTTTTTAATTCCATCTGCGGCAGACGCAGAATGGTTTCAAACGTCAATTCTTGCATGGATTTCTCCTTTATGCGGCAAGGCCGCTCATCTGGTTCGGGCAGAAGCGATTGGCACCGATGGAAAGGCAGTCACTATGGATTGTGCAGTTTCCGCATACGCCAACAACCTGCTCATAGCAGGCAGGGCAAATTCCGCGCTGCTCGCCGGAACGGGCAATTCCGATACGCGGCATACCGATAAACTCCTCTCCGCAGGCAGTGCAGTGATAACTGCATTCCTTACAGTAAAAGTGGTTATCAATATATCGCCCATATCCATGCACCGTTTTACCACAGCCTTTGCAAACAAACATACTGCCGCATTCTGTACAGCGTATCGAGCGGTGGTTCTTCTGTTCCCCGCCGCAGCAGACGCAGCGAGCCACCGAGCCAATCGTCATTTTGTCATAGTCAGTCTCCCCTTTCAGCAGAGATACTACCGCATACCCATACTCATAGTCGGGATAGTGGTTGCTGTCCGCCGCAGACTCGCAGTAAGGTTCGGTATCTTTTCCACGCTTAAGTGACCACAGGTTCGGCTTGTCAAGGCATGTTGCGATTGCCTGCTGGACGATGCTGCGATACAATGTCTTTTGGTCCTCCAAATCTGTAGGATACAATCGGGATTGCAGCAGAACATTATCCTTATAGCAGAAAATTTCTCGCGTGATGCGCGGGGCTGTATGGAAGTCCTGCGTGTACTCGTCACTGACCGTGAAGAAAATCATACTGACGGCATCGCCCATATAGGACTGGCAGCCGCCGTGATAGCTGCCCCTTTCTAAGCAGTGGCAGGAACTCCAAGTGTTGTCGCGGTTGGACATTTCGAGAAAATCACAGGGGTGAATAGACAATACAGCGGTTTTCTCGATATGCGCCGGGTTCAGGGCATCGGCCAGCCGTGCAAACAGCGCGTTGTAGGGTCTGACCGTACGCATATAACGGTTGTCCGGCTCACCTGCTTCGGTTTCTTCCTCAATCTGGTCGAGGTGGAACTTCAGGCAAAGCCGATTGATAATGCGACTCGACTTTTGCCCCGGTGCGCACTTGATGCCGCCGTACTGTCGAATCGTGTCCAAGCGGTACTCGTTTGGTATCCGGGCATAGTCTGCGGTTGCCGCGCGCAGGGCGGTTTCAAAGTTCTCATACACCGTATCATCCGTGCAGGCCCTGCGGCCCAGTTCAAGGATGGCAGCGCGTGTTTCATCCACGGTAGTACGGTCGATTTCTCGGCGTTCTTCCACTCGGAACACGATTGCCAGTTCTTTCTCGTTCCATAGCGGATGCTTACGCAGAAGCTGCAAAAGCCCCTGCTTCTGTTCGTACCATTGCATAAGGTTTGCTGTGACGCCTTCTTCTGAAAACGGCTTCTGATACCTGTGCATGACCTCGTAAAATTGCTGTTTGAGTTCGTCCATCATTGTGATTTCGCCTTTCTTGATTTTTTATTTTTAACGCCGGACGGCGTCAAACCAAAATAAAAAGCGAGAACAACTTTTCTTCGTTGCCAATAGCAGCACAAAAGTCATTCTCGCTTTATGCGGGGCATCCCCCAGCGGATAAAAAATGCCCGCAATGCACAGACCAGACGGTCAGCGGCATTGCAGGCACAAAGTACAAAAATAACAACGTGTGTCAGCGCAATTTGCTTTGCAGGACACATAAATCACTTACATTAGTATGATAACATAATTTGCGGAAAACGTCAATTTGCCGTTGAAGTTTATCCTCTTTTGTTTTCAGCCAAACAAAAGCCTCCAGTCTATGCGGCAAAACCACATAGACTGGAGGCTTTCTCAAATCAAATGTTGTCTTTCTTGGTGGGCGAGTTCTTCATCCTCAACCCCAGCCAACTTTCCAGCGTCTGCAAATCGCTGAACAGAATGTCGTAGACTTCATCACTTACCAGCGGCGTATGGGCTTCATACGCTGCGCGGCAGCGGTTCAGGCGGTCTGTCAGTTCCCGCAGCTTGGCTATGAAAGCGGCTTTCTCCTGCCATTTCTCAGTTTTCATTGGCTTTGGGGGGTGCATCGGCCGAAGTTCAATTCATGGATCACCGACAAGATGGTTTCATCGTCATCCCAATCGGCAGAAAACGCTGTCGGCGCATACGGTCGCCGTAATAGCGGCCGCTGCAAGCCTGCAGCGGAATGCGCGGATCATTGGTTTTGACAACGATGATGGAGAATTTGTTTGCTTCGTTGTAAAAAATCGTAGATTCGTAGGTGACACGGCAGCCGGTAATGCTGCTGTGTTCCTGTTCACTGTCGTGCATAGGCACGCTCCCTTCTTTGTCAGGCGGCTTCGTCCGCCGCTTTTGCCTTGATGCTGAACCGCCGCGATTCCGATACCGTAACGTACTCATCGTAAATGTCGGGGTGCAGCAGTTTCAGTTTTTGGAGATTGTTTTTCGTGATGCCTGTCCGGCTGACGGGATTGTAGCTGATGGTGTACTGTGTACCGCCGTACTCCCCTATTGCCATGCAGCTGCCGTCCAGTTTGGCAACCATCTGACCTTTCAGCCGCTGCATTTCTGCGTCCAGCATTTTGACCCGCGTTTCCACCTGCTGCTTTTGTTCCTGCAAGCGGAGGTACCGCAGCATTATGTTGGATAGGTCGCTGTCTAACTGGATGGCAGGAATGGTTTTGTCAGCGGCACCTAAACGGCGGCGCAGGCTTTCGAGGATCAGGCTGCCGTCCTCGGTGTAGGGCGGCGGGATGCGGGTCAGGATGTAATCGTGCCAGAACTCGCGTTCCAGATAGATCATCTCCTGCTCGTATTCCCGGTCACGGTACAGGTGGCGGATAATGACTTCGTCCTCATTGTTGCCATACAGACAGCAATAGAAGATTTCGTCGATGTCCATAACAGCCATGTAGTGGCGTCCCTGCGTTTCATAGTAGACAGGAACACATTCCTCGCCGTCCTTCCACCAGTGGTCTTTCGCGTTGTAGTTGGTCGTTTTGATTTCCAGAATCGCAATTTTTCCGTTTGGCAGGCGGACAAAGTAGTCCACATCTGCCAGCATGAAGGGATGCTGCGGGTGTTGGAACATCTTCTTGATTTGGAAAACCTCCAACCCGGTTTTCTTTGAGAAAATCTGCGCGACCAGCGGTTCCAGCAGATGCCCCATTTCCAGCGCCACCCAGTTGCCTGTATCATCGGCAGCCGAAGCGATGTTCAGCTTGTCGTCGTACAGGTCGCGGGCGGTTCGGAACGGAGAAATGCCGAGAATCGCGGCGACATCGCTGCCGCCTATCCCCCGCCTGCGGTATGCCAGCCATTCCTGCTCGGTAAGAGCTTCGGTGCTGACCAGCACCTTGGGTTCCCGCCGTATGTGCTCCGGCATCCTCAGCCCCTCCTCTCGCGCTGGCGATAGGGACGCTTCGGCCGGGAGCGCACATTGTACAGCCGATACTGCAAATTGCGCGGGATGGGTCTTGCCTTGCGCGGGCGCGTGATGCGCCGTGCGATTGCCTTGTGTCTTGCCTGTTCATTCATTTGGTGTGCCACCTTTCCTATATAAAATGTATTTTTCAAAGCCGGTTGGCCTTGAAACAAAATAAAAAGCGAGAATGACCGCAGGCAATGCCTGATGTTCACGGCAAACCGTGAACCACGATCTTTCTCGCTATGGTTGGGTGTTTTCCACCCCGTATAAAAAGAAAAGTGCCAACAGCGTCCACCCCGTATGGGCAGGACAAGGCTGCTGGCACGAATTACAAACTAAAACCACGTGTGCGCAAGGCACAAAAATCATTTACAGGGGGAGTATAGCACAAGAAAGTCCGCCCTGTCAAGATGGTGAGATTTTACACGATAAAAGCATAGTGTCCGCATTACATCCGCGCGGTCTTTGTATATACCATCGTTGTTTTTCTTATTAAAATTAGAATACAGCAAGATTTATCCAATAAATTGATGCTGCCGCGCGCGTGAAGAAAATCTGACACTATAAAGGCAATAGGAGGCATTATCATGCAAGATCCCGAAAGTGTACCCATCCATCTTAAACTAACGCTTTCCATCAAGGAAGCGTCCGAATACAGCAATATCGGCATCAACAAAATTGATGCCATGCTCAAACAGCCCAACTGTCCTTTCGTGCTGTATGTAGGGTCAAAGAAATTGGTCAAACGCAAAGAATTTGAAGCCTACATCAGCAGCAAGCTGATTATTTAAGAGAGGTAATGCCGTTGAAAATAGGGATTTCATGTGCTATAATTTCAGTATCGCGTTGGATTCCCGCTTTGGAAAGGAGTCCACTATGGGTAAAAGCCTAAAGCGAAAAGAATGCGGAAAAGGCATACGCCAAAGAAAGGACGGGTTATATTCCGCAAGATACTATACCAAAGACGGGGAGCGGCGAGAAAAATATTTCAAGTCGCTGCCCGAAGCCAAGAATTGGCTTGCCGATACGAAATACGAATTGCGTCATCGCGTCATTACCTGCAACTCTGACATGTCCGTAGACAACTGGTTTGACTACTGGATCACGAACATCATCTGTAACCTTTCCCCGAACTGCATCCGCAACTATACGGAACGCTATAAGAGAAATGTTCAGCCGCTGATTGGAACCATGTGCATGGGCGACGTAAAGCCGATGCACTGCCAGATTATTCTGAACCGCATGGAAAGTACTTACGCCGGTTCTACAATCCGTCAGACTTACATTGCTATGGGTACCATGTTCAAATCTGCTGTGATGAACGATATTATCGTCAAACATCCGATGAATGGCGTGCGCTATAACAAGCCGGTCCGTGCAGTGGACGATATTCGCTACCTTTCCGTCGAGGAACAGAAGCGCTTCCTTGCCGTAGCCAAGGATTCTCACAACTACCGGCAATATGCACTGCTGCTGGAAACCGGGCTGCGCACGGGTGAACTGATTGGTTTGACTTGGGATGCCATCAACTGGAAGAAGCGTACTCTTACCGTCAATAAAAGTTTGGAGTACCGCCACCACTTCAAGTACTGGCGTGCCGGGCCTCCCAAAACGGTGAAAAGCTACCGCACTATCCCCTTGACCGATACCGCATATCGTATTTTGAAGAGCTGCTATGATGAGCGCTTGACCCGTAAAGAGTCGCCCACGTTGCAGCAGATTCTGGAATACACAGATCGCCGTACCGGAAGGCAGATGTACTTCTGCATGCACGATTTGGTCTTTGTAAACTATCGAACCGGTGAGCCGATTAAGAACAGTTCCTATGACACCCACCTCTATAAGCTGTGCGAAAAAGCCGGCATTGCTCCCTTTGGGATGCATGCGCTGCGCCATACGTATGCTACCCGCGCGATTGAGCGCGGCATGCAGCCCAAGGTCTTGCAGCAGCTGCTGGGGCACGCCAGTATCAAGACGACGATGGACAAATACGTCCATGTTTCTGATGATTCAATGCAGAACGCCGTGCGTCTTTTTGAGGCAGCTGATAGTGAGAAAAAGGGGTAAACCTCGAAAATGGGGGTAAAATGGGGGTAAAACCCCAAATCCGGTAACAAAAAACAACGATAATAAAGGAGATATGGAGAAATATGAAATTAGGTATCGTAGGCCTGCCGAATGTGGGCAAATCTACCCTTTTCAATGCGCTGACCAGCACGCAGAACGCGCAGGCAGCGAACTATCCGTTCTGCACGATCGAGCCGAACTCCGGCATTGTGCCGGTGCCCGATGCGCGGCTGGACAAGCTGGCCGAGATCTGGCAGACTGACAAGAAAACGCCTGCCATCGTGGAATTTGTCGACATTGCAGGCCTTGTTAAAGGCGCAAGCCAGGGCGCGGGCCTGGGCAATAAGTTCTTAGGCCACATCCGCGAGTGCGATGCCATCGTGCATGTGGTGCGCTGCTTTGACGATGACAACATCATTCACGTGGTCGAGGACGTCAACAAACCCGAGAGCGTTGACCCCATCCGCGACATTGACGCTATCGACCTGGAATTGATCTTGGCCGACCTGGAGGTCGTCAGCAACCGCCTGGGCCGCCAGCAGAAGGCCGCCAAGACCGGCAACAAAGCCGCCGCTGCCGAAGCCGCCTGGCTGGCCGACCTGGCCGCCTGGCTGGAGGGCGGCAAGCCCGCCCGCAGCTTTGCCTTTGACGAGAGCGACGACGCCGTGAAAGCCACCCGCAAGGAACTGGGCCTGCTGTCGGCCAAGCCGGTGATCTACGCCTGCAACGTGGGTGAGGACGACCTGCTGGGCGGGCTGGACGAGAACCCCTATTACCCGCTGGTTGCCGCCCGCGCCAAGGAAGAAAACGCGCAGGCCATCCCCATCTGCGCCAAGACCGAGGAGGACATTGCCGGTTCCACGCAGGAAGAAAAAATTGCGTTCCTGCAAGAAATGGGCATCGAATCCACCGGCCTGGACAAGCTCATCAAGGCCAGCTACGAGCTGCTTGGGCTCATCAGCTTTTTGACTGACGGCAAGAAAGAATGCCGCGCCTGGACCATCAAACGCGGCACCAAGGCCCCGCAGGCTGCCGGCAAGATCCACAGCGATTTCGAGCGCGGCTTCATCCGTGCGCAGGTCATCGCGTACAAGGACCTCGAGGACGCCGACTTCAACTATGCGGCGGTCAAGGCCAAGGGCCTGCAGCGCACCGAGGGCAAGGAGTACGTGGTCAACGACGGCGATGTAATCGAATTTTTGTTTAACGTATAAGTAGGAGAACCGCTATGATTATTGGCATTATGGGCGCAATGCCCGACGAAGTTGACCAACTGTGCGCACGCCTGACCGACGTGACCAAGGAGGAATATGCCGGGGTCGAGTACCACTGCGGCACCTTGCAGGGCAAGCAGGTGGTGGTATGCTGCGCCGGTATGGGCAAGGCCAACGCGGCCAGCACGGTGCAGGTACTTTGCACGAAATATAACATTGATAAGTTGATTTTTAGCGGCATTGCCGGGAATATGACTTCTAAAATCGGCATTGGCGACGTCTGTGTGGGCGAGACTGTTATGTACCACGACGCCGAGCTGAGCATGATTGCCCAAAGCGCCCCGTTCCAGACCGAGTATCACGGCGACCCCGCCTTGGTGCAGGCCGCGCTGGGCGCCTGCGATGCCTGCGGCGTAAAGGCCATTGCTGGCAAGATCGCCACCGGCGACACCTTTGTAGGCGACGCAGCTACGAAGAAAATCATCGAGGACAAGTGCCACCCCGACTGCGTGGAGATGGAAGGTGCCGCCGTCAGCCAGATTGCAGGCCGCAACGGCGTGCCCTGCGTGATTTTGCGCGCGATGAGCGACAACGCCGACGAAAGCGGCTATGAAGTGCTGGTCGTCAAGCAGTTCAGCATCGGCGAGTACGTAAAGACCGCGACCGAAATTGTGGCGCGGATGATTGAAAGTGTGTGACTTGAAAAGGCTCCCTCTGTGAGAGAGCCTTTTCATGCGCCGCAGGTGTTTGGCGTGGCCGCCCCTGCGGGATGCGGAAAATTTTGCCCCGCACGTAGGGGCACATTCTATAGGCGCCCGTAGAAATTCGCGGCGGTGCAAGCTTTTTCAGGCGGGCAATGCCAGCCCCTACGCGGTTTCATCCCCCGCAAAACACAAACAACCAAAAATCCCGCAGCTCAAAATAAGCTGCGGGATTTCTTATTTTTCCTCAAATTCCAGATAGCGCTGGGGGTCCCAGTGGCAGGCGGCGGCCATGTGGGTCAGCAGGGTGTCACCGGTGGCCAGGGTATCCAGCATCAGGTCCTCGGCAATGCGGCCGTTGTGCAAAATCAGCGCCCTGTCAAGGAAATGGTCCACATCCTCGATATAATGCGTCGAGAGCAGCACCGTTTCGCCGCCGGTCAGGGTGGCGCTCATCAGCTTGATGAAGTCCCGCCGCGTAAAGGGGTCCTTGCCCAAAAATGGCTCGTCCATCAGGTAGTAGGGCACCCGCTTGGCAAAGCCTGCGGCCAGTTCTACCCGCGCGCGCTGGCCGGTGGAGAGATGGCCTATCACATCGCTGCTGTGCAGGTTGAAAAATTCCAGAAATTTTTCGTACCGGGCGGGGTCAAACGCCGGGTGCAGGTCGGCCAGCAGCTGGCCGTAGGCGGCCACCGTCAGCGCCGGGTAATAACTGCCCTCGCCGGTGATGTAACTGATGTGCTCGTACTGTTCGCCCGCCGGTTTGCCGTCCAGCAGCGCTGTGCCCTTGTGCGGCAGCAGCTCGGCAATGCAGCGCAGCAGCGTGGTTTTCCCGGCGCCATTCTCACCCAGCACGCCCACGATCTGCCCGTCCGGCACGGTGAAATCCGCGCCCAGCAGGCCCACGGTCTGGCCGTGACTGCGGTAGGTCTTTTGCAGATTTTTTACCTCGATCATAGCTGTCTCTCCCGGTCTTTCTCGTAAAGTTCGTAGTTCATATAGTGGTGCGCGGGCCAGCTGTAATAGCTTTCGCCCAGCTGCCCGCCCCAGTCGCGGTCGGCGCCGTTGTCCAGGCGGCCGCGGTAGCGCGGGGTGCTGCCATCCAGCGGGTAGACGACCAGCAGCGTGCCGGTTTGGTAGATGTTGGAAGAGTCGTCGGCGTTGGCCTCGCCCACGGTGGTGTATTCGGGCGTGGCGATGAGCAGCGCGTCACCGGCGGTGTTCAGCACGGCGCCCTCGGCGTTGCGCATGTAGAGGTCGGTGCCTTGCAGGTTGCTGCCGCCCTCGGCGGACAGGGTTTGATGCAGGCTGAACTTGCCGTCCTGCACGCGCAGGGCTACAAAGAGATTGCGGAAGTCCACCTTCAGCACGGCGTCGCGGTCGGTGGTGCGGGGCAGCGCGGTCACCGAAAAATCACCGTTGCCGCCCTCGATGCCCAGCTCGATATGATCCACCTGCTCCCCCGCCGCGTTGACGAGGTCGGCGCAGGCCTTGTTCAGCGGGTCAAGGTAAACGCAGAGCGTCAGGCCGTCATCCATTGGCAGGCCGCAGACCACCTGTCGGGCGTTTTCGGGGCAGTAGAACGGTTCCAGCGTGCCGAACTCGGTGGTAGCGCAAAGCACGTCGCGGTCGCCGACTTTGCCGTCGGCAGGCAGAGCGGCGAGGTCGTCATAGCTGATGGGCGTGGCTTTGTACAGCCCGGCCTTGCGGTCGGCAACGGTGTACCGCCAGGCAAGGCCCTGGCCGTCGCCCAGCGAGAAAATTTGCCCGGCAATGTAGCGGTAATCGGTGTTGGTATCCTCCACTTCGTCGGAGAAATCGGCCGTGTAATCATAGCTGGCGCTGGTGCGGTTCAGATAGGTGGGCACCTCGGCGTTGGCGCTTACCGAGATGGGCGCATCCAGCACCACATCCCGCAGGGCGATGCGCAGTATGCCGCCGCCAATGTAAATTTGGGCCATCACGCGGAAATCGGATGCGGTGCTTTGCATCTGATAAGTGTCTTGGTAGGCGTGCACGCGCTGGGCTTCGGCGTTGACCGCGTCACGGCTTTTCGGCGCTACAGCGTACAAAGTGTCAATTGACGCGCCCCACGCGCTGTAGTGGTACTGGTCATCGCTCTCGTCAGGGTCAAGCGCAAAGCTGGTGTCCAGGTAGCCGTCGTGCAGGTCCCAGTAGGTGTGGGCGGTGTCGAAGTAGCTCTGGCCGCGCATCGTGAAGCCGCGCAGGGCGGCGGTGTCGCCTGCCAGGTCGGTGAGGGTGATGTCCAGCGCGCTGCGCCAGCCCAGCAGCACCCACAGCGCACCGGCGGCGAGGATGGCCGCCGATAGGGCGACAGCAATGATAAAGTTACGCAGATAAGTAGATTTTTTAGCTTTCGTTTCTTTCATAGCAGGTCACTCCCCTTTCAGCAGGTTTCGCCGCGGCGGATGCTGCGCACTGCCCACCACACGGTGAGGACGGCCAGCACGGCGGCGAGAGCCATGGTAACGTTGCGGCTTGCAGAGGTGAACATCCACTCGGGGTGCTTCTCAACGGTCACCAGGTAGAAGCACTGCCAGGCGCACAGCACGCCGACGGCGAACACGGGCAGCTTGCGCCAGCCGCGCACGGTATCCAGCGCGGCCAGCAGCAGGGCGGACAGGGCCAGGATGCCCAGCAAGATCACCAGCTGCAAGGGGCGGCGCGGCAGCAGGCGGGAAAACAGGTTGTTGGCAACGACCTGCTCGTACAGGTTGGCGGGCGGCAGGGCCGCGCCGTACAGCTTGCGGGCCAGGTGGACTTCCAGCGCGGTGACGGGGTAAAATTCAACGATGTACCACACAAACTGCCAGGCGGCAAAGACGACCTCGGCGGCGGCGATGGTGATGGCCTTGGCCCCGAACTTTTGCCCCGGGGTGCCGGGCAGCGTGGCCCAGGTGTACCCGCTGCGGGCGCGGCGGCTGTTGTGGGGGGCCAGCCCCGCCGCCAAACCGGTAAGCAGATAAAACCCAAGATAGGCAAAAATTTGCATGGTAACGTAATAATGGGACGCCAGCCCCATGCCGGCAGCGCCTTGCCAGCAGATGCGAAAGACCACCAGCGCCAGCTGCTGGGCGGCGAAGATGCCCCACAGCGCCAGCAGGCTGCGCCGCGCCAGGCGGAAGTTCCACGCGGCAAGGGTGAGGGTGTGTTTCATAGCGGGCCTCCTTGTGTTGTGTATTATTGTTGTAATACGCTTACGGTACAAAAATAGTTTTCGTTAGTCCTCGTCGCCCCAAAGGTCGCTGACCAGGGCGATGACCTTTTTGTAGCTGAGCCGGTTGGCCTTGGCCTGGGTGACGAACTGCTCCACCAGGCCGCGGGTCAGTTCCTCGCTGATTTGTTCCCGCAGGGCGGGGTTCAGCCGGACAAAGCTGCCGCTGTTGCCATCGGTGACGACATAGCCTTCTTCGGTCATCAAGCGGTAGGCTTTTTGGGCGGTGTTGGGGTTGATGCCGGTCTGGGCGGCCAGCTCGCGGCGGCTGGGCATGGGGTCGCCGTCCTGCACGGTGCCCAACAAGATTTGCCGCTTGAGATACTCGGCAATTTGCAGGTACACTGGCGCGCGGTCGTCAAATTGGAGCTTGCTGAAATTTACCAACGGCGTGACCTCCTTTCTGTGGGGTTTGAGTGTATTATACGCGTAGTACGCTTGTTTGTCAAGGAGAAATTTTGAAATGCGTGCAGTTTGAAAGGCTCCCCTCTGCGGGGAGCCTTTTGTCGCGCTGTAGGGGCGAACAGTGTTCGCCCGTTATCAATTGGCCGCAGCGCAAAATCCTACGGGAGCATATGGAATGCTCCCCTACGCATCACAACATGATTTGCCCGGCTGCCGTAGGGGCGGATTCCATATCCGCCCGTGCAATCCAGTACAGCGCAAACCCGCACGGGCGAACACTGTTCGCCCCTACACCCCCATATAACGCACCTTATACAACAACAAAATCCCGTCAGCTAATCACAGCCAGCGGGATTCGTTGTTTTATATTTTACGTCTTATCGTTCCATTTTCCAATAGCTTACGCTGTACGGTGGCAACTCGCTGCCGCCGCCGAAGTCGTGCGGGGCACCGGTGATCAGGTCTACCGCCGTGCCGCAGCCTGCGTCAAAGTGGGCGGTAAACGGGCTGCCGTCGGCGTTGATGGCTACCAGCACGCGCTCACCGTCGGCACAGCGCTCAAAAATCAGCTGTTTGGGCTGCACCAGCACATTGCGGTAGCTGCCATAGCACAGAGCGCGGCTGGCCGTGCGGGCGTGGGCCAGCGCGGTGATCCAGGCGGTCAGGTCGCTGGATTCGGGGCGCTCCACGGCCGGGCGCAGGGCGGGGTCGCCGTCGCGCTTGTCGCCCTGCATGCCCCACTCGCTGCCGTAGTAGACAGCGGGCACGCCGGGCATACCAAACAATAAACCGTAGACCGGTTTCAGGCAGCTTTTATCTGTCAGAATCGTGGCAATTCGCGTTACATCGTGGTTATCTGCAAAGCTCAGCAGGTGCTTGCCGGTGTACAGGCACCATTGCTCACTGCCAAACTGGCGGTTCAAGCTGTAGCTGATCTCGTGCATGTTGCCCGTGTTGAAGCTGGAATACAGCCCCTTGTAGCACTCATAGTTGGTCACGCTGTGGCAGGCGTGGTCGTTCATCCAGCGGTTGTAGTCGCCGTGCAGGGTCTCGCCCACCAGCACAAAATCGGGCTTCAGGCTGTTGGCCAGGCCACGCAGCTCGGCCAAAAAGCCAAGGTCCAGGCAGTAGGCCACATCCAGGCGCAGGCCGTCGATGTCATAGTCCCGCACCCAGTTGCGCACGGCGTCGAACAGGTAATTTTTCACGTCAGGATGTTGCAAATTCAGCTTGACCAGTTCATTGCAGCCCTCCCACGCCTCGTACCAGAAGCCGTCGTTGTAGTTGGTGTTGCCGTCAAAGCTGATGTGGAACCAGTCCTTGTAGGGGCTGTCCCAGCGTTTTTCCTGCACATCGCGGAACGCCCAAAAGCCGCGCCCCACGTGGTTGAACACGCCGTCCAGCAGCACGCGGATGCCCGCCGCATGCAGGGCGGCGCAGACTTGCTTCAGGTCGTCGTTGGTGCCCAGGCGGCAATCGACCTTGTTGTAATCGCGGGTGTCGTAGCCGTGGGCGTCGCTCTCGAACAGGGGATTGAACAGCACGCAGGTCGCGCCCAGTTTTTTGATGTGGTCCACCCAGTCCAGCACACGCAGCAGGCGGTGCTGGTCGGCCTGGGATTGGTCACCATCGTTTTGCAGCGGTGCCCCGCACAGGCCCAGGGGGTAGATCTGGTAAATCACAGCTTCATCGTACCACATGTTTTTCTCCTTGTATCGTTTATTTTTGCTCCTTCTCTTTGTAGGGGCGGGCACTGCTCGCCCGTGGCAATGGGTGGCAACGTAAGATTCTACGGGAGCATATGGAATGCTCCCCTACGGGTTACATCAAATTTTCCGGATGCCGTAGGGGCGGATTCTATATCCGCCCGTGCAATCGTGTGTAGCGCAAAACGGCGCGGGCGAGCACTGCTCGACCCTACACCTGTTCCCCATTTTCAAGGCAAATTTAATGCAAAAACTTCAGCTTTTTCCGCAAAATCAGGCGGTAATACCGCGTCAGGGCACCGACGGCGCGGTCGCAGAGCCAGAACGAGAGGTTGCCCACAGCCAGCAGCGCGGCCAGCATGGCGACGCCGTCGGCAAGCAGCTCGTCCAGGATGGCGGGGCCCAGCAGGGCGAACAGCAGCGCGTAAACCAGCACCGTGGCCCCGTTAAAGACCGCGAACTTGATGATCCAGCGCAGCAGCGTGCTTTTTATGCGTGCCAGCGCCTGCCGCAGAACGGGATAATACCCAATGACGAACACGTAAAAGAACGCCAGCTCCAGCTCCGGCACAAGCAGCACCGACAAAATCGACACTGTAGCGTACAAAAGCAGCGCGTACTTGGGGCCGTACTCGTCCAGCACGGGGATGAGCAGGAACGCGGCCAACATCGGCGCGGCGTAGGTGCCAATCTGCAGCGCCGCGCCCACCAGCAGCAGCACGACCGACAGCGCCCCCAGCACCCCACAGAGGGCAATTTTTTGGCTTTCGGTCTTGCGCATGGGTGGCTTCTCCTTTGGGCTTTTTGATTTGCTGTGTTCAATTATAGCCGATTTTAACTATTTTTGCAAGTTATTCATTGCAGAAACTGTACAAAATGTGTAACCCTGCTCCCGGAACCACGCGATGATATCGGGCAGGGCCTTCACGGTCTGGCCGGTGGCTTTGGTGTCGTGCAGCAGCACCACGCAGGTGTCGCGGCCCTCGGCGTCGCGCTGGATATTGCGCAAAATTTGTGCGGCGTTGGGGTGGCTGGCGGTGGCATCCTCGGCGCAGACGTTCCAATCGATCCAGTGTAGGCCGCGTTCTTCAGCCTGGGCTTTCAGGCGTTTCATGATGCCGCTGCCGCCGTATTTGTGGCTGACCGTGTTGGTGCTGCCGCCCGGGAACCGCAGCCAGGTCAGCGCGTCGGCATCCACATAGGGGCTGAGAGCCTCGCGCAATTGCTTGATGTCTTGCCAGAAAGCATCGGTGCTGCGGTAAATTTTGCTGTATTGGTGGGTGGCGCTGTGCAGCGCGAGCTGGTGCCCTGCGGCGGCGATATCGGCGATTTTGTCCATATGTGCTTCGTTGGCATCCTGTGCGCAGACAAAAAATGTTGCTGGTACGTGCTCTTTTTCTAAGATTGCGAGAATCTCCGGCGTGTGGGCGCTGGGGCCGTCGTCGAAGGTCAGACAGACGACCTTGGGCACGGCGGTCTCCCCCGTTTCGCGGGCCGAAGCGGGCGCAGCAAAGCAGTCGTTGGGGGTCGCAGTCTCGGCAAATTCGGCATGGTACAGCAGATGCACCACCCCCGCCAGCACCACCACCAGCAGCACCAATACCAGTATAGCGAACCAATTTTGCTGTGTTTCCTCACGATTTTTGCTGCGGCGCATCGTATCCCCTCCCCCGTTTTTTGTAGTATATATGCGGGTGAGGGGCGGATTATGTGGGAGCCATCACTCCACGCCCATACGTTTTGGCCCCGGAGAGGTCAATCGGAGAGGAATAAAAAAGGGAGTCACCGCAAGGTGGTGACTCCCGCTATGTATCCTATTCAAATCAAGCGCGCGCTTCCTTAAAAGAAGAAATTCTCTTCTGCCACAGTCTGGGTGAGAACAGCGCCAGCATGGGGTAAAGCTCCAGGCGGCCGGCCAGCATGTCGAACGAAAGCAGCAGCTTCGCGGGGGCTGAGAACCCGGCGAAATTGCCCATCGGGCCAACCACTTCCAGGCCGGGGCCGACGTTGTTGATGCAGGTCAAGACCGATGTAAATGTCGTTACAAGGTCAAATCCATCCAGCGAGATCAGCAGGATCGACACAGCCAGCAGCAGCATGTAAATGTTGAAGTAGTTGTGTACGCCGCGCAGCACTTTTTCGTCCAGGGGCTTGCCCTCAAATCGGACGGTCGTCACGGCGTGGGTATGCAGCATCTTGTTCAGGTCTTGCTTGGCCGCCTTAAAAAAGATGATGATACGCGAGATTTTCAATCCGCCAGCCGTCGAGCCCGCACACGCGCCGATGAACGTCAGGATGCAGATGATGGTGCGCGCGTAGGTCGGCCAGAGGTTGAAGTCCGCCGACGCGTAGCCCGTGGTGGTGATGATGGACGACACCTGGAAAAACGCCGTGCGCAGCGCCGTGCCGACGCCGTCGTACAGGTGCAGGATGTTCAGCGTGATGGTGACGGTCGAGAACGCAACGATGCCCAGGTAGGTCAGCATTTCCTCAGAGCAGAACGCGTCCCGAAAACGACGCAACAGCAAGAAATAATAGAGGTTGAAGTTGATGCCGAACAGCAGCATGAACACGCCGATGACGATTTCAAAGTACGGGTTATTGTATGCCCCGACGCTGAGCCCCTTGTTGCTGAAGCCGCCGGTGCCCGCCGTGCCAAACGCGTGGATGAGCGAATCGAACAGCGGCATGCCGCCCGCGCAGAGCAGGATCACCTCGGCGAGGGTCATGGCAAAGTAAATAGCGTACAAAATCTTCGCACTATCGCTCAATTTGCTGGAAATCTTACCCACCGTCGGGCCGGGGACCTCGGCGCGCATCAGGTGCATGGCGCGGCCATCGGTCATGGGCAGCACAGCCATGGCAAGCACCAGCACGCCCATGCCGCCCACCCAATGCGCGAAGCTGCGCCAAAAAAGTGTGCCATGGCTCAGCACTTCAACGTCGGTCAAAATCGTGGAGCCAGTGGTCGTAAAGCCGGAGACCGTCTCGAAAAACGCGTCAATAAACGACGGTATTTCGCCGGAAATTACAAACGGCAGTGCGCCGAACGCACTCATCAGCACCCAGACCAGCGCCACGATGGCAAGGCCGTCGCGCGCGAAGATGGTGGTGTTCTTGGGCGTGCGCAGGCTGGCCGCAAGGCCCAGCACTGCCAGCAGCACCGCAGGCAACAAAAATGCAGGCAGCAGATACCACTCGCCATAGCAGGCGGCGCAAAGCATCGGGAAAAGCATCAAAACAGCTTCGATACAAAAGATGCGCCCCAGCACAAAGGCAACCATTTTATAATTCATGGCCGCGCCCTCACTTTACGATGTCACGCAGGGCGTGCAGGGTGGTATCGGTGGTCACAATTACCACGTCGTCGCCCTCCTGCAAGGCGTCTGCACCCGAGGGTATGACCGGTGCGCCGTTCTGCCGCACAATGCCCGCGACGAGCATGCCTTCCCGCAGGTTCAAATCTTTTAACGGTACACCGATAAAAGGCAGGCCCGGGCCAACGTTGAACTCAAGCGCTTCCACGCGTCCGTCCACAAGGCGGTGCAGCGTCTTGATATTGTCAGAGTCAAAACTATTTTGCATCGCACGCACATAACGGGCAATCGTTTCGCTGGTAACGGCAGCGGTCGAAACCACGCTGTCCACCAGGCCCTTGTGGTTCGCCAGCTCGGCAAAACTGGGGCGGTTGATCTTGGCAACGACCTTGCAGTTTTCAAACTGGCTGGCGTACATTGCCAGAATGATGTTCGTTTCGTCCAGGCCGGTCAGCGGCACAAAGGCGTCCATTTCGTCGATGCGCTCCTCGCTGAGCAGCTCACTGTCGGCACCGTCGCCATGGATGACCAGCGCGCCGGGGAACTTTTCGCTCATCGCCTGGCAGCGCGCGGCGTCGGAATCAATGACCGTTACGCGCTTCTGGATGTCTTGCAGCTCTTTGACGAGGTAGTACGCGATGCGGCTGGCGCCGACGATCATCACGTTGTTGGCGCGCTCTTTGAAGATGTTCAGCTTGCGGAAGAAGCTTTCTAGGTCGCGGGCGCTGGCGGTCAGGTAGATTTTATCACCCTTTTGCAGCACGGTCGCGCCGGTGGGTATGATGGTCTGCTGGCCGCGGGCGACCGCGCAGATCAGGATCTTGACGCGGATGTTGCGGTACAGATCGCTCAGCTGCAAGCCATCGAGGGGGTTGCCCTCGCCGATGCGGTACTCGACAAGTTCAAACCGCTGGCGGCAGAACTGCTCGCGCTTGATGGCACTGGGGAAGCGCAGCACGCGGGCGATCTCGCGCGCGGTGGCCTTTTCGGGGTTGACGACCATCGACAGGCCAAGCTCCTCGCGCATGAAGTGGAGCTGCTTTTCATACTCCGGGTTGCGGATGCGCGCAATTGTGTGCGGTGTACCGAGCTTTTTTGCCACCAGGCAGGCCAGGATATTCGTCTCGTCGCTGGATGTGGTGGCGATCAGCAGGTCGGCACCGCCCTCAAACGCATCCTTCTGGACATCGTAGCAGCCGCCGTTGCCCGCCACGCCGCGGACATCGTAGATGTTTACAATGCTCTCGATCAGGTCAGGGTTTTGGTCAATAACAACAATATCGTGCTTTTGCGCCGCAAGCTGGGCCGTCAGGACGCGCCCGACCTTGCCCAGACCAACAACCACGATTCTCATAATTTTCTCCTCTAATTTCGGGCAGAAGCGGCCCAAAAGCGTACACTTCTACAGTAGTAAGCCTATTATAGCAAAGCCGCGCAAAAATGCAAGGGGCAGTGGTTGGCCACACTTCCCGAAAGGGGATGAGGCAATGCGTTTTACATTGACTTTCCATATCGGTCACAAGACCGTTACGCTGAGTTTCGTAGTAAAAAGCAAGAACCGCCACCCCGGCAGGTGACGGTTCTTCCATGAATTAGTCTCCTAAAAGGGCCAACCGCTTGTCGCAGCGCCTTTTCTATATTCATTATATCTGGCCCCGGCAGGACTGTCAAGCCTGTTTTTGGGGCTTTTTGTGTATGTTTTCGGCTTATAAAACGCAATGTGTGTTCAAAAGCGTGTTCACGAAAAGCAAAAGAGCGTAAGAACCAACGTTCCTACGCCCTTTTAGCTGGTGCGGAAGATGGGACTTGAACCCACACGTCATAGACACACGCACCTCAAACGTGCCTGTCTGCCGATTCCAGCACTTCCGCAAATCGCATTTGACTGCAAGAAAGATTCTAGCACATTTGGGGGTATAAAGTCAAGTCCTATTTTGTATTTATTTTCCTGTCCTATAAAGCAACCGCTCCAACCGTTCCTATCGTTCATCACCGTTATTTTGACTCGCAAACCGTTCGTAGGGACGGTGTTCGCCCCTACGGCCCTCATATGGTTATGTGTAGGGGGCGGCGTTGCGGGGTCGCGTAGCGATCAATTCCCCAGTGGGGCATTAAACCGCACGAGCGGGCCAGCTTTGCTGGATGGCGGCCATCGTTTTGGCCGCCAAACGCCGACGCCCCGGCAATTACGCGCACCTTACGGGCGGATATGGAATCCGCCCCTACGCATGGGGATGGGTGCCGCCTTTACCGCAAAAATAACCGGCCCTCGCCGTCCGCATCCACGGTCAGGGTATCCCCGGCTGCGTGGGCACCGGCGATGATCTCTTTCGCAATCATCGTCTCCACGTGGGATTGGATGTACCGCTTCAACGGGCGGGCACCGTAGATCGGGTCGTAGCCGCCGTCGATGATGGAGTTCTTGGCGGCGTCGGTCACAACAAGGTTCAGCTGCTTGTCGGCCAGGCGCTTGCGCAGGTCAGTTAGCATTAAGTCAACGATACTGCCAACTTCCTGCTTGGTCAGGCTCTTGTAGTAGACGATGTCGTCCAGACGGTTGAGGAACTCAGGGCGGAACTGCCGTTTCAGCAGCTGGTCGATCGCGTTCTTCGCTTCGTCGGACAGGTCGTTCTTGCCCTCGGCGCGGCGCTTCTCCAAATCTTCCAGAATGAGGTCGGAGCCAAGGTTCGAGGTCAGGATAATAACGGTGTTCTTAAAGTCCACCGTGCGGCCCTGGCTGTCGGTGATGCGGCCATCGTCGAGCACCTGCAGCAGAATATTAAATACGTCAGGATGTGCTTTTTCCACTTCATCGAACAGCACAACGCTGTAGGGGTGACGGCGCACAGCTTCGGTCAGCTGGCCGCCCTCCTCGTAGCCGACATATCCCGGGGGCGCACCGATCAGACGAGATACGCTGAATTTCTCCATATACTCGGTCATGTCGATACGCACCATGTTCTTCTCATCGTCGAACAGGGACTGTGCCAGGGCCTTGGCCAGTTCGGTCTTGCCGACGCCGGTCGGGCCTAAGAACAAGAAGCTGCCGATGGGTCTGTTCGGATTAGCAATCCCGGCGCGAGAGCGCAAGATAGCGTCCGAGACCTTTTGCACGGCTTCGTCCTGACCAATTACACGCTGATGCAGCACATCGGGCAGGCGCAGCAGCTTTTCGCGCTCGCCCTCGACCAGCTTCGCCACGGGGATGCCCGTCCAGCGGGCCACGATGCGGGCGATTTCCTCATCGGTCACGCGGTCACGCAGCAGGCTGGATTCCTTCTTTTCCTCGGCGATTTTTTCCTCGGCTTCCAACTCACGCTGCAGCTGCGGCAGCTTGCCGTATTGCAGCTCGCCAGCCTTGGCGTAGTCGCCGGTGCGGGTAGCCTTTTCGATTTCCGTCTTGGTAGATTCAACGTCAGCACGTAAACTTTGTACTTTGTTGACGGCGTTTTTCTCGTTTTCCCACTGTGCCTTCTTGCTGTTGAAGCTGTCGCGCAGCTCGGCCATCTCTTTCTCCAAAGCGGCCAGACGCTGTTTGGAAAGTTCATCCGTTTCCTTTTTCAGCGACGCTTCCTCGATTTGCAGCTGGGTGATGCGGTGGTTCATCTCGTCAAGCTCGGCGGGCATCGAGTCCAGCTCGGTCTTGACCATCGCGCAGGCTTCATCGACCAGGTCAATGGCCTTGTCGGGCAGGAAGCGGTCGGTAATATAGCGGTCGGACAGGGTGGCTGCTGCAATCAGCGCAGCGTCCTGAATCTTGACACCGTGGTACACCTCGTACCGTTCTTTCAGGCCGCGCAGGATGGAAATGGTGTCCTCCACGGTCGGCTCGTTGACCATGACCGGCTGAAAACGACGTTCCAACGCAGGGTCTTTCTCAATATACTCGCGGTACTCATCCAGCGTGGTAGCGCCGATGCAGTGCAGCTCACCGCGCGCCAGCATAGGCTTGAGCAGATTGCCAGCGTCCATTGCGCCGTCGGTTTTGCCCGCGCCCACGATGGTGTGCAGCTCATCAATGAAGAGGATGATCTTGCCCTCGGACTTTTTGACCTCGTTCAGCACGCTCTTTAGGCGTTCCTCAAACTCGCCGCGGTACTTTGCGCCCGCGACCAGCGCACCCATATCCAGGCTGAACACGGTGCGGTCTTTCAGGTTTTCGGGCACGTCGCCGCGCACGATACGCTGCGCCAGACCTTCCGCGATCGCGGTTTTGCCAACGCCAGCCTCGCCGATCAGCACCGGGTTGTTCTTGCGCTTACGGCTCAGAATACGGATGACATTACGAATTTCCGTGTCACGGCCAATGACGGGGTCAAGCTTGTTGGCGCGGGCCATCTCGACCAGATCCTGCCCGTATTTTTTCAGTGCGTTATAGGTAGACTCGGGGTTATCGCTGGTGACACGCTGGTTCCCGCGCACGGCGGAAAGCTGCTGCATAAACTTTTCGGTCGTAATACCGAACATTTTGAACAGCTCACCAGCCGCCTTGCCGGGGCGCTGCAGCATGCCTAGGAACACATGCTCCACGCTGATATATTCATCCTTCATCTGCTTGGCCTGGCTCTCGGCGGCGTTCAGCGCTCTGTCAAGGTCACTGCCAATATAGATCTGGTTGGGGTCACGGCCGCTGCCGGTCACACGCGGCAGCTCTTCGACCTTTTGCATGGCTGCCTGCGCAAAGGCGTTGGGGTCAGCGCCCAGGGTGGTCAGCAGCTGCGGGATAAGCCCGTCCTGTTGCTGTGCCAGGGCGGCGAGCAGATGCTCCTGTTCTACGGCGTTATTTGCATACTCTACAGCGATGCGCTGCGCCGCTTGCAGCGCTTCCATCGTTTTTTGGGTAAATTGATTGGTGTTCATAGTGCGTACCTCCTTATTTTGCAGATACCGCAGAATTTCAATCTATCTCCACGAGCAGAATCGCGTGCCAGCCCATTTCTTCGCTGGGCGCTTCGAATTAGCACTCTATCTGTTCGACTGCTAATATTGTAGCACTGTCCTGGTAAAAGTCAAGAGGGTAAATTGCAAAAGATTTGTGAACAAGCCTGCGGCGGGCTTTTATTTTGCCTTGGTTTCGTGCTTTCGTTCGCGGCCACCCTGCGGCCGCTCGCTCGGATTCATGTCATTCTGCCATTAGATGTTCCTTTTGGACACCCAAAAGGAACCGAAAAAGTGCCCGCTACTTCCGATAGCGCGGGAGGCCCGGCTTAAGGGCGCTGGGTTCGCTTTGCGAACGCGTCGGCAAAGCCGCCGCACATCGCGCCCTTAAGAATCCAAAAGCGGACGGACTGGCCGCTGCCCGCGGCCAACACTCTACGATTGGACGTTTCACGTTTCTATTTTTGTTGCTGGCTTTCGGTTGTCTGTAGGGGGCGGCGTTCCCGACGCCCCGAGCAATTTTGCGTTACTGCAAAATCCACGGTTCCCCGTGCGGGCGGATATGGAATCCGCCCCTACGTGTGTTTCACGGCCCCAATCGCTCCTCTCAAACAAAATCCTTGCAATTCCGCGCGCAAACCCTTACAATATATATAATAATGTAAGGCAATTGCCTGTCATTGCCCAAATCAAGGAGAACCATTATGCCGCTGATCATTCCCAAAGAGCTGCCTGCTTACGACGAGCTGAGCCGCGAAAATGTATTTGTCATGCACCGCGAGCGTGCGCAGAGCCAGCATATCCGCCCGCTGCGCATTTTAATTTTGAACCTTATGCCGACAAAAATCGTGACCGAGACCCAGTTGGCGCGTCTGCTGGCAAACAGCCCGCTGCAGGTACAGATCACCTTTTTGAAAACCGCCACCCACGACACCACCCACACCCCGCCCGAGCACATGCAGGCGTTCTACAAGAGCTTCGACGAGATCAAAAACGAGCGCTTTGACGGCATGATCATCACCGGCGCACCCATTGAGGACCTCGACTACGAGGATGTCGACTACTGGGACGAGCTGTGTACCATCATGGACTACACCAAGGAGAACGTCTACTCCACCATCCACCTGTGTTGGGGCGCGCTGGCCGGGTTGTACTATCATTTTGGCATTCCCAAGGTGCATCTGCCAGAAAAAATGTTCGGCGTGTTTGAGCATCGCGTGACGCGTCCCTCGAACCCGCTGGTGCGCGGCTTTGACGAGGTGTTCTATGCCCCGCACAGCCGTTGGGCCGGGCTGGACCGTGCCGCCATCGACGCCTGCCCCGACCTGCGCCTCCTGGCCGAGAGCGACGTTGCCGGGCCGATGCTACTTTCGACCGAGTCCGGGCGGCAGATCTTCGTCATCGGCCACCCCGAGTACGACAAATACACCCTTGACGCCGAGTACAAGCGCGACGTAAAGGCGGGCAAGCCCATCAACATCCCCTGCAACTACTACCCCGACGATGACCCCGCGCGTGACCCGCTGTTCCGCTGGCGCGCCCACGGCTACCTGCTGTACACCAACTGGCTGAACTACTACGTCTACCAGGACACGCCGTACGATTTGAACCATCTGGAAGCGTTGGAGAAGTAAGGGTTTTGTCCCTCCGGCAGTGCTCTTGTAGGGGCGGGCATTGCTCGCCCGCAGGAGATTTGCGGCAGCGCAAGGTCCCACGGGCGCATATGGAATGCGCCCCTACGCATCATAGCGAGATTTTTCCCGGGGCCGTAGGGGCGGATTCTATATCCGCCCGCTCCCCCGCCGTCGTCTGCGCGCTTTGCCCCACAAGGGCGCGGTCATCGCAGGTGCCCACGGGCAAGCACTGCTCGCCCCTACACGCAGCCGCCTAGAAACCACGAACTTTAGGAGACCATCATGCCCACCATTACCGCCTGCATTGTGGCGTATTGTGATTACGAGGAAGTGTGCGCTGCGGTGCGCAGTATCCTGAAATTTACGCCCACGCCGGATTTTACACTGTATATCGTAGATAATGCCAGCCCCGACGGCTGCGGCAAGCAGCTGGCCGAAACCGACTGGGCCGACCCCCGCGTGCAGGTGCTTTGCCTGCCGGAGAACGTCGGCTTTGGCAGGGGCCACAACGCCGTGCTTGGCAAACTGCATAGCGATGTGCATTTTATCTTGAATCCCGATATCGTTTTGTTTGAAGATGTTCTGGAGCCGATGGCCGAATGGCTGCTGGCACAGCCCGGTGCCGCCATGGCGACCCCGCAGCTGTGCTACCCTGACGGGCGGCTGCAGCATCTGCCGCGCCGCAAGCCCACGCCGTGGCTGCTGCTGGCCCGCCAGCTTGCGCCCCGGTTTGGCGGCGTGTTCCAAAAGGCCGACGACTACTACACGATGCGCAACGCAGACCTTTCCGCCCCCCGGCGCATTGAGTTTTGCACGGGCAGCTTTATGGCCGTGCGCACCGACGTGCTGCAAAAAATCGGCGGCTTTGACCCGGAATATTTTATGTATGTCGAGGACGCCGACCTGACCCAGAAGGTTCTGCGCGAGGGCACCGTCTGGCTGGCCCCGCAGTTTGGCGCGATCCACGCCTGGCACCGCGCCCCCATGCGCGACGCAGGCAAGTTCCGAATGCAGCTGGTCAGCATGGGCCGGTACTTTAAAAAGTGGGGCTGCGGGAAAGGCAGCGTGTAGGGGCGAGCAGTGCTCGCCTGTGGGAAATTTGCAGCCGCTGCAAAGCTCCGCGGGCGCATATGGAATGCGCCCCTACGTATTCTATTGAGATTTTTCGGGTACCGTAGGGGCGGATTCTATATCCGCCCGTTCTCACAATGTCGCGCTTGCCCTGCAAAATCGCAGCCACCGCAAAAACACCGCGGGCGAGCACTGCTCGCCCCTACAGCTTTCCCCTTGACATTTGTTTTCCGGTGTGCTACATTTAATATATCGCAAGGCCGCTGACCGACGGAGATTTGTGGGTGTAACCACAGGGGACGCGGATTTTTCCTTGCCAGGCAATGCAATTGCCACCAAGCCGACCGTCTGGGCTGCATACACTGGAGTATGGTGTATGTGGCCCTTTATTGTTTTTTACAAAAACGGAGGAATCGTACAATGTTGAGCGACATCGAAATTGCCCAGGCCGCCAAAATGCAGCCCATCACCGAAATTGCCGCCAAGCTGGGCTTGCAGGGCGAGGACGTCATCCCCTACGGCCACTACAAAGCCAAGCTGAACCACCTGCTGGCCAAGGCCGACAAGCCCGAGGGCAAGCTGATCCTGGTCACGGCCATCAGCCCCACCCCCGCCGGTGAGGGCAAAACCACCACAAGCGTGGGCCTGGCTGACGCCATGAACGCCCTGGGCAAAAAGACCATGCTCTGCCTGCGTGAGCCGTCGCTGGGCCCCGTGTTCGGCATCAAGGGCGGCGCTGCGGGCGGCGGCTACGCCCAGGTCGTGCCGATGGAGGACATCAACCTGCACTTTACCGGCGACATCCACGCCATTGGCACCGCCAACAACCTGCTGGCCGCCATGATCGACAACTCCATCCAGCAGGGCAACCCGCTCAACATCGACCCGCGCCGCATCACCTGGAAGCGCTGCATGGACATGAACGACCGCCAGCTGCGGTTCATCGTGGACGGCCTGGGCGGCAAGGTCAACGGCACCCCGCGCGAGGACGGCTTTGATATCACCGTCGCCAGCGAGGTCATGGCTGTGTTCTGCCTGGCCACCGACCTGAACGACCTGAAGGACCGCCTGTCCCGCATCGTCTGCGCCTACACCTACGACGGCCAGCCCGTCACCGCAGGCCAGATCGGCGCGGCCGGTGCCATGACCGCCCTGCTGAAAGACGCGCTCGACCCGAACCTGGTGCAGACGCTGGAGCACAACCCCGCCATCATCCACGGCGGCCCGTTTGCCAACATCGCCCACGGCTGCAACAGCGCCATCGCCACCAAGCTGAGCCTGAAGCTGGCCGATTACGTTGTCACCGAGGCCGGCTTCGGTGCCGACCTGGGCGCCGAGAAGTTCCTGGATATCAAGTGCCGCGCGGCCGGGCTGCATCCCGCCGCCGTCGTGCTGGTGGCTACTGTCCGTGCGCTGAAATCTCACGGCGGCGTAGCCAAGCCTGACCTCTCCAAACCCAACGCCGAAGCCGTGCGCGCCGGTGCAGTGAACCTGGCACGTCATATCGAGAATTTGCAGAACTTCGGCCTGCCGGTCTGCGTGGGCATCAACGCCTTCCCCACCGACACCGAGGAAGAGATGGCCGTCATCTACGACGTCTGTGCCAAGGCCGGTGTGCCCTGCGCCTTGAGCGAGGTGTTCGCCAAGGGCGGCGAGGGCGGCAAAGCCCTGGCCGAGACTGTGCTGTCCATCCTGGATGACAGTGCCAAGGTGCAGTACACCTATGAGCTGGACGCCCCGCTCACCGATAAAATCAGCGCCGTGGCGAAGAAAATCTACCGTGCAGGCAGCGTCAGCTACACGCCAGCCGCCAAAAAGACGCTGGACGAGCTGACCGCCCTGGGCTACGGCAATCTGCCGGTCTGCATCGCCAAGACGCAGTATTCGTTCAGCGATAACGCCAAGCTGACCGGCGCGCCGGAGGGCTTTACCCTCAACGTCCGCGAGGTGCGGCTCTCTGCCGGTGCAGGCTTCGTGGTCGTCGTCTGCGGCAGCATCATGACGATGCCCGGCCTGCCCAAGCACCCCGCCGCCATGGATATTGATGTGGACGCGACCGGCAAGATCACCGGGTTGTTCTGATTGATACAGCATAAACAGGTACAGCAAAGGCTCCCCTTGTGATAAGGGGAGCCTTTGTATTCTCTTATCTCAGCCTCTCGAGGCGATGCAGGCTCCGTCATACTCGCAGGTCGTTTCCTGGCCGGGAACGACGGTAGCCATATAGCCATCCTTCGCAAAATTGATTGCTATGACCCGGCCATCCTGGGTATGAAAGATCTGGATGATAACGTCCGTTTTCTTGGGCTTTCCATTAAAATAGGTGCTCGGCCTGGTAGCACTGCTGATCAGGCTGCCGCTGCCAAAGGTATACCGTGGATTTTTGCCGTCACTCTCCAGATACTTCAGCACCTAGGCGGCCACTTCTCCGGCTGGAGCTGCCCGCTTCTGTCTTGTCGTTTGGTCTTTTCTGCAACGCGTTCAGTGCTCCGTTTGTGATGCGGCCCACATTTTGTAGGTCACGCCGTTTACGGTAATGGTAAATCTGCAGGAATTGCTGCTGTCGTTAAAGCTTTCCGGATACAGGGCGTAGCATTCTGTCAACGCAGCCTGCGCAGCCGTCCACACATCCCGTGCTTCGCTGATGACCGCCTGCTTTTTTGTTTTGTCCATGTACCCCGTCAAAGCCGGGACCAACAGAGAAGCCAAAATTGCCAGGCTCACCAACACCACGATCAATTCTACCAGTGTAAATCCCCGTTTGTTATTTCTCCTCATGACACCTCTTTTATTATAAGTTGCCGCCGTTGGCGTCGATGGTTTGCTTATACCAGTCCGCGCTGTCCTTGGGGGTGCGGGTGCCGGTGGGGTAGTCTACGTAGACCAGGCCAAAGCGCTCGTTATAGCCCTCGCTCCACTCAAAGTTATCCAGCAGCGACCAGTGGAAGTAGCCGCGCACGTCGGCACCGGCGTCAATGCCTTGGCGCAGGGCCAGCAGGTAACGGTGGGTGAAGTCGATGCGCTCGGGGTCATGCACCTTGCCGTCCAGATGGACGCGGTCGGTGCAGGACAGGCCGTTCTCGGTGATGAAGATCGGCAGGCCATACCGTTCGTGGAGAAAGCGCGGCCCCCACGCCATGGCCTCGGGCGTGATGGGCCAGCCGATGGCCGTGCGCGGGTGGCCTGCGGGACGGGTGCAAAATTCCGGTTTGCCGTCCGCCCCGGCCCGTACCGCGATGGAGTTATAAATGTTCATGCCCAAAAAGTCCAGCCTGCCCAGCGGCAGGGCGTCGAGCTGCTCTTTCGGGATGGCGTTGATCACGCGCTGCACCTGCCCGCCTGCGACGTTGGGCCAGCCGCGGCCGCACAGCGGGTCAAGCGCCATCGTGTAGGTAAAGGTCCATTCGCCGTCCGCCACGGCAAAGGTGGCGGCGCGGGCAGCGGCGATATCGGCAGGGCTGTCGGTGGCCGGGGTGCAGATGCGCCCGGTGGGGGCCATGCCGATTTTGGCGTCGGGGTCAGCCTTGCGGATGGCCTCGGCGGCCAGGCAGTGGGCATAGATCGTATTATGCCAGGCAATAAACACCGTTGCATCGTCCAGTTTAAAACCCGGTGCATGTACGCCCGTGCTGTAGCCCAGCCCCACGCTGCACTGCGGCTCGTTAAGAGTATAGTAGTATTTGACGCGCCCTTTAAAATGCGCGGCCACGGCGGCAGCGTAGGCGGCAAAGGCCTTGGCGGTATCGGCGTTCAGCCAGCCGCCCCGGTCCTGCAGGGTCTGCGGCAGGTCCCAGTGGTACAGCGTGACGTACGGTTCAATGCCCGCCGCCAGCAGCGCATCAACAAAGCGGTCGTACCAGGCAAAGCCCGCAGAGTTCATCTCGCCGGTGCCGGTGGGGAAAATGCGCGGCCAGGCGATGGAAAAGCGGTAGGCTTGCAGGTGCATGGCCTTCATGATCTCGATGTCCTCGGCCCAGCGGTGGTAGCTGTCGCAGGCAACGTCGCCGGTATCGCCGTTTTTGGTTTTGCCCGGCGTATGGCTGAAGGTATCCCAGATGGACGCCCCGCGCCCATCCTCGAACGCACCGCCCTCGACCTGATAGGACGCCGTCGTCGCGCCCCAGACAAACTCTTTTGGAAATGGCATGAGTTTTTCCTCCTGATTAGTGGTAAAACATAGGTGTAGGGGCGAACATTGTTCGCCCGCGGCAATGGGCGGCAGTGTAAAATCCCACGGGAGCATATGGAATGCTCCCTTACGATTGCCCAAAAGGCACCGCCCATCCCCATGCGTAGGGGCGGATTCTATATCCGCCCGTGGCATCTTGCGGTCTCGCTAAACGCCACAGGCGAGCACTGCTCACCCCTACGGGGAACCCGCATGCCGGGCGTTGCCGCAAGGCCGCCTCCTACCCATAACACGAAAAGCTGTTATACCGCCGTTTGGCCCGCGTAGGGGCTCGCCCCTACAGCACACCCAAACATAACACAAAAAAAGGTGCAGCGCAAGTGCGCTGCACCTCCGTGGTATTATTTTACCCTTTCACGCTGCCCAATGCAACCCCTCGCACAATATATTTCGAGAGGAGCAGATAGACGATTATGACCGGCAAAATCGCAATGGTGATCATCATGTAAACCTTGCCCATGTCGAACTTGAGGAAGTCCGCGCTGCGCAGCTGCGCAACCAGGATGGGCACCGTTTTCCATTTGGCATCGTTGATGATCAATGCGGGGATGAAGTAGTTGTTCCACGCGCCCACAAAGCCGAAGATCGCCTGCACCGCCATGGCGGGCTTCAGGATCGGCAGGATGACCGCGTTGAAGGTGTGGAACTCGCCGGAGCCATCAATGCGCGCTGCATCAATGATATCACGCGGCAGGCTGGAATCCATGTACTGCTTCATAAAGAAGAACACCGTCGGTGCGGCGATGCTGGGCAGGATCAGCGGCCACAGGGTGTTGGTCATCTTCATCGAGTCCATCAAATTCAGGAAGCCCAGCGCCGATACCTGGGTGGGCATCGTCATGATCAGCAAAATCACGGTGAACGCCAGCTTGCGCAGCTTGAAATCGTAGGCGTAGATGGCGTAGGCGGTCAGCGCGCTGAAGTAGACGGAGAGCGCCGCGCAGGCAGCGGAAACGATCAGGCTGTTGCGCAGGCCGGTCAGGATCGGCACGTTGGCATCATGGGTGGTGTTGTAGAAGTTGTTGGCAAAGCTGCCGCGGGGCATCGGGTCAAAGCCCTGTTGGATGGTAAAGTTGTTGTGCGTCGCGTTGACGATCAGCACATAGAAGAAGAACAGGCAGATAAAGCAGAGGATAAACAACACAATGTAGGCAACGGCGCGCTGCAAAGTAAGCATAGGGTCGTGAATTTTGCTTGCCTTGGTGGTCGTGGCTGCGGTTTTGGTCTCGTTCGGCATACTGTTCACGCTCCTTCCTTAGTGATGCTTGGCGGCCGCTTTGGCTGCCTTGATGCGGGCTTTCTCGGCCTTGCGCTGCTGGCGGGTCAGGCCGTCATCTTCCTGCGTAAGCGTAAAGTAGATAATGACGCAAAGCACCGCGCAAAGCAGGAACATCAGCACCGAGATGGCACCAGCTGTACCGTAGTTCTTGCTGTACAAATGCTGGTTCAGGTACATGATGATCGTGTTGGTCGTGCCGTTGGGATCGCCCTTACCGTTGGTCAAAACCTGCGGTACATCGAACATCTGCAAGCCGCCAATTAAACTGGTGATGAGAGTGTAGACCAGCAGCGGACGAATCAGGGGGATGGTGATGCGCCAGAACATGGTGGTGGACGAAGCACCGTCCAGCTGCGCAGCCTCATACAAGCCGGGGTCAACGCCCATGATGGCCGCCATCAGGATGATGGTCGTGTTGCCGAACCACATCAGGAAGTTCATCAAGCCCACTAGGCCGCGCGCCGTCCACACGTTGGTAAGCCAGCGCACCGGCTCGGCCACGATGCCGAGCTTCAGCAAAATGGAGTTGATGGGGCCGGTCTCAGAGTTCGAGAACAGCGTGAAGAACAGCATGGCGAACGCCGATGCCATGATCAGGTTGGGCATGTAGATAACGGTTTTGAAGAAGCCCTGGAACCGCAGCTTCAGGCGCAGGTCGGTAAACCAGGCAGCCAGCACCAGCGATACAATGATCTGCGGGATGAAGCCCATCAGCCACATGATCATGGTATTGCCGAAATACTTGGGCACTTCTTTTATCATGGCAGCGTAGTTTTTCATGCCCACAAAGTTGGGGCCGATGATCTTCAAGCCGCTGCGGAAATACTCAAAGAACGAATAGTAGATGGTGGTTGCCAGCGGCCAGAACTGGAAAATGAAAAAGGTGATAAAGAACGGCGCCAGGAAGATATAACCCCATTTGGCGTAGCTCATGCCTTTGCTCTTCGTCTTCATAAGTCTCGCCCTCCTTAGCTGTACGGGCATTGCCCTGCTGGGGGCAGAGCCTTGTCATTTGTTAAAACAAAACCAGGGGCGGGCGTTCTCTCCCCCGCCCCTGGCATGGCGTTTACGGTTTAGCTGGATTTCGTTAAGCTGTCAAAGGTCGCATCAGGCGGGCCATTCAACACTGGTCAGCTCGGGATACTTAACCTTGATCTGGTCCTCAAAGTTGCTCTTCGCGGTGTCGAGGTCGACGGTGCCGTCGAAGTAATCCTTGAAGCAGCTCTGGAAAGTCTCGTTGCAGCCCTGGTCATACGGGCCAGCGTTGGACATGTCGATGGTGGGAGCAACCTCTGCGAACAGAGCGATGTGGTTCTGGCCGCCCAGGAAGTCGGAACCGAAGGTCGGGTCAGCAGCGATGGCGTCCATGGCGCTCTTGGAGTTGGTGTAGTCCTGGGTATCCTTGGTGATCTGGGTCATGATGTCGGAATCGCAGGTCAGAGAGTACATAACGTCCTTGATGGTGGGGATGTTGTCAGTGCCGGCAGCAGCGCAGATCCAAGTGCCGCCCCAGTAGTAAGGCTGAGGGCCCTGGCAGACTGCATAGTCGCCGAAGATACCGTTGCCAACTTCCTGTTTGCCGCCTTCGGACTCAGGAGTAGCAAGGGAGTTGCCCAACAGGGTGAAGTTGATGCCCCAGGTGCTGTAGAAGAAGCCGAACACCTTACCGGCAGGGCCCTGGTCAGCAGCCCACTGGTCGCTCCACAGGCTGGTCTTGTTGTTGTAACCGTTGTCGGTGTAGGTCTTGGTCTGGTCGACCCAGCTCATGATGTTGGGGTCAACCTTGACGGTGGTGCCGTCCACCCAACCGGCGGACACGTTGTTGGAGAAGGTGCGGTAAGAATCATCGTAACCGGAGAGCATCTTGTAGCCCTTGGCAGCGGCCTGCTCAGCCACGGTGTTGAACTTATCCCAATCGCTCAAAGCGGCCTGGACTTCGGTCGGGTCATCGGTGCCCAGCACATCCTTGGCGATGCTGCGGCGGTATGCGAACAGGCCCGGGGTCGCCTGCCAGGTGGTGCCCTTCTGGACGCCATCGACGGTAACGATGTCCTTGGTGTACTGGTACTGATCCTTCAGGTCGTCATCGGTCAGGCCGATATCGCCCTTGACGTCCAGCGTGTAGTCGGAGTCAACATACTTCAAGGCGTAGTCAGCTTCAATCAGGAAGATGTCGATTTTATCGTCGTCAGCGGCGGAATCCTGTTTCAGCAGGGCTTCGTCAAGCTTGTTCTGGTAGTTGTTGTTATCGTTGGGGTTGATGGTCCACTTCACGGTAACGCCATTGTCCAGCTCGGTGGTGGACTTATCGTCTGCCACAGAAACAACGCCGGGATAATAGTCGTTGAAGCGGGACTGGAACTCGTCGTTCCAGCACCAGATGTTCAGGACCTTGCCCTCCTCGGCGGGTGCCTCGGCATCTGTCCCGGTGGTGGAGCTGGCCTCGGTAGAGGTAGAGTCAGCGGCGGGTGCTGCGGACGAGCTTGCGGCGCCCCCGCCACAACCTGCCAACATGGTGGCTGCCATTGCAGTCGCGGTCAGCAAACTGATAGCCTTCTTCATAATGATGTTTTCCTCCTTAAAAAAGTGTAATTATGAAATACTTTTTTATAGCCTGCATTTTGCTGCAAACTGTAATCCAATGGGTTAGTCGTGCGGGCTGTCGATGGACTGCCCTTTCAGGAATCTTCCGGCGATGAGCCGTTGTTCCGGCAGCGCCGTGCGGGGGGATTCGATCTCTTCGATCAGCAGCTCGGCGGCGGCCTTTCCCAGCGCCTCCGTGTCCTGGCGATAGGTGGTCAGCTGCGGAGACATAATCTGCGAGATCAGGTTGCCGTCGTAACCGACCAGCGAGATATCCCGCGGGATCAGCAGCCCTTCCTCTTGGACAGCCTGGATACCGCCGATGGCGGAGAAGTCGTCCGGGAAAAGGATCGCCGTGGGGCGCTGCGGTAAGCTCAGCAGCCGACGGGTGGCTTCGCCACAGCCCTTGGCATCGCGGTAGGTACTGGGCACTACGTAGGCATCCGGCACCGTAATGCCGTGCGCTGCGCAGGCGCGGTAGAAACCGACCAGACGTTTTTGGGTAACAGCGCTGTGCTGTTCGCCGGTGATGTAAGCGATGCGCTCATGCCCGAGGGCTGTGAGCTGATCGACCAGCTGACGGATACCGTCAACGTTATCGGAGAGCACCGCTGCCCGGTTATTGAAAACGTGATCCACCGTGACGAGCGGCAGATTGCTGTAGGCCAGTTCCACGACTTCGGGGTCATCGAACTGGACGCAGGCGGCGATCACACCGTCGACACCGCGATAGCGGCAATGCTCGAGATAACTGGAATGACCGTGGCCGATGTTGTGGTTGATAAAGGTGATATCGTAGCCCCTGCTCTCGGCGTGGCGTTTGAAGCTGTCCAGCACAGCGGCGAAGAACTCGTGCGTCAGACCGCTTTGGGCTTCGTCCACGAAGAGGACACCCAGGTTGTAGGTGCGGTTAGTTTTCAGCGCCCTGGCTGCGGAGTTTGGCATGTAGCCCATCTGGCGTGCCGCCTCGCGTACCTTCTCTTTGGTAGCCTGGCTGATATCGTTGTGGCCGTTCAGCGCCTTACTCACGGTAGCCACCGAGACCCCGCAAGCCTTTGCGATGTCCTTGATGGATGCCATGTGTATCACCTCCCGGTTGTTTGTTCTTAATCGTTTTCGCATCTTCACTATACAACAGGTCAACCATAAAATCAAGTGTTTTTTTCAGGTTTTTGTGCAAATCGCAGCAATTTGGCATTTTGTAAAAACGAGCACGCCTTGTTTTGGTGATTTTGTTTCAAGGTTTCGTTGCCATCCGACACAATTTGCAGGTTTTCAGGGCTTTTCGGCCTGTTTTGGTTACGAAATCCTATTACGCGCTCACAAGGCACCGCTTCAAAAACGCGTTTTTGCGAAAACAACCCCTATTTAAATAAGGTATTCAAGAAGCTTTCGTACCAGATTTGGGCTGTAAAATTGTACAATTTGCTAAATCATCGTTAAATTTGCGTGCTGGGCTTGCAATTGTGCGGAAAATGTGGTATTGTAAGGGCAATCGCTTAATCGTTTTCGGTTTCATTTCACCTTTCAATCGGTTTCCATTTGTTAAGGAGAGGATCTCTATGAAGTTCGGTCATTTCGATGACGCCGCACGGGAGTACGTCATCACCACCCCGCGCACGCCGCTGCCATGGATCAACTACCTGGGCAGCGAGGCATTCTTCAGCCTGGTATCCCACACTGCGGGCGGCTACAGCTTTTACAAGGACGCCAAGCTGCGGCGCATCACCCGCTACCGTTATAATAACGTACCTGCGGATTCTAACGGCCGTTACTACTATATTAAAGACGGTGAAACCATCTGGAATCCCGGCTGGCAGCCCACCCAGACTGAGCTGGATTTTTACGAGTGCCGCCACGGCCTGGGCTACAGCGTACTGACCGGCAAAAAGAACGGCCTGGCCGCCAAGCTGGAGCTGTTCGTCCCCGTGGGTGACAACTGCGAGATCGACCGCCTGGTGCTGACCAACGAGAGTGAAAAACCGAAAACGTTTACCGTTTTCAGCTACGTAGAGTTCTGCCTGTGGAACGCCGTGGATGATTCCACCAACTTCCAGCGCAATTTCTCGACCGGCGAGGTCGAGGTCGAGGGCAGCACGATCTACCACAAAACCGAGTACCGTGAGCGCCGCGACCACTACGCGCTGTACACCGTCAACACGCCGGTGGATGGCTTTGACACCAGCCGCGATGCGTTCCTGGGCGCCTGGCGCAGCAACGCCAACCCTGAGGTCGTCGAAAAGGGCGCCTGCACCAACTCGGTCGCACACGGCTGGGCCCCGGTCGGCGTGCATCAGGTCAACGTCACCCTGCAGCCCGGCGAAAGCCGCAGCCTGATTTATATGCTCGGCTACATCGAGAACCCCGAGGAAGAAAAATGGGCCGCGCCCGGCGTCATCAACAAGACCCGCGCGCAGGAGCTGATGGCCCGCTATACCACCGATGCGCAGGTCGACGCTGCGCTTGCCAAGCTGCACGCCCACTGGAACAGCCTGCTGTCAACCTACTCGGTCAAGAGCAGCGACGAAAAGCTCGACCGCATGGTCAATATCTGGAACCAGTACCAGTGCATGGTCACCTTCAACATGAGCCGCTCGGCCAGCTACTACGAGAGCGGCACCGGCCGCGGCATGGGCTTCCGCGACAGCTGCCAGGACCTGCTGGGCTTTGTGCATCTGATCCCCGCCCGCGCGCGGGAGCGTATTCTCGACATCGCTGCTACCCAGTTCCCCGACGGCAGTGCCTACCACCAATACCAGCCGCTGACCAAAAAGGGCAATATGGATATCGGCTCCGGCTTCAACGATGACCCGCTGTGGTTGATCGCTGCGGTGTACGCCTACCTGGGCGAGACCGGCGACACCAGCATCCTGGATGAGCAGGTCGACTTTGACAACGACCACACGCTGGCCCAGCCGCTGCTGGAACACCTGCGCCGCAGCTTTGGCTACCTGCGTGACCACAAGGGTCCGCACGGCCTGCCGCTGATCGGCCGCGCCGACTGGAACGACTGCCTGAACCTGAACTGCTTCAGCAAAACACCGGGCGAGAGCTTCCAGACCACCGGCCCGAGCGAGGGCCCCGTGGCCGAGAGCGTGTTCATCGCCGGTATGTACGTCAAGTACGGCAACCAGTTTGCGGAAATTCTGGACAGCACCGGCCACGCCGACGAAGCCGCCGCTGTGCGCGAGGAAACCGCCGCGATGGAGCACGCCGCCCTGACCGCCGGTTGGGACGGCAAGTGGTTCCGCCGCGCCTACGATGCTTACGGCCATGTGGTTGGCGGCGAAGAATGCGACGAGGGCAAAATCTTCATCGAGCCGCAGGGCATGTGCGTGATGGCAGGTATCGGCACCAAGACCGGTGAGGCCGTGACCGCGCTGCAAAGCGTGAAAGACAAGCTGGACACCAAGTACGGCATTGTGCTGCTGCAGCCTGCTTACACCAAGTATCACCTTGAGTTGGGCGAGATCTCCAGCTATCCCCCGGGATACAAGGAGAATGCGGGCATCTTCTGCCACAATAACCCCTGGGTCAGCTGCGCCGAGACCGTCGTCGGCCACGGCGACCGCGCGTTTGAAATCTATAAAAAGACCTGCCCGGCCTACATCGAGGACATCAGCGAGATCCACCGTACCGAGCCGTATGTCTACAGCCAGATGGTGGCCGGCTGCGACGCCGCCACCTTCGGCGAAGCAAAGAACAGCTGGCTGACCGGCACCGCCGCCTGGACCTTTGTGGACGTGAGCCAGTATATCCTGGGCATCCAGCCCACGCTGGCCGGGCTGAAGATCGATCCCTGTATCCCGCACGAGATGGACGGCTTCACCCTTCGCCGTGTCTGGCGCGGTGCAACGTACGAGATCACCGTCGACAACACCGCCCACGCCGAAAAGGGCGTCAAGAGCATGACTGTAGACGGCAAGCCCGTGGACGGCAGCACCCTCTCCCCCGCCCCCGAAGGCAGCACCGTGAAGGTTGCCGTTGTGATGGGGTAAGTAACGCAATATAAAAAGCACCCGCCCACCGGCATTACACTGGTGGGCGGGTGCTTTGTTGGTGCATAGCAAAGGATAAGGCTCCCTCTGCGAGGGAGCTGGCCGCGAAGCGGAGTGAGGGAGCGAGCCTTACCGGCATCCGAAGCTTCGGATAGTAAAAGCTTCTCTCCCCTACCCGCTCACGCGGGAGCCCCCTCTCAGAGGGGCCTTTAGTGTTCGCTCCTACATTGCATTTATTGTATCTTTAAATTATTCTTCCTCTTTTTCTTTCTCCTTAATATCCGGTGCCAGATCGCCGCCGGGCATTTTGTGGCCGAAGGACGGGACGAAGAAGAACTTGCGGATAATAAAGATCAGCGCGATTGCTCCCACGCTGACAAGGTTCTGCACGGCATCCTCGTGCCCGACGATCATATGGCGGGCGATAGCGTAAAGCAGCACCTCCAGCACACTGCCGGGGCTGTGCTTGGCCAGCATCTTGATAAACTCAATACCGATGACAATGTCCAGCGCGCGCTCCAAAAACTCACGCACCTCCACACTGTCACCGTGGGTCAGCAGGCCCGGCATCAGCTCCAAAAGCGGTACAATGCTCAGCAGCAGCGCCACCAGCACAATGGCCGAAAGCACCACCTCCAGCAAACCGGCCGCCTCGGCTACCTGGTCGCGAAAAACCTGCTTGACCTGTTCTTCTTTACGGTGCAGCGCGTTTCTTGCAATGCGCGGTTCGTAATCATGTAAAGCCATGGGGGTGTTCCTCATTTCCTAAAATCTGTATTTTTATTGTACCATACAACACCCCCGCACGGCAACAGGAAGTTTCCGCCGCAGCCCCCGCCGGGGGATTCTGCACGGCTTTTCAGCGTCCAGCTAAAGTCATACCTTTGCCCCGCAAACTCCATCAAAAACGACAAAAAGCAGCGGTCAAAACCCACCCTCGTGGTTTTTTGGCTGAAAAAGACCAACCCATCTTGCAATTTGTTCGCCTACGCTTTACACTAATCTTACAGGGTTTCATCTGACTTATTTACTTATTCAGTAAAGGGGTATCTAACGTGCTGCAAGTTTCGCTGCTGATTCTTGGTCATCGTGTAGGTTCCCTGTACCCTGCCGGTATTGCAACTGAAGTATAGCGCAGTGTACCCTTACGGGCAACGCTGCGCTTTTTGCTTTTTGGGGAAAGGAGTTTACCATGAAAAAAGTTGCCATCATCATGGGGTCTGACAGTGACTGGCCGGTCGTAAAATCAGCCTGTACCGTGCTGAAGGATTTCGGCGTGCCGTATGAGGCACACATCCTCTCGGCCCACCGCACGCCCGAGGCCGCCGCTGACTTTGCCAAATCGGCTCGCGCCAACGGCTACGGCGTTATCCTGTGCGCAGCGGGCATGGCCGCCCACCTGGCCGGTGCCTTTGCCGCCAACACCACCCTGCCTGTGGTCGGCATCCCGATGAAAGGCGGCGCGCTGGACGGTCTGGACGCCCTGCTTGCCACCGTGCAGATGCCCAGCGGCTTCCCGGTTGCCACGGTCGCGCTGAACGGTGCCAAGAACGCCGCCTATCTGGCCGTTGCGATCCTTGCTGTTGCCGATGATGACCTGGCTGCAAAGCTGGATCAATTCCGTGCCGACACCGCCGCCGCCATTGCCAAAAAGGATGCTGCCATTGCTGCCGAGGCCGCCGCGCTGTAAGGCGTAAAAAATCCCGCCAAAATTCATAAGGCAACTCCTCACAATTTTCTTGCACATTGTCTGAAAACAGGGTACAATGAAAGTGCCCGCTACTTATTATAATACACAACTATAAAAAGGAGCGTTTTACGATGAATTACGAAGTTAAAGAGCAGATGTACGAAGGCAAAGCCAAGCAGGTTTTCGCTACCAGCGACCCCGAGATCGTTATGGTCCACTACAAGGACGATGCCACCGCCGGTGACGGCGAGAAGAAGGGCACCATCCGCGACAAGGGCATCGTGAACAACAAGCTCTCCAACGCCCTGATGCAGAAGCTGGAGAAAGAGGGCATCCCCACCCACTACGTGCAGGAGATCAACGACCGCGACACCTTCGTGAAGAAGGTCGAGATCGTGCCCCTGGAGGTCATCGTCCGCAACGTCGCCGCTGGCCACTTCACCCTGCGCATGGGCGTGCCCGAGGGTACCCAGTTCAAGACCCCCATCCTCGAGTTCAGCTACAAGAACGACGATCTGCATGACCCGTTCATCAACCACTACTACGCCCTGGCTCTCGACCTGGCTACCCAGGAGGAGATCGACACCATCACCAAGTACGCCTTTAAGGTCAACGAGATCCTGAAGAAGATCCTGCTGGATGCCAACATCCGCCTGATCGACTTCAAGCTCGAGTTTGGCCGCTTGCCCGACGGCACCATCATCCTGGCCGACGAGATCAGCCCCGACACCTGCCGTTTCTGGGATGCCACCACCGGTGCGCATCTGGACAAGGATCTGTTCCGCCGCAACCTGGGCGGCGAGGCCGACGCCTACCAGGAAGTTATGAAGCGCCTGCTGGGTTGATGGATACCACGCCCGACAAACGGAACGGAGCAATCTGAATGAGCGAAATTTCTCAATACACCGAAGCCCTGCACGAAGAGTGCGGCGTCTTTGGCATGTACGATAAAACCGGCGAGACCGACATGGTCAGTGCCGTATACAGCGCACTGTACGCCTTGCAGCACCGCGGGCAGGAAAGCTGCGGCATCGCCCTGAATGTGGACGGTGTGCTTTCCGGCCACCGCGATCTGGGGCTGGTGAGCGAGGTGTTCACCAAGCGCGTGCTGGAGGATCTGCCGCGCGGCGCCAAGATGGCAACCGGCCACGTGCGCTATGCCACGGCAGGCCAGCGCAGCCGGTCCAACGCGCAGCCGATGGTTCTGCATCACTGCAAAGGTGCGATGGCTGTCTGCCACAACGGCAACCTGGTCAACGCCCCCAAGCTGCGCCGCAAGCTGGAGATGAGTGGTTCCATCTTCCACGGCACGTCCGACACTGAGGTCATTGCCTATCTGCTGACCCAGAACCGCCTGCTGACCCCCAACATTGAGATGGCCGTCAGCCGCACGATGGATGACATCGAGGGTGCGTATTCCCTGGTCATCATGACCCATACCAAGCTGATCGCCGCGCGCGACCCCAACGGGTTCCGCCCGCTGTGCATTGGCGAACTGCCCGATGGTTCCGGCTGGGCCTTTGCCAGTGAAAGCTGCGCCCTGGACGCTGTAGGCGCCCGGTTTGTGCGCGACGTACGCCCCGGCGAGATCGTCATTGCCGACCACAACGGCCTGCGCAGCATCGAGGACCATTGCAGCACCGCCCCCCACACGTTGTGCGTGTTTGAGTACATCTACTTTGCCCGCCCGGATTCCATCATCGAGGGTACCTGCGTACACGAAGCCCGACTGCAGGCCGGTCGTTTTCTCGCACAGGAGCATCCTGTCGAGGCCGATGTCGTCATTGGTGCGCCGGATTCCGGCCTGGACGCCGCACTGGGTTACGCCCAGGAGAGCGGCATTCCCTACGGCGTGGGCTTTATCAAGAACAAATATGTCGGCCGCACGTTCATTCAGGGCAGCCAGGCCCAGCGCGAAAGCAGCGTGCGCATTAAGCTGAACGCGATCTCTTCCACCGTTAAGGGCAAGCGCGTTGTGTTGGTCGATGACTCGATCGTGCGAGGTACCACAAGCGCCCGCACCATCCGCCTGCTGCGCGAAGCGGGTGCCTCCGAGGTACACTACCGCATCAGCGCCCCGCCGTTCGTCCATCCGTGCTATTTCGGCACCGATATCCCGGACGAAAAGGACCTGATTGCCACCGGGCATACGGTCGAGGAGATCAATCAGATGGTTGGCTCCGACACGCTGGGTTACTTAAGCATCGAGCATGTGCAGCAGCTGGCCATCCACAGCAAGTGCGGTTTCTGCACCGGCTGCTTTACCGGCCAGTACCCCGTGGCCCCGCCCACCGAGACGATGGACATCGTCTACGACAAACCGTTGAGCCAGTCGAACAGCAAGAAAAAGTTGTAAGCCGGGATTTGCCGTGCCTTTGCAGGGGCGGCCATTGGCCGCTTGCGGGCGGATCTGGAATCCGCCGCTACGCGGCACCATGCACGGCCGTTTCCCGCAGGGGCGCATTTCCTGTGCGCCCGTCAAGCCCGCAAAATAATCCGCAAGGAGATTTACTATGGAAAAAAGCTATTCTGCCAGCTACGCCGCAGCAGGCGTGGATATCACGGCCGGGTATCGTTCGGTCGAACTGATGAAACAGTATGTTGCCCGCACCATGACCGAGAACTGCATCGGCGGGCTGGGCGGCTTCGGCGGCCTGTTTGAGTTGGACTGCTCCGGCATGGAGCACCCCGTCCTCATCTCCGGCACCGATGGCGTTGGCACCAAGCTGCGCATCGCCATGCTGCTGGACAAGCACGACACCATCGGCATTGACTGCGTGGCCATGTGCGTCAACGACGTGATCTGCGCCGGTGCCAAGCCGCTGGTTTTCCTGGATTACATCGCCTGCGGCAAGAATATTCCCGAAAAGATTGCCGAGATCGTCAAGGGCGTGGCCGAGGGCTGCGTGCAGGCAGGCTGCTCCCTGGTGGGCGGCGAAACTGCCGAGCATCCCGGCATGATGCCCGAGGATGAGTACGATCTGGCCGGCTTCACCGTCGGCGTCGTCGATAAGGCCAAGATCCTGGACAACTCCACCATGCAGGCGGGCGACGTGATCATCGCCCTGCCCTCTACCGGCGTACACTCCAACGGTTTCTCGCTGGTACGCAAGATTTTTGATATTGACAACAACCCCGATGTGCTGAAAAAGACCTTTGACGGCATGGACAAGCCCCTGGGCGAAGCCCTGCTGGCCCCCACCCGCATCTACGTCAAGCCCGTGCTGGCTGTGATGGATGAGGTCAAGGTCAAGGGCGTTTCCCACATCACCGGCGGCGGCTTTTACGAGAACATCCCCCGCAGCCTGAAGAAAGGCTGCGCCGCCCGCGTCGCCAAGGCCGATGTGCGCACCCCTGCCCTGTTTAATGTGATGCAGCGCGAGGGCGGCATCAACGAGCACGACATGTTCAACACCTTCAACATGGGCGTTGGCATGGTGCTGACCGTTGCGCCCGAGGACGCCGACAAGGCCATTGCCATCCTGCAGGCCCACGGCGAGGACGCCTACCGCCTGGGCACCATCGTGGACGGCGACGGGGTAGAGCTGGTATGAAGCGTGTAGCAGTTCTGGTCTCCGGCGGCGGCACCAACCTGCAGGCCCTGCTGGAAAGTGAACAGCGCGGCGAGAATCCCAACGGCAAGATCGTGCTGGTCGTTGCCAGCAAGCCCGGCGTTTACGCGCTGGAACGCGCCGCCTGCTTCGGCGTGGAATCCGCTGTTGTTAGCCGCAAAGACTACGCCGACAGTGCCGCCTTTGACGCTGCTTTGCTGGATACGCTGCAAAGCCACAGCATTGACGTCGTCGTGCTGGCAGGCTTCTTGAGCGTGCTGGGCGAAAAGGTCATTGCCGCCTACCGCAATAAGATCATCAACGTGCATCCCAGCCTGATCCCCAGCTTTTGTGGCCCCGGCTTCTACGGGCTGAAGGTCCACGAGGCTGCGCTGGCCCGGGGTGTCAAGCTGACCGGCGCGACCGTGCATCTGGTCAACGAGGAATGCGACGGCGGGCCGATCCTGCTGCAAAAGGCCGTGGCTGTCCAGCCCGGCGACACCCCCGAGGTACTGCAAAAGCGCGTAATGGTCGAGGCCGAATGGAAGCTGCTGCCCAAAGCCCTTGCCATGGTTTGCAGCGATGAGGTATAAACAATGAAAAAGAATCTGTACAAATATCTGGCCGGGAACGAGTACCCGGGGCGCGGCATTGTGCTGGGGCTGACGCCTGACAGCCAAAAGGCCGTCGTCGCCTACTGGATCATGGGCCGCAGCGCCAATAGCCGCAACCGCGTGTTTGAGCCCATCGAGGGCGGCATCCGCACTGTGGCCGCTGACCCCACCAAGCTCGAGGACCCGCATCTGATTATTTATAACGCCGTGCTGACCCTGCGCGAGACCACCGTTGTGACCAACGGCGACCAGACCGATACGATCGCCCGTTTCATGAACGGTAACCTCTTCCCCGGGTACAGCTTTGAGGCCGCTCTCGCCACCCGCACCTACGAGGACGATGCCCCCAACTTTACCCCGCGCATCTCCGGCGTGGTCGATATGCGCCACGGCGGCTACAAGCTGTCCATCGTCAAATCCAACGAGGGCAACGCCGCCAGCGTGCAGCGCCAGACCTTTGATTACCCGCAGCCCGTAGCTGGCGAGGGGCACTTTATCAGCACCTACCAGAAAAACGGCGCGCCCATCCCCAGCTTTGCCGGGGAACCGCTGCTCGTGACCATCGACGAGAACGACGCCGCCAAGCTTGCCGAGAAGCTCTGGAAAAACCTGAACGATGACAACAAGGTCAGCCTGTTTGTGCGCAGCATTGAGCTGGAGACCGGCACCTATGAGGACATCATTCTGAACAAATACACCGCTGTGGAGGGTTAATATGAACGAATTTCAGCTGAAATACGGCACCAACCCCAACCAGAAGCCCGCCCGCATCTACATGGCCGACGGCGCTGACCTACCGGTGCAGATCCTGAACGGCCGCCCGGGCTACATCAATTTTCTGGACGCGTTCAACTCCTGGCAGCTGGTGCGCGACCTGAAAAAAGCGCTTGGCCAGCCCGCCGCCGCCAGCTTCAAGCATGTTTCCCCCGCCGGTGCGGCCATCGGCCTGCCGCTGGATGACACCCTGCGCGCCATGTACCACATTGCACCCGAGACGGAGCTTTCTCCCCTGGCCTGTGCCTACGCCCGCGCCCGCGGTGCCGACCGCATGTCCAGCTTTGGCGACTGGATCGCCCTGTCCGATGTCTGCGACCTGAGCACCGCCAAGCTCATCCAGCACGAAGTTTCCGACGGCATCATTGCGCCCGGCTACGACGCCGACGCGCTGGAAGTGCTGAAGGGAAAGAAAAAGGGCAACTACGCCATCGTGCAGATCGATGCTGACTACGAGCCGCAGCCGCTGGAGACCCGCACCGTCTTTGGCGTGACCTTTGAGCAGGGCCGTCAGGACCTGGAGATCAGCGACGCCACGATGCTGCAAAACGTCGTGACCGAGAACAAGTTCATCAGCGAGGAGCAGCGCCGCGACCTCGTCATCAGCCTGATCGTGCTGAAGTACACCCAGTCCAACAGCGTCTGCTACGTGCAGGGCGGGCAGACCATCGGCGTGGGCGCCGGGCAGCAGAGCCGCGTACACTGCACCCGCCTGGCCGGCCAGAAAGCCGACAACTGGCAGCTGCGCCACATGCCCAAGGTGCTGGCCCTGCCGTTCCGCGAGGATATCGCCAAGCCCAACCGCGACAACGCCATCGACGTGTACATCGGCGATACGCCGGAGGATGTCATCGGCGACGATGTCTGGGCATTGACTTTTACCGAGCAGCCCGCCCCGCTGACGGCGGAAGAAAAGCGCGCCTGGCTGGACGCCGTTACCGGTGTTTCCCTGGGCAGTGATGCGTTCTTCCCGTTCGGCGATAACATCGAGCGCGCGCGCCGCAGCGGCGTGACGGCCATTGTGCAGCCGGGCGGTTCCATCCGCGACCAGCAGGTCATTGATACCTGCAACAAGTACGGCATTGCGATGGCGTTCTGCGGCATCCGGCTGTTCCATCATTAAACGCAAAAAACAACTCGCCTGCGGCGATTTTTCGTCGCGGGCTGTTGTGCTGTCAAGGAGGACGCTTATGAAAATTCTGGTTGTAGGCGGCGGCGGGCGCGAGCACGCCATTATCCGCGCACTGAAAAAAAGCCCCCTCTGCACCGAGATCTGGTGCGCACCCGGCAACGGCGGCATCAGCTACGATGCCCACTGCAAGGCCATCCCCGCCACCGATGTGGACACGATGGTCGCCTTTGCCAAAGAGGAAGCCTTTGATTATGTCGTTGTTGCCCAGGACGACCCGCTCGCGCTGGGCATGGTCGACGCCCTGGCGGCTGTCGGTATCCCGGCCTTTGGCCCCGACAAAGCCGCTGCCCGCATCGAGGCAAGCAAGGTGTTCAGCAAGGACCTGATGAAGAAATACGGCATTCCCACCGCAAAGTACGAAACCTTTGACGACCCCGCCAAGGTCATGGAGTACATCCGCGCCGAGGGCAAGTATCCCGTCGTTATCAAGGCTGACGGCCTGGCCTTGGGCAAGGGCGTGCTGATCTGCCAGAACGAGCAGGAAGCCGCCGACGGCGTGAAAGAGATCATGCTGGACAAAAAGTTCGGCGCATCGGGCAATCACGTGGTCGTTGAAGAGTTCTTGACCGGCCCTGAGGTCAGCGTGCTGTCCTTCTGCGACGGCAAAACCGTCAAGCCGATGGTCTCGAGCATGGATCACAAGCGCGCTCTGGACCATGACGAGGGCCTGAACACCGGCGGCATGGGCACCGTGGCCCCGAACCCCTACTACACCCCCGCCGTGGCCGAGCGCTGCATGAAAGAGATCTTCCTGCCGACCGTTGCCGCCATGCAGGCCGAGGGCTGCCCCTTTAAAGGCTGCCTGTACTTTGGCCTGATGCTGACGCCCGACGGCCCCAAGGTCATTGAATACAACTGCCGCTTTGGCGACCCCGAGACCCAGGTGGTGCTGCCCCTGCTGGAAAGCGACCTGCTGACCGTGATGCAGGCCACCACCAACGGCACCCTGGATAAGACCGAGGTCAAGTTCAGCGACGGCGCGGCCGCCTGCGTCATTCTTGCCAGCGGCGGCTACCCCCTCGCCTACGAGAAGGGCAAGGAGATCACCGGCCTGACTGCCGGCCAGCTGGACGCCGCCGATGTGACAGTGTACCACGCGGGCACCGCCATCAAAGACGGCAAGCTTGTTACCAACGGCGGCCGCGTACTGGGCGTGACGGCCACCGCCGCCACCCTGCCCGAAGCGCTGAAAAAAGCCTACGCCGCCAGCGAGAGCATCCACTTTGACAAGCTGCACAAGCGCAGCGACATCGGTGCAAGAGCGCTGGCCGCGATGCAGTGATAGAGCTGCCGCTGCCCTGTAGAGGCGAACAGTGTTCGCCCGCAGCAATTTAGCGGCAGCGCAAGGCCGCGCGGGAGCATAGGGAATGCTCCCCCCCTACGAGCCGTAGGGGCCGATTCTATATCGGCCCGTGGAGTTTAGCCATAACGCACAATCCTACGGGCGAACAGTGTTCGCCCCTACAAGCGTTTCCGCAAATTTTACTTCCTGCAAAATCAACTCTCAGGAGGAAATACAATGGTATATCGCATTTATGTTGAGAAAAAGTCCGGTTTTGACGGCGAGGCCCAGGGCCTTTGCCATGAGCTGGTCGACCTGCTGGGCATCAAAGCCCTGAAGGGTCTGCGGCTCATCAACCGTTATGATGTCGAGGGCATCGACAATGTCCTGTTCCAGCAGGCCATCCCCACCGTGTTCAGCGAGCCGCCGGTAGACGTGACCTACACCACCCTGCCCGAAGCCCAGCACGTTTTCGCCGTCGAATATCTGCCCGGCCAGTTTGACCAGCGCGCCGACTCTGCCAGCCAGTGCATCCAGCTGCTGAGCCAGGGCGAGCGCCCCGCCGTGCGCAGCGCCCGCGTTTATCTGCTGGAGGGCGATCTGACCGAGGACGATATCGCCGCCATCAAAAAATACGTCATCAACCCGGTCGAGGCCCGCGAGGCCAGCCTGGACGAACGCACCACCCTCAAGATGGAGTTTGCCATCCCGACCGAGGTCGAAACCTTGACCGGCTTTACCGCGCTGGACGACGACGCCCTGGAAGCATTCCGCACCGAAAAAGGCCTGGCGATGGACCATGCAGACATCAAGTTCTGCCAGGATTATTTCAAGAGCGAGCACCGCGACCCCACCATCACCGAGATCCGCCTGATCGACACCTACTGGTCCGACCACTGCCGCCACACTACCTTTGGCACGATCCTGGACGACGTGAAGATCGACGACGAGCTGGTGCAGGCTGCGTTTGACCGCTACATGGCCCTGCGCGAAGAAACCGGCCGCGATAAGAAGAACCGCACCCTGATGGACTGCGCCACCATCGCCGCCAAAGCGCTGAAGCAGCGCGGCATCCTGAAGAACCTTGACGAGAGCGAGGAGATCAACGCCTGCACCGTCAAGATCAAGTGCGATGTCGACGGCGAGCTGCAGGACTGGCTGTTCCTCTTTAAAAATGAGACCCACAACCATCCCACCGAGATCGAGCCGTTCGGCGGCGCTGCCACCTGCATCGGCGGCGCGATCCGCGATCCCCTGTCCGGCCGCAGCTATGTCTATCAGGCCATGCGCGTGACCGGCGCAGCTGACCCGCTGAAGCCCGTCTCTGAAACGATGCCCGGCAAGCTGCCCCAGCGCAAGTTGGTCACGACCGCTGCCGCCGGTTATTCCAGCTACGGCAACCAGATCGGCCTTGCCACCGGCCAGGTCGCCGAGCTGTACCACCCCGGCTACGCCGCCAAGCGCATGGAGATCGGCGCGGTCGTGGGCGCTACCCCGGCCAGCCATGTCCGCCGCGAGGAACCCGCCCCCGGTGATGTAGTCATCCTGTTGGGCGGCCGCACGGGCCGCGACGGCATCGGCGGTGCGACCGGTTCTTCCAAGGCGCACAAGCTGACGAGCCTGGAGACCTGCGGTGCCGAGGTGCAGAAGGGCAACGCCCCTATCGAGCGCAAACTCCAGCGCCTGTTCCGCCGCGAGGATGCCTGCCGCCTGATCAAGCGCTGCAATGACTTCGGCGCGGGCGGCGTTTCGGTCGCCATCGGCGAGCTGGCCGACGGCCTGAAAATTGACCTGAACAAAGTCACCAAGAAATATGAAGGTCTGGACGGCACCGAGCTGGCCATCTCCGAGAGCCAGGAGCGTATGGCCGTAGCCGTTGCTGCCGAGGACGCCGAGACCTTTATGCAGTATGCCGCCGAGGAAAACCTCGAAGCTACGATCGTTGCGACCGTCACCGAAGAAAAGCGGATGCGCGAATTCTGGAACGGCAAGGCCATTGTCGACCTTTCCCGCGAGTTCCTCAACTCCAACGGTGCCGAACGCCACGCCAATGTGCACATCCTCAAGGGCCATATCTGGCAGCCGCAGTTTGCCGGTGCCACGTTTGAGCAGAAGATGGAGCACCTTGTCACCGATCTGAACGTTTGCAGCCAGAAGGGCCTTGGCGAGCGGTTCGACTCCACCATCGGTGCCGCCACGGTGCTGATGCCCTACGGCGGCAAATACCAGCTAACCCCCACTATGGCGATGGCCGCCAAGCTGCCCGTGGACGGCGAGACGACCACCTGCTCCGGCATGGCCTGGGGCTTTAACCCCTATCTGACCGAGGCCGACCCCTACCGCGGTGCCTACCTGGCTGTGGTCGAAAGCATCACCAAGTTGGTGTGCGCCGGTTTCCATCACAAGGACATGTACCTGACCTTCCAGGAATACTTCGAGCATATGAACGACAAGCCCGAGCGCTGGGGCAAGCCGCTGGCCGCCCTGCTGGGCGCGCTCGATGCCCAGATGGGCCTTGGCATTGCTTCCATCGGCGGCAAGGACTCGATGTCCGGCAGCTTTGAGGGCCTGGATGTTCCCCCGACGCTGGTAAGCTTTGCGACCGCCATCGGCAATACCCGCGATGTGCAGAGCCCCGAGTTCAAAAAGGCCAACAGCGCTGTTGTGATGCTGCGCCCGCAGTATAAGGACGGCCTGCCCGAGATCGGCAGCCTGATCGCCATTTACAAAACCGTCGAGCAGATGATCGACGAGGGCAAGGTACTGGCCGCTGCTACGCCCGGTTACGGCGGCGTGGCCGAAGCGCTGTTCAAGATGTGCGTGGGCAACCATGTCGGCTTGCAGCTCTCCAACGACCTGAACTTTAACGACCTGTTCAAGCCTGCTTACGGCAGCGTGATTCTGGAACTGCTCGACCCGTGTGCCGGTGAGTTCCTCGGCTTTACTACCGTCGACTACACGATGGAAGCCGGTAAGGAGATGATCGACCTCGCCAAGCTGCAGGAGCTGTGGGAGGCAAAGCTCGAGCCGGTGTTCCCTTACCGCAAGGCTGGCGAGAATGTGCCCGCGCTGGAGCATGACTGCCCGTTCAGCAAGCGCGTGACCCCCGCCGTGCGTCTGGCTATCCCGCGCGTTGTTATCCCCGTGTTCCCCGGCACCAACTGCGAGTATGACACCGCCCGCGCGTTCCGCCTTGCTGGCGGCGACCCGCATGTGCTGGTGCTGAAAAACCTGACCCCGGCCGATGTTGCCGAAAGCTGCGAAGCGCTGGTCAAAGAGCTGGACAAAGCCCAGATCCTGATGCTGCCGGGCGGTTTCTCCGGCGGCGACGAGCCGGACGGCTCCGCCAAGTTTATTGCGGCGTTCTTCCGCGCCCCGGCTGTGGCCGATGCCGTCAACCGCCTGCTGAACCAGCGTGACGGCCTGGCTTTGGGCATCTGCAACGGCTTCCAGGCACTGATCAAGCTGGGCCTTGTTCCCTACGGCGAGATCCGTCCCATCACGGCGGACGACCCGACGCTGACCTTTAACACCATCCATCGCCACCAGAGCATGCTGGTGCGCACCCGCGTGGCCAGCAACAAGAGCCCGTGGCTCAGCCGCTGCGACATCAACGACGAACACCTCATCGCCATCAGCCACGGCGAGGGCCGCTTTGTCTGCAACCAGACCCTGCTGAACCAGCTGATCGACAACGGCCAGATCGCCACCCAGTACGTTGACCTGGCCTGCCAGCCCACCATGGACCTGCGCTACAACCCCAACGGCTCCGTTATGGCAATTGAGGGCATCACCAGCCCGGACGGCCGTGTGTTCGGCAAGATGGGCCACAGCGAGCGCTACGGCGAACGCCTGTACAAGAACGTTACCGGCGACAAGTACCAGCCCATCTTTGAGGGCGGCGTGAACTATTTTAAGCTGTAAGAAAGTAGAGGACTTTTCCCATGGCACAACATGACCGTTATATTTCCCCGTTCTCGACCCGCTATGCTTCGGACGAGATGCAGTATATTTTCTCGGACGACAACAAGTTCCGCACCTGGCGCAAGCTGTGGATCGCGCTGGCTAAGGCTGAGCAGAAGCAGGGCCTTGCCATCACCGATGAGCAGATCGCCGAGCTGGAAGCCCACAAGGACGACGTGAACTATGAGGATGCCATCGCCCGCGAAAAGCTGGTGCGCCACGACGTCATGAGCCACGTCTACGCCTACGGCCTGCAATGCCCCAAGGCAAAGGGCATCATCCATCTGGGTGCTACCAGCTGCTATGTCGGCGATAACACCGATGTCATCATTATGCGCGAAGCGCTGCAGCTGGTGCGCAAAAAGGTCATCGGCGTGCTGGCGAACCTGGCCAAGTTTGCCGATGAGTACAAGGACATGCCGTGTCTCGCCTACACCCACTGCCAGCCCGCCCAGCTGACCACCGTCGGCAAGCGCGCCTCCCTGTGGATGAACGAGCTGTATATGGACCTCGAGGAGATCGACCACCAGATCAGCCAGTTAGCGCTGCGCGGCGTCAAAGGCACCACCGGCACCCAGGCCAGCTTTATGGAGCTGTTCGGCGACGATTCCGCCAAGGTCAAGGCCGTTGAGGCTGACGTCTGCGTCCAGATGGGCTTTACCAAAGTCGTTCCGGTCTGCGGCCAGACCTACAGCCGCAAGGTGGACTACAATGTACTGTCTGCCGTGGCTGGCATTGGCCAGAGCGCCATGAAGATGGCGACCGATATCCGCCTGCTGGCAAACTTTAAAGAGATGGAAGAGCCGTTCGAGAAGAACCAGATCGGTTCCTCGGCCATGCCGTACAAGCGCAACCCCATGCGGTGCGAGCGCATCTGCGCCCTGAGCCGCTACCTGATGGTGGACGTGCTGAACCCCGCCATGACCGCCGGTACACAGTGGTTTGAGCGCACGCTGGACGACTCTGCCAACAAGCGCATCGCCATGGCTGAGGGTTTCCTGGCGGCTGACGCCATCCTGAATATTCTGTTGAACGTCTCGGATGGGCTGGTCGTTTACCCCAAGGTCGTGCGCGCCCGCGTGATGGCTGAGCTGCCGTTTATGGCCAGCGAGAACATCATGATGAAAGCCGTCAAGAAGGGCGGCGACCGTCAGGAGCTGCACGAGCGCCTGCGCGAGCACGCCGTAGCCGCTGCCGCCGTGGTCAAGCAGGAGGGCAAGCCCAACGATATGATTGCCCGCGTCGAAGCTGACCCCGCCTTCGGCCTGAGCCGCGAGGAGATCGAAGCAGAGCTGTCTCCCGAGGCTTTCACCGGCCGCAGCGCCGAGCAGGTCACCGAGTTTTTGCGTGACGTCATCCAGCCCGTGCTGGACGCCAACAAAGAGGACCTGGGCCAGCATGTGGAGCTGAACGTCTGATTTATTGCATCGTAAATTGTAGGGGCGAATGCTTGCATCCGCCCGCAGGTCGATGACAAGCATCGACCCCTACAAAACAGCAAAATACCCGTACTGTCTTACTAAAGGCAATACGGGTATTTTTTATGCAATTGTATCGGCGGACGTCAGGCCGGATTCCAACACATCCGCCATAAACGCGCTGTGGTCAGCGTAATCGCCGGTGGGCACAAGGGTGATGTCGTAATAGGTGACCGGCATGTCGTTGCTTTCCAGCACCTGCTTGATGGTGTGCAGGACGGTTTGCATGTCCGCCTCGGTAGGCTTGCCGTCGCACAGCACTTGTGCGCACAGGCGGCTGGGCACCTTTTGCAGCAGGGCTTTGTCAAAGGCAGCATCCAGCGGCAGATCATCCACATAGTTAGCCGGGGTCATGCCATCCTGCTCGGTATAGCAAAGGTCGATCTCTACCGTGTTGCCCTTTGCGCCGTAGACAGATGCAAAGTTTAATTCCGGGGCCTGCACGGTCAGATACGCGGCTGCCTGCTGGGCAGCTTCATCACCCAAGCGGTAAGCGGTGGTCCAGCGGTGGTCTACATAGAACACATGGTCCGGCTCAAGCTCCTTACCCCGGATTTCATCATCAGTCAGCAGCCAGAACCGCGTCTGCACTGCAAAGTTTGTATCACGGCTCTGGTCAGATTGAACGTATACCACATAGTGGAAGAACTGTCCGCCAGGGGCGGTGCGCTGGTCCCAGTGAAATGTTTCCTCCGGATATAGCTTTTCCGCATATCGAATGGCCCGATGTATAGCCCACTGTTGGCTGAGCGGGTCACCGTTGATGGCGTCAAAGACCAGCAGCAGAGCCAAAATCAGCAGCAGGGCCGCCGCCAGTGCCAGGCGGCGCAGGTTTTTCGTCTTATTCGTCTTTATTTTCATGGGTACTCTCCTTTGCATAGTGCAGCAGCCAGCCGATCAGCCAGCCGATGCCGCCCAAAACAGCGTACAAGATACAGCCGGACGCCAGATTCCATAAGAAATTGCTAGGCGAGAATGATTCCAAAAAAGCCATCTGCTTTATGATAGCATCCAGCACGGCCAGCCCCAGCGTAAACAGCAGCAGTGGCTTGCCCATGCCGGTATCCCGGCAGGTCAGAACGGCCCAGACACACGGCAGGAACAGGATGACCCAGTTGGCGCTGCCTGTATACCCCAGGGCCACGCCCGCCGCAATGCCCACAAAGGCCAGCAGCAGCAAATGGGTGCTGTATCGGCGGCGCAGTTTTTGCAGGATCTTACCGTCATCCGGGGCGGGCAGTTCCGGCACGGCGGGGGCATCTGTCCTCTGCCGCAAAGCGCGGCAGGCCGGGCAGGCGGCCAGGTGGGCTTTTACCAGCTCTTCACTTTCCGGGCTGGCTACACCGTCCTGCACCAGAGGCATCAGGTCGCGGCAGACCGCGCAGGGGATTTTTTTGATTTCGGCGGCTTCTTTCACAGGTCGTAGCCCTCCTTTGCAAGTTGTTGTTTTAGCCAGGTGCGGGTGCGGTGCTCGATGACGCGAGCTGAACTTTCGCTGATGCCCAGCCGTACGGCGATCTCGGCGTAGCTGTAGCCTTGTGCCCGCAATTGCACCACGCGGCGGGCACGGTCATCTTTTTGCTGTAATAATGCCTGTACCCGCTGCCATTGCAGGCGGGTGTCGGTGCGGTCCGGCAGGGTGTCGTCGGTCAGGTAGGTCTCTAACAGGTCGTCGGCGCTGACGGTAGGGCGACGCTTGCGCAGGCTTTCCAGCCAGACGTTGTGGGCAATGCCGAACAGCCAGGTCTTGACTGCACAATCTCCGCGGTAGGTGTGTAGCCGTCGCAGCACCCGCAGAAAGGTCTCGCTCAACAGGTCCTCAGCTTCGGCGGGGTCGTGGGTCAGGTGGCAGAGGTAGCGGTACAGGTCGGTGCGGTAGGTGTTATACAGTTCTTCCAGTTCTGGGTACGGCATCCGCCGCCCTCCTTTCTGTTGGCGTTCATCCTGTTAGTGCGGGTTTTAGCGCCCGCGTTACAGGCAGATACAAAAATTGCCCCGGCACAAGGCTGGGGCAATGGGGTTATTCGGTTGGGGGTTCCTCGGCGTTTTCCGCGTTTTCTGATTCCGGGTCAGGCTCCGGGGCAGGTTCCGGCGTGGGAGTGGGCTGCTCATAGGGCTGGAAGTAGCCGCGGATCTCGCCGTCCTCCAGCTGGTCGCTGACGTCCAGCGTGCCGCGGTCGCTTCCGGAAAGGCCCTTGTCAGGGTCGGTCAAAATCTTGGCGGCCATTCGCAGCTTGTAATCCAGGCTGCTGCTGTTGCCCAACAGCACGTCCACGCGGCCCTGGTAGGTGAAGGACAGCTGGCTCGTATCGCTGATATCCAGCGCGGTCAGGCCGTCCAGCAAGCCGTCGTCCTGCAAAAGCTGCCACAGCTGGGTGACAATATCGGTTACCGCGGGCTGGGCGGATTCCGGTGTGGCGTCGGTGCTGTCCGACTCGGCTGACGATTCGGTGTGGGCCAGCAGCGAGTTATAGGTTTCCGGGATGACCTGCTGACCGATGGCGGGGCTGAAATTGTCCGGCAGTTTGGCGTTGAGCAAGATCAGGCCGTCAGGCTGCGAAACTTCCAGCCGCAGAATACGCAGCGAATCGCTGAGCACCATCCACCCGCCGGAGTACATGCAGGTAAACCGCTCGGTGGCGGGGGTCAGCCGCACCACAACGGTGGCGGGCATCTGCACAGCCACCTCCACCTTGTCCAGATACGGGAACTGCGCTTGCAGCTGCTGCGTTTTTTCGGCGGTCGAAAAGCCGAACAGGTTCGAGTTTTTCTCAATGTCCAATGCGGCAATGATCTCATCCTCGGTATAAATGCCGGTGTTGGCGGGGGTGGTGCGGTCGAAGTTTTCGACACGGAAGATGGCCACCTTAAACAGCAGATTGACCGATACAAACGCGCCGATGGCCAATACTGCCAGTACCGTCAGCACACCCAGTAAGCGGCGGCGGCGCGTGCGGCGCAAGATCTCGGCCTGCGTAACGCGGCGCTGGCGGCGCGGCGAGCCCGGCGTGTAGCCGTTTTTTTGCGGGTTGATCTGCTGTTGCGGGCGGCGGGCATTGGGCTGCGTCTGCCCAGGGCGTGGCTGGCCCTTGCGCTGCGGGGGATTTTGGCTGGGGCTGCGCGTTTGATTGGGGCGCGGGGCACTTCCGCGCCGGGGCGGCTGCTGTGCGGGGGCACCACGTTTTTCCAACCCAATGCGGCTGCCCATGCTACGGCGCGGGGCGCGTGCGGGATGACCGGCCCCGGATTTTTGCCCGCGGCTGCGTTGGTTGTAATCCATGGGGTCGGCCTCCTTTCTATGATACGGTTATTTTTGCAGGGGTGGGCATTGTGCGATAAACGCAAGATGCCACGGGCGGATATGGAATCCGCCCTTACGGCGAGAGGGTATGTTGTGCTGGCCGCAAGGCTGCGGGGGCGACCAATGGTCGCCCCCACGGAATGCGTTGGCAGTCTGCATTTATTATAGAAGAAACGATACAAAAAAACAAGAGCGGAGACAGCGGATGCGCCCCCACTCTGGTTACAAAATCATTGCATTATTTTACTAATTCCAGCAGCTTTTCGGTAATAAGGTCCAAGCTGTGCGGATTGCCAAGGGTCTTGGCGTTAGTGCCCATCTCGGCCAGCTTGCCCGGCTGGGAAAGCAGCTGCTGCACGGTCTCAATCAGACCTTCGCCGGTCAGGTTCTTTTCCTCAATGACCACGGCGGCCCCGCCCTTTTGCAGCTCCAGCGCGTTATAATACTGATGGTTTTCAGCCACGTTGGGGCTGGGGATCAGGATGGACGCGCGGCCCACGGCTTCCAGCTCGGCCAGCGTCAGCGCACCGGAACGTGCAATGACCAGGTCGGCTGCGGCCAAAAGCTGCGGCATGTTGTTGATATAAGGCGTAACGACGAGATTTTCGCCCGGCGCAAAGCCTTTTTCTTTTTCCAGCTTTTCAAACAACTCCACGCCTCGGCTACCGGTGGCATGCAGGTGCAGCACGTTCGCGCCCTGCTGCTTTTCCCACGCGCAGAGGTCGGCCACGACCTGGTTGATGCGGTCGGCACCCAGGCTTCCGCCAAAGCTCAAAATCACGGTGCGGTCACCGGCTTTCAGGTTGCGGCGGGCGGCTTCGCGGTCAGCGGTCAGTACTTCGGGGCGGACGGGGTTGCCCACGACGGTGGTTTTTTCGGGATGGCCGAGCTTCTCGACCGCATCGGCGCTGGCGGAAAGCACCACGTCCACGTCCTTTGCCAGCAGCTTATTGGTCACACCGGGGAAAGCATTCTGCTCCTGAATGGCCGTTTTGATGCCGCGCTTGGCGGCGGCGCGCACGATGGGGCCGCTGACGTAACCGCCGCAGCCGATGACCAGATCCGGCTTGACCTCGTTCAAGATTTTTTGGGTACGCGGGCCGGACAGTGCCAGATGCCACAGGGCCACGATGTTGCGCACAATGTTCTCGGCATTCAGGCGGCGTTGGAAGCCGTTGATCTCGATATGGTGGAAGGGGTAGCCTGCCTTGGTGACAAGGCCGTACTCCATGCCTTCACGGCGGCCGGCAAAGTGGATCTCAGCGGTCGGCTCGGCCGCTTTCAGGGCACCGGCAATCGCCAGCGCCGGGTTGATATGGCCGGCCGTACCACCGGCAGCAATCAGAACACGCATACTAACTCCCCTTTTCAGGCAAAGCAGCCCGGCGTTACGCATCGGACGGCGCTGCCTTTTGTGTAAGCCGTCACACCTCGCGGCGGCGGTAAGCTTTGCGGTGCAGGCGGTGCTCCAATTCTTCCTGCTCGCGCTGGCGGCGGGCTTCGCGGCGGCCGTTCCCGGCGCGCGATATGCTTAGCATAATGCCCATCTCACCAAGCAAGATCAGCAGACTGGTGCCGCCGTAGGAAAAGAACGGCAGGCTGATGCCTGTATTGGGCAGCAGCGCCGTGGCCACGCCGATATGGCAGAACACCTGCCACGCGACCTGCGCCATAATGCCGATGCCCAGCAGCGTGCCGAAGAAATCCGGCGCGTTGAGCGCAATAAAAATGCCCTGCACGATGAGCGCGCCAAACAGCACGATAAGGGCCAGCGCGCCGATGAAACCAAGTTCCTCGCACACGACGGAGAAGATAAAGTCATTCTCGGCGTAGGGCAGCCACTGGTGCTTTTGCACGCTGTTGCCGATGCCGACGCCGAACAGCCCGCCCGTGGAGATGGCGTAGATGCTCTGCCGGGTCTGCCACAGCATACCGGCGGTGTCGGTCGGGGTCAGGCCCCAGACGCCGCCCAGACGGTCCGCCGCGTAGCCGTCGCCCTTGGCAAGGGACTGGTAAAAGTACCAGGCACCTGCCAGCGCAGCCGGGACAGCAACGCCCCACAGCTTTAAGCCGCCCGCCCCGGCGCACACCAGCATACTGGCAAAGATCATTGCCATCAGCAGCATGGCCGAGTTATGGGGTTCCAGGCGCAGCAGGACCAGGATCGGGAACAGCAGGCAGGCCGGTTTGATAACGCAATGGAAAAGGCTTTTGATCTCCCGCTGGTGGCGGTCCAGAATATCCGCTGTGCCCAAAATCACAGCAAATTTTGCCAGCTCGGACGGCTGCAAGGACATGCCGCCCGGCAAGTAGACCCAGCGGTAACAGCCGTTGTTATCGCTGGGCATGAACAGCGCCAGCACCAGCAGTGCCAGCGTAATGACGTAAAATGTCCAGAACATGTACCTCAAAGCGCGGTAGTTGACCAGCGACACAGCCAGCATAACCACAAAGCCCACACAGGCAACGATGGCCTGCGGGCGGATGAAGTAGTAAATGTTGCCATCGTGGTTGGTGTAGCCGCTGGAATAACTGGCAGAGAACATCATAATAAGCCCGTAGGCCAGTATGACGGCCAGCGTGCCGACAAAGGTCCAGGATAGATGGCCCCGCTCCTCTTTGGGCAGGCGGATGACGCGCACCATGCGGATGATATTGCCAAAGGTGCGGTCCAGGATCACACCCAAAATGCCATACAGATGCGTAACCAATGGGTGCAAGCCTCCTTATGGTTGATTATGCGATGCAGATGTAGAAGATGCCCATTGCCACGCCGATGGCCGCGATGAGGGCGAAGAAGCCGTCGATCTTGACTTCTTTCCAGCCGCGCAGTTCAAACGCATGGTGGATGGGGGTCATTTTGAAGATGCGCTTGCCGTGGGTAGCCTTGAAATAGATGCGCTGGATAACCACGGTCATGGCATCCCAGATATAAACGATGCCGAAGAAAAGCACCAGCTCGGGGCGGTCCATCACAAAGGCCAACGCCGTGACCATGCCGCCGAAGAACATGCTGCCGGTATCGCCCATAAAGACCTTGGCCGGGTAGAAGTTCCACAGCAGAAAGCCCACACAGGCGCCCGCCGTGGTCGCAGCCAGCAGCGAGACATGTACAAAGCCCAGCAGGCTGCCCGCCAAAAGATACCCCAGCATCGAGACAAAGGTCACGCCGGTGCAAAGGCCGTCAAGTCCGTCGGTCAGGTTGACGGCATTGACCAAAAAGATAATGCCGAAAAACGCGATGGGATAGTACGCCAGCCCCAGATCGACCATGCCCGCAACCGGGAACATAACGCTGGTGGACAGCAGCCCCAGGCTGTGCAGGCCAACCATAAAGCCGACCGTAACGGCGACCTGGAAAACGATCTTCTGCCAGGCAGTCAGGCCCAGATTGCGGTGCTTGACGACCTTGATGAAGTCATCCAGGAAGCCGATCAGGCCATTGCCGAATGCGAGAAACAGCACCAGCATGCCTGCGGCCATCTGCTGTTGGCCCAGCACTTCCGGCACAGAGGCATGGAACAGCCCATACACCACGCCAAGCGTGAGCAAAATGCCAAAGATAAAACCCAGGCCGCCCATGGTGGGGGTTCCGTTTTTCTTGTTGTGCCAGGTCGGGCCTTCCTCTCGGATGGTCTGGCCAAAGTGCAGGCGGTGCAGTGCCGGGATCAACAGCCAGCAGGTAATAGCCGTAACAGCAAAGCCGCCGATGGCACCGGCCGCTAAAATTGCGGAGACAGTAGGCTCCATGCAGTCATTCCTCCAAATCCTTATCTCAATGCGGGCGCGGCTGCACGGGGCATGCGTTACGCCTGCGGCAAAGCAGCGTAAAAGTCCGCCAGAATTTCATCCAGCTTCATGGCGTGGCTGGCCTTGGCCAGTACCGCATCACCGGGGCGGACAGACTGCTGCAAATATTGTAGCACTTCTGCCGCCGTTTGGCAATGCACAGTTGCAATGCCGCGGTTTTTGGCGGCTTCGGCCATGGCGGCACTGTTGGGGCCGTAGGCGATCAGCAGGGATACGCCCGCATCGGCGGCCCACTCCCCTGTTGCGCGGTGGCCGCTCTCGCTGGCGTTGCCCAACTCCAGCATATCCCCCAGCAGGGCAATTTTGCGGGCGTTGGGCAGGGCTTTCAGCACCGAGAGGGCAGCTTTCATGCTGTCCGGGCTGGCGTTATAGCAATCCTCGATAAAGGTGATGCCGCCTTTTTCGACAATGTTCTGGCGCATGCCGGTAGTCTGGTAGCGGGAGAGCGCGGCGGCGCACCGGGCAGCGTCCAGTCCCAAGCGGGTGGCAGCAGCGTAAGCGGCGAGGGCGTCATACACGGTGTGCAGGCCCGCCGTGGGGATGGACACGGCAAAGCTGCCGTACTCTTTATCCACCAGCGTAAAGGTCGTGCCCGTGGTGCCGCTGTGGATGTGCACAGCGCGGACGTCGGCGCTCTTGCTCTCGATGCCGAACCATACGGGGCGCAGGCGGGCGGGGACGTTGGCGGTGGGCAGCAGGTCGTTATCGGCGTTCAGGGCCAGGGGGGCACCGTCGGGCAGGCCCGCGCAGATCTCCATCTTTGCTTTCAGTATATTCTCGCGGGTGCCGAGATTTTCCAGGTGGGACACACCGATCATCGTAATAATACCGGCGGATGGGCGCGCGCAGCGGGTCAGGCGTTCGATCTCGCCCAGATGGTCCATGCCCATCTCGACGACGGCGTACTGGGTCTCGCTGTCAAGGCGGAAGAGCGTGTTGGGCACGCCGATGTCGTTGTTCTGGTTGCCCTCGGTCTTAAGCGTGGGGCCAAAGGCGGAGAGGACGGCATAGCAGAACTCTTTGGTGGTGGTTTTGCCCACGCTGCCGGTGACGCCGATCATTTTGGGGCTGAACAGCATGCGGTAGTTGGACGCCATGCGGATCATGGCGCGGGCGCTGTCCGGCACAATCACGGTGCGTTCCTCGGGCACGCCGTCCACGGGGTGGTTGGCGATGATATAGGCGGCGCCGTTCTGGTATGCACCGGCGGCGAAGGCATGGCCGTCGACGCGCTCCCCGGGGAAGCAGACGAACACGCAGCCGGGCTCGACCTTGCGGCTGTCGGTCACAACGGCATGAATGGCTATCGGCTCGGCCAACGTCAGGCCAGCCAGCAGTTCGTTGGCAGGAATGGTTTGCATGGGATTGCCTCCTTTATCTATACGCGGGATGTGAGAATGTCATGAAATGATTTGTGCATTGGTTTGTAGGGGCGAACCCTGTTCGCCTGTGGAAATTAGCGGTAACGCAAGACCCCGCGGGCGCATATGGAATGCGCCCCTACGCCCTAAAATCGTAGGGGCGGATTCTATATCCGCCCGTATCATGACGGGCAACGCAAAACTGCACGGGCGAACAATGTTCGCCCCTACAATCTCAGCGTCCACAAAGTTGCAGTTATTGCTCCGTGTTTTCTTCGGCAGGTTGCTCTTCCGTGGTTTCCTCGGGTTGGGCTTCTGCATTATCTGTGCTGTCCCCGTCTGATTCCATCGTCAGGGTGACGATCGTGCCGTATGCGGCGCTGGATTCGGCGGCTACGCTTTGGGATACGACCCTGCCGGACTGGTCGCCCTCAAACTGGACGTTGAGGTTGGCGGCGCTCATCATCTGGGCGGCAAAGCTGCCGCTCTTGCCGGTCACATCGGGCACGGTGGTCATGGCGTCCTGGTCGGTTGTGGTATACAGGTAAATCGTAGAACCGGCGGGCACCTGGCTGCCGCCCACGGGGTACTGGTACACAATGTTGCCGTTCTGGCCGATGAGTTTATGCTTCAGGCCCAGTTTGTTCAGCGTGACCTGGGCATTGGTCCAGGTGTAATCCAGGCAGGTCTGTACGGTCACATTGCCGGTGGGGTTGTAGTTGGCATCCTGCTCGATGCCCAGGTAAGGTGCGACCTCGCTGATGATGTTGCCCACAACGGGGGCCACGACCTGGCTGGCGTAGTCGTGCAGCCAGCGCGGGTCGTCCAGCAGGACGAACACTTCGATTTCGGGGTCGTCAATGGGCAGCACAGCGGCAAAGCTCATGGCTTTGTAGTAGTCGCCGTCGCCGCGCAGGTGGCGGTCCGTGCGTTCGGCTGTACCGGACTTGCCGCCGATGCGGTAGCCTGCGACGTAAGCGTTCGAGCAGATGTGGCGGGTGCTCTCGGTGCCATTGGGGTCGACGTTATTCTCCATCATGGCCAGCAGTTCCTTGCTGACCTCCTCGGAGATGACCTGGCGGCGGATGTTCGTCTCGGTCTGGCTGACGATGTTGCCTGCGTTATCGGTGACAGAATCCACGATATACGGCGTGACAAGATAGCCGCCGTTGGCGATAGCCGCGATAGCGGTCGCCATCTGCATGGGGGTGATGGCCTCGTTCTGGCCGAATGCAGCGGTGTACAGGTTGGTGTCGATCTCGGCCATCTGTTGGGCGTTGTACACGCTGGTCCAGCGGGTCTCACTGGGCAGGTCAATGCCGGTGGGCTGGGTGAAGCCAAACGCCTGGATATAATCGTAAAACACGGTAGGCTGCAAGGTCTGCGCCGCCTGGATGAACCAGAGGTTGCAGCTGTTGTCCAATGCCTGGGCCATGTCTTGCAGATAGTGTACCTCGCCGTTGGCGCAGTGGTAGGTGTGCTCCCACAGCTCGCTGCCTTCGTTGACGACAAGGCTGCCGCCGCAGTAGAAGGTTTGGTTTGTGTTCATAATGCCGGAATCCAGGCCCGCCGATGCGGTGATGAGCTTAAAGACCGAACCGGGCATGTACAGCTCGGTGATGTTCTTATTCTTCCACTGGGCCTCGCGCAGCATACCTTGCAGCTGGGTGTATTCGCTGGAAATGGTATTGCCATTTTCATCCTCTGTGGTTTCCTGGCTGATGACGCCGTCCGCGATAATGCCGGCGACGTTTTTCTCGCCCAGGCGGCCCTCAAGCCAGTCGATATCATCGGCAGTCAGATCGTCGGTCTTGTCCAGGATAGTCTGCATTTTTTCATCGTAGATGGTCATGGGGTCGTTGGGGTCGAACTGCTCCAACGACGCCATAGCCAGGATCGCGCCGGTCTTGACGTTCATCACGATGGCGCTGCCGCGGCCATGCACGTTGAAGGTGTCCATGGCTTCGGCCAGATATTCCTCGACGATGGCCTGCACGTTTTCATCAAGCGTCAGGTTCAGGTTATTGCCGTCGACCGCCTCATGGACGTCGGCCTCGGTGTTGGCAAGGATCTCGCCGTTTACGTTGGTCTCGGCAATGCTGCGCCCCGGCGTACCGGCCAGCACGTCTTCATAGGAACGCTCCAACCCGTAAGTACCCACGGGCTTGCCGTTTTCATCGTTGTTGCAGAAGCCGATGACCGACGATGCAAACGCACCGTAGGGGTAGCTGCGGTTGGTGGACTGCTCGGTGCTCAGCACAACGATGCGATAGCCGGTCTCGCCCTCTTTTTCGGGAGCGGTGCGGTAGGTTTTGGAGTATTCGATGATGGCATCGGCCACCGGCTTCTCGACGTTCTGCGCCACCACACGGTACTGGTACAGTTCCCCCGCCTTGTTGCGGGCGGTCAGCCTGGCGTAGATATCATCCGCCGAGGTGCCATCGCCCAGCAGTTCCGCGATATGCTCGGCAGCGGTGCGGATCTCCGCTTCGGTCGCGCCGTTTTTCTCGGACTGCGCGGGGTCGGCGATGATGTTCCACACGGTGTTGCTTTTTGCCAGCAGCTTGCCGTTGGCGCTGTAGATGTTGCCACGCGTGGCGGGCAGCTCCGTATCCTGCAGCTGCTGGGTCACGGCCTCGGTGCGGTAGGTCTCGGCGTCGCGCAGTTGCAAGGCGTACAGCTGGTAGATGAGCAGGCCAAAGCAGCCCAGTAGAAAAATGCTGATTACAATGACCGTGCGGATACGGATGATGCTTTTTAAATTCGGATTCCTGGGTGGTTGGGTATTTGCCATAGATTTTACCTTTATTGCGGGTTTTGCCCCGGATGCGTAGGCGAGCCTTTTCGCTTGCGGCAAAGACGCCGTTTGCAAAAAGGCTCGTACCTGCGTTTGTTACGGATTTAAGCTGCCCAGCAGATTCAATGCAGCGGTGCGGATGCCCAGTAAAAGCTGGCTCGCGCTGCCGCTCGTTTTCTCAATAACGCTCTGCTCTTCAAGCTGGATGTAGGTGATTTGGCTCTGATCCGCCTTGACCAGCCCCAGTTGACCCTCGGCCACATCCTGCAAGCTGGCACGGCTGGTGATGTCGCTCATCTTGGTAGAGAGGTAGTCGTACTCGCTCTGGGCGGCAGTCAGGTCGGTGCGGGTATCGTTAATCTGGCCGTTCAGTTCGGTAATGCGGGCCTGGCTGTGTACTACGCTGAAGATCAGCCCCAGCAGCAGCGCCGCCGCAATGACATGCAGCATGACGGAAGCAAACTGGCGGGCACGGTTCAGCCCGTGTTTGCCGCCGCGCACCACACGTACTTCCGGCTGACGGGGCTGCAGCTTAGGTGCCGTCTGGCCGGTATGGAGTAAAACAGTAGTCATGATAGGGTTCCTCTATATGTATGTGAGATGATTACGTATTTTGGCTCCCTCTGTGAGACAGACTCCCCCGATACGGGGGAGGTGGCGCGAAGCGCCAGAAGGGGAGCGCTGGCCGCGAAGCGGACTGAAGGAGAGAAAGCAACGGCAGATGCCATTATGGGCCAAGCTCTCTTCCCCACCCGCTAACGCGGGAGCCCCCTCCCAGAGGGGGCCTTGGGGTCGTGCTTAAGCTTTCTCCAACACCCGCAGCTTTGCCGACCGCGACCGGCGGTTGACTTCCAATTCCTCGGCATCGGCCTCGATAGGCTTGCGGGTGATGAGCTTTGCTTTCGGCACGCCGCCGCAGGTGCAGATGGGCTGTTCCGGCGGGCATGTGCAGCGCTGCGCCCAGCGGCGGAACTTGTTCTTGACCAGGCGGTCCTCCAGGCTGTGGAATGTGATAACACAGAGCCGCCCACCCGGGGCCAGGCAGTTGAAGATGGCGTCGAGGCCTTCGTTCAGAGCGTCCAGCTCAGAGTTTACGGCGATACGGATAGCCTGGAACGTGCGGCGCGCGGGGTTCTTGGCCTTGCGGCGTTCAGCCGGGGGCACGGCGCTGGCGACCAGGTCAGCCAGCTGCATCGTGGTCAGGATCGGCTTCTCGGCGCGGGCCGTCACGATTTTTCCGGCGATCTGCCAGGCATAGGGTTCCTCGCCGTAGTCGCGCAGGATGCGGGTCAATTCTTCGCGGTCCAGCGTGTTGACAAGGTCCGCAGCGGTCGGGCCCTGCTGGCTCATGCGCATATCAAGCGGGGCGTCGGCATGGTAGGAGAAGCCGCGCGCCGCATCGTCCAGCTGATGGCTGGAAACGCCGAGATCCAGCAGAGCGCCGTTGACCGCCGGGATATTCAGCTCCGCAAGGACACGTGCTGCCTCGCGGAAGTTCGCCTGTACCACCTGGGCGGGCAGGCCCTTGAGCCTTTCGGTAGCTACTGCCACCGCATCCGGGTCCTGGTCGAGCGAAATCAAACGCCCGGTGGTAAGACGCTTAGCGATCTGTGTACTGTGCCCTGCGCCGCCGGCGGTGCCGTCCAGGTAGATGCCGGCGGGGTCGATGTTCAACCCATCCAGACAGGGCTGCAAAAGTACGGGGATGTGGGAAAATTCCATGGTGTTATCCTCTATCTAAGGCTGCATTAAAAGTTGTGTTAAAAATCAAGCTCTTCCATTGCGGCGGTAAAGTCCTCATCGCTGGATTCCTGGCTGCCGTTCCAGGCGGCAGTGTTCCAGATCTCGGCGAAGCTGCGGTTGCCGATGATGGTCACATCGTGGTCCAGGCCCGCGTACTCGCGCAGGCGGGCGGGCAGCTGAATGCGGCCCTGCTTGTCCGGCGTAACTTCCACAGCTGAGGAATACAGCATGCGACTGACGGTGCGGCCTTTGACAAGGCCCTTCTCCTCGATCTTGGCGGCGACCTTTTCAAACTCATCGCTGGGGAAAGCGGCCAGACAATGGTCCAGCCAGCGGGTGACAATGAAGGTCTCGCCCATCGTATCGCGGAACTTTGCAGGGAAATTCAGGCGGCCCTTGGCGTCGATGGCATAGTCGTACTGGCCTACCAACATGGCCGCTCTCCCCTTTCGTCAGATTCTACAAATCTTCGGCAGCCTTTTTGACGCTGCCGCGTTGAGTTTGTGGATAACTCTGTGGAAAGGGTGGAAAACCACCCACTTTTCACCACAAGTGTTGTTATTCACACCACAATTCCCCACTTCGTATACTTAGTCTACCATTTAATAGGGCAAAAAGCAAGCCCGCAGCAGGAAAAAATCCCGCTGCGGGCTACATTTCACAGATTATTTTTTTGTGGTGGGGAGATGTGGGCAAAGAGGATGCCAATTACGGCAAATCTGCACGGGAGCATATAGAGCGCTCCCCTACACATCCCGCAGGGCATCTCCTATCTCGTTGCTGCAGGGGCGGATTCCATATCCGCCCGCAGAGCCTTTTTATTGTCCCTGTCCCCCATTGCCGCCGCGATTGGGGCGGGCGGCGCTGCGCAGGTTCATGCGGGTATTTTTGATATCCGCCACGCTGCGGGCGAGGGTCTCCTCGGACTTTTTCAGCAAAGATTCACAGTACACCGTTGCATTCCGGGTCAAATCCTTAGCCTGGGTGTTGGCCGCAGTCAAAATTTCGGCGGCACGCTGGCGGCTGCGCTTGACGATCTCCTGCTCGCTGACCAGGGCGTTGGCGCGTTCCTCTGCTTTCTGGATCAACGTTTCGGATTCGACCTGGGCATTCTTTAAGATCTGCTCACGGTCGTTCACGATCTTTTTGCTTTCGCGGATCTCGTCAGGCAGGTTGTTGCGCACCTCGTCGATGATATCCCGCATGCGGTCCACGTCCACCACGCGCTTGGCGGGGGCAAAGGGCACAGCCGTACCAGCCTCCAGCGTTTCTTCCATCAGATCGAGCAATTCTTCTACGTTCATGCCTGTTCCTCTTTCTCGTAACGGCTCACCATAATTTTGCCGTAATAATATTGTTTGGCAAGCACCAGCGCCCCGGCACACTCGGGCAGGGCGGCTTCTCGCTCGCTTTCGGCCAGTACCACGCCGCCGGGGGCCACTTTGTCAGCCAGAGCGGGCAGCACTTCGTTCAAGGTATTGTAATGGAACGGCGGATCCAGCAGCACCAGATCAAACGGGCCGCGGATATTGGCTAAAAACGGCATTGCTTCGCCTTGGCGGATATCGCTTTGGCGGTCAACGCCCGCCGTTTTGCAGTTGGCCTTTACAACAGCCAGCGCATCTGACGAACGATCGACAAAAATGCAGCTTTTTGCCCCGCGGGACAACGCCTCGATGCCCAGCTGGCCGCTGCCTGCGAACAGGTCCAGCACCCGGGCGCCGGGCACCAGAAACTGCACGCTGGAGAACATGGCCTCCTTTACACGGTTGATGGTCGGGCGGGTGACATCCTCGCCCGGCAGGGCCTGCAGGTTTTTTCCGCGGGCCGTACCGGCAATTACACGCATGGTCATGCTCTCCTTTTCAGATTCGTTCTGCTAGTCCAGTTTTATTATGAAGCCTGCCCGCCGCATTGTCAAGGCGGAATATGTAAAATTATTGTGGAGTTATAGTTGTTAAACGCAGCACAATTGCGGCAGGCGTTGTTATCCACGGCACAATTTACCGGTTTTGGTGTTATTTACGGCACAATTTGCGAAAAAGAGCCGTATAAAACAACAAAAAGCGCAGATACTAAAGTACCTGCGCCTTGATAAAGAGCGGCTGATGGGAGTCGAACCCACGTCCTCAGCTTGGAAGGCTGATGTACTAGCCGTTGTACGACAGCCGCACCACAACATACGTTATTATACGCGTATGCGTGGGGATTGTCAAGTGGGTTTACAGCTTGACCAGTTCGTCTTTCAGGGTCTTTAGTTCTTTTTGCAGGGCGTCGCAGGTTTTTCCGTAGGTCTGGTAGGCCCGCATGCGCTGCATGGCAGCTTCGTCCTCGGTGGTCAGGTAGCCGCTGGAAAGCGATGCTGTGTAGCTGAATTTCTTCTGTGTGCCGTTGAAGTCGATGACCATGAACTGCCCCTCGCCCGGCAGCACTGTGCCTGCGCCAAACATCTTGTGTACGATGCGGCAGCCCGTCAGGTCGGGCAGCTGTACGGGGTTGGCCTGCAATTCCTGCAAGGCCTGTTCTTTCTCGGCGATCTGCTGGCACAACTCGGCGCGGGTCTGCTTTTCTTTTACAGCCTTGGCGCGCTCCTTGGCCGTGGCATTGCGGGAGAAGCCCTTGGGGTAGTACCCGCGCTGGTAGGCCGCGTGCATAATATCGTAGGCCAGCAGATGCAGCTGGTCATTGATGCCGCCCAAGTTTGTGCGCAGCCGTTCTTTATGCCGGGCGATCAGGTCGGGGTAATCCTCCAGCGCGGTGACAAGTTCCTCGCACATAGCATAGTAGGCGGTCAGATCCAGGCTGGCGCCGTTGCCGAAATCCACCGGGTATTCCATAAAATCTGCCCAGGCTTTGGCCTCGACCGGGGTATAGAAGAAGTTTTCCTCCGGCATCCAGAGGTTGAGGAAGTAGACCGCGTTGGCCGGGGTCATGGTGTATTTGTTCATCCGGGGAAAGCACCGGCGGAAGCGTCCGGTGATCTGGTCGGCAAACATTTCGGCGCGTCCGCATCGTTTTTTCAGGTCGTCGTTCTCATCGTTATACAGCCAGCGGAAGCATTCGCGCACTAGCTCGACTTCGCTGTCGCGCATCATCAGCAGCTTTAAGCCGCCCACCGGCTGCACCGCCGGGGTATCCAGCTGGGCCGCTGCGCCCTGCATAGCGCGGGCAAACATTGCCGGGAAATCTACCGCTTCGATATCCCACTCGGCACCGAACATGTCAACGGCCTGCCAGAGCGTCCCCTCACCATCCGGCTGGGAAGGCTCTGCAAAATCATGGATGTACTGGGCCAAAATCGTGTTTAGGTTCTCGCTGTTCAACAAAATTCCTCCCTTTTTTCGCAAGCCTTCCTATTATAAGTAAGGCGGGGTGGGTTCGTCAAGGGGGAAATTGCGGTACGCGGGAACGTAAAAGCAGATAGGGCGTAGGGGCGAACATTGTTCGCCCGCGGTGCATTGCGTTGCCGTCAATTGCACGGGCGGATATAGAATCCGCCCCTACGGTATCCGAAAAAGACAACTCAGCACGCAGGGCGCATTCCATATGCACCCGTGGGGTCTTGCGTTATTGCGAATCACTGCGGGCTCGCACCTACACTGCTGGTCTGCACCTTCCCGTAAAAAACGCCCTCTCCCCTGTTTAGAGGAAAGGGCGTTCTGTTTTCAATTTTACAGGCTCGAATAGCCAAAGCTGTTTACGAGGGCGTCGATCTTTTTGCCCTCCTTGCACCAGGGGCAGTTGTGGGAGTCGTAGCTCTGGTAGTCAGGCAGGTCGTGCGGGTCAAAGATACTGGCCACGGGGTAGCCGGCGCATTCGTCGACCGTGGCAAAGATGGCCGTCACGCCTGCGGGCTCGCCGCCGTAGTAACGGATGGCTTCGACCGCGCCCTGCACCGTGTAGCCGGTGGTGACAGATGCCGCCAGCACCAGCACGTGCTTGTCTGCAATCATCGGGGCCGTGTTCTCGCGGAAGATCAGCTGGCTGCCGGTGGTATGCTCGGGTGTGACAACATAAATGGTCTGGTGGGCGTTCATGTTGCTGTAGCCCGCCTTGGTCAGCTCGCTGCCCATGCAGGCACCGATGACCTCTGTGCCGTCCAGGCAGAGGATGGTATCAATGATCGTCGTGCCGCGGTAGCCGCGCACAAGCTCCTGGGCGGCGGCGCGAGCTTCGGATAAGCGGAACTTGGTGAGGGTGACATCAATGTAATAATTGATGTGACTGTGGCTGGTTGCGTAGTGGCCCTTGCTGACACGCAACTGTAAATTGGGCTTGCCGGTGGGCAGTTTAACAAGATTCATTGCCATAAGGTTTTCCCTCCGTCCGGGTGCGGCCAGCGGCCTGCGCCCTGTACTCTTATTGTTTTATTGTACAATTTTTTGGGCACAATTACAATAAACGCAATAGCCAAAATGCAAGCCGCGTTTTTGGGCAGTTTTCTTTACACTTTTTGCAAAAGCTGGTATAATAGAAGTTACTTTAAAGCGGGGAGGTTTGCGGCATGCCTTATAAGCTGGCAGAATATCACGGCGACACCTTGGCCGTACCGCAGCTGGTGCTTTCGCACCTGGCGCAGACGGACGGCGATACTATCCGTGCCGCGCTGTACATACTGCAAACCGGCGATACCGAACCGCGCAGCCTGGCCCGTGCGCTGGCCCTGCCCAGCGTTGAGGCCGCCAAGCGTGCCCTGCAATACTGGGCCGGTGCTGGCCTGCTGGTCAATGACCGCGGCGGCGCGCCTGCCCCCGTGCCGGAAAAGCCGGAGAAGATCGACCTTGCCAGCCTGAACGACCCGTATGTGGCGATCTTGTGCGAGGAAGCGCAGACCGCCTTCGGCAAGGCGCTAAGCCGCAGCGAGATGCAGCGCCTGGTGGGCCTGTACCTGACCGACGGCTGGCAGCCTGACGTGATCTTGCTTTGCTGTGCCGAGGTTGCCCGCCAGGGACGGCGCACGATCGCCGCCGTGGCGCGGGAGCTGATCCGCTGGCGGGAGGAGGGCGTCGAGACCGGCGAGGACGCCGAGCGCCATCTGCGCCGCTGCAAGCAGCGCGAACAGTGGTGTGCTGAAGCCGCTGAGCAATTCGGTCTGGCGGCGGACGCCCTGACCCGTTGGGAACGCAGTGCCATCGCCCGCTGGCACGAGGACTGGGGCATTGGCCGTGAGATGATCGAAGAAGCGCTGCTGCGCGCGGGCAACAAGACCACCATCCGTTATGTGGACGGCATCCTGCGCGCCTGGCGCGCCCAGGGCATTACCACCGTGGCCGCCGCGCGCGGGCAGGGGCAGCTTTCCGGCAGCAATATTCTGGCTACCGAGCGCCCCGCGCCGCCGCAGCCTGCCGCCGCCAGCGCCCAGCAACCCCTATCCAGCCGCGACTGGATGGCTATGTTTGACGAGGAGGGCTAACCCATGCACACCAAAGACGAACTGTTCCGCGCCGCCCAGCGGGAGATCGCAGCCCGGCGGCAGTATGCCGTCATGCAGGCCGAAACTGCCCGCCGCGCCGCCTTTGCCGCCAACCCGGTACTGGCCGAAGCCGACGATGCCCGGATGCGTGCAGGGCTTTCGCTGGCCCGCACAGCCGCCTTGGGCGGGGATATCGACGCCGCCCGTGCCGCGCTGGATGCCGCCGACAAGGCGGCCAGCGATGCCGCCCAAGCCGCAGGCTTCCACGAGGAAGCGTTTGCCCCGAAGTTCCGCTGCCCGCTGTGCCAGGATACCGGCATGCGCGGCGGTGTCCCCTGCACCTGCGTGGCCGATGCTGCCCGCCGCCTGCGCCGCGAAGAGATCAACGCCGCCAGCCCATTGGGGCTGTGCCAGTTCAGCACCTTTGACGTGACCCGCTATCCGGACACGATGGCGCCGGATTTTGGCGTGACGGTCCGCACCTACATGACCATGCTGCTGGATTACAGCAAAAGCTACGCTGCCAAGTTCGGCCCCAAAAGCAAAAATCTGCTGTTTATGGGCAGCAGCGGCCTGGGCAAGACCCACTTGGCGCTGGCGATTGCCGATGCCGTGCTGGAAAACGGCCACGACGTGCTGTACACGAGTTCCGCCGCGCTGGCTGCCCGGCTGGGCCGCGAGCATTTTGACTACAGCAGCGGCGACGAATGGCTGACCGCCTGCCAGGAGGCTGACCTGCTGATTTTGGACGACCTGGGCACCGAGTATATCACCCCGCTGACCATCAGTGTGCTGTATGAGCTGATCAACACCCGCATGCTGACCGAGCGGCCGACGATCTATACCACCAACATTACTGACACCAGCGTACTGACCGCGCGCTACACCGAAAAAGTAGCCAGCCGCATCCTTGGCGGCTGCAAGCAGTTTTTGTTTTTGGGCGACGACCAGCGGCGGAAGCAAAAATAAAAGAACCAATAAATATCCCCCGGCTTCGCCGGGGGATATTTATTGGTTCTTATTCTGCGGTGTTGTCCCCGTTGGCGGAGTCGTCATCGGAGTTGGCGGTAGAGGCTACCAGGGTATCATCGCGTTCACCGGCGATGAAAACATTGACAATGGTTTTGCCTGCATCAAACTTTGTACCGGCGACCACGTCCGTTTTGGCCACGCAGCCCTCGGCAAAGGTTCCATCGTTCTCGATGACCTGCATGCGGTACTGGATGCCGCGCTCGTCCAGCTGCTTGATGGCGTTGGCTTGGGTAAAGCCCCGGATATCGGGCATTTCCGCAAGGTTCGGCCCCTTGCTGACAACCAGCTGAATGATCTGGTTTTCTTCCGTTTTCAGCGTCCCGGCCAGCGGGTCCTGGCTGATGACGATGCCCTGCGCGATCTCGGACGAGTTTTGCTCGGTCATCACAATGCGGTAGCCCGCGTAGAGATCTGAGTCCTTGATCTCGGTCAGGTAGCGCTTGCCGACAAGGTCGGGGATGGTCTCGATCTCGGTATAGCTGGACGCACCCTCGCTGCTTTCGGCAGGCGTAGGTGTGGGGGCCGGTGTGCTGCCGTTCTTGCCGCCCAGCAGGCTCCAAAACAGGAGCACCGCCAGGATAAAGATGACCACCAGCGACACCGCCATAATTTTGCGGGTGCTGATCTGGTTGTCGCCGCGTTCAAACATGGCGTTGGCAACATTCGGGTCGGTCAAGGCACTCATCAGCTCGGGCACCGTCTGCATACGGCGCGCCGGGTCCAGCCGCAAAGCGCAGGCCAGCACCTGGGAGAACCAGGTCGGCACGCCTGCTTCCAGGCTGTGGGCGGATTCCAGGCTGTCGCGCACTTTGCGCTGCGGCGCGGCCACTGGCGTCTGGCCCGTGACCATCTTGTAGCAGACCGCCGCCAGCGCGTAGACATCGGTATAGCGGCCGCTGAACTCAGCAGCTGAATACTGCTCCGGCGCGGCATAGCCAAGGTAAAGCTGGCTTTTCAGTTCACTGCCGCCGGTGCGCAGCGCCAGCGTGCCGTAACCGGTCAGCCGGGCCGTGCCATCGATGGGCAGCAGGATATTATCCGGGCAGATGCCGCGGTGGATCAGCCCCGATTTGTGCAGCAGCGCCACACCTTCCATCACAGGCTGCAACAGGGTGCGGGCCTCGGCGGGGGTCAAGGTGCGGCTGCGCAGGCTCAGGTAATGCGTCAGGGTCATACCCTTTTCGCTTTCTTCGACGGCGTAGACGGTGTTGTTTTCTTCCATCACGTCCAGAATCGTGTTCAGGCCAGTGGCGGGGGTCAAATTGTGCAGGTCGTCGTACAGGTCCTTAAAATCCATACGGCTGGTTTTAAAAAGCACCTCTTTCCCGTCCTTGGGCATCAGCGCACCGTCGGGGCTGCGGCCATTGCAGAGGGTGACGGGGAAATACTCTTTGATGAGGACGAACTTTTTTTCTTCGTTCAGGATACCGCGGTAGGCCAGGCCGTCACCGTCGGCGCTTAAATAGGGGCCAACCGTGTACTTACCCGCCAGCTGGGTGCCCAGCGGCAGCGCGCCCTCGGGGTTGCGGTTCTCCAGCGAGCGCCCGCAGTGGGGGCAGTCCCCCTCGTAACGGCCCCGCAGGGGTTGCAGGCAGTGTGGGCAAAGCAGTTCCGACATGGGGTCGCCTCCTTTTTGGATAAACGTTGCAGCGTTAAAAAGAAAAGAGAGCAAAGGGTTCCTTTACTCTCTTTGGGGTGTTTTTTTTAGCGGTCGAGGTCTTCCTCGTTTTCCAGGCTGTGCCATGCGTTCTGGACATCATCATCGTCGTCCAGGGCGTCCAGCAGCTTGCCCATCTGCACCAGCTGATCGGGGTCGGTCAGGGTGGTGGTGGTGGAAGGCACCATCGCAACATCGGCAGAAATGAAGGTGTAGCCCTTCTGCTCCAGCGCTTCACACACAGCGGTGAAGCTCTCGGGGCTGGTGGTGACTTCGGCGGCGTCCTCGCCTGCATCGAAATCATCAGCACCGGCGTCCAGGGCATCCATCATCAGCTCGTCGGGATCCTTGTCCTCGAGGTCAACGACGATAACGCCCTTCTGGGTGAACATGAAGCTGACGCAGCCCATCTGGCCCAAGTTGCCGCCGAACTTATCAAAGTAGTGGCGCATGTTGGCAGCGGTGCGGTTGCGGTTGTCGGTCAGGGTTTCGACCATGACAGCGATGCCGCCGGGGCCGTAGCCCTCATAGGTCATTGCCTCGTACTCGGTCTTGTCGCCGCCCTCGGCGCGCTTGATGATGCGCTGGATGTTATCATTGGGCACGCTGTTGGCCTTGGCCTTGGCGATCAGCGCAGCCAGCTTGGAGTTGGAAGCGGGGTTGCCGCCGCCCTCTTTAACAGCAACTGCGATCTCGCGGCCGATCTTGGTGAAAACCTTGGCGCGGGCACCATCGGTCTTTTCCTTTTTACGCTTAATGTTGTTCCATTTGCTATGTCCGGACATGGATAAGTTCCCCCTAAGTTTGTATTCACTCGGCGCCATGCAAGGCAAGCCGATGAGGCAGCACCGTTGAACCCGGCGTTACCGATATTACCAGTAAAATATTATAGCACAACAGTTCGTGCTTTTCAAGCCCTTATTGCAGGCTGCGCAGGCCTTTGGGGTAGTGGTTTTTGATGCGCCCGCCGCTGGCCTTGCCCCCGCCGAGGGGGAAGCCGTCCACCAGCACGGCACACCAGCCATTTTGCGCCGTCACGGCGTCGATTTCTTCGCCGCGCAGCCAGGCGGCGGTGCGCGGGTCGGTCAGGGTCAGTTCTTCGCGGTTCCGGCACTGCGCACCGTAAGCCATGAACAGCGCGTGCGCGGGCTGGAAGCGCTTTTTGAGCACCGACCCCGCCAGCACGCCGCCGCGCACGATGCGCAGCTTAGAAAGATTCAGTAGTTCGCTGCCCGGCACCGGCAGCAGCAGCCAGTCGCCTGCTGTCGTCAACGGGCGGTCAGCCAGAAACGGGAATGTGGTTTTGACAAATTCGAGCCATTCCGGCGGCGTTTTGGCCGGTTTGCCGGGCTTGACGCGCGCCGGGGCCGGGGCCTCGGCAGCAGGGCTTTTTTGCAGCTTGGCCATAAAGTGGCCCTCTCCCCCATCGGCGGGCCAGATGCGGCGGCAGCGGGTGATCTCTGTGCAGCCGGGGGCACGGTTTTCCTCGCCCGGGCGGCCGAAGCCGCAGGCAGCGAGGTCGCAGAGGGTGAACTCCGGATGGCGTGCCAGAAAGGCCGCGAGCTGGGCTTCATCCTCCTGCGGGGCAAAAGTGCAGGTGGAGTAGACCAGCACCCCGCCCGGGGCCAGCAGGGCGGCGGCATTTTCGAGAATTTCCGCGCCCAGCGCCGCGCAGTGGTCGACCAGCGCATTGTTGTGCTGGGTCGCCGCCACCGGCTCTTTGCGGAACATCCCCTCGCCCGAGCAGGGGGCATCGACCAGCACGCGGTCAAACACGCCGGGCAGCGCTTTGGCCAGGTTGGCAGTGTCCTCGTTGGTGATGACGGCGTTGGTCACACCCATGCGTTCCAGATTCTGGCGCAGGATTTCCGCGCGCGCGGCGACAAACTCATTGGCAAGCAGCAGGCCCTGCCCCTGCAAGGCCGCCGCCAGCTGGCTGGTTTTTCCGCCCGGGGCCGCGCAGAGGTCGGCCACCTTCATGCCGGGGTGTACGTCCAGCAGCGCAGCCGGGGCCGAAGCGCTTGGCTCCTGCGCATAGAACACGCCCGCGTGGTGCCATGGGTGCCGTCCGGGCTTGAAATCCGGCGCGGTCGTAAAGGCCGTGGGGCAGAACGGCGACGGCGCAGCGGCAAAATCCGCATGGGCGGCAAACCAGTCCGGCGTGCAGCGCAGGCCGTTGACCGTGACCCCGCGCGCAGGCTGCGGCGTGGCGTAAGTATACAGTGCATCAAACCGCGGCCCCAGAAGCGCCTGCTCACGCGCGGTGAAATCAGCAGGAAATTGCATACGTTCCCCTTTGCATAAAAAAGCCATGGGCGGGCAAACTACCTGTGCGGCCAAAACCGCAGATCGCTTTTTACTTGCGAGTTTTTGAAAGGAGTCAACCACCTATGGCAAAGAATCAGACAAGCAATACGACGAACCGTACCACCCAGAAAACGACCAACCGTACCCAGCAGAAAACCACCAATCGCACCACCAACAGCACCGACAGCAAAAATTGCAAGTAAGGTGTGCCGCGCCGCGACGGCGCGGGTACATACACAGGGCAGGTTGTGAATATACGGCAGGCGCTCTCCCCCAGTCACCTGCGGTGACAGCCCCCTCGCAGAGGGGGGGCCGCGTGCGCCTCCCTCTGCGAGGGAGGTGGCGCGAAGCGCCGGAAGGAGAGAAATTTTCCTGAATCAGTTATTTTTGGGCTGCTCCGGCTTATACCCATCCCACAGTGCGTCGAACAGCTCCTGGATGCGGTCGTTGCGGCCTTGCAGGTAGAGCCAGCCCAGCAGGCATTCAAAGCCAGTGGAGGCGCGATACTCCTGCACGGTGGCATGCTTGGCTACCGTGGCCTTGCTGGCGTTTTTGCCGCGCCGCAACACGGCGGCTTCGGCGTCGGTGAGCATCGGCTCGATGATCGCCAGTTCCAGATTCTGGGCGTGGGCGCTGACGTAATGGGTGGCTACCGTGTGCAGGCGGTTGGGCTGTAAGCGGGTCGTGCCCACCAGGCGGGCGCGAACCAGCAGTTCCAGCACCGAGTCGCCCACAAAGGCCAGCGCCAGCGGGGACATCTCGTGGATGTCGACTTCAGATTTTTGTGTAAACAGCATAGCTTTCAAAATTCATCCCCATCGGCAAACGCAGATGGGGACGCTTTCTTTGTACAGATCAGTACAGGTAGTCGAACTCGTACTCACCGATCTTGATGGTATCCTCTTCCTCAACGCCCTGGGCGACCAGCTCGTCCAGAATACCGGAATCACCCAGCTGCGTCTGGAAATACTGCAAGCTCTCGTAGTCCTCGACGTTGGTACCGGCCAGAATGCGCTCCAGCCAGGGGGCGTCCACGGTAAACTCGTGCTCACCGGTGCGGGTAACGGTGAACGGGCGGGTCGGCATGGCGCTCTTGTCGGGGCGCTTGTACTCGGCCTCGTAGACCTTGACCGGGGGCAGGTCCTTCAGACGGCTGTAGACCAGCGCGGGCAGGTTGTCCACGCCCTGGCGGGTGGCGGCCGAGATGGGCAGGAAGGTCAGGCCCTTGGCCTCGATATAGTTCTTGAACTCCTCAACCTGTTCGGGCGTGGCGATATCGCACTTGTTGCCCAGCACGATCTGCGGGCGGTCGGCCAACTCGGCGCTGAAACCGGCCAGCTCGTGGTTGATCTGCTCAAAATCAGCCTTAGGGTCGCGGCCCTCGCAGCCGGAGACATCCACCACGTGCAGCAGCAGGCGGCAGCGCTCGACATGGCGCAGAAAATCGTGGCCCAGACCAACGCCCTCGGCAGCGCCTTCGATCAGGCCGGGGATATCAGCGCAGACAAAGCTCTGCTCCGGGCCGACGCGCACGACGCCCAGCACGGGGGTCAGGGTAGTGAAGTGATAGTTGGCGATCTTGGGGCGTGCGGCTGAAATGATGCTGATGAGGGTGGACTTGCCCACGTTGGGGAAGCCGATCAGGCCGACGTCTGCGATGACTTTCAGTTCCAGCTGCAGGTGCATATCCTCGCCGGGCAGACCGGGTTTGGCAAACTTGGGGATCTGGCGGGTGGGGGTGGCAAAATGGCTGTTGCCCCAGCCGCCGCGGCCGCCGCGTGCCACAACGACCGGCTCGGAGCCGGAAAGGTCGGCCACGACCAGGCCGGTCTCGGCCTCTTTCAGCACGGTGCCGCGCGGTACGCGGATGACAAGATCATCGGCGTCGGCGCCGCTCTGGCGCTTGGCGCGGCCGTTTTCGCCGTCGGCTGCGGTGTACTTGCGCTTGTAGCGGAAGTCCATCAGGGTCGAGAGGTTGTCGTCGGCGACAAAGATAATGTCGCCGCCGCGACCGCCGTCGCCGCCGTCCGGGCCGCCTGCCGCCACGAATTTTTCGCGGTGGAAGGTCACTGCGCCGTCGCCGCCCTTGCCGGCATGCAGCCAGATGGTCGCGGTATCAATAAAATTACTGGTTGCCATGTGTTACCTCGTCAAAAATATGCCAGTTACAAAAAACGAGCGAGCCGAAATGGCCCGCCCGAACGGTTCTTTTACTGCTTGACCGTGCAGCGCTTGCGGTCACGGCCCATGCGCTCGAAGTGAACGCGGCCATCGACCAGAGCGAACAGGGTGTCATCGCTGCCGATGCCGACGCCCTCACCCGGATGGATGTGGGTGCCGCGCTGACGGACCAGGATGTTGCCGGCCAGAACGAACTGACCGTCGCCGCGCTTGACGCCGAGGCGCTTGGACTCGGAATCACGACCGTTCTTGGTAGAACCTACGCCTTTTTTATGTGCCATTGTGATTTACCTCCCTTAGCCGTTGATCGCGGTGATTTCCACCTTGGTGTAGGGCTGACGATGGCCTTTGCGGACCATGCTGCCCTTCTTGGGACGATAGGTCAGGATGTTGAGCTTCTTGCCCTTGCCGTTCTTGACGACCTTGGCGACAACGGAAGCGCCCTCAACAACGGGAGCACCAACCTTGACAGAGCCCTCCTCGCCAACGGCGAGAACCTGATCGAAGGTGACTTCGGTATCAGCCTCAGCGTTCAGCTTCTCGACGTAAACGACGTCGCCGACCTTGACGCTGTACTGCTTGCCACCGGTTTTGATAACTGCGTACATGTGGAAAACCTCTCTTAATAAGTCTCGCTGGACTGTAGGGCGTTGCAGGTAAACCGCACACTTTTCGGGCCCATACCAAGCGGCTCTAGTATAATACCATAGCCTTGGCGGCTTGTCAAGGCTTTTTGGGCGATTTTACAGCAAATTATACGGTTTTGCCGCTCTGGCGGGCAGCAGCCTCGACGGTGTTCAGCATCAGCATGGCGCGGGTCATCGGGCCGACGCCGCCGGGCACCGGGGTGATGTAACCGGCCTTTTCGCTGGCGGCGGCAAAATCCACATCGCCGTGCAGTTTGCCGTCCGCCCCGCGGTTGATGCCCACGTCAATGACCACCGCACCGGGCTTGACCATATCGCCGGTGACAAAGCCCTCGCGGCCCACGGCAGCGACCAGAATGTCTGCCGCAGCGCAGACTTCTTGCAGGTTCTTGGTCTTGGAGTGGCAGATGGTGACGGTGGCGTTTTTCGCCAGCAGCAACAGCGCGGCGGGCTTACCCACGATGTTGGAGCGGCCGATGACCACGGCGTTTTTGCCCGCAATGTCGGTGCCGGTGGACTCGATCATGCGGATGCAGCCCGCCGGGGTGCAGGGCAGGTAGCAGGGCTCGCCGATCTGCATGCGGCCCACATTGATGGGCGAAAAGCCGTCGACGTCCTTCTCCGGCGGGATGGCGTCGATAACAGCCTTTTCGTCGATCTGCGCGGGCAGCGGCAGCTGGACCAGAATGCCGTGCACGGCGGGGTCCTCGGCCAGCTTTTTCACCTCAGCCAGCAGGGTCTCCTGTGTGGTGTCGGCGGGCAGGTTGATGCTGCGGCTCTCAATGCCGCACTGCGCGCAGTCGTTAATCTTGCCGCGCACATAGACCTGGCTGGCGGGGTTCTCGCCCACCAGAATGACCGCCAGGCAGGGGCTGACACCCTGTGCCTTGAGTGCGGCGACCTTTTCGGCGGCTTCTGCCTTGGTGGCAGCGGCCAATGCCTTTCCGTCAATAATACTTGCTCCCATGATCGTTCCCTCTTTCAAATGTATTTTTTGTCCTTGCGGGCAAAACGGTGTCGGGTCTTACACCAGCAGTACCTATCGCCGTACTGCGGGGCGGGGGTTATTCCGTTTGGCAGGATTCTTCAGACGCTTCTGATTTTTCGGATTTTTCTGGTTTGACAGACTCTTCAGATTTGGCGGGTCCCTCGGCAGCTGCCGCGTTCTCCGGTTCTTCCTCGGGCGCGGGATCCTCCAGTTCTTCGATTTCCGGGGCGTCGAGGTCCAGCTCCTTCAGGCGGCGGTTCATCTCGTCGGTGGCTTTCACAAACTCGGCGTGGGATGCCTTGGCGGACAGCTTGTCCGGGGCAAAGCGGTCCCCTGCTTCGGTCTGCTTTTTGATGTCACTGACGGCCAGCGTCACTTCGAGCTGCTTGCCCTTGGCATTGCGCAGGCCAATAACCATCAGCACAGCGGCCACAATGACCGAGCCGATCGCCACCAGCTGGCTGGCGCGCAGACCGGTATTGCCGATGAGCAGCGAGTCGGTGCGCAGGCCTTCGATCCAGCTGCGGCCCAGGCCGTACCAGATGATGTAGGACAGGAAGATCTGGCCGTTGAACCGGCGGCGTTTGACCAGGCAGGCCAGGATGGCAAAGCCGACCAGGCACCAGATGCTTTCGTACAAAAAGGTCGGGTGTACCGGGGCGGTGGGGTCGACCGCCATGCCTGCGGGCAGCGTGACCTGCACAGACTTTAAGTAGGCTTCGGTTCCCTCGCTGACCATGCCCCAGGGCAGGGTCGTGTTGGTGCCGAAAGCTTCCTGGTTGACGAAGTTGCCCCACCGGCCAATGCCCTGCCCGATGAGGAACCCGAGCGAGACCAGGTCGAACAGCGGCAGCAGCGGGATCTTGCGCCACTTGGCAGCCAGCCCGCCAAATACAAACGCGCCGATGACCGCACCGTAGATGGCGATGCCGCCCAGGCGGATGTCGATCATCTCCCAGATGCTGTTATACTCGAACGGGGCCATGGCCACGTAGTAGATGCGGGCGCAGACGATGGACATGACAGTACCGATGGCGACAACATCGACCAGGCGGTCCGAGTCGATGCCAAAATCCACCGCATTGCGGAACGCGTAGAGCAGGGCCAGCATCATACCGGCGGCGATGATGACACCGTACCAGTAAATGTTGAACCCGCCGATGGACACAGCCACACGGTTGACCGTAAAGGCCAGCCCCAGGCCAGGGAATTGAACATGATAAGTCATTTTGTATCTCTCCTTGCGGGAGTATTTTTATTCTGACGGGTCGATCTGCACGTAGGCGCGGTTTTCTTCCCGCAGGGCGGTGCGCATCAGCTCGTTGGCATCCTCTACAGTCAGGGCGGCCAGCGCGGCGATCTCGTCGGCCAGCGTGCGGCCCTTCAGGTAGGCAGCGGCAGCTTCCTCGGCGGCATCGTCAACAGCTTCCACATCGCCGAGCAGCTCGCCGTACATCTGGTTTTTCACCAGCATAAAGACCTCGGGGTCGATGCCCTCGGTGCGCAGACGTTCGATTTCGGCTTGCAGCAGGTCTACGACCTCACGCGGGGTGTCGCTTTCGCCGGTAAAGGCCACGGCGCAGGCACCGCGCACGGCGATAAAGTCGCCGGAGAACTCCGGGTTGACCATCGCGGTATCGTACAGTCTGCGGTAGAGCCTGGTCAGCCCGCCGACAACGAGGTCGCCCAGCATATCCAGCAGCAATTCACGCTTGAGGTCGCCGGGGGTGAGCGGTTCTTCCTTGTAGGCCACGCCGAAGCACGGCTTTGTGACCGGCATTGTGAAGTGTGCTTCCCTGTGGGCCAGCGGGGCGTTATCCGCCGGGATATCCCACTCCACCTCGTGCGCGGCGCGGGCGCGATAAAGGCCGTTGCGCTTGCAGGCTTCGACGGCCTGATCCAGCGTGATCTTGCCCGCAACCGACAGTACCATATTGGACGGCGCATAGAACGCCTTGGTGCAGTTGTACAGCATCTGCGGGGTCAGCTCGGCGATGCTTTCCACCGTGCCGGCGATATCGTCACGCAAGGGGTGGTCGGCGTACAGGCAGCGGAACAGGGCGTTGAGCAGCCTCCAATCGGGGCTGTCATCGTACATTTTGATTTCCTGCCCGATGATGCCCTGCTCTTTGGCAATGGTAGCTTTGGTGAACCACGGCTTGCCGACCATGCCCAACAGGATATCGAGGTTTTCGTCGATTTTCTGCGTAGCAGAGAACAGATAGCAGGTGCGGTCATAGCTGGTGAAAGCATTGGCCGACGCACCGGTTTTGGCGTAGAAGCTGAACGAATCGCCCTTGGGGGTCTCGCACATTTTGTGTTCGAGGAAGTGTGCCGTACCGGCAGGCAGCACGACCTCTTTGCCGTCCAGCGTGAAATTGCGGTGGATAGAGCCGAACGAGGTGGCATAGATGGCATGCACGCTGCTGTAGCCCGGCATGGTGCGGCACAAAACAGTCAGGCCGCTGGGCAGTGTGGTGCTTTGGCATCCGACGGCTGCGGCGGCGCGGGCCTGTACCGCAGACAGATTGGCAAAATCAGACATCCTCGGCACCTCCCTTGCCCGCCGTACCGGGCTTTGCGGTCACATCATAGCAGACCGAATAGCTGTAGCTTTGCAGCGCCTGGCGCACCTCATCCAAGGTAACGGCGCTGATCAGCACCTTGCCGTACTCAGGCGGGTAAAGCGGTTCGCCGCGGGTGATCTGGCCATAATACCAGCCCTCCAGCGCGGCCAGGCTGTCGCTCAGTGCGTCCATGCTCGAAAGCAGGCCGCGGCGGCAGTCGTCGATTTCTTCCTGGGTGATGGGGCCGTTTTTCAGCCCTTCCAGCTCGGCCAGGATGGCGGCTTCGGCCTGCTGTTCCTTGCCAGGCTCGACGCCGGAGTCGATCATCATGACGCCGGTGGAGCGCTGCGCGGCGGAACCGCAGTAGTAGCAAAGGGATTGCTTCTCGCGCACATTGCGGAACAGGCGGCTGGTGGCGGAACCGCCCAGCACGCTCATCGCCACGCGCAGGATGCTGACGCTCGGCGGGTCGGACTCGCCGCCGGTGGTGAACAGCATGCACAGCTTGGCTTGGGTCAAACCGGGGACTTCCTCTTTAAAATGGCGCAGCGGCGTGCGCGGCATGGCCATGGGCAGCGCAAAGGGCTGCGGGTCGCGGCGGATGCCCTCGAGCTTGCGCAGCAGCAGATCGGCCACGCGGGCTTCGTCCACGCCCTGCACCATCACGTCGATGGACGCAGTGGAGAGGATGCGGTCATACTCAGCTTTCAGGCTGGTGGGGGTGACGTTGACCAGCTCGGTCGGATAGCCGCCCAGTTCGATGCCCGCCGGGGAATCGCCAAAGAATTTGCGGCGGGCCTGGCGCACGCAGTAGAGCCGCTTGGAGTTGAACTCCGCTTCCAGGCGGCGGGCCTGGGTCTCGGTCTCGATGCGCACGGCCTCGGGGTCGAACCGGCCGTCGATAAGATAGGGGTCAAAGATCGTGCCAAAGACGATATCGGCGTAGGCGTCGGTCAGATTTTCCCCGGCCAGAGCGTAGGCGTCCTTGATGCCGCAGATATCGGCGGAGAGCACGCGGTCCGGCCCGGCACTGGAAAGATCAACGCCAAGGTCGGCACCGTACAGCTCCGCCAAACGGCGGGAAAGGGCGGTCATATCGGGGCAGGCCGCATAGCCGCGCTCCAGCACCAGGGCCAGCACGGCGGCATCGGTCGCAGTCTCACGCTGCGCGGGGAAGCGCAGATGGATCGTGATGCGGCAGCGGTTGAATTTAGCGGCGCTCATCGAGGTAATGAACACGCCGGGAGCAAGTTGTTTACGTTCCAAGTCCTTTTTCCTTTCAAACAGCAAATAGATATTTGTATTATACCGCTTTAGGCAATAAAAGTAAATAAAAAACTTGCAGTGGAGTGTGCCGAGCGGTTATAATAGAAGCGCGAATGTTCCGGGTTGGATTTTGTAGGGGCGGACAATGTTCGCCCGTGCAGTTTGGTCGAAACGCAAATTGCACGAGCGGATATAGAATCCACCCCTACATTGCCCGGAAATTGCCCCTACGCCATTATGGAATAACCCAACAGGAGGATATATATGGAACGTTTTGCCGTAAAGGGCATTTTTGTAGATACCCCTGCCCCGAGCACGCTGCGGGTGCGGGACGGGTATATGCTGTGTGAAGATGGCCGCTGCGGGGCGTTTACGGAATCTGTCCCCGCCGGTGTGCCGGTATACGACCACAACGGGCAGATCATCACGCCGGGCCTGGTGGACCTGCATCTGCACGCGCCGCAGTACAGCTATTGCGGCACAGCCATGGACCTGGAGCTGCTGGACTGGCTGCAACAGTACACCTACCCCGAGGAAGCACATTACGCCGATGCCGACTACGCCCGTGCGGGCTATGGCTATTTTGTGCGTGATTTGCAGCACAGCGCCACGACGCGCGCCTGCATCTTTGGCACACTGCACACCGACGCCACGCTGGAACTGATGCACCAGCTGCAAGCCGCCGGGCTTTCAGCCTTTGTAGGCAAACTGGGCATGGACCGCAACAGCCCGGATTTTTACCGTGAACCGTCCCCTGCTGCCGGGCTGGCGGAGACGCGCCGCTGGCTGGACACCTGCGCCGAGGAGCAGATGCTGCACGACGGCCCGGTGCGCCCGATGATCACCCCGCGCTTTACCCCCAGTGCCAGCGACGAATACATGAAGGGCCTGGGCGAGCTGGCCGCCGAGTACAAAGTACCCGCGCAGAGCCATCTTTCCGAGAACCCGAGCGAAATTGCCTGGGTGGCCGAGCTGTGCCCCGGCACGAAGTACTACGGCGAAAGCTACAGCCGCTACGGCCTGTTCGGCGGCGATGTGCCTACCGTGATGGCGCACTGCATCTACAGCGGCGAGGAAGAGTGTGCCGCAATGAAAGCCAACCGCGTGATGATCGCGCACTGCCCCACCAGCAACGAGAACGTCATTGCCGGTATCGCCCCGGCGGCAAAGTATCTGCGCGGCGGCTGGCGCATCGGCCTGGGCAGCGACGTGGCAGGCGGCCACACGCTGGACCTGTTTGCCGTGATGACCGCCGCCGTGCAGGTAAGCAAGCTGCGCTGGCGCTATGTGGACCAGAGCGAAGCCCCGCTGACAATGACCGAAGCGCTGTATCTGGCAACCGTCGGCGGCGGCGCGTTCTGGCAGGATTTTGGCGAGCAGGTCGGTTTATTTGAGCCGGGCTACGCCTTTGACGCACTGGTTTTGAATGACAGTGCACTGCACAACCTGCGCAGCTTTACCCCCGCCGAGCGGTTGGAGCGGTACGCGTACCTGGGCAAAGGGGCGTTAAGCGCCAAGTTTGCCCAAGGGAAGAAGTTGTTTTAATTCCGGGCCGCGCAAGCACGCAGTTGCAAACGGGTGGACAGGGAATCTGCCCCTGCAGAGAATATTGCAATAAAACCACACAAAGCCCCCATGCACCGCACTGTGCATGGGGGCTTACCCTATCCCTCTATAATTTGCCTGTTTTAGTTGATGAACGCATCGTGGATGGCGGCGACGGCCTTGTCAGCATCCTGCTCATCAATGATGACGCTGATCTTGATCTCACTGGTGGAGATCATCTTGATGTTGATGTTCTGGTTGAACAGCGCTTCAAACATCGTGGAGGCCACGCCGGAGTGGCTCTGCATACCGGCACCGACGATAGAAACCTTGGCGCAGCCCTTGTCGACGGTGATGTCCCCGCCGCCGATGCGGGAGGTGGCGTTCTTCAGGGCGGAGACAGCACTCTCGGCATCGCCCAGGGGCACGGTGAAGCTCATATCCTTGCGGCCGTCGCGGCCGGTGGTCTGCAAAATGATGTCAACGTTGATGTTCTTCTGAGCCAGCAGGCTGAAGATCTTGAAGGACATACCCGGTACATCGGGAACATCCTTGACGGTCAAAACGGCGACGTCGGTGTCCTTCGCCACGCCTTTAATGAGCATACCTTCCACTTTGGTTTCCTCCTTAACAACGGTGCCGGGCACCGGGTTGATGCTGGAAATAACCTCCAGCTCGACATTGTACTTTTTGGCCAGCTCGACGCTGCGGTTGTTCAGCACCTGCGCGCCCAGGGACGCCAGCTCGAGCATTTCGTCAAAGGTGATCTCCTTCAGTTTGGTAGCCTTGGGGATCTTGCGCGGGTCGGCGGTGTAAACACCTTCGACGTCGGTAAAGATCTGGCAGCGGTCTGCATGCAGGGCAGCCGCCAGCGCCACAGCGGACGTATCACTGCCACCGCGGCCCAGAGTGGTGATATCGTCCGAACGGTTCAGGCCCTGGAAGCCTGCCACGACGACCACGCGGTTGCGGGCCAGCTCGCTCTCGACACGCTCGGTGTCCAGGCGCTTGATACGGGCCTTGGAGTAGGCGCGGTCGGTGTTGAAACCGGCCTGCCAGCCCGTCAGGCTGATGGCGGAAACACCCAGTTCCTGCAAGGCCATCGTCAGCAGGGAGATGGAGATTTCCTCACCGGCAGCCAGCAGCATATCCATCTCACGATGCGACGGGTCCGAGGTGATCTCGGCTGCTTTGGCGATGAGGTCGTCGGTCGTATCGCCCTGGGCGGAAACGACCACAACAACATCGTTGCCGGCGTTGCGCGTATTCATGACAATGCGCGCCACGTTGAAGATGCGGTCACGGTCTTTTACCGATGAGCCGCCGAATTTTTGCACGATCAATCCCATAGGATACCTGTTCCTCCTCTATAACGGCGTCAGCTTACCACTGCGCCGACGTTATCGGCCAGCAGCCGATGAACGGTAAAATGATGCAGCGGGCCATCCGCTGCCAGTGCCGCTGCGGCACGGTCAAAGAATTCCTGGTCATCTTTATGCACAACGGCCATGATGGTAGGCCCGGCGCCGGAAATATAGACAGCCAGCGCACCAAGATCCTGGGCCAACTCAAACACTTCGTCGCCGCCGGTGATAAGAGGCAGGCGGTACTGCTGGTGCAGCACATCCTTGGTAGCCACGCCCAGCAGCGCGTAGTTGCCATCGCAGAAGGCAGCGGTAGCAAGCGCAGCGCGGGACAGGTTGTAGACGGCGTCCTTATGGCTGACCATAGCAGGCAGGGCCGCACGGGCCTTGGCCGTCAGCAGACGGAAGTCCGGCACGAATGCGGCAAACGCCAGTTCGGTGTCGATCTCTTTTTTAACGCTGTAGACCTGGCCTTCATCGATGACGCTGGTGACGAAGCCGCCCAGCATGGCGGGTGCTACGTTATCGGGGTGGCCCTCGATCGAAGTTGCCAGCGTCAGCATCTGGCGGCGGGTCAGCTTATTGCCCAGCAGGGCGTTGGCCCCCAGGATACCGGCCACGATGCAGGCCGAGCTGGAGCCCAGGCCGCGCGCCATCGGAATGGTGTTTTTCTGGGTAATGCGCAGGCCCTTCAGCGGGATACCCAGCTGGTCATATACCACGCGGGCCGAGCGGTAAACCAAATTGTTCGAGCCTGTCGGGATATGGGTGCCATCCACCGAAGAGATCTGGATGCGGTCGGCTTCCTCAAACGTAAACGTATTGTACATCGAAACTGCAAGGCCCAGCGAGTCAAAGCCCGCGCCCACATTGGCGCTGGTAGCCGGGACGGTAACAGTGATCATTCTGCTCTCCCCTTTTCCGCACGGCTTATTCAGCCAGCTTCTTCATCGCCAGTTCGACCTTGCCGCCGAGGACTTCGATCTTTTTGCCGATTTCCTCGATCTGGGCGGCGTTGGCGGCGTCCACCAGGTAAGCGGCCTGGCCGCCGGTCTCAAAGACCGTGTGGCCCGCACCGGCCACGCTGGGCAGCAAGGCAGCGGAAACACCGCTGACGCGGATGTACCAGGGGTAGACGGCTTCGTCTTTCAGCTGGCCGTCCAGTTTTTCAGCCGGTTTCCAGAACAGGCTGTCGTGGACATGCACGCCATCCTTCAGTGCGTCGATGACATCAGCCACCACGGCGCTGGCGGTGGGCAGCTTGCCAGCGCCCTTGCCGTAGAATACGACATCGCCGAGCATGTCGCCCTTCATCAGCACGGCGTTGAACACATCGTCCACACCTGCCAGCTGATTGGCGTTGGAGACCAGCATCGGCTCGACACCGGCGGCCATATTCCCGTTCTTGCCCTCATCATACCAGGCGATAAGTTTGATGGCGGCGTCCAGCTTTTCAGCAGCCTGGATATCGGCTACCGTGATGTCGCGGATTCCGCGGGCCGGGATGTTATCGGGGTAAACATGATGGCCGCAGGCCAGGCTGGCCAGAATTGCGATTTTGCGGCAGGCATCGCGGCCGTCCACATCATCGCCGGGGTCTTTCGTTTCGGCATAGCCAAGCTGCTGGGCGATTTTGAGGGCCTCATCAAAGCCCATGTTCTCGCGCTTCATCTTGGTCAGCATAAAGTTGGTGGTGCCGTTGACGATGCCCTGGATCTTGCTGATGTGGTTGGCGGCCAGGCACTGGTGCATCGGGGTAATGATGGGCGTGCCGCCGCCGACGCTGGCTTCAAACAGGAACGCGGCGTTATGCTCTTTGGCAAGAGCCAGCAGCTCCGCGCCGTAGGTGGCGACCATCTCTTTGTTGGACGTGCAGACGCTGCGGCCGCTTTCCAGGCACTGGCGGACATACGGGTAGGCAAACTTGGTGCCGCCGATGGTCTCGACCACGACCTTGACCTCGGGGTCACCAAGGATGGTGTCGATCGAGTTGGTAAAAAGCGCGGCGTCCGGCGAAGCGGAAAAATCGCGGACATCGAGAATATATTTGACTTCCACCGGCTCGCCTGCACGGCGGGCGATGGATGCCGCATTGCGGCGGCAGACTTCCAGCACGCCGCTGCCGACGGTGCCAAAGCCCATGATTGCAATTTTAGCCATGAGAAAAAGTTCCCCTTTCGGTAATTCTTACAGCAGTTGTTTTTATGCGCCGCGGTGGATCTCAACCACGCAGGGTTGGCGGGAAAGCCGGGTGAGCATCTCATCGACCGACATCTGCATGGTGCCGGTGCGGACGGTGACTTCCACCTGGGCTGCGCCGTTTTCCGGGCGGGACTGGGTGATGGTCACGATGGACGCGCCCGCCGCCGAAATGCCGGACAGCAGCCCTTGCAGGGCACCCGTCTTATCCAGCAGCGTAGTCACCACGGTGATGGTCTCGCGGCCGGTCTCGGCATCAAAGACAGTATCCTTATATTTATAGAAAGCACTGCGGGAAATACCGGCCTGGCGGGCAGCAGCCGAAATATTGGGCACCGCCCCCGAGGCTAAAAGCTCTTTGGCCTGCAACACCTTACCGAAAACTTCCGGCAGGACATCGGCATCGACCAACAGGAAACGACGTTCAGGCATCGTGTCTCCTCCTTGCGTACATTTGTGTTTCAGTAGGACTTACTATAGCACGGAAAGCGCAGACTTGCAAGCCTTTTTGGGCATTTTCCCTGCACTTTTCCTGCATTTTATGCAGTTTGACGGTTTGCCCCCGTTTATCCACCACGATTTTTGTGCATGGACAACTGTTTTTCTTACACGTACAAAGTCCCCCGGCTGTGCTACAGTCGGGGGGCTTTGTGTTCAAATGGTTTTACCTTGTTTACTCGGTGGGTTCGGTGGTGGTATCACCGGCCTGGGCACCCTCGGCCGCAGCCTGGGCCAAGGCGGCGAAGGGATCGTTCTCAGGCGAAGCATAGCTGCTGTCGGGCATGTTATCCTCGGTGTAGTAGCCGATAGCACCGCCGCCGGAGATGATGGCACCCGTGGAGGTATCGAAGTGCTTCTCCACGACATTTTCGCTGGTGTCGAACTCCTTGTAGGGCAGGTCGGCCTGCAGCTCGTTCATCATGTTCTTCCAGGCCTGCTGAATAGGAGTACCCCATTTACCGCCCTTGTACAGAGACATATCCTCCGGGCGGTCAAAGCCCCACCACAGGGCCGTGACATAGTACGGGGTCAGCGCCGCAAAGGTGTAATCCTTGTTGTTGCTGGTCGTACCGGTCTTGGCGACGGCATCCATGCCGCCCGCCTCGGGCACACCGATGCTGGAAGCCGTGCCGCCGGTCTTGAGGACGTTGGCAAGCATACGGTTCATGATCTGCGCAGTCTCAGGGCTGATGGCCTGGGTGGTGTTGATATACTTGGTGTTGTCCAGCACCGTATTGCCGAGGTAATCCTCGACTTCGGTGTAGTAGTGCGGGGTGGTGAAAGTACCGTTGTTGAAGATGGAGAAGGCACCGGCCAGCTGCACCACGGTCATACCGCGGCTCTGGCCGCCCAGCACCAGAGGTGCCAGGTCCATATCGTTTTCGGCGCTGATATAGCTGCATTCCAGCGTATCATGCACAAAGTTGTACAGGTAATCCACGCCGACCATGTTGCCGACCCAGACAGCCACCGTGTTGTAGGACTGACGCAGTGCGTCATACACGAGCATGGGGTTGCCCTGGCCGCCGACACCGCCGTAGTTGGTGGGCCAGTCACGCCAGATATCGCTGCGAGACTGCGCGGCTGCGGAGTACTTGTCCATATAAGAGTACTGCTCTTTCAGCACTTCCTTGTCGGCTGCGGAGTAGAACGGTGCATCCAGGATCTGGGAAGAGTAGTTGATCAGGCCGTAATCCAGTGCCAGACAGTACGCGCCGATGGGTTTCATCGTAGAACCCGTCTGGTGCGGAAGTGTGGCGCGGTTAGTGCCCAAGTCATACTGCTTTTCGCCAATGCCGCCGCCGATGCCCAGGATGTTGCCGCTGTAGTCCAGAATGGCAGCGGATGCCTGGGTGCGGACCTTCTCGTAAACGCAGAGATAGACGGTATCGTCGTTGGGGTAGTTGGGGTCGGTGGAGGTGCCGGTCTTGAGCGTGGTCTCGGTCTCATCGGTGTAGATGGGGATGTCCTCGACACCGTAGACTGCGTAGCCGTCTTTGGTGATGGGCAGGCCGGTGGCTTCATCGTACTGCACCTCATCCCAGCTGCTGGTGTCGGCGGGATAGTCGCGCAGGGCGACCGGGGCCTCGTGCCAGAGGGCGGGGATGGCGTCATCGGCGTTGTAGAGTTCTTCCTCGATGACGGCCTGAACCTTGGGGTCAACGGTGGAGTAAACACGCAGACCGCCGTTAAAGATCAGTGAGCTGGCTTCCTCGGCCGTGTAATTGGCCTTGGTCTGCAAGTCGTTGAGCAGCTCATAGTAAAGTGCATCGGTGAAGTAGGAGTTGTTGGAGGTGCGGGTCACATTCTCGGCGCCGCCCTTGCTCTCGACGACCTTGATTGTCTCGGCGGTGGCGGAGTTGTACTCGTCCTCGGTGATGTAGCCCTGGGTGTACATCTCATACAGTACATGGTTGCGGCGCTTCATCAACTGTTCAGGGTTGGTGAAGGGGTTGTACTTGGTGGGGTTTTTGGTGATGGAGGCCAGAACGGCGCACTCCGAGAGGGTCAGATCCTCGACATGCTTGCCGAAATACTCGTTGGCACCGGCCTCCATGCCGCAGACGATACCGGTCAGCGGGATGGTGTTGAGGTAGGCCTCAAGGATCGTCTCCTTACTGTATTTGTTGGACAGGCCGAGCGCGCGGAAGATTTCGCGCACTTTACGCATCTTATCGGTCTCGTTATCGCCGGTCAGGTTTTTGATCAGCTGCTGCTCCAGCGTGGAAGCACCCTGCTGGGAGCCGTAGAGCGCGTGGTCAGTGAACTCGTTGAGGGCGGCACCGATGGTACGCTTGATGTTGATGCCGGGCTCATTGTAGAAGTCCTTATCCTCGATGGCGATAACGGCGTGCTGCAAGTTCTCCGGCATGGCGGAAAGCTCGCGCCAGATGCGGTTTTCGCCCTTGGTCAGCTGGGCGTATTCATCGCCGTTTATATCGTATATAATGGTGGTCTGCTTATTTTTTTGGTTATCCAGGTCCAGGACCTCGCCATCGTCTGCCGTGACCTGCACAATGTACATTGAGAGCAGGACACCGCCCACGCTGGCTGCCATGATGCAGACGCAAAGCAGGCAGCCCAGGAAGCGGAAAAATGCCGCCACCGGGTGGCGCTTGCGCTTCGGTTTCTTTTTCTTGGGTACCGGCTGCCCGGTGGCCCCTGCGGTAGATTTTACGCCATCGGTTGAAATATGGCGCGGCTGTTTGGGTTCTATGGGAACCGCCTCCTTTTACAGAATAAAGCGCTGCGGCAAAAGCCGTCACACAGAATCGCATAATGCTATAGAATGGATTATACCACAAAATACAGGCAAAAGTACAGTCCCGGAGACAAAATTCACAACTTTTTGATTTTGTGGCGGTGGTACGTCCATACTAGTGGAAAAGGAGCGTGAAACTATGGAAAATGCACAAAAATCGGCAAAATATTTGTATCTTTCGCTACTGGGGGCGCTGGCAGTGCTTTGCATTGCGGCGGGTATCTGGTGGTTTATCCGCGGCCAGCAGGCAGCTGAGCCGCGCTACCTGTTAAAAGACAACGGCGGGCACCCGGCGCTGTATGCCATCGACGGCAGCGGGCCGCTGGCCAGCTACAACGAGATCTACACCCGGCTTTTGCCCGAGGGGGACGCGCTGGCCTTGCAGCAGGGCGTGCCCATTACCGACGAGCGCGAGCTGCAAAAGCGGCTGGAAGATTACGGCCTGTAAGTGCGGGAAAGCTGCGAATTTGCCTTGCGCGGCGGGGCTTTTTATGGTATATTATAGTTAACTACCATATTAAAGGCAAAACAAAGGAGTACCCTATTATGACTGAACAGGAAATTTTGGCCGCTGTGCAGGATATTTTCCGCGATAATTTTGACGATGACAGCCTGGAGATCACCCGCGCCACCTGCGCCGATGACATTGAGGATTGGGACAGCCTGGAGCAGATCAACCTGCTGACGGCGATCGAGAAGAAGTTCAACATCAAATTCAAGCTCTCTGACGTGCGCGGTTTGAAGGATGTGGGAGATCTGTTGGATCTGGTGGCCAGAATGGTCTGATTCCCTTCGGGGCTGCAATCCCATTGATATTCTATTCAGGCGGCCCGTGCCGCCTTTTTTCGCAGCTGCGCAGTGTAAGGAGAGGTTTGCATGAATCACTATACCCTTGCCGAGATGGTGCCCGGTCTGAGTGCGGAATTTACCGTGACCGTCACCGAGGAAATGATGGACCAGTTCAGGGCCATCACCGGCGATGTTTCCCCCATCCATATCGACGCCGACTACGCCAAAGACCGTGGATTTCCCGGCCGGGTGGTGTACGGCATGCTGGGGGCCAGCTTTTTCTCGACACTGGCAGGTGTTTACCTGCCTGGTGAGCACTGCCTGCTGCACGGCGTGGAATGCAAGTTTGCCAAGCCGATTTTTATCGGCGATGTGCTGACGGTCAAAGGCACCGTTGAGCGCGTAAGCGAGATTGGCAGCGAAGCCGAGATCAAGGCCGTTATCACCAATCAGGACGGCAAGCGGGTCACGCGCGGCATCATCAAAGCGGGTCTGGCAAAATAAAAACGATTGAGGGAGGTTTTTTCCCATGGCATATACTTACCTGATCACCGGTGCGACCAGTGATGTAGGCCGTGCGCTGATCGAACGGCTGCTGCAAAGCGCCCCGGCTGATACGCTGGTGCTGGCCCAGGGCTGCGGCGATCTGGCCAAAATGGCCGAGCTGTGCCGCCGGTATCCCGGCCAGCTGCGCACCTATGACGTAGACCTGTCCGACCGGGCCAAGGTGGATGCGTTTGTGGAAATGCTGGCGGCGGACGCCCCTGCCCCGACGCATTTCATCCATCTGCCTGCGCTGCCGGTGGTCAATACCAAGTTCAAGGCGTTTGACCAGCGCCGGTTTGATCTGGATCTGGAAATTGAAGTACACAGCGCCGTGCGGCTTTGCAAGGCCGTGCTGCCTGCGATGGCCCGCGCCAAATTCGGCCGCGTGCTGTTCATCCAGACCAGCTATACCATCGGCTGCCCGCCCAAAAACACCGCCGCCTACGTGATGGCCAAGAGTGCCATCGGCGGGCTGGTGAAGAGCCTTGCCGTAGAGTATGCCAAATTCGGCGTTACGGTCAACTGCGTGGCTCCCAGCATGATGGAGACCAACTTCCTGAAAGACACGCCCGACCTCATCGTGCAGGCGGCGGCCGAGGATAACCCGATGGGCCGCAACGCCACCCCGGCCGATGTGGTACCTGCAATGACGTTCCTGCTTTCGGACGAGGCGGGCTTCATTACCGGCGTAACGCTGCCGGTCACGGGAGGTTCGGCCATTGTCTGAGGTAACGTTCCGCCTGGCCCGTCTGGGCGAAGAACAGGCGATCATTGATTTTATCAATGCCAATTTTGATATGCGCCTGCCGCTGATCAACCGGCCCGAGCTGTTCCACCACTATTACGCGGGCCGCGGCGGTGTACCGCAGTTTGCTGTGGCCGAGGATGACGGCGAGTATGTCAGTGCCGCCGGGTATATTTTGGCCAACACCAACCGCCGCCCCGATGTATGGGTCAGCGTGTGGGTAGCGGTCAAGGGCCGCAACGGCGTAGGGCTGGAGCTGATGAACGCCCTGCCCGACCTGCTGCATGCCAACGTGCTGGCCTGCAATAATATCCGCCCCAACACCTGCACATTTTACCAGTTTTTGGGCTGGAAGGCCGAACGCCTGCCCCACTACTACCGCCTGGGCCGCCGTAAGGATTACCAGCTTGCCAAGCCGCTGCGGTACATACTGCCCCCCGTGCAGCGCGATCTGGGGCTGGAAAAGGTCGAGGACGCGGCCGATCTGATCCCGTTGGGGATGCCCTCCACGCCCCACACGCCGGTGAAGGACACCTGGTATCTGCGGCGGCGGTATTTCCATTATCCCTACTTCCACTATGATGTCTGGGCCGCGCGGGAGAACGGCAAGCTGCTGGCTTACGTTGTGACCCGCACCGTGACGGCCGAGGAGACCGGCTGCGTGCCGGTGGTGCGGCTGGTGGATTTTATCGGCGAAGATGCGGTACTGCCCCGGCTGGGCGGTGCGCTGGATGCCGTTTTGAACCGTGTAGGCGGCGAGTACATGGACTGCTACAACGCCGGTATCCCCGCCGAAGTCTGGCAGGCCGCCGGGTTTACCGAGCGGCTGGAGGGCGACGGCAGCGTGATCCCGAACTATCTGACCCCGCCGCTGTTGGAAAACACCGAATACTACTACTTTACCAACAAGCCGGAAAACTTTGTGCTGTTCAAGGCCGACGGCGACCAGGACCGACCCAACCTGAAATAAACGCCCTTCTCCCCTGCCCCATCTGGCGGCAGGGATTTTTTATACCCGCAACGCAAAAAAGCAGCCTGCCCGGAAGCGAGAGGACTTCCGGGCAGGCTGTTGTAATGGGAGATTTATTGAGATGCGGAATTGGCTGTTACTTAGTCGTCATTGCTGACACGGACAACGACCTTCATGTAGTTGCCGGGGTTCTTCTCGATATCAATGATGGTATCGGGAGCCTCGTCCATGGAGATGGTCTTGGTCAGGATCTTCATCATGTCGACCTTGCGGGTGTTGATGAGGTCAAGTGCCTCCTCAAACTCGCCAGCGCTGGTGCGGGCACCGCGGATGTCAATTTCCTTCTTGGTGATGACATCGGTGGGCAGGCTGGTTTCCTTCTTGGGCCAGCCGGTCAGGGTAATGCGGCCAGCGTTGGAAACCAGATCAAAGGTCTGGCGGATGGCGGGGTTAGCGCCGGAGCACTCCATGACCTGATGTGCCATCTCGCCGCCGGTGATCTCTTTCACGCGCTCAACGGGGTCCTCTTTGCCGGAGTTGATGACATACTCGATACCGAGGCTCTTGGCAAAGTCAAGGCGCTCCTGCACGAGATCGAGCAGAATAGCGTGGGCACCGTAAGCCTGGGCGACCATACCGGCAACCAGACCGATGGGGCCTGCACCGATGATGGCGCAGTACTCGCCAGCCTGCAAGCCGCCGCGATGGATGCCGTGCAGACTGATGGTCAGAGGCTCGGCCATAGCAGCCTGCTCCCAGCTCATGCCCTCGGGAATTTTGATGAGCATGTCAGCGGGGTGGCAGTAGTACTCGGCCATGCCGCCGTCCACATGCACGCCCAGGACCTTCAGATCGGTGCAGCAGTTGGTGCGGCCGATGCGGCAGGGATAGCAGTGGCCGCAGTACAGGTACGGGTCAACCACAACGCGGTCGCCGACCTTGATGCCGTTCTTGTTGTTTTCGGGGATGGACTCGACGATACCAGCCAGCTCATGGCCGATGACGCGGGGGTAAGAGACCAGACCATTGGTGCCGCGGAAAGCGCCGATGTCGCTGCCGCAGATACCGGCGGTGACGACCTTGATCAAAGCCTCGCCGGGTTTCGGCACGGGCTTTTCGATATCGACACAAGAAACCTTCCAGGGCTCTGCCAACTTAATAGCTTTCATGATGAAATAACGACCTTTCTATAATTTCTGTTACAAAAGCGATGGATACAAAAAGTAAGATCAGACCTTGACCTTAACAACAACTTTGCGGACAAACTCCGGCTCGCCAGCGGCGCAGCGGGGCTTGTGGGCATCCTCGGGGGCAACGACGATCATGTCGCCGGGCAGCAACAGCACAGTGCCGCTCATGGCGGGCTCCTCGTAGAACTTCAGGTCGTTCTCGGGGTGGTCCTCTTTCAGAACCAGGCCGTCGCGCTTGCAGACGCCGAACTGCTCCTTGCCGGAGATGACGTACTGGATGTCGAAGAACTTATCGTGGGTCTCGAAGGAGCCTTCGCTGGCGGGGAAGGTGGTGTACTCCTGCACGTTGGCGGTCACGCCTTCGCAGATGGGGTAGCTGCCGGCGGGGGTGTTGTTCAGGTCGGTCTCGGCCAGCCACTTGTAGGCAGCCTGGAACTTATCGTCAAGATAGTTGTACTTGGTAGCCAGAGAAATGGGTGCAAAATACATAATAAACGCTCCTTTGTTTTGCTCCATATAATAAGGTAGGAAGTTGCACTTGCGGGGGGAAGAATTACTTCTTCTCCTCCTGCATGTTGTCGAGGATGCAGGCGCTGGCGATGTCCTTGGTCTCCATCTTGCCAGCGGCCAGATCCAGGCACTGCTGCCAGACCTGCTCGTCAACAACAACGCCCTCGGCCAAGTTGCGGGCACGGGTAGCAGCGGTGCGCTCGCCCGGGCAGGTGACGTGGCCGCCCTCTTTCTCGGGGGTGGTGGAGTCAGCAGCAGCTACGCGGTCATCAAACTTAGCCTGGATCTCTTCTTCCTCGCCGAACAGGTACGGATCATAGGCGATGAAGATCTGGCAGCAGCCAGTGCAGCTGCCATGGCCCTCGCGGTCCAGATCAGCGCCGGTCTTGCCGTTTGCCATAGCAGCAGCGGCCAGATCAAGGGCGATGGCCATGCCGGAGCCCTTCCAGTAACCGGTGGGCAGGATGCGGCCGGAAGCTTCGATGGCACCGGGATCGCTGGTCAGGTTGCCGTCCTTATCGAAGCCGCCGGGGAAGGGCAGCTGCTTACCGGCCAGACGGTAAACGCCCAGCTTGCCGTAAGCGTACTGGCTCATGGCCATATCCAGGACGATGGGGCCGCTCTTACGAGGGATGGCGATGCAGAACGGGTTGTTGCCGACGCCGGGGACCTTAGAGCCCCACATGGGCATGCAGCTTTCGGTATTGGTCCAGCTGATGCCGATGAAGCCGGCCTGTGCAGCCTGCCAGGCGTAGGAGCCGCCGCGCATCCAGTGGGTGGTGTTCTTCAGGGCAACGCAGCCGATGCCATGCTCTTTGGCCAGGGCGACAGCGCGGTCCATGCAGAAGGTGGCGTTCAGCACGCCGATGCCCAGGTGGCCGTCGTAGTTTTCGACAGCGCCCTTGGCGCCGACCAGTTCGGGCTCGGCGTTGATATCGACCCAGCCCTTCTGGACATACTCAGCAAAGCGGGGCACGCGGTTCAGACCGTGGCTCTCGATGCCTTCGAGGCTGCTCTCGGTATGGATCTCAGCGCACTGCTCTGCCTTCTCCGGGGTAAGGCCCAGGTTCAGGAACGCCTGCTTGACGGTAGATTTGACGGTTTCGTAAGGTACGCGAATACTCATGTTTAGTCTCTCCTTTTTGATCAGTGCGGTGTTTTTTCAGTTCTTATCGTGTTTTGCTTCGCCGGATGTTTTACTGATATATCAGCTCATCCGTTGGTAATATCAGCATAGCACAGCCAAAACAGAATTGCAATTGGTGTTTTTACCAGATTTTGCCCCTATATTTTGCGGTTTTGCACAAAGTTTTGCCAAATGGCTTGCATGTTAGATTTTTAACTGATATATTAGTAAAAAGACAATATGGCATCCATGCCAGGTAAGGAGGGTTTGCAATGGATCTGCTGATTCCCCAGCCATACCCCAAAGAGAGCAACCGCGAGTACGCCTGCCGCGTGCTGCGCATGAATATCATGACATTCCGCTTAAAGCCCGGCGAACCACTGAGCGAGATCGAGCTGGCAAAGCTGCTCCAGATGAGCCGCACCCCCGTGCACGAGGCCATCACTACGCTGCACAATGACTGGCTGATCGAGATTTTCCCCCAGCGGGGCACCCAGGTCAGCCGCATTGACCCGGCCCTTGTGAAAGAGGGGTACTCAACCCGGCTTTTGCTGGAAAGTGCCTTATTAAAGGATGTTGCCGGCAAGATCGGCCGCAGCCAGGTACAGGAGCTATTAGACTGCATGCGCCGCCAGGAAAGCCTGCGCACCCGCATGCCGGACGCCGTAGACGAGTTCATCCATCTGGACGATGAGTTTCATCGGCTGATGTACTATTTCGGCGGGCGCAGCCACACCTGGCTTGCCATCCGCGGGCTGGTATCGCACTACGACCGGCTGCGTTATCTGGATGCGCTGGAGGGCGACTGCGATTACGACCGCGTGACCCGCCAGCACCGGGAATTTTGCGATTACCTGCTGATGGGCCTGCCGGACGACGTGCAGCCGGAGGTGAAGATCAGCGAACACCTGACCAGCTTCAGGGGCAATCTGATGGAAAAGATTGAGCGCTACCCCGGCTATTTTACGATTGACAGCGTCGTATAAGTAAAAAGCAAACTGCCGCACAGCTTTGTTGCCAAAGCCGTGCGGCAGTTTTTTATCTGAACATGCAATTACAGGGGCGCTCCCCTGCTGTGCGGGCTGAGTCAGAAAGATGTTCAGAAGATGCCGAACAGCTTTTTGGCTGGGGGCGGGGTGGTCATGGAATCCAGCAGGTAGTCGTACAGCATTTGCATAGCCTCGGGCTGGACCCACTTGACGGCATCGCGGAAGCCGCCGTGCATGGTGGAAGAAACCTCCATCTCGCCAAGCATCGCCTTAAACTCAGGCGTGCGTCCCAACAGGCCCATGCCCTGTGCGGCCATGGCCGTCAGGTATTTGGTGTCCCATTTGGGCATTACGGCCAGGCTGACCACCGGCTGGCGGCGGGTCGTAAAGCAGACGTTGTCCCCCTCGGGCATATACTTGACCAGCTCGGCATGGTGGGCGGCCAGCCGTTCTTTCGCACAGAACGGACGGGCCCCGGCGCGGTTCTCGCTGCCGCGTGCGTAGACGGCGATGGTATCGCCGTAGCCGCACATATCCAGGTTGACCACGCAGCTTACCTCACGGGTACGGCCCTCTTCAAACAGCTTGGCACCGCTGTGGCCGGATTCCTCGCCATCGAAAAAGGCGATCGTGGCTGGGATCTTACGCTGCTGCAATTCTTTTGCCAGGGCGATCAGGATGCAGACGCCTGCGGCATTATCATTTGCGCCGGTGCTGCCGGGGTGTGCGTCGTAATGGGCGCAGAGCAGTGGGCCTTTGTCGTCCTTGTCTGCCGTGTACAGCAAGTAGTTGCGGGCAGCTTTATGGTGCTCGTCCGCTTCCTGTTCCTGGAGCTCCGGGGTCAAGCTCTCAGCAGCAAGCACGGCTTCCAGTGCAGCGCGACGGGCCTGCGGGTCAGCCTGGGCCAACTCGGCCAGATGTTTTTCGATTTCCACGGCGGTTCCTTTCTGGTCAGGTCACAGGCAGGTATCCAGCGCGACCTTGATAACGATTTTACGGATCTTTGCAGGCTCCCCTACCTGGATGGCCGGGATGTGTACATCCCACGGGAAGAACATGGCGTAGCTGCCGGGCTGCATCTCGATGACACCCTCGCGGGCGTTCGGGTTATTTTTGTAGAAGCAGATATCGCGCGGGGTATCCAGCAGGTTTTCGTCGACCTCGTTGTCGCCCAGGTCGGGATACCAGCCGATGCGCTCGGGGCCGCCTGCGGCCAGGAACTGCACGTCGATGTACTTGCGGTGGCACTCAGGGCGCAGGGTTTCGCGTGCGCCGGTGGACTGGTCGATGACCTGCAAGATCATCTTGTCGCCGTCCAGTTCGAATTTGCCGGGCTCATGCGCAGCCAGGTCATTGTCCTTCAGGAACTGCACGGCACGCTGCAACGGCTCGGGCAGGATGGCCAGGTTGCTTTTTTCATGGATGTTGCCAGAAATCATAAATTTGCTCTCCTTACACAGAAATTACTGCATGGAGGTCACGCCGCCATCTACTTTGAGGGTCACGCCGGTGATAAACTCGGACCCTTCGGAGCAGAGGAAGAGGGCTGCGGCAGCCATGTCTTTGCCGGTACCCAGACGGCCGTACGGGATGCGCTTGACCAGCGAGTTATAGAACTCGGGGTTGGCAAGGCGGTCGGCGTTGATGGGGGTAACGACAAAGGTCGGGGCGATGGCGTTGACCGAGATGCCGAACTTGGCCCACTCGCAGGCCAGCTGGGAAGTGTACATATTGATAGCACCCTTGCTGGCGCAGTAGGCGGTGTAGTCGCGGTCCGTGCCGAGGAACGCCTTGGCGGAGGACAGGTTGACGATGCGGCCCTTGTGGGCAGGGATCATCCAGCGCTTGCCGCACATCTTGCTGACGTTGTGGGTGCCCAGAACGTTCAGTGACATGACCTTATTGAACGAAGCAGCGTCGAAATCCTCAGCATGTTTGAGGATGTTCATACCGGCACTGTTGACCAGCATCGTGACGGGGCCGAGCTCTTTCTCGATGATATCGCCCATCTTCTCAACATCTTCCTCTTTGGTGATGTCGCAGTAAACGGGCAGATAGCGGCGGCCCTCTTTCTCGGCCAGTTCGGCCAGGTCGGGGGCGCTTTCGGGATGGCGGCTGCAAACAGCAACGTCCACACCGTTCTGCAAAAAAGCCTCGGCAATGGCATGGCCCAGGCCGCTGGTGCCGCCAGTGACCAGTGCCACCTTGCCGATGGGGTCAAACAGGTTCTTCATCGGACCTTCCATTTTCTTCTTCTCCTTTTTTCAGAAAAAGGCTTCCCCCGCAGAGGGGAAGCCTTTGGGCAGATCTAGCTTAGCGGGTGAAGCCGGGCAGACCTTCGATCGCGTAAACGCGGGTCGGGCAGGAATCCAGGCCGATAATGTTCATCGGAGCATAACTGATGAAGAAGGTATCGGTCTTGAGCAGCTCCAGGTTGCACAGAACTTCCAGGAAGGTGCAGTTCTGGGCCATCAGGATATCGTGGAAAGGCTTGACGTTGCGGACATCACCCTCGATGGCAACGCCATCGCCGAAGCCAACGCACTGGACCTTGTGGTCAGCCAGCCACTGAGCCATCTCGGCGCCGACCTGCAAACGGTGGTCGGTGGGGCCGCCGGTCAGGCTGGTGAAGGGAGGGATCTTGTGGGGGCTGTCCAGGATGACGGTGTCGCCGGGCTGGACGCGGTCGCCGATTGCAGCTTCCAGGTCAGCAGCGGTGATCTGATGATCCTCGGGCAGATCCAGCACGCAGTAGATACCGCGGCCCATGAACTGATCCAGGGGCAGCTCAGCAACGCTGGGCCAGTTGGAATCATGGTGATAGGGGCACTCGCAGTGGGTCCCCAGATGGCTGCCGATGTCCACGTTGGTGTGGAAGTCAGGCACGTCACCGCCGGTGTTGAAGCGCCACAGGTTGCAGCGGCGGCTCTCAGTGTAAGGATCAACACACTTGCTCAGATCGACAATGTGCAGATTGCCCTTCATGTACTCCTTCGGGGGCAGCTGGTCCGCAGGAACGGCTTTCGGTTTGCCAGCAACCCAATCGTAAGTCAAAGGCTGTTCAGACATAGGGAAAATCCTCCTTATAATAAAGTACATTTATCTTCTAAGGTGCCCGGGTTCCGTGCACCTTGAAGTACAAAGGAATGTTGCGCCCGGCATCATGCCTTGGGGCGACCCTCCATGGCGTGGATCAGCTCGACGAGGAACTCATGGCTCGGGGTCGGCACGCCAGCCTTTTTACCGGCGCGGACAACACTGCCGCTGATGGTATCGACCTCGCTGCGGCGGCCGTCGCGCAGGTCAGCGTAAATGCTGGTCAGGCCGTTGGGGGACTTATCGCAGACAGCCTTGACTTCGGCGACCTTCTCGTCGTAGTCAAACTCCATGCCAAGGCCCGCAGCAGCGTCCACGGCCTCGCGGATGAGCTTGCAGCAGAGGTTCCAGGCATGCTCGTTGGCGGAGATGTAGCCCAGGGGCACCTGCAAAGCACCGGTCAGCGCACTGGCGGAAACGTTGGTGAACAGCTTGTTCCAGATCATCTTCTGGACGCCGTCGGAAACATCCGCATCAAGGCCGCAGGCGGTGAAAGCATCGGCAAACTTCTGCAGACGGTCAGCACTGCCGACAACGCAGCCCATATGGGTCATACCGCTGCCGCCGTGCTTGGTGACACCCAGACCGGCCACGCTGGCGTTGTGCTGCGTGGTGCCGATGATGATATGCTCCTGCGGAACGAACTTGCCCAGCAGATCTTCGTGACCGCTGCCGTTCTGCAAGGTCATCAGGTAGGTATCGGGGCCGATGATGCCCTTATTGTTGTTCAGGGCACTCTCGCTGAACATAGCCTTGACAAAGACGATGATCAGGTCAACAGGCTCCATGCCCTCGGTAGAAAGGACCGCATGAGGATGGAAAATGTTGGAGGTTCCGTCCGGTTCCTGGACTTCCAGCCCCTGGGCGTTCACCTTTTCCACCAGTGCGGCGTTTACATCGATCACGGTCACTTCGTTGTGGCGGCTCAGGTATGAGCTGTACAGCCCGCCCATGGCGCCGGAACCAAGAACTGCGATTTTCATAGGTAGTTGCTCCTTCCGAATCCGTTTACTTATAGTAAATAGGAATGCTCTATCTCCCACCGGGGCCGCCTGCCAGGTATCGCCCGCAGGTATGCCCCGGAATGGTGCTTATGAAAAGATTACTCGAAAAAGTAAGGCTGCCGGTAGCGGCATTCTTCCAAAAGCGGCTCCATCAGGTCATGCTCCGCTTCCAGTGCGCGGGCGGCCAGCTCGTAGTCGCGCATCGCCAACCCCTGCACGATGGCCGAATGCTGGTCGGCCACATAGCGCCAGAGGTCGGCATTTTCGAGCATGCGAAGCAGGCGGTACAGATCAGCGCTGTTGCGCTCCATCGCTTCCATCACAGGCTCACGCCCGGCCAATGTATATAGGGTACGGTGGAACTCAAGCTGCAGGCGCGCCATTTTCACGATGGCCCCGCCCTGCAGCGCCTCGAGCTCCGCCGCAACGCAACGCTCCAGCGGTTCCAGTGTAGCGGGGCGGTGATTGTACAATTCGCCCAAAACGGCCTGGCAGACCGTGCGGTGCATCCACACCGTCTGGCGGATCGTGTCAGCGCTCAGCGGCGGCACCACAGCCCCGCGGGGGACCGAGCGCAGCATCTTTTCGCGCTCAAGGCGGGAGAAGGTGTCATGCACCGGGGTGCGGCTGACTTGCAGCTCGGCGGCAACGTCGGTTTCGGCCAGTTTTTCTCCGGGGTGCAGAAACATCTCCCGTATATAAGCAGAAAGGACCCGGTAAACAAACGCACGGGCGGATTCTTCAGAGGCACGTACACTGCGTATATCCGTCTGCATTGGTTATCAGCTCCTTTCTGTTTTATCATAAGGATAGAAAGCCTGCTTCCACATCCTGTAGTGGAAGCAGACCCGGCGTACAGACACAGTTTTGCGCACGCTGTACCCCAGGTTCACCTATAGTATAGCGCAACTCTCGACAAATTGCAAGACTGACTTGTATGCCAATATTGTTGAAAACTTATTGTTCATTTTGACGAAACCTTCAAACTTTCCGGCAAAAAAAAAGAAAAAGTGTCAAAAAAGGCTTGCAAAACCCAACAAAGCGTGCTATTTTATTGTCAGACCCGATGGTACTGATGTGCAGTTGCTTGTATGCACAGCGATGGGCCGCGGTTCCCCCGGTCAGCCTACAACATCTAGTGTGCAGACATGCACCACCCGGGAAACGAGGTACGTCACATGTCACAGCTTGCCAAACAGCCGGTGATCACGGGACCTGATGATGCGTACCGCTACTTACGCCGCCGCATTATCGACTTCACCCTTTTGCCTGGTGAGTTCCTGAGTGAGAATGCCCTGGCTGCCCAGATGGGTACAAGCCGCGCTACGGTGCGCGAAGCGATCGCCCACCTGGCCGAAGAAGGCTGCGTGGAGGTTTTCCCCCAGCGCGGCACCCAGGTCAACCGCATCTCGATCAACCGCCTGCGGCACGCCGTCTTCCTGCGCACGGTGCTGGAGGAAAGCGTTCTGCGTCAGCTCTGCGACACCGGCCTGACCGATGCCCAGTTCAAAGCGCTGGAGGACAGCCTGAAAAAGCAGCGTGCTTATTACGCTGCGCAGGCTTCGACAGAACTGCTGGACGAGGACACCCACATGCACCGCCTGTTTTATGAATACTGCGGGCGGGAACACGCGTGGAACAGCTTTTCGATCATCAACTGCGACATGATGCGTATCCGCCAGCTGCAGATCATGACCTATAGCTACAAGGTCCAAATGGTGGCCGTTGCCAGTTGGGAGAACACCCTGACTGAGCACCGCATGATACTGGACTGTCTGCGCAGGCAGGATGCCGAGGCCATCGCCGTGATGTGCCACCAGCATCTGGGCTTCATCACCCGCGATGCCGACCATCTGCGGCGGTTATATCCCCAGTATTTCTACGAGAATGAGAAAAGCGAGGATATCATCTTTTAATTATTTGACTTAAGGCGCCCCTACCGCTTGGAGGGATGCCTTAAATACCAAAACGGTCCGTATCCGCTTTGGTAATATGAATAAGGTAATTATTTATACTGTATGAAAGGAGGAAAGCACATTCCCGGCAAATGACTGCTCTAAGCAGTCAGGAGAATCATTGTAATTTAGAAAGGGGTATTTACCTTGGAGTTCGTAGTCGGTATTTTGCTGCTCCTCACGTTCTTCGGCCTGGCTTATTACTGCATTAAGGGCCATAACCTGATGATCGGCTTCCTTATCATCACTATTCTGTGGACTGTTCTGTCCTTCCTGGGCGCTGCTTTCGCGTCCCCTGAGTTCCTGTCCACCACTGCTTTCTATTCGAATGGCGAGCCTGTTAAACTGATCGCCATCCTGAACAAGATCTACCAGTCCGCCCCCGAAGGCTGGGGCACCACGCTGGTCAACGTCTGCTGGGGCGCCTGGTTCGGCCGCGTCCTGATGGAGACCGGCATTGCTTCCACCCTGATCCGTAAGACTGTTGAGCTGGGCGGCGATAAGCCCATGGTCACCATCGCCTTGCTGAACGTCGTTACCGCTATCATCTTCACCGCCATGACCGGTGCCGGCCCCGTTATCGCTATCGGCGTTATCGTCCTGCCCATCATGATGTCCTTGGGTGTTCCCAAGGCAATCGCCATGTTCAGCTTCATGGAGTCTGTTGCCGCCGGTATCTACCTGAACCCCGTCAACTTCGCTCAGTATCGTGCCTTCTTCATCGACGTCGATGAGATGCCCGACTTCACCCTGGGCTGGTACGCCGCCAAGTGGGGCTATGCCGCTCTGATCATCTCTGTTATCGTCACCACCATTCTGGCCGGCTTCTTCCTGAAGAAGAGCAAGACCAGCCATGCTTGGGCCGCTCAGACCCGCGGCGCTTCCGAGCAGAAGGATGCTCCTCTGTACACCCTGATCCTGCCCATCGTTCCCGTTGTGCTGAAGATCTGGCTCGACTTCTCCGTTATCGGCGGTTTCGTCATCGCTGGTTTCGCCGCTCTGTTCCTCTGCGGCAAGATGAAGGGTTCCTTCAAGGAGAACTGCCAGTTGGTCAACAAGCTGTACTATGACGGCGTTGTTGATACCGCTCCCCTGGTTGGCTTCCTGCTGACCCTGCCCATGTTCAACAGCGTTGCTACTTACGCTTCCCCGTTCTTCAAGGCCGTTCTGGGCCCTGTCATGCCGAAGAGCGAGCTGGTCGTCTGCATCCTGTTCGCCGTCCTGCTGGCTCTGGGCCTCTTCCGTGGTCCTATGACTCTGGTCGGCTGCGGTGCTGCTACTCTGGGCGTGCTGCGCGGTGTCGCTTCTTTCAGCGTCCCGTTCCTGTACTGCGTCTTCGCAATCCCCACCATCACGGTCAACATCGGTTCCTGCATCACCCAGTCCTGGGTTGCTTGGGGCCTTGCATACACCAAGGTTGAGTCTAAGGATTACCTGAAGCTCTCCATCCCCATGACTTACATCTGCGGCATTCTGCTGTACGTTCTGACCTTCGTCACCATGAGCGGTCTGGGCGCCGAGTGGTTCGTCTGATCCGCTTCACGCTTGTAAGTTAACCGTAAATTAGGGTGCCGCCGCCTTGAGGGCGGCGGCACCTTACTTTTTTGAAGAAGAACACTTCCCTACCCTACCGATCATTTTTAGGAGGAAAACTGAATGGCTGATCATCGCGCTGTTCGTATGGGCATTGACGTCGGCGGCACTTACACCAAGTGTGTTGCCATGGACAACCTGACCCATGAGATCATTGGTAAGAATGAAGTTAAGACCACCCACGACGACAAGGACGGCGTTGCCGCTGGCGTTGTGCAGTCCTTCAAGAACTGCATGGCCGAGAATAACATCGCCCCTGAGGACGTCGTCTTCGTTGCACACTCCACCACCCAGGCAACCAACGCCTTCATCGAGGGCGACGTTGCTTCCGTCGGTGTTATCGGTGTTGCAGGCGGCGGCCTGGAGGGTTTCCTGGCAAAGCGCCAGCTGAACCTGAAGGACATCGTCCTGGACGAGAAGGTTGGCCGTAAGATCCCCGTACACAACAAGTTCCTGAAGAAGAAGGAAATGACCGACGAGAAAATCAACGCCGCCATCAAAGAGCTGTGCGGTGAGGGCAGCCAGGTTATCGTTGCCTCCATGGCTTTCGGCGTTGACAACATGAACGAAGAGATCAAGATCCATGATCTGGCCGAGGCCCAGGGCCTGCCGGTTTCCATGGCTTCTGACATCACCAAGCTGTACGGCCTGACCCGCCGTACCCGCACTGCCGCCATCAACGCATCCATCCTGCCCAAGATGATGGCTACCGCAAACGCCACCGAGAGCTCTGTCCGCAACGCTGGCGTTACCGTTCCCCTGATGATCATGCGCGGCGACGGCGGCGTTATGGAGATCAGCGAGATGCGTAAGCGTCCCATCCTGACCGCTCTGTCCGGCCCTGCTGCTTCCGTCATGGGCTCCCTGATGTACCTGCGTGCTTCCAACGCCATCTACTTCGAGGTCGGCGGTACCACCACCAACATCGGTGTTATCAAGAACGGCCGTCCCGGCGTTGACTACGCCCAGATCGGCGGCCACGACACCTACATCAACTCTCTGGATGTCCGCATCCTGGGCTGCGCCGGTGGTTCCATGGTCCGTATCAACGACCATGGCGTTGAGGACGTCGGCCCCCGTTCCGCCCACATTGCTGGCTGCGAGTACGCCTGCTTCACTCCCGAGGAGGAGATCGACGCCGGCCCGCTGACCATCGAAATGCTGAGCCCGAAGCCGGGTGACCCCTCTGACTACGTTGCTATCAAGCTGGCAAGCGGCAAGCGCATCTGCTTCACCAACACCGACGCTGCCAACGTGCTGGGCCTGATCGACGAGAAGTACTTCGCACACGGCAACGCAAGTGCTGCCCGTAAGTGCATGCAGCCCGTTGCTGACAAGCTGGGCATCACCGTCGAAGAGCTGGCTACCCAGATCCTGGACAAAGACTTTGAGAAGGTCAACGCCTGCATCAACGCCCTGGCTGACAAGTATCAGCTGGACCACGACGCCATGAAGCTGGTTGGCTGCGGCGGTGGTGCTGCCTCTCTGGTCCCCTACTGCGCCAAGAAGATGGGCTTGCAGTACTCCATCCCCGAGAACGCCGAGGTCATCTCCTCCATCGGTGTTGCCCTGTCCATGGTTCGTGACGTTGTCGAGCGTGTTATCCCGAACCCGACCCAGGAGGACATCAAGGAACTGAAGAAGGAAGCTACCGATGCTGCCATTGGTTCCGGCGCTTCCCCCGACACCGTCGAAGTCCATATCGAGATCGACAGCCAGACCGGTAAGGTCACGGCTATCGCCACCGGTTCTACCGAGGTCAAGACCACTGACCTGCTGAAGGAGTGCGACGAGGCCGAGGCTGAGCAGCTGGCTAAGGAGGACTTTGGCGCCAAGGTCTCCAACATCCACCTGGCTGAAAAGACCGATAAGTTCTACGTCTACACCGGCGACATGGGTGATCGTCATCCCATCCGCATCGTGGATAAGAAGGGCTTCATCAAGGTCCAGTGCTCTGACGGCGTGGCCGCTAAGGTCAAGGCTGGCGAGTACAAGGAAAAGGTCGAAGAGCTGTGGAAGGACATGGCCGTGTTCAAGACTGATACGGTTCTGCGTCCTGACTACTTCGTCTGCGTTGGCCCCCGTGTCTGCGACTACTCTGCCGTCGATCTGGATCAGGTCATGCTGCTGATGGATCTGGACATCATGGATCGTGAGCCCGATGAGGAGATCATCGTGGTTGCTTCCGTGAACGACGTCCGCTGATTTACCCCAAATAACACAAAAAACGGCTCCGCGCTCTGCGGAGCCGTTTTTGGAAAGTGAACACATGATGACAAAGGAACGGTTTCAGGAATTACTAAAGCCCATTGCCGACGGCCTTTTTGGCAAGCAGCGCACCCGCTACGGCGAAGCGCCCCACTATACAGTACGCCCGGTGGGCATGATCGTGGAGGATCTGTGCCGCATCCCCGAGGATGAGTGGGCCAGGTATGCGTTCTCTCGTGAACCGCTGAACGGTAAGTTCACCGACGAGCAGCGCCTTGACCTGACCCGCCAGGCCATTGCCTGCGGGCGCGAGTACGCCGAAAAGCTGGCTGCCCAATACGGCATGCGTGACCCCGAAAAGCTGGCCAAGCAGCTGGGGCTGAATGTGGATTATCCTGATATGCCGCAGAATGCTGAGCGCGTGCTGTTTGCGGAGTTCCGCGAGCCGAACAATATCCACATTTATATGGACGGCGTGCGCAAAGGCCGTGCTTTGCTGAGCGAGCCGGGTGTCTCCCACGCGCTGACCGGGCAGCTGGACATTGCCAAGCTGCTGCTGGGGCACGAGCTTTTCCACTTTGTGGAGGAAAAGTATAAAAAGGAGATCTGGACCCGCACCTACAAGATCGAGCTGTGGGCACCCAAGCCGCTGCACAACCGCTCCGGCGTGGCCGTGCTGGGCGAGATCGCAGCGATGTCCTTTGCCAAGGCCCTGACGGGTATCCCCTACTCCCCGTATGTGATGGACGCGTTTTTGGTGTACGGCTACTCGCCGGAAGCCGCCAGCGGTCTGTACGAGGAAATGATGGAAAAGACCGGCCGTACGCCCCGCTTGCCAGAGGCCGCAGATACGGATGCCGCCCCCGAGGCTTTGCCTAAATAGCCTGTACAGAAAGGTGCGATTGCCCCATGAATATCTTTTGGGATGCTGAAAAGTACAAAAAAGATTTTATGTTCGTGCCGCAGTACGGCGCGGCCGTGATGGACCTGCTGGATGCTGCGCCCGGTGCCCGCGTGGTGGACCTGGGCTGCGGCAACGGCGCGTTGACTGAGCAGCTTGCCGCGCGCGGCTATGATGTGACCGGCGTGGATGCCTCGGCAGAAATGCTGTCGCTGGCCCGCGAAGGCCACCCTGAGCTGCAGTTCCAGCCCGGCAACGCGCTGGACTTTACGCTGGGTGAGCCGGTGGACGCCGTGTTCTCGAACGCGGTGCTGCACTGGATCGACGCAGACAAGCAGCAGACGATGCTGGATCACATTGCCAGCCAGATCAAACCCGGCGGCCTGCTGGTGTGCGAGTTTGGCGGCAAGGGCTGTGCCGAGACTGTACACGCCGCGCTGGAAAAGCGGTTTGCCGCCCATGGGCTGCACTACCGCCGCACCTTCTACTTTCCCACCGTGGGCGAGTATGCGCCGATGCTGGAAAAGGCCGGTTTCCGCGTGGAGTATGCCACGCTGTTTGACCGCCCCACCAAGCAAAACGGCCCGGACGGCCTGGCCGACTGGATCCGCATGTTTGACACGGCCCCGTTTGCCGGGGTAGACCCCGCGCTGGCCGCGCAGATCATTGCCGAAACAGTGGACGACCTGCGCCCCGTACTGCTGCACGACGGCGTGTGGTATGTGGACTATGTGCGCATCCGCTTTAAGGTGCGCAAGCTGTAATTTCCTGTAATATGCAAAAATCCGCCGGGCTGCAACGCCCAGCGGATTTTTTATTGTGTAGGGGAGTTATTTGACGAGGTACTCATCCAGCACGCCGTCGACGTAGGCTTTCTGCTCGTCGGTCAGGGTGCCGAACGGGCGGCGGGCATCGCCAACGGGGTAGCCCTGGCGCGCCAGCTCGTACTTGATGGCGGGGATCAGGCCCACGCGGCACATAGCTTCCATGCAGTTGTTGGCCTTGTGCTGCAAGGCCAGGGCTTCCTCGCGGTTGCCTGTATCAAACAGGTCGAAGATCTTTTTGTAGTGGGGCAGCATCATATTGAAGGTGCTGCCGATGGAACCGCAGCTGCCCAGGGCCTGCCCGGCGACCATCGTTTCATCGTAACCGTCAAAGGCGATGAGGTCGGGGTTCAGGTTGAGGATGCGCTCCATCTGGAAGAGGTTGTAGTTGGTCTGCTTAACACCCAGAATGGCACCGCTCCTGAACAGCTGGATATAATCGGGGTTGGCAACGTCGAACTCTTTGTGCGTGTTGCCGGGGAAGTTGTAGATCAGCACCGGGCTGCCTGCGGCTTCGGCGATATCGTAGTAGTAGCGGCAGACCTCCTTGGGGGAGAATCCGTAGTAGAACGGTGCCGTGGCGGCGACCACATCGTACCCCATGCCCATGGCCACTTTGGCGTAGCGGGTGGCTTCGTCCGTGCTGATGGCACCGACGTGGGCGATCAGGTTGGTTTTACCGGCGTAGGCAGCGGCAGCTTCAAACACCTGCACGCGCTCGGCCTCGGTCAGCAAAAAGCACTCGCCGCTGCTGCCGCCGACGAAGAAACCGGCAGCACCTTCCTCGACATTACGCTGCATCAGCTTTTGCAGCGCGGCGGCATCGATCTTGCCTGCCTGATCGTATGCGGTGATGCTGGCTACATAGATACCGGCCAACTCCTGTTTGGTTTTCATAAAAGACTCCTCCTGCAATTTGGTTGGGGCGGCGGGACTTTCAGGGGGAAGCTGTGCCGCCTTAGATTAAACAGAATTACTCTTATTTGTATGATAACACAGCAGCACAGCACATACAATTGACTTTTACGCCAAAAAGCAGGGGGAAATTTCAGCGATTCGACAGGATTTACGCAGGCAGCTCGGCCCGGGTGGGCCGCAACAAAGGCGATGCGCTGCTTTTCGCCGCCCGACAGGCGGAGGATGCTGCCGCTGCGCCGCATTTGCAAAATGCGGACAAGGCTGGTATAATAGCAGTAATTGCGCATGCTGCGCTTAGAAACGTGAGGGGTTATGATTGAAAAACTTGTACATCAGCGCCGCCGAATATGACTACCACACCCTTTTGAAGGTGGCCGAGATGGCCGGGCTGGCGGGGCTTGTGGGCTTCCATGAGGCTGGGGACGGCTACCTGATCAGCTTCCCCGAGGGGGAGCAGGTCGATGCCTTGATTGCGGATTACAAGGGCCGCCTGCGGGACCTGGAAAATAACATCTGGATGCACTGACCGCCCATGCCGGCGCAATTTTGATAGCTTTATGCAGAAAAGCGATAGACATTGTGTTGCCGTGGCGGTATCCTAATAGCAGCAGCTTTTATAAAGGAGACACGCCCATGCCGCAGACGAAAATTGTATTTTTTGATATCGACGGTACGCTGATCGACATGCAGACAAAGCAGATCACCCCAAAAACGGTGGAGGCCTTGCACCGCCTGCAAGACAGCGGTGTGAAACTCTGCATCGCCACCGGGCGTTCGCCGATGGTGCTGCCCAAGATCGCGGACATCGAGTTTGACGCCTACCTGACCTTTAACGGGTCGCTGTGCTATGATAAGCAGGGCGTGATTTTCAGCAACCCCATCCCTCACGCGGACGTGCTGCATTTTATCCGCAACGCGGCGGCGCTGGGGCGGCCGGTTTGTGTTTCGTCCAAGGATCGGCTGGCAGCCAACGGCACCGACGCTGACCTGGCGGATTATTTTGCGATTGCCAACGAGCCGGTGAACATTGCCGAGGATTTTGACGCCGTCTGCCACGAGGATATTTACCAGCTGATGCTGGGCTGCCGGGAGAAGGACTACCCTGCCCTGCTGGACGGCGTGCCCGGGGCGAAGATCGCCGCCTGGTGGGACCGCGCGGTCGATGTGATCCCCGCAAGCGGCGGCAAGGGCATTGGCATTGAAAAGCTGCTGGCCTATTTTGGCATCGACAGGGCTGACGCGCTGGCCTTTGGCGACGGCAACAACGACCGAGAAATGCTGCTGACCGTGGGCACCGGCGTGGCGATGGAGAACGGCTCGCCGGAGCTGAAGGCGATTGCCGATGCAGTCTGCGGGCCGGTGGATAGGGATGGCGTTTACTGGTATTGCGCAGAGAATGGGTTGATTTGAGTTGGTTCGGAGCAAATCTATAACAACACTGCCGTGTCGGGTGTGGTGCTCGGCACGGCAGTGTTGTTTTTCAGGAGCATCTACCCGCCGCTTTGTGCAGGATCGCAAGCAGGCCACCAGCTGGAGGTTTTTGCGGGTATATATAGTTCCAAACGTTCCAATCGTTCATCATCGTCATTTTGACTCGTTATGTATCGCTTGTAGGGGCGGATTCCATATCCGCCCGTGGCGTTTTGCGGCGGCGCAGGATTCTTACGGGCGAGCAATGCTCGCCCCTACCGTTGGGCAAGACATCATAATCAGCCGATACGGTATACTATAATAGAGTCAATATTTGTTTGATGAACGATTGGAACGGTTGTTTTATAGGGCGTTTTATTTGCGGCAGCGCATAATCCTGCGGGAGCATCAGATGAAGCTTTCACAGGCACAGGCAGGCATCTGCGGCCGGGTCGCAGCAGTCACGGGCAGCCACCATCTGCTGTCCCGCCTGGTCAGCATCGGTATTGTGGCGGGCAGCCGCATTGAGGTGCTGCAAAACCAGCCCAAACAGCCGGTGCTGTTCTACTGCCAGGATTCCGTCATTGCGTTGACCAAACAGGACTGCGACGGAATCGAAATCGAATGACATAAGAGGTGAAACAGGAATGGAAAACGGCAATAAGACGATTGCCCTGCTGGGCCAGCCGAACAGCGGTAAATCGTCACTTTTTAATAGACTGACAGGTTCCCACCATCACGTGGGCAACTGGCCCGGCAAAACGGTCGAGCATAAAGCGGGCAGTTTTACGGTCAACGGCACCACATACAGCATCGTTGATCTGCCCGGCAGCTACAGCCTGTCGGCAGGCTCACAAGAGGAAGTCGTCACCACCGGGTACATCCGTTCGGGTCAGGCGGACCTTATGGCAATTTTGGTGGACAGCTCGCAGCTTGAGCGATCGCTTTACATGCTGGCGGATTTCATCGGCACGCGCATCCCTGTTGTGCTGATTTTAAATCTGATGGATGTGGCCGAACAGAAAGGCATAAAAATCGACACAGCGAAGCTTTCCGCGCAGCTGGACATTCCGGTCATCGGCTTTGTTGCGGCCGAGCGTAAGCGCTACCCCGCCTTAAAGGAGCAGCTCGCACAGGCGTTACAGCACCCACAGACCATGAATCAGGATGTGCTGATGCAGCATTACCGCGCCGACGCCGCGCTGGATTTTGCCGCCCGTGCCGCCAAACAGCCCGCCGACGGCATCTACACCCCGGAAAAGCAGGCTATCCGCGATTTGGAGCAAACCGACGACGGTTTGATGCTCTCTGGTAAGTATAAGTATCGCTTCATCGACGAATTGCTGACCGGTGCCGTACAGAAGCCCGCCAGTAAGCCCACGCTTTCCCGTATTGACAAAGCCGCCCTGGGTGCGCGCAGCGGCAAGTGGGTAGCACTGGCCATGATCTTGCTGGCGCTGGGTGCTGCCATGATGGTAGCCACACCCATTATGGGCGGCGCATTCCTTATCCCGCCGTTGTTCAGCGGTCCGCTGGAGCAGTTGATGACCAGTCTGCACGTCTGGAAGCTGCTTGCCGAAATGATCTACATCGTTATCCCCAACGTGTTGGCGTTCACCCTTGCAATGGCCAGCTTTGTGGTGGGCGTGAACCTTGTGTTTAACTTCCTGGAGGATATCGGCTACATAGCCCGCATCTCGTTCGTGTTCAATAATGTCATGGAAAAATTCAACCTGCAGGGGAAAAGCATGTACTCGTTTTTGATGAGCCTTGGCTGCAACATGGCCGGTGTAGCAAGCAGCCGCGTGATTGATAACGCCGGGCAGCGCTTTTTGACGATGTTGCTGGTGTGGAGCATCCCCTGCGGCACAACGCTTTCGCTGGCACCGATGCTGGGCGGCGTGTTCTTTGGGCCCATGGGCAGTGCGCTGGTGCTGGTGCTGATGGTCGTGATGACGATTGGCTCGATGTACCTGGCCTCCCGCGTGTTTGCGAGTAAGCTGGTCGATCAGGCCGAAAGCCACGGTCTGGTAATGGAGTTGCCGCCCTATCACAAGCCCAAATGGGGGCACATCATCCGCAGCAGCCTGATGAAAGCGGTCGATATCTTCTGGCGCGCGTTCAAAATGATTTATTTGATGTCCATTGTGTTCTATCTACTCTCCTACCCGTGGGGCGGCAATGTCAGCCTGTTGGTGCGGGTAGGCCAGGTCATCTCCCCCGTGACGGAGTTCTTCGGTATGACGTGGCAGATGTTCATGGCCTATCTTTCCTCTATGCTGACGAAGGAATCCCTGCTGGGCGTCATCAATGCGCTGTACAGCAACACCGATATTGCAGCCGCTGCGTTTAACGCCAAGTCGGTTGGCATCAGCGACAGCATCGCCGCCTTACTGCCCCAGGTCATCACCAAGGCGCAGGCGCTCGGGTTTATCATGGCCATTGTTTTCAACGTGCCCTGCACGATGACCGTCGCCGCCACCTACCGCGAGAACCACTCGATCAAATGGATTGCCCTGTCGGTGGGCTATTACGTGGCCTTTTCGCTGGCAATCAGCTGCATTTTTTACCATATTGGGCTTCTGATTTGGTAAGTTGCGCACATTTATGGATACACGCAGAGGGCGGCTTTCCCGCCCTTACTGTAGGCAGTCCCCTGCTCCTTAAAAAGTTTTATACAAAAAAGAAAGAAGCTCAACCTCTTGCAAGGTTGAGCTTCTTTATGACCCGTGCGGGAATCGAACCCACGTTAACGGCGTGAGAGGCCGCTGTCTTAACC
>SFKI01000009.1 GCA_004554775.1 Subdoligranulum variabile
TGATCACCGCGTTTTTGCGAGCGCAAATTACGCTGTATCGAGCAAAAACGAGTCTGAAGCCTGCGATGTCGCAGTTGTCGGAGCCGAACGCTCTATCCAACTGAGCTACGATCGCTTATGCCACGTGTTTGGTGACTTATATAGTATAGCAAACATGGCGCGAAAATGCAAATATTTCTTGGTTGTTCGGCGGGGAAAGTTGCAAAAATCCCGCGCAGGCAGCGGCAGGGTAGGCAGATTGTAAACAATTTTTGCTTTTCTTGCAGAAATTTTGTTGGTTTGTTATAATAATAGCACAACCCGAACAAAGTGAGGTGCACTCTATGAAACGTATTGCTGCTGCCTGCAGCACCGCGGCGGTGGCCGGGCTGGGCGCTGCCTATGGGATCTACCATCTGGCCTTTTTCCAGACGCCCAAGCTGAAGATGCCCACGGCTGAAGAATGGGCGGATGGCTCCCGCTTTTTACCGCAGATCCGCGAAAATGTCGAGTTTGTGGACAGCCTACCCTGCGACTCTGTACAGATCACGGCCGACGATGGCACCTTACTTTCGGCACAGTACTGCCACGAGGCCGACGACGCGCCGACTGCCATCATCATGCACGGCTACCGCGCCACCGCCATGCGTGACACCATGGGGCTGATCGTACTGTGCAAAAAGCTGGGCTTCAATCTGCTGATGCCTGATCAGCGCGCCCACGGGCGCAGCGGCGGCCACTCCATCACGATGGGCGCACGCGAACGCTACGATGCCCGCGCCTGGGCCTATTGGGCATCGGTTCGCTCGTGCGGCAAGTCGTCCATCTTTTTGATGGGCGTCTCGATGGGTGCTGCCACCGTTCTGCTGGCCAGCGGGCTGGACCTGCCGGACAATGTGCGTGGCATCATCGCCGACTGCGGCTATTCCAGCATCCGGGACATCTGCCGAACCTGCCTGCCCAAATATCTGCCGCATGTGCCGGTGGGACCGGGCTATGCCGTCGGCAAGGCCGGGGCCGAGCTGTTTGCCCATTTTGACCCCGACACCATCGACTGCCGCAAGGCCGTTGCCCACTCTAATGTGCCAATCCTGTTCATCCACGGCAGCGCAGACGACTTTGTACCTTGCAGCATGAGCCGCGAAAATTATGCCGCCTGCACCAGCGAGAAAGAGCTGCTCATCATTCCCGGCGCGACCCACGCCATGTGCTACTATTACGATACGCCCGCCTACGCCAAGGCCGTGACCGACTTTTTGAAAAAGCACATGTAAACCCGGCATTCCTTACCAAAACGCATGCTCCCCACATGGGAACCGTCGGCAATGGCCAGCGGCGCACCCTGTGGGGCGCTTTTTGTAAGTCTTTACTTTTCCAAATACTGCATCATGCCGTCTAATTTCTGCTGCATTTCCTTGTAACCGCGCAGATACAGTTCGGTCAGTTTTTCGGTGTCGCCCTCAAAGCGACCAATGCCGATTGGTTCATCCGGGCGGATCATGCAGATACGGTCGTCCGCTTCCAGCTCGTCAAGCTGGTCCATCAGGGCGTTGTAGCGCATTTCCTGCGTCAGCAGCGTAGCCAGGAACAACGGCTTATCGCCATAAAAATCGTCGTACAGGTTCACCATACGCTGGCTGGGCTGCTTTTTGCGAAACCCCTTTTCCCGCGTAGCCACGACCACGATCTTGTCAAACCCCTGCCGCAGCGCCCAGTTGATGGGGATCGGGCAGGCGCAGCCGCCGTCGAGGTAGCTGTGGCCGTCGATCTTTACCGGCACCGACGCCAGCGGCAGACTGGCTGAAGCCTTGACGGCTTCCTTAAAATCCAGTCCTGGCTGGTCTTTTTCAAAATAAGCTGCTTTGCCGGTCTCGACGCAGGTCGCCACGGCGATCATTCGCTGGCCGCCCTTTGCAAAGGTCTCCTCGTCAAAGGGGACTTCCTTTTCAATGTCGTGCAGCAAAAAGTTCAGCCCAAACAGGCTGCCGCCTTTTACCGCCGCCAGCGGGCCAAAGTAGCGCCGGTCGTGGCGGTAGCGCAGGTTGATGCTGGCCGCTCGGCCAGGCTGGTGGGCCACATAGTTGTAGGCGTTCAGCGCCCCGGCCGACACACCGGCCACGGCAGGGAAGTAGAGATCATTCTCCATCAGGATATCCAACACGCCAGCGGTGTACAACCCGCGCAGCGAGCCGCCCTCCAGCAAAAGCAGCGAGTTTTCCGGCAATTTTGTGTTCATAGCGCACCCTCCCATCTATACAGATTATTGTAGCGCGGGGCGGCTGTCATCGCAAGCGAAAACTGTTGTACAAAACCGGGAAAATGTGGTAAAATGCAGTCAATGTATTGCCGCTGCAAAGGAGCCGCCCTATGATCGAACTGCATGCCGAAGCCCCCAAAATTATTGTACCGCTGTTTGCCCGCACCTTGCCGGAGCTGGCTGCCCAGGCCGCTGCTGCACAAAGCGCTGTCGCTGCCGACTTGGTAGAATTGCGGCTGGACCCGCTGCCCCGGCAGGACTGGCCCGCCGCTCTTGCACAAGTGCGTGCAGTGGTCAGCAAGCCGCTGATTGTAACCATCCGCACTGTGCGGGAGGGCGGGGAAGTGGATCTGACCCCTGTCGAATACGGCGAAGCCTGCCGGGCTCTTTTGGCGCAGGGCGGCGTAGACGCGCTGGACATTGAATGGCAAGTGGACAAGGACCTGACTGAAGCGCTGCGAGATGCCGCCCACCGGGCAGGTGCATCGGCGCTGTTCAGCGAGCATCACTTTGGCGCAACGCCGGACACCGACGCCATGACCGCCACACTGGTGGGCATGCTGGATCTGGGCGCGGACGTTGCCAAGCTGGCTGTCATGCCGCGCAACCGCGCCGACGCCGCCCGCCTGCTGCTGGCAACGGCCCAGGCTGCCGCCCAGCGCCCTGGCCGGGCGCTGATCACGATGAGCATGGGCCGCGATGGTGCCGTGACCCGCTACTGCGGCGGTGCTTTTGGCAGCGCCGCGACCTTTGGCACCCTGAGCGCCGCCAGCGCCCCCGGCCAGCCGCCAGTGAGTTTGTTGAAAAGCAAGCTCATCGTGGCAGAGAATTTGTAAAAGCGCCGCAGTTTTATATGGTAAAGCAAAAGCGAGAATGCACCCGCAGGTGTGTCCTCGCTTTTGTTTTGTTGCAATGTTCCACGTGGAACGTTTTGGGTGCGCTGCTTTTAAAACAGTTTTTCATTTTGCAAACCCTATTTACCAAAATACTCCGACTATGCTATGATAATGATAAAAACATTGTGCTATGAGGTGACCGCTATGACCACTGCGCAACAGCAGCAGGCCGCAAAGAATTTTGCCGCTTATTGGAAAGACAAAGGCTACGAAAAAGGGGAAAGCCAGCCTTTCTGGCTGTCGTTGCTTCGTGATGTGTACGGGGTCGAACACCCGGAGCAATTCATTCAATTTGAGGAGCAAGTCCACCTTGACCACACCAGTTTCATTGACGGCACGATTCCCTCTACCCACGTTCTGATAGAGCAAAAGGGTCTTGGCAAGGATTTGAACAAGCCCATCAAGCAATCAGACGGTGCGCTGCTGACCCCTTTTGAACAGGCTAAGCGGTATATTTTGGAACTGCCCGTGTCGCAGCACCCGCGCTGGGTCGTGACCTGTAATTTCAGTACTTTCTATGTGTACGATATGGAGCGCCCGCGCGGTGAGCCTGAAATCATCGAACTTGCAAATCTGGAAAAAGAATACTATCGGCTGCAATTCCTTGTCGATGCCGGAAACGAACACCTCAAACGGGAGATGGAAGTTTCCATTGCGGCAGGTGAAATTGTCGGCTTGCTGTATGATGCCTTTTACAAGCAGTACGCAAACCCGGAATCCGAACATTCGCTGAAAAGTCTGAACAAGCTGTGCGTTCGCTTGGTATTTTGCCTGTATGCCGAGGATGCCGGGATTTTTGGGCATCACGGTATGTTCCACGACTACCTTAAGGGCTTCGACACACGCGGACTTCGCAAGGGGCTGGTAGATTTGTTCCGCGTGTTGGATACCAAGCCGCAAGACCGTGACCCCTATTTGAAAGATGACAACCCGGAATTGGCGGCGTTTCCCTACGTCAATGGCGGGCTGTTCAGCGATGAGAATATCGAGATACCGCCGTTCACTGATGAAATTCGAAACCTGCTGCTGGAGAAAGCCAGCGAAAACTTCAACTGGTCGGAAATCAGCCCTACCATTTTCGGCGCGGTGTTTGAAAGCACCCTGAACCCCGAAACCCGCCGCAGCGGCGGTATGCACTATACCAGCATTGAAAATATCCACAAGGTCATTGACCCGCTGTTTTTGGACAAGCTGAAAACCGAGTTTGACGAGATATGCGCTATTCCCATTGAACGCAGCAGAACGGCAAAGCTGCGGACATTCCAACGCAAGCTGGCATCGCTCACGTTTTTAGACCCTGCGTGCGGCAGCGGAAACTTTTTGACCGAAACCTATTTGAGCCTGCGCCGCTTGGAAAACAAAATTTTGGTGGAACTCTCCCACGGTCAGGTTACGATGTACTCCGCCAGCGAAAGCCCGATACAGGTTTCCATCAGTCAGTTTTACGGCATCGAAATCAACGACTTTGCTGTGACAGTTGCAAAAACCGCGCTCTGGATTGCGGAAAGCCAGATGATGAAAGAAACGGAGAAGATCCTGCTCGTCCCGCTCGAATTTCTGCCGTTGAAAACCAATGCCTACATTGTAGAGGGCAACGCTCTGCGGGTGGATTGGGAGAGCGTGGTTTCCAAAAGTAAGCTGAATTATATTATGGGAAACCCGCCGTTTGTTGGCTATTCCTTGCAGAGTAAGGAACAAAAGAGCGATATTCTTTCCATTTATGTAGATGAAAAGGGCAAGCCGTATAAAACTGCCGGTAAAATTGACTATGTGGCAGGGTGGTACTATAAGGCGGCCAAACTGATGCAGAATACCCCGATACACACCGCCTTTGTTTCGACGAACTCTATCACGCAGGGCGAACAGGTTGCAGGGGTTTGGAAACCGCTCTATGACCAATTTGGGATACATATTGATTTTGCTTACAGAACATTTAGATGGGATAGCGAAGCAAGCTTGAAAGCCCATGTGCATTGCGTGATAGTTGGGTTTAGTATCGCCCAGAATGCAAACGCACCACAAATATTCTTGGGTGGAAAACAATGTGTTGCCGTAAAAAATGTTAGTCCCTATTTACTCGATACGCCAACCGTATTTGTAGAAAGCCGAAATAAACCACTTTGCAATATCCCTGATGTTGTTAAAGGTAGCAGCCCTGTTGATGGTGGTAATCTTTTACTGAATCAAGAGGAGTACGATGACTTAATCGAAAGTGAGCCGTTGGCGAAAAAATATATTTATCCATTTGTTGGGGCAAAAGAATTTTTGCACGGCGTAAAGAGATGGTGCATTTGGATGCCCACCTATAATCCGGCAGATATTAAAAATCTTGCTAAAGTAAAAAAAAGAATCGAATTAACCCGTGAGTTCCGTTTATCAAGTACAAAAGCAGCAACCCGCAAATATGCTGATTATCCATCGCGCTTTATGGAAACGCGACAACCAGCATCAAACTATATCCTTATTCCGAGGCATTCATCGGAAACTAGAAAATACATTCCTTTTGGCTTTATGCCGCCTAGCATAATTTGCGGTGATGCAAATTCGATGGTTCCCAATGCAACTGTATATCAATTTGGTATTCTAATATCTAACGTGCATATGGCGTGGACAAGGGCGGTATGTGGAAGAATAAAGAGCGACTATCGCTACTCAAACGATGTTGTTTATAATAACTTCCCGTGGCCTACACCAACCGAACAGCAGAAAGCCAAAATTGAACAGACCGCGCAAGCGATTCTGGACGCACGCGCCCTTTACCCTGACAGCAGCTTAGCCGACTTGTACGACGACTTGACCATGCCGCCGGAACTCCGCAAAGCCCATCAGGCGAATGACCGCGCCGTTATGGACGCCTACGGATTTACAAAGGGAACTGCCGCCAGAACCAGCGAAAGCGCCTGTGTTGCCGAGTTAATGAAACTTTACCAACAAAAGGTGTCTGCCGCACAATCCAAATAACCTTATTGAAAAGTTAACATCAAAAAAGCTCTGGGTGCTGAATTGCTCCCAGAGTTTCCTTTTATTGTGGCAACATTGGCTTGTTGCAGTCCATGTACAGAATCTGTACTGTCTTGGTTGCCCTCACGCTGTTACCGCAGCAGGGGCATATGCCGCGAAAGCCCCTTTACTGTTCAACACTTCACGGTTTTAAAATTAAGCGGGGAACAACTAAAAAAGGTAGAAGTGCTGCGCCTACAAAGGCTTTTGCGCAGCGCTTCTACCCTCTGGAAAGATTGATTTTTTCTGAAAGTGTGGTACACGTCAAAGGGTAAAAGAAAAAGCCCTTAATTCCTAACGAATCTTCGTTAAAAATCAAGGACTATGTTTGGTGACCCGTACGGGAATCGAACCCATGTTACAGCCGTGAAAGGGCCGTGTCTTAACCGCTTGACCAACGGGCCTTATATAATACAAGATTTCGCTAAAACAGCAAGCAACTTATCGGCTACTATTGCAACCGACCCCCAAGTATTTTAGCGAAACCTTGTATCATGTGGTAGCGGTAACTGGATTTGAACCGGTGACACTTCGGGTATGAACCGAATGCTCTAGCCAACTGAGCTATACCGCCACATTTTTGAGGCGCACTCGAAAGTGCTTTATTATTATACGAAAAACCGGGGTCTGTGTCAAGTATTTTTCCCTACTTTTTTGAAAAAATACCAAAAAAATTCCCGCATTGCGGCAGCAACGCGGGAATTTTTGCTTGTTATAAAATTACTTCTTGTTGGGCACCAGCACGGCTTTGCCGCCCATGTAGGGGCGCAGCACTTCGGGGATGGTCACAGTGCCATCGGCCTGCAAGTGGTTCTCCAGGAAAGCGATCAGCATACGCGGCGGGGCCACGCAGGTGTTGTTCAGGGTATGAGCCAGCTGCGGCTTGCCGTTCTCATCCTTATAGCGGATGTGCAGGCGGCGGGCCTGGGCATCACCCAGGTTAGAGCAGCTGCAAACCTCAAAATACTTCTGCTGGCGGGGGCTCCAGGCTTCGATATCGCAGCTCTTGACCTTCAGGTCAGCCAAATCGCCGGAGCAGCACTCCAGCTGGCGAACAGGGATCTCCATGGAGCGGAACAGCTCGACAGAGTTCTTCCACAGCTTATCGTACCAGGTCATGCTGTCCTCGGGCTTGCAGACGACGATCATTTCCTGCTTCTCAAACTGGTGGATGCGGTAGATGCCGCGCTCCTCAATGCCGTGGGCACCCTTTTCCTTACGGAAGCAGGGGCTGTAGCTGGTCAGGGTCAGGGGCAGCTTTTCGCCTTCGATGGTCTGGTCGATGAATCGGCCGATCATGGTATGCTCAGAAGTGCCGATCAGATAGAGGTCCTCGCCCTCGATCTTGTACATCATGGCGTCCATCTCGGGGAAGGACATAACGCCCTTAACAACGTCACCGTGCATCATGAACGGGGGGATCACGTAGGTGAAGCCCTTGTTGATCATAAAGTCGCGGGCGTAGGCCAGCACAGCTTCGTGCAGGCGGGCAATATCACCCAGCAGGTAGTAGAAGCCATTACCGGAAACGCGGCCGGCGGCATCCAGGTCGATGCCGTCAAAGCTTTCCATGATATCCACGTGATAGGGGATGGGGTAATCGGGCACAACGGGCTCGCCGAAGCGCTGGACCTCGACATTGCAGCTGTCATCGGGGCCGATGGGCACACTGGGGTCGATCATCTGGGGGATCGTGTACATAATCTCCTGGATCTTGCCTTGCAGCTCGGTCTCCTTGACTTCCAGCTCTTTCAGGCGGTCAGCCTGGGCAGTGACCTGCTTTTTGATTTCCTCAGCCTCAGCTGCCTTGCTGGGGTCCTTTTTAGCCTGGCCCATCAGGGCGCCGATCTGCTTGGACAGTTTGTTGCGGTTGGCGCGCAGGTCGCTGGCCTCGCCGATGGCGGCGCGATACTCGGCATCCAGCTTGATGACCTCGTCGACCAGGGGCAGCTTGGCATCCTGGAACTTTTTGCGGATGTTTTCTTTGACTGCCTCCGGGTTTTCACGGACAAAACGAATGTCTAACATGATGATTCTCCTCTATATTTTTCTACATTTATTATAGAAAACCAGATTGTTATTCGGCCTCGGGGTCATAATGGCCCAGAAGGTCAGCGAACTTTTGCAGCATTTCATCGCTGTAAAAGTCGATTTTCAGCGAGCCTTTGCCGTCCCTATATTCCACGTGGACCTCGCTGCCGGTCACTTCTTTCAGGGCGGCTTCGATCTCCACTGCGCGTTTGGGGCGGTTGAACGGGTCCGGCTTGGCTTTCGGCTGTTTGGCGGGCTTGGCCAGCTTTTTGCAAAGGGCCTCGGTCTGGCGGACGTTCAGCCCGTTGGCCTCGACCTCCGCGGCCGCCTGGCGCATCAGGTCCTGCGTGGGCAGGCCCAACAGCACCTTGGCGTGACCGGCGCTCAGCACCCCGGCACTGACCTTACGGCGGACATCCTCTGGCAAAGCAAGCAGGCGCAGGCTGTTTGTGACGGCGCTGCGGCTTTTGCCAAGCTTTTTGGCAGCAGTCTCCTGCGTCAAGCCGTACTTTTCGATCAGTTGGTGGCAGCCCTCGGCTACCTCTATGGGGTTCAAGTCCTCACGCTGCAAGTTTTCGATCAGCGCCAGGGCTGCGGCCTGTTCGTCAGAAACATCCTTGATGATGACCGGCACCTCATCCAACCCGGCCAGGCGGGCAGCACGCCAGCGGCGCTCACCCGCGATGATGATATAGCCGGTGCCCAGTTTTTTGGGCCGCACGGCAATGGGCTGCAGCAGGCCGTTTTCGGTGATGCTGTCTGCCAGCTGGTTCAGCGCATCATCATCAAACTTTTTGCGCGGCTGGGAGGGGTCAGGCTCGATCTCGCGCAGCGGCAGGGTAGAGGCAGCCGCATCATCTGCGGTGGTTTCGGGCAGGTCGGCAAACAACAGATCCAGCCCTTTGCCCAGGCCGCCCATTTTCTTTTTTGCCATCGGCTCACCTCTCGTTCTTGCTTAAAAATTCGCGTGCCAGTTCCATATAAGCTTCGCTGCCTTTGCCGTTGGGCTCATAGAAATTGATCGGCATGCCAAAGCTCGGCGCTTCGGACAGGCGCACCGAGCGGGGGATAACTGCTTTGAACACCTTGTCGCCATAATACTTTTTCACCTGGGCCACAACCTGCATCGTCAGGTTCAGGCGGCCGGAGTACATGGTGAACAGCACGCCCTCGATATCCAGGTAGCGGTTATACTTTTTGCGCACCATTTTCAGGGTGTTCATCAGCTCGGTCAATCCCTCCAGCGCGTAGTATTCGCACTGCAAGGGGATCAGCACCGTATCGGCGGCGCACAAGCCGTTGATGGTGAGCAGATCCAGCGAGGGCGGGCAGTCGATGAAAATATAATCGTACAGCGGCACAACGGGGGCCAGCACACTGCGCAGGCGCATTTCACGCCGGGGCAGGTTGACCAGCGCCACGGCGGCACCGGCCAATTGGGTGTTGGAGGGGAGCAGATCGGCATTATACTCGGTTTTGACGATGGCGTTGCGCACATCATCATCTTCGATCAGGCAGGTATAGATATCCGATTCCAGCTTGTTTTTGGCGATGCCGTAACCGCTGGACGCATTGCCCTGGGGGTCAAGGTCAACGACAAGGACTTTTTTGCCCAGTGCTGCCACGCAGGCGCTGAGGTTTACGACGCTGGTGGTTTTGCCCACACCACCTTTCTGGTTTGCTACTGCGATGACCTTTGCCACGCTTTTCCCTCCGTTTTTGCATTTTCAGGCGGTTTTGCCCGCCTGGATTCTATTATAGCACAAGAAAACACTATAAAAAAGGGGTCAAAAGCAAAAAATACCCTGCAAAATGTTCCACGTGGAACATTTTGCAGAGCTCGTGCGATTTTTACTTATAATTCCGCCGCATACTCTTTGGCAGCAGGCGGGGCGGTCGGCTCCTGCACGGGGCGGCCATCGGTGCCTACAGGGATGCGCACGATGTACTCCAGACACCCGTCATGTTTATCACAGCGGGTGGTGGCCTGGATGCCCTTTTGCGTCATCAGGTCAACGGCGTGCTGCAAGGTGTTTACAAAAAAGCGGACGTCCCGCACCATGGGGATGGTGCGGCGGCAGGGGCTTGGCCCGTTGGGCGCGGCCAGCATCTGGTCAACAAGTTTGTCCGCCTGGCGCACGCTGAGTTTATCGCGTGCCATCTTTTCCAGCGCGGGGGTGCGGCGGCTTTCCGGTAGGCGCAGGGCCGCGCGGGCGTGGCGCTCGGTCAGGTGGTTAGCCGTGCAAAGCTGCTGTTGTTCAGGCGTAAGAGTCAGCAGGCGCAGCTTGTTGGCAAGGGCAGGCTGGCTTAGGCCTAACCGCCGCGCGGCTTCGGCCTGGGTGCAGCCCCACAGACGGATGACCTCTTTGATGCCGCGCGCCGTGTCGAACGGATCGAGCTGGCTGCGCTGTAAGTTTTCCAACAGTCCCAGCGCGGCGGACTCGCTGTCATCGTAGTCGGCCACGATTGCAGGTACTTTTTCCAGTTTGGCCAGGCGGCAGGCGCGCAGACGGCGTTCACCCGCGATGAGCTGATATTTGCGCAGCCCCACCCGCCGCACGCTGATGGGCTGCAATAAACCGTTTTGCAAAATGCTGACGGCCAGCGCCGCGATCTCCGGTTCATCAAAGGCCGTGCGGGCCTGGTAAGGGGACGGTTCAATGCAGTCAACGGGCAGCATGACGATGCGCCCCTGTTTTTGTATTTCGTTCTTAGCCACTTTTGATTCCTCCCTGCGGGTTCGTTCTACAAATAAAAAAGCTATGCTTTTCCCTGGGAAAAGCATAGCACGGACTGGAAAAAAGTGGAAGAAAAATCGTTCGTTGGGATTTTTCCCTTTTCGCGGTGTTACAGCGGCTTCTTCGCAATTTTGCCGCCGTTTCTGGGGTAAACGGTCGAAGTCTGCGATATTTTTTCGCACATCACCAACCCGCGGGCACTGCCGTCGGGCAGGGTGAACTGCCGCGTTTCGCGGTATTTGCCGCCCAGTTTCTTTAGGGCGTTGGCGGCGGCTTTGGCTTCGGCATCCGCCTCGGGGCCTTTCATGGCGATGAACACGCCACCGACCTTGACAAGCGGCAGGCAGTATTCGCTCAGCACCGGCAGGGCGGCCACAGCGCGGGCACTGGCAATGTCAAACTGCTCACGCCAGATTTTGCGGGCAGCTTCCTCGGCGCGCTCTTTGGCAAATTCGACACCGGTCAGGCCCAGTTCGGCGCAGGCGTACTTTAAAAAGTCCACGCGCTTGCCGGTGGGTTCCATCAGGGTCAGCTGCAATTCCGGCTTGTAGATTTTGGCCACGATGCCGGGAAAGCCCGCGCCGGTTCCCACGTCGACCATTTTGCCCTGCACTTCGGGCTGGGCTGCAAACAGCAGACTGTCCGTAAAATGGCGATCCTCGATGCCCTTGGGGCTGGTGATGGCGGTGAGGTTGACCTTTTCGTTATAGCTTACCAAAATCTCGGCATAGCGGTCCAACTGGTCCAACTGGGCGGGGGAGAGGGCAATGTTCCACGTGGAACATTTTTCGGCCAAACGGTTTTTATTGATCATAGTGTACACTCATTTCTGTTTCAGCAGCACAATGCTCAGCTGGGCCAGGTCGCTGGGGGATACGCCCGGGATGCGCCCGGCCTGGGCCAAGGTGCGGGGGCGGATTTTCTGCAATTTTTCGCGGGCTTCCAGCGTGATCATCTCGATGGGGCTGTAGTCGAAGTTTTCGGGGATCTTTACATTCTCGTGGCGCTGGATGTCCCGGATCAACCGTTCCTCGCGGGCAATGTAGCCAGCATAGCGGATCTCAGTCTCAATGCGCTGCGCCATGGCGGGGGTCACACCCTCGCCGCGGCCAATGACTTTGGCGATCAACTCATAACTGATGTACGGGCGGCGCATCAGTTCCAGCGCCGTACCGCCGATCTCGCCCAACTCGGCCCCCTCGGGCGCGGCGGCTTTCAGGTCAGCCAGCCGCACGGTTGTTTTGGCAAGGCGGTCCATCTCATTTTGCTTGATTTCGCGGTCCTTGCAGAAAACTGCCCACCGGGCATCGTCCACCAGGCCGTATTCACGGCCGATCGGCGTCAAGCGCTCGTCGGCGTTATCTTGCCGCAAGCTCAGGCGGTATTCGCTGCGGCTGGTCATCATGCGGTAGGGATCCATCACACCTTTGGTCACAAGGTCGTCGACCAGCGTGCCCAGGTAGCTCGTGTGGCGGGCCAATACCAGTTCTTCTTTGTCCAGCGCATGGCGGGCGGCGTTCAGACCAGCCAACAGGCCCTGGGCAGCGGCTTCCTCATAACCGGAGGTGCCGTTGAACTGCCCGGCACCGTAAATGCCCGCGACCACCTTGCTTTCCAGTGTAGGCTTTAACGTGGTGGGGTCAACGCAGTCGTACTCGATGGCGTAAGCCGGGCGCATGATCTCGAGGTGCTCAAAGCCTTTGATCGTGCGGTACATAGCGTTCTGCACAACTTCCGGCAGGCTGGAAGAAAGCCCCTGCAAATACATTTCCTCGGTGTCCTCGCCGCAGGGCTCCACAAAAATCGGGTGGCGCTCCTTATCCTTAAAGCGCACGACCTTATCCTCGATAGACGGGCAGTAGCGCGGGCCAACGCCTTGGATGTCGCCGCCGTACAACGGCGAGCGGTGCAGATTTTCCAGAATGACCCGGTGGGTCTCGGGGTTGGTGTAGGCAATGTAGCAGTCGACCTTGTTGTGCATCGGCTGACGCGTCAAAAAGCTGAACGGCTGCAATTCTTCGTCCGGGTCACCGGGCTGGCGCTCCAGTTGGGTAAAGTCGATACTGCGGCGATGCACACGGGCCGGGGTGCCGGTTTTAAAGCGACGCAGCGTAAAGCCGTGTTCGACCAGACATTTCGTCAGGGCTGTGGCGGCATGGGTGCCGTCGGGGCCGCTGTCGTAGTGGGCCTCGCCTACAAAAATACGCCCACCCAGTGTGGTGCCGGTGGCGATGACGACGGCCTTGCAGCTGTAATAGCCGTTCAGCCCCGTGATAACACCACAGACTTTGCCGTCCCTGATATCCACGGCGACGATTTCGGCCTGGTGGATGTCCAGATTCGGGGTCTTTTCCAGCGCATGCTTCATCCACATGTGGTAGCGCTTGCGGTCAGTCTGCACGCGCAGGCTGTGCACAGCGGGACCTTTGCCGCGGTTCAGCATGCGGCTCTGCAAAAAGGTCGCGTCGGCGGCAACGCCCATCAGACCGCCCAGCGCGTCGACCTCGCGCACCAGGTGGCCTTTGGCGGTGCCGCCGATGGACGGATTGCACGGCATATTGCCGATAAAATCCAGCGAGAGAGTGAACACAGCGGTTTTAGCCCCCAGTGTTGCCGCAGCGTGCGCAGCCTCGATGCCTGCATGCCCGGCACCGATCACGACCACATCATAACTTCCCAGTGTATCCATACGTTTATCCTCTATCATTTACCCACACAGAACGTTTCAAAAACTTCCTCGATCGTGGCATCGCTCGCATCCTCTCCGGTCAGGTCGCAAAGGGCCTGCAAGGCGTCAGTCAGGCAGATGCCGATCGCGTCCAGCCCATATCCGGCCTGCCGGGCATGGATGGCTTCCTCGATGGCATCCCGTGCGCGGGTTGCCGCCGCCAACTGGCGGGCGCTGCAAAGCTGTGCTGCGCCGGTGTCCAGCTGGGCCGTGCCCAACAGTTCTGCTACCGCTTCGGTCAAGGGCTGCAAGCTGTCGGCCTCTTTCGCGCACAATGTGATGACCTTTTTAAAGTAGGGGCGCAGGGTTCCGGCTGCGTTCTCCGTGGAATCGGCCAGATCCTGCTTGTTCAAAATCGCCAGTGCGGGGCGGTCCTGGCAGCGGCGGGCAATCTCCCGATCGGCGTCGGTCAGCGGCTGGGCGGCGTCGAACACCGCCAGCACCAGCCCGGCCTCGTCGAGCTTTTTCCAGCTGCGGCGGATGCCCTCGGCCTCGATGGCATCGCCATCCGCGCCAACCTCGCGCACACCGGCGGTGTCAAACAGGTTCAGGCGGATCTCACCCAACTGGACGGCCTGCTCGACGATATCGCGGGTCGTGCCTGCTACCGGCGTTACGATGGCACGGTCGAATCCGGCCATCAGATTCAGCAGTGTGCTTTTGCCCACGTTGGGACGGCCCAACAGCACACAATCCACCCCGCGCCGCAGCACCGCACCGGCCCCGTAGCCGTTGATCAAGCTGTCCAGTTCGGCTTTCTGGGTGCGCAGGGTTTGCAGCAACTGCACGTCGGAAAGCTCCGGCACGTCCTCCTCGGGGTAGTCGATCCAGGCGGTCAGGTGGGCGTTCAGGCTTTGCAGTGCTGTCTGGATGGCACCGATGCGTTTTGCCAGCCGTCCGTCCAGTGCGCTTTTGGCCAACGCCGCCCCCTGGCGGCCATTGGCCGCGATAACTTCCATCACGGCTTCGGCCTGGGTCAGGGACATGCGGCCATGTTCCAGTGCACGGCGGGTGAACTCGCCCGGCCCAGCCGGGGCAGCGCCTGCAGTAATTAAAGCTTCAAGCAGTCCGTCCGCCATGGCGGTGCCGCCGTGGATCGAAAGCTCAATGACATCCTCGCCGGTATAGGAGTGGGGTTCGCGGAAAAACAGTGCAATGGTCTCGTCCATCTCCTGCCCGTGCAGCAGGTAGTGTCCCAGCATGGCAGTGTACCCTTTTGCTTCGGCCACTCTGCGCCCCACGTGGAGCGGTGCAAAGATCTTTTCCACAATAGGGTAGGCGTCCGGCCCCGATACACGCACCACGGCAATGCCGCCCGCGCCGGGGGGCGTTGCCAGCGCGCAGATTGTCTGCTGTAAACGATCCACAGCGATACCTCCGAGAAATAGAATATCTAACACTTTATCATACCACGAATTTTTTGTTTTTCCTACTGATTTTTTAAAAAAGATTCCGGGTCGTAGAACTTCATGTTTTCCACAGTCTTGTTTAAAACTTTTTTCTGTTTACTTTGCAGCGGGTGGCTATGAAATCCGCCCCTACGATTTCTATTGTTGCTTTGTGGATGGGCAATGTTCACTCCTGCAACTTCGCTATATGCAAAAGGGGGAGACACCATCTACTGGTGTCTCCCTCTTTTCATAGGTCAATGGAAAGTTCTTTTGCCTACTTTTCTTTCAAGAAAAATAGGTAGATTAAAACTCGATTTTACCGAAGGCGAAATCGTCGCCGTCATGTATGCGCTCCGTAGTCTTGGGTGCCATGGGCTGGGCGTTGGGGTCGCGGGGACGATCCGCGAACTCACGATCCGGCACGCTGGAACGCGGGCCTCCGTAGGGGCGGCCGCCATCGCGGCGGGAATCACGGCCATCACGGCGCGGGCCGCCGCTGCGGGGACCGCGTCCACCGTCACGGCGGGGACCACGACCATCGCGGCGCGGGCCACGGCCTCCATCACGGCGGGGGCCACGGGTGTTGCGGGCATTGTCGCGATCCGGCAGGTTGGATGCGTTCGGATCGGTGGAGTAGATCACAATGTGGCGGTTGGGGCCTTCACCCTTGCTCTCGCTGCGTACACCCTCGATCTCCGCAACTGCGGTGTGGATGATGTGGCGCTCGTAGGGGTTCATCGGCTCCATCTCATAATAGCAGCCAGTGCGGATGACACGCTCGGCAATGCGCTTAGCCAGGGCAGAAAGGTCATCCTCGCGCTTGTTGCGGTAGCCACCCACATCCAGGCCCAGCTTGACGTAGGGGCCTTCCATGCGGTTGATGACCAGGCTGGCCAGGTAGGAAAGGCTCTCCATCGTCTCACCGCGGCGACCGATCAGGGCACCCATGTGCTCACCGGTCACGCGCAGGATCGTGGCTTCGCCCTTCTTGACGGCGGTAAAGTTGAAATCTTCCACGCCCATCAGCTTAAAGATGGGGGTCAGGTAATCGACACCAGCCTGCAAACGCGGGTCAGCGGAGATGTCCAGGGGCACCTCCTCATCCTCGGCTGCGTCAACAGCCGGGGCTTCGGTGGGCTCGGCAGCCGGGGCTGCTTCTTCCACGGGGGCGGCGGGAGCCTCAACAGGGGCAGCCAGGGCAGTTTCGACCTGCTTGACCTCTTCGGCTTCTGGCTCTTCCACCTTCACCAAAACTTTTGCGGGGATGGTTTTGAACAGTTTACGGGCAGGGAACTCCAGCACTTCGTAGCTTACATTGATATCATCGCGGTCTACGCCCAGGGCTTCGCAGGCGGCCTGTACCGCAGCTTCTACGGTCTTGGCGCTCATTTCAATGCTGCGCATCTTTGTTGCCTCCTCTTATTATTGTTCTGTATTCAACGGGGTGGTCCGTTCATCCTTGTGCAGTTCGGCTTCGCGCTTGCGGGCCAGCTCCAGGCGGATCTTGTTGGCGTCTGCCAGGCTGACTTCCTTGGTAACAGTCTTGCCGTTCTCTTCCACTGTCACGCTGCGCTTTTTCTTTTTCTCAGCGCGCTTGGCGGCGAGCTCTTCTTCATACTGCTTCTTGAACTTTTCTGGGCTGTAGATCTTGTAGGTCACAAAACTTTGGCCGATCTGCCAGATGTTAGAAACACTGTAGTAGAAGGAGAAACCGATGGGGGCGTTAAAGCAGAAAGTAACGAACATCAGGTTGCAGACCAGCATCATGATCTTCATGCTGCCCTGCATCTGGGCGTCCATGCCGGAGAGCTTCTGGGTGATGAAGTAGCTCAGGAACATGGTGACGGTAGCAATAGCCGGGAAGATAGCCAGCGGGGTCAGGGCAAAGCCGGCGATATCGCAGATATCCAGGCCGAAGAAAGTGGTGTTGAAGCTGGCAATTTCGGAAACCGTAGCGGCCGGGATGATGGACGGATCGATCGAAGCGCCGTTGCGGATGGCCTGGATCAAAGAAGTCTGCATGGTGGAGGCGTTGACGCCGGTCAGGCCGATGGCCTCGCACGCAGCCTTGATGGCGGTGTTATCCACACCGAAAATGTAGTGGACAGGGTAGTACACAACGCCCAGGAAGCCGAACAGGACCAGGAAGGTCAGCAGCATAGGCAGGCAGCCGCCCATGGGGTTGTAGCCATGCTCCTGCTGGAGCTTCATAAGCTCTTCCTGCTGTTTCTGGGGGTCGTTTTTGTATTTCTGCTGGATCTCGGTGATCAGGGGCTGAAATACCGACATCTTGGCGGTGGATTTCTGCTGGTGGATAGCCAGCGGGAAAAGCAGCACCTTCATAATGAGGGTAGCGACGATGATCGTCACTGCGTAGTTGCCGATGAAGCCGTACAGCACCTTCATCAGCGGGCCAATCAGGATGGCCAGGAAGTACATAAAGTTCATACTCTATCCATTCTGCCCCGTCTGCGCCCGGGACTATTTTATTTTTTATGTAGGTCTCTGCCACGCAGAGCAAAGACATGAGAGGCTTAGTGAGAGCGGGTGAGCCTGCGGGCCGGGTTTACCCATTTTCCTTTTTCCGGCACCGGGTCAAACCCGAACCTGGCAAACGGCTGGCACCGCAATAACCGCCAGACCGTTAAGATCGTCCCCTTACAAAAACCGTGTACGGCCAGGGCCTGCATCGCATACTCGCTGCAAGTGGGTATAAACCGGCAGTGGTGCCCCAGATGCGGGCTGATATACTTCTTATAGCCTTTTAACAGGGCAATCAGCAGCCGGGTCATTGCACAGGGGGCTCGGGGGCGGCCAGGTCAGGCAGGCCCGCCCTGGCAAACAGCTTGCCCAGCGTTTTGCTCAACTGGGTGCTCTTGAGTTTCGGCGTCTGGCCGCGCGCTACCAGTATTATATCATATCCGCCGATATTTTGCGAGAGGTGTTCGCAAAGTGCGGCACGCATTACGCGGCGGGCGCGGTTGCGCTGTACGGCATGGCCCACTTTTTTGGTGGCCGTTAAGCCGATGCGGGTATACCCCAGCCGATTTTTGGCCACGTACAATACCACATGGGGATGTACATAGCTTTTGCCGTGGCTGTAGACCCGATTGAAATGCCAGTTTTTATTTAAAGTGCGGTAACGCATGGTAAAAATCCTTTTTTGAAAAAAGGGCTGCTGACATTCCATCAGCAACCCTTTACTTCATTGTTATACCAAAGATCAGACAGTCAGGCTCTTGCGACCCTTAGCACGGCGGCGGGCAATGACCTTGCGGCCGTTCTTGGTAGCCATGCGGTTCAGGAAACCGTGGACGCGGCTGCGCTGACGCTTCTTGGGCTGGAAAGTACGCTTCATTTTTCATTCCTCCTGTTGAAATTCCCAGTATGGGGCAATAGTCAGGCTTTTGCCCTACACTGGGGCAGCCTTGCAGACTTAGATTATACGCGATGTATATAGGTTTTGTCAATACTTTTTCGCATATTTTTTCGCAGAAGCGCGAAGTTGTGCATCATTTTTTCACTCTCTACAGGATGTAGTGTACCGCCCCGCTCGCCCCACCTAGTCCGTGCGCCGCTCTTTACCTTTTGCGGGAGACGGGGAAATTTTCCACCGCACTTTTTCAACCGTTTGTTGAAAACACGGTTTACAAGCGGCAGGTTTTAAAATTTTTCTACCTTTATTATAATAGGACTGTTGTTTTGGGTGCTGTTTTGTGGTATACTGTATGTGGTATTTTTGCGCCCTGTTGAAAAGGGCGCGATTTTTAACAGGAAGTGGGGAGTATCGCAAGACATGGATTCCATCAACGACGTAATGAGCGCGGCTAAGCAGTATTGCCGTGAACATACTTCCGAGGCGACCTATCAATATTACATCAGTGATATCAAGGCTGTCAGCTTTGAAAATTCTAAAACCATCACGCTGGAGATTCGCAATGCTTTTATTTTAAGCATCGTGTCGGATCGTTATGCGGCTACGCTGAAAGATGCGTTTAAATCCGTGCTGGGCTTTGATGTGGAATTGCAATTTGTCACCCCGAAAGAGGACGACAGCAGCGACGGAAAGGAAAAGAAACCCAAGCTGGACGAAAAATCCCTGCCCAGCGGCCGGTATGATTTCACCTTTGAAAACTTTATCAAAGGCCCATCCAACCAGTTTGCCTATGCGGCGGCGCAGGCCGTTGCGGCCAACCCGTCCGGCGCGTACAACCCGCTGTTCATCTATGGCCCGTCCGGTCTGGGCAAGACCCACTTGCTGAATGCAATCCAGGTGGAGATCAAAAAGAATCACCCAGATTTCAACATTGTGTATGTGGACTGTGAAATGTTCACCAACGAGATCATCACCGCCGTCAAGACAGCCACGACGGAGCAGTTCCGGCAGAAGTACCGCAAGGCGGACGTTTTGCTGATCGACGATATCCAGTTCCTGGCCGGCAAGGAAAGTACGCAGGAAGAGTTTTTCCACACTTTCAACACACTGCACAACGACGGCCGTCAGATCGTGATTGCTTCTGATCGCCCGGCAAAGGAGATAAAGAGCCTGGAAGAGCGTCTGCGCACCCGTTTTGAATGGGGCCTGACCGCCGACATTCAGCCGCCGGATTTTGAGACCCGTGTTGCCATCGTCAAGCGCAAGGCGGAGCTGCTCAACCTTGATCTGCCCAACGATGTCGCGGAATACATCGCCAATCATCTGAAGCAGAACATCCGTCAGCTGGAAGGTGCCGTGAAAAAGTTGAATGCCTATTACATGCTGGAGGGCATTGCCCCCTGCATCGGTGTAACGACGACGGCCATCAAGGATACGCTGAACGACAGCCAGCCGATTCCTGTCACGATCGAAAAGATTCTGAACGAGGTCGCCCGCACCTACAATGTACTGCCTGCGGATATCCGCGGCAAAAAGCGCAACGCGAATGTGAGCGCTGCGCGGCAGATGACCATGTATATCATCCGCGAAGTGACCGGCATGAGTATGGAGGCCATTGGCCAGGAGTTCCAGCGCGATCATTCCACGGTCGTATATTCCATCAAGACGATGGAAGAAAATATCTCCCGCGATCAGCACCTGAAGGAAATGTGCAGCGATATCATGAAAAACGTGCGCACCTAACCTACTTTCTTGAAAGAAAGTAGGCAAAGAACTTTCAATATTATATCCCACAAAATGGATATAAAGGTTAGAAAATCTCCAGCATCCCATATTCGTGTGGTGTAAAGTTTAAACTCTACGTCCCTCTTAGTTAGGATAACTTTTAAAGTTTCTTTGGTTCTTTCTTTTCAAAGAAAGAACCGCCCCGTTTTTCCACAAGGTTTTTAGTTATTAACAGTAAGTTTTCCCGGGTTCCTGTTGAAAACGCAAGTTATCCAAGTTTTCCACAAAAGATTCCCCGGGTGAATCTGGAAAAATCACCGCCTTTTTTTCGCGCCGTGAAAAGAACATTCCCAATTTTCCACAGTTTTCACAGCCCCTACTACTACTACGATAAAAGTTTCTAGTTTTTGCTCTACTTTTTCAAAATCCATAACATCCAATACCCCAAATAGGTACCATTTTTGTGGAAAAAGTAAAGCTGCATAAAACATCCTTCTTTCAAGAAGACAGATTAAAGTTTCTTTGCTTACTTTCTTTTCAAAGAAAGTAAGGAGAAAGGAAGCAGTTATGAAATTTGAATGCGAAAAATCCCTGCTCGCCTCCGCCATTGAGGGTGTTTCCCGCGCTATTACCAACCGCGCAGCCATCCCCGTGCTCGAAGGCATCTATATGAAAGCCGAAGGATTCAATTTAATCTTGACTGGCTACGATATGGAAATGGGTATCACCACCACCATCGAGTGCAACGTTCTGGTTCCCGGTGAAACCGTGCTGGACGCCAAACTGCTTGGCTCGATGGTCAGCCGTATGCCCGCCGGCAACGTCTGCATTGAGCTGAACGACGAAGGACAGGCAAAAATAAGCGGTGGTGTGGCAGAATTTGAGATCCCCGCACTGAACGCCAGCGATTACCCCAGCCTGCCCGTAACCGGCGCTGATAATACAATGACGCTGAAATGCGGTGTTATCCGCGAAATGATCGAAAAAACGATCTACGCCGTCAGCCAGGACGATAAAAAACCCGCCCATACCGGTGAACTGTTCGTCATTGAGCCGGGCAGCCTGACGGTCGTGGCTCTGGACGGCTACCGCCTCGCCATTATCCAGCGCAACGTCGATTGCAGCCGCGATATCCGCATTATCATCCCCAGCAAGACCTTGCAGGAACTGCTCAAGATCATGGGCGGTGCCGATGAGGAAGTCAAAATCGACGCCAACCGTCGTTATGTAGTGTTTACCACGAACGGCTATACCATCATGAGCCGACTGATAGAGGGAGACTTCCTAAACTATGAGAGCGTCATTCCAAAAGATAAAAAAACACGAATCACCGTTGATTGCAAGATCTTTATCGACACGATCGAGCGCGCTTCGCTGATCATTACCGAGCGCTTGAAGAATCCGCTGCGCATCAGTTTTACCGAGAATAAGATCACGGTGCGCTGCCAGACCCCGTTGGGCAAGGTTGTGGATGAGTTTGCCCCTGTCGAAATGACCGGTGACGCCGTCGAAATCGGCTTTAATAACCGCTACCTGCTCGACGCGCTGCGTTATTCCAAGTGCGAAAAGATGGTGCTGGAGATCAACGGCCCCCTGAGCCCTGTGAAGATACTGCCCGAAAATGGCAAGGACTTCATCTATCTGGTCCTGCCGGTTCGCTTTAAGAATGAAGGCTAAACTATGGAAAAAATTCGTATCAACACGGAATTTATCAAGCTGGATGCCCTGCTGAAATTTGCAGGCCTGTGCGAGACCGGCGGCGAAGCCAAAGAGTTGATCCAGGGCGGGGCCGTCAAGGTCAATGGCGAGGTCTGCACGATGCGCGGCAAAAAGTGCCGCGCCGGTGACACGGTCGAGCTCGAAGGGCAGACCGTGCAGGTCGCGGAGGGCGCGTAATGCGCCTGACCCACCTGACCCTGACCGACCACCGCAATATTGAGCACGCCGAACTGACGCCGGACCCGCACCTTACCGTCTTGTGCGGCCCCAACGGGCAGGGCAAGACCAATCTGCTGGAAGCTGTCTGGCTGCTGACCGGCGGCAAAAGCTTTCGTGGATCCAAGGATGGCGAGCTCATCCGCCGCGGAAGCGACTTTTCGTTAATAGAGGGCGAGTTTGAAACCGAGGACTGCGCCAAAACCATCCGTTTAACGGTGGGCAGCAAGGGCAGCCAACGCCCGGGCCGCACCGCCAAACTGAATGGCGTTGACCAAGGCCGGGCCGCAGCGCTGGCGGGTAATTTTCAGGCGGTTGTATTTGAGCCGGATCTGCTAAGTCTTGTTAAGGGCGGGCCGGAAGGACGGCGGCGGTTTCTGGATTCGGCCTTGTGCCAGGTTTACAGGCCATATCTGGTGGCGCTGCGGCGCTACACCCGCCTTGTGGCGCAGAAAAACGCGCTGCTGAAAAGCTACGAAATAACGCCCAATGCCGCTTTGCTGCTGGATGCGTATAATGAGCAGCTTGCCCAGTATGGCGGGCAGATCATGGAACACCGCCGCAAATTTATTGCGGAATTGGCACCCATTGCGGCCAAAAACTACAGCGAAATTTCCCACGGTGCTGAAGTTTTGCAGCTGAATTATCAGCTGTGCGCCAATGGCACCACGGCGGACGCACTGGCGGAAAAGCTGGAATCCGTCAAAAATGCCGAGCTGCGCGCCGGTTTCTGTTTGGCAGGCCCCCACCGCGAGGATCTGGAAATCAAGCTGGATGAACAGCCCGCCCGCGTGTTTGGCAGCCAGGGCCAGCAGCGCAGCTGCGTGCTGGCCATGAAACTGGCCGAAGCCAGCGTGGTCGGCAGCCTTTTTGGCGAACATCCGGTGCTGCTACTGGACGATGTACTCAGTGAACTGGACGATGAACGCCAGACTTATCTACTGACCCGCATGGGTGAGCACCAGACCATCGTTACTACCTGTGATACCGCCGCTTTTTCACGTACCAATGGAAAAATCGTGATGGTAAAGGCAGGCACCGTGACTGAGTAAAGAGGGCAGAGCTATGTATTTCCATGCAGGGCAGGATTTTGTTTTGAATACGCGGGATGTTATCGGCGTGTTTGATCTGGACACGGCCGGGGCCTCCCGTCGGACGGAAGAATACTTCCGCAGTGCCGAGGAAAATGGAGCTGTCGTGGATTTGTGTGCCCCCGGCAGCTTGCCAAAAAGCTTTCTCGTCACTGATTTTCCCGATGAAACCATCTACATCAGCCAGCTTTCGCCCGCAGCCTTAAAAAAGCGGGCGGAAAAGGCCGAATTAAAATAAAACTGCTTCTATAAAAAGAAGCAAAAGCAGATACCCACCACAACAGGAGGCTATCATTTCATGGCAGAAGAAATCATCACCGAAACCAACCGCGAAACGGCCACAGACCATGCCTACGGTGGTGCACAGATCCAGGTCCTGGAAGGACTCGAAGCTGTGCGCAAGCGCCCCGGCATGTATATTGGTTCCACCGGCCCGTCCGGCCTGCATCACCTGGTCTACGAAATCGTCGATAACGCCATCGACGAAGCGCTGGCCGGATACTGCACCCATATCGAAGTAACGATCAAACCCGGCAACATCATCGAAGTTTCCGATAACGGCCGCGGTATCCCCGTGGATATCCAGCCTAAGCTGGGCATCCCGGCCGTGACGGTCGTCTATACCGTGCTGCACGCCGGCGGTAAGTTCGGCGGCGAGGATTCCGGCTACAAGGTGGCCGGTGGTCTGCACGGCGTCGGTGCATCGGTTGTAAACGCCTTGTCTGAATGGCTGACCGTCCGCGTCCGCCGCGACGGGGCCGAGTATGAGCAAAGCTTCAAGCGCGGCAAGCCCGATGGTGATTTGAAAAAAATTGGCGCAGCGGCATCCACCGGCACCACAGTAACCTTCAAGCCGGATCCGGAAATGTTCCAGGAAACCACGCTGTACCGCTATGAAACGCTGCTCAAGCGTCTGAGAGAAGAAGCGTTCCTGAACGCCGGTGTCCGCATCACCCTGACAGACGAGCGCCCCGAAAGCGACCGCCCGCAGGAAGAAAAGAGCGAGGGCAGCGAGGTTCGCACCGAGACCATGTGCTACGAGGGCGGCATCCGTTCCTTCGTCAGCTACCTGTGCGAGCGCCGCGACCTCACCCCGCTGACCCCGCAGGTCATGTATATGAAAGGCGAGGGCCAGGGCGCCGTGGCCGAAGTGGCACTGCAATATTACGATAACAGCTATAACGAACTGTTGCTCAGCTTCGCCAACAACGTGCACACGCCCGAGGGCGGTACCCACGAGGAAGGCTTCAAGCTGGCCCTGACCCGCGTGCTGAACGAGTATGGCCGCGCCAAAGGCATCCTGAAAGATAAGGACGAGAACCTTTCCGGCCCTGACGCCCGCGAGGGTATTATTGCCATCATCAGCGTGAAATTGCAGGAAGCACAGTTCGAGGGCCAGACCAAGGCCAAACTGGGCAATACTTTCATTAAGGGCCTGGTCAGCAATGTGGTATACAAGGCACTGACCGAGTATTTTGAGGAAAATCCCGCCGTTGCCAAGGCCATTCTGGAAAAGGCCACCCAGGCCGCCCGCGCCCGCGCCGCCGCTAAAAAGGCCCGTGAGTTGGTCCGCCGCAAGAGCGCGCTGGAATCCAACCGCATGCCCGGCAAACTGGCTGACTGTCACGAAAAAGACCCCAGCAAGACCGAACTCTTTATCGTGGAGGGCGATTCTGCTGGCGGCTCGGCCAAGATGGGCCGAGATTCCAACATTCAGGCCATCCTGCCGCTTTGGGGCAAGATGCTGAACGTTGAAAAAGCCCGCGCTGACCGTATTTACGGCAACGATAAGCTGATGCCCGTCGTCACGGCACTGGGCACCGGCATTGGCGATGAGTTCGATATCTCCAAGGTGCGGTATCATAAGATCTTTATTATGGCCGATGCTGATGTTGACGGTTCGCATATCTGCACGCTGATGCTGACTTTCTTCTTCCGCTATATGCGCCCGCTGATCGACAACGGGTACGTGTACGTGGCCCAGCCGCCGCTGTTCAAGCTGCAAAAGGGCCAGACCGTTAAGTATGCCTATAATGACGATGAAATGAAGATTTTGAGCGCCGAAATGCCCGGTGCCAAAGTCAACCGCTACAAAGGCTTGGGCGAGATGAACCCCGACCAGCTGTGGGAGACCACGATGAACCCGGACAACCGCGTCATCGTGCAGATCAAAATCGAGGACGCCGAGCGCGCCGACGAAGCATTCAGCATCCTGATGGGCGAGCAGGTCGAACCCCGCCGTCAGTTCATCGAGAAAAACGCCAAATACGCGAACCTCGACGTGTAACCTACTTTCTTTGAAAAGAAAGTAGGAAAAGAAACTTTAATCAGATTTCCCGATAAGTTGAGATAGAGATAAGATTTATTTTAAGGTGATAGAATGGAAGAAAATATCATCATGGTGCCGGGGTCCGGCACTAAGGTCATTGTGCGCGATGTAAAACAGGAAATCGAGACAGCCTTTTTGGACTACTCGATGTCTGTTATCGTTGCGCGTGCATTGCCTGATGTGCGTGATGGCCTGAAACCTGTGCATCGACGTATCCTGTACACGATGCACGAGCGCGGCAACGACCCGCAGCATCCCTACCGCAAATCCGCCGATACCGTCGGTGCTGTGCTGGGCTCGTACCACCCGCACGGCGACGCATCCGTTTACGATGCCATGGTTCGTCTGGCCCAGGATTTCAGCCTGCGTTACCCGCTGGTTGACGGCCAAGGCAACTTCGGTTCCGTGGACGGTGACCCCCCGGCTGCTTATCGTTATACCGAGGCCCGCATGTCCAAAATGGCGTGCGAAATGCTGACGGATATCGACAAAGATACCATCGACTGGGATCCCAACTTTGATGAGACCAAAAAGGAGCCCCATGTCCTGCCCAGCCGTTTCCCAAATCTGTTGGTCAACGGCAGCCAGGGTATTGCGGTCGGTATGGCCACCAACATCCCGCCGCATAACCTGCGCGAAATCGTCAACGGCATGGTCGCCCTTATCGACGACCCGGAAATTGACCTGGCCGGTCTGATGGAATACGTTAAAGGCCCGGATTTCCCCACCGGCGGCATTATCATGGGCCGTTCCGGCATCCGTGCTGCCTATGCCACCGGCCGCGGCAAAATCACGCTGCGCGGCCGTGCCGAGATCATTGAAAAGAAAAATGGCCGTTACGAGATCCTTATCAACGAGATCCCGTACATGGTCAATAAGACCCGCTTGATCGAATCTATTGCGGATCTCGTCAAGGATAAGCGCATCGAGGGCATCAGCGACCTGAATGATGAATCTTCCAGCCGCACCGGTATGAAGATCGTCATCGAAATCAAGAAGGATGCGAACCCCCAGGTCGTGCTGAACCAGCTCTACCGTTATACTCAGCTGCAAGACACCGTGGGTGTTATTATGCTGGCACTGGACGACGGCGTGCCTAAGATCATGAGCCTGAAAACCATGATGGAACGCTATATTGAGTTCCAAATGCAGGTCATCCGCCGCCGTACCGCCTTTGACTTGAAGAAAGCCAAGGAGCGCGAGCATATCCTGGAAGGTCTGCACAAGGCAGTTGACATCGTCGATGAGATTATCGCCACCATCCGCGCCTGCAAGGGCGGCTTTGCCGAGGCCCGCCAGGCTGTGATGGACAACTTCGGATTTGATGAACTGCAGGCAGATGCCATCGTTAAGCTGCAATTAGGTCGTTTGGCTGGCCTGGAAATCCTCAAAATTGAGCAGGAATTGGGCGAGCTGCGAGCTGCCATTGCCGATTATGAGGACATCCTCTCCAACGACGAGCATGTCAAGAACATTGTCAAAACCGACCTGACCGCGCTGGCAGACAAGTACGGCGACGAGCGCCGCACGTCGATCGAGGCTGTTTCCGGCGAAGTTGATATTGAGGACCTGATCCCCGAGGAGACCTGCGTCTTTACGCTGACCCACGAGGGTTACATCAAGCGCACCACGCTGGACACCTATCAGGCACAGAACCGCGGCGGCCGCGGCGTGCAAGGCATGACCCAGAAGGACGACGACTTCACCGAGGAACTTTTCGTCGGCTCTACGCATGACTATATGCTGTTCATGACCGATCAGGGTCGCGTATACCGTCTGAAAGGCTATCAGGTGCCCGAAGGCAGCCGTACCGCCAAGGGTACGCACATCGTGAATCTGCTGCAACTGCAGGAGGGTGAAAAAGTTACCCTGATGCTGCAACAGGCCGCCGACGTGGACGAGGACAACACCTACGCAACGATGGTCACGAAGATGGGCCTTATCAAGCGTACGCCGCTGTCCCAGTTCCGCAACATCCGTAAAGCGGGCCTGATCGCCATTGCGCTGAACGAGGGCGACAGCCTGGTCTGGAGCCATCTGACCAAGGGCGACGATGAGATCATCGTTGCCACCCACGACGGCGCAGCCATCCACTTTACTGAGAACGGCGCCCGCGCCATGGGCCGTACCGGTCACGGCGTGCGTGTTATAAAGCTGCGCGAGGGTGACTATGTTATTGGTGCCGGGGTCTGCCGTCCGGGTGCCAGTGTGCTGACCATTACCGAGGAAGGCAAGGGACGCCGCAGCCGCATTGATGATTACCGCATCACCAACCGCGGTGGTCTGGGCATCCGTAACTACAACAATGGCGGTGTGGCTGGCATCAAGATCGTGGATGATACCGACGACCTGATTCTTATCAGCCAGAACGGCATCCTCATTCGCATCCATGCAGCCGACATCAACACCCAGAGCCGTTACGGCAGCGGTGTGCGCGTCATGCGCTTGGTCGAGGGGGACAAGGTCGCTGTGGTGGCCCGCGTTGACCGAGACAACGAAGCAGAGACTGCCCAAATCGACAACGAGGGTGAAACTGACCCAACCCCGGAAGAACTGGCCGCCATCGAAGCCGAAGAGCTTGCTCAGGAAGCTGCTGAAGATGCAGCACCTATGGATGATGGCGAGGAATAAAGAGGATGTGTGTTACTTTCTTTGAAAAGAAAGTAACCAAAGAAACTTTCAATATAAAACACAAAAAGGACGATGCAGAGATAGATTCTGCATCGTCCTTTTAATTTGCAGCAAAGGGCTATAAACCCATTCACGGGCTATAATATTAAAGTTTCTTTGCCTACTTTCTTTTCCAAAGAAAGTAGGTTAGTCGTGGCGGATGGCTTCCAAAGCGCTGATTTTAACGGCCTTGTTTGCCGGGAGAATACCAGAAATCAGGCCAATCAATGTAGCAAACACCAGGGCACCCAGCATCAGCCAGAGAGGAATAATAGAAATGGTCGAACTCGACGCACCATACCCGCCCATAATGCCGGACAAATCCACATACTGCCCAAACGACGCCATGATCGTGGTCAGGTTGTTTAAGATGAAACTGACCAGCAGACTGATAAGCACGCCCAACACGCCGCCAATAAACCCAATGCAGGAGCTTTCCATCAAAAACATCGTGCGGATGTTTGCAATCTCACAACCCAACACCTTCATAACGCCAATTTCCCGGGTACGCTCATAGATGGCCATTGTCATGGTATTGATGATGTTGATGGCCGCAACCAGCAGGGAGACTGCCGCTACACCGCCAAAAATCATTTGACTGCGGAAAACCTGCTTCTGCATGTCCTCGCGCTGCTGGTTCGAGGACCAGGTGTTCTGGAATCCCAGCTCATGGATGGCTTCTTCCACATCACCGACATTTTTCAGGTCGTCGACCTTTACATAAACCTGGTCGTAGGAAGAATTGGTATCCTTGATTTTTTCCATTTTGTTGTACGCGGCTTCAATCACTTTCAGGTTTTGCATGCTCATGATAATGCCGCTTTGGGTCCACCAACCCTTGGAAACATCCTGTTGCAGTTTGCCGACAACTTCCAGCTCCCATGTCTGAGATTTGGCGTTGGCATCATCGCCGGTCGTGATGGTAAGGGTAAATTTATCTTTGTCAACATCCACAAACGGAGGCAGCTCGTTGCCGTTGGAGTCCGTCTCGCCCTGCCAGCGGTAACGCTTGGGGCTGTTTTCGCTGCGTCGGCTGTCGTAAAAATTGTAACCCGTGTACTCACACACCAAAATCGGGATTTTTTTGGATTGCGCATTGATAACATTTGTGTCCAACCATCGGCCGGATTCCAGCGCAAAGCCCATCGGCTCCAGAGCCACAGGGTCCAGCGCTGTAATGCTGCCAATATTCGTCACATAACGGTTATTGCGCCCGGCTGTGATCGTGCCATTCAAATTATAGGGATTGGTAAACGGGGTAGCCGCCAGTACATGGCCTAACTCACGAATCTGCGTCAGTGCGGCATCGTCCAGTTTGATGGCTTTACCGTCGCTGCCGATGGAAATGCCGCCGCCGTAGATTTCAATCTGGGTCAGGTCGCCCCAGCTCTGGATCATCTCATCGTTAGCCTGGTTCTGGGCAATTCCCAGGGAAATCATCAGCACGACCATGCAGGTGCCGATCACAACACCCACTAGCGTCAGCGCGGTACGGCCCTTGCGGCGTAAAAGATTGCGCGCCGAAAGGCTGATCTCATCAGATATCTTCATCGCTGTCCTCATCCAAAGCAGCCAGGGCCTTGGCCTTCTTGCGTTTGCGCACGATCACGACCACCACAACGGCCACGACCACACCCACGCAGACAACGATCAGCACCCAGCCCCACACCGGCATACCGGTCTGCTGGGGTTCGTCCATGCTGGGGTCGTAGTCCGGCATGGCATCCTCGTAGTTCACTTCTTCCGCTGTAGCAGTAAAATCTTTGCTGATGGTGCGGGGGTTGCCGCTGGCATCTTCGTAGTTCAGGGTGATGATGCCGGAAATATTGCCTGCGGCGTCGGGGGTAATGTCAAAGTCAACGCTGCCCTCGGTGCCGGCGTTCAGGTTGCCCAGATACTGGTAGCTTTCGCTGCCCAGATTGGTGCCGGTCAGGCGGGCTTCCAGGTTGCCGATGGGATTTTTGCCTTTGTTGACATAGCTCAGGGTCACGCTGCCGGTATCGCCCACCATCATGGTATCGGCACTCAGTTGCAGTTGGCCGACTTCAAAGCGGTCCGGCTGGCTGACAGGGATAGAAATGGTCGTGGTAGAGCTGACCGCCTTGCCGGTAATGTCACCAACAGCGGTCATGTTTACGGTAATATCGGCCACGGTGCCGGTAAAACCGGCGGCAGGCAGCACCGAGAAGTTGACATCACGCATCGACTTGGCCGCCATGCTGCCCACATAGTTGGACAGGCTGCCGCCGTTCAGCGAGATATTTTCCGGCAGAGTCAGCGAGACGATGACATCGTTCAGCGTTTCGTTGCCGTCTGTCGCATACAGGCCCAGCGAGAGGGTAAAGGGGGTGCCCGCTGTTACGGCGTCGCCATAGTTGGAGGTGCGCACCAGCAGGTTGGGGGTGGTGGTCTGGTCCTTGTCCACACACTGGCCCAGCGTTACGCTGAACTGCTGTATGGGCTTGCTGGTATCCAGGTAGCTCAGGTTGATGGGCAGGGTATTGCCGCCGCCGTTGTAGATCACGTCGCGGAACAAAAGGACGTAGCTATAATAATTATACTGTGGGTCTTTGCGGGTCTGATCCGGGTCATCGTTGCTTTCAAACAACTGCCCAATCTCACCAGTGCCCGTGTAAGTAAAGATGGACGAGTTGATGCGGGCCACGATATCTTCAGCTTTTACAGAGTACCGTGCCGAGGAATGGTCGACCACTTGCAGAACGATATTTACCTTGTCGCCGACGTTCAAGGTGGTAATCTCACCGCCTGCAGGGGTAGTTACCGTATAACCGGTAACATACACACCCTCGGTGGAAGTGACCACGGTAGAATTGTTGTTATTATTGCCGGAGTCGGAATCCGAATTATTATTATCATCCGCCCAGACAGGCAGAGAAAGCGCTGCCGCCAGCATAAGCACCATCAACAGGGAAAATAAGCGTTTCAAGGGAAAACCTCCATACATCAATTACTTTTTTCTTTGGCTGCGTCGCCGCCAATGGCCATATCGCCTTGCAAGTCGGCAAACAACGCTTCACGGTTGCGGGTCTTGGTGACTTCGTCCTGTACAACGTTGGAGCAGACTTTGCCGTCCAAAATCGTTACAACCCGGTCGGCACATCCGGCCAGTTCCGGCTCATGCGTGACCATGACGAAAGTTACCTGCTGATTTTTGGTCAGCTCCAGCATGCGGTACAGTACCTGCTTGCTGGTTTTCGAGTCCAGGTTGCCGGTGGGTTCGTCTGCAAAAATAACCTTCGGGTTGCTGACAAATGCGCGGGCAATGCCTACGCGCTGCTGCTGGCCGCCGCTCATCTCGGTGGGCAGGTGGTTGGCGCGGCCTAAAAGACCCATGCTTTTCAGTTCCTTACGGGCCAGCTTCAGGCGGGTCTTTTTGTCTATGCCCTTAAACATCAACGGCAGTGCGACGTTTTCTGCGGCGGTCATTGTGGGCAGCAGGTTGTAGCTCTGGAAAATGAATCCCAAATGCTGTTGCCGGAACTGCGCCAGTTCTGTCTCATTCATGGCGCTGATCTCGTGTTTGCCGATGAACACCTTGCCGCGGGTGGGCTTTTCCAACCCGGCCAGCTGATTCAGCAGGGTAGACTTGCCGCTGCCGGACTGGCCGACGATGCAGCAAAACTCGCCTTTTTCAATCGTAAGATCCACGTCATTCAGCGCTACAACGCGCTCTTTTCCAACGGCGTAGACCTTGCGCAGCTTTTCGGTATGTATGATGGGTGCCAAGAATTCGCCCCCTTTAAAAATGTACTTCTATTTTACCATAAAACGTAGAAAATAGGAAGATAGACAGATGTAAAAGTTTGAAATGCAGGTCTTTTTCCTATATAATAGGAAAAAGAGGGGAGAGTGTTACGATGGAGACTACAATTCGTCCCATTGCCTATATAAAAAGTGATTTTACCGATAAATTCGGCATACCGCGCCAAAGCGGCCTGGTGCCGGAGTTGACCGCCCGCATCGTGTTTGAGCCGGAATACCGCGACCCCAACGCACTGGTGGGGCTGGATGGCTACAGCCACCTTTGGCTGATATGGCAGTTCTCGACAGTGGCGGCTGAATACGCCGCCGGTAAAAGCTGGCGGCCCACCGTGCGTCCGCCGCGCCTGGGTGGAAATGCCCGGCGCGGTGTGTTTGCCACCCGCAGCCCGTACCGCCCCAATGCGCTGGGGCTTTCCTGCGTGGAGCTTGCAGGCATCGAAAACGGTGATATTCTGGTAAAGGGAGCCGACCTTTTGGACGGCACGCCAATCTTTGACATCAAGCCCTACCTGCCGTACGTGGATGCCCACCCCGAAGCGCGCGGCGGTTTTACCGAGCAGACGGCGTCCTACGCGCTGAAGGTAAACTGTCCGCAACCGCTTTTGGACAAACTGCCCAAAGAAAAGCAGGCTGCACTGTTGGGTGTGCTGAAAAACGACCCACGCCCAGCCTACCAGCACGACCCGGACCGTATATATGCCATGGATTTTGGCGGATATCGGGTACAGTTCCGGGTAAGTGAGACATCATTAACTGTCATTGACATTCAAAAATAGTCATACTACCGTTTGCCAAAAAAATAACAGTCCTGAAAATGTCCCTGCAAAACGGGTAAAAAAACTGCCGTTTGGTGAAAATGGTCAAAATGTACACAACAGACAAAAAAATCTGTGCAATATTCTAAATAAAACCCCTTTACGAATGGGGGCGTTTTTTGGTACAATAAAGCTATGCAAAAGCGTTTATCTATCAGTGTGCCCGGAGCAAAATACAGGCCGCTGGTAAGTAGGCGTGGGCCCGTGCGGCATGACACCCGCGCGGAATGCAATACACTCTAATGAAAACGGAGGAAGAAAAATGCCCAGAGCAAAACAGTCTATGGACGGCAATACCGCTGCGGCGCATGTAGCTTATGCATTCACCGACGTGGCTGCCATCTACCCCATCACCCCCTCCAGCCCCATGGCCGACACTGTTGACCAGTGGAGTGCTGCTGGCCTGAAGAACATCTTCGGCAACCAGGTCAAGGTTGTTGAGATGGAATCCGAGGCCGGTGCTGCCGGCGCCGTGCACGGCTCCCTCGGCACTGGTGCTATCACCACCACCTTCACCGCCTCTCAGGGCCTGCTGCTGATGATCCCCAACATGTACAAGATCGCAGCTGAGCAGCTGCCCTGCGTCTTCGACGTGTCTGCCCGTACCGTTGCTACCCAGTCCCTGAACATCTTCGGTGACCACAGCGACGTTATGGCTGTTCGTCAGACCGGCTTCGCCATGCTGGCTGAGAGCAACCCGCAGGAAGTTATGGATCTGTCTCCCGTGGCTCATCTGTCTGCCATCGAGGGTCATGTTCCCTTCGTGAACTTCTTCGACGGCTTCCGTACTTCTCACGAGATCCAGAAGATCGAGAAGTGGGACTACGCCGATCTGAAGGAAATGTGCAACATGGAGGCTGTCGAGGAGTTCCGTGCCAAGGCTCTGAACCCCGAGCATCCCAAGATGCGCGGTTCGCACGAGAACGGCGACGTCTTCTTCCAGCATCGTGAGGCTTGCAACCCCGCTTACGAGGCCCTGCCCGCTGTTGTTGAGAAGTACATGGCCAAGATCAACGAAAAGCTGGGCACCAACTACGACCTGTTCAACTACTACGGCGCTGAGGATGCTGACCGCGTTATCATCGCCATGGGCTCCATCTGCGACGTCGCAGAGGAAGTTGTTGATTACCTGACCGCGAAGGGTGAGAAGGTTGGCCTGGTTCTGGTCCGCCTGTATCGTCCCTGGGTGTCTTCTGCTCTGCTGAAGGTCCTGCCCAAGACTGTCAAGAAGATCGCCGTTCTGGATCGCACCAAGGAGCCCGGCTCTCTGGGCGAGCCCCTGTACCTGGATGTCGCCACCACTCTGCGTGAGGCTGGCATGAACGACGTTGTCTTGACCGGCGGCCGCTACGGCCTGGGCTCCAAGGACACCCCGCCGTCCTCTGTCTTTGCTATCTACACCGAGCTGGAGAAGGATGCTCCGAAGCCTCGCTTCACCATCGGTATCACCGACGACGTGACCAACCTCAGCCTGCCTGAAGTCAAGCCCGCCCCCATCACCTCCGCCCCCGGCACCAAAGAGTGCAAGTTCTGGGGTCTCGGCGGCGACGGTACTGTCGGTGCCAACAAGAACTCCACCAAGATCATCGGCGACCATACTGACAAGTACATTCAGGCTTACTTCCAGTATGACTCCAAGAAGACCGGTGGCGTTACCATCAGCCATCTGCGTTTCGGCGACAAGCCCATCCGCAGCCCCTACTACATCAACCAGGCTGACTTCGTGGCTTGCCACAACCCCGCTTACATCCACATGGGCATGAAGATGGTCCAGGATGTCAAGCCGGGCGGCGTCTTCATGATCAACTGCCAGTGGACCGATGAGGAACTGGACGAGCATCTGAACGCTGCTGATAAGAAGTACATTGCTGACAACAACATTCAGCTGTACACCATCAACGCCATTGATAAGGCTATCGAGATCGGTATGGGCAAGCGCACCAACACCATCTTGCAGTCTGCCTTCTTCAAGCTGGCTGACGTCATGCCCATCGACGACGCCGTCGAGTACATGAAGGCCGCCGCCAAGAAGAGTTATGGCAAGAAGGGCGACGCTGTCGTCCAGATGAACTGGAAGGCTATCGACGCCGGCCTGGACGCTGTCCATAAGGTCGAGGTCCCCGCCTCCTGGTCCAACCCCGCTGCTGATCCGGCTCCGAAGGCCCTGAAGGGACCCGATGCCCTGGTCAAGCAGATCCGCGATATCATGGAGCCCATCGCCCGTATGGACGGCGACAGCCTGCCTGTTTCTGCCTTCGAGGGCAACGTCAACGGCGAGTGGGAGCAGGGTGCTTCTGCTTACGAGAAGCGCGGCACTGCTGTTATGGTTCCCGAGTGGTATGCTGACAAGTGCATCCAGTGCAACCAGTGTGCATTCGTTTGCTCTCACGCTACCATCCGTCCGTTCTGCCTGACTGCTGATGAGGCTGCCAATGCTCCTGAGAGCACCAAGCTGGCCGACACCAAGCCCAAGGCAAGCGAGTACAAGTTCACCATGGCTGTTTCTCCTCTGGACTGCATGGGCTGCGGCGAGTGCGTTACCGTCTGCCCGACCAAGGCCATCGAGATGAAGCCGCAGGAGAGCCAGTCCGCTCAGCAGGCTGCTTTCGACTACTGCGTCGAGAACATCCGCAAGAAGGACAACATCCCCGGCGTTGTTTCCGAGGTCTCTGTCAAGGGTTCTCAGTTCAACCAGCCGCTGCTTGAGTTCTCCGGCTCCTGCGCAGGCTGCGCCGAGACCTCTTATGCACGCCTGATCACCCAGCTGTTCGGCGAGAAGATGTTCATCTCCAACGCCACCGGCTGCTCCTCCATCTGGGGTGGTACTGCTTCTATCAGCCCGTACACCACCAACAAAGAGTCTGGCCATGGCCCCGCCTGGATCAACTCTCTGTTCGAGGACAACGCTGAGCACGGCTTGGGCATGCAGATCGGTTATGAGACTGTCCGCGCCAACCTGATCACCAAGGTTGAGGCCCTGAAGGGTAAGAATGCTGACCTGGATGCTGTCATCGACAACTTCCTGGCCACCAAGAACAACACCAAGGCTAACGATGCCCCCGCAAAGGCTCTGGTCGCAGCTCTCGAGGCTGACGGCAGCGCCGAGGCTGCTGAGATCCTGAAGGACAAGCAGTACCTGGCCAAGAAGAGCTTCTGGATCTTCGGCGGCGACGGCTGGGCTTACGATATCGGTTACGGCGGTCTGGATCACGTCCTGGCTTCCGGCCACGATGTCAATGTTATGGTCTTCGACACCGAGATGTACTCCAACACCGGCGGACAGGCTTCCAAGGCCTCCAACATCGGTGAGGTCTGCCAGTTCGCTGCTGCTGGTAAGGAAATCAGCAAGAAGTCTCTGGCTGAGATCTGCATGACCTACGGCTACATCTATGTTGCCCAGATCGCTCTGGGTGCCAACATGGCTCAGGCTGTTAAGGCTATTGCCGAGGCCGAGGCTTATCCCGGCCCGTCCATCATCATCGGCTACGCTCCCTGCGAGCTGCACGGTGTTAAGGGCGGCATGACTAACTGCCAGAACGAGATGAAGAAGGCTGTTGAGGCTGGTTACTGGAACCTGTTCACCTTCAACCCGGCTAACAAGGCTGAGGGCAAGAACCCGTTCACCCTGACCTCCAAGGCTGGCAACATGGACAAGTACCAGGACTTCCTGGCCAACGAGACCCGTTACAGCCGTCTGGCCCGCGCCTTCCCGGATCGCGCCAAGGAGCTGTTCGAGAAGAACCAGGCTGCTGCCGATGCCCGTTACACTCACCTGACCAAGCTGGTTGACCTGTACAAGTAATCTTGCATAGGCACCGTTTAACGGCATAAAACAGGCCCCACCTGCTTACGCAGGTGGGGCCTGTTTGTTTTGATGCGCCGTGATTTCCTGTTCTTTCTTTACAAAGAAAGAACCAAAGAAATTCTAAACAAAAATGGGTGGTATGGCCGCAGGCCATACCACCCATTTTAATTAAAAATTCTTTTGGTCCTTTTCTTATAAGAAAAGGACAGAGAACCTCGTCATGTCACGCCAGCACGAAGGTTTGCAGTGCCCAGATACCCAGGACAAGGATGCCGAGGGCGATGCGGTACCAGCCGAATGCGGTGAAGGTGTGTTTCTTGACGTAGTTCATCAGGAAACGGATCGCCAGCATCGACACCACGAAAGCCACAATGCAGCCCACCAGCAGGGCCGAAATCTCAGCCAGGGTGAACACACCTCCTTTGGCCAGGAACTTGACCAGCTTCAGGCCCGAGGCGCCCGCCATAACGGGAATTGCCAGGAAGAAGGTAAACTGCGACGCTGCCGGGCGGCTCATACCGCAGAGCAGGCCGCCAATGATAGTAGAACCGCTGCGGGATGTGCCGGGAATCAGCGCCAGTACCTGCCAGGCACCCACAATCAGCGCCTGTTTGTAGGTGATGCGGCTCAGCTTCGTGGTGGTCGGTACGCGGGGACGGCGTTCAATCATGATAAATGCAATACCATAGATAATCAACATCAGGGCTACGGTAATGCTGTTGTACAGGTGCGCGTCCAGCCAGTCATCCAGCAGCAGACCCAGTACCGCTGCCGGTACACAGGCTACAATGATCTTGCACCACAGGCGCACCACCGGCCAACGGAAATGCCGGGAAAACCCGGAATCCCGCCCGTTGTCCGCACAGAAAGGCCAGAGTTTTTTAAAGTACAACACTACGACTGCCAGAATCGCACCCAGCTGAATGACCACGCGGAACATCTCCATAAACTCAGTGCTGAAACTGAATTTAAGCACCTGTTCCGCCAAAATCATGTGGCCGGTACTGGAAATAGGCAGCCATTCGGTAATGCCCTCAATAACGCCGTACGCCACTGAGCGCAGAATATCCAAGAAAAATTCCATTGGGGTAAAGCCTCCTTTATAAAGTATATCATACCATAAAATGTCGAATGTGACACACGTTTTCAAGAATTTTACAAGGAATTTCCGGGTTTGCAGTTGATTTGGACAAATTCGCCTTGCTGTTTTTGGCAAATGCAACTATAATAAGGAAGAACTTGAAAATTTGAGGTGAAGGAAATGTATAAAACCGTCCTGTTTGATTTGGATGGCACTTTGCTGAATACGATCGACGACCTAGCGGATTCTGCCAACCGCGTGTGTAAGGCCCACGGCTGGCCCGAACACGAAACTGCGAAATACCGCTATTTTGTCGGCAACGGCATCCCGAAGCTGGTCGAGCGCTTCAGCCCCGAGGACCAGCGTGACCCTGAAACACTGCAAAAAACACTGGCCGAGTTTGATACAGTATATGGCGCGCACATGCACGACAAAACCGCCCCATATCCCGGTATGCCGGAACTGCTGGCGCGTTTGCAAGCCAATGGCGTGCGGATGGCTGTGTTCTCCAATAAGGCTGATGAATTTGCCCGCGCTGTCGTGGCACGGTACTTTGACAGCAGCCTGTTTGAGATCGTGCGCGGTGCGCTGCCTGATGTGCCCACCAAACCCGCCCCGCAGGGTACCCGCGCCTTGATGCAAAAGCTGGGTGTGACCGCCGAAAGCGGGGATGTGCTGTACGTAGGTGACAGCAACGTGGACGTTGAGACCGCGCACAATGCCGGGCTGCCCTGCTGCGGCGTGCTGTGGGGCTTCCGCACGCGGGAAGAATTGCAGCAGGCCGGGGCTGAATACCTGGCTGGCACGATGCAGGACCTGGAAAAAGTGGTTTTGGAATAAGCGCGAAAAATCAGACTTCGCAGGAACCACGGATTTTCGCAAAGGAGTGTTGTTATTATGATCGCACAGCATTACAAAGACATGCTGGGGGCAAAATCGGTCATCCGCCAGATCTCCGAATGGAGCACCGCCCGCGGCGCTGAGATCGGGTACGAGAACGTGTTTGACTACTCGCTGGGCAACCCCTCGGTGCCCGCGCCGCAGAAATTTACCGACGTCTGCCTTGATTTGCTTGAGCATGTCGACCCGGTCACGCTGCACGGCTACACGCCCACGCTGACCCTGCCCGATGTGCGCGCCAAGGTGGCCGAAAGCCTGAACCGCCGCTTTGGAATGGACTACACCGGCGACCATATCTTTATGACGACCGGTGCCGCCGGTGCGTTGGCCCACGCCGTGCGCTGCATCGCCGTGCCGGGGCAAAACATTGTCACCTTTGCGCCGTTTTTTCCTGAGTACAAGCCCTATGTTGAGGGCGCGGGCCTGACCCTGCGCGTTGCCCCGCCCCGGTGCGAGGATTTTCAGATCAATTTTGCTGCACTGGACGGCCTGATGGATGAGAACACGGCCGCCGTGCTCATCAACTCACCCAACAACCCCAGCGGCACGGCCTACAGTGCCGAAACGCTGACACAGTTGGCCGATTACCTGAAAAAGAAGAGCACCGAATACGGCCACCATATCTTCCTGATTTCGGACGAGCCGTACCGCGAGATTGCATTCGGCGGCAAAACGATTCCGTATCCTGCAAAATTCTACGATGATACGCTTACATGCTACTCGTTCTCCAAGAGCTTGAGCGTACCCGGCGAGCGTATCGGCTATGTCGCGGCCAACCCTCGCTGCGAGGATGCTGCCTACATCGTGCCAATGTGCGGGCAGATCTCCCGCGGGACCGGCCACAACTGCCCGTCCGGCCTGTTCCAGCGTGCTGTGGCCGAATGCCTGGAGGAGACCAGTGACCTGTCTGTCTACGAGACCAATATGGAGCTGATCTACGACGAGTTGAAAGCACTGGGCTTTACCGTCTGCAAGCCGGACGGCACGTTCTACATCTTCCCGAAAGCACTGGAGGAGGACGCCAAAAGCTTCTGCCAAAAGGCTATGAAGTACGACCTGGCCCTTGTGCCGGGCGACAGCTTCGGCTGCCCGGGCTATTTCCGCATGGCTTACTGCATCGAGACCGAGAAAGTCCGCCGCAGCTTTGTTGCCCTTGAAAAATTTGTAAGCACCGAGTACGGTGCGACCAAACAACAATAAGGAGTATCTATGACGATCGTACGCCGTATTTTGACAGTTCTGCTGGCGGTTTTGCTGCTTTGTGCCTGCGGGCAGGGGGCAGGCAAAGATGTGGTATCGGAAGTGGAGCAGGAGGTCGAACAGGAAGTGGAGACCGTGGTCGAGGAAATCGAACCGACCCCGGAACCCACCCAGACCCCCGAGGAAGCCAAGGCAATGGCTTCGACAGCCAGCAATGCCACCAAGGATGCCCCGCAGATTACCGACCCATCGACCTGGAACGAATCCGGCAAGAAGATCATGGAAGCGCTGGAAACCAAGTATGCCCCCTACGGCATGACCTTGCAGGCCAAAGAAGGCAAGCCCTACTTTCTGGCAGTGAACCGCGATGCCAACGTGGTGACGGTCTACACCGCCGATGAGGATGGCCGTTACACCGTGCCCTTTATGGCGATGGTGTGCAGCGGCGGCGTCGATACCCCGCTTGGCTACTTTGCCACGCCGGTCGACTACCAGTGGCGGCTGCTGATGGGCCCGAGCTACGGCCAGTATGCCACCCGTATTTTTGACTCGTACCTCTTCCACAGCGTACCGTACTACAGCCAGCATAAGGACGATATCGAGTACGACGAGTATAATCTTCTGGGCACTTCTGCCAGCCTGGGCTGCATCCGGCTTGAGGTGGTCGATGTCAAGTGGATCTACGATAACTGCCCGCTGGGCACGCCGGTGTTGATCTATGCAGATTCCGAGAACCCCGGCCCCATGGGCAAGCCCGGCACGATCTACACCGACCCCACCGACACCGAAAAGCGCGGCTGGGATCCCACCGACCCCGACCCGGCCAACCCCTGGGATGATGCTTTTGAAACGGGCACGACCATCCGCAGCCAGGCTGCCTGGGACCAGTGGGAAGCCGAGCACGAAAACTGGCAGTCCAGCCTGACCCCCACCAACTTGCAGGGTTGGAGCACCGATTCCAGCATCGCGGGCACCCGCGGCTAAAGGCATAAAGCAAAAGAGCCTGTCCCTTTCCGGGGCAGGCTCTTTTATGTTACAGGTTGGGTAAGGGTCACAGATCCGCGTTTTCTTCGGTGTCGTGGACAAAGCGCCAAAGCTCGCCAACCGTGAAGTCAACGCTTAAATCGCTTTCGTCGATCTCCACGCCCAATGCTTCGCCCAGGCCCCAGGCCAGCTCAACCATATCCTCATGGTCAGCGCCCAGATCGGCCAGCGCAACACCGCGTTCCAGCTCGGACGTGTCGCAGCTGAACTGCTCTGCCAACAGCTCTTGCAATTCTTCAAAAGTCACTCCGTATTGCCCCCTCTCACTGGCAGGTTTTCTTTAATGATACAGGGCACAGCGGCGTTCGTCAAGAGAAAATTGAACAAAAAGCATCCAAAATTACAGGCCGTTGTTTGTAGAATCTGCCGGGGCAGCCGCAGGCAATTGCGGCTGTGCGTTCAAAATACGCATAAACTCCTCGCCGGAGATCGTCTCTTTTTCGTACAGGTACTGGGCAATCTCGTCCAGCTTGCGGCGGTTGTCTGCCAACAGCTTGTAGGCTTTCTTGTGCTGCTCCTGCACAATCTCCACTACCTTGGCATCCACGCGGCTGGCGGTCTGCTCACTGCATGCCAAGCTGGCGTCGCCGCCCAGGTAGGCGTTGTTCACGGTTTCCAGAGCCACCATGTCAAAGTCCTCGGTCATGCCGTAGCGGGTGACAAGGGCGCGGGCCAGTTTTGTAGCCTGCTCAATATCGTTGGATGCACCCGTCGTGATGGAATGGAAGATCAGTTCCTCAGCCGCGCGGCCGCCGGTGAAGGTGGCGATTTTGTCGAGAATTTCTTCCTTGGTCATCAGGGCATGGTCGCCGTCCTCCACCTGCATGGTGAAGCCAAGTGCGCCCGAAGTGCGCGGCACGATGGTGATTTTCTGCACCGGCGCACTGTGGGATTGCAGCGCTGCCACCAACGCATGGCCGACCTCGTGGTAGGCGACGATGCACTTTTCCTTGTCGTTCAAGATCTTGTTCTTCTTCTGTGCACCGGCCAGGATGGTGTCCACGGCCTCCTGCAAATCGAACTGCGTTACAGACTTGCGATGGTGGCGCACGGCGCACAGTGCAGCCTCATTGATGATGTTGGCCAACTCAGCGCCCGAAGCACCAGGTGTCATGCGGGCCACAACGGGGAAATCGCAATCCGGGCCGACCTTGACCTTTTTGGCGTGCAGGCGCAGGATGCTCTCACGGCCCTTCAGGTCGGGCAGTTCCACGGGTACGCGGCGGTCAAAACGGCCGGGGCGGGTCAACGCCGGGTCCAGCGATTCGGGCCGGTTGGTAGCAGCCAGAATCACAACGCCCTTGGTGGCGTCAAAGCCGTCCATCTCGGTCAGCAGCTGGTTCAGCGTCTGCTCGCGCTCATCGTTGCCACCCAGGCCGCTGGCCCCGTCACGCTTTTTGCCGATGGTATCAATCTCATCAATAAATACGATACAGGGCGCTTTTTCTCCTGCCTGTTTGAACAGGTCGCGCACTTTGGAAGCACCCATGCCGACGAACATCTCCACAAACTCACTGCCTGCGATGGAGAAGAACGGCACGCCGGCCTCACCGGCCACGGCGCGGGCCAGCAGCGTTTTGCCGGTGCCCGGGGGACCTACGAGCAACACGCCCTTAGGCATTTTGGCGCCGATTTCCTCGTATTTCTGGGGGTTATTCAAGAAGTCAACGATCTCCTGCAAGCTCTCCTTGGCTTCGTCCTCACCGGCAACATCATGGAATTTGATACCGGTCTTGTCGTCCACCACATACTGCTTAGCACCGGATTTCCCGCCGCCGAACAGCATTGAGTTGGTGCCACCCATGCCCTGCATCTTTTTGCCGATGTAGCGGTTCAGCCACCAGAACAACAAAATCATCGGCAGCAGCGAAATGGCCAGGTTCAACAGGCCGTCCCAGATGGTGGGGCTTTGGTAGACGGTGCCGAACTCGACCCCGGCATCCTCCAGCCGGGTTACAAGGTTGTTATCCTGCGCGATGGCGTTGGTTTTGTACGAGTTTTTCTCGTTATCCACGAAGAAAATCTGCTGATCTTCGATCTGTACGGTCGCCAACTGCTTGTTCTCCAGCATTTGCAGGAAAGTACTGTAGTTCACGCTTTTGACCTTGGCCTGCATCATGGCTGGGAACAGGAACAGATTGCAGGCAAACAAGATCGCAATGACAATGCTGTAACCGATCCAAAGTTTCTTTTTGGGATCCTTTGGCGGTGTGGTTTCTTTCATGGGGATTCCTCCTTTTCTTATACATCTTATAGCATGGACCATAATTTTGAACGGCGTATGAATGGACTTTGAACGATTGGAAAAAAGTGCAGTTCTGCCCGCACTTATAAGGAAAACGACGCGTTGAACACAATGTCGAAAACCGTCACAATTTATTTACAACTAAGAGTTTTAAACAGTTTCGACAGGGTTTTCAACAAGAATCCATTCTTTTGCACCGTGGAAATGTGGAAAACTGTGTTGAAAGTGTTGAAAACCCGGTTAAATCCCGTGGAAACAACAAATTTCAAACGATAAAGTGCGACTTTCTATTTGTGGAAAACCAGGCAAAACCTGTAAGGACGCCCACAGGCGGCAGGGGAAAAGTCCATCCAGCCTGTGGAAAACGCGGTAGTGATTTCAACAGGAAAAAGGTGTATTTTTGTACTTTTTACGATACAGTGCAAAATGTGAGTTTTCAACACGACTGGGGAAAACTATGTTGAAAAGTGTAGGAAACCCTGGGGAAAAGCTCTCAATAATCCACAATAGACAGGGGAAAACCAAAAAAATTGGCTGGAATTGTAACAATTCCGAAACATCTGTCGTTATAGTATATAGAGAACAACCCCATATGGTTGCTTTTATACAACGAAAGGAACAAGCTATGACGAAGGATATGATCGTAAAAGCTGCCCAGGCGGCTGCGGCCCGGCGCAACGAAGTATTTGCCCTGAACGATGTACAGGTGGACCTGACCGCGCATTGCGTGCGGAAAAACGGCCAAATCATCCGCCTGACCCCGCGGGAGTATGCCTTGCTGGAAATGTTGATCGACAAGCGTGACAGGGCCCTGACCCGCCACGAACTGCTGACGACGGCCTGGGGGTACGAGTACGTGGGTGCCAGCCGCACTGTGGATGTACATATCAACCGTCTGCGTACAAAATTGGGGCTGGACAAAGAGATCCAGACTGTGTTCAAGGTCGGTTATCGGCTGAATACGCAGTGATTTACCAGGATTGTGCCAGGCTTTCCCGCTCGGCTGCGGCCAGGGCGGGATAAGCTGTGTTGTTGAAAAGGGAATCGTAACGATACAGCCCGCAGCTGGCGATACCCAGTGTGTTCAGTGCGGCCAGTTGGTCGGCCAGCGCGTGACCGGTCGCCCATTCACCGGGCGTGTCGCTGCCGTCACCGTCCCCGATGCGGTAGGCCCCCAGCCCGATCGCTAGTGTAACACCATCGGCCCGGGGCAGCGCTGCCCAGCGCGCCGCCAGCTGGCCCAGGCTTTGCGCTGTGCTGCCGTTTTTGGTATACGCCTGCCCCCAGTAAAGCTGCGGCATTAAATAGTCCACATAGCCGCCCTGCGCCAGCCACAGGGCGGCATCGCTGTATTGCTCGGCATAGCTGCGGTCGGGGTCGCCGACCGGGGCTGCGCCAAACCGCACACCGTACTGGTGAGCCGTTTGGTAACACAGGGTCATCAGGGCGTTGACATTTTCCCGCCGCCAGTCCGCCAGCGAAAGGCTCGTGCCTGCGGCGGCGTAGTCGTCATCGTCAAAGGCGGTGTCGGTGGTGGGGTAAAAGTAGTCGTCAAAATGGATACCGTCAAGGGGATAATTGCGGCAAAGCTCCGCGACCGCATCGGCAATAAAGGCGCGCACCTCGGCGTTGGCAGGATCCAGATACAGGCCGTTAGCGGTGGTTTTGGTCCATTCCGGGTGGGTCAGCGCCAGACTTTGCGTACACAGCAGCGGAAAATTGCCGCTTTGCAGCCGGTAGGGGTTGATCCAGGCTTCCAGCTGCAAGTCGCGCGCGTGGGCCGCCTGCATCAGCAGCGCCAGCGGGTCAAAGCCCGGGTCCTGCCCCTGCACGCCGGTGCACAGGTGGCTGAAAGGATAATAATTACTGGGATAGAGTGCATCACCAAAGGGCCGTACCTGCGCCAGTACCACAGTGGCACCCAGAGCGGCAATGTTGTCCAGCATGGTGGAGATGTCTGCGGTAAAGCTTTGCGCCGATGAAAAATCGACCTGCTGCCATTCCAGATAACTGACCCAGACAGCACGGTAGGGCGGGCTTTCCGGCACAGCGGTAGGCGAGGGCGCAGGCGTGGCAGTTGCCCCGGCAGACGATGTTAGAGTACTGCGCTGCCACCCTAAAAGCGGCGCGGTAAAGTAGACAATAAGCAAAAAAAACGACAGCACCCAACCCGTGCGCCGCATGGCAAACACCCCTTTCCTACTGCATTGTATGCAAAGAAAAGGGGACATACCCCTTGGCAACGGGGGAAAATTCTGCTATAATATAAGTTACAACTGTGCGGGCCATTAGCTCAGTTGGTTAGAGCTGGCGGCTCATAACCGCTTGGTCGGGGGTTCGAGTCCCTCATGGCCCATATTTGTAAAGCCCCCAGCCGTGTCCCGGCTGGGGGCTTTACAAATATGTTGGCCATGAGAGGACTCGAACAGCACGGCCGCCCGCAGGCGGCAAAAAACAGTCCGGTAGGCTGTTTTTTAGTGCGCGGGAGAGTCCCCATGCCCGTTTACGCAGTAGAGTGTGTTCAAGGGGCGCACCCCGGCTGGGGACCTTTTGAATATGCTGGCCATGAGAGGACTCGAACAGGGCGACGGCGGTTACCGCTGCCATTTTGTAGGGGCCGATACTTGCATCGGCCCGCGGGCGAACAATGTTCGCCCCTACACCCATCTGCACGGCACTTTATAGCATACAGATAAAACTCCACGGGCGGATATGGAATCCGCCTCTACGGGATGAAACATTGACAAAACAACGCAAATACGTTTTAATGATAATACAAACAACCCGGAAAGGGGGATACCTATGAAACACGCAAAACATAATCGCACACTCTGGGTCGTGCTGGGGGGGCTGGCGGCAGTGATCCTGTGCGCGGTGGTGATTTTTGCCCTGCGGGGGTCCGGTGCAAAGGCAAAAGATGTTGAGATACCAGGTACGCGCGGTACGATCGCGGCTACCGTGCAACTGCCTGCCAGGTCGGCACGCGGGGATGAACTGCCGCTGGTCGTGCTTTGCCATGGCTTTACCGGCAACCGGCAGGGTGACGGCCACTTTGCGCCCCTGGCCGATGACCTGGCTGCGCAGGGCATTGCTACCGTGCGGCTGGACTTTGCCGGCTGCGGCGACAGCACCGAGCCCTACACCGCCTACACGCTGGCTAATATGGCGGCGGACGTGGACAGCGTGATCGCTTACATGCAGGCCACCTACGGCACCGGCAAAACGGCGCTGGTGGGCCACAGCATGGGCGGGCGGCTGGCCAGCCTGTATCCGCAGTTGGGCCAGTACCCGGTCACGGCGCTGGCGCTCTGGAGCCCTGCCAACGGCACGGGGCTGCACGGGCTGGAGTTTTTGAATAGTAACGATTTTGCCGCTGTAGAAGAACTGGCCGCCCGCGCAGATGCCGAGGGCAGCGTCGCGGCCTGGGGTGTGACGCTGAGCGCCGACTACATCGACGGCATGCGCGACAGCGATCCCAACGCCGTATTGCGTGCAAGCGGCCTGCCGGTGTTGCTGACCTACAGCGGCAACGAACGCATTTTGAGCAATACTACTCAAAGCGAGACTCAAGCGGCTGTCGAAAGCCTGCCGGGCGGACAGATAGTACTAGACTCCTTTGTGAACGGTGACCATAACTATACCAGCGAAGACCCCGATACCAACGCCCGGCTGGATGCTGACCTGCGCCAGATCACGGTTACTTTTTTAACGTCCCATCTGCAATAAAAATCGCCCCCGTTCGGTTGCGGCTCCGAACGGGGGCATAAGGGGTATCGATTGGTGTGAGGAGGAATCATGTTCCAGAATTACGGTTGCGGCTCCGTAACCCTGTGCCTATACAATACAGGATATCTACTAAAAAACTATGATACTGGTATGAACTTTTTGTAAATTACAAAATACTCAATAAAAAACCTCCGGCCCGAAAGCCGGAGGTGATTTTTTGCAGATATCAGGCTGCAATTAGCCGAACATGTTGATCAGGATACCGGCAGCAACAGCGGAGCCGATAACACCGGCAACGTTGGGGCCCATGGCGTGCATGAGCAGGTAGTTGCGGGGATTGTACTCCTGGCCGACCTTCTGGGAAACACGGGCAGCCATAGGAACGGCGGAAACACCGGCGGAACCGATCAGCGGGTTGATCTTGCCGTGGGTGATAACGCACATGATCTTGCCCAGGATAACGCCGCCAGCGGTGCCGACACCGAAAGCAACAATGCCCAAGACGATGATCTCGACGGTCTGGATATTCAGGAAGGTAGAAGCGTTGGTGGTGCAGCCGACGGAGAAGCCCAAGAATATGGTGATAATGTTCATCAACTCGTTGCCGGCAGTCTTGGTGATACGCTCAACAACGCCGGACTCTTTCATCAGGTTGCCCATCATCAGGCAGCCAACCAGGATGGCAGCATCCGGCAGGGTCAGGGCAACAATGATGGTAACGATGATGGGGAAGAGGATCTTCTCAGTTTTGGAAACACGGCGGGGCGCAGTCATAACGATCTGACGTTCTTTTTCCGTGGTCAAGGCCTTCATGATAGGCGGCTGGATAACAGGTACCAGCGCCATGTAGCAGTACGCCGCAACAGCGATAGAACCCAGCAGATGCGGGGCCAGCTTGGTGGTGACGTAGATAGCGGTGGGGCCGTCAGCACCACCGATGATGCCGATGGCACCGGCTTCCTGGTTGGTGAAGCCCAGGATCTTGGCGCCGACGAAGGTGAAGAAGATGCCCAGCTGTGCAGCAGCGCCCAGCAGCAGGCTGGAGGGACGTGCAATCAGCGGCTCGAAGTCGGTCATCGTACCGATGCCCAGGAAGATCAGAGGGGGATAAATGCCCAGCTTGACACCTAAGTAAATGTAGTCCACCATGCCGCCGGAAGAACCAAGCAGCGCCCAGTCAATATGGTTGGTGGAGTTGATGAAGATGTCCATGTGGAAGATGCCGTCCAAGGGCAGGTTGGTCATCAGCATACCAAAGCCGATGGGCAGCAGCAGCAGAGGTTCAAACTGTTTGACGATGGCCAGGTACAGCAGCACACAGGCCACGGCAATCATGACGGCATACTTCCAGCCGCCCTCGGTAAAGAAAATCTGTGCCCAACCGGACTTAGCAAAAATCTCCGAGATGTTGGTTAAAATAGCACCCATTTCCAGACCTCCTTACATAAAGGGCGTGGTATGTTCACGCACACCGGCGTCGCCCCAGGAACCACGGCGGGAACCTGCGGCGGGCTTGGAAACGCGGCGGATACCGTGGATTACAGCGCCGGAACCCATCACGGTAGCAACAGCGGCAGAAATCGCAGCAATGACCTCGCCGGGGATGCCGCCCTTGTCCGCTTTTGCGGCGGGGGCAGCAGGCTTGGCAGTCGGTGCCGGTGCAGCCTTGGCCGCCGGTGCGGCCGGGGCCTGCGGCTTGGGTTTGGCGGGTTTATTGTTTTTCAGGTCGAAGAGCTTGCCCTCCAGGGTGATGATGAGGCACAGGGCAACCAGCATGGCAAAAACCAGGGTAATACTGGTCAGCACCACGGTGCCGTCGCTGGCTTCCAAGGCAAGCAGAGCGAGGTTGGGCATGGGATTTCCTCCTTTTTGGATAAAACATGAAACTCTTTTTAACAAAAGGGCATTTATCTGTATTATAGCACAATGTGAATTATTTTGGTAGATTTTTTTGCAAAAAAATTAACATACCTGTAAATTTGCCCAAGTTTAGCCCGGCCGTTCAATCTGCTGACCGCACACAAAAAACAGATGACTGTAAAATATGCACAAAAGACAGCCTGCTTTTTTGGAGGTAAAAAGCCAAAACTGACGAAATATGCCAAGCTGTACAATTTGCCCCTTGACCGCAGGCCCAGACTGTGCTACCATGACCACAATGCAACAAACGGCAAAGGCGCCGGACGGGATAGTAAGCTCCCGCCCGGCGCCTTTTGTTGTTGGTTGTAAAGCTGGAAAGCAGGAAAGCAAGAGAGAGGAGTTTTGTTTATGTACAACTCTGCGGACGTTACCTGGACGTTGGTTGCGGCGTTCCTGGTATTTTTTATGCAGGCAGGCTTTGCTTTGTGCGAGGCTGGCCTGACCCGCGCAAAGAACACCGGCAATATTCTGATGAAGAATATGATGGACTTTTGCATCGGCACGCCATGCTACTGGCTGGTGGGCTTCGGCATCATGTTTGCCGGGTCCGGCGCGCTGATCGGCGGGTTTGACCCGTTTATTCAGGGCAGTTATGATTTCGGCACGCTACCGGTCTGGGTCTATGCGGTGTTCCAGACTGTGTTCTGCGCCACGGCCGCCACGATCGTTTCCGGTTCGATGGCCGAGCGCACCAAGTTCAGTGCATACTGCTGTTACTCGGCAGCTATCAGCCTGATCGTCTATCCTATTTCCGGCCACTGGATCTGGGGCGGCGGCTGGCTGGCACAGCTCGGATTCCATGATTTTGCCGGTTCTACGGCAGTCCACTTTGTGGGCGGCGTTACCGCCTGCCTGGGTGCCTGGATGCTCGGCCCCCGCATTGGCAAATATGGCAAGGACGGCAAGGCCCGGGCAATCCCCGGCCATAACCTGACCGCCATGGCACTGGGCGTATTTATCCTGTGGTTCTGCTGGTTCGGCTTCAACGGCGGTTCTACCGTCAGCATGACCGGCGACGATACGATGGTTTCTGCGGGCCTCATCTGCTTTAACACCAACTTGGCTGCGGCCTTGGCTACGGTGGCCGCGCTGATCGTCAGCTGGGTGCGCTACGGCAAGCCCGATGTCTCGCTTACCTTTAACGGTGCGCTGGCCGGTCTGGTTGCCATCACTGCAGGCTGCGATGTCGTCGATCCCTTCGGTGCGGCGGTCATCGGCGTGGTGGCCGGTGTGCTCTGCATCTTCTCGGTCGAATTTTTTGATAACATCGCCAAGATCGACGACCCTGTCGGTGCGGTGTCTGTCCATTGCATGAACGGCCTGTGGGGCACGCTGGCGGTCGGCCTGTTTGCCACCGATGGCGGCCTGTTCTACGGCGGCGGGCTTGCCAAGCTCGGCATCCAGCTGCTGGGTGTTGTCAGCGTGGCGGCCTGGGTATTGGTCACGATGAGCATTATCTTTACCATCATCAAAAAGACCATCGGCCTGCGCGTTTCTGAGAAAGAGGAACTTGACGGTCTGGATATCCACGAGCATGGCCTGACCAGCGCCTACGCCGGTTTTGCCATCAACGATGCCACCTACGCCGAGCTGGATGTGAACGAGAACACCGACCTGGGCGAAGATGATATCGAAAAGGCAAGCCCCGAAAAGGTCGCGGCCGCCGTCAAGGTCAGCCGCGAGACCCCGCTGCCTGCCGAGTTGGATTCCGGTATGCACAAGGTATCCATCATCGTGCAGCTGGCCAAGTTTGAAAGCTTGAAGCAGGCGCTGAACAAGATCGGCGTTACCGGCATGACCGTGACCCAGGTCATGGGCTGCGGAATCCAGAAGGGCAGCGGCGAGAAGTACCGTGGCGCTGAAGTGGACGCTACTCTGCTGCCCAAAGTCAAGGTGGAAGTCGTCGTCAGTAAGATCCCGGTCGAGAAGGTCATCGACGAAGCGACCAAGGCACTGTACACCGGCCACATCGGCGACGGCAAGATCTTTGTGTACAATGTTGCCAAGGTCGTAAAGGTCCGCACCGGCGAGCAGGATTACGCTGCGTTGCAGGATGTAGAATGAGTGGGTCATTATAATATTATAATAAGGTATAAAGGTCAGTAAAAAGCGGTGCCGCGTGGGAACGGCACCGCTTTTGCTTTGTAGGTTCTTTTACCCGGCTTTGCCAGAAAAAATCATGTTCAGCGTTACCAGCTTATCCGGCACTTCGGTCAAAACCATGCTCCCAAAATTAGTAGTAACACCGGCACTAGCCAGCAAATCAGCCTGGCTGGCGGGGTCACTGGCGATATTCTGCGCGTTTTCCAAAATGCCAGACCAGTTTGTGTCCAGAAGGTCCCGCTGTTCCTGCGGGAGTGCGGCCATCCAGTCCGCAGCAGTCGCCGCGTCAATGTCGGCATAGCTCAGATATTCCACAAGCGCGGCCGCAGCGCGGGCGCTTTTCAGGCTGCCGCCTGCTGTGTCGGCGGCAAAATCGACACAGCCATCCAGTACGCTGCGCTGCTCGGCGGTGGTGTCATGGCTGGGGTCAGCCGGGACGGGTGCTACAGCAGATTCCACCGTGGCAGTGCTGCTGATTTCAGACGATACAGCAGCAGAATCCATCGTGGTATCGCCGCAGGCCGTCAGCACGGCCAGCAGCAGCGCCAGCAAAAAAGTTGTAAGTCTACGCATGGGAGATTCCTCCTAACATGTTCCTTACCAATATATTATTCACAGCAGGCATGCTTCGCGCCGACGGGGGCAGCGGGCTTGCCGTCACAGCAGCTGTTGCAGGCGTTTTTGCGGATGTACGCCTGTATATCGTCAAAAATCGACATCAGAGCTTCGCCGTTGGGGGTCAGGCGGTAGTCTACGCGGGGCGGGACCTCGCCATAGTCGATGCGTTCGACCAGCCCGTCCGCGGCCAGCTCTTTCAACTGATTCGAGAGCATCTTGTGGGTCACACCGTCCAGCAGGCGGCGCAGCTCGCCATAGCGCAGCGTGCCGTGTGCGCCTACCATAAATAGGATGCGCATTTTCCATTTTCCGCTGATTTGGTCCATGACTTCTTCCATTTTATCGCAGCCAACATCGGCGTAGCGGCAGTTGCAGTTCGCGTTCGGGTGCATAACAAAACCTCCTGGGGTACTTTCCAAAAAGTGCGTACTTGTCAAAATAGGATATAAAGCTATACTGAGTATAGAACAAATTTTCCTGATTTGCAACTTGTTCCCGCTGTGCGTTTGCGGTACAATAATACCGTATGACCCAATCCGGACCCCAAAAGCCGGGAAAATTAAATCAGTAAGGAAGAAAAGTACCTATGCTCGATGATTTGTTTGAATTTTTGCAGGGGGCAGTGACCCCCTATCATGCGGCCGCCATGGCCGCAGCCTGGCTGGATGCAGCCGGTTATACCCGCCTGGAGGAAGCCGATTACTGGAACCTGGAAGCCGGTAAGGGATATTATATTACCCGCAATGGTTCCTCGGTCATCGCCTGGCGCGTGCCGGAGCATGCCATCGGCGGTTGGCGCATCGCAGCCAGCCACAGCGATTCCCCGTGCTGGAAGATCAAAAATGAAAAGGTCGAAAATGACGGCTGTGTCCGCCTGAGCGTCGAAGGCTACGGCGGCATGATCATGTCCACCTGGCTGGACCGTCCGCTGACCGTTGCGGGCCGCGTTATGGTCAAGACCGAGGACGGTATCGAAAGCCGCCTGGTCAACATCGATGAAGACCTGCTGGTCATTCCGTCGCTGGCCATCCACATGCAGCGCAATGTCAACAAAGGCAAGGAATTCAACCCCCAGATCGATATGCAGCCGCTGTGGGGCCCTGTGGGCTGCCGCAGCCTGACCGATGTGCTGTGTGAGGAATTGGGCGTGCAGCCAGAGAATATCCTGGACCGTGATTTGCAGCTGGTGACGCGCCAGCAGCCCACGCGGCTGGGCCCGGACGGCGAGTATTTCCTCGCCCCGCGCATTGATGACCTGGAATGTGCTGCTACCACGCTGCTGGCCTTTTTGGATGCCGCACCCGACTGCGACAGCGCCTGCGCCCCGGTGTGGGCGATGTTCGACAACGAGGAAGTCGGTTCCTCCAGCCGGATGGGCGCCGAGAGCAGCTACCTGCGTGATGTGCTCTACCGTATCATTGGTTCCATCCCGCACAGCGCCCAGGCCGCGCAGCAGGCTATGGCCAACAGCTACATGCTTAGCGCCGACAACGCCCACGCGACCCACCCGAACTTCCCGCAGAAGGCCGACCCCTGCGCGCCCGTACACATGGGCGAGGGTGTTGTGGTGAAGTACAACGCCAGCCAGAAGTACACGACCAACGCTGTTAGTGGTGCGATTTTCAAGGAGATCTGCCGCAAAGCCGGTGTGCCAGTGCAGGTGTTCACCAACCGTGCCGATGAGCCGGGCGGCAGCACCTTAGGCAACCTGCAAAGCCACACGCTGCCGATCCCGATGGCCGATATCGGCCTGGCGCAGCTGGCCATGCACAGCGCGGTCGAGACTGCTGCCGTGGCCGACGCTGACCATATGATCAACGCGGTCGAAGAATTCTACCGTGTGCATTTGCGTGCCTTGGGCGACGGCACCTACACGCTGGAATGACCACGGGCCGTTACGCACCCAGCCCCAGCGGGCGGATGCACCTGGGTAATCTGATGTGCTGCCTGCTGGCCTGGCTTTCCGCCAAAAGCAAGGGCGGGCAGGTGCTGTTGCGCATTGAGGATTTGGACACCCAGCGCTGCCCCCGTGTGTTTGCCGATGCCATCATCGACGACCTTGCCTGGCTGGGCCTTGCCGCCGACGGGCCGCAGCCGCCCGTTTACCAGAGTGAGCGGGCGGAAATTTACCAACGCTACTACGATATTTTGGCCTGCCGCGGGCTGGTATATCCCTGCTTTTGCAGTCGCAGCCAGCTCCACGCGGCCAGCGCACCCCACCGCAGCGACGGCCAGGTCATCTATGCTGGTACCTGCCGGGGTCTGACCCCCGCCGAAGCAGCCGAGCGCCGCAAGACCCGTGCCCCTGCCTGGCGCGTGCAGGTGCCCGATGAGACGATCGCCTTTACCGACGGCCACCTTGGCCCCTATGCCGAGAACCTTGCCCGCGATTGCGGAGACTTTTACCTGCGCCGGGCCGACGGTGTGTTTGCCTACCAGCTGGCCGTGGTGGTCGATGATGCCTTGATGGGTGTGACCGAGGTCGTGCGCGGCAGCGACTTGCTGTCCAGCACGCCGCGCCAGCTGTGGCTTTACCGCGAACTGGGGCTGATCCCACCTGCATTTTACCACCTGCCGCTGCTGCTGGCCCCGGATGGCCGCCGCCTTTCCAAACGCGACGGCGACCAGAGCCTGGAAAACCTGCGGGCGAAGTATGCGCCCGAGGAGATCATCGGCAAGCTGGCGTTTGTCTGCGGCTTGCAGGATACGCCCCGCCCGGTAACGCCTGCGGAACTGGCCGCAGACTTCGACTGGGCCAAAGTGCCGAAAAATGACATTGTTTTGCCGGAAAGTATGTTTTAATAAGGTTACTGTCTTAGCAAAGGAGCAATAGAGGAAGCATGCAACGCTATGAGATCACCGGTATGAGCTGTGCGGCTTGTGCCAGCCATGTGGAAAAAGCGGTCAAGGCGGTGCCAGGTGTCGCCAGTGTCGCAGTCAGCCTGCTGACCAACTCGATGCAGGTCGACTACACCCCCGATGCTGACCCGGACAAGATGGTAAAGCGCATCTGCAATGCGGTGGAAGCCGCCGGTTACGGTGCCAGCCTGGCCACCGCCGAAAGCGAAAACGCCGAACTGGAGGACACCGAGACCCCGAAACTGAAAAAACGCCTAATTGCCAGCCTGTGCTTTTTGGTGCCGCTGATGTATGTCTCGATGGGCCATATGATCGGCCTGCCGCTGGGCTCGGTTTTCCATGGCGGCGGGTGGCATGCCATTTTGTACGCTGTTACCCAGCTTGTGCTGACACTGCCCGTCTGCTGGATCAACCGCGCATTCTTTATCAGCGGTTGGAAAGGCATTAAAAACCGTGCCCCCGGCATGGATGCGCTGGTCGCACTTGGCGCGGGCGCATCGCTGGCCTATGGTGTGTTCGCCATTGTCATGATCGTGACCGGTGTGGAGACTGGCAATGATGACCTGGTCATGCAGTACCGCCACGATCTATATTTTGAATCTGCCGCTATGATCCTTACGCTGATCACTGTCGGCAAAACGCTGGAAGCCTACAGCAAGGGCAAGACGACCGACGCACTGAAAAGCCTGATGAAGCTGGCTCCGCAGACCGCCTGCGTGCTGCGCGATGGCGAGCAGGTCACGCTGCCGGTCAGTGAAGTGCAGGTTGGCGACCTGTTCCTCGTCCGCCCGGGCGAGTCCATCCCCGTGGACGGCACCGTCACCGAGGGCATTTCCAGCGTGAACGAAGCCGCTCTGACCGGCGAGAGCATGCCGGTGGACAAGTTTCCCGGTTCGCCCGTCAGCGCCGCGACCATCAACCAGAACGGCGCGCTGACCTGCCGGGCCGAGCGTGTCGGCCAGGATACTACCTTGTCCCAGGTTATCCGCCTGGTGCGGGACGCCGCCGCCACCAAGGCCCCGCTGGCCAAAACGGCCGATAAAGTCTCCGGCATCTTTGTGCCGACCGTTATCTGCATTGCAGCGTTGACTTTCGCTGTCTGGCTGCTGCTGGGCCAGACCTTTACCTACGCGCTGGCGCGCGGCATCAGCGTGCTGGTCATCAGCTGCCCCTGCGCACTGGGCCTGGCAACGCCTGTTGCCATCATGGTCGGCAGCGGTGTGGGTGCTAAAAACGGCATCCTGTTCAAGACAGCCGCCAGCCTGGAGACTACCGGTTACACCGATGCCGTGCTGCTGGATAAGACCGGCACCATCACCACTGGTGAGCCGAGCGTCGTCAAGGTCGTGGGAACCCGCAACGTGCCCGAAAAATTCCTGCTCAGCATGGCCGCTGGTCTCGAACTGCGCAGCGAGCACCCGCTGGCCCGTGCCATTTTGCGGGAAGCGGACAGGGACAAGCTTTCCTACGCCACTGTTACGGATTTTGAGGCGGTTCCCGGCAAGGGCTTGCAGGGCAAAGTGGCCGGTAAGCTCATCGCGGGCGGCAACGCCAAGTTTATCCGCGAGACCTGCGAACTGCCCCCCGACTTGGAGCAGGCGGGCGAGGAAATGAGCCGCGATGGCGTGACCCCACTGTACTTCTCGCTGGCCGGCAAGGCCGCAGGTGTCATCGGTGTGTCTGACGTTGTCAAGCAGACCTCGGCCGAGGCCATCAGCCAGATGAAAGCACTGGGCCTGCAGGTCGTGCTGCTGACCGGCGATAATGCTGCCACTGCCAAGCATATCGGCACAATGGTCGGCCTGGACGAGCAGCATGTTATCGCCGGTGTGCTGCCCGCCGGTAAAGAGGCCGAAGTCCGCCGCTTGCAGGCGGTGGGCCGCGTAGCCATGGTGGGCGACGGCATCAACGATGCCCCGGCCCTGACCCGTGCCGAGACCGGCATTGCCATCGGCGCCGGTGCCGATGTGGCGCTGGACACCGCCGACGTCGTGCTGGTGCGCAGCGATCTGGCCGATGTGCCCGCTGCGGTGCGCCTGTCCCGCGCGGTGGTGCGCAACATCCACCAGAACCTGTTCTGGGCGTTCTTCTACAACGCGGTCTGCATCCCACTGGCGGCGGGTGTGTTCACCGGCATCGGCATCACGCTCAACCCGATGATCGCCTCGGCTGCAATGAGCCTTTCCAGCGTCTGCGTCGTCACCAACGCACTGCGGCTGAACACCTTTGACCCGCGCAGTGCCGCCCATGATGCACCGCCCAAACGCAAAGCTCCCGCGCGTGAGTTGCCCGCCGCAGCCCCGTGCGAGACCAATACCTGCCCTGTGCAGTGTGAAATTAAAACGGAGGAAGTAACCATGAAAAAGACCATCCATATCGAAGGCATGATGTGCGGCCACTGCGAGGCCACCGTGAAAAAGGCGCTGGAAGCGCTGGACGGCGTGCAGAGCGCCGAGGTCAGCCACGAGAAAGGCACCGCCGTGGTCGCCCTGGCCGCTGACGTAGCCGACGCCGACCTGAAAGCCGCTGTCGAAGCCAAGGATTACACCGTAACGGGCATCGACGCATGAGCGTGATCCGCCGCCGCTGGCATTTCACGGGAAATGTACAGGGGGTAGGGTTCCGCTACTATGCGCGGTACTCTGCCCAGCACCTGGGGCTGACTGGTTGGGTCGCCAACAACTGGGACGGCAGTGTGTCGATGGAAGCCCAGGGCGAGCGTGCCGCATTGGACCAGCTGGTGCCGATGATCGAGCGCAGCAACCGCTGGGTGCGCATCGAGGGCATGACCGTGGAAAATCTGCCGCTCAAGGAGCACGAGTACGGTTTCAGCGAAAGAGGATAAGCGAAGCCTCCCCGTTTTTGGGGAGGCTTTTTGCGTAGCCCCGGGGTTTACCGCGCCCCTATAACGTGGTATAATATACAATTATAGTATAGAAAAGGGGGCAGCATTTTGCCCGGAACATTATATCTGGTGGCAACACCCATCGGCAACCTGGATGATATGCCGCCGCGCGTGGCGGCAACCTTTGGTGCAGCCGATTTCATCGCGGCCGAGGATACCCGCGTGACTCTGCGGCTGCTGAACCATCTTGGCTTAAAAAAGCCGATGGTAAGTTATTATGAGCACGCGCTCCACCATGGTGAGGCCATCTTGCAGCGCATTGAGGCGGGCGAAAACTGCGCCCTGTGCAGCGATGCCGGTATGCCCTGCATCAGCGACCCCGGTGAGCAGATCGTCAAGGAAGCCCACGCCCGGGGCATTAAAGTGGTGCCAGTCCCGGCAGCATCGGCCTGTGTGACGGCGCTTGCCGCCAGCGGCCAGCCCACGGCGCGGTTTGTGTTTGAGGGGTTTCTGCCTGTGCCCAAGCGCGAGCGCCGCGAAAGGTTGGACTTTTTGCAGAACGAGACCCGCACGATGATCTTTTACGAAGCACCGCACAAGCTGCGCGGTACGCTGGATGATCTGACGGCGGCGTTTGGTGCAGACCGTTCGGTGAGCCTGTGCCGTGAGCTGACCAAGCTGCACGAGGAGATCAAGAAAACGACCCTCGGCGAAGCCGTTGCCTTTTACCGGGAAAACGACCCGCGCGGCGAGTATGTGCTGGTGCTGGCAGGTGCTGACCCGGCCCAATTGGCCGAGGAAGCGGCCCCCACGCTGGAAGAAGCCGTGGCAGCCGCCCGCGCCTTGCAGACGGGCGGCATGCCGCCGTCCGCTGCGGCCAAGCAGGCTGCGGCGGGCACGCCGTTCAGCAAAGGGCAGATCTACAAAGAGCTGATCAAGTGAGGAACCTTCATGTCCGAGACCACAAAGATTTTAGTTATTTCCGATGTCCACGGCCGCATGCGTGATCTGCGCTGGGTATTGCAGAACGAGACCGCCGATGCCATGTTTTACCTGGGAGACGGCCTGTACGACCTGAACGGCGCGCTGGAACTGAACAAGACCCCGGTGCCGTACCCGATCTACCGCGTGGCAGGCAACTGCGATGTCGGCTACCAGGAGCCCACCGAGGGCATGGCTCCGTTTGCAGGTGTGCTGTTTTTTTACACCCACGGCCACCATTACGGCGTTAAGATGGGCAGTGAACGGCTGGCTGAATGCGCCGGGGAGCGCGGCGCAGACGTGGCGCTGTTCGGTCACACGCATCGACGGGAGCTGGTGCGCGGCGTCGGCACGGCGGCCACGGTGTTTAACCCGGGTAGCCTGCGAGATGGCGGCAGTTACGGCGTCATCACGGTAACGGATGGGCAGTGCGAATTTTCATGGAAGCGGGTGCCGCAGTTTTGAACGAGAGCGTAATTTATCTGCCGCAGGTCGGCAGCACCAACGCCTGGGCGAAAGAAAACATCGCCCAGTTCGGCCCGGTGGGGGCTGTTTACACCACCGACCAGACCGCAGGCCGCGGGCGTCTGGGCCGCGGCTGGGTCGACGCGCCCGGCAAGGGGCTGTATTACACCGCCGTTATCAAAACGGATTTGGTGCAGCCGTCCACGCTGCCGCTGTTTGCGTCCTTGGCGGTCTGCGACGCCTTAAAGCAGCGTTACGGCATTGACTGCCAGATCAAGTGGCCCAACGATCTGCTGCTGAACGGCAAAAAGATCGTAGGCATCCTCTGCGAAGTTGCGTCCGACGGGCACAGCATTGTGGTGGGCATCGGCATCAACCTGGCCCAGCCGCAGGAGTATTTTGACGCAGCCGGTCTGCCCCACGGCACCAGCCTTGCGTTGCAGGGCGTCAATGTTGATCTGGATGTTGACCCGGAATGGCTGGCGCAGTATATGACGGATTTCGGGTTCGACCGCGCCCTTTACACCTACGAGGCAGAGGGTTTTGCGCCGTACCGTGAAAAGTACAAGGCCCAGTGCGTCAACCTGGGACGCCGCGTTACCTATGACGGCGGCGCAGGCATTGCGACCGATATCGACGACGAGGGACGCCTAATCGTTCATGACGAATCCGGCGACACCCACGTATTCACCGGCGAGGTCAGCGTCCGCGGTATCTACGGGGCGGTGTAAGAATGGGCTGGGCTTTTGTTCCTTCTTTGCAAAGAAGGAACCGAAGAAACTCCAAACAAAAAGCAAGGCATGGGCCGTCGGCCCATGCCTTGCTTTTTAATTGAAAGTTCTTTTGGTTCCTTTTCTTTCAAGAAAAGGGACAAAGGCTCAGCCCTTCTTCTCCTCGTCCAGACGGTCGAGCAGATCCCAGACACCCAGCATGTACTGGATACCCAGGGCACGGTCATACTTACCGTAACCGGGGCGGCAGTTTCCGGGACCTTCCTCCCACAGCTGGCGGCCATGGTCAGGACGGATGCAGCCATCAAAGCCGCAGTCATGGTAAGCGCGCAGGATCTCAATGATGCCGGTCTCGCCGCAGCAATCGCGGTGAGCAGCCTCGCTGAAATCACCGTTCTCGAAGTGATGGATGTTGCGGATATGGGCAAACGGGATACGGTCGCAATGCTTGCGCACAATCTCAGCCACGTTGTTATTGGGATTGGCGTTCATACTGCCGCTGCACAGGGTCAAGCAGTTGTACGGGTCATCCACCATGGACAGGAACCGGTCGATGCTCTCGGCATCCACCAGCAGGCGGGGCAGGCCGAAGATATCCCACGGGGGATCATCCTGATGGATAGCCATTTTGATGTCGCACTCGCGGCAGGTAGGCATGATGGCTTCCAGGAAATACTTCAGGTTATCCCACAGTTTTTCCTTAGTGACAGGGGCGTAAGCCTTGAACAGCTCGTCCAGCTTAGCCATACGCTCAGGCTCCCAGCCCGGGAAGGTCATGTGATACTTCTCGGTGAAGCTCATGATGTACTCGGCCATGGCCTTGTAATCGTCCTTGATCAGATCTTTCTGATAGAACAGGGCGGTAGAGCCGTCGCCGACGGGATGGAACAGGTCGGTACGGGTCCAGTCAAAGACCGGCATAAAGTTGTAGCAGATGGTCTTGACGCCGAACTTAGCCAGGTTGCGGATGCACTGCTTGTAGTTCTCGATATACTGGTCGCGGGTAGGCAGGCCGATCTTGATATCATCGTGGACGTTCACAGACTCCACGATGGTAGCGTCGAAGCCATAAGAATGGATCTGATCGACAACTTCCTTGATCTCGTTTTCTTCCCAGATCTCGCCGGGCATCTTGCTGTGCAGCGCCCAAACGATCTCCTCAACACCGGGGATCTGTTTGATATCAGCCAGAGTGATGGGGTCGTTGCCCTCACCATACCAGCGCCAACCCATTTTCATAGACATAGGTAGACTCCTTTATTTTTATAAATTGAATCTTCTTTATATAGGCCCCATCTGCGGGTGGGGGAGAGAGTTATGAAGCTATCCGAAGTTTTTGACTTCGGCAAAGCTCTCTCCCTCCGGCGCTTCGCGCCACCTCCCTCGCAGAAGGAGGTTTTTTAAAAATTACGCGTTCACGGCGTCATGCAGGGTCTTGCGGACAGCGCCGGGGCCTGCCAGCTCAGCCTTGAAGTAGACCTTGATCTTATCGGCCAGCACGGTCTTGGTCAGATCGGTGCCGAAGATGGAAGCGTTGGACAGGATGTCGTCCAGCTGGTTGGTGAAGGTCTCGGGCTTGCCGACCTCGATACCGGCCAGCTTGGCCTGCAAGTCGTCCTTCAGGGGATCGGAAGAGACTTCAAAGGCATTGCCGTTGTCGTCCACAGCCAGCAGGTAACGCAGCCAGCCAGCCAGGGCCAAAGGAATGCTGACCAGGGTGTTCAGGTCGCGGCCCTCAGCAATGTAGCTCTTGATGGTCTCGCCGAAGCGGATGCCGACCTTCTGGGAAGTATCGGTAGCGATACGCTGCGGGGCGTCGGGCATGAAGGGGTTGGGCAGGCGCTGCTCAACGACCTCGTCGATGAATGCCTTGGGCTCCAGGATGCCGGGGTTGACCACGACGGGCAGACCTTCGACATAACCCAGGCGCTTGATCAGGGCGACGATGTCGGCGTCCTTCATCTCATCGCAGATCAGGGTGTAGCCCAGCATGCAGCCGTACACGCTCATGGCGGTGTGCAGCGGGTTCAGGCAGGTGGTGACCTTCATGCGCTCGGTCTTGTTGACGGTATCACGGTCGGTCAGGTAAACGCCAGCCTTCTCCAAGGCAGGGCGGCCGTTGGGGAACTTGTCCTCAATGACCAGATACTGCGGGCGCTCAGCGTTGACGAAAGCAGCAATAAAGGTGTTCTTGCTGGTAACGATGGGCTCCATACCCTCAATGCCGTCCTTGACGAGCTGCTCCTCCACGATCTTGTGGGGACGCGGGGTGATCTTGTCGATCATGGACCAGGGGAATGCAATCTTGCTCTCATCGGTCAAGTAGTCGATGAAGTCCTGGCCGACATAGCCCTTCTCCAGCCATGCCTTGGCAATGGTCATTACGCTGGTCTGCAACTTCTCGCCGTTGTGGGAGCAGTTGTCCATACTGACGACGGCCAGAGGAGCGGCACCATTCTGGAAACGCTCCAGCAGCAGGGCCGCGACCATGCTCATGGCATGGCGTGCGTGGGCGGGACCCTCGTCGATATCGGCCTGGACAACGGGCATCAGGCTGCCGTCCGGGCGATACAGGGCGTAGCCCTTCTCGGTGATGGTGAAGCTGATCATCTGCAAACCGGCGTCGGTGAAGATCTCCTTGAAGCGGGCCATCATGGCGGCGTCAGAGGAGTCAGCACGCAGACCCTCGGCGATGGAGCCGATGATCTCGCGGCTGGTGGTGCCGTCCGGGTTCAGGGTGACGTTCATCGTCAGGTTGTCGTACGGGGTGTAGATCTTGTCGATGATGTCGTAGTCGAAAGTATCAGCTGCGATGATGCCGCGGTCGGCCAGGCCTTCATTCAGCAGGCGCTGCTGCAAGGCGGCGATAAAACCACGGAAGATGTTGCCAGCGCCAAAGTGAACCCAGATGGGGTGCTCTTTGGTGGCAGCGGTCATGGCAGCGTGGTCAAAAGCGGGCAGCTTAACGCCCAGTTTTTCCCAGTCGGCTTTCTGGTTAACGATGGAAGAGGCATTCATCTGCATAATGGTTTGCTCCTTTTCGTAATGCGTAAAAGATGCTTTTGCAAGGTTTGGCAGCGTACCGTCACCGCGCCTTTTGTGATTTCAGTATAGCACGCAATTTTTCGCAAGAAAATTACCACAATTGCTTGATAAATTGCAAAAATTGCGGTAACATAGGGATAAGAAAAAAATCGCATAGGGAGGTGTACCATGTCGGCTAGTTTTAACCCCTATACCAAGCGGCAGAGCATGATCGAGCCGGATTATGAAGTGTACCGCTACCGTTCCACCTACATGAACGAGGTGGAACTGCACCACCACGATTTTTACGAGGTCTATCTGCTGCTGCGCGGCCGCATTGAGTATATTGTGGAAAACAAGATCTACCGCATGCGCCCCGGCGACTGGATGCTTTGCAGCCCGCTGGAACTGCATCAGGCCCGCATTGATACCGACGCCGATGCCTACGAGCGCATTGTTTTGTGGATCGCCCGGCCGTATCTGGACCGGCTGTCCACCCCGCGCACAAGTCTGACCCGCTGCTTTGACACCAGCGTGCAGGGGCACACGAACCTTTTGCGCCTGCCTGGTGCTATCGGCGCGCCGCTGCGCAGCACGGTGGACCGCCTGTGCGACCTGCGCGCGCGCAAGGATTACGGCAGTGACCTGCTGGCCCAGGGCGCACTGGTGGAGCTGATGATCGGCCTGAACCGCGCGGCGGATTCCCACGGCGACCTGCGCCCGGCCGGTACCAGCGACCAGGTAGTGGACGCCGTCCTACATTATATAAATGAGCATTACAGCGAAAGCCTGACCCTGGACCAGCTGGCCGAGCAGTTTTTCATCAGCAAATACCATCTGCTGCGCAAGTTCGATGCCCAGGTCGGCACGACGGTGCATCGTTACATTTTGCAAAAGCGTTTGATGAACGCCAAGCAGCTTTTGGCTGGCGGCGTCCCGCCGAACGAGGTATGCCAATACTGCGGCTTTGGCGATTACGCGAACTTTTACCGAGCCTTTAAGGCAGAATACAACCAGACACCGCGGCAGTATATCCAAGAGGCAAAAGGAAAATGAAAGAGGAGGGGAATAAACCCCTCCTTTTTAGGTTGTACTTTTCCCCAAAAGCGTGTACAATATAGAAAATCTTTTCATCTGCAAAGGGGGCATCCATTTGGCTTCACCGCGAGAGCAAACGCGGGTGGCGGCGGGCGTTACCTATACGCTTACGCGCCGCCGCGTGCGCAATATCAATTTGCGCGTGCGGGCCGATGGCAGCGTGGCGGCCAGTGCCGCGCCGCGCGTGCCGGTCATGATGGTGGATGCCTTTGTCGCCAGCCGGGCCGATTGGGTGCGCAGCGCCCAGGCCCGTGCTGCCGCCCGACGCGAGCGAGAAGCCGCCCGGCAGTCGGAACTGCCCACCAAAGCCGAAGCCCTGGCCCATATCCAAAGCCTGTGCCGGGCATACTATCCCCAGTTTGCGGCCACCTGCCCGGGCGGGCGCATGCCTAAGATCACCGTGCGGGATATGACCACCCGCTGGGGCAGCTGCAGCTTAAAAACCGGCACGCTGGCCTTTGCGCGGCGGCTTTGTGTGGCACCGCTGCCCGCGCAGGAATATGTTGTAGTACACGAGTTCTGCCACTTTGCGCACCCCAACCACGGCCCCGGCTTTTGGGCGGCGGTGGCGGCAGTCCTGCCGGACTACAAAGCGCGCGAACGCCTGTTAAAGCAGATGTGACACCAACCAATTTGTTACGCATTACGGAGGATTTCCCGTGGCATCATCGCAGAAAAAATACTCAACGCTGGTAAGCAACACGCTGCTGTTTGCCATCTCCAACTTCAGCTCTAAGCTGCTCAGCTTTTTTATCCGCCCGTACCTGAGCTACGCACTGGATACGCCGGATATTATGGGCGTGTCCAGCCTGCTGCAGCAGGCCACCAACCTGCTCATCCCGGTGGTGAGCCTGGGCGTGGCGTATGCGGTCATCCGCTTTGGACTGGATAAAGAGGTCAATAAATCCAGCGTCTTTGTCAACGGCGGAGCGACGATCGGCATGGGCTTTTTGCTGCTGCTGGTTGCCATGCCGCTGGTGAGGCTCATCCCCAACGCGGCCGAATACCTGCCGTTTTTGTATCTTTGCGTGCTGGCAAGCTGTTTGCGCACGCTGTGTACCCAGTTTATCCGCTCCCGCATGCTCAACCGTCTGGTGGCGCTGGACGGCGTGCTGACGACCGGCGCGCTGCTGGCGTATTACCTGATTTTCTTAAGCTGGCTCAAGCTTGGCGCGGCGGGCTTTTTGCTGGCCAACGCCTGCGCGGACCTGACCTCGATGGTGTTCGTGTTCTTTGCGGGCAAGTGTTACGAGTTCTGCCACCCCAAAGCCTTTGACAAAAAACTGTGGCGCGACATGCTGCGCTACTGCCTGCCCATGATTCCCGCTGCCATCAGTTTTTGGATCATCAACGCCAGCGACATGTTTTTTGTGCAGGCCATGTGCGAGGACTACGGCGGCCGCAGCGGCAACTATTGGGTCGGCCTGTTGTCGGCGGGTTACTTTTTACCGCAGGTCATCACGATTTTGGGCAGCATCTTCTACGAGGCCTGGCAGCTTTCCGCTGTGACCGAGGAACAGGACCGCGAGGTGTTCTTCTCTAAAATTTTCCGTATCTACGCCAGTGTTTTGTTCTGCTGCGTGGCGGGCATTATCTGGCTGTGCCGCCCGATGATGCACCTGTTCAAAGCCGAATACTACGACGGCTGGACCTTTGTGCCGTTCCTGACGCTCTGCTCGATGTGCACCTGCCTGAACCAGTTCCTGAACAGTATTTACGTGGTGTATAAGCGGTCGACCGGCTCACTGGTCACGATGCTGTCCGGCGCGGTGCTCAACCTGATTTTAAACTACTGCTTCATCCGCCTGTGGGGCCCGTGGGGCGTCACCCCGGCCAGCTTCCTTGGCTTGCTGCTGGTATTTTTGCTGCGCGCCTACTCCACCCGCGGTTTGCTGGAAGTGGATTTCCACTCTGGTTGGCTGCTTTTGAACCTGGGGCTTGTGGTGGCCGAGATCTTCTGCATCATGCGGCTGGAAAGCTGGGTACTGCCGGTCACGGCGCTGACGGCCATTGTCTGCGCCATCAACTTCCGCGAGATTTTCAGTATGCTCAATAAACTGGTGGGCAAATTTCTCCACCGCAAAAAGGGTGATATCGTATGAAAGATGTGGATAACGAAATTTTGCAGGCACTTTCCGCCCGCAAAAGTGTGCGTGTGTACACCGAGGAACCCGTCACCGACGCCGAGCGTGACGCCATTTTGCAGGCGGCGTTTCAGGCACCCACGGCGGGCAACCAGCAGCTGTACACGATCTTGAACATTACCGACCCGGCGCTGAAAGCCCGCATGGCCGACCTGTGCGACCACCAGCCGTTCATTGCCAAAGCGCCGCTGGTGCTGGTGTTTCTGGCCGATTGCCGCCGCTGGCTGCGCGCCTACCACGCCGCCGGTATTGCGGACGCCCGCACGCCCGGCGCGGGTGACCTGCTGCTGGCGCTGGCCGACACCTGCATTGCGGCGCAGAACGCCGTGGTCGCCGCCGAAAGCCTGGGCATCGGCAGCTGCTACATTGGCGATGTGATCGAAAATGCCGAGCAGATGCGCGAAGCGCTGCATCTGCCGGAATATGTCGTCCCGGCCTGCATGCTGGTTTTTGGCCGCCCGACCGACCAGCAGAAGGCCCGCCCCAAGCCCGCGCGGTTTGAAAAGGACGCCGTCGTTTGCGAAAATACCTACCGCGACCGCACCGACGCCGAGCTGCGCGCCGACTTCACTGCCCGCGCCGCCGCCAACGGCCAGCAAAACTACGATTTCGACACCGCCATCAAGGCTTTTTGCAACCGCAAATACGAAAGCGACTTCTCCAAAGAAATGACGAGAAGCGCGGAAGTTTATTTAGAGGATTTTAGAAAGTAATAAATAGAAAACCAGCACCTCATCCGTAGAGTTATGCGGATGGGGTGCTGCTTTTTTACTTATACTGATAAATTACGTCGATGATGCGGTCCCAACATATCCAACCTTTCGAGTCATTATGGATTTCTGGTGTGCCGTTGTCATTACGCTTTACGGTAATCTTAACGGGAGAAAGGTCAGAGACAGTAGCGTCATCGGAACGCCTTACTTCAGATACAATATAGGATCCGGTAGCAATGCCAAGAGCCTTTTTTTGGTTTCCGTGCTTTAGATCCCATGGATTTTGCCCCTTTACGGAAGCGGGATTGTTGTCACTGTCGTTAATGCTTAAACGGAATCCCTTTAACGCGTTGTCACAATTGGTATCAGTATTGTAGTTGATACTGTAACGGAACATTACTTTCGGGTAAGCATACACAGTGATTGTATTGTTGTCGATTGTTCCATCGGGGGAGCTGACGTTATTGGCGCTTTCCAATTTGAAGCCGTCACCATCCTGAACGACTTCGAACTTGAACTCACTATATGCAAACATGTCACTGTCGACAACTTCTATTGTGAAGCTGCCATTTTGCAACGGTAGGCGGAATGTATGTACGGTATCCGAGAGGGAAGAAGTCCAAGTTCTATCCTCGTTAGACATATTGCCGCCTGCTTCACCGATGAGCTTCGCTTTAGCGCCCGCCCAAGGCAACCCTGTGGTTATATCAACAATTTGCACACCGACATGCTTCACGGTAGGTGTGTCGACCATGCAAATGGCTTTTGTAATATCGTCTACATAAGAACTGGCGTCGCTAACACCTTTTTTTAGTTCCAACTTGCCGCTGGTGTTGCGCATAAGGGTGAAATACAGGGGAGTGGTTTTGTTATAGTCCGCTGGTGCGGAAGTTTCCTCTAAGCAATACGCCCCGGCTTCCAGCGTAATAACCTTAGCGGAAGAACCTGTATCCCATTCCTCGATGCGCTGCGTATACTCGTTGTTACTATCAGCCTTATAAAGCTGCAAATGTGCGCCAGACAACTCAGGGACAGAACTAAGCGACAAATCATCTTTGGAATATTTGTGGAAAGTAACGTCCGCAACCTGGGCGGCGTGAATGGTGATACGAGTAACATTACTGTTGTCCACATTTTCGCATGTGACAACGGTACGGACATTCTTTCTTAATGTATCATCCCACTGATTTTCTTGATAACTGGATGTGATTTGATATTTGGGCGTGCCGTTACTCTCGGTGTAAATGGAAACGTCAAAGTCCTCAAGATATTGGAAATCTTTTGGATAACTAGAAAAACTGACGTGAAACTTGTTATACATTCCATTGGAAAGGTCAATGTATTCTGTAGCGCTGGCGGGAATCTGGTCGTTTTTATGGATTTTGGCATAAACAGTTTTTACGACAGAGGAATCTGTTACTGATACGCTGTTGTCGCCACGCGAAATTGTAAGTTTCACATCTTTTAGCGGTTGCTGTGTGGCATCATCCCATACACAAATTTCTACTTTAGGCAGATGCCGGACGTAGAAATTGTAGACATGGCGGTATTCATCGCTATCATTATATTTGCTGGTATAGCCTGATTTGTAACCGTAATCTTGGGCGTTGGAGTTACTCTCAACAGAATTGACATCAAAATCAGTTGGAGCTTCTTTCGGATAACGTGCAATACCGACGTTTACGCCCAAAATATCTTGTAATCCCTCGAGAATGGATTTGGGGACTAGCTTCCAGCACTCATAGTAATCTAACTTGGTGGGGGCAACAGGAAAACAAACTTTTCCGTAACTGTCTGTGGTTTGTGTATCAACAAGATTTCCTGCGCCATCATAAAGGTTAAAAGCGACACCGCTGATAAATTCATCGGTAAATTCATCACGCAGAACAAAAATCAAATTGCCGCTGCGGTCTGTATCATCGGGTTTGTCGGGGGTGTCAGGGTTGTCTGTGGGCTTATCCGTCGGCTGGGTCGGATTATCTGTGGGCTGGTCAGGCTACGGCACATCCGGGGTCGGGATGGCAATATTACTGCCCGAGGTACCGTTATTCGTGTACGCCACCAGAATGCCGTCAGCGCTAAAGTAGCGCAGATACACGATCTGCCCGGTGCCGCTGCACCAGAAATCTTCTACTGTGCCATCCACACCGGCAGCAGCTTTGAGCTCATCCGCACCCGCAGCATTGCCGCCCTGCAACTGGCCGGGCTTCAAATAATACTGCCCCTGCCCCTCGGTCAAGGCCAGGTCACCTGTCAAGGTGGGGCCTTTGTCCGTTACGCTGCTGGCCCAGCCAGTCAGGGCAGCGCTCACCGCGTCGGAAGCATTTGCATCGGTGCTCACACTTTGCAGCGCGGTAGACCGCGCTTCGCTGTACAGCTGCGCGCCCAGCCCAGTACCCGCCGTCACACAGCCCTGCGCCTCGGTAACAGCCTTTTTCTCCTTGGCATCGTTGATCTGGCGCGAAAAGGCCGGCACGGCCATGCTGGTGACAACTGCCAGAATCAGCAGGACAACGATCATTTCCACCAAGGTGAAACCTTTACGGCTTTCATACTTCCGGCGTCGCGGCATAGCGGGCCTCCTTGCGAATTTTTACGTCCCGGGGCAGATTTTACTGCCCAAAAATCGACTGCACGCGCTTGGCGTGCGCGCCGATGTTGTTATATTCCAACGCCAGATATCCCTTTACCCAGGCGTCAAGGCTTTCGTCCTCACCATACGCGTGGGTGGTGCCGTCGGCGCGCATGTAATCGTTGGCGGCGGTCACAACGGGGGTCTGCTGCTTCATGGCCAGCAGGTACTTGTAATACCCGGTCAGCGGCAGGCCCGCCTGCTGGGCAATCGTCGGGGCCAGCATCACCATGTCCATGCGGTTCAGCGGGTCGGAGGTGCTGGTGGCGGCGTCGATGTTCTCCAGCGGGTAGTTGGCCCAGATGAAGAACGGTGTGCTGCGCTCCAGAATTTGCAGGTCGTTGCCCTCGGCACGGGTCTTGTCGGCCACGTGGCCCACAAAACTGGGGGCGTGGTCGCCTGCAAATGCCAGCACTACCTTGCGGCCGGTCTCCTCGTACTGTTTGGTAAAGTAGTCGCACAGCTCCTGCACAGCGGCATCGCTCATATGGATACAGCTCAGGTATTCGTCCATCGGCTCATCGTACTCGCCGTAGTCGGTGGCGGCGTGAACAATATCCAGCGAAGCATCGTTCATTGTGTAGTCGCCGTGGCTCTGGATCGACACCAGGAAGCCGAAGCGCGGCTTGTCCTCGGGCATGGCCTCGTACAGCTTTTCAAAGTCGCGGTAAGAGGCCGAGTCGGTCTGATACGGGCGGTTGCCGTAGTATTCCTGGGTTGGGAAGTCGTCCTGGAAATGCGTCTCGTCAAAGCCGAGCGCCAGCCAGGCGGAATCACGGCGGTAGTTGGAGTTGGTGTACGGGTGGGCTGCCAGCGTACTGTAGCCAAGGTCTTTCAGGTAGCTGACCAGGCTGTTGGCGTTGTGCAGGTTCAGCCAGTTGAACGGCGTGATGGACGGCATCAGCATCAGCGAATTGCTGGAAAGCATCTCGTACTCGCTGGAGTTGGTGCCGCCGCCCACGTGCGGGCTGATGGTGTGGCCGTACACGGCGTTTTGCAGGTTCTTGGTAACGGGCATGACCTCGGTGTCGGCCTGGGTGTCGGTCACAAGGCCAAAGTCATAGAAACTCTCGGACAGTACCAGAATAATGTCAGGGTAGTCGCTGCTGGCGGATTCCGCCGTTGCGGAGGGGAAGTCCTCGGCCATGGCGGCTGCGGTGACGGCGGCGTCATCGCTGTAGTTTTCCGGTTCAATGATGGGGTCGGCCATCAGGCTGGCGGCCTCGATCGTTCCGGCCAGATAGCCGTATTTATAATAGGTGTTCTGCCACGCCCAGCCGTAGGTGGTTTTGGGCTTGACCGATACCGGCCCGAAGTAGCCGAAGAACAGGATGCAGAACACGCCGACGGCACTGCCCAGCACCCGCACGCCGCGCGCGCGCCAGCTAGCACGCTTGGGCATGCCCTTGACCAGCTTCGCCTGCACAAAAGCCAGCGCCAGCACGGGCAGATACCACAGCACAATGGTGCGCACGGTGGCGGTGATCTGCAAGGTGTAGCTGCCCATGACCTCGGCAGCCGTGCCCAGGTTCAGGATGTCCTGGGGCATCAGGGCCGAGCCGTGCAGGTCACGCGTGTAGTAGTTGATCAGCGCGATCACGGTAAACAGCGCGCCGGAAATGCCGGTAGCGCGGCTCCATTTGCCCAGGATGGCAAACAGCACCAGCGTCAGGCAAAAGGCGGTCAGGGCGTTCAGCGGGGCGTACAGCGGCCACTGCAGGGCCAGAAAATCCGGCGTGACACCGTCGGAAAGCTCCAGCTGATACCGCGCAATGAACGCTGCGGTAATTGCCATCGCAAAGGGCAGAACCCCTTGCAGGAAAAAACTCTTCCAGTTAAAATTTTTCAGTTTTTGCATGGAAACAGATAAGACCTCTCTATACTACATAATATTACAGCCCATAGTATACCATATGGCGTGCAAAAAATAAAGCCGTCGCCTGTTGGTCAGGCGGCGGCTTTTGTGCGATTTGGGAAATTATTTGCGGGCGTTGCGCTGCCAGATCATGAACAGGCCGTCCAGGATCAGGGTCTCGCGGTAGGTGATCTCGGTCACGCAGCAGCTGCGCACGCTGGCGGGCAGCGTGCCGGTGGCAATGACAGGGGCGGCATCCGCATGCAGCGCGGCGCGGAACTGCGCTACCATGCCGTCCAGCATGGCCGAGGTACCGTACACGATGCCGCTGTGCAGGCAGTCGGCGGTGTTTGTGCCCAGCAGGCGGCGGGGATGGGCTTCCAGCTCCACCTGGGGCAGCTGCGCGGTGTTCTTTACCAACGACGCCAGCGAGCACTGCGGCCCGGGTAGGATAGCGCCGCCCACCAGCGCACCGGCGGCGTCCACGGCCAGCAGGGTGGTGGCGGTATCAAAGTTGACGACCACCAGCGGGGGCTCGGCACGGCGCAGCGCACCCACGACCGCGCAAAGCAGCTCGCCGCCCAACTGGGCCGGGTTGTCCATGCGGATGCGAACGCCACTTTTCAGCCCGGGACCGACTTCCATGACCGGGGCCTCGCACATCTTGCGCAGTGCCTCTCGGATGCGGGGCGTCAGCGCGGGCACCACGCTGGAGAAGATGATAGCGGTGATCTCCTGCGGCTCGGCCCCGTACAGCGCCAGCATGTTTACCATTTTATAGAGCAGCTCGTCGCTGCTCAGCGCAGTATCCGCAAACAGCCGCGAGGAAAACACCAGCTTGCCATCCGGCGTATAACTGCCAAAGGTAATGTTGGAGTTCCCGATATTCAATGCCAGGATCATGCAGGTCCCTCTTTCTACAGATGATGCTTATATACTATTATAATAAAGAAGAAATTGCAAGAGCCACAACGCATTGATCCACTGCAGTAGTGGCCGATGCTCGCATCGGCCCGATCCTTACGCGAATTATATATTCGGATGTAGAGGGCGGCGTCCCCAACGCCCCGTAGGCTCCCCTCCGAGGGGTGACTCCCCACAGTGTGGGGAGATGTCGCGCAGCGACAGAAGGGTTTGGCCGCGTAAGCGGTGTCGGCCGCAGGCTGACTGAGGGGGGCCACACCGCAGCCTTCCCGTCAAACCGCACATTTTCCCCCGCGTCGCCTTGTGCATCTCCCCAAAAGTAATACAACCCCTTGACACGCGCTGTTCTGATATGCTACTATACTCCCATCGCAGAAGAATTGTCGATACCAGGCA
>SFKI01000041.1 GCA_004554775.1 Subdoligranulum variabile
AGAATTTCTCCGATGCTTTTGGGCTCGGTCGCTTTCATTGTTTCTCGTTTGAGTGCAAATTTACACTTTTATTGGCAAAATTACTCTGTTCGGGGGAGAAAAAATGCGTAAACGACAAATTTAGGTAAGAGTGGAGAGAGAAAACAAAAACGGAACCGCTGAGCGATTCCGTTATGCGCTTCAAGATGGACTTGAACCAACGACCCCATGATTAACAGTCATGTGCTCTAACCAACTGAGCTATTGAAGCAAATAATAAGCGCTTCAGGATGGGCTTGAACCAACGACCCCATGATTAACAGTCATGTGCTCTAACCAACTGAGCTACTGAAGCGGGTGCTTTTGTTTTTTGCGATGCAAAGTTAAAACGAAAAATCAATATATGCAAAATAAAAGGTAAATTTTTTCGCGAAAAAATGTAAAAGACTGTGGTATAAAAGGTTAATCGGCAGCTGCGCTGCGTGGAATTGCCGGACGGGTGCGACCGTGTAGACGATGATGATTTGACTTGCAAAGTCTCCGACTTAGCATTGCCAATGAGCAAAATCTATACAATTTAGCTCATTGGGTTGATTGTCAGCGGCTTCCCCATCTAGCCGCAAGCGGCAAGATGGGGTTACCCGAATTCCGCAAGCTCTTCGAGCTAGCATCTTGACGGTGTCGAGTTACCCGTTCTACGCACGCCTTTGCGCTGACCATTGTACCATATTTCCCAGGGCAGTTCCATCTCTGTTACTGCACGTTTGGTGTCCTCGGGCTTGTCCCATACGGCCATTCCCAGCACCTTGAGGCCCTTGTCCTTGTAGGCGGCGTAAATCTCCTTGAGGTTGGGCATTTCGCGACGGCAGGGGCCGCACCATGATGCCCAGAAGTCAACGAGGACGGGCGAGCCTTTGCCTACTATATCGCTGAGTTTGTGGGTCTTGCCCTCGTATGTCACCTCTGTGTCCACGAACATAGAGCCTACCTGAGTGGCTTTAAGAGCCTCGTTGTTGCGGATGATTGACTGCACGCGCTTTGACTCCTTGAACGAGGGGTTCTGCTCCAGGAAGGCATCGAACTGCGCGGGCTCCATCTCGTAAGCCTGGCCGAGGAAGATGTTCAGGCCCAGTACATTATCCAGGTTTGCACGCATCATGCTGTCGCTGAGGGCCATGTATTTTTCGTATATGGCCTTTTGGGTTGCCTCGTCGGTAGTGGCACGAAGGCAGCCACGAGCTCGCGCTCCTTGGCGGCGAAACCGGCATTGGCGGCATTCAGGGCACCGCCTTTGGCCTCGTTTGTCTTGACATCCAGTACTACCTCGGCGTCCGGTTCCACGAAGAACACGCCGGTGCGCTTGCCGTCCAGCATCATACGCGCGGCGATGGCCTTGTCCAGTTTGCCGGTGAACACGGCCTTGTTGTCCGCTACCAGCACAGAGTCTATGTTCTCGCCGGTGTCATAGTTGCTGAGGTATGCCATTGCGCCTTCCTCGTCCTCACTGAGCGGTACCACCACCTTGTATGTTCCGGCCATTGCCGCCGATACAGCGAGCACGGCTGTGCCTGCTACAAATAATTTTCTGTAATTAATTGTGTTGCTTATTTTGTCGATTATCATTCAAATACTACCATTGTCCAGTACTTAAGATTGGGGACCTTGAGGGTCACCACGCGTCCCGACTGCGTGAACTGCAGGTCTACGGGCGCTCCGCCGTGAAAGTCGGGCGATGCTGCCCACACTCTGTTTACGCGGACATCCGAGTCTATGTGCAGCTCAATATTGTCTACGTACGGGGGCTCGGGACGGTCTCCGTTTAGGTCTCGCCACGACAGGTCGTTGACGTTCATGAAGTTGAGCAGGTGGAATACGCGCTTGCCGCTGTCGGCCTCACGGGCAAGGATGTTTATGCGGCGCGGCCTCGGTCCCTGGCGGTATGTCCACTGCGAGATTTTGTTGGTGGGGCTTGCGATTGTCACTTCACGCTCCACCTTGTTGTCGAACAGCTTGCACTCGTAGATAAGGTTCTCGTATGCGGTGATAAAGTCGTAATAATGCGTGATGGCATCCATGAGTTTCTCGCCGATACGGAGGTTGGTGTTGGGGAAGTACTCGTTGCAGAGCATATTTCCGCCGGTGCCGAGCTCCAGGTGGCATCCGCCGAGGGCGAACATGCATGCGTCGGTGAGCAGCACACCGGGGGCGTTGAATTCCTTGCCGGGGTTGTTGCGGCCGAAGTCGTAGTTCATGTAGCAAGCGAAAATCGTCTTGAGGGTGTTGCCCGAGCGGTTGTTGTTGTCGAAGATGTTCCAGTACAGCTTGTGGAAAGTGCGCTCTCCGTTCCACATCTCGGTATAGCATGCGTCCACGGCACCGGACTTGGCGATACGGTCACCGCCGAAGTCACCCACAGCATTCATTATCAGCGACTTGTTGGGGAATCGGCTCTTCATTTTCTGCAGGAAGGGGGCGTATCCGTCTCGCTCGTCCACCACATTGCTCCAGTAGTCGTAGTGCGTGCAGCGATAGCCCAGCTGGTCTACCTGATAGCCGTCAAAGCCGAGGTTGTCGTACACTTCCCCCACCCTGTCGGCCATGTAGTTCTGCCATTCGGCGTTTCCGGGGTTGGTGAGGTCGATGTTGCTCTTCCAGCCGATGTCCAGCAGCGGGTGATAGTCCTTGCCGTCATGCCCGGGGCGAGTGAACATGTACCACTCCTCGCGGACACCGTCGGCGGCGGCACCGTCCTGACCCAAAGCGCCATAGCACAGATTATAGAAGAGCGTCTTCATGTTGTACCCGTGCATGGTGTCTATGAACGTGCGCACCACATTCTTGCTGATGGCGCGGTTGGAGATGTCTGTGTACTGCTCTGCCGGGCTGTAGGGGCGGTGATGGCGCCAGTGCCAGTCCTGGAACTGTACCACGTTGATATGTCGGCGGTTAAGGAACGCCACGTCACCGGGGATATACTGCTCCTTGCCGGGCTCGAACCATGCCGTGTATCCGTTTCGGGGGAAGCGTGTCCAGCTGCTACTGACGTCCACGCCGATGGTCGCGATAATATTCTCGGTGTCTCCCTCTCGGGTGTAAACGTCCACCATGTAGCCCTTGAAGTCGTCTGTGGGCGGCGTCCACTCCCACCATTCCTGCTGCAGGGGATGCTCGGCGAGGACGTCGGCGTGATGGCGATAGCGCACCATGGCATCGGGATAGTCGGCGAATTTGGCGAACTGAATCCACACTTTCTCACCGGGGGCGTACACGGCGCGGTCTGTCCACAGGTCGGCATTATGAATCCACACCTGCGACTTTACCTTTGCCGCGGGGCGTGTTACCGTACCGTCCGACGGTACCGACCACTGCTCGTTACCATTGACACCAACCCATCTGTCACCGTTAGGCGAGATGCGCGAGGCGTTGACATTGTCCCAGTTTCCGCCGCCCTTGGTGAGGATGAAGTATCCGTTGCCGGAGACATTGACTGTACCCGAGGATATGCCGTTGCCCACGGACTTGAGGCCGGTGAGGGCGACGGGGCTCCAGCCGTTGTCGTTGTTCACATTTCCCATGGCGCTGATTTCTGCGCGGCGGAAGGACACGCTGTTGCTGTTGAGGTCCACGGTGATGGTCCATGCGCCCTCGGCGTCGGTGGTGAAGCTGTCGTGGCTGTCGGCGTTAAAGTCTGCGAGACCGAACGTTGCGTTCTCTTTCACCGCCACATGCTTGGCATCGGACGGGCCTATGCGGTTGTCGTACCATCCGTCGCTTGCGAATGCGCGGCAGAATCCGAAATACGAGGTACCGCCACCGAAAGCCACCGTGGCCATGAAGCGTCCCTCGCCGACCGGAGTCATGCGGATGCCCTGATTCTTATTGAATCCCGTGGTGCGGCTATGGCCGATGAACAGCAGGCTGTGCGAAAACACCACCGTGCGCCGCGACAGATTCACGTGCACGTCGTAGTAGCCGCCCTCGTTTACGCGGAACTTATAGTCGCGGGAGTTGTCGCCGTTAAAGTCTGTGAGGCCATAGGCACGACCGAGTGTTATGCCGTTCTGATAGCCCTCGGAGCACACAAGGCCGGGAGTCCACGATGCCTTGTCGAACAGGAACTTCACCTCGCCGGGATTGAGCCAGCCGTTCCAGACGTACTCCTCCTCGTCGGTGTCCATCTTCTGCATGGCGGGGAAATTCTTGACGTTCCAGCCCCAGTTCTCGCCACATATATATAAATCTGCGTTTGCCGCGGGGACCATTGCCATTACCGCCGCAAATATAAGTGTAAGTCTCTTGAAAATACTCATAATCATTGGTTTACAAACGTCATTTTACGGCTATCTTTGTCAGCTTGTCACCCACGGCGACGATATACACACCGGGAGCCACACGCGTCTGCGGGGTGCTGCCCAACTTCACTCCGGCGATATTGTACACCGCCACGGGTGCATTGCCGTGCCCTGTTACCGTTATCACGCCGTTTGCCGCGGACACTGTTGCGTTATGGCCGTCCGCGTCTGTGCCGACAGCGTCAATGCCATCTGTCTGCTCGAGTACTCCGGACACACTCGGCGTGCCGGGATAAAGCACTCCGCCCCACTCTGAGGCGTTGGCGAGGTGTGCCTTGATGAAATACCTGCCTTCCTGAGCGACAACGAAATACCCGCCGTCATTGTCGTACGGCACAATAGCCTCCGTGCTACCGCCGTTCAGCGGCACATCGCCGACGGGGCTGAAACAACCGGCCGACCAGTCGCGCAGGTTTCCGCTAAGGTGATAGCGTCCCGGCTCCAGCTGCACCTCGCCCTCGAAGTCGCCCTCGCCGATGCGTGGCAGTTCCTTGCTGCCGGAGGCACCGGTACCGATATACAGCTGCTGAGGGATGCGCCCGAACCATGCCTGCGAGGCGTTATGGTCGTAGGCAACCATCATCAGCCCGGGATTGGCCCTGAAGGCACCGCGCAGGTCGGGAGCGGCGGCACGGCTGACGCTGAGGCGATCGCCACTCTCGGAGAATGTTATCTTGAGAGTATAAAGACCCGACGCTGTTACGCGGAACTTGTGGTCGGACACGCCGTTGTTGCCTGTGTTGTAGCGGATTACATGGTCGCCGTCCGTAAGCTCCTCATTGGATGCTGCGGCATTCCAGCACGGTGTCCATTTGCCCCGCAACTGCAGAATCTTGAAGTCGCGAACCTCATCGGCACTGCCATACAGCATGCCCGTCCACTCCATCCCGAAGACCGGCTCGGCATTAGCGTTGTCCCAGCCGTTACGGGTTGCCGTCCCGCACAGATAAAAGTACGGATACTCGAACCGCGCCGTGTGCTCGTTCACGTTTACCGTTATGCGCACGTATGCATCGGCGGCGAGACGGAACTTATTGTCTGCCACGCCATTTTTTGCGGTATAGTAGTTAAGCTTATGCACGCACGAGCCGCTGACCACCGTACCGGCATTTTCCGGCACCCATGCGTCCCACGTCCCTACATTGCCTATAAACTTGAATTCCTTGCCTCCGGACAGAAAGCCTTCCCACGTCCACATGCCATTTCCGGCATCGTCGAAAAGCTCCGGAATGTCACGGTTCCAGCCCGCCTCGCAAGCATCGCCCACCAGGCCGACATCGCCGTACGCGCCCGTGCATACCGAGCCCGACAGCAGCGCCGCCAAAACCATGCCCTTAACACTGTTTCTCATTGATTATAATTTACTAAATAATAAAATAAAAACAACTAAATAATAAAATAATAAAATAAAAACAAAGATACGCCATTTCCCCTAGAAAAACAAACCCATCGCAAAAAACATGCGCGGAGAGTGTGTGGCGCATGGTCTAAAAATCTAGCTTGATGTGTTCAACAAAATAAGACATGGGCGGACTTTAACCCCACATAGTCCTTCTGACTATTAACCGAGAAAGGTCACCGCCCTGTCTTTATTTTTTTTCAAATTTATACATTATAAGTTAACAATCAAATACGGTGCAAAGATAAAAGTTAACCGAATTCCGCAAGCTCTTCGAGCTAGCATCTTGGCGCTAACCCGATTAATTCCGCACGGCTATTCGGTCGCACCGAGGTGCGACATTGAGAGGCGCCTGCGGCGCGGTTAAGAGGCATCTTCGATGCGGTTATGCGGCAGCTGCGCTGCGTGGAATTGCCGGACGGTGGGATGCTCGGCGATGCCATGCGATGATGATAGCCACGCAAGCGGCAAGGCTCAGCAAAGGGAGGATGGGTATTGAGTCGGCAGCAGTACCGGGAATGAGATTCTGCTCGTCGACGTGGAATGCTTGGAGCAGGGCTGCGACAGCGTTGTTTGCGGCGTG
>SFKI01000023.1 GCA_004554775.1 Subdoligranulum variabile
TCTGCGATCAATACTTTTTTGAACAATCCCAAACTAAAAATATACAAACCTTGTGCCAAATTTTTCTGATTCAAGTGCCAACGTTCTTCCTCACGAAATTGCGGAATCATTTCACTGTGCTGTACGATTGGCCCTGCAATCAATTGTGGAAAAAACACCACAAAGAGCATATACTCTAAAAATGTATACTCCTTTGTTTTTCCACGGTAGCTGTCTACCAGGTAAGATATTTGCTGAAACGTGTAAAAACTAATTCCAAGCGGCAGTGCCAGATGCAAAAGAGTAAAATTTTCTTTAAATGCAATGTTTATGCTACCAACAAAGAAATCGTAATACTTAAAGGTAAAAAGACATCCAACGTCTAAGATCAGCCCCATCACCAAGTAAAACTTTCTTTGTGAAATTGGTCGTTCATTTTGTTGTAAAAGAAGCGAAAAGCCGTAGTTTACTGCTATACTTCCTATAATAATCAGTAGATATTTGGGGTTAAAATACCCATAAAACCACAATGACATGCCAATTAAAAATATCCGCGCCGCCGTATGTTTGCCAAAATGGTTCAGGACAAAATACCCTATCAATGTACATGGTAGAAACAGCAGAATAAAGATATATGAATTAAACAGCATCTACTTCTCCTTCCTCAGCCATGCAGCTTTTTATAATCATACGACGCATAAAAGTGGGTGATATTCGCGAGGTAATCCTCATAATTTTTCTGCGTCAGTTGATGTTTTCCCTCAGCCATCCACTGTAGAATCACACTGTTTACATTTGCCTTATAATGCGCAGTATCGCGGTAATTGTTTGCATTTGTCACAATATCGTATGCATCATAGAAAGAAAACAGCCTTACATTTTCATATGGCAGCAACGCTTCTATAATAGCCTGCTGTTTAGCAATTCGCATTGCTATGCTGCCGCTTTCTCGCGTACTATCCCAGTCGTAAATACTGTACGGCGGAATAAAAAGATAAAATTCTGTCTCTGGGTGCTGCTCAATTAGTGGAATCAAATTGCTTTGCAACACGTTTTCTGCCTGTTTGTACCAATTTTCCGGCAACGATTCCTCATTCCATGCCTTGGCATATGTATAATTCTGCCACTCGTATTCAGACAGTAAGACATCCTTACCTCCCATATCCGGGGTGCTCCAGAATGAATAATCGTCAAAAGATGTTGTTTGTGGGGTGCCATCCGCCCTATCATATACGCCATCAATAGCCATATTCAGAAATATGTTTTTATTCAAAAGATACGCAACATCATTAAATACATTCTTGTCGTATAAATAAGTCGGATAGGTATAGATTGGATTATAAGACTCTGCATCCTTAACTTCCAACATATAACCATCCAAAGTCGAAATAATCATTTTCACGTTATGGCCCGTATCATAGGCAGTCTGCATTTGATCTGCCAACTCCCTCATATAGGCACCTGAAAAGCTTGTTTTAACTGCATGACAGCCAAATAGTGCATCCACTTCACTCGTTTTAAAGTTTTCTGTCATAGATGTTCCCACAATCATGGCATCATAGTCAAAATGCTTCGCTATACCGTTGTTCTGATAACGTTGGCTGTACAATGGGTAAAATAGATTCGACAGCGGTGCATGGTAATGAAAACACGGATCAATATATCCCGTATATGCTCCTACAAATGTCAACACTAGCACAATTATACCAATTGTAGCAATATTCCACCACCGGCATACACGGTTCTCACTGATTCCTTTTTTCTTTTCTTTCATATCCTACTCACAATTCTTTGCTTCACACGTTTTCCTTAGTAAAACCCAAAACTCGGCAATAGATTCAGCAAATCTGCCCGCCAGGCGGCGATCGGCAGGCCGGACAGGGCCGGGTAATACCACACAAACAGCACCAGCGCCGCCGCGCACAGTGCAGCACCCAAGCGCTTGGCCCGCCGCTGATCCTGTGCCGTTGCCAATACCAGCGCCAGCGCCGCCAGGCAGAACATCGAGCTTGAGAAATAATGGTACAGGAACGTACACCGGCTCACCAGCATCCAAGGAATCAGCTGGGTGCCGTACAAGATCAGCACCCCGGCCCCGGCATAGCTGCCGCGCCCCGAAACCTGCCGCCACAGCAGCCACAGCAGCGCCGCCAGGCCGCCCAGCCAGATGACCGGCCCCGCCATGCCCGCAATACTGGCTTTCAGGCCCGCGGGCAGGTAGGCGTTGCGGTAATACCACACCGGGCGCAGGCCCAGCAGCCAGGTATACCAGCGGCTTTCAAACGGATGGGTCGCTTCCAGCGTGGAATGGTAATTGTACATCGAGACCTGGCACCGCCACCAGTCGGCCAGGCCAAAGCCCGGGTCGCGCCACCAGTACGGCAGGTACGACGCTATATAAATGGACAGCGGCAGCACCACATAAAACGCTATACCGCCCAAAAATGCGGTGCGGAACTCTCTGCCAAAGCCGGGCTGGCCCTGCCGCCAGCGTGCATACAGCACACCCAGATACAGCACCGCCAGCCCGGCCCCGGCATAGATACCGGTCCACTTGGCGGCGCAGCCCAGGCCAAACGCCAGCCCGCCCAATGCCATGGGCAAAGCAGCGCCGTTCACGCCCACGGCCAGCACCCGCTGGCAGTACCACACCATGCAGTACGCCCCCAGCAGGATAAAAAACGTGCCGTAAATATCAATGGTCGCCAACCGGCTTTGGGAAAACCGCATAAAGTCCAGCGCCAGCAGCACGCCCGCCATGGCCGCAGCCCAGGGGCGGCGGGTCAGGCGGCGCACAAAGCACCAGGCCAGCGGCACCAGCAGCACGCCAAACAGCGTGCCCGCAAACCGCCAGCCGAAGGCCGTCATGCCAAACAGCGCAATGCCCAGCATGATAAAATCCTTACCCAGCGGCGGGTGGGTCGTTTCGTACACCGGCAGGCGGTGCAGCTGCTCGTACCCTGTGCGGCCGTGGTAAATTTCGTCAAAATACATGCTGTTCAGCTGGCTGATGGCCTCGGGCACGGCGGTCTGCTCATCAAACAGCGCACCGCCGCCTGTTACCGGCACCAGCGCACCGTCGGCGCTGCGCAGCGCCAGCTCAAACACCTGCGCGTTTTCCACCGTAATGTGGAAAACCTCGCCCGCATCGGCGTACAATTCCACCGATGTCCAGCTGAAACAGGTGCTGTAATCCAGTTCCTTTTCGTACAGCGTCGTGCCTGCGGCGTCGGCCACGGTCAGCCGCCCGCCGTAGGAGATGCCCGGGTAGACCCACAGCGCCGCCGTGCCGCCTTCGGCGGTCACGGTCTCGGTCAGGGTCGTGCCAGTGGCGTCCAGCGGGTTTTGCGGCGCAGTGCGGCTGCCCAGGTAGGCAAAGCTGACCACAGCCGTGGCCGCCGTCAGCGCCAGCAGCGCCAGAATTTCCTTGCGCTGCCATTTCGGCTGCGGGGCCGGGGCCGCAGGGGGCGCGGCAGCCTCGGCCATGCGGGCAGGCAGCGGCAGGGTGTGGCCGTTTGCCACGATATCCCACACCCCAAACAGCAGCAGCACGAAGCAGACGGTCTCAGCCAGGCCGACTAAAATCGCCACACTCGAACTCGTTGCGCTGGTCAGCCATTCATCGTCCGAGCCGGTCAGGCTGTAGACCGTGCAGAGGTTGATAAACCCGGTCAGCGACATGCCAAAGCCCACCGCAAACAGCCGGATATCATCCCACCGCGCGGCAGCCAGCAGGGTCAGCACCACGCCGGGCACCATGTAGCGCTCGTGCATGCAGTGGGCCAGCGTAAAAATGCCCAGCCCGTAGTACGCGGCCAGCAGCAGCGGAGAGAATCGCCCCGCCCGCACGCTGCGCGCGGCCAGATATACCAGCCCCAGTGTGACGAGCAGGATGTTGAAAAAGCCCAGCTGCTTCCAGGTAATGCCCAGCAGCACAGGGTTTTCCAGCGGGGTCCAGTTGCCGCCCAGTGCCGCCAGCCAGTTAAAGCCGTTGATCGTCGCATAGGGGTAGCTGGCCGCCGTACCGGCGTATTTTTCCAGCAGGCCGGGCAGCAAATTGGCCGCGCCAAAAAACGGCAGGCCCAGCGCCAGCGGCGGCAGCAATGCCAGTGCTGCACCGCCAAAACAACGCAGGAACGCGCGGAAGCGGTTTTCCTCCTGCACGATCGCCGTCAAAAAGCAGACAGCCAACACCGGCCCGAACAGCAGCGCCTGCGGCTTGATGGCCAGCGCCGCGCCAAACAACAGCGCGGCGGGCAGGTAGCGCCGTTTTTCCAGCAAATAAAAACACAGCAGCAGCGGCAGCGCAAACGCGCCGTCAATCTGCTTCCACACTGCCGAGTCAAACAGCAGCAGCGGGTCAAACGCCACAAACGCTGCCAGCAGCAGTGGCAGGCGGCTGCGGGGCAGTTTTTCCTGCCCGATCTTCCACACCAACGCCGCGGCGGCGCAGTCGCATAGGCTCGGCACCACGGCCAGCAGCACATAGGTCAGCTTTGCTTCATAGGGTATTGCAAAAATTCTGCGTACCAGCGCCACAAGTCCCAGTACAAGCAGGTAGCCGGGCGGATAGTCAGCAAAATAGCCGTCGCTGTAAAATCCGGCGGGGCCATCGGCCAGCAGCTTTTCGCCCCAGGCCACAAAGCAGCTCATGTCGTAGGGGTAGCCTTTTGTGACCGTCGCTAACAGCATACGCAGCACAAAAGCGCCCCCCAGCACCAGCCAGAGAGCGCTATTGTTCTGTTTTTGGCGTTGCATCGTCATAACAGCAGTTCAGTCTAAAATTACAGCTTGGCGATTTTGGGGCCTTGGGCGGTGTCGGTGACGCTCCAGCCCATCTCGGTCAGCTGGGCACGGATGGCATCAGCGCGGCCCCAGTCCTTGGCCTTCTTGGCGGCGGCGCGCTCCTCGACCAAAGCAGTTACCTCGGCAGGGATGGCATCGGTCTTTTTGCGGTTGTACAGCAAGCCCAGCACGCCGGTCAACTCGTCAAAAGTCTTGGCGGCGGCTTCCAGCGTGGCCTTATCGGAAGCATCGGACAGGGTGTTGATGTCCTTGACCAAATCAAAAATCGCAGCCAGTGCGTCGGGGGTGTTCAGGTCGTCGTCCATGGCGGTCTTGAACTTGGCGCGGGCCTCGTCACACTTGGCGGCCAGGGCAGTGTCTGTGCCGTGGGCATGCTCGATGGCAAAATCGAGGTTATCACGGCAGGTGTACATGCGCTCCAGGCTATTCTTGCAGCTTTCGATCAGCTCCACGGTGTAGTTCAGCGGCATACGGTAGCCAGCCGTCAGCATAAAGTAACGGATAGGCTCGTAGCCGTACTTGTCGGCAATTTCACGCACGGTGAAGAAGTTGTTTGCGCTCTTGGACATCTTCTCGTTGTTGATGTTCAGGAAGCCGTTGTGCATCCAATAGCGGCTGAACGTGCAGCCGTTGGCGCACTCGCTCTGCGCGATCTCGTTCTCGTGGTGGGGGAAGATTAGGTCCTGGCCGCCTGCGTGCAGGTCAATGGTCTTGCCCAGATGCTTGCGGGCCATGGCGCTGCACTCAATGTGCCAGCCGGGGCGGCCGTGGCCCCAGGGGCTTTCCCAGTAGGGTTCGCCGGGCTTGGCAGCTTTCCAGACGGCGAAATCCGCGGGATCTTCTTTCAGATCGTCGTCCATCTGGCTGCGCAGGGCGCGGTTGCCGCTCTCGAGGTCATCGAGGTTCAGATGGCTCAGCTTGCCATAGCCGGGGTCAGATTTGACGCGGAAGTACACATCGCCGTTGCGGGCCACATAGGCATGGCCGGAATCGACGAGATCCTTGACGGTATGGATGATCTCGCCGATATGCTCGGTCGCGCGGGGGCGCACGGTGGGGGTCTTGACGTTCAGACCATCGGAATCCTTGATATACTCGGCCTCAAATTTGCGGGCGACCTCCTGCATGTTGGTGCCCTCTTCCTGGCCTTTTTTGATCAGCTTATCGTCAATATCGGTGATGTTGGAAACATAGTACACTTTATTGCCGCAGTATTCCAGGTAGCGGCGCAGGGTGTCAAACACGATCATCGGGCGCGCATTGCCGATGTGGATGTAGTTGTAAACCGTAGGGCCGCAGACGTAGATGCGGTATTCACCGGGGGTCTGCGGAACAAATTCCTCTTTCTGGCGGGACATGGTGTTAAAGATCTGCATGATACACTTTCCTCTCTCAAAAGGGTTTCCTTGGTTTCTATTATAGCCGCCGCGCCGCGCGGTTGCAAGGGTTTACCTGTTATTTGCAAGCTGGTTTTCAAGGTCGTCCCACACGGCGCTGAAATTGTAGGGGAACTGGGCATCCTCCTCGGCCAGCCAGCGGCGGTAGGTATCCAGCTCGGCCACCGTGGGGGCCTTGGTGCGGCGGTAGGCTGTGATGGTGTAACCGTTGCCCATGTCAAATTCAGCTGCCACCTCAAAGCATTGCAGCGTTTCGACGTTTTCCAAAAAGGCGCTGTTGATCTTTTCGGTGTGGTTATTGGGGTCAAACGGCGTGCAGGTCAGCACGATCTGCGCGGTAAACAGCTCTTTCGGGAAGGCATCGTTGCCGGGGTTGACCGCACCGTAGGGCAAAATGGCGCGGATGCTCTCATCCGGCAGGGCGGCGGCGCGGAACACATCGGCGCTGTAGGTCAGCCCGTGGCAGATCATGTAGGCGGAATTTTCCCCCTCGCAGTTTGCGCGCAGGAAGTCGTTCACCTCAGCGATCTCGGCTATGTCGGTGCGCTCGTTATCCACAAAGAAGAAGAGCCCGCTGTACCAGGAGCCAGGCAGTGTAACGGGCATCAGCAGGCTGCACCCCGCAAAGTTGATCGCACAGCCCACGCTGACCAGCGCAGCCAGTACACCGCGCAGCCACTTTCCGGGCAGGTTGGCCGCCAGCAGCGCGAACAGATACAGCCCCAGCAGGTAAAACGGCGCAACGGCCAGCGACTGGTGGTCGTCCATATTCTGCACTTTGGTCACAAGGTAGACGGTCAGCACCGCACCGGAGGCAGATAGTACAGCAAGGAATCTTGTCTGTTTTTTATACAGTGCGTACAATACGCCCAGTACAAACAAAATTCCGATAAAATACCCCAGGTAGACCCGCTGGTGGTCCAGCTCCGCCAGAAAGCCGCCGGTCTGATAGGTGGCATAGCGGTCGCTGTAGTCAGCTTTTACGATGCGCCAGAACATGGGCACCAGCGGCACGCCCACGCAGACCAGCGATGCTACAGCAAATTTTACAAGCCGCAGTGCCGCACCGCCCTGCTTTTGCAAGGCCGCGCGCGCCAGCACCCACACGCCGTACAGCACAAAAAAGGCCACGACGGTAAACATGTAGCTGCGGCGGGTCAGCATCAGCAGGCCGGTAAAGGCTGCCAGACTCACCAGCCGCGCGGGGGCCGGGGCAATAAAATCGTACCCGATGCCCAGTGCCAGCAGCATCAGCGCAAAGGCCACACCGAGCAGATCGGGCATGCCGCGGTACAGCGCAATGTGCAAAAGCGGCAGCAGTGTGGTCATGGCCAGCCCCAGGGCGGTAAACACGCGGGGGGCACGGGGCCGGAGCTGGCGGCGCAGCACCGCCAGCAGCACCCACGCGCTGTAATAGACCAGCGTGGGGATCAGCAGCGCGCAGAGCAGCGCAAAGGTGTTGGCCGTGCGCGCGGTGAACATAAAGAACAGCTCGGCCAAAAGGTTGATGACCAGCGGCGCGTAATCGTTGAACCAGGTCTTATAAATCGTCGAGCCTACGCCGGTAAATACGCCGTCGGCAAAGTTGGATTCCAGCCGGACCTGCAAGTTGTAGTAGGTGGCGTTGTCCCACAGGTACAGGCTTTGCCGCCCGGCCATGGCGTGCAGGTAAAACACAGCGCTGGCCGCGATGCAGATAATCAGCACCACGGCATCGAACCTAGTCAGCCGGGCATCCAGCACTTTGGCCGCGCGGCGGTAGAGGCAAAAGGTGCCCAACACCGCCGTGCAGGAGAGCAGCAGCAGCCAGACATCCACCGGATGCCGCCCGCTGCCCAGCATATCCACGCCTTGCAGCGCAGGCACAAAGTGTGCCGCCGTGCTGAACAGGAACTTGACAGCAAACACACACAGCAGAAGCAGGACGGCCCGCTCCGCGCGGGTCATCCTGCCCCAAAAATTATGCAGTTTTGTTTGGAGTGTTGATTTTTGCAAAACAAGGGCTCCTTATCGCTGGCACAAGAACATTTGCAGGGGCGCAATGCGCGCCCGTGGGCGAATATGGAATCCACCCCTACGGTGGCGGGAAGCTGCTTACCTTAAGGAATCGTAGGGGGCGCATTCTCCATGCTCCCCCGGGCGGATACTGCAGCTCTTATTTCGCCTGCATAAACAGCTGGCGGTTCTGCCACAGATAGATGCCGCCGGACAGCAGCGTAGCCGCGCCGCACAGCCAGCACAGCACGACCGTTACCAGGCTGACCACGCCCACATCGGTAGGCCCGGCCAGCGCAGCAGCAAAGTAGTAGAAGATGATCGTCAGCATTTGCAGCACGGTCTTGACCTTGCCCCACATGTTGGCGGCGATCACGGTGCCGGTCTCGGCGGCGATCATGCGCACACCGGCCACCGCAAACTCGCGGAACAGAATGACCGCCAGCACCACCGGCGAGCAGACATAGTCCGTGACCATATAAATAAACGCGGCGGTAGTCAGGCACTTGTCGGCCAGCGGGTCCATGAACTTGCCAAAATCGGTGACAAGGTGGTTTTTCCGGGCAATATAGCCGTCCAGAAAGTCGGTCACACTGGCCACGGCAAAGATGATACCCGCCACCAGCGAGAATGTGGCGTTGAAATCGGCCGTGCCATACTTGGCCAGTGCGGCAAACACCATAAACACCGGCACAAGGATCACACGCATCATCGTAAGTTTATTGGGCAGATTCATAGCTTAATCCTCCAGCTTTTCTTCCACGTAACCGTACAGGTCATAGGTGTCGGAATCGGTGATGGTCACATTGTAGAACGCGCCGGTCTCCAGCGGGGTATCGGCGGGGGTCAGCACATTGCCGTCGATCTCGGGACAGTCGGCCTTGGAGCGCAGCAGGTACATGCCGGTCTCGTCGTCGATGCCGTCGCAGACACATTCCAGCGTCTGGCCGACCTTTTCGCCCTCACGCTCGGCGCTGACTTCGGCCTGCAATTCCATGATGTGGTCAGCGCGGCGCTGCTTGGTCTCCTCGTCGAGCTGGCCGTCCATTTTGGCGGCCACGGTGTTTTCCTCGGCCGAGTAGGCAAAGCAGCCCAGGCGGTCAAACTTCATCGTCTTGACAAAGTCGCACAGCTCGGCATACTGTTCCTCGGTCTCACCGGGGAAGCCCGCGATCAGCGTGGTGCGCAGCGTGATACCGGGGATGGCCTTGCGCAGACGATGGATGGCGTCCTCGATCTCCTTGCGGCCGCCGCGGCGGTTCATCGCCTTCAGCACGGCGTCGTCGCAGTGCTGGATGGGCAGATCAAGGTACGGCACCACCTTGGTATTGCGGACCAGGGCGGCAATAAATTCATCGGTGATACGTTCAGGATAGGCGTACAGCACGCGGATCCAGCGGATGCCGTCGATGGTTTGCAGCTCGTCGAGCAGCTCGCAGACAGCCCCCGGCTTGCCCCAGTCCTCGCCGTAAGCGGTGGGGTCCTGGGCGACCAGGATCAGTTCCTTGACACCCTCACCTGCCAGCCAGCGGGCCTCAGCCACGCAGTCCTTGATCTCCCGGCTGCGCAGCGGGCCGCGGATAAGCGGGATGGCGCAGTAGTGGCAGCGGTTGTTGCAGCCCTCGGCAATTTTTAAGTACGCATAGTGGCGCGGGGTCGAGATGACGCGCGCACCGCCCAGCTGCATATCGGTCTTGGGGCCGTAGCTTTCGGTCTGGCCTGCACCGGCGACACACAGGCGGCGCACGATGGCAGGCAGCGCGGCGTTGGAGCCGATTCCCACAACAGCATCGACCTCGGGGATCTCCTGCACGATCTGCTGCTTATAGCGCTCGGCCAGGCAGCCGGTCACGATGACCTTGAGGTCGGGGTTCTGCTGCTTGTACTGGCAGGCCATCAGAATATTTTCGATGGCCTCGGCCTTGGCAGACTCGATAAACCCGCAGGTGTTGATGATGATGATGTCCGCCTCGCCCGGGTCGGCCACGGTGGTGTGGCCGTCTTTGATGAGGGCGTGGCAGAAAACGTCGGCGTCCACCTGGTTTTTGGGGCAGCCGAGGGAGATGATCGCAATTTTCATAGGAATTCCTTTATATACAAGTATGTTGCGCGCTGTCAATCTTCCGCCAGCGCCGCACGGATGATGCTGTGGCTGAACCCGCGCCGGGCCAGCGCAGCCGCCACCTGGTCCCGCTTGCCTGCGGCCAACTTGGCAGCATACTGCCGCTCTACCAGCGCGCGGGCGGTGGCAAGTTCCGGGTCCTCGCCGTCGTCGGTCTCGGCATACAGCGCTTCCACCGCTTCGGCGGCGGTGTCGCGGTCGATGCCTTTCGCTGTCAGGTCCAGCAAAATTTCGCGGCGGGATTTACGCTTGCGCAGCAGCTCGGCGGCGCGGCGGCGGGCAAAATCAGCATCGTTCAAAAGGCCCAGTTCCCCGGCGCGCGCCACGGCGTAGGCAGCGCTGTGCTCGTCGAATCTGCGGCACAGTTTCTGGTACAGTTCCCCGGCCGCGTGGTCGCGCAGCGAGAGATAATCCATCGCTTTGTCGAGCGCACGGCGGGTGTCGCTTTGCTTGCGCAGGTCTTCGATCTGCCAGTCCTCCAGCAGGTCTTCCTCGTGCAGATCGGCCTTGGCAAAGGTCTCTTCATCGAGGGAGAAGGCAAACTCGCCGTCAAAAAACAGCGCCAGGCGGCCTTTTTTCGTTTCTTTGATCTGTGTCAGCTGAGGCATTATTCATCAACCATGATGTCCAGGTCCACCTCGCTGCCGGTGGTTTTGGCAGCGGGGGCGGCGGGGGCTTCGCCCTCTTCCACGGGCTTGGCGATCTCAGAGGGATCCAGCGGCTTCACAGTGCCTTTTTTGCCCGCAGCCAACAGGCGGTCAGCGTTGGCGCGCACGATCTTCTCGATCTCGGCCGAGATATCGGGGTGCTCTTTCAGGAAGATCTTGGCGTTATCGCGGCCCTGGCCCAAGCGGACATCGCCGTAGTTGAACCATGCGCCGCTCTTCTGCACAACGCCCAGCTTGACGCCGAGATCCAGAATCTCGCCGATCTTGGAGATGCCCTCGCCGAACATGATGTCAAACTCAGCCTCGCGGAACGGCGGGGCCACCTTGTTTTTCACGATCTTGGCGCGGGTGCGGTTGCCGATGAAGGCACCGTTGGAGTCCTTTAAACCCTCGATGCGGCGCACGTCGATACGCACGCTGGAGTAGTATTTCAGCGCGCGGCCGCCGGTGGTCACTTCGGGGTTGCCGTAGACGACGCCGACCTTCTCGCGCAGCTGGTTGATAAAGATGCAGACGGTGTTGGTCTTGCCGATGACGCCGGTCAGCTTACGCAGGGCCTGGCTCATCAGGCGGGCCTGCAAGCCGACGTGGCTGTCGCCCATCTCGCCCTCGATTTCGGCTTTGGGCACCATAGCAGCGACCGAGTCAACGATGACTGCGTCGATCGCGCCGGAGCGCACGAGCGCTTCGCAGATCTCCATAGCCTGCTCACCGGTGTCCGGCTGGCTGACCAGCAGGCTGTCGATATCCACGCCCAGCGCGGCAGCATAGACAGGATCCAGCGCGTGCTCAACGTCGATAAACGCGACCTCGCCGCCCAGTTTCTGGGCTTCGGCCAGAATATGCAGTGCCAGCGTGGTTTTACCGGAGGATTCGGGACCATAGACCTCGACGATACGGCCGCGGGGCACACCGCCGATGCCCAGGGCCAGATCCAGGCCCAGGCTGCCGGTGGGGATGGCGTCGACCTGCATGGCGACGTTGGCACCCAGCTTCATCACGGCACCTTTGCCAAACTGCTTTTCGATCTGCGCCAGGGCCGTTTCCAGCGCCTGCTTTTTATCCGAGGCAGGGCCGGGGGTCTTGGGTGTCGTATCTTTTTTTGCTGCCATGGTTTTGCTCTCCTTTTATTTCAAAACACAATTTCTGTTTAGTATTTGTTCGGATGCACCTATTATACACGATTTTTTTGCAAAGTACAACCGTTTGTTGTGTTTTAGTGGCACATTAAACAGGACTTTCAAGCGGTTTTCGGAAAAAAACTACCCGGTCGTTGCCGCCTGCATCCTTGCGGCAGGTGCCGCCCTGCCAGCCTGCTGCCTTGCCCAAGGCCAGCACAGCTTCGGCCTGGGCATAGCCGATCTCCAGCACCAGCCAACCGCCGGGGCGCACGGCGTCGCGGTACTGGCGCACCAGCACGCGGTAAAAATCCAGCCCGTCTCGGCCGCCGTCCAGCGCCATGGCGGGTTCCTTGGCGGTCTCGGGCATCAGGCTTTCCATCTCCTGCGCCGTCAGGTACGGCGGATTGGAGATGATCAGGTCAACGCTTGCAGGCTCGATCTGGGTGTAGTAGGTCAGCACGTCGGCCAGCTCGGCCTGGGTGGTCTTGCCGCCCAGTGCCGCCACGTTGGCGGTCAGGTAGGGCCAGGCGTCGTGGCTGAACTCCACGCAAGTCACTTTGGCCCCCGGCACAGCGCGGGCAATGCCCAGCCCCAGGCAGCCGGTACCGGCGCACAGGTCGTAGACGACCGGTGCTTCCACATCTTGCAACAGTTCAATGGCGGTCTCGCAGACGACCTCGCTATCGGCACGGGGGCAAAGTACACCGCGCCCGACCTTGAGGGTAAAGTCCATAAAATCCCACTCGCCCAGCAGGTATTGCAGCGGTTCGCGGGCAGCGCGGCGCTCGGCCAGTACCTGCAAGCGGGCGGCTTCGTCGGCGGTGGGGCCGTCGTCCAGCCGGTGGTCACGGCCGGTCACAAATTGATATAACTGCGCCGCATCAAAGCGGGCATCGGGCACCCCGGCCATCATCAGCCGGGCACAAAGTTTTTGATAAGCAGCGTTCACCAGCGGGCTTCCTCCTGATTTTCGGGCAGTACCGGGGTCACTGCCGCAATGGCAACTTCGATCATTGAGTCGTCCGGCTCAAAGGTCGTCAATCTCTGCATCCACAGCCCCGGCTGGGATACGATGTGGGACAGCGCACTGTCAGAGCGGCCTGCCCACTTCAAAATTTCATAGCTCACGCCCACCAGCAGCGGGAACATGCACAGCTTGTACACCACGCGCAGGCCGGTGCTGGTCCAGGGCAGCACCGCATACAAAAAGATGCTGATGATAATGACCAGGATCATAAAGCTGGTGCCGCAGCGTGGGTGGAATCGGCTCTGCTTGCGGATGTTTTCCACCGTCAGCGGCAGGCCAGCCTCGTAGCAGGCGATGGTCTTATGCTCGGCACCGTGGTACTCAAACACGCGGTGCAGGTCTTTCATGCGGGTGCAAAGGTACATGTATAAAAGGAAGATGGCCATTTTCAGCGCACCTTCCAGGATCACCCGCCCCCAGCGGCCCAGCGGCACGAGCCGGATGAGCTGCCCGGTCAGAAAGGTGGGCAGAAACGTGAACAGAAACAGCGCCAGCACCACACCGGCAAAGGCTGCGCAGCCCATCAGCACGTTCTGGAACGCGGGGCCGGTGTGTTCGTCCAGCCACTTGTCCAGTTTGCTTTCGGGCTCGGCGTCCTCGGCGCCCTCCATGGCGATATCAGCGGCGTGCATCAGGTACTTGTAGCCTTTGTACAGGTTTTCGGCCATGTTGCAAACACCGCGCAGCAGCGGCACCTTGTTGTACCAGCGGGTCGTGACCGTGTCATAGGTCAGGTCGATGGTTCCGTCCGGCTTGCGCACGGCGCAGCAGATCTTCTCCGGCCCGCGCATCATAATGCCCTCCATCAGGGCCTGGCCGCCGACGGATGTGCGAAATTCTTTGGGCATAGCTTCTCCTTGGTCGATTCTACGTTAAATTTTTTCGTGCAGATGTTCCTGCCCGGGGTGGTAGACCGGCAGCGTAATGCTGACCGTGGTGCCCTGCCCCAGCGCGGACGTGATATCCACGCGCCCGCCCAGTGCAGTGACGATCTCATCCACCACCGCAAGGCCGATGCCGGAACCGCGCACCGAGTTTTTGGCTTTAAAAAATTTCTGCTTGACCTTTTCGAGATCATCCGGCGCAATGCCGCGCCCCTGGTCGCGCACAGCCGCAACGACCGTATCCCCCCGCCGGGTCAGGGTCAAAAAGATCGTGCCGTCCGGCTCAGAATACTTGATGGCGTTGTCCAGAATGTTGATGAACACCTGATGCAGCCGCGCCGGGTCAGCCCAGACCGGGTAGGGGTCGGGCGGTTCCTCGTAGACAAAATGTAGCCCTTCCTGCTGGATGCGGGCTTCCACAAACAGGGCAGCGTCGGTGGCTTCGGCCACCAGGTCCAGCACCTGGCAGTTGAGCTTGATGCCGTTTTGCAGTCGCGAGAAATCAAGCAGCTCTTCCACCATCGTGTACAGGCGGTCGGTCTCGGTGCCAATGACCGAAAGCCCGCGCCGGTAGTTGATGTCGGTGGGGTCGTCGATGTTGCTGATGGTCTCGACCCAGCCTTTGATCGAGGTCAGCGGGGTGCGCAGCTCGTGGCTGACCGAGGAGATGAACTCGTTTTTCAGCCGTTCGGTCTCGGCCAGGTCTTCCGCCATCTGGTTGATGGTCGTACACAGGCGGCCGACCTCATCGTTATAGCGGTTGTCCGGCAGGCGGACCTGCAAGTCGCCCTTGGCGATCTTGGTCGCCGTGGCTTCGATCTCGCCCAGCGGCCGCACGATGGAGCGCACGAAAAACAATCCGCTCCAGATCGTGAACACCAACACCAGCGCGCCCAAGCCTGCCGCTGCGGCACACATGTTCCACCACTGGCGGTCGACCAGCGTCAGACTGGTGACAAGGCGCATCGCGGCCACGTTGCCCGCCGCGTAGGGCACCAGCTCAGTCACAGCCATGACGCGCTCGCCCTGGGGCGTAGTGAAGATATCGTTTCCTTTTCCACCCGCCGAGGTCTGCGTCAGCAGGAAGTCGGTGCCGCCGGTCAGGTCACGGGTCATCGTGCCGCTGCTCGTGGCCAGGATGACCCCCTGTGCGTCGAGCAGCATAAACTCGAACTTGTCTTTTTCGTCAAACTGTTCCACGGTGCGGCGCAGCGCTTGGCCGCGGCTCTCGGACGTCTCGTTCGCGTCGCCCGCCGTGCCGGTGGCCTGTAAGCGGCCCGCAATGGTGGAAAAGCGGCTTTCGGCCGCGCGCTGCACGCCGCCGTACAGGTCGCGGTAGCTGGTATAGAGGAACACCACCTCCGCAGCCAGGATCACCAGCACGGTGATCAGCAAGCTGCCGCGCACCCACCGCCGTGTAATGCCGGTCGCTGCCATAGGGGTCCCTCCTTTCGCGGTATTTTCAGTGTGCTACGATTCGCTTTCGTAGAGGCGAACAGTGTTCTCCCGTTGAGTCATGCGCTATCGCCAAACTCTGCGGGCCGATATGGAATCGGCCTCTACGCACCGTAGGGGAGCATTCCATATGCTCCCGTGCGGCCTTGCGTTTCCGCCAAACTGCACGGGCGAGCAGTGTTCGCCCCTACAGGTATAAGGTCATGCCACGCTTTTACCCATTCCACCTATACCCATACCCCCACACAGTCAAAATGTGCTGGGGGCTGCTGGGCTCGTCCTCGATCTTCATGCGCAGGCGGCGGATGTTCACATCCACGATCTTTACATCGCCAAAATAATTTTTGCCCCACACGCCTTCCAAAATCTTCTCGCGCACCAGCGCTGTGCCGGGGTTGCGGAAAAACAGCTCCATGATCTGGAACTCGACCTGCGTCAAGTCGATGGCGGTGCCGTTTTTGTACAGCATACGGCTCTTTTCGTCCAGCACAAACGGGCCGCTGATGAGCTGCTCGGGCTCCTCGGCCGGTTTGGCGGGCACGCTGCCGCGCTTGATGCGGCGGGTCAGCGCTTCGAGTCGCGCCACCAGCTCCGACACCGAGAACGGCTTGGTGATGTAATCGTCCGCACCGATGGACAACCCGCGGATCTTATCGCTCTCCTGCCCCTTGGCCGATACGATGATGATGCCGATCTCGTTGTTTTCGCGGCGGATCGTCTCGCATAGGCTCAGTCCGTCCATGCCGGGCAGCATAATGTCCAGCAGCGCAGCGTCGCAGGTCTCGCCGTGGTGCATCAGCTCCAGGGCGCGCTCAGCGCTGGAGGCCTCGACCACTTCCCAGCCGGCCATTTTCAGGTTCAAAGCAACCATCTCACGGATACTTGCTTCATCTTCCACGACCAGAACTCGTTTCATAGTCTATCCTTTCTTTAAACCGTGCCCAACAGCACAGTGTTGCTTTCGATATAGTCCATGCTCAAGCCGTAGTATCTTGTCACCATGCGGGCCTGCAGCTGCTGGCTGCCGATGGTCGCAATGCGCTTGTAGTCAGCGTTTTCCGGCTCGTCCAGGTTCACCACCCGCATCTCGCAGTACACGACGGTGCCCTCGCTGTTGCAGATAAGCCAGCCGGTGCCGCTCTGGTTGCTGCGGATCAGGATGCTGCCGTGCATCGACTCCGGCAGCGCCAAGAAGAAGTTTTCCTTGCTGTCATACACGCCGAAGCGGTTGTGTCCGCCGCTGTTGTTGGCATAATCTTTCCACAGCAAAAACACAAGGCGCTTGTCCACCGGCGTTTGCAGGTTGCCGCCGTCGTCGATCTCGACCGGGATGTCCACCGTGCCGTTGCCGTCGATGTCGCGGCTCAACAGCTCGGTATGGTAGCGCAGGGTGCTGCGCTGCGGGTCGTTCAGGCCCGGCGGATGGTACGGCTGCAGGGAGCCGGACTCGGCATCATACAGAATAATGTCGGACATCATCGCCTTGCCGTCGGCCCAGGCATCCATGACGAGGTAGACGGCATCGTCGCGGCCGGTGCCTGCGTGCAGTGCCGCGCAGCCGCTGTAGCTGCCCGCACCCAGTGCCAGCGTCTGGATGGAGCGGAACTCGCCGTCAACATTCGTCAGCAGCTGCAATGTCACGCCGCCCATCTCGTTTTCGGGCAGGGCCAGCACCAGGTCGGTCGTACCCTCCTTGCCGGTCAGGTCGGCCAGCAGCAGCTGGGTGTAGCTCTGGCTGATGACGGTGGTGATGTTCTCGCCATCGTACTGGTAAACAACACAGTAGCTGTCGCCCTGGGCGCTGCTGTAGCCCACGACCAATTGCTGCGATTCGGTGTTTTTCAGGTTGGCGGTGTTAAAATTTTCCACCTCGCTGGAAAGGCCCTCGACCGTGCGGCTGACCCGCCAGCTGTCCTCGCCGCTGGGTTCCAGCACGGCCAGGCAGACGTTGGAACCGGTCGTATCGGCGGTGTAGAGCACGGCAGCTTCGTCCTCGCCGTCGCCGTCCCAGTCACCAAACGCAAACGGCGACAAAAAATCACCGCTGGCCGGGTATTTTAAGGTAGCGCTGCCGCCCAGATAGCTGTTCAGCGCCTTTTGCAGCGCGCTGCTCTCCCCCGAAAGCTGCGGCGACCGCAGCAAGGTCTCAACATCGCCATACCCACTGCACCCGGTGAGCAGCAGGCAGCAAAGGGCCAGCGCCAGCTTTTGCTTTCTCTTTTTCATGCGCGCCGCCCTCTCTTTCCAAACATTGATACAGAATATAGTATAGCACATTTACGGCAAAGCCGCAATGCCCAGCAGCATCAGCAGGCAGCCTGCGGCAGCGCCCAGTACACCGGGCAGGCGGCGCGGCGTTGCAAGGGCCGCGGGCAGCAGCTGGGCCAGCGCAACCCAGATCATAATCCCCGCCACCAGCACCACCGTACCGTTGAGGAAGCCCGGCGTGAACAGCCCGCGCAGCAAAACCAGCGCCAGCAGCGCGCCCGCCGGTTCGGCCAGCCCAGACACGAGCGCCGCCAGCACACCTTTGGCACGGCTGTTGGTGGCGTAGGCAAACGGCACCGCCACGGCAAGGCCCTCGGGGATATTGTGCAGTGCAATGGCCAGCGCCGTGCGCAGCCCCAGGGCCGGGTCTGCCGTACCGGCGAAGAGGGTCAGCACCCCCTCGGGGAAATTGTGCAGCAGCAGTGCCGCACCGGTGATGAGGGCCGTGCGCATGGCCCGGGTGCGGGCAGTGTTTTGGCCGTATTTTTGCGCCAGCTCGGTTTCCTCGGGCAGCAGGCGGCCCAGCAGTCCGGCGGTAAACATACCGAGGGCCAACAGCATTATGATGGCTGCGCCGCTGGTCAACGGCGGCAGGTAGCTGCTGTAAAAGCGCAATGCTTCGGGCAGCAGGTCCGCCAGCGATGCGGTGAGCATGACGCCGCCCGCGAAACCGGCACTGACGGATAGGGTCGTTTTGGTTGGCTTTGCCGCTACGGCCAGCAGGCCGCCCAATGCGGTGGACAGACCTGCCAAGGTGGTAAGTACCATCGGTGATGCCTGCATGTTAATTCCCCCTTTAAGGGAACTGTATGCTTGGGCATGGGATGTTTATTCGCGGCGTGCCGGGTGTCACCACCTTGCGGTGACACCCTTTTATAGTGGGCTTCTACCCGATAGGCGTACTCTTTTGTGACCAAAAGAGTACCAGAAAAGTCCCGCTGCTTCCGAGACGCGGGGCACGGCCTAGGGGCTCGCCCCTAGGAATCTTCCAAAAAACACCCCCTGCCGACTATTCAAGCCAGCAGAGGGTGTTTTCTATTATTAAAAGTTCTTTCGGTTCCTTTCTTTCAAGAAAGGAACAAAGCTCCCGTAAAATCAGTACCCGCTGCCAGCCTCGCCGGAGGTCAGCAGTTTGACGGCACGGGAGGTGCCCAGGCGGTCAGCGCCAAGGTCAAGGAACTTCTCGATATCCTCAACGGTGGAGATGCCGCCGGCAGCCTTGATCTTGCAGCGGCCCTTGACATGCTCGGCAAACAGCTCAATGTCATGGAACGTTGCGCCGCCGGTGGAGAAGCCGGTGGACGTCTTGATGAAATCAGCTCCGGCTTCGGGCACGATGTCGCACATCTTGATCTTCTCTTCCTCGGTCAGCAGGCAGGTCTCGATGATGACCTTGAGCACCTTGTCGCCGACAGCAGCCTTGACGGCGGCAATGTCGCTGCGCACATCGTCGTACTGCTTGTTCTTCAGCCAGCCGATATTGATAACCATATCGACCTCGGACGCGCCGTTTTCCACAGCGGTCTTGGCCTCAAACGCCTTGCTCTTGGTGTCCATGGCCCCCAGAGGGAAGCCGACCACGCAGCAGACCGGCACGCGGCCCGCCATGTACTCAACTGCCTTGGCAACGTAGCAGGTGTTGATGCAGACGGATGCGCAATGGTTGGCGATGGCCTCATCGCACAGGGTCTGGATCTGGGGCCAGGTAGCCTCGGGCTTCAGCAGGGTATGGTCGACCTTGCTGAGCATTTCTTCTTTCGTGTACTTCAACGGAAATTTTCCCCCTTATTGCAATGTTTGCACAGGCGGGCTTGATGCAGGCCCAGCGCTGCAAAGACGATGGACGTGATGCTGACAGTAGCACCAATGATGCCAAGGATCAAACCAACCAGGCGGAACGCATGGCCGCGCACTTTCTGTTTCATAGGGGATGCCTCCTTTTTGGGACGTAATTTTTTATGTACCAGCCGTTTTGCCTCGTGGGCCAATAACGGATGATGCAGCGCAAATTTTGCCACCTTGAAAACAAGCATAGTCTGCTCCTTCGGGTGTAAATTTTACTTTTTCTTAAAGATCAGCACCTTGCTGAAAACATAGTTGGACAAAATCACGATCACCTGGCTGAACAGCTTGACGCCCATCGCCCACAGCTTGGCGTTGGCCACAGCAAAGCCGACGTGCGGCCCCAGCAGGCTGACGCCCGCCCAGATGATGACCTGATCCATGACCATGGTAGCAATACGGCAGGACACAAACTGCCCGAACTCCGCCCAGGCTGCCTTGCCGGTGTTCTGGCTTTTAAACACAAAGGTGCGGTTTGTCCAGTAGGCAAAGAGGATGCAGATGACGTTGTCCAGGATATTGCCGATGCCCGTGGCAAAGTCTGTCCCCAGCGCTGCCTGGAACACGGCAAACACCACCAGATTGAGCAGTGTTGCCAGCCCGCCAAAAAACAGATAGGCCAGGCCCTCGTAATATTTTTTGATCAGTTCTTTGATTTTTTGCATAATGTACCCATTTCACGCCAAATTGCCAACATTCTGCAGGGGTCGATGCAAGCATCCGCCCCTATAAAAATGCGGCATTCCAGCGCCCGATACCGTGATACTAAAAAGGGGCCTGCCTGTTACAACAGGCAGGCCCCTTAACGGTTGCTTACAGATTATTCAGCATCCTCGGCTTCGTCGAGGCAAGCCTTCATGGACAGGCTGATACGCTTGCGGTCGAAGTCGACAGCAGTCAGCTTAACGCGGACCTCGTCGCCAACCTTCAGCACGTCAGAAACCTTGTTCACGCGCTCATTGCTGATCTCGCTGATGTGAACCAGGCCGTCGATACCGGGCATGATGCGGACGAAAGCACCAAACTTGGTGATGGAAACGACGGGAGCGGTGAACTCGGTGCCAACAGGAACCTCATTCTCCAGCTTGACCCAGGGGTTGTCCTCTTCCTTCTTGTAGCCCAGGGAAACCTTCTGGTTCTCGGGATCGTAGCTCTTGACGTAGACTTCGATCTCGTCGCCAACGCTGACAACCTCAGAGGGATGCTTGATGTTGGACCAGCTCAGCTCGCTGATGTGGCACAGGCCGTCAACGCCGCCGACATCCACGAAAGCGCCGTAAGAGGTCAGGCTCTTGACAACGCCCTTGTACTGCTTGCCAACCTCGACGTTAGCCCAGAATTCCTCACGCTTGGCCTTGTTGGCCTCGGCAGTGACCTTGTTGATGGAGCCAACGATCTTGCGGCCGGCGCACTCGGTGATGACCAGCTGAACGTGCTGGCCAACCAGCTTGGTGTAATCCTCGTCGCGGCGCATGGTGGCCTGAGAGCGGGGGACAAAGACGCGAACGCCCTTGACGTTGACAACAACGCCGCCTTTGTTAGCTTCCATAACGTCACCTTCCATAACGGTGCCGTTCTCAGCAGCCTCGGAAACGTCCTTCATGCCCTTCTGGGCCTCGAAACGGACGCGGGAAAGGGTATCGACGCCTTCCTGGTCGTTGGTCTTGACAACCACCAGATCCAGATCGTCGTCCACTTTAACAAGGTCTTCCATCTTAGCGTTGGGGTCATGGCTCATCTCGCGCAGGGTGACAACACCGGTGTGCTTGGAACCATCAATACCGACGACACATTCCGTCGGGGAAACGCTGATGACCTTGGCTTTTACGATTTTACCTGCGTACAGGGGCTTTGCTTCGGATGCAGCGAGCATCTCCTCAAAGCTCATGTCGTCACGGATTTCTTCACTCATACTGTTAAGTACCTCCTCAATTATAGACGAAGGCGTTGAAGCCCCGGCCGTTACACCCACTGTCACAGCACCTTTCAGCCATGCTGGGTCGAGTTCATCAGCAGTCTCGACGTTGATGGCTACAGCATGCCGTGCAGCGACCTGTAAAAGCTTTTGGGTATTGGAAGAATGATGACCACCAATGACGACCATATGATCGCATTTTTGGCTGAGGTCTTCCGCTTCCTGTTGCCTCGCCCACGTTGCATAAAAAAGCTTTGCATTTTTCCCAACTTTCCACGCGGAAAGTCGTCTGCGCCACCACATAGATGGATTCTTGTTGCAAAAGTTCCGGGAGCATTTTCTCCAGTTCTTCTAAGTTGGCAAAGACCTTTACTTTTCCCTTTGTATGGCCGACAATCCCCTGTACTTCCGGGTGGGCCGCATCGCCAGCCACCAACAAAAGTGTATGATTTTCGTCTGCCTTCATGGCAATTTTATGGATTTTTGCAACAAACGGGCAAGTGGCATCATGATACGCCAGGCGGCGTGTGTTTATTTCGTCGTAGACAGTCTGCGGCACGCCATGGCTGCGGATGATGACCTCGTACCCGTCGGGCACGCTGGCTACATCGGGGCAGGTCAGTGCGCCTTTAGCTTCCAGATCCTCGACCACCTGCGGGTTGTGGATCAGCGGGCCAAGGGTCGCCACCTTGTGGCCGTCGGCCAGCAGATCGTAGGTCAGCTTGACCGCGCGGTCCACGCCGAAGCAGAACCCGGCTGTTTTGGCACGGATAATATTCATCGTAAGTACCTCGTTTTTTGCGTCACGCGTCCTGGGGCCCGGCGTCGGCGGCTTCGGGCAGAGATGGCATCTCGGCAGGCTGGGCCGTGGCCGTCGGCTTGGCTTCGGCGGGCTTTTCGGCGGCGGGGGCCGCGGCGGTTTCGGCCTGCTGCACGTCAAAGGCGTTGGCTTTCAGCAGGGCTTCCAGCTCGTCCTTCAGGCGGTTCTTCATGCGGCGCAACTCGGCAATTTTATGGCTGGGGTCCTTGATCTGCAAGTCGGCGGCGGGGATGGCCTCGCCAAAGACGATGCGCACCTTGCAGAAGAGATGCAGCCGCCCATCCTTGGTGCCGTAGATGATGCGCACCGGCAGCATATCGGCCCCGGCTGCGGCGGCGATGACGAACGCGCCGCTCTTGATCATGCCGAGCTTGCCGGTCTTGGTTCGGGTTCCCTCGGGGAAAATCATAACACCGGTGCCGTTTTTGCACTCGTTCGTGATTTTTTCCAGCGTGACGGTATCGCCCTTGCCGCGCTCGATAGAAATCGCCCCCATGCAGCGCAGGAACCACCCGGCCAGCGGATTTTTGAACAGTTCTTCTTTCGCCAGAATACGCAGCCGCTTCCAGTCAAACACCGTAATGGCGATGAGCACAGGGTCCAGGTTGGCGATGTGATTGGGCGCGATGACGTAGGCGCGGCCATCCCGGACGGCTTTCAGGTTTTCGCGGCCGATGACCTGGATGCGGAACACGATGTGCGCCAGCACCCAGACGATGGGCAGCAGGATCCAATACAACAGCATAGCGCGTCCCCCTTAAATATGTGCAAGAATCGTGCGCTTGAGCAGCTCGAAGCTTTCGTCAAAGCCGATGTCGCTGGTGTCCACCAGGATGGCATCGTCGGCCTGCTTCAGCGGGGCGATGGCGCGGTGGGTGTCCTGGTAGTCGCGCTGCTGGATATCGGCCAGCACGGTAGCAAAGTCGGCAGGCTGTCCTTTTTCTTCCAGCTCCTTGCGGCGGCGCTCGGCGCGGGCCTCGGCGCTGGCGGTCAGGAAGATCTTCACGGTCGCGTTGGGCAGCACCACGGTGCCGATATCGCGGCCATCCATCAGGATGTTCTGGTCGGCGGCCAGCCCGCGCTGGGTGTCGAGCAAAAAGGCGCGCACCGGCGGATGGGCCGACACAGCGGAGGCCGCCATACCGATATTCTCGGCGCGGATGGCGTTGCTGACGTCCTCGCCGTTCAGGTAGATGTGCTGTGCGCCGTCCACCAGGCGGATGGCCAGCTGGATTTTGGGCAGCAACGCCGCCACGGCTGTTTCATCCTTGGGGTCGACCCCGGCGCGCACCGCGTACAGCCCGATAGAGCGGTACATGGCGCCGGTATCCACATAGACATAGCCGAGATCCTTCGCCAGCCGTTTTGCCAGGCTGGACTTTCCCGCCCCGGAGGGGCCGTCGATTGCTACAGAGATCATTTCTATCACCTTTTTATAAATTATAATACCTCTTTGGCGGATTGGATGTAGGGGCGCACAGTGTGCGCCCCTGCAGTTTCACACAGCCGCAAATTACCACGCTTGTAGGGGGCGGCGTCCTCGACGCCCCGGCAAACACGCGTATATCCCGGGCAATATAGGATCCGCCCCTACGCCCACGAAAATCCGATGTTACCTTTACAACGCCCGCACCGCGGCCTGCGCGGTGGACCAGGCGATCTGCAAATTGTACCCGCCGGTGCGGGCGTCCACATCCAGCACCTCGCCCGCGAAGTACAGCCCCCCGCACAGCTTGCTTGCCATCGTTTTGGGGTCGACCTCTTTCACATCCACGCCGCCTGCGGTGACAACAGCATGTTCCTTGTCGCCCAGCGCCGTAACGGGCACCTGCCAATGCTTGCACAGCTGCACAAGCGCGAGCTTTTGCTCCTTCGTGATCTGCGCGGCGCGGGTCGCAGGATCGACGCCCCATTTTTCCACCGCCACCGGCCGCATCGAGTTGGGCAGCAGCTTGGCCAGCGCGCTCTGGGCGCTGTGGGCGCCCTGCTCGGCAAAATCGCGGGTCAGGCGGTCGTACAGCGTCTTTTCGTCTAGCGCGGGCTTCAGGTCAAGCTCACAGATATAACGGTGTTTCGCAATATCTTCAATATAAGTGCTGGCAGAGAGCACCAGCGGGCCGGACAAACCAAAGTGGGTGAACAGTGCTTCGCCCTGCTCGGTGAACAGCTCCTTGCCATCGCACAGCAGGGTCAAGCGCACATTGCGCAGGGCCAAGCCCATCATGCGGCGGCAGGCCGGGTCCGGGCTGATGAGGCTGCACAAGCTGGGCTGCGGCGGCACGATGGTATGCCCCGCCTGGCGCGCCAGCTTGTAGCCGCTGCCATCGCTGCCGGTGGCCGGGTAGCTGATGCCGCCCGTGGCGATAAGGGTGTTTTCCGCCCGCAGCGTTTCGCCCCGGTCGGTGACAGCCCCCTTGCAGACGCCATCCTCCAGCAGCAGCTTTTTAGCGCTGCCGCGCACAAAATCAGCATCCCGTGCATAGTCCCGCAGGGCTGCCAGCACGTCGGCGGCGCGGTCGCTTTGGGGGAACACCCGCCGCCCGCGCTCGGTTTTCAGCGGCACGCCCAGCTCCTCAAACAGCTGCATGGCCGCTGCGGGCGGGAACGCGTACAGGCTTGAGTACAAAAACCGCCCGTTATGCCGCACATACGGCAAAAACTCGCGCACATCGCTGTCGCTGGTGACGTTGCAGCGGCCCTTGCCGGTGATCAGCAGCTTTTGGCCCGGGCCTTTGGGGTTGTGTTCCAGCACCGTCACCGTCAGCCCTTTGGCGCAGGCCGCGCCCGCCGCCATCAGGCCCGCAGCGCCGCCGCCGATGACCAATAGATCCGTCATGCGTTATCCTTTCTCTTTATCCGCTTTATGGCTTTTCCATACAAATACAGTCCAGTAAATGCGTACACCACCAGCAGCGGATGCACAGTAGCCAGGTACATTGTGCTGGTGCCGATGCCGAAGCTCGACACCTCGACAAACGCGATCATCGCGCAGCGCAGCAGTGCAATGCCGAAGATGCCGAACAGCAGCAGCCACGGCACCACCGTTTCCGCCGCACATTTTTTGCGTATCCACGGCAAAAGTTCTATCAGCTGGAGCAGCACCGCACACAGCACGCAGACTGTCAGCACCACACTGTACACGGCTGTCCATGCCTGCATCACCGCAAACACAGCCTTTTGGCAGGGGCTGTAGTAGGGCGTGTCCTCGCCCGCCACAGCAGCATTGTTGAAGCCGCAGTGCAGGTAGCCGGACCACGCGGCGATGTCATCCTCCGTGCCGATGGAGCGCAAGCTCTCGTACGGCTCGCAGGCGCGCAGACCCAGCACATGCCAGAAGCCGTTCCAGGTCTCAGACAGGGTCGCACCCACATACTCGGCCTTGATGGGCTGGCTGGTCGCCACACGCTTGCCGGTGCGGCTGGGCAGGGTGCCCGCATCGCAGGCGGCGTTGATCTTGTCCGCCACATTCTGCCAGTAGGCGTCGGCGGTCTGGGCGCTGTCATAAACGCCCTCAAACTGCGCGGCACGGCGGATGGCCCAGTAAAAGCTGCCCGCGCGGTAGTCGTTCAGGCCCGGGTCGCGGAAGTCGTTCTGCATCTGGGCGTCCTCTTCCAGCCAGTAGGCCAGTGGTTCCAGCTCGGGCACGGCTTCGTAAATTTTGGCGCGCGCATCGGCAGGCACCGACAAAAACGGCGCGTGGGTGTCGGTATCTACCCGCATCATCGCGCCCATGGCGGCGGCAAACGAACCCTCGGAGAAATCGGAGAGCGCGAACACGCCATAGTGGCTGTAGTTCAGCCCGCAGAAGGTCAGCACCCCCGCCGCCAGCACGGCGTACGGGATAGCCTGCGCCGCACAGCACAGCCAGCGGCGCTTTTTTGCCAGCACTGCCAGCACAATGACCGTTGCCGCGCCGCCGAACGGCAGCAGGAACAATCCGGCATCCTCGCGGTCCAAATACGCGCAGGCCAGCCCCACACCTGCCGCCAGCAGCCAGGGCCACAGCGGCTTTTGTTGGGCTTTATAAAACACGGCCCGCAGCGCCATACCCGCCATGCCTGCAAAAAAAAGTAGGCACAGCGCCGGGAAGATATTATCGCGGTAAACGCGCAGCGTGTACGCCGCCCAGCTGGACGGCAAAAACGCCAGCGCCGCAAACAGCCCCAGTGTCAGCACGCGGCCGCGGCCCGGCGCGGCGTTGCGCCACAGCGGCGCAAATGCAAACGCCGCCAGCAGCGAAGCCGCACACCACAGCGCCGCCCCGCTGACCAGATACGGCAGATGCAGCGCGTGCAGCAGCGCCAGCCACACCGGGAAAAACATCGCCTTGGAAAGCGTCAGATAATCATACGCGCCAAGCCACTCCCCCGCCGTGATGGCCTGCGCCGCGCGGAACATCAGCTCGTCGTCCAGCGGCGCGCCGCCTACCCAGGTGTAGGCCTGCTGGACGCCGGTCAGGCCGCAGCGCAGCACCGCCAGCACGGCCACGCCGCACCAGAAAGCGCGCTTATTCAGTTGCAGGCGGGGGTGTTTCATGGTTTTTACCTCGATGCACCGTTATTGTTTTGGTGCCATAAAGTAGTATTGGTCGCGCCGGTCATAAATGCCGGTGGCCGCGATATCCCAGGTGATATAATCGGCACTGCCGCCGTACAGCGCCTGCCAGTTGGCAAAGCGGTCGGCGTCGCCGGTCACGTACAGGGTGCCCGGGTCCAGCGTACCGCTGTCCACGGCGGCGCTGGTCTGGGCCGTCCAGTCAATGGTCACGTTCCACGCGCCGGTGTAGGTGTTGACGTCGTAGCCGTTCGTGACCATGCCGGGGTGCCACGCCGCGCAGATAACATTGCGCGCGTGGATGATATCATCCGCCAGCATCAGCACACCGTAGTTGTCGCGGCAGTCGGCCAGCTCCTGCGGATAGGGGCGCGGTTTGGCGGCAGTTTCGGCCATCGCTGTGTGCTTTTCGGCGATCATCTCGCTTATATCAAGCAGCTGCACTGCCGCCGCCAGCACCAGCGCCGCCGGGTAAAGCCGCGCCTTGCCTGTGCGGTGCAAAAGCCGTGCCAGCCCCACGATGCAGGCCGTCATCAGCACATAATACACGGGGTAGAACATCCGCCCGCTGGCGCGGAAGATGCCGCAGAGCTTCAGTACCCCATCGGGCAGCGGGAGATTCAGCAATTCCACATCGTCAAAGCAGACGACGTTGGTTATGGCAAACAGCGTCATGAATGCCATGCCCAAAATCAACACGGCGTTGCGGCGCAGCAGCCCGGCCAGCGCAGCGCGGTCCGCTTTGCTGCGCACAGCCAGTATCACCGCCGCCGCGCACAGCGCGACCAGCAGCGCCAGCATGCCAAAGCCCAGGTAGTTGAACCCGTCATACTGCCCATACAGCTGCGGCCGCGCAGGCAAAATGCGGGACCAGGTATATCCGCCCTTGGAGCTCGGGTTGAACAGCGCGTTCAAATTGAACGAAAAGACGCCGTAATTTTCCCGGCTGGCCGAGTAGCCGTTGTTGAGCGACCCTAGCACCACGCCCGCCGCGTACCCGGCCGCACAGGTGCCGAAAAACAGCCCGCAGGGGGCTGGCAGTCTGCGGGTGTGCAGGGCGTTTTCCACCGCCAGCAGCAGCGCAAAGATCGCCACCATCGGCAAAAAGTACGGTGTAATGCCCACGCCCAGCGCCGCCAGCAGCCAGAACACCGGCATAAAGCAGCGTTGCTCCCGCCTGCCGCGCAGGTAGGCGTACAGTGCAAATAAAACGATGTAATGCGAAGAAAGTGCCACATGGCGGAACGCCCGCTCGATCATGATGGGCGAAAACGCAAACAGTGCCGTGCCCGCTGCCAGCGGCAGCAGCTCGTACAGGAACAGCCCCAGCACCAGCGCCGCCGCCATGCCTTGCAGCACAAAGCAGGCCAGCTCGTACAAGCCAAACCACTGGAACTGCGCGGGCAGCACCGGGGCCAGCAGCTTAAACAGCACTGATACCCAGGGCAGCGAGTCGGTAAACGAGATGTTCACGCCCGCGCCCGCCGGGTAGGCCAGTGCGTCGGCCTGCGCCAAGGGGAACTGCCAGCTGCTGTTGCGAAAGCCCAGCCACCCTGCATAATGCTGGTGGATGTCGGTCTCATCGTAGCCGTACCAGATCCAGGTGTCGTTGGTGGGGTTCAGCGGCGCGGTGCCGTACAGGCACAAAAATGCCGCCAGCCCCAACACGGCCCCCAACAGCAGCAGGACCCAGGTTTTTTGTTTTTTCTGCACTGCCTGCATAGATGCTCCCACTTACTTTTGCAGCTTTTCGATGCTTTCCACAAGGTATTTTTGCTGTTTGAACGTCAATTCCAGCAGCAGCGAAAGATACTTGACCACGATGGCCAGCACGGCGAACAGCCCGGCAAAGCCGACGGTGATCACAAACATCGTGGTCGTCCAGCCAGCCACCGGGTGGCCCGTGGCAAAAATGACCAGCGTGTACACCAGCTCGGCCAGGGCCAGCACCAGCATACACAGCGTAATGCCCACGCTGGCCTTGAACCCGGCGTCGGTGTACAGCGCCAGGCTGTCGATTGCCAGGTTAAAGCGATGCGGTGCCCCCGCACCGACTTTACCGTCAAATTCCAGGTCGGTCATTTTCAACCCGCAGGCCGCATAGGCCGCCTTGCGGTAGGGCAGGTGCGCACTGCTGGCATGTACGCGGTTGATGGCCCGCCGCGTCACCAGGCGGAACGCATCGGTGCGCAGCTGGTAATTGCTGTGCGAATTGGCATTGAAAATGCGGTAAAACAGCCCGCTGCGGGTCGCCTTGGGGCAGACCGAAACAATATCGCTACCTTGCAGCGCCGTGCGGTAGGCGTCAAAGATCATCGGCGCCGGGTAGCACAGCTCGGTCGAGTCAAACTCGTACACATAGTCGCCGATGGTGGCATCGAGCCCGGCGTTCATCGCATTTTCCAGCCCGTGGTACAGGCTCATGTGCAAAATGGTCAACGGGGCGGCCTGGTCTTTGCCCCAGGCGCGCAGCTGCGCGACCGTGTCGTCGGTGCAGGCATCATCGACCACCACCAGCTCATACTGGGCAAAGTGGGCGTCCAGCTCCGCCGCCACCGCGCGGCAGAATTCCACCGCGCGGGCACCGTCGTTGTGCAGGTAGACCACGGCGGAGATAAAGTTTTTTTCCTTGTTATTTACACTACTCACAGTTCGAGCACCTCGTCCAAATCATAGACTGTGTTGATCTTGCCGGACAGCACGCTGACCAGCTTCGGCTCATCGTTCATCACGCGCACCACCGTGGGGCGGGAGTCGTCCACCTCGCTGGCCTTCAGGATCGGCTTCATGCTGAAAAGGCTGCTGTGATAGGCAAAGCCGTACTCTTCCTTTAAATATTTGCGGGCCAGCTGGCTCATGTAGGGCCAGGCACTGGCGGGCTTGGCCGGGCACTCGTTGCAATTGTACAGATCGCCCGGCTTGCACACCCCGCCGCACGCCTGCTGGCAGGGGAAGGTCGCCACGCTGTCATAGCTTGTCTCGTGCGGGGTAAAGGTCACGCTGGTCAGGCTGTGCAGGCCGGTCTGGCCAAAGGGCATCAGGCTGAAAAACGGCCCGTCCATGACCGTGATGCCGGTGTTTTTCAGGCTTTCGTCCACAGTGCACAAAATGATTTCGCATTTTTCGTACTTAATGCCAAAGGGCGGCAGGCCCAGCATCGCGTGTACATCGTTCACGCCCGCATAGGTCGCATTGAGCAGGTAGGGCGCTTCGGCGGTGATGTCCCCCGCCGTCACGCGCCAGGCACTGCCCGCTTTCTCAATGCGGTCCGGCTTGTGGCTGTAGGCCACCTCGACATTGGGCAGTTTGGCAAGCTGCTCCAAAAACCAGCGCTTCAGCACCTGGGCATCGTAGGTGTACTCGGTCGTCAAAAACGCGCCGTCGCACAGGCCATGGTTGAAGTAACGCTCGGGCGGCACATCGTCGCAGCGGATGCCCGCCGCGCGGCAGAACTGCCGGAACTCGGCCGCATTCGTCCAGGAAAAATGCGCGCTGGTGGCGTAGACCTGGTCAAACTCCGTATGCAGGCAAAAGCCGTAATCCCGGCAGAACCGCTCAAAATAATGGGCAGACTTAATGGCCGTGGAATAGCTGCGCGGGTAGTGGTAGCCCATATGCACGCGCGCCTGGTTGATGTAGGTAGCCCGCATAAAGGGCGCAGGGTCACGCTCCAGCACCAGCACCCGCTGCCCCGCCGCGCCGCACTTCTGCGCCGCATACAGCCCATACAGCCCCGCGCCAAGGATGATTTTATCGTAGGTCATGGAAATTTTCCTTCGTTCTGCCGTTTTTATTTTACGGATTATACTTCCCTGCCAATGCTTTCAGCAGCACCTGCATCAGATCGCTGTTGCCTTTGAGGCCGGTGATCTTGGTAGGGGTCTTGCCGGTGGCGGGGTAGGCGCGGGTCACGGGGACCTCGCAGGCCTTCATCCCCAGCTGCGTGGCGCGGATGCTCAGATACGCCAGCAGCTCGTAGCCCATAAACACATCGCGCAGGGGGCGCACCTCGGGGTGGGTCAGGTATTCGCGGCTGTAGGCGCGGTAGGCGTTGGTGGTGTCGGTGAACCACTGGTGCGCGCCCAGGCTGATGAGCGGCGCATGCACGAGCCGCACGGCGGCATAGCGCACCGGCGGGGTGTTGACGGCGTGCCCGCCGCGGATGAACCGGCTGCCCTGCACAAGATCGTAGCCGGCCTGCAATTTCTCGATAAATTTATGCACATCTTCGATGGAATCTTTGTTGTTGCCATCGATGGTCAGCACGCCCTTGTAGCCGCGGTTCAGCGCAAAATAGATGCCCATGCGCAGCTGTGCGCCCTGCTTGCCGGGGCCGGTCTTGGTCAGCAGGGTATTGACGCCGTACAGCTGCAGGGTGTCCAGCTTCATGCTGCCGTCGGTCGAGCCGCCGTCGCAGATGACGATATCGCACAGGGTATCCACCCCGGCGGTCTGGGCGCGGCCCAGCTCGGTCAAAATACGCGCTCCCTCGTTGATAACGGGGATCAACAGGCAGTAATCACTGCGCTTGGGCAACAGCTCGGCGGCGCGGTAATCCGGCACGCCCTGCAATGCCTTGCGTTCATATTCGATCATTGGAACACCTCCGCCACATAGTCCAGCGTACGTTTTACTGTATCCAGGTCGGTGCGCGCCATCTCGACCGAGACAAAGCCGCGGTAGCCCACCGCGCCCAGCAGCAGGGCCAGCTCCTTATGCTCGGGGCGCTTCTGGATCGGCGCCAGGCCCGGCTCGCTGATATGCACGTGGCTGACATATTTTAGGTCATCCACAAAATTCTGCAATTTTTCGCCCTGGGCCAGCATGGTAGACAGATCCAGATTGACGGCCAGGCCGGGGTTATCCAGCCGCTTGACCAGGCTGAACGCATCGGCAGTGCCGTTTAAGTAGTTGGTGTACATCGGGGGATTGGCCTCGATGGCCAGGCGTACGCCATACCGCGCGGCCAGGTTGCCCGCCTGCATGAAGAACGCTTCGGCAGCGGCATCGCTGTCGCCCAAAGCACGCATGCGGTTTTTGGGGCAGCCGAACACCAGCGACGGGCAGTTCAGGCTGTGCGCAAACTGGAACGCTTCGGCGGTGTAGTCGAGCAGGCGCTCGGCGTCGGCGGGGTTAAAAATGTTGCCGGTCTGGCCATACCAGATGCTTTGCATGCTGGGCACCGAAAAGCCCCACTGATTTTTGAGATACCCGCCGAACAGCAATGCGCTGGTCAGGTTTTCGTACGGCATCTCGGGGAAAATACGCGTCGGGGCGATCTCCAGCCCGGTAAAACCGGCCTGCTGCATGGCGGTGTAGACCGCCTCGTCGTCCTCTTTATGCCAGGCAATATTGGAAATTGCCAGTTGATAGCTTGCCATCCTCAGTCCCTCCAGTCACGCAGAAAGTGCGTGATATCGTCAAGTTCTTGTTGTTTGGTACACAGGTAATGGCCGCTGCCGCCCAAAATGGCCGCATAGCGGCTGTGCAGGTCGTAGTCAAACGGCGGCTTAGGCAGCTCGTTGACCCAGTCGGTCTTGCCGGTCACGGCAGTGTAGACCTCGGCGGCAGAGATGGGCGGGGTACACAGGTGCAGCATCGTCAGCCCGGCGGCGCGGGCGGCCTCGATATCCTGCCACAAGCGGCTCAGGTTGTAGAACTGGTAACGGCTGCGGGAATCGGTGAACGCCAGGGCGTTGAAGTCGTTTCCCGCAAAAAAAGCCTTCAGTGCGGCCTTGTCGGCGGTTCCGTTCAGCTTATAAAAGCCGTTGTCGGCTAGGGTGTAGCCGGTTTTGACAAGGCCCGATTTTTCCGCCAGTTCGTTATATTTTTCCGGTTTCAGCATTGCCGGGGTGATGGTGTGCAGGTCAAACAGGAAGTTTTTCTTCAACCCCACGCCGTACAAAGCAGGCAAACGCACGATGAGTGCATCGGGGAAATCCTCGCGCACCCAGTGTTCAAGTTGCAGGCGGTTCCGGCCGTAGGCGGGCAGGCCATCGGTGCCGGGAGCGTCATCCTCGCACCGGCCGCGGCTATCAGCAAACACGGCAATGCTGGAGATGAGCACCAGCGATTTTGGCGCGATTTGGCGCAGGTTTTCCCGCGCAGCGCGCATGACGGCAAGGTCGGCCTCGGGGTCGGCATTGGCCAAAAACATGGCAGCAGGCACGCCCGCGTACACGCAAAGGTCCGGCGCGGTGCCGTACCGGGCGGCGATATCACTGCTGTGGCACACCGCCGAAAATTCATGCCCGGCCCGCAGGTTGCCCCCCACGAACCCCGTAGACCCCACCAGCAAGTCCCTGTACACGTGCAACTCCCCTTTTACATATTGATACAGAATATATTATACCGTATCATGGGCGAAAAAGCAACTGAACCGCAGCGGTTTAGGGGGGTGTGCGAAAGGTTGTAATCATGGCAAGTTATTGGGGGATGGCAATACAAAAGAAACACAAGGGCGAACCGTGTTCGCCCCTACACTACCCCTCAAGGGGAGCCCCCAAATAAAAAGGGAGTCACCGCATGGTGGTGACTCCCGCAAGCGCGCGCACAACGCGCGCAATATAAAATTCAAATCAAGGCAAGATACTGCTCAATAATCCTAAGCCCCACTTCGCCGGATTTCTCCGGGTGGAATTGGCACCCCACCACAGCGCCGTGCGCCGCCGCCGCGCAAACATTGCGGCCGCCATACACGGTTTCAGCCAAACGATCCGTATCCTCTGCGGGCTTGGCCTCGTAACTGTGGATAAAATAACACTCCTCGCCGGGTTTGACCCCGGCCAGCACCGTGCCGCCAAAATCCGCGCGTCCGCCCGCCGGGTACAGCGGGTTCCAGCTGATGTGCGGCACACGCTGGGGATTGCCCTGCGCATCGACCGCCGGGATCTTCACCACCCGGCCCGGAATCAGCCCCAGACCCTTGTGCAGTCCAAATTCCTCGGACTCGTCGAACAGCATCTGCATTCCCAGGCAGATGCCCAGCAGCGGCGTACCGGCCGTGGCTTTCTGGCAGATCGGCTCGATCAGGCCCAGCTTTTCCAGCCCGGCCATGCCGTCTTTGAATGCACCCACGCCGGGCAGTACCAGCGCGTCAGCGGCCAGCACATCCTCGGCGCGGCCCGTTACCAGTGTTTCCGCGCCAAAATGCGCAAACGCGTGCTGCACGCTCAACAGGTTGGACAGGCCGTAGTCGATGATCGTTACCTTTTTCATACGCGGCGCACCTCCACCCCACCGGCGCGGATGTCGTCTTTCAGCTCCGCGACCGTTTCTTTTTTGTAGTGCAGCACCGCCGCGCAGGCCACGGCGTCCGCCCCGGCGTTGGCACCGTCCACGATGTCATCACCGCATCCCACACCGCCGCCGCAGATCACCGGTACGCTGACAGCCTTGGTCACGGCCTCGATCAACTCCAGGTCCATGCCGCGCTGCAAGCCCTCGTTGTCCACACTCATCAGCAAAATTTCGCCTGCGCCCAACGCTTCGCCGCGCTTGGCCCACTCTACCACATCATAGCCGGAGTGCGCACGGCCATTGTCATAGTAGGCTTCCCACTTGCCGGGCCAGGTGCGGCTGCGCTTGGCCTGGATGGACAGCACCATGCACTGGCTGCCGAACGCCTCGGCCACCTCGGTAATAAGCTCGGGCCGCTTGATGGCCGCCGTGTTGATGGCAACCTTGTCCGCGCCCATCGCCAGGATGTGGCGCACATCCTCGACGCTGCGCAGGCCGCCGCCCACGCAGACCGGGATGTACACATCATCGACGGTTTTGCGCACGATATCGCTCAGATTGTTGCGATTGTACAGACTTGCTACAATGTCGATGTAAAGCAGTTCATCAATGCCCTGCTCGTAATATTCTTTGGCGAACTGGTTCGGGTCGCCCAGTTTGCGCAGCCCTTCCAGCTGGATGCCTTTGACCAGGTTGGTGTCCTTGACATCCAATCGGGCGATCAGGCGGATTTTCTTACCCATAGAATTACTCCCTTGGCCGCTACAGTTATGTTGTTATGCCACGTTCCGGCTTACATCTCATGGTGCGTACCTCTCGGGTCGCCCCACAATACCTCGCTGTCGCCATCGTACGGGGTGTAGCGCAGCTTCCACATGTTGTCCTCCCACTTCCACAGATGGGGCGAGCGGAAACGGTCGGCCAGGTGCATAAAGTACGCGCGATCCATCTTGGGCTGCTCAAACAGCTGGCTGGCCCAAGGGAAATGCTGACGATCCAGCGACAGATACTGGAAGATCTCTTTCTCAAAACGGTCGGGATACTCGCCGTCGAACTTCTTGCACAGCGCCTTGCCTTCGTCGAGGGTGATTTCCTCGTTGCGGATCTCCTGCGCGGCGTCGTAGGTGGTACGCCCGATGCCGTACTTGATATAGGTGGTGTAATAGAAGAAGTCGTCGATCTTGTCGTCGATGGAGTTGTACTTCGAGTAGGTGCCCTGGGTGCGTTCAGGCGCGGGGCGGAAACCGCCGTGCTCGACGCTGTAATAGTACGCGCCCTGCGGATGCCACTTCTCATAATAGCCCAAATACCGCACCTGGATGTGGTTTTTCTCAAGGTTCGAGGTCTCGCTGGGCAGATAGATGGCCAGGTCAGCCTTGTCGACCTTATAGTCCTCCTCAAGCTGGCGCAGGCTGACACCGCCGAGGTAGATGTGGTCGTAGTCGTTGACAGCGAAGAAATGCTCGTCACGCAGCGCCGAGTTGTTGTCGGCAATGGGGTTGCCGAACTCGGCCTCGTTCTCACCGTAGAACACCAGCGGGATGCCAAACTTGGCGGCCATCTTGGGGGCCAGCTGTTTCTGGCCGAGGATAAACGGCTGGAACGGGTGGAACAAATTCTCTGTTGCCAGGCGGGTCAGCAGGCGGTGGGTCATGCCGTTGGGGGTGCACAGGTAGTTGTCGAATCCGGCATGGATCCAGGCCTGCATGTTGTCCCATCCCCAGGGGGTATAGATGTGCGGTGCCCAGGTGACGGTAAGCGGGTGCATGCCGTACTTGTATTTCAGCAGATGGGCAGCGTAAAAGCTGTCCTTGCCGCCGGAGCCGGGCACCAGGCAGTCATAGCTGCCATCGTTTTTGCGGTACTGGTCGCACAGCTCCCGCAGCTCTTTTTCGCGCAGCGCCCAGTCGATCTGGCCGTTGGCCTTGTTATGGCAGGCGTGGCAGGCATCGCAGACGCCGTCCTCCTGAATGACCATCGTTTTTTTGATGGACTTGATGGTATGCTCAAACTCATAGCAGGAGTTGGGCTTCTGGTTACTCATCACGCATTCCTTGCAGAACTGCACGTGCTTGGGCAGGCCGTAGTAGGCCTCCCGCTCTTCCACCGGAATGTCCGGCGCGTATTTGCCGTAATCAATTTCCACATTACGTGGCATCTTTTCCATATTTCTACACTCCTATCCGGCCAGATAAAAGAAAAAAGGCACCGTCCGATAGCAATGCTAACGGACGGCACCTTTGCCGTTCGTGGGTATTATAGCACAGGTTTTTTCGTTATGCAAGGGCTGTGGGCAGCAATTTTGTGCGGTCGGGTTGTGTTTTTTCCCCGCAGGATGTAAAATGTTGGTACATTGATTTGCCAAAAGGAGCTGCATGCTTTGAACAAGGTTTCCCGTATTGCGATCCCGCCTGCCGTGCAGGGGCTGCTGCCCGCCTTTTTCTGCATCTTTTCGGGCGTGATCGACCGGCTGTATCTGGACATTGATTCTTTCCTGGTCAGCATGACCTGCAACGGGCTGTACGGCAGCGGTGCCGTCTGCCCGGTCATTCATCCGCTGCTGGCTATCGTGCTGGGGCGGCTGGCACCGCTGGCACCCTCGGTCGACTGGTTCACCCTGATCAGCCGCGTTCTGGTAGCACTGACGGCCTGGTGGGTCGGCATGGTGATTGCCTGGTGCATCGGGTCCGCTCCCAAACGGATCTTCTGCCTGGTTTCGTTCAGCATTCTGCTGTTCCGGTTTCCACTATTCAACGCCAATTATACAGTGCATTGCGCCTTTTTTGCTATGGCTGGTGTCACCACACTGGTGCTGGCCCTGCGCAGGGCTATGCCACGCGGGTCTTTGTTCTGGGCCGCATGGTTCCTCTGTCTGGCCATCCTGTGGCGTCCCGAGGGGGCAGCCCTGATGCTGCCGTTTCTTCTGCTGGATCTTATGGTGCTGGCCTTGCGTCATGCGCTGCCCCTTGCCAAGGTCAAAAAAGTGTTGCTGCCCGTCCTGATCCCACCACTGCTGTTGGTTGCCTTCTCAGTGCTGCTGCCGCTGTTTTCGGCACAATATGCCGCAGGCAAGGCGTACAGCGATGCCCGCCGTGCCTTTGTAGATTACCCAAGCCGCCCCTGGGCCGAGGTCGCCGACCAAGTCACAGCGCTGGGGCTGGACGAAAACGACTACGAGACACTTTCGTCCAGCGTCCTGATAGATACTTCAATTGCTGACACAGCCACTTTACAAAAACTGGCTGTCATCGCCAAAAAAGGCCTTTTGACCGAGGGGCTCGACACGCTGGGCCGTGACTTTGTGGCTGCGTTCTCCACACTTCAGCTGCGGGTATTCTGCATCCTGACGGTGTTTTTCCTGGTGGCGGTCTGTCTTTCCGGTTCGCCGCTGCTTGTCAAACTCGAATCCCTGCTGGCCGTATTGGGCAGCCTGCTGATCACCCTGTACTACCTGTACAGCGGCCGCCTGCCGGAACGGCTGTTTGTCTCGATCTTTTTGATGCAATTCAGCGTGCTGCTGCCGCTGTTTCTGGACGCTGCCGCTGCGCCGCGCGCTGTACGCATTCGGTTCTGGAAAGCCGCCTGTTTGCTTTCCGCCTGCTGCCTGTGCCTGCTGCTGATCAAGAACCGCCACAATTACCACGTCACACAGCTGGCCATCCATGCCGGTACCACCGTTGCTGACGACACTGCGCTGCTGCCTGCCAACGACCCGGATACCGTCTACCTGTGGGACTCGATGTCGATGGCCCTGTACATGACCGAGCATTATATGATGGAGGGCAAACTCCCCAGCACAGCGTTTGTGCGGCAAAACCTTGCCTGGGGCGAGTGGAACACCAGCGGCCAGCCGTTCTATCAAGTCCTGCTGGCCGATCTTGACCTTGAAAATCCCATGCAATGCCTGCTGACCCGCCCCCACACTTACCTGGTCGTCAAATCCGAGTTTGCTCCGCACCTGCAAACCTGGCTGCAAGAGCACTACACCCCCACTGCCACCCTACAGCAAACCGCCACCGTCAATGTCTACACCTACGGCGACACCCCTATCTGGCAGGCGGTTGCACAATAATAGCAAAAGCCCCTTGACAGCGTTTTCACCGTCAAGGGGCTTCTATTAGCTTACCGTATGGGGCACATTGTAATGCGCAATGATGTATTCTGACAGGAAACGTGCCAGCTTTGCCGCCCCCGATGTATTCAGGTGCGTTTCGTCCTGGAAATCAGTGTCGCCCCGTATACCGATCTCATCGGCATACTCAAAGATATCCAGGTACACGCAGCCGTTCTTTTCTGCGTAAGCTTTCAGGGCGTCAATATGGTCATATTCTTCCGCAATCGGTGCCGTGTAAAAAATGATCTGCACACCCTTTTCTTTGCAGGCCGCCACAATTTTATCCAGCGCCTGTAGAGAGTCCTCGCTCAGTTCTGTCTGTTTGAAAGTGTGGTAATCCGGGATCTTCACATCTTTAACGCTGCTCCCCGCCGCATACCCTCTTGAATCCAAATAATACTGATACCCTGTTGAGTGAAAGCTTTCATACGTGATCTTATTCCAGTTATTGTGGAATACGATCAGTGGTACATAGTAAGACAACCAATATTCAGGGTTCACACCAAAGCATTGTTTCAGGTATTCCGTTTTCGCTTTGGAGCGGGGCATTTCCTTTGTATAGTAGATTTGGCCATCCATACCCGTATTCTTTTCGATATCATCCACCAGGCCTGTTTCTATGCAAACCACTTTGGGGGTCTGGGTCAGCAGCGAATCCTGCAAAAACAAGGCCGTTGTATTGATTGCCTGCCAGTTGCAGCCATAATTGTAGGCCGACAAACCATATTCATCCGCCATAACCGTCGTATCGCAGCCTTTCCAGGCGCGGCTGGAACCGTAAATCATCACATCAAGGGTGTTATCTTCTATTTTATGAAAGGCTTCGATCGTATCAAACCCGGCGGATGAATACGCCGGATCCATTACATGGCCGCATACCTGGATCACAAGTACTGTCAGCGGGACTGTAATCAGCCATGCAATGATCCGTTTTATTTTTACACGATTTTTCACAAGCGACTCGTTCCTTCCCGTTTAAAATTGGAAGTAAATAAATTTTGCAGCATCGTAACCGGGACCGTATTTACCGAACACCAGCAGCAGCACGACCGAACACGAAAGGATCAGGCAGCGTGCCCATTGATCCTGCTGCATGATGACTTTTCGGATCTCTATTCTCTTTTTCTTGCACAGATCCGCCAGGAGCAAAATAAAGATCGACAAAAGCATCAGGCGAAAGTTGCCTTCGTCCAGGCCGCATTTGAAGAGAGAACCGTCAAACAGTATCCAGATATTGTGCACACTGAGGATGGATTTGATAATATGCAGTGCATCCATAAAGCGGTCAGCCCTAAAAAATATCCAGGAAAAATCCACCAGCAAAAATGTACCTGCCATGCAGACCATTTTATGCGCCAGCGAATTTCTGTTCAGGCCCAGCCTGTTTACCAGTTTATCGCGTACCGGCTGCAGCATTTCCCCTACTACCTGGTAAAGACCGTTTATTCCGCCCCACGCTATGTACGAAAACTGTGCCCCGTGCCAAAGCCCACTTACCAAAAACACGATTATCTTGTTCAGGTACTTGCGGGCTTTTCCCTTGCGGCTGCCACCCATCGGGATGTACAGGTAATCCTTGAACCACGATGTCAGCGATATATGCCACCGGCGCCAAAACTCTGCCACAGAAGTAGCCAGGTAAGGGGCATCAAAATTTTCCATAAGCTGAACGCCAAGAATTTTAGCCGCGCCCATTGCGATGGTGGAATATCCGGCAAAATCGCAGTAAATCTGTATAGCAAAAAGAGCTGTTGCAACGATTAGATATACGCCATCGTAGGTGTAATAGTCCCCGTAAACCTTATCCACAAAGGCAGCAATTCTTTCTGCAATGACAATTTTCAGGAAATAGCCCCACAGCATCAGCAGCGTACCTTCGATAAAAGAATCATAATTGAACTTTTTCGGGGCGGCCAATTCCCGCAGCAGATTTTTAGAGCGTTCAATTGGGCCTGCGACAAGCTGCGGAAAAAACGAAACAAACAGTGCATAGCGAATAAAGTTCTTTTCAGCGTAAACCTCATCCCGGTATACATCCATGGTGTAGCTCAACGCCTGGAACGTGTAGAACGAGATGCCCACCGGCAGGATAATATCAAACGTGGGGACATTTAATTCAATATGGGCAAAGTGCAGCATCCCCCCTAGCGTGCTAAGGGCGAAATTGATGTACTTAAAATAGAACAAAATGCTCAGGTTGCTGGCAAAGCTAAGCACAACTACCCAGTTTTTCAGTTTCTTTTCTTTCTGTGCATCATACTTTTTCTGCTTTATGCCTTCCATCAAGAGACCGCTGGCGTAGGTTATCGCCGTCGACAGCAGGATCAGAATTGCATATTTCGCATTCCAGCACATGTAAAAGTAGTAGCTTGCCAGCAGCAGCCACAACTGTTTCAGTTTTTGCGGAATGGCAAAGTAGATCACAACCACTATGGGGAAGAATAGTAAAAATTCGATTGAATTGAACAGCATAGCATCTTGTCCTTCATATCCGCACGCTTTTTTCTTTTGCCGCAATCTAAGATGCCACCTGATAGTGGGATCCTACCAGGCGGCATTATTTTTTTTTATTGCATCACAGACATTATACCGTAAAGTCCAGGCAGGTGCGCACCGCAGTGTAGGGGCGCACTTTGCCGTCGGCTACGGCCACATGGGCCGGGTGGACGGCATAGCCCTTCAGGGCCGCTTCGTCGGTAAAGCTTGTGTCCAGCATCAGGTCCGCATTGGCAGAGCTGGGCAGAGCGTCGGTGTAGACATGCACATCCAGCAGGCCCGGGATCTGCCCGGCCAGCCCTTCCAGCCCGGCCTTGATGTCCGCCTTAACAGCGGCCTTTTCAGCCTCGGGCATGTCTTTCAGCTTCCACAAAATAACGTGCCGTACCATTATTTGTTCTCCTCCCAAATCGGGTGCTTGAGCTGCCACTCGCCATACTCATTCTTCTCGAACAGGTCGCGGTTGTAGAACTTGTCCAGGATGGCCCAGAACTCGCTCTCGGTGTAGCCGCAGAAATCGCAGAAATCACGCACGCACAGCGGGTCCAGCTTGCCGTCGCGCGCCTTGATGATGGGGATGGCCTCCTCGCGGGTCATCATGCCGTAGCGGATGTAGCGGGCGGTGTAGTCGGTGGCGGCGGCGTGGCCGAACTTGGGATACTTCAGCCAGCTGTGCACCAGGTAGGCGCGGGAGTCGATCTGGTCGAAGTTCTCGGCATGGTGGGTGCGGTCCCACTCGTGGGTCAGGTCGTGGAAGCCATGGGCCTTGGCGATCTGGTAGTTTTTGTAGCTGTTCCAGGGTACAAAGTAGCTCATATAGAACGGGTCGAGCTTGGCGCGCTCCTCAGCACTGGGGGCCAGCGTCAGGGAGAGGTCTTTCTCGGTCACACCGTCGCCGAGCAGCTCTTCCATCGGCATACCGACGGCCACGCCGTTCTCGATCTGGTCCATGGCGGAGTAGGTCTCCTTGTCGGCGTTGCCGCCGTACTCAAAGCTGACGTTCTCGCCATAGCAGAGCATCGGGGTGTTGAACTTGGCCGCCATATGCAGCGGGAAGGTGTAGATCAGGCGGTCGACATACCAGGTCGGCTTGCCATACTTCTCAAAGAATTTGCGCATCAGGACTTTCTGCACTTTGATGTTGGGCTTGCAGGAGATGATGGTGCAGCCAAATTCCTCGCTGATATTTTTCAAGTTGTGGATGCCGGCCTGCGTCATGGGGAAGTTATCCTCAACACTGAAGAGGATGGGGTTCATGTGCATGACCTCTTTCAGCATCCAGACCTGGAAATGGCTGTCCTTGCCGCCGGAAACAGCCACAGCGCAGTCGTATCCGCCGGGGCCGTTCATGCCGCGGTACTTGTTGCAGTAGGCCTCAAACTCTTTAAAGCGGGCATCCCAGTCCACATTTTTGCGGTTCTCGTAATGGCGGCAGGCGCTGCACACGCCCTCGGCATCAAAAGTGATCCCCGGCCGGGTATCCGGCATCGTACATTTTTTGCAGTAACGCATAAGTTTCTCCTTTTTATTTGGTTCGTTTGTTTTTCCACGATTGTTTTGTTGTATGGTTATTTTACTATACCCCATTTTATGTAAAAGCGCAAGTTCTGTACAAAACAAGGTTATTCACGCTTTTCCTTGCAGCGTTTTCCGTTTTTTCTTTTTCATACTACCTATCCACACAAGAACAGTAACCGCACTGACAAGTTCAGCCAATCGCCAACGCAGCGGTTCTTGCACGGCTACACGGATCGTCCCGCTGCTACCCGCCGGAACTTGGATTCCCAGCATTCCGTTTTCGGTTTTAAAAAGTGTCCCTGCTCCTTCTTTTATACCATAAACCGGATAGTACAGCAACGGCAGTTCGATTATTCCATCTTCTCCCATACCCGCAGTGTACTGCAATATCACTCCTTTTTCTGTCTTTTCGATTTGTTCAACTTCTGCTGTTGTAACTTTCTTTTCAATTACAAAACCGTCACGGGTTTCTTTTGCGCCGATAGGCAGATAAAGTTTATCATAATACCAGGCCACATTGGTGACAAGATAGTCTACATAGACAAGTTCTCCGCTGTCTCCCACATATTCCCCGGACTCGGAAGGTAAATATTCCCGATAAAAAAAGCCTACGCCCAGCAGGCTGGCGGAAAGCAGCAGTACCGCCAGCGGACGAGCTAATTTTTTCGGCCGTAATAGAGAAACGGCACAAAGCGTCGCAAGCGTCAGCAAAATCGCCGCAAGTGTCAGGTAACGCCACGGGAACTGAATTGCCAGCAAAATACCACTGATTTTCCCTGGCAGAGCTCCCACCAGCCCCCAAGGGAAAGTATTTGTGCTGGCCCAGCAGGCTGCCAACCCAATCCCTGTTGACCAAAGCCCGATTTTTTGTTCACGATGTGGTATTTCTTCGTCATGTCCGATCCATGCCCATAGAAATACCATGCACCCGATAATAAGTTCTATTCCGATATTTCTGCCGTGGGTATTCCAGGTAAGTACTTTAGGGATTGCGTATCCGCTTCGTTGGATCATACGCCCGGCGTTCATCGTTGTGCCGCCATACATACCACCGTATATGCCGCTGCCCATTATTTCCAGGAACGGCAGCAAGAACCACAAATTCAGCAGCAATACTATGGCGACTGATTTCAGCCATACAAACAGCACGCACCGGCTGAATGTGCGCCGCAGATGAAACAGGCAGAACACAGCCGTTGCCAGCACCATGATTTCCAGCGAGATCATATGCGTTTGCAGCAGCATTCCAAAAGCAATTACCATCTCTGTGCAGGCCGCACCCGCCTGCTTTTTCGTTGGCTCCTTCCTTCCATACAGCAAACAGAGCGCTGCGGGGATCAGCGGCAAAAACGCCATGGCTGTGTACTCCCCCACTGCAGCACGCCAATAAAGATTCTGCAACCGATAGGGGTTCAGCAAATACAAAACGCTGCCCAGCAATGCTGTTTTATTATGGCTGAACATCTGACGAAAACTATAAAACGCAATATCTGCCGTCAGCATTTGCACAGCCAACACATACAGATGGTAAGACAGTTGTACGCTCACACCCAATGTACGCAAAACTGCCGGGAAATACAGGCACAGTTCCCCGTAAAACAGCGAAGGTGCATACCCATACCCATTTTTTGCCTGACTGTAGATCCTTACCGGGAACTGTCCGGCTTTCAACCCCTGGGCAATAGCATCAATGCGGGAAAGATGGAAATGGATATCATCACCAAAAATACCTACGCCCTGCATCAGCACAGGCATACTGGCCAGCAGCACAGCACCGCCCAACAGGAAAAGACACCCACGCAAATCTGCATTTCGGATTGCCAGCGGACTGGTCGGCAAAAACAGCAGCAGCAGCAGATCCAGAAAAAACGCTGCCAGCAGCCATCCCAATACACGCACCCAGGCATAGACCCTATCCTGCTGTATCGTCACTTTGCCAAGCGTGAAAACGCCGCCGCCATCATAGGCCACCAGACGGATCGTCTTGTTTGTATAACGCACATTCAGTACAACGGTATCATGCGTCCGCCCCACTGCAAAAAGCTCACGTTCGCCCGTCACTACCATTGCGTCATCTGCCATAAAATAAACGCCGGCATGGGATTCCTGCTCGTCTTTATTTTGCGTCGGTACAAAATTATAGTCTGCTTCGATTTTATAGTGCCCCGCCGACAACCTCAGCTGGGATGTACGCAGAATGCTTTCTTCCTCGGCTGGTTCTACTGCACCAATGCGGCCCTCCTCGTCATAGTCGATCGTTGCATTTTTTGCTATGACTTCCCACTGATCCGGCATGATCTCATAGTTCGCTGCTGGCTGCACAGCCTGTGCAAGCGTAAATCCAATAATGGCAAGCTCAACCGCCAGCAGAACCATGGCTGCTTTTGATTTGCGCAGAAAGGGCCAAATCCTTTTCATCTTTTCTTTTATCCTTTCTCCGGCTGATCTTTTCTCTTACCTTTGCACTTTTTTCTGCGTATTATCAGCAGCACCCCTACCAGCGTCACCAGGCTTACCACATCCGCCGCAAGCCAGCGCTTGGGTTCGCGGTAGGTTACGCGGATGGTGCCGGTATAGTTGGCAGGTACAGTGACACCGACCAGGCCGTTGGCGGTCTTAAAGGCGGTGCCGGGCCCCTCGATCACCGTGTAGCCGGGGTAGTACAGCAGTGGCAGTTCGGCGTGCTGGTCCTGGCCGGTCGTTTCGGCGCAGGTCAGCGTGGTTATGCCGTCGGCCTGCTCAATGGACGTCACTTCCACCGTCGTGACCGGCACGGTGCTTTCGTAGCCGTTCTGCGTCTCGTGCGCACCGTCCGGCAGATAAAGGCCGTCAAAATACCAGCCTATGTTGAATTTTTTGTACTCCGAATAGATCAGCTGTCCGCCGTCGCCCAGGTAGGCGGTGTCGGCCTGCTGGTCGCGGAAGAAAAGCGCCGCGCCAAAAACCGACACGCCCAAAAGCAGCACAGCCACCGGCCGGGCATAGCCGGTACGGCGCAAGGCCGACAGGCCGCACGCTGCCGCCAGCACCAGCAGCACCGTTGCCAACGAGAGATACCGCCCCGGGAACTGGATAGCCACCAGAATGCGCCCCACAACCGGGATGCGCCCCACGGCCTGCCAGGGGAAGGTGTTCGTGCTCATCCAGCAGGCCAGCGCCGCAAAGCCCACGGCCCACAGGCCCACGCGGATATCCTTGCGGTTCACGCCCTCCGGCTGCGCATCGCGCTCCCGCAGGGTCAGCCAGCACCACAGCAGCACAAAGCCGCCCGCCAGCAGTTCCGGCCCCAGGTTGTTGTGGTTTTTCTGCCAACCGAACAGCTCGGCAATACGCAGGCCGCAGTTTTTCACGATCTGGCCGCCGTTTTTGGGGCTGCCGGTGTACATATTATTGTAATCGCCGCTCAGCATCAGAGTCAGGAACGGCAGCAGGAACCACAGGTTCAGCAGCACGGTCAGCGCCGCGGCCTTGAGCCAGGTAAGCAGCACCGGCTTTGTAAACGTGCGGCGCAGATGCAGCAGGCAGAACACCGCCGTTGCCAGCACGGTCATTTCCAACGAGAGCAGGTGCACTTGCAGCAGCATACCAAAGCCCACGACCAGTTCGGCGCAGGCCTTGCGCGCACGGCGGCGGGTCAGCGGTTTTTTATCGTACAGCTCGTACAGCGCGGCCGGGATCAGCGGCAAAAACGCCATGGCTGTGTACTCCCCCACCGCACTGAGCCAGTAAATTTTGTACAGGTGGTAGGTGGACAGCATGTACAGGGCACTGCCTACCAGCGCTGTTTTGTTTTGCTTAAAGATCTGCCGCAGGCTGAAAAACGCGACGCCTGCCGTCAGCAGCTGAACTGCCAACAGGTAGGTGTGGTATGCACCCTGCACGCTCATGCCCAGCAGGCGCAATACCGCCGGGAAATACAGCAGCAGTTCACCGTAAAACAACGACGGTGCATAGCCGTAGCCATCCTTTGCCATGCTGTAAACACGCACCGGGAACTGCCCTTCCCGCAGGCCGTTGGCGATGCCCTCGATGCGGGAAAGGTGGAATGACCAGTCCGCGCCGTTGGCTGCGCCGCCGTTTGTCAGGGCCGGGGCGCAGATCAGCACGGCCACCGCGCAAAGCACCCAAAGGCAGGCGCACAGTTCGCTGTCGGCCAGCCGCACCGGGCTGCCGGGCACGGTCAGCAGCAAAAAGGCGTCCAGCAGCACAAACAGCACCAGCCAGCCCGCCACGCAGGCCCCTGCATACAGCATGTCCTGCTCGATACGCACAGTGCCCAGCGTAAAGATGCCGCCGTCGTTGTGCGCCACCAGGCGGACGGTCTCGCTGTCGTCACTGACATTTAGGGTCAGGGTATCCTGCTGCTTTTTCACGTCGATGCACGGTTTTTCGCCCGTCACGGTGCCCGCCTCGGCCGAGGTAAAGTACAGGCAGGAGCGCCGCTCGACGCCGCCCTCCCACACGCTGGGCACATAGCGGTAGTCCAGCGTGACGGTGTAATGCCCTTTGGGCAGGGTCATGGGCGGGGTTTGCAGGATATCCTCGCCATCGGTCATTTCGGTAACACCGATGCGGCCAAGGGCAAACGCAACGACCAGCAGCTGCACCACTAAAATCAGTTTTACCCCTACCTGCTCCCTAAAATATGTCAACAGTTTTTTCATCTGTTTTATCCTTTCGCAGGGCGTGCTTTTGCCGCAGCCCTGGATTTCTTTTTTCGAATTGCCAACACAGCAATCCCCAGCGCCGTTATTGCGCTTACCCCATTTGCCAAAAGCCAGCATTTCGGTTCGCGGAATGCTACCCGGATCGTGCCGCTGTAATTAGCGGGCACGGTAACCCCCACCAACCCGTTGACCGTCTTAAAAGTGGTGCCAGGGCCTTCCACCACCTTGTAGCCTGGGTAGTATACCAATGGCAGTTCAGCGTGCTGGTTCTGTCCGGTCATTTCACTACAGGTCAGGGATGTCACACCGTCTTCCCGGGTAATGGATTCCACCGTTACTGTAGTCACCGGTTCTCCCTCGTCAAAGCCATCCCATGTCTGGATAATTTCGCTGGGCAAATACAGGCCATCGTAGTACCAACCAACATTTGTATAATCGTCTGCATAGATCAGCTGGCTTGCGTCGCCGAGATACTTTTCACTAATCGTTGGCAGATAACCACTGTAGAACAGCATCACGCCAGCCAGCGTTACCGCCAGCAGCATAGCACCCATGTTTTTGGCTGCCGCGCGGCGCTGCAAGTAAGAAAGTGTGCAACAGGTCGCCAGCAGCAAAGCAGGGATTGCCAATGCCATACAGCGCCACGGGAACTGAATCTTCAGCAGCATGCTGCCCAGCACCGGTACATGCAGCAGGTCATTCCACGGGAAGGTACTCGTGCTCATAAAGCAACTCAGCACACCGAGGGTTGTACTCCACAGCCCCAAGCGGCGCCCACGGTCTGTCATTTCTTTCCCGGCCAGGATGCAAAGCAGGAAACATGCCGTCCCCAAAAACAGTGCCAGTCCGATTCCCTGCGCTTCAGCGTCCAGACCGAGCAGGCCAGCAAACGACGAGCCCCATTTTTGCAAATTCAGAGCATCCACTCGGTTCAGTTCCTGCATCACGTCGTAATCTCCGCTCAGCATCAGGGTCAGCAGCGGCACCAGAAACCAAGCGTTTAGTGCCGCCACCATACCGACAGCAGCCGCCCAGACAGAAAAGACACGCTTGGTAAAGGTACGCCGCAGATTGCACAGGCAGAACAACGCACATAGCAGCGTAACCAGTTCCAACGTAAGCAGGTGCGTTTGCAGCAGCATACTAAATGCCAGTGTCAGTTGCCACCACGCCTTGCGGGCCTGTTGCTTTGTTGGCAGGGTCGTGCCATACAGCAGGCAGAGCGCCGCTGGGATCAGCAGCAAGAAGGCCTGGGCTGCATACTCACCCACCGCCATGCGGATGTAAATGTTATGCAGGTGATACGGTGCCAACATGTATAAGGCACTGCCCGCCAATGCAATTTTCCGGCTGCCAAAAATCTGGCGCAGGGCATAAAATGTAACATAGGCTGTTACAAACAACACCGCAAAAGTATAGATATGGTAAGCCTGCTGCACACTGACGCCCAACAAGCGCAACGCTGCCGGAAAATACAGTAAAATTTCGCCATAAAACAAAGACGACGCATACCCGTAACCGTCCTTTGCCTGGGTATAAATGCGCACAGGGAACTGACCTTCCCGCAGGCTGTTGGCAATACCCTCGATGCGGGAAAGATGAAACACCCAATCATGGCCGCTCAAACCACCGCCATCAAGCAGCATTGGCACAAAGGTCAGCAGTGTGATGGTAAGCAGTGCCAGCAGACAGGCCATTTTCTTTTTGGGTTCGGCATCGGTGCCGCAAGCAGCCCGCACAAAGGCCAGCATCAATGCATCCAGTACCGCAAAGCAAAGTGCCCAGCCCAGCACGCACACCATGGCGTACCGCATATCCTGTCGTATCTGCACATTTCCCAGGGTGAAGATGCCGCCATCGTTATGCGCCACCAGTCGCACGATGCTGGCATTCTGCCGCACATTCAGCACCACGGTGTCTTGCTGGCGGTCAATGTTCAAAGCCGCTTCTTCGCCGGTCACCGTCAGCGGTTCGTCAGATTTTAGATATAGACAGGAATGGTGTTCCCGCCCGGATGCCAGACGACCAGGAATGTAGTTATAGTCCAGCGTGACGGTGTAATGCCCTTTGGGCAGGGTCATGGGCGGGGTTTGCAGGATATCCTCGCCATCGGTCATTTCGGTAACACCGATGCGGCCAGCCGGGCGCAGCGCCGCCGCCAGGGCAAACGCAACGACCAGCAGCTGCACAGCCAACAGCACCAGCACAGCCGGTTTACGCAGGTAAGCTTGTATTTTTTCTTTCATAGCGGTAAAGTTTCCTTACATCCATACTTTTATAGTTTCTACTATACCATTTTTCGTGTATTTTCTCAACTAAAAAAAGCGGGAGCCTGCTTATCACAGACTCCCGCTTTGTGGGTCAAAATAGTAAAGTTTTTCGCCAGGCCTTTTTTCAAAAAGGCCGCGTTCCTCATCAGCCCTCGATGATACTCTTGCCGGTCATTTCCTCAGGGACGGGCAGGCCGATATAGGGCAGCATGGTCGGGGCGATATCCGCCAGGCAGCCGCCCTCGCGCAGCTTCACATCGCCGGCACCGATGACCGCGAACGGCACCACATTGGTGGTGTGGGCGGTGAACGGAGAACCATCGGGGTTCTTCATCTTCTCGGCGTTGCCGTGGTCAGCGGTCAGGAAGACCACGCCGCCTGCGTTCAGCACAGCGTCGGTCACTTCGCCCACGCACTTGTCGACGGCCTCGACCGCCTTGACAGCTGCTTCAAACACGCCGGTATGGCCGACCATGTCGCAGTTGGCGAAGTTCAGGATGATCACATCATACTTGCCGCTCTCGATGCGGGCCTTGCACTCGTCGGCAACCTCGTAGGCGCTCATCTCGGGTTTGAGGTCGTAGGTGGCAACCTTCGGGCTGGGGATGACCTTGCGGTCCTCACCCTCGCAGGGTTGCTCGACGCCGCCGTTGAAGAAGAAGGTCACGTGGGCGTACTTCTCGGTCTCGGCAATGCGCAGCTGGGTCTTGCCGTGGGCAGCCAGGTACTCGCCCAGGGTGTTCTTCAGCTCGACCGGCGGGTAGGCCACTTCGCAGTTGGGCATGGTGGCATCGTACTCGGCCATGCAGACATAGTTGACACGCTTGCGGCCGCCGCGGCGCTCGAAGCCGGTAAACGCATCGTCGCAGAAGATGCGGGTCATCTGGCGGGCACGGTCGGGGCGGAAGTTCATGAAGATGACGGTGTCGCCATCCTGCACGCGGCCGCCCTCGCAGGTGACAACAGGCACAACGAACTCATCGGTCACATCGGCAGCATAGCTGGCCTCGATAGCCTCGGCAGCGTTGGCGGCGTGGTTGCCCTCGCCATACACAAAGGCAGCGTAGGCTTTTTCCTCGCGGTCCCAGTTGTTGTCACGGTCCATGGCGTAGTAACGGCCGGAGACAGAAGCGATCTTGCCGATGCCCAACTCATCCAGCTTGGCCTGCAAGTCGGCCAGGAAGCCCTTGCCGCTGTGGGGGTCGGTGTCACGGCCGTCCATAATGCAGTGCAGGTACACTTCCTTGGCACCCATGTGCTTGGCCATTTCCAGCACGCCGTACCAGTGGTCGGCATGGCTGTGGACGCCGCCGGTGCCGACCAGGCCCATCAGGTGGATGGCCTTACCGGCGTCGATGGCAGCCTTCATATTCTTGACCAGCACAGGGTTCTTGAGCATCTCGCCGTCCTTGATGGACTTGGTGATCAGGGTCAGCTGCTGGTAGACGATGCGGCCAGCGCCCATGTTGGTGTGGCCGACTTCCGAGTTGCCCATCTGGCCGTCCGGCAGGCCGACAGCCATGCCGCTGGCCTGGATGGTAGTCATGGGATAGTTGGCAAAGATCTTGTCCAGGTTGGGCTTATTGGCGGCGGCCACGGCGTTGCCGTAGGTTTCCTCCGGCGTCCAGCCGAAACCGTCCATGATGCAGAGCATTACAGGTTTTTTAGACATAAATGGTAGACTCCTTTAATCGGGTAGATAACGGCTCCCTCTGTGAGGGAGCTGTCAGTGCAGCTGACTGAGGGAGAGAAGCATGGGCAAACGCCCAGCCCCGTGAGGCTCTCTCCCCCACCCGCTATCGCGGGAGCCCCCTCTCAGAGGGGGCCGAACACTCTACTATTGTATCAGCCCTTGGTGGCGGCGTCAACGATGATGGCAAACTGGTCGGCCTTCAGGGAAGCGCCGCCGATCAGGCCGCCGTCAACATCGGGCTTGCCCAGCAGTTCTTCGGCATTCTTGGCGTTCATGCTGCCGCCGTACTGGACGGTCAAAGCCTTGGCGGCGTCCTCGCCGTACAGCTCGCCGACGACCTTGCGGATAGCGGCGCAGACTTCCTGTGCCTGGTCGGCGGTAGCGGTCTTGCCGGTGCCAATGGCCCAGATGGGCTCGTAGGCGATGACAACGTTCTTCAGCTCGTCAGTGGTCACGCCGTTCAGGGCGATCTTGACCTGCATGCGGACCAGCTCTTCGGTGACGCCCTGCTCACGCTGGGCCAGGCTCTCGCCGACGCAGATGATGGGCTTCAGGCCGCCAGCCAGGGCTGCCTTGGCGCGCTTGTTGACGGTCTCGTCGGTCTCGGCAAAATACTGGCGGCGCTCACTGTGGCCGACAACGACGTACTCAACGCCCAGGTCGGTCAGCATATCAGCGCTGATCTCGCCGGTGTAAGCGCCGGACTTCTCAAAGTGGACGTTCTCGGCACCGACATGGATGTTGGTGCCCTTGGTCTTGGCAACAGCCGTGACCAGATCGGTAAACGGCACACAGATCACGACCTCACAGCCAGCGTCCTTGACAGCGGGGATCAGGGCGTCGATCAGCTCGGCGGCCTCGGTGGCGGTCTTATTCATCTTCCAGTTACCGGCAATGATTGCCTTGCGGTTCTGCTTATCCATGATGTTACTCCTTTATATCCTCAATCAAAAAGGGCGCTGCGGCTCTGCCGCCGCGCCCTGCGGTTTCTTAGGTAAGACCGCATAATTCTAAGTGCCGATACGGCGAGCGAGGTATGCCAGCTGCTAAGCAAAAAACGCAGGTAATACTTTGTGTATTACCGAGCATTTTTGCAACGCAGATGGCGTGCCGCAGCCGCCGGAGCGGTGCTTGGGAATTGTACGATATTACTTTTATCAGGCTTTCTGGATCACGGCGATGCCGGGCAGTTCCTTGCCCTCGAGGTACTCGAGAGAAGCGCCGCCGCCGGTGGAAATGTGGGTCATCTTGTCGCCCAGGCCCATCTGCTGGACAGCTGCTGCGCTGTCGCCGCCGCCGATAACAGTGGTAGCATCGCTCTCAGCCATAGCCTTGGCAACAGCCAGGGTGCCGGCAGCCAGGGTCGGGTTCTCGAACACGCCCATGGGGCCGTTCCAGACAACAGTCTTGCTGGCCTTGACGGCGTCAGCAAACAGCTTCATGCTCTCGGGGCCGATGTCGCAGCCTTCCTGGTCTGCCGGGATGGCGTTGACGGGGACGATAACAGTCTCGACGGGAGCGTCGATGGGATCGGGGAAGTCCTTGATGCAGGCAGCATCGACGGGCAGCAGCAGCTTAACGCCCTTCTCCTCAGCCTTGGCCATCATTTCCTTGCAGTAATCCAGCTTGGAGTCGTCGCACAGGCTCTTGCCGATCTCGTAGCCCTGAGCCTTCAGGAAGGTGTAGGCCATGCCGCCACCGATGATCAGGGTGTCGACCTTCTCGAGCAGGTTGGAGATGACGTTCAGCTTATCAGCGACCTTGGCGCCGCCCAGAATGGCGGTAAAGGGACGCTCGGGATTGTTGACGGCGTTGCCGAGGTACTTGATCTCCTTTTCCATCAGGTAGCCGACAGCGGTATCCTTGATGTAGTCGGTAACACCGGCGGTAGAGCAGTGGGCGCGGTGGCAGGAGCCGAAAGCGTCGTCCACGTAAGCGTCAGCCAGGCTGGCCAGCTCCTCGCTGAAAGCAGGCTCGTTCTTGGTCTCTTCCTTGCGGAAGCGGGTGTTTTGCAGCAGCACAACATCGCCGTTACCCATGGTGGCAACAGCAGCCTTGGCGTTCTCGCCGACAACGGTGTCGTCGTCAGCAAAGGTGACGGGCTGGCCGAGCTTCTCGCTCAGGCGGACAGCAACGGGGGCCAGGCTGAACTTAGCCTCGGGGCCGTTCTTCGGCTTGCCCAGGTGGCTGCACAGGATGACCTTGGCACCATCATTGATCAGCTTTTTGATGGTCGGCAGGGCCGCGTTGATGCGGTTGTCGTTGGTGATGACGCCGTCCTTCATCGGAACATTGAAGTCACAGCGAACCAGCACGCGCTTGCCGGCGTAATTTTCATCGTCAATGGTCTTTTTACCCAAACCCATAGTAAAGCTCCTCTCGGTATTACACATTGTTATGGGGGCGCACCGCACCCAATACCCATATTATAAACGTAAAAGCGGATTTACGCAAGTGTTTTTGATATATTTTTAACCAATGGTTCACATCTGCCCAGCTATTGACGCCGCCCGCCGGGTGTGATAGGATAAGACCAGGCGTTGTGTTTTCGTAGTATTTGCATTTTTCCCCGCTGATACTGCCGTTTTTGGCAGGGCAGGTCACTTTTTTACAGGGAGGGTTAGTTTATGCTAATGCAATATCTGCCCGGCATCCTGATCCCGTTTGCCGGTACCACGCTGGGCGCCGCCTGCGTGTTTTTTATGAAGGAAACGCTGCACGAGGGTGTGCAGCGCGCTTTAACTGGTTTTGCTGCCGGGGTCATGGTGGCCGCGTCGATCTGGAGCCTGCTGATCCCGGCGATGGAGCAGGCCGAAAACCTGGGGCGGCTGGCGTTTTTCCCCGCCGCCATCGGGTTTTGGCTGGGCATTGGCTTTTTGATGCTGCTTGATGTCGCCGTGCCGCACTTGCACCAGGGGGCTGACGAGCCCGAGGGCCCGCATAGCGGCTTTTCCCGCACAACGATGTTGGTGCTGGCCGTCACGCTGCACAATATTCCCGAGGGTATGGCCGTCGGCGTGGTGTATGCGGGCTACTTAACGGGCAGCGCGTCCATCACGGCGATGGGGGCGCTGGCGCTGTCCCTTGGCATCGCCATACAGAACTTCCCCGAGGGGGCCATTATCTCGATGCCGCTGAAAGCCGAGGGCATGAGCCGGGGCCGGGCCTTCTGGACCGGTGCGCTGTCCGGTGCGGTCGAGCCGGTCGGCGCGCTGCTCACCATCTGGGCCGCCGGGCTAGTCGTGCCCGCCCTGCCGTATCTGCTCAGCTTTGCCGCCGGGGCCATGATCTATGTCGTGGTCGAGGAACTCATCCCCGAAATGTCGCAGGGCGAGCACTCTAACATCGGTACGCTCTGCTTCGCGCTGGGTTTCAGCGTCATGATGGTGCTGGACGTGGCGCTGGGGTAAAAGTTTTCCGCGGTTTCAGCCGTTGGGGTTGATAACTTTTTCCACCGTGAATTTTCCATCCGCAAATTGCAGTTTTACAATGCCGCAGTTACCAATGGACCCGGTCGGGTCACCTGCCGGGGCAGGCACGACCGTCAGGAAACGCCGGATCGCCATCCCGTGGGAAACGATGAGGATGGTTGGCCCGGCGTCTTTTTCGGCAATATCCCGCACCGCGCCATAGATGCGCCGGGTAAAGGCGTCCAGGCCCTCGCTGCCGAACGGGACGAAGTAATCGCCGTAGGGATAGGGCGGGTTATCTTTGTTCGGGCTGGCCTCTTTGGTGCCCAGCAAAATCTCTTTCAGGTTTGGGTCACAAAAAAAGGAAGGCCTAGCGGGTGCCATCCACTAAAAAAGGCCCTGCCGTAAGGCAGGCAGGGCCGCCGGGCCGCAATTCTTATTTTTCCAGCACCGATACAAAATAAAACTTCTTATCCAACAAATTTCCCACAACACCGGCCAGTCGGCCATAGGTCAGCGCGGCAATGACCGTGCCGATGCCAACACCCTTCAGCGTGCCGGTACCCGCCACCGTAAGGACCGCCGCCACACCAACGCAGGTTAAATCCATCGTGGTTTTCACCTTCGGGTAGGGCTTCTTGATAATCTCCGCCAGATCGCGCGCAAACAGGTCAGTCGGGATAATAGGCAGCTTGCAGCGGTTGGACAGTGCAATGCCCAGCGCGACGATCGGACAGCTGATCACAAAGTAGAAGATCCGCCAGCCCCAGCCAAACGGCAGGCAGGGCAGCCACGCGCCAAATACATCCAGCAGCTTGCCGAAGAAAAAACCCACCACAAAGCTGAACAGATACGACGGCACAAACCGCTTGCGCAGCACCATCAGCGTAATGACCAGCACGCCTTGGAATAGATACGTCCAGGTGCCCAGCGTAAAAAACGGGAACACCAGCGACACCGCATATGGGAAGCTTGACACCGGCGAGATACCCAGCCCCGCATACACCGTCATGGCCACCGCAAAGCTGTTGACCAGCACCGCCAGTGCAAGGGCCAGTTCGCCCCGCACGGTAATTTTGTTTTTCGTCTCCATCGTTTCTCTTCCCTTTCGCAATGCGCAATATGGTCTCACTATACGCCAATTTTGGGGGCATGGCAAGCGTTATTTGTTTGCCAAACGGCTGACCTTCATTTTCTGCGCAAAGCGTCCAGTATGCAACACCATGTTGCTTTTCTGCCCAGTTTAGCGTATAATACCTGTAAATCATCAGGAAAGGAATTTTCCCCTATGACGGCACCCAAAACCGACCGCCGCATCCTGCGTACCCGCGCCCTGCTGCGCCAGGCCCTGGCCGAACTGATGCAGGAGAAAAACGCCGGCGACATCACCGTAAAAGAGCTTGTTGCCCACGCCAATGTGAACCGCTCGACCTTTTACCTGCACTATACTGACATTGACCAGATGCTTGCCGCAGTCGAAGCCGAACTGCTTGACCGCATCGAGGCCGCCGTGCAGGCACACCCCATCGACCCGCGCCAGGCGCAGATCTTCCCGCTGGTGGGGGACCTGTTTGCCATGATGGCCGAAAACCGCGAGATCTGCGCTGCGCTGCTGGGCCCGCACGGCGACATGGCCTTTTTGCTGCAAATCGAGGGTATCCTCTCCCGCTACAGCCTGCAAGTGCTGGCCGACGCCTACCCGGAGCACCGGGCCGAGCTGGACAGCGGGTATTCGTTCTGCCTGTCCGGCTGCGTGGGGCTGATCAAAAACTGGCTCCGGGCCGAGGAACCCGCCCCTCCCGAGGTGATAGCCCAGCGTACCTACCGGCTGATCCATAACGCCATGCGCGGCCTTTGCCCGGGGGTAGAAGCATGAAGAAAAAGCTGCAACCTGCGCTGACGCTTTTGCAGCATTACATGGCGCAGGACATGACCGTCTACGCCGGGCATGCCACCCTGTTTTTGCTGACGGCGTTTTTCCCGCTGCTGATGTGGCTGCTGGTGGTTGTCAACACACTGCCCGGCTTTACCGTCGAGGGCGTAGTCGAACTGTTTTTCCGCTTTCTGCCCGACCTGCCTGTCATCCGTGACACCATCGCCGGGTTGATCACCAGCATGAACGAAAACTCCAACACCTTTGTGGCGTCGCTGGCCGTTATCACCACGCTGGTTTCGGCGTCCAGCGGCATGGCGGCAATTCAAAAAGGGCTGCAAAAATTAACGCCAGGCTCCCGCCGCACGATGCTGGACCGCCTGTGGGCTGTGGTGTACACCTTTGCGTTTTTGTGGCTGCTGCTCATCGTGCTGTTCTGCCAGAACCTCAGCCCGCTGCTGCACTGGGCTCTGAGTCTGCTGCCCTGGCTTTCGCAAAACCGACTGTTTCTCAAGCTGCGCAGCCTGATGAGCTTCAGCGCGCTGGCAGCGTTCGGCCTGTCGATCCTGACCTTTGTGCTGATCTACACCTTTGTGCCGGGCGGGCACCGCCGCATCCGGGACCAGCTGCCCGGCGCGCTGTTTACGGCGGTCGTCTGGTTCGTTTTTTCCTCGATCTTCACTTATTACATCCGCACCTCGTGGAAGCTGTCTTACATCTACGGCTCACTGACCTCGATCATTCTGGTCATTTTATGGCTGAATGTCAGCATCAACGTCATGTTTTTGGGCGCGGGCATCAACGCCATGCGTCCTGCCAATAAAACCGCCGATTGACCTTTGGCCGGTGCCGTGTTACACTGTGTATGGCCTCTACATTTTTAATAAGGAAAGCTGGAGAAACCATGAAAACGGAACGTCCCACTGCGCGCCGCATCTTGGGTATGGTGATTGGCATCGTCATCATCTCACTGGGCATTGCAATTTTTAAGCAGTCCCACCTTGGCAATGACTCGATCACCGCCATGAACATCCGCTTGTCTGAACTGCTGGGCATCTCGCTTGGCGTGCAAAACATCTGCACCAATCTGGTATTTTTGGTGGTCGAGTTTATCTGGGGCCGCAAGTACATCGGTTTGGGCACCCTGGTCAACGGCCTGGGCTGCGGGTTTATCATCAGTTTTTTCTACGATATCATCGCCGCTTGGTTCGGCCCGGCTGAACAGCTGCCCGTGCAGCTGCTGTGGGTCGTGATCGCGGTGCCGGTCACAGCATTTGGCTGCTCGCTGTATCAGACGGCGGATTTGGGCGTTGCGCCGTATGATTCTCTGGCGCTGGCCCTGCGTGACCACCTGCACAAGCCGTATTTCGGCTGCCGCGTCTTTACCGATGCGCTCTGTGCGCTGGTCACATTCCTGCTCGGCGGCCTCGTCGGCATCGGCACTCTGGTCTGCGCCTTCGGCCTCGGACCGTTTATCCAGTTTTTCAATGGTGCCTTTTCTGAAAAAGTTCTGCGGTATAAGCCGGTTGAAACAGCGTAAAATTTTGTTTTACTACCCCCAACGGGCGTCACCGCCTTGCGGTGACGCCCGTAAAACCACAAACAAACGAATCACATAACGATCTCAAACACCGCAATCACCAGCGGCATCGTCACAATCGACAACAGCGTCGTCAGCACGTATAACGCGCCGGATTCCTCCATATCGCGGTCATATAACTGCACCATCGAGTTCAGCGCCGAGCATACCGGCGTGATGCCGGACAAAAATACCGTCATCAAAATTGCCTTTCCGTCGGGGATCCAGGTCTGCGCTTTCAGCAGCCACAGCAGTCCCAGCGTCACCATCGGATACAAAATCAGCCGCAGAAACACCGTCAAATAATACCGCGGCGTTAGCACCAGCTTTTTCAGCGAACAAGACGCAATCGCCATCCCGGCCAGCAGCATGCCCAGCGGGCCGATCATGTTGCCCACACTCGAGATCGTGCTCACCAGCCCCGCCGGCAGCGAAATATGCAGCGCAAACAGCAGCGCCGCCACCACAATGGCGATCAGGTTCAGGTTGGTCACGATCTTTTTCAGGTCAAAGCCCTTGTCGCCCCGCAGCACCGTGCAGCAGTGCGTCCACAAAAGCACCAGCTGCACAATGATGAACCCACAGGAATACACCACGTACTTGCTGCCCATCGTAGCCAGCAAAAGCGGGATGACCAGCGCTGACGCATTGGAATAAATCACGGCACATCGTTCAATCACATCCAGCTTCAGCGGCTTGCGCAGCAGCGCCGTCAATGCCAGAAACAGCACATGGATGATGCCTGCCACCACAAACGAGTACACAATGCCGGTGCGCACCTCGGGCGTGTTGTCGATCTGGAATGCGTTGATGATCATGCACGGCATGACCATGTATACCATAATGACCGACAATACCCGGCTGTCCTCCGGCTTCAGCAGTCCCAGCCGGACCGCCAGATACCCCATCAACAAAATCAGAAATAGCTGCGCGATTTTTTCCGCCAGCAGAATACTGATCGACATACACTTTCCCTCCTCGATTCTTCTGCCATACTATCACACTTTGCGCGTCTTCGCAAGCACACAATAAACGGGAGAGGCTGCGGCCCCTCCCGTTGGTTTATTCCACTGGTTCGTCTGCTTCGGTTGCCGCGGCGGCGTCCGGCAGGCAGGCTTCCGCTGCCCGCTTGCAAAATCGTGCCATCTGCGCTATGCTTGCCTTATCAATTGTATAGAAGTGAGGACACCGCTATGAATATCACCGTATATCTGGGTGCCAATTACGGCACCGACCCCGCCTTGCAGCAGGCCGTGCGTGAACTGGGGCAGTGGCTCGGCCAAAACGGCCACACGCTGGTTTACGGCGGGTCAGACAGCGGCCTGATGGGCGTGCTGGCCCGCAGCGCCATGGCTGCCGCTGCCCCGGCAATTGGCGTGGAGCCGCAGTTTTTTATTGATGAGGGTTACGCGCTTGACGGCCTGACACAACTGATCGTCACCCAGGATATGACCGAGCGCAAAGCAAAAATGATCGAGCTGGGCGATGCGTTTATTGCGTTCCCGGGCGGCACCGGCACGCTTGAAGAGATCACTGAGGTTATGTCGAAGGTCTCGCTCAAGCACCTTGCCGCGCCCTGTATCCTCTACAATCTGAACGGCTATTACAACCACCTAAAGGCTCTGCTTGGCCATATGATTGAATTGGGTCTGTCCACCCTTGACCGCCAGCAGGGCATCTACTTTGCCAGTAATTTGGCCGAGATCAGGCAGATCCTGTCCGAAGCCTGATCGCCTGCTTCGGGCATATTTCGGCGCACCGGTCGCAGCGAAAGTATGCGCCGTTTTCATCCCACATATGACTTGAAAAATAAAAACAGCCGCTGACTTCACCACAAGTCAACGGCTAAATGAAAGCACTCTACAAAGCGACAATCATTATGAAAACAGCCTTACGTTTCCGTAAGGCTGTTTGTGGTGCACCATCGGGGACTCGAACCCAGGACCCACTGATTAAGAGTCAGTTGCTCTCCCAAATGGCCAATACTAATGGTGTAATTATAACTCCCCATGAGGATCACCTCCCATCAGAAACTGCCGATAAGTTCCTCTCACATGAATCGTAATCTTGTACCCTTTCCCAATCTCCACCTTCTCGAACAGCTGCGCCAGAATGGCTCTTTTTCTTTCGACCGTGGCAAGACTGAATTCGTTGGCCCAGCCAAGGAACTCATCGTAGTAACTGCGAATTTGTTGCACCGTAGTTCGGTCATCGTTGTTCTGTAGCATGGACGCGTATTCATCTTTTGCCTGTCTGACTTCTGCCTCTGCCTGCGCAATCAGCCGAGCCAACACCTCCTGCGAGAATGCGCTCTCTCCTTCCAGACATTTCAGCACTTCGTCCTCATAGCGTTTCTGCTTATACTGTGCTGCCCGGATTTTCTTCTCGGCAGCCTGTTTTTGTCTGTTATGTTCAGCATCCTGCTGCCGGATTCTCTGTTCAATGCTCTTGTCATACGGTTCACTTTTGATCTTGCGGAACAGCTCATCAGCGTAGGCAACCACAATTCTGCCCACTCGTTCCGCCAGATATAGAGCCTGCCCATCACATTCCCGCAGATGTTGGCCGCGCTGGTAACAGTTGTACTTGGCCTGCACCTTTTCCCGGATACTTCCATCGGCTAGTTTATATCGGTCCGTATGCAAAAAGGCCGACATCTTCGCCACGCAATGTGCGCAGACGACGATGCCGGCCAATAATGTTGGATTGCCGCTCTTTTGGGCGGCATTTTTATCTTTCTGTGCTTTTCTGCTTCTTTTGCCGATCATCTCGTTGGCCTTGGCGAACAGAGCCTCGTCAATAATCTGCAGCTGCGGCATAAACTCCGACCGTGCAGCCTTGGTAATGATATATCCCGTGTATCCCTCGTGTTGGATTATACGTTTGATGTTGGAAGACTGAAACTCAGCCCCTTGGCGAGTACGCAGTCCTCGTTGGTTTAGCATCTGTGCCATAGCATAACCGCTAGCACCTTCCTCCGCCACTTTCGTAAAGACTTCTCTCACCCATGCCGCTTCATCCGGGTTGATTTCCAGATCCTTTACGGGCTGATCTCTCTTGTTGACTCTACCTTTATTAATAGCGCGGTATCCGTAAGGGACAAATCCTCCGGCGAAATGCCCGCTGGAAACGATCTGACGGATACGGTCCCGGGTTCGCATTGAGGTCTTTTCACTTTTCTGTTCCCCGCCGCAACAGACGCAGCGGGCCACGGAGCCAATCGTCATTGGGATATAGTCGGTCTCGCCTTTCAGTAAAGATGCAACCGCATATCCATATTTATAGTCGGGATAATGGTTGCTGTCCGTTGCAGATTCACCGTAGGGTTCGGCTTCTTTTCCTCGCTTGATCGACCACAAGTTCGGCTTGTCAAGGCAAGTTGCAATCGCCTGCTGGACGATGCTTCGATACAGGGTTTTCTGGTCTTCCAAATCCGTGGGGTACAGACGGGATTGCAGCAGCACATTGTCCTTATAGCAGAAAATTTCTCGCGTGATGCGCGGGGCTGTATGTAAGTTCTGTGTGTACTCGTCGCTGACCGTGAAGAAAATCATACTGACGGAATCGCCCATATAGGACTGGCAGCCGCGCAAACAGCGCGTTGTAGGGTCTGACCGTGCGCATATAGCGGTTGTCCGACTCACCTGCTTCCGCTTCTTCCTCGATTCGGTCAAGATGGAATTTCAGGCAGAGCCGATTGATAATGCGGCTCGCCTTTTGCCCTGGTGCGCACTTGATGCCGCCGTACTGCCTGATTGTGTCCAAGCGGTAATCGTTCGGTATCCGGGCATAGTCCGCGGTTGCCGCACGCAGAGCTGTTTCAAAGTTTTCGTACACAGTATCATCGGTGCAGGCCCTGCGGCCCAGTTCCAGTATGGCGGCACGTGTTTCGTCTACCGTGATACCCGGAGGCGCTGCTGACCGACTACTCTATGGTGTTCCAGGATGTGGTGCCCTTTGACGATACCGTGATGGAGAATATCCACCTAGGCAAGAGGGGCGCCAACGACGAGGAGGTGCAGGCCGCAGCAGAGGCCGCCAACTGCGTGGAGTTCATCCGTCGCCTGCCCGAAGGCTATAACACTCCCAGCGGTGAAAACGGGGCAAAGCTTTCCGGCGGGGAGCGGCAGCGCATCTCTATCGCCCGGGCACTTTTGAAGAATGCACCCATCGTCCTGCTTGACGAGGCCACTGCTAGTCTGGATGTTGAGAATGAAACCAAGGTGCAGAGTGCCCTTTCCCGCCTGCTGGCAGGCAAGACGGTCCTGGTTATTGCACACCGGATGCGAACCGTGGCTGGAGCGGACCACATTGTGGTACTGGAAAATGGCCGGGTGGCTGAACAGGGGACGCCGGCGGAGCTGATGGAAAAAGGAACCCTTTATCGTCATATGGTGGAACTCCAGAGTGAGAGTTCTCGTTGGAAATTAGGTTGATTCCAATACACTAGATAATCTCGAACGCCCTGGTTTTCTTCAATGAACTACCTCAGAACAGAATATCAGTCGCCCCAAAGTGGCGCATGAAGCAGCCGAGCCGAAGCAGATCTTTATGCGCCTGTTCTTTTCGGATCAAAATGGTTGTGGTATCAAGCGAGCGGCAATAAAGTCTTTCTTAACCTGAATATTCCTCTGCTGCATAACCTGGGTTTTGGATGGTCACACTAAAGACATATAAAAATCAGGGAGGAATATGCAATGAATCCTTTTGAACAAAAAGCTTCACGTTCGGCAGAAGGCTTCCAAAGCTGGAAGAAACTTTACCCGAAAGCATACAAAAAGGACGAGACTGACGCTTATACAAAGGTGCGCATTATCCTGATGACGGGCGCCGAATATGAGGCAGTGTGGTTTGGCCACCAATTTCACCGCAACTGCTCTAACAATGACCTGCGACGTGAACTGGCGTTTTCCCGCAGGCAGGAACAACAACAGCAACATCAATTGGCTTATCTGAAACCGGTTGATGAAACGCAACTGGAAACCACGATCACTTACGAGCAACTGGCGGTGGATCTGACGGCCATTCTGGCGCAACGCGAGCCAGACCCATATGTGGTGAAAGCGTTGAATTTCGCGCTTTTGGAAGATTTTGACCATTTATATCGTTACTCCGATTTGTTGGAAATGGAGCAGGGAATCCAAGCGGAACGTCTTGTGGGGCGCTATACAGAGATCATGCCAGGTCGGCCTACAATTTCTCATCATAGACATCCGGTGGACAGTGTGCGGCGAGCCTGCGATTTTAAAAAAGCGGATCTGGTAACGTTGCTGGACACCTGCACCATTACAGCTGCTGAGCAGCAAACGATGAATTATTATATGAACCTGGGCGCATATTACCCGAATGATCTGGGACGCAGGCTCTATCAAGAAATCGGAATGGTTGAGGAGCAGCATGTTACTCAATATGGGGCGCTAATGGACCCGCGGTGCACTTGGCTCGAGAATTTGCTTGTTCATGAATACAATGAGTGCTATCTGTACTGGTCCTGTTATGAGACAGAGACCGATGCATCTGTTCGGAAAATCTGGGAGCAAAACTTTGAAATAGAGGTGGCACATCTTCATAAGGCACAAAAACTCTTGCGTGAGTATGAGGGTAAGGAGTGGGAGCAGGTTTTGCCCCAGGGAGAATTCCCGGAACCGCTGCATTTTGAACCTCAGATCGACTACGTGCGTAAGGTCTTAAAAGACACTGTGGAATTAACTGCCGATCGAGAGGAGTATGCTCTTATAGACTCGATCCCTGCAGATGCTGACTTTTTCAAGTACCAAGCGGCGGTCAACAAAGGGAATACTTTGGATGTGCCAAGCCATCGGGTCATTTGTGAATACCAGAAAAAGAGCCTTGAAGACTATCGTTTTGAAACCCAAAAGAACCCTGTCCCTTCATTGCGCGACCGCAAAACAGACAACACTGACCTGGGACGAATTACGCGCGAGACAGGAAAAAGAGGCAAGGCGTGATTGTCATGTGCCTTCGGTAGCGGGCGCGATGGTTTTCTTCCTTCCATCATACCATTCACGGAAATGCCCGCAGTTTGACCAGATAAACTCTTCCGTAACAAAATGATCTGTTGTGTGGTGCCTGTTTACAGGCATCAAGAAAGTAGTCATTCCGATGACCGACTACTTTTCTGATCATTCCGTGCAATAACTTCGTTGTGGATATTGATTTTGCCCCGTCAATCCGATAATATTCGTCATTGCTTCGGCGATAAAAATGTTCTAGTTGCACAGCGGCTGAAAGGCTTTACCTTTCAGCCGCTTTTTTTCTGCTGCAGAACCCCAAAGCAGGGTACGCCTGCCTCAATTTCGGGAAGCCTTCGCACCGAAATAGATTTGGTGCCGGTCTATCTGCATTGACAGGGATATTGGAGTGGTATTAGAAAAAATCGGATTCCAGAGAATATGTCCTGAATCCCTTGCGCACAAACCTTTACCGAAAGAGCCTTAGCCTGAGAAAGACCAAGACTGACCGGGTGGATGCACGAACGATTGCTTCTATGCTGTTATCCGATGCGGGCCTCAAACCCTACACAGATACAGCATACTCTCTGCATATTGCTTCTGTCTACGCCCTGCTGGAAGAGTTCCCGGGGGCCAAACAGGTTGCCAATACCCATTTGACGAGGCTGAAAGCATTGCTCGAAACCGCCTCCAATGGCCACTACAAACGGGATATGGCTCTTGAAATACGAAATGCCGCCAAAAACTCTATTGGCTCTTAGATGCCTGCCAAGTCCCTTGAATTGCAGCACACCATCCGGCTCATCCGTGAGCTGAATCGTGAAATTGATGAAATCGAAGAACAAATCCAATCCATTATGGATGAGCTTCATTCTCCTATTACCACCATCCCAGGGCTGGGGTTCCGCATGGCCGCCATGATCCTGGCCGAGGTCGGCGACTTTACCCGGTTTGACTCCCCGGACAAGCTGTTGGCCTATGCCGGGATGTCCCCCTCCACTTACCAGTCCGGACAGCTCAAGAACTGCTACCCGCACATGGAAAAGCGTGGCTCCCGATACCTACGCTACGCACTTTACAACGCAACCAAGTATGTCTGCCACTGGGACCCGGCTTTTGCTGATTATCTCGCC
>SFKI01000042.1 GCA_004554775.1 Subdoligranulum variabile
CCGACATTATCGAGCATTTTGGCAACGCAGATGCCGTGCCGGAGCCGCCGAAGCGGTGCTTAAGCCGTAAGGCGGGAATTGTGCGGTGTTGCCTTAGAGTAAAAGGCAGCTTGCAGGGCCGGATTCCATATCCGCCCGCTGGCCATCGCAAAGGCGGGTCACTCCCGCCCGGTCTTGCGCTTCATGCGCTCGAGCAAAGCGGCTTTCTGCTTGTCCCACTTGGCGTCGGCCTCGGGGGTGGCGGGTTCGGTGCAGCGGGCAAAGCTCCAGTGCAGGCCATCGCGGCGGCTGAGCTTGAACCGCAGGTACCACGCCCCGCAGTACGGGCAGGTGCAGCGAGTGTAATAGCCCGTATTGCCGCGCTTGAGCCATACTTCGTCGGGCGTCAGCGGAGTGCCGCACTCGGGGCAGTCGGCCCCGGTCAATTCGGGCACATTGCGGTAGTCGTCATGCTCCATGCGGTTCATGAACAGCCGGATATCCCGCGCAGCGGGGTTTCGCTCGTTACCCAGCAGGGCTTCGCGCAGCAGTTCTTCCTCGGTCGGGTAGGTCGCCAGCCCTTCAGCCAGCGGCAGCTTGCGGCAGACTTTGGCCGTATACAGCGCATCGTCCAGCGCGTTGTGGAACGGTTCTTCCTTGGGGATGCCCAGCCGATCAACAACGCTTTCCAGCGTCAGGCCCTCCCCTTCCCTGCGGGGATAAGCCTGCAAAAAGATGCGCTGTAAATCGTACCAGCGGTCGGGCCAGTTCTCGTCCAGGCCGACCAGAAACAGGTTCTGCTTCAGCACCGGCACGTCGTCCAAGCCCCACTCGGCCAGCTCAGCGTCGGGGCCTGCCCAGTCCAGAAACTTCTGTAAGCCCTCGCGCATCGGCAGCCCGGCGTCCAGGTCGCCCTGGCTCAGCCCCGTCACTTTGGCGATGTGATGCTGCAACTTGCGGAAGATACGCGGCCGCAGGTTCACTTCAAAGGTATCCAGCACGTCACCGCGCGCGTTGATGCGCGCCGCGCCAATCTGGATGATCTCGCCGCGCAGCGTCAGCTCAGTGCCATGGTACATAAATGTTTTGGGCTGATACCCGATGTTCCACTCGAGGTCAAAAACGATCAGATTCACAGGTCAGTTCTCCTCGTTCAAGATAAATTTTTCCACCGCCAGTCCTACGCCGTCGTGGTCGTTGTCGGCAGTCTGGTAGTCGGCCGCCGCCTTTACGGGGGCCTGGGCGTTGCCCATCGCCACGCCCAGCCCGGCGTAGCGGATCATCGGCAGGTCATTCCAGCCATCGCCGCAGGCCATCAGGTTGGCGGCGGTCAGCCCCTTGGCGCGCAGCAGCATTTCCAGCGAGGTATCCTTGCCGACGCCGAGCGGCATCGTTTCAATAAAGAACGGCTGGCTGCGGCAGATGGACAGCTTGCCAGCAAACTCCTGCTGCATCAGCTCTTCCACGTGGGGCATGTCGACGGGGTCGCCGGTCAGCAGCAGCTTATTGATGGGATAATTCACGGTGGCAGGCAGGTTTTCTACTTGGCGCACCGGGATCTTGTTGATGCGGGCTTCTTCCTGCACATAGGGGCTGGCGGCGTTTTCGGTAATAATGCCGTGCGCATCGTAGGTCAAGGGCACGACGTTCCAGTAGCGGGAAAAGGTGCACACCGGCTCGATCAGATCCGGCGGGAATGCGTGCTGCACCAACGTGTGGCCGGTTTTGCAGTCGATGATCTTGCCGCCGTTGTAGCTTAAAATGCAGCCGCCGTACTTTTGCAGTTCCAGTTCCCGTGCCAGCGGTTCAATGCCGACGGTGGGGCGGCCACTGGCCAGCACAATGCAGACGCCGCGGGCGGCCGCTTCCCGCAGGGCCGCCTTGGTGCGGGGTGTGATGATTTTTTCGCTGTTGGTCAGCGTACCGTCCAGATCCAGCGCCAGAACTTTATATTGCATAGGTATCCCCCGTTATTATGGTTTAAGACTCCCCTATTTTACCCCAAACCGACAAATTGTGCAAGGGGCGCAGCAGTCTGCAGAAAAATTAGCCATTCCTAACGTATTGACAAACTTTCTTTTGCATGGTACACTACAAAAACAACGTAAGGGAGTAGTCAGCACAGCGGTGGAGCAGCTGCCTGTGCAGTTCTGCCAACATAATGGGGCGTGCCCCTGGCTTAACTTTAAACGACGAGACTTATCTGTTCAGCGCAATTTCTGCGCGGACGGATAAGTCTTTTTTTGTGCCCTTACAAAACGGAGGAACTGCCATGACATTATTTGACCTGATCCTGATCGCCATCAGCCTTTCCATGGACGCTTTTGCCGTTTCGATCTGCAAGGGCCTTTCGGTCCGCAAGGTCAGCTTTGCCCACGCCATGACCTGCGGGCTGTGGTTCGGCGGCTTCCAGTTCTTGATGCCCACGCTGGGCTTTTTCCTGGGCGACCGTTTTGCCTCGATCCTGACCAAGTTCGGCCCCTGGGTCGCTTTTGTACTGCTGGCCATCATCGGCATTAATATGGTGCGTGAGAGTTTCGACGGCGACGAAAAGCTCAATGATGACTACTCGGCCAAAGCGATGCTGCCGCTGGCTGTCGCCACCAGTATCGACGCATTTGCCGTCGGCGTCAGCTTTGCCGCCATGCAGGTCAACATCCTGCCCGCCGCAGGGCTGATCGGCTGCATCACCTGCCTGCTGTCCGCCATCGGCGTGCGCGTGGGTGCTCTGTTCGGCGATAAGTACCGCGCCCCCTCCGAGCGCATCGGCGGCATCGTCCTGATTTTGATTGGCCTCAAAACCCTGCTGACCGGGCTGGGAGTGCTGTAATTTTGGCGGCACTTTTTATATAAACACTATGTCCGCCAAACCGCGCGGAAGCCTATGGAATGCTCCCCCTACGCGTCCCTTGGCACCGTACAATTATCGCAATTTTTCGCATAACCCGTAGGGGCGGATTCTATATCAACCCATGCCATTTACCGGCCACGCAAAATTGCTGCAGACGAACACTGTTCGCCTCTGTTGTTACCGCATTATTGCCTGTAGGGGGCGGTGTCCCCGACGCCCGTGCCCTTTTACTCCATAAGCAACCTTACATAATAACGATATATTTCCCCATACAAAAACGTGCATGCGCCCCCACGGCACATGCACGTTTGCTATTATTTAAAAAATTTTACCCCATCAACCCCGGCAGGACTCCACAAACGCCCGCAAAATACTCTGGCTTTCCGCCGCCTGCCAGCGGTGTTCTGGGTGCCACTGCACGGCCTGCACAAAACGGTATTCCGGCAGATACACGGCTTCGATCAGCCCATCCGGGGCCACCGCCTGCGCGCGCAGCGCCGGTGCCAGCGCCTTGATGCCCTGATGATGGCGGCTGTTCACCGCCATCGGCCCGGGGCCGTACAGCTCCCCCAGCGGCGTGCCCGGCAGCACCGTTACCTCATGGACCGTGCGATCGTAGGGCTTGTCCATGCTGTGAGTCAGCGCCGTGCCGGTTTGCGTTTTCAGGTCCTGATACAGCGTGCCGCCCAGCACGGTATTTAAAATTTGCAGCCCGCGGCAGATGCCAAAAATCGGCTTGTCGGCCTGCAACGCCAGCTCGATCAGGCGGGTTTCCATACGATCCCGCAGTGGATCATTTTCACCGCAGAACGTTTCTTTTTGCTCACCGTACAGCGCCGGTGCCACATCGCTGCCGCCGGTCAGCAAAATACCATCCACCCGGCTGACCAGCTCTTGCAGCGTAGCGGCATCGTCCGTCAGCGGCAGCATCATGCCAACGCCCCCGGCTTCCGCCAGCCCCCGCATGTACCCCGGCAGCATCCACAAACTGTCCCGCGCCGCATCCACGATCGGCGTCAATCCAATCAACGGTTTCATCCGCGCATCTCTCTTTCCCGGCCTTTGCCACTGTATAATTTTGCATTATATCGCGTCCGGGCAGCATTGTAAAGCACCCGCCGCGGCTCACGCAGATTTTTAAGAAAATGCCCGGAAAAAACATTGGATTTTAAGGCAGACCGTTGTTAATCAGCGCACAATTTGCTTTTTGCAGCTTATTTTTGCAGGTACTTTGCGGCGTCTGTTTCCAGTTCCTGCCAGACGGGATAGGCCGCCCCTGTTTCTTCAAACAGCTTTTTCAAGTCACGGTTCAGGGTGCTCATCTCGTCAATGGCGTTCATCGCGTGGTCCGAGGCACAGATTTTGCCCAGACCCGTTGCGCACATCAGTGTAAAGAATTTTACGCAGGTTTTGCGGTATTTTTCGCCCTCGAACTCGGTATCTTCCTTGGGTAAGATCACATGGCCGCTGTTTTTCAGCGCGCGGTAGCCCTCGATGTTGGCATCGATCATCTTGTTAAAGTAGGCGGTATCCCCTTTCAGCCGCTTGAGGTCGCCGTCGGTTTTGTAGCAGGCAAACGTGACCGGCAGCACAAATGCCGCATGGCAAAGCAGATAGTCTCCCATGTTCGGCTCGTAGGCGACCTTGTAGCCCGTGCCGCTGAAAATCTCCTGGATCAACGCCTCATTGGACGCAGCCTCGCGCAGCTGGCCGATTGTAATTTTTTTCAAATCGACCGACACCACTTTGTCTTTCTCGCGGTGGCCCGCAGAAGAAGCAAAAGCAAACATTACATTCTTTTCCGGCAGTTTCGCCGCCAGCTCATCCGGCCGCACATTATTGCCCAGGAAAACCACGTTTTTCGTCTGGTTGGCACGCAGGACATCCAGAATCGTGGCAAGCTGTGTATAACGTGTCGCAACAAAAATCACGTCATACCGATCATCCGGTGCCAGTTCTGTCACAACCGGGACACGGATGGTGGATTTTATCCGGAAAACCCAGTTTTGAATGCACAGGCCGTTTGTCTGGATTGTTTTGGCCCATTCGCCGCGCACCAGCAGCGTAACGTCCTTCCACGCTCGGAAAAAATCCCGCGCCAAATTGCACCCCAAAACGCCCGCACCATACACCAAGATCCGCATTGTGATTGCCCTCCTCTATTTATGGTTAATTAAAGCTAACTCATTGCTACCATACTACGTCCGTTTTCCCCTACTGTCAAGCGGATGTTACTTTTTAATTTTGGATTACGACATAAAACTGCTCTGTAGGGGTGGATTTACCTTGCACTGCGCGCGTAAACAACAGACGCCTCCTCTCCTCCCCGGCAACGCTCCTTGACAAAATCACGCAAGCGTGGTAAACGTGTGGTATGCGCAAGGCAGGCAAAGAAAAGAAGCACAAAAATTAAACGAATAATCGTCATATTTTTGTGCTTTTGACAAGTGACCTGTGCGTCCATCTCCCGCGCCCTAAAAACAGTCCGCTGGACTGTTTTTGCCCCGCCGGACGCACGGCGGGGCTCGGGCTGTTCGATTCCCGCACTCCCCTGCTCCTTAAATAGTTTTATACAAAAAGAAAGAAGCTCAACCTCTTGCAAGGTTGAGCTTCTTTATGACCCGTGCGGGAATCGAACCCACGTTAACGGCGTGAGAGGCCGCTGTCTTAACC
>SFKI01000002.1 GCA_004554775.1 Subdoligranulum variabile
TGGCGGATTGCCGGATGTGCCGCGATACCTGCTGAACAGGCTGGGAGAAGCAGAAAGCCTCCTGCGCCTTTTTCTTTTGGAAGTGCCGACGCGCATCCTTTACATCGACTCCGATGCCGATGGTCAGCCCACATTCTGCGCAGCCAGCAGCCGCGTACCGCAGCTGCTTCGCAGTGCGCTGTGGAACACCCGCGAACCCGCGATTCTGACCTCCGGTACCTTGGCGGCGGCCGGTGATTTCAGCCACACGGAACAGCTTTTGGGGCTGACAACCTACCGGCCGCTGCGCCACTTCCGCGCGGATTCTCCGTTTAACTACAAGAAAAAATGTCTGTTATACTTTCCGCCGCGCACAAAAACGCGAATGGACAACCGCAAAATGGCAGAAGAAATCGTTCGGCTGGTTGGTGCCTGTCACGGTCATGCGCTGGTGCTGTTCACGTCCTACCGTCAGATGGCAGAAGTCCGCGCGCTGACGGACGGCCAATGGCCGTACCCGACCTATCAGGCGTGGCGCAACGGCGGCAGGGTGATTCAACAATTCAAAGAATCCGGCAACGGCATTCTGTTCGCAGCCGGTTCCTGCTGGGAGGGCATCGACTTTCCCGGCGATATGGTGTCACTGCTGATTATCACAAAGCTGCCGTTCCCGATACCCGATCCGGTCAGCGACTACAAACGCCAGCAATATCCGAATCTGCGCGATTATATAAACGCCGAAATTATCCCCGAAATGCAGAAGAAACTGCGACAAGGCTTTGGACGTGCCATCCGCACGGAGCAGGACTCTTGTGTGGTCGCTATTCTGGACGAACGTGCGGGTATCGGCGGCAAGTACCATGATGCCGCGCTGGCAGCTTTGCCGACTTGCCCAACCACCGAGAAAATCGAAGATGTGCAGCAATTCATCCGGGAGCAGAAGCGCCCGGATTATTTTTGTGAAAAGAGGAACCTGAGATGTACCTTATGCGAAACCACGATGTCTGGATTTATGTGCGCTGCGCCAACAGCGATCCGCGCATTGTCTTTGACCGGCTGTATGACCTTATCGACGAAGCAGCAGGGCACGGTTTTCTCGTGCGCGGCACATCTTTTGACCATTGCAGCGGCAACACCTTGAAAGATCGCATCGGTCTGCGCACCATGCTGGACGCAGTAGAGAACGGTCGGATTGAAGCCGTGATGGTGCGCGATTTGGAGCAAATCAGCCGCAACAGCTACATACTGGTAGGAGTTATTGAAATTCTGCGTCAGAATGATGTCTACCTCATCACCACCGAATGTGACCTGAACGCCGAGCTCATCAACAGCGGTCTGGAACGCTTTGTCGGTGACCGCTTCACGCGGGCTTCGTTCGGTAAGCCACGCTTTGATGTTCGACTCCCGCTTATGGATCAATTCTGAGGTGTGCCCATGAAAGAATACAAAGTTTGGGCGTTCGCCCGCAGTGCCGCACCGAACCTGCCCGCATTGGAAGAACAGCTTGCCGATGTCATGCGCGAAGCCGACCGGCGCGGCTACATCATCGTCAACTCCTGCATGGAGCAAAAGTACGGCATCGAATTTTGGCGCCCGGCCATGTTTGCGATGCTAACCGCCGTGCAGCAGGGGCGCGTCAATGCCGTCATGGTGCAGAGCCTTGACCGTTTGAGTCACAACATTACAACTTTGTACCGCATCCTGCGCTTTCTGCAGAATTACGGTGCAGTGCTGATTACGACCGAGACCAATCTACAATATGAACTCTATCTGACAGGATTGGAGAGTCGGATCCTGGCTCGTACCGCACGAACCGGAAAAAGAGTGCCGTGGGAGGTGGCTGTCGATGCGGATTGACCCGTTTCCCGTAAGACTGGAAAATGTATGTTTTCTTTTGACATTTTCGCTGGCGTTCAACTCAGACAACAACCGTATTGCATTTTCCTCAATGTACTCGGCTGTTAAATCTTCTGGTTTCATACCGGGCGCAGTTTGAATTGCTTCTTTAAAAAAATCAAGATAAAATGCGTCCCATTTTTCTTTCAATTCCAATGTGCCTTTTGCGCCTTCAAATATATCCTCAAATGATTCTGCTGATGCAAAATATAGAGTTTTTTTACCAATCATTGAAAGGAACTTGCTTAAATCCATGTAACGCTAAAGTTTGGATTCGGGTGGGACTTTTTCGTATTCTGACTCCGTCCAACGATAACGAACTACGGTTTCTGATAGCAAATATGCACAATCATCACAAAGAACAACAGGATTTCTTTCTATGTCATATCCCAAATGTGTACGCATACCATTTTGGAATTTTCTCCCACAGTTCGTACAAGCATCGCTATGCTCATTGTAAAACACATCCAATTCGCGGCTGTGTCTATGTGTCATTTCCTGCATAATTACCCCACTTTCGCATGTTTTATTTTATTATATCGACACGAAAAAATATTTGAAACAAGATGAGGGCTTCGATGTTGTTACCATCCGGGAAAGTTATTAGATATCCGTCTCCAGCTTCGTGAAAGCCGATGATTCTGGCAAGTTAGGCCATCTCGGCCCTTTCAACAGGGTGTGGTAGTTAGTACTCGGCGGCGCTGATATATAAATTCATGGAAAAAACTCTTGCTTCAAAAATATGATTCTATTATAGTGACATTCTTTCATGATTGCAAAGGAAATACACCTAACAGAAACCAGACAACACAGTTATGGAAAAGTAGGGTATCTTTTTTATCACACTCAGACAGGCGTAAAGTTACATTCAAGTTGACTTTGAATTTAGCTTTTATTTTTTGCTTTATACAGTGTTTTTATGCAGAAAAAGATACACATAATTTTGCGATCTCTCCGCGTTTGCATTTTGATTGTACTGCGCTTGGCTTTTATCCTGCTATCTTAACGGCATTGGCCTTGCCGCATGCTTTTGGTGTACGGCGCAGCAATTTTTAAAATTAAACAAAATTCGCAAAAATGTCTCTTGAACTTAAACCTTGGTTCTATGTTATAGTCATAAAGCAGGCAGCAAATGCCTGCGGCCTTGACAAACAGGGCGGCTGCATGTATGATAAAACAGTTGTCGTTTACAAGTATACTAAAAAAGTAGGAAATAAGACCCGCAAGGAGGGAATATCCCCATCATGACAGAACGCCTTGCCCAGATATTGGCGGATTCCTTTTTTAAAATACTGATCCCGGGCATTACCGTCACGATTCCGCTGACGGTGCTGTCGTTTTCGATTGCACTGGTCATCGCGGTAGCGGTCGCGCTGGTGCAGTTTGCCCAGGTGCCGGTGCTGACAAAACTCGCCCGCCTGTATATCTGGATCATCCGCGGCACGCCCATTCTGGTGCAGCTGTTTGTGGTGTTCTACGGCTTGCCGGGTGTCGGCATCCTAATTGAGCCGTTCCCGGCAGCGGTGCTGGTGTTCTCCATCAACGAGGGCGCTTACGGTGCCGAGACCATCCGCGCGGCGCTGGAATCCGTGCCCAAGGGCCAGCTCGAGGCCGGGCAGTGCGTGGGCATGACCTACATGCAGATTATGCGGCGCATCATTTTGCCGCAGGCACTGCGCACGGCGTTTCCGACGCTGGCAAACTCCTTGATCGCCATGGTCAAGGACACCTCGCTTGCAGCCAACATCACCGTGACTGAAATGTTCATGACCACGCAGCGCATTGTGGCCCGCACCTACGAACCGCTGGCGCTTTACCTCGAGGTCGGCTTGGTCTACCTGCTGTTCTGCACGGTGCTGACCCGCGTGCAGGCCTGGGGCGAAAAGATGTTGAACCGCCGCGGCGCACAAAGGAGTTGATACGATGCTGGAAATCCATGATCTGCAAAAATCCTTCGGCGACCTGCACGTTTTAAAAGGTATCGATCTGAACATCCAGAAAGGCGACGTCGTAGCTGTCCTCGGCTCGAGCGGCAGCGGCAAAACCACGCTGCTGCGCTGCATCAACTTTTTGGAGCATGCCGACGCCGGTACGATGACCTTTGACGGCCAGCGGGTGGCGCTGGATCGCATTACCCATGCGCAGATCCACGCACTGCGTCGCCGCACGGGTTTTGTGTTCCAGAACTACAACCTGTTTGCCAACAAAACGGCCCTGCAAAATGTGACCGAGGGACTTATTATTGCCCGCAAGATGGACAAGCACCAGGCTGAAACGATTGCCCGCGCGGCGCTTGATAAAGTCGGCATGGGGGATCGTTGTGACCATTACCCCAGCCAGCTTTCCGGCGGGCAGCAGCAGCGCGTTGCGATTGCCCGCGCCATCGCCTACGACCCCGAGATCCTTTATTTCGATGAGCCGACCTCGGCACTGGACCCCGAACTGACCGGCGAAGTGCTGACCGTCATACGCCGCCTGGCTGACGAGGGCCGCACGATGCTGGTTGTCACCCACGAGATGGACTTTGCCCGCCACGTAGCCAACCGCGTTGTTTTTATGGATGCCGGTGTCATTGTTGAACAGTCCGACGCCGAAGCCTTCTTCACCAATCCGCAGCAGCCCCGCACGCGGGAATTTCTGCAAAATTATAAGCAAAGGAGTTTTACCTGATGAACCGTAAAAAAATCACCGCTCTGGCCCTGACTGCCGCCCTCTCCGCCGCTGTGCTGGCTGGCTGCGGCAGCTCTGCCGCTTCTTCTTCCGCTGCCCCGACTGCTGATTCTGCCGCCGCCACGGCTGACACCGCCGCTGTGGATCAGCTGGCCCAGATCAAAGAGCGCGGCACCATCACCATCGCCATGGAAGGCACCTGGGCACCCTGGACCTACCACGATGAAAACGACAACCTCGTCGGCTATGATGTTGAGGTCGGCACGCTGATCGCCGAAAAACTGGGCGTAGAGCCTGAGTTTGTCGAGGGTGAGTGGGACGGCTTGCTGGCGGGTCTCGATGCGGGCCGCTATGACATCATGGTCAACGGCGTCGATATCACCGAGGAGCGCGCCGAAAAATACGATTTCTCTGAGCCGTACGCCTACAACCGTACCGCCGTCATCACCAAGGGCGATAACGACACCATCCATACGCTGGAAGACCTGAACGGCAAAAAGACTGCCAACACCATTTCCAGCACCTATGCCCAGCTGGCTGAACAGTACGGTGCCGAAGTCACCGGCGTGGACGACCTGAACCAGACCTTTGAGCTGCTGAACAGCGGCCGCATCGATGCCACCCTGAACGCCGAAGTTACTTTCTACGACTACACCAAAGAGCACCCCGATGCCAACGTCAAGATTGCGGTTCTGACCCAGGATGCGAACGAAGTCGCCATCCCGCTGCGCAAGGGTGAGGAATCTGCCACCTTGCGCGAAGCTATCAACGCCGCCATCGACGAGCTGCGTGCTTCCGGCCAGCTGAAAGAACTGAGCGAGAAGTATTTCGGCACCGATATTTCCACCAACGAGTAAGCACACGCAAACAACCCCCAAAAGCCCCGCGGCGTTTTCCTGCGGGGCTTTTTCCTGCGAAAAAACGCAAAATTTGCTTGGTTTCGCCTCTTGATTTTGGCCGCGCACGTGCTATAATAACAGCCGCGGTATCTTTCAAAGGGAAGATGCCGCTTTTATAAGCGATATGGAAAGTATTGAAGAGTATTGAGGAAATAACGCACTATGACAAAAGACCTTACCAGCGGCAGCCCGCTGAAAGTGATCCTGCTTTTCACCCTGCCACTCGTGCTGGGCAACCTGTTCCAGCAGTTCTACGCGCTGGCCGATACCATCATTGTAGGCCGCTTCTGCGGCGTCAGTGCGCTGGCGTCGGTTGGTTCCACCGGCTCCATCAACTACCTGATCCTAGGCTTCGTCATCGGCATCTGCAACGGCTTTGCCATCCCCATTGCGCAGCTGTTCGGCGCGCGGGATTACAGCGACCTGCGCCGCCATGTAGCCAACGCTGCCTGGCTGTGCATTGCGTTCAGCGTGGTGCTTACCATCACCACGGTAGCCCTGACGCGCCCCATGCTGGTGCTGATGCAGACGCCCGAGGATATCCTGGACGGTGCAGTCGTCTATATCGGCTGGATCTTCGCCAGCATCCCATTCATCTTTTTGTACAATATGGTCGCGGGTATCATGCGCGCACTGGGCGACAGCAAGACGCCGCTGTATTTCCTAATTCTGACCAGCGTTTTGAATATCGGCCTTGATCTGCTGTTCATCGTACCCTTTAAAATGGGCATTCTGGGCGCGGCGCTGGCTACCGATATTTCCCAGGCAATCTCCGGTGTTATCAGTTTCGCGTTCCTGTGCCGGAAATTTGAAGTACTGCACATGCAAAAAGGGGAGTGGGCCGTCAGCAAGCGCGCCTGCGTCCGCCTGATGGGCATTGGCGTGCCGATGGGTCTGCAATGCAGCATCACAGCCATCGGCAGTGTTATCATGCAGTGGGCCGTCAATGTACTGGGCAGCACGGCGGTCGCCGCTGTCACCGCCGCCAGCAAAACGATGAACCTACTGACCGTCCCGCTGGAAAGCATCGGCACGGCCATGGCGACCTACGCAGGCCAGAACCTGGGTGCTGCCCGGATGGACCGCGTGCGCAAGGGCGTTACCAGCGCCTTGCTGATCGCCACGGTCTACAGCATCGCGTCGGCCGTCATCCTGCATTTTGCCGACGTGGCCGTTATGTCGCTCTTCCTCGATACCACGACCGAGGTCGAAATCGTCGCCATGGGGCGCGAGTATCTGTTCTGGAACAGTGTGTTCTTCGTGCCGCTGGGTGCGCTGATCGTCTGGCGCTACAGCATCCAGGGCCTGGGCTTCTCGACACTGGCTATGATGGCCGGTGTGGCCGAGATGATTGCCCGCACGGCGGTTGCCATCGTGCTGGTGCCGATGCTGGGCTACTTCGGTGCCGAGCTGGCCAACCCTGCCGCCTGGATAGCAGCCTGCGTGTTCCTGTACCCGGCCTACATCTGGACCTGCCGCCAGTTGGATAACCGTCTGCTCGCCGCCCGCCTGCATATGCAGAACCCCAGCCCCGACCACGAATCGGCATTATAAATTTATTCAGCCGTCCCAACCGGGACGGCTGTTTTGCATATTCCTGTATATTTTCGCACACCTATTGCCGAAACCCCGCAAATGGCGTATAATAACAACTAACTTAGTTGGGAAAGGAAAGAGTAGTTATGTCGCAGAAAAAGCCGTTTATCACCTTGGCCCAGGCCCGGGCCATTGCCGCCGAGATTCCCACGCCATTCCACCTGTATGATGAAGCTGGTATCCGCGAGAACGCCCGCAAGGTCAATGCTGCATTCAGCTGGAACAAGGGATTTAAAGAGTACTTTGCCGTCAAGGCCACCCCGAACCCTTATATCCTGAAAATTTTGCAGGAAGAGGGCTGCGGCGTCGACTGCTCCAGCTACACCGAACTGCTGATGAGCGAGGCCTGCGGCTTTACCGGCAGCGATATCATGTTTTCTTCGAACGAAACGCCGGTACAGGACATGCAAAAGGCCTACGAACTGGGCGCTTACATCAACCTGGACGATCTGACCCATGTCGATTTCCTGAAAGAAGTTGCCGGTATCCCCAAGACGGTTTGCTGCCGCTACAACCCGGGCGGCGTGTTTGAGTTGGGCAACGGCATCATGGATAACCCCGGCGATGCCAAATACGGCATGAGCGAGGAACAGATGGCCGAGGCTTACACCCGCCTGATGGCCCTGGGGGCTGAGGAGTTCGGCATCCATTCGTTCCTTGCCAGCAACACTGTCACCGACGATTACTACCCCAAGCTGGCCGGTATTCTGTTTGAACTGGCCGTCCGCCTGCACAAGCGCACCGGTGCCAAGATCAAGTTCATCAACCTGTCCGGTGGCGTAGGCATTGCCTATCGCCCCGACCAGCGCAGCAACGATATCGCCGCCATCGGTGAGGGCGTGCGCAAAAAGTTTGAGGAGATCCTCGTCCCCGCGGGGATGGGCGACGTTGCCATCTTTACCGAGATGGGCCGTTTCATGCTGGCCCCCTACGGCGCGCTTGTCACCACCGCCATCCACGAAAAGCACATTTATAAAGAGTATATCGGCGTCGATGCCTGCGCCGCTAACCTCATGCGCCCAGCCATGTACGGCTCGTACCATCACATCACGGTACTGGGCAAAGAGGACGCCCTCTGCGACCATAAATATGATGTCGTCGGCGGCCTGTGCGAGAATAACGATAAGTTTGCCATCGACCGTATGCTGCCCAAAATCGACAAGGGGGATATCCTCTTTATCCATGATGCCGGTGCGCACGGCTTCGCGATGGGTTACAACTACAACGGCAAGCTGCGCAGCGCCGAGGTGCTGCTGAAACCGGACGGCACTTTCCAGAAGATCCGCCGTGCCGAGACACCTGCCGACTATTTTGCTACCTTTGATTTTACGCCGTTTTTCAAAAAAATAATTTGACGGAGGACCACGACCGTGTTTGAGTTTTTGTTTGTGATGGGGGCTGTGTTTGCGTTTTACGGCTACTCGGTAATGAAAAATCCTCGCGTCTGGGGTGAGCAGGGCCGCGAGGAGATCCATGAGGAAAACTGGAACGGTTACGTGGTGCGCAACGGCCAGTTCTGCATGTATTCGGGCTTTTTCATCGTGGCGCTGGCTGCGCTGGATGTTATCTTCAACTTCCCGTCCTGGCTGTTTATTCTGATTTTGCTCGGCGGCATCGGCGCGCTGTTCTACCCGCTGGCCCACTGGATGCACGAAAAAGAAGGCAAATGGTGGCCTTGGCCGAAGCATAAAAAGAAAAAATAAAAGGGGAGTCCACCCATGGCATTCGACTTCAAGAAAGAGTACAAGGAATTTTACCTGCCCAAAGCGAAGCCGGAACTGGTGACTGTGCCGCCGATGAACTACATCGCTGTGCGAGGCAAAGGCGACCCCAACGAGGAAGACGGCGCGTATAAACAGGCCATCGGCCTTTTATATGGCATCGCCTACACCATCAAGATGAGCAAAAAGGGCTCCCACCAGATCGACGGCTATTTTGATTTTGTGGTGCCGCCGCTGGAGGGCTTCTGGCAGCAGTCCGGCTCCAATACCATCGACTACGCCCACAAAGAGAATTTCGAGTGGATCTCGGTCATCCGCCATCCCATCAAAAAAGTCTAACACAAAAGCAGGCATGCTCTTTGCGGCATACCTGCTTTTTGCATGCAATGATTGGATTCAAAAGGTAAATCATTCTGCCTTCGCGCTGGCGATCTCGGCAGCATCGGCCTTGGTAAACTCGCCCAGCGGCAGCACCAGCTTTGCCAGCAGTTCCTGTGGCAGTCCTGCCAAAAGCGCACTCTGGTCAGCGTCGGCATCCACAGCCGCAACGACGTGCGAGACGCCGTCCTCGTCCACCTCGATGCGCGCATAATGCCCGGTGGCGATAAACGCGCAGTCCAGCTTGGCGGCCTGCTCGGCCAGCAGCGGCAGCAGCTGCGCGGGGGCCGTGGCTTCCTCGGCAGTAAAGGTCAGTACGGCAAAGCCCTGCTGTTGCAAAATGCGGTACGCTGCGGCGGCATCATTGCCGCTGTTCAGCCCCAACAGCACTTTATCCTGCTTTTCAAAGGTGTTAAAACCGTCCATCTGTCTTTCTCCTTCATAAATCGTAGAGGGGCCTTATGCCTGGCGGCCGCCGTATTTTTTGCTTTGCTCCACGGCCATGCGGTCGCAGCGCTCGTTCTCGGGGTGGCCTGCATGGCCTTTCAGCCAGTGGTAGGTGATTTTATGCTTCTCGCTCTCTTCCAAAAGCGGGGCCCACAGGTCTGGGTTCAGGGCAGGGGACTTGTCGGCCTTTTTCCAACCGCGGGCACGCCAGCCCTTGGCCCAGCCCTTTTCCAGCCCGTTAATGACATACTGGCTGTCGCTGTACAAATCAATGGCGCAGGGCTCTTTTAACTGCCGCAGCGCTTGCAGCAGGGCCGTCATCTCCATGCGGTTGTTGGTTGTGTTGGCTTCACCGCCGGAAAGCTCCTTCTCGTACACTTTCTGCGTCGTGCGAAAGCGCAAAATCGCCCCCCAGCCGCCGGGGCCGGGGTTGCCGCTGCACGCGCCGTCGGTATAAATTTCAATTTGTTTCATTTGTATTCTCCCGTACACTGGTAATACTGTTATTATAGCGTGTCCCCGCAAAGATGGCAAGGCGTTTGACAAGTAAACACAATCCGTTTATAATAAATAGTAATTGCAATGTTGTGTATGAAACCGGGCCCGGCCGCACCTTTTCAGGTGGACTCTTCGCGCCCAGCCACTGTCTTAATAGGGTTGACCCACCCTGTAGCAAAATACATAAATCGCAAATAGGCGCAGGAATTTCGGCATGTACAGAGCGGTACATGTCAGCCCTGCTGAACGAGAAATTGGAGGTTTTCATGGAAGAATTCAAACCTAAGCGTAAAAATAGCAACTATTCCGCCAGCGATAAGACCGGCGGCCAGCGCCGTGCCCCACGCCAGAATCACCAGAATAAAGCCCCGCAGGAGAATGGCGCACCCGCCAATAAGCCTCGCCGCCGTCCTGCCCGCCCCGCCGCTGCCGAAGCTGCCCAGGCCCCGGCACAGTCTGTGCCCGCCCCGCGTCCGCGCCGCCCGCGCAGCACCCCGCAGGGGGACAGCCAGGCCCCGCACCAGCAGCGCCGCGGCCGCAAGCCGCAGCAAAGCAGCGCTTCGCATTATGAGATGACGCCCGCCATTCCCATGCACATCTGCCCGTTGGGCGGCCTTGGGGAAGTTGGCAAAAACATCACCCTGTATGAGTGCCAGGGCGATATGATTCTGGTCGACTGTGGCCTTGTTTTCCCGGACGCCGATATGTTCGGCATCGATCTGGTCATTCCCGATTTCACTTACGTGCTCGAAAACAAGGACCGCATCAAGGGCCTGTTCATCACCCACGGGCACGAGGATCATATCGGCAGCCTGCCGTACCTGCTCAAAAAGTTCAATGTGCCGATCTACGCCGCCCGGTTGACCATTGGCCTGATCAAAAATAAGCTCGAGGAACACGGCCTGGCCTCCAGCGCCGTCTTCCATGAGATCCGCCCCCGCCAGAAGGTCAAGCTTGGCTGCTTCACGGTCGAGCCTATCCATGTAAATCACTCCATCCCCGACGCACTGGCGTTCGCCATTGAGTGTCCGGCGGGCGTGGTCATTCACACCGGCGACTTCAAGGTCGACTACACGCCACTGTCCGGCGACGCCGTTACCGACCTGTCCACGATCGCTGAGTATGGCCGCAAGGGGGTGCTGGCCCTGCTGTCCGACTCCACCAACGCCGAACGCCCGGGCTTTACCGCGACCGAGCAGACGGTGGCAGAGGGGGTGCGCGGCCTGTTTGCCAAGGCGGGCAAGCGCCGTATCATTGTGGCAACGTTCGCGTCCAACATCTACCGCGTACAGCAGATCATCGACCTGGCAATCGAGTCGGGCCGCAAGGTGGCCGTCAGTGGCCGCAGCATGGTCTCCAATACCGAGATGGCCCGCGAGCTGGGCTACCTGCACGCACCTGATAACGTGCTGATCCAGATCGAGGAGATCAACAAGTACCCGCCGGAAAAGGTCGTGCTTATCACCACCGGTAGCCAGGGTGAACCGCTCTCCGCGTTGTCCCGCATGGCGCAGGCCAGTCACCGTCAGGTCAAGGTCGGCCCCAACGACTTTATCATTATCTCGGCCCGCCCCATCCCCGGCAACGAAAAGACTGTCACCAAGGTCGTCAACGGCCTGCTGGCCCTCGGTGCCGAGGTCATCTACGAGAACATGTACGACACCCATGTTTCGGGCCACGCCTGCCAGGAAGAGCAGAAGCTTATGCTGACCCTGGCACACCCGCAGTATTTCTTGCCCGTGCACGGTGAGTTCAAGCAGCTCAAGCGCCACGCCGAGACGGCAGAACACCTGGGCTATATCCCGAAGCAGAACATCTATATTGCCGAGAACGGCCAGAACATCCGCCTGTCCGCAGACGGCATGGCCGTTGAGAACACCGTCACCGCCGGGGCTGTCATGGTCGATGGCTACGGTGTGGGCGATGTCGGCAATGTGGTCCTGCGCGACCGCCACCATCTGTCCGAGGACGGTATCATCATCGTCACGGCAGCTGTGGACGGCTCCACCGGGCAGGTTCTGTCCGGCCCCGACCTTGTCAGCCGCGGCTTTGTCTATGTGCGCGAGAGCGAAGAACTCATGGACGGTGCCCGCGTGCAGGTCGAGATGGCCCTGGACCGCAGCCTGAGCGACAATATGCACGACTGGGCCAGCGTCAAGGCCCGCGTGCGCGAGGCGCTTTCCAGCTATATCTACCGCAAGACCAAGCGCAGCCCGATGATCCTGCCCATCCTGCTGGAAGTGTAAAATCACCCATGCTGACGTATAAAATGTGAGGGATCTGCCATGAAGCAAAAGCAAGGCCTGGATCTGGCAGCAGTAATCTTGCTGCTGCTTATTGCCTGTGCGGTTTTGGCCGTGCCGGTGGCATTGCTGTCGCCCAAATGGCTGATCGCCCCGGCTGTGCTGGTCGTGCTGGCGCTGGGCATTGTGTGGTATCAGCGCCGCCGTCTGCGCGCTTTTGTAGCCAAAAACCTGTGCAGTACAGACTTTGAAAACAGCCGCATCCAGTACAGCCTGGCAGGGCTTCCCATCCCCACAATGCTGATTGCAGACGACCGCGTTGTGTGGTATAATACTATCTTCCGGGAAGAAGTGCTGAACGGCACCGACGCCGTGACCCGGCCCGTGGACCGCCTTTTCCCGGAACTGGATCTGGCTGTATGCAGCCGCCCCCACGGCCAGGATCTGACTGTAGGGGACAAACGCTTTACTGCTTACGCTGGTTCTGCCAAGGGCAGCCGCGGCACAAGCCTTGTCTATCTGGTCGACGATACCGTTTATAAGCAAACACTGGAAGAATACACCGCCAGCCGCCCCGCCTGCCTGATCATCGTCATTGACAGCTATGATGAGCTTTTCGACGATATGAAAGACAGCGAGCAGGCCAAGGAGCTGGAAGCCATCAACAGCCTGCTGGAAGCCTATATCGGCCGCAGCACCGGCTTTTTGCGCAAGATCTCCAACAGCCGCTATATTGCGGTGGTTGAAGAGCGCGACATCCACTGGATGCTGCAAGAACGTTTTGAGATTCTTGATCAGGTTCGCGCACTGCACCCTGGCGGCTTTACGACGCTGTCCATCGGCGTGGGCCACGGTGGCAAGAGCTTGCAGGAATGCCACCAGATGGCCCGCGAGAGCATCGACATTGCCCTGGGCCGCGGCGGCGACCAGGCCGCTGTCAAAACCGTGGATGGCTTTGAATTTTACGGCGGTATCTCCCACGGGGTGGAAAAACGCAGCCATGTGCGCAGCCGCATCATTGCCAACGCCCTGTGTGACCTGATCAAAAAGAGCGACAGCGTCATCATTATGGGCCACCGCATGAGCGACCTTGACGCCGTCGGCTCGGCCATCGGTGTGCTGCGCATCTGCAAGATATGCGGCGTCCCGGCGGTCATTGCCGTCAACAGCGATGCCACACTGGCGGGCCCGCTGCTGAAAACCTTCATCGACGCGGGCGAGGGGCACAACTTCATCATGCCCGACCAAACGCTGGATGTCATTACGCCGCGCACTTTGCTGATCGTGGTGGACACCTACCAGAAGCGCCTGCTGGAAAGCCAGAAAATCTACGAAAAGTGCAAGCGCGTCATCGTTATTGACCACCACCGCATGGCGGTCGGCCATATCGACAATCCGCTGCTGCTTTACCACGAGCCGTACGCATCCAGCGCCAGTGAGCTGGTGTGTGAACTGCTGCAATTTCTGCCCAAAGAGGATAACATCACCGCCCTCGAGGCGCAGGCATTGCTGGCCGGTATCATGCTCGATACCCGCAGCTTTGCGCTGCATGTCGGTGTGCGCACCTTTGAAGCCGCCGCCTGGCTGCGCAGCCGCGGTGCCCAGACGGCAGATACCAAGCTGCTGTTCAATACCTCGAAGGAGGAGTATGAGGCTCGCGCCCACATTGTGGAAAGCGCCTACATTTACAAGGGCTGCGCCATCGCGCTTTCGGGCGAACTGGATGCCGGTATGAACGTTGTGCTGCCCATGGCGGCCAACGACCTGCTGACGATCAACGGTGTGGACGCCAGCTTTGTGGCGGTTGCCAAAAACGGCGGCGTCAACATCTCGGCGCGCAGCATGGGCGCTTTGAATGTGCAGGTCATTCTGGAGCCCTTGGGCGGCGGCGGTCACTTGATGATGGCCGGTGCCCAGCTGCATGACTGCACCCTGCAGGATGCCGAAACGCGCATCCGCGAACAAATTGACATTTACCGCGCTGCCCAGGCTGCCCAGCAGGGCGCGGCACGGTAAAATATAGAGAATATCGGAGGGAATCCTTATGAAGATCATTCTGAAACAGGATGTCAAGACCATCGGTAAAAAAGACGAGATCCATGAGGTTTCGGACGGCTACGCCCGCAACTTTCTGTTCCCGCGCGGCCTGGCTGCCCCAGCAGATGCCGCTGCACTGAACCAGGCTCGCACCAAGAGCGAAGCCAAGGCCCACCATGAGGCCGAAGCCCGCGCCGCCGCCGAAGAGCTGGCTGCCAAGATCAAGGGCCAGGTCATCACCGCCAAAGTCAAGGGTGGTGCTTCCGGAAAGCTGTACGGAAAAGTCACCGGCAAGGAGGTTGCCGAGCTACTGACCCAGCTCACCGGCACCGAGATCGACAAGAAAAAGGTGGAACTGCCGTCCACCATCAAAGAGTTCGGCAGCTATGATGCCGCTGTGCGCCTGTACGCCGGTGTCGTCGCACCGTTCAAGCTGAAAGTCGAAGAGCTGTAAAGCATATAAACTTCACAGGAAAAAGGAGGGGAGTCTGCCATGCCGAGAAATGAAGAATTGAGCCTGTCCAGTCTGGGCATCCAGATGCCCTATAACATGCAGGCCGAGCAAAGCGTACTGGGTGCCGCCCTGATGGATGAAACGGTGCTGAACCGTCTGATCACCGACATGGAACCCGAGATGTTCTATTCGGACCAGAACCGCGCCGTCTACGAGACAATGCGTTCGCTCTATACCGAGAGCGAAGCCGTCGATATCATCACACTGGTCAATGCCCTGGGCAACAACGGTACTTTCGCTGGCGCGGATGATGCCAAAGTCTATATCACCCACATTGCCGAGACCGTCCCGGCCATCTCCAACGTCGATTCTTACTTAAAGATCGTCAAGGAAAAGTACCAGGCCCGCCGACTGATCGAAGCTGCCCGCAGCATTCTGAGCGAGACTTCCTCCGGAGAAGACGCCGACATGCTGCTGGAAAGCGCCGAGCAGAAAATTTACGATATCCGCAGCGGCCGCGATAAATCCGGTGTCAAGACCATCCGGGAATCCATCCTTGAAGTTATCGACACCATGCAGAAACTGAGCGGTGCGGACCGCGATAAGTTCGCCGGTATTCCCACAGGCTTCAACTACCTGGATACCGTGCTTACCGGCCTGGGCCGTTCGGACCTTATTATTCTGGCCGCCCGCCCCGGTATGGGCAAAACTTCGTTCGCGCTGAACATCGCCACCAACGTGGCCCGGCAGCAAAAAGTGCCAACCATAATTTTCAGTCTGGAAATGACCTGCGAACAGTTGACTGACCGTATCCTTTCCAGCACCGCAAACATCGACAGTCAGGCATTCCGCACCGGCCGCCTGAACAACTCGGACTGGAACGATTTTGCCCAGGCGACATCGCTTTTGTATAACGCGCCCATCTACATGGACGATTCTTCCGGCATTTCTGTGCCGGAGATCAAGGCGAAGATCCGCACGATCAACCAGGACCCCAAAAAGGAAAAAATCGGCCTGGTCATTATCGACTACCTGCAATTGATGCAGAGCGCCAAGCGCACCGAGAGCCGTGTGCAAGAGATCAGTGATATCACCCGAAATCTGAAAATCATGGCGAAGGAGCTGAACGTCCCGGTCATTGCACTGTCGCAGCTTTCCCGTGCGGCAGAAAAGACCACCGGCCGTTCTGACCATCGCCCTCAGCTTTCCGACCTGCGTGATTCCGGTTCTATCGAGCAGGATGCTGACATCGTACTCTTCCTCTACCGCGCGGCTTACTACAACTCCCAGAACGGCGAGGACAACCAGGCCAACGAGAACGAAGCCGAGTGCATTGTGGCGAAGAACCGCCACGGCGAGACCAGCGTCGTGCGCCTTGGCTGGGACGGCGCGCATACCCGCTTCAGCAACCTGGATGTGACCCATGAATACTGATGCGGAAAAAACTGTACAACGTATCGAGGAGACTTTGTTGGCCTACTGCCGCCAGCAGGGTCTGTTCAAGTCTGGCGACAGAGTCATTGCAGCCTGTTCCGGTGGGGCAGACTCGATGGCTTTGTTGCTTTTTTTGCTTCGGCGGCGCAAGGAGCTTGCCATTGAAGTGCTGGCTACCCACGTCAATCACGGCATCCGCGGTGCGTCCGCCCGGGCTGATGCCAACTTTGTCACGGCGTTCTGCCGCCAGAACGGGGTAGAGCTGCTTTTGTACGACGCTGAGAAAGAGGGCATCGCTATCCCGCCCCGGCCCAGCGAGGAATGGGCGCGCGAGCTGCGCTACCGCTGGTTTGATGAGTTGGCCGCGCGGGAAGAAGCCCTCATCGCCACGGCGCACACCTGCTCCGATCAGGCGGAAACACTGTTGTTCCGCATGGCGCGGGGCACGGGGCTGCACGGGCTGGCGGGTATCCCGCCCTGCCGCGGTATCTACCGCCGCCCCTGCCTGTGCCTGAGCCGCACCGATACCGAGGCATACTGCGCAGCCCTCGGGCAAAGCTATGTGCAGGATGAATCCAATGCAGACGACCTCTACGCCCGCAACCGCATCCGCCACACCGTGGTGCCTGCACTGCAAACCGTCAACCCGGCAGCCGAGCAGGCCATTGCGCGCCTTTGCCGCCAGATGCGGGCGCTGGATGATTGGCTGACCGCCGAAGCGGCCGCCTTACTGCAAGCCGCCGCTGTGCCGGGCGGCTATGAGGTCGAAACACTCTGCCAAGCACGCGGCCCGGTGCTGGACGCCGCACTGCATGCGCTCATCAGCCCGGTGCGGGACGCCGAAGAAAAGTATGTAAATCTGCTGCGTTTCCTCGTTTTGCAGCGGGAAGGTGCCCTACAGCTGACGCCCGAAGTGACCTATAAAATCAAAAACGGCGTGCTGCTGCGGCTGACCCCGCAGGGCATAAAACCACCCCCGGCACCGCCGCAGCCCTTTACACAGGGGTGTTTCAGCCTTCCGGGTGGTTATTTTGTGGAATTTCAGCGCGTAAAGTATGAAGAATTTCTAAAAAATCAACCAATTTTCAAAAAAGACTTAAACTGTTGCGCGGATTGTGCTAAAATACAAGGGAATGTTATGCTGCGCACACGGCAGCCGGGGGACAGTTTCCGCCCGGCTGGCAGGCATGTGCGCAAAACACTCAAAAAATATTACAACGAACTGGGTGTTCCGCCGGATGAGCGGGCCCTGCTGCCGCTGCTTGCCAGCGGCAGTGAGGTGCTTTGGCTTTGGGGCAGCGGCTTTGCCGAGGGCTGTGCCCCCGACGCTTACACGCGTGAAGTACTGACGGTGCGGACAGAAAAAACAGGGGAGGCATAAACTATGCAGAGCATCATGGATCAAGATATCGACCACATCCTCGTCTCTGAAGAACAACTCAAGATCCGCGTGGCCGAACTGGGCGCGCAGATCAGCAAGGACTATGCAGGCAAAGACCTGCTGCTGGTCTCCATCCTCAAAGGCGCGGTCGTTTTCATGGCAGACCTTATGCGGGCTGTCAGCATTCCGTGCGGCATCGACTTTATGGTCGTTTCCAGCTACGGCGGTGCCAACACGTCCTCGACGGGCCTTGTCAAGATCATCAAGGATCTGGACGCGGACCTCTCCGGCAAGGATGTGCTGATCGTGGAGGATATCCTCGACACCGGCATTACACTGTCCCACCTTGTGCCGATGCTGGAAATGCGCAACCCCAACAGCGTCAAGATCTGCACGATCCTCAGCAAACCCAGCCGCCGCAAGGCGGATATCGAGCCGGATTACTGCGGCTTTGCAGTCCCCGATGAGTTCGTTGTCGGCTATGGTCTCGATTACGATGAGAAGTATCGCAACCTGTCGTATGTCGGTGTCCTCAAGCCGGAGGTGTATTCCAAGTAAAGCCCGCGCGGGCGTAAAATCGTCCGGCCATGCCGGATTTTAGGAGTTGATTTCTTGCAGCACAAACCTCGTTTCAGCGGCATCCTGCTGGTTGCCGTGCTCATGGTATTGGTACTGCTTTTCGTAAGTCTTTCGCCGCTGGTGGCGGCTTCGGCTTCCAAGCATGTCAATTACTCTGACATCTACTACTATTTCCAGAACCAGCAGGTAACGTCTTACCGGCTGGACCGCAACACCAACACGCTGGAAATGTGGCTTAAAGAGGGCAAGATCGCCTTGCCGGAGGATAAATCTTCGACGGCAGATCTGCCCACCGGCGGCCTGCTGACCAACCTCAACGGCAGCCAGGAGGATGACGATGCCCTGCCCGCCAACGGCGGCACCGTCTACGTCACCTACAAGCTGCCCTACGGAGGCGACTTCAACACCGGCAAGATCACCGAGTTCGTGGATGCCTACAATGAGGCCAACCCCGATGCCCCGATGATCTTCGACTATGTGGCCGTCAAGACCAGTGTGCCCTGGCTGGAGATCATCTTCTACTCGGTCATGCTGGGCAGCGTTGGCATGCTGTTCATGTCGATGTACCGCGGCGGCGCGGGCGGCGGCATCATGAATGTCGGCCGCGCCAAGGTTAAGGACCAGCAGGAGAGCCAGCGCAAGGCGACCTTTGCTGACGTGGCCGGTGCCGACGAAGAAAAAGAAGAATTGCAGGAGGTCGTTGAGTTCCTCAAAGCCCCCGGCAAGTTCAACACTCTGGGGGCGCGTATCCCGCACGGCGTGCTGCTGGTGGGCCCCCCGGGCACCGGTAAAACGCTGCTGGCCCGCGCCTGCGCAGGTGAGGCGGGCGTGCCGTTCTACGCCATCTCCGGCTCTGACTTCGTGGAAATGTATGTCGGCGTCGGTGCTTCCCGTGTGCGCGACCTGTTTGAAAAAGCCAAAAAGACCATGCCATCCATCGTCTTTATCGACGAGATCGACGCCGTGGGCCGCCAGCGCGGCGCTGGCCTCGGCGGTGGTCATGATGAACGTGAGCAGACCCTGAACCAGCTGTTGGTCGAGATGGATGGCTTTGATGCCAACGATGGCGTCATCGTCATGGCGGCCACCAACCGCGCCGACATCCTCGATAAAGCATTGCTGCGTCCCGGCCGTTTCGACCGCCAGGTCTATGTCGGTCTGCCCGACGTCAAGGGCCGCGAGGAGATCCTCAAAGTCCATACCCGCAACAAGCCCCTGGGCCCCGATGTCAGCCTGAAAACCATTGCCCGTTCTACGGCGGGCTTCTCCGGCGCTGACCTCGAAAATCTTGTCAACGAAGCTGCCCTGTTGGCTGCCCGCAAGGGTAAGAAAGCCATCACCGAGCCGGAGATCGAGGAAGCTTCCGTCAAGGTCATGATGGGCCCCGAGAAGAAGAGCCATGTGGTCACCGATGAGGAACGCCGCCTGACGGCCTACCACGAGACCGGCCACGCCATCACCGGCTACTTCAGCAAGCATCACGACCCCGTGCACCAGATCAGCATTATTTCCCGCGGCGGTGCAGGCGGCTACACGATGTATCTGCCCGAGAAAGACCCCAGCTACGTCACCAAGACCGCGATGTTTGAAAACATCGTCACCTCTCTGGGCGGCCGCGTGGCCGAGCAGCTGGTGCTTGAGGATATCTCCACCGGCGCTTCCAGCGATCTAGAGCAGGCAACCAAGACCGCCCGCGCGATGGTCACGCGGTACGGTTTCTCGGAGCGTTTGGGCCCCGTTGTCTACGGCGGTGACCCCGGCGAGACGTTCCTGGGCCGCGACTTCGGCCAGGGCAAGGGCTACTCGGAAGCCATCGCATCCGAGATCGACAACGAGATCCGCGATATCGTCGATGAAGCGTACGAGACGGCCCGCCGCATCCTGACCGAGCACATGGCTGAGCTGCACAAAGTTTCTGCCGTGCTGATGGAACGTGAAAAGATCAGCGGCGAAGAGTTCAAGACCTTGATGGAAGGCGGCGAACTGCCGCCCTATGACCTGGCCAACGGTAAGACTGCTGAACCCGCAGTCTCCGCCGCACAGATCGAACAGCCGAAATCCGATACGGATGCCGGGACGGTTGCAGACCAGCCCGACGTGCAACAGTAAAAAGTAGGTGTGAACCATGGATCAGAATTTTTCCTTGATGGCGCAGTCCCGCGCCAACTATTACACGGCCGGCAGCCCGGTCCAGTTTGTTCGCGTAGAACTGCTGAAAGGTGATGTCACCGGTGAGGTTGCAGTCTGCCTGACTTTCAAAAACGTCGGCACCGAGCCGCTGACCGGCCTGGTCGTCCACTTCAAATGCAAAGACGCCGCGGGCCAGATTCTGTGCGAGGATGACTTCTATTACGAGCAGCTCAACGCCCAGCCCGGCGAGGTCTTTGGCAGTGATGATGCCGTATACGTCAGCGATACGCCGGTTTCCAGCGTGGAAGTGGAGCAGGATCGCGCGTTCCTGAACGGCCGCGGCGTGGATCTGCGCGCTTACAAGCGCGTGCGCTTGCAGCTGCCCCGCGTGCTGCCTGCATCCATCGCCCGCACGCTGCAAAGCCGCACCGGCAACAACCAGCTGACCTGTGTGCCGCAGGATAACGAGTACGGTTGGTTCTGCGCCTGCGGTGCATTCCACCCGAACGAGGAAAGCACCTCGACCTGCTCGGAGTGCGGCGGCGACCGTGCCCAGATCAAAGCGACCCTGACCAATATTCTGGAAGATGCCCGCCGTGCCGCAGAGCGCCAGCAGCAGGAGATCAACTCAGTAGCGCAGCAGGCCGCCCCGCAGCAGCCGGTTGCCCCTAAAGCGGATCCTGCCGCCACTGCTGCCGCTGCGCAGGCTGCCATCAACAGCCAGCTTGAGGACGACAACGAGGCCACTGCCGCTTACGATCCCAAGAGCTTTGCCGCCCCGCAGGATGAGGACGACGAGGAAGAAGAGCGCGTACGCCGTTACGCCCCCAAGGGCCGCCTGTTCGCCGATGAGGATGACGAGGACGAGGGCACCCAAATGTACGACACCGACGATCTCGATGACGACCTGGACGATGACGACGAGGAAGATTACGCCCCCCGCAAAAAGCGCGGCCGCTATGCCGACGATGACGAGGTGAGTGAAGACGACGAGATGGCCGAACGCATCATTCACTGGGCCCCGCCGATCACCGCAATCGTCTGTGCGCTGATCATTGCCGTTTCGCTGGTCTATCATTTCGTACTGGCTTAATTTTACGGACATACCAAAAGCACAGTTCCCCTGCCGGGAAACCGTGCTTTTTTGCGGTGCAGGGGCATTTGTTTACAATTTGGCAATGGATACCGCCCCGGCGCTGTGCTATACTACTCAAAAACACGAAAGGAGACAGTGTCAATGTGTACTGCTGCATCCTACCGGACCAAAGATTTGTACTTTGGCCGCAATCTGGATTATGAATTTTCGTACGGGGACGAGGTGACGATCACCCCGCGCAACTACCCGTTTGTTTTCCGCCGGGCGGGGGAGCTGCGCACCCATTACGCCATGATCGGTATGGCCTATGTGGCCGAGGAGTACCCGCTGTATTACGACGCCGTCAACGAGAAGGGTCTGTGCATCGCCGGGCTGAACTTTGTCGGCAACGCTGCCTGCCAGCCGGAAACCGAGGGCAGGGATAATATCTCGGTGTTTGAGCTGATCCCCTGGCTGCTGGGCCAGTGTGCCGATCTGGCCGAGGTCCGCGCCCTGCTGGCAAAGCTGAACCTTGTGGATATCCCGTTCAACGCACAGCTGCCCACGGCCAGGCTGCACTGGCTCATCACCGACCGCACCGGCAGCATCACGGTAGAAGCAATGGCTGACGGCCTGCGCGTGTACGACAACCCCGTCGAAGTGCTGACCAACAACCCGCCGTTCCCGCAGCAGATGGCCATGCTGGCCAACTACCGTGCTCTCAGCCCCAGAACGCCCCAAAACACCTTTGCGCCGGGCGTGGACCTGCCGGAACTCAGCCGCGGCATGGGCGGCATCGGCCTGCCGGGCGACCTTTCCTCAATGTCCCGCTTTGTGCGTGTGGCGTTCACCCGTGGCAACGCAAAAGCGGCTGACGATGAAATGAGCAGCGTAAGCCAGTTCTTCCACATCCTTGGCTCGGTCGAGCAGCAGCGCGGCTGCTGCGAACTCGACGGCGGCAAGTATGAGATCACCCTCTACACCAGCTGCTGCAACGCTGACAAGGGCGTCTACTACTACACGACCTACGATAACCGCCAAATCACCGCTGTGTCGATGCGCCATGAGAATTTGGACGGCACCGCCCTTGTGCATTATCCCATCCTCGAGCAGCAAAACATTTTCTGCCAGAACTAAAAAGCACCCCGCAGCCTGAAAAATCCCGGGCTGCGGGGTGTTTCCTATAAAAGATAAAATCAATCCAGCACAATGCCGCAGGCATGCAGCGCACGCTCAAACGATTTGGGGTTCTTATACAGGATGCCGGTGATGCCCAGGTTGTACGCGGCCTGGGCGTTGACCTTGTTGTCGTCGATGAAGATGGATTCATCATATGCCAGGTTGCAGGTCTGCATCAGGGTGGTGTAGATGGCCGGTTCCGGTTTGCACAGATGTACGTCGCAGGAAGCAACACCGCCGTCGAACAGCGAAAACCACTCCCGCTGGCGCAGTTCGTCCATGATATCCGCCGGGATGTTTGTCAGGTAGTACAGGCGGTAGCCGGCGGCCTTCAGCTTTTGCATCGTATGCACGGTCGATTCTTTCGTACGCAGAATGGCGGGCCACTCGTCGATGACAGTCTGCACCTCAAACACGCGGTTGACGCGGGCGGCGTTTTCCAGCATGGCGGCATTGCCTTCCTCACGGGTAATGATGCCGCGATCCAGATCCTGCCACTCCTGGCTGCCAAAGGTCAGCTCATAGACGATCTCCTCGGCGCGTTTATTCATGAAATGGTCCATCAAAAAATCCTTCGGGTTGAACTGCACGACCACACCGCCAAAATCAAAGATAATATTTTTATACATAAAACCCTCCGTAAAAGAGATAACATGCTTTTGATAATCAACTTAATTATACCATAAAAGCACCGATTTGTCCAAGCAACAATTCGGCCCCCGGCGCATACAATAAAGCGGCAAAAATCGGCCGATAAAGGGGGAACTGCCATGACACTGCGTGATTTGGCCCGCAAGGATGTAATCCGCCTTTCCAACGGGGAAAACCTGGGCCGCATCGACGATATCGAGTTTGATGAAAAATCCGCCCGCCTTACCGCCGTGGTACTGCGCGGCCGCAGCCACTGCTTGGGGCTGCTGGGCAGCGATGAGGATCTCGTGATTCCGTGGCAGAGCATCAAGACCATCGGCACCGATGCCGTGATGGTAGAGCCCGACTCGGACACCGACCTGCACCGCCGCCGGTAAAATCGTATAATTTATGTAAAACCTGCGAAATGCAAGTGCATTTATCTGTACAGTATGCTATAATAAATAAAACTGCCGATTGATGGGGGAGTCAGCATGCAAAAGCAGCGGATGAATCAAAAATGGCTGCTGGTTTTTGCAACACTGGCAGTGCTTGTGGGTATCGTGCTGGGGGCGCTGTTTCTCATCGCGCCCATTTGGCAGCCCGGCACACCCGCTGCCTATACCCCGGCACTGCCGCAGGCAGAAACGCCCGCTGAAAGTGCCCCGCAGCTGGTGGACATCAACACCGCCGACGCTGAAACACTGCAAACGCTGCCCGGCATCGGCCCGGCCAAGGCAGAGGCAATCATCGCCTACCGGGAAGCAAACGGCCCGTTTGCAGCGCTTGCGGATGCAGCCAATGTCCCCGGTATCTCGCAGGCAATGACAGAAAAATGGGCGGGCCTGGCCGAGGCTGGAACGCCCGCCGAAAAGGCACCATAAACAGGAGGAATCACCTTGGAAAAGTCCGAAAGCATCTTTATCAACCGTGAGCTAAGCTGGCTGGACTTCGACAGCCGTGTGCTGGCGCTGGCCAAAGAAAAAACTGTGCCCCTGGGCGAACGCCTGAAATTTGCCGCCATCTTCGGCAGCAATATGGACGAGTTCTTCATGGTCCGCGTGGGCTCACTGTACGACCAGACGCTGGTAAAAAACAACAAGACCGATAACGTCACCCACATGACAGCTGCCGAGCAGATCGCTGCCATCATGCCCCGCGTGGCCGAGCTACAAAGCAAGTGCGATAAATATTTCCAGCATCTTGTCACGGCCTTGGCGCAGGAGGGCTACCGCAAGGTGGACTTTACCAAGCTCAGCAAACAGCAGGAGCATTTCTGGAAAGCCTATTTCCAGCGCGAACTGCTGCCGCTGCTCAGCCCGCAGATCGTGGACTCGCGCCATCCATTTCCGTTTTTGAACAACAAAGATATCTACTACATGGCCCAGCTGCGCAGCAAAAACGATGGCGTCAGTTACGGCATCGTGCCAGTCAGCAGCCAGTTTGAGCGCGTGCTCTTCATCAAGGACGGCGAGGAGACCTGCTTTGCCTTTGTCGAGGAGCTCGTCGCGCATTATGCCGCCACGATCTTTGCGGGCAGCAACGTGCAGAAGCAGTGCCTGTTCCGCGTGACCCGCAATGCAGACATTACGGTCGACGAGGGCATGATGGACCACGACATCGACTTCCGCGATGTCATGAGCGACCTGCTCAAAAAGCGCCGCAAGCTTGCCGCCGTGCGCTTGCAGTTCTGGCCGGATGCCCCGCAGGAAATCGTCAAGTTCCTGCGGGAAAAGCTGGTCGTCCCGGCAGACCGCTGCTATGCGCAGACTTCGCCGCTCGATACCGGGTGTCTTTTCAAGCTGGCGAGCCGCATCTCCGGCGATGGCAGCCACAACGCCATGTTCTACCCGCCTGCCAAGCCGATGCAGGCCCCGGCAGGGTACGATCTGTACACCGAGGTCCGCAAGCATGATGTGCTACTGGCCTACCCGTACCAGAGCATCCGCCCGTTTATCCGCATGCTGCTGCAAGCGGCAGTGGACCCGGATGTTGTCTCCATCAAAATGACATTGTACCGCATGGCCAGTGATTCCCAAATCGTCAACGCGCTGATCGCTGCTGCTGAAAACGGCAAGGAAGTCGTGGCGATGGTCGAGCTGCGCGCCCGCTTTGACGAGCAGAACAATATCGACTGGTCCAAGCAGTTGGAAGACGCTGGCTGCACGGTATTCTACGGCTTTGACGATTACAAAGTCCACTCTAAGCTGACGCTGATCACCAGCCGCAAGGATGGCAAGTACAAATACTTGACACAAATCGGCACTGGCAACTACAACGAGAAAACCAGTGAGCTGTACACCGACCTTTCCTTTATCACGACCCGCCAGGAGATCGGCGAAGAAGCGAATGCTGTCTTTAACAACATGGCCTTGCAGCGCCTGACCAGCGAGGCCGATACCATGCTGGTCGCGCCGCTGCGCTTCAAGAGTGTGCTGCTGGAGGAAATGGACCGCCAGATCGCACTGGCGATGCAGGGTAAGCCTGCCTCGATGATCCTCAAAAACAACTCCATCAACGACCCGCAGATCATTGATAAAATCAGCGAGGCCAGCTGCGCCGGGGTGCGTGTGGACATGATCGTGCGCGGCATCTGCTGCGTGCGTGCCGGGGTGCCGGGCCGCACCGAGAATGTGCATATCCGCAGCCTGGTAGGCCGCTATCTGGAACATTCCCGCATCTACTGCTTTGGCAGCGGCGAAAATATGCGCATCTACATCGCGTCCGGCGACTTCCTGACCCGCAACACCGAGCGCCGCGTCGAGGTCGGCGTACGTGTGGACGACCCCGCCATCGCCAAAAAGCTGCGCGGCATCCTCGATTTGCAGCTGCGCGATACTGTCAACGCGCGGGAGATGCAGCCCGACGGCACCTATATCAAGGTCAAGCCCGCCCCGGGTCAGCCGCCGGTGGACAGCCAGATGGCGATGTTCGGTTATTTCCAGAACGGCTTTGAGCAGGCCACCGAGAAGCCCGCGCCTGCCGTAAAAACCGTAGCAAAGCGTGCAGCTGCCACAACCCAGCCCGCCGTGCGTGCCCACAAAGCCGCCGCCCTGCGCCCGGCGAAAACCGGCCTTTTGCAAAACCTGTTTGGCCGTAACAAAAAGTAAGGAGAACCCCCTCATGAAAACTTGTGTAGTGACCGCCAATTACAGCTGTGATACCAACAAGGTGTGGCTTTACCTGACCAAGCCCACCCTGAACCACTGGCGCAGCGACGTGAGCGAGTACGAAGAAAGCGACGACGGCCTGAAAGGCACCGAGCATAATACCGACGGTGGCACGACCGAGATCGTATTTACCCGCAAGGAAAAGCCCCGCCGTATCAGCTGCAACTTCTGTAAAGGCAAGATCAACGGCACGTTTACCGCTATTCTGATGGGCGGTGGTGACTCCACCAGCCTGGAATGCACGCTGGATGTGGACGGCCTGGGGTTCTTCACCAAGCCCCAGAAACTGCTGGAAGAACGCCTGGAAATGCTGCGCAAAGCCCTGGGCGCATAACGCACAAACGATACACACGGCGAAAGCCCGCACACAAAGCGGCAGGCTTCCGCCGTTTTATTTTACCCAAACACCGCATACAATAGCCAAAAAGGAGGTGAGAACCATGTGGGAAAATGCCGCGCCGCCGCAAGGCCCAGATCCAAACCCGCCGCCACCGCCCAAAAAAGACGGGGGAGACGCGCTGCTGTGGGGACAGATGCTGTTCTGCACGCTGGTGCTGCTGGCCGCGCTGGCAGCGCGTATGGTGGGTTTGCCGCTTTACCCGGAGCTGCGCCGCGCCTTTGCCCAGGCCATGCAGCCGGAGCAAGACTTTTTGCTGAGCACTGAGCGCTATTTCTCTAAATTTACCGAGAAAGCCGCAGCCGCCTTTGCCCAGGCCCTGCCGTCTACGCCAGAAACAGCCCGCCAGCCCCACCGCAAGCCGCAGCCGCCCGCCTATGCGCGGGAGGAAAGCTACATCCCGGATTTTGCACTGCAATTCCCGCTGCCCGGCGGCTCCTGCACCAAAACATCCGGCTATGGCTGGCGCGCCGACCCGATGGGCGGCGGGGGTACAGACTTCCACCTGGGCAACGATCTGGCCGCCGCCACCGGTACGCCGGTACTGGCCGCCGCAGACGGCGTGGTGCGCGTTGCGGGCAAACATGCCAGTTACGGCAACTACCTGCGCGTGCTGCATGTGGACGGCGACGAAACACTCTATGCTCACATGCAATATCTCTTTGTCAGCGCCGGGGCAGTCGTCACAGCCGGGCAGGTTTTAGGCACAGTAGGCGAGACCGGCAACGCCACCGGCCCGCACCTGCATTTTGAAATTTTGCACAAAGGGCTGCGCTATGACCCGGCACCGGCATTGCAGGGGGCAGCGTAGCGCCCGGATGCGGCTGCGTGCACCGGCGGCCACGCTCTTTTTGCTGGTGTGCCTGTTGGCCTTTGACGGCATCGGCGTGCTGCGCACGGGCCTGCTGTGCGCTGTGCTGCACGAGAGCGCCCACGCTGTCGTGTTCCGCAAGCAGTGGCACCGCTGGCCGGACTTGACGCTTTCGCCGCTTGGCATCTGCCTGCAGCTGCGCGGCGTGCCGATGACTCCGGACGAAGAACTGCTTCTGGCTGCCGCCGGGCCGTTGGCAAACCTTTTGGCCAGCGGCACCGTGCTTTGGGCCATGCAGGCGGTGGGACATTACAGCTACGCAGGGTACTGGTTCGCCTGCACCAACCTGCTGGTAGGCGGGGCCAACCTGCTGCCGCTGCCAGGGCTGGACGGCGCGCATATCCTGCATTGGCTGGTATACAGCCTTGACAATGGGCGCAGAATATGATAAAGTGGAACCTGTTAAATGCAACGATGGGAACTAGTACGCATACTTTTCTGTTCCAGAGAGGCCCCGGCCGGTGCAAGGGGCTAACAGCAGGTGGGCCGAATACATCCCGGAGCAGCAGGCTGAACCAACAGTAGGCCGTGCCGTGTGCGCACGTTATAGCGTTTGGGTGTATGCAGCCCTTTGTCTGCCGCACCCGCGAAGGTCTGCCGCCGCGAGGGGCAGGCAAACAGAGGTGGTACCGCGAACTTTCGCCCTCTGCCAAATTTCACATTTGGCAGGGGCTTTTCTTTTTGCCCTTGCCGCAACAAACGGGAGGTAAATTCCATGACGATTTACGACGAACTGAAAGCCCGCGGCCTGATCGCACAGGTCACGGACGAAGAGGAGATCAAAGAGGTCATCAACAACGGCAAAGCCACGTTCTACATCGGCTTTGACTGCACGGCGGACAGCCTGACCGCTGGCCATTTTATGGCCCTGACGCTGATGAAGCGCTTGCAGCAGGCAGGCAATCGCCCCATCGCCCTGATCGGCGGCGGCACTACGATGATCGGTGACCCCTCCGGCCGCACCGATATGCGCAAGATGCTGACCAAAGAGGACATCGACCATAACGCCGAGTGCTTCAAGCGCCAGATGGAGCGTTTTATCGAGTTCGGCGACGGCAAGGCTATGATGCTGAACAACGCCGACTGGCTGCTGAACCTCAACTACATTGAACTGCTGCGCGAAGTGGGCCCCTGCTTCAGCGTGAATAACATGCTGCGTGCCGAGTGCTACAAACAGCGCATGGAGAAAGGCCTGTCCTTCCTCGAGTTCAACTACATGATCATGCAGAGCTACGACTTCTACTATCTGTTCCAAAATTACGGCTGCAACATGGAGTTTGGCGGCGACGACCAGTGGAGCAATATGCTGGGCGGCACCGAGCTTATCCGCCGCAAGCTGGGTAAGGACGCCTACGCCATGACCATCACGTTGCTGACCGATTCTCAGGGCAAAAAGATGGGCAAGACCGCTGGCAACGCCGTCTGGCTTGACCCCAACAAGACCAGCCCGTTCGAGTTCTACCAGTACTGGCGCAACGTCGGTGATGCGGACGTGCTCAAGTGCATCCGTATGCTGACCTTCCTGCCGCTGGAGCAGATCGACGAGATGGATCGTTGGGAGGGTGAGCAGCTCAACCAGGCCAAGGAGATCCTGGCCTACGAGCTGACCAAGATGGTTCACGGCGAAGAAGAAGCCGAGAAAGCCCAAGCTACCGCGCGCGGCCTGTTCAGCGGTGCGGCTGACCACGAGAACATGCCCGCTACCCAGTTGGATGCAGCCCTCGTCAAAGACGGTGCTGTCGGTCTGCTGGCCGCGATGGTCACTGCCGGCCTGTGCGGCTCGAACCGTGAAGCCCGCCAGCTGGTCCAGCAGGGCGGTGTCCTGGTGGATGGCGAGAAAGTCACCGACCCGAAAGCCGTTCTGACTGTTGAAGCACTGAACAAGGGTGTTGTCATCAAAAAGGGCAAGAAGGTTTACCACAAGGTTACGCTGTAAAACAGGGCTGCGTTACAACAATTTCGTCACATAATATATTGCTGCAATCCTCCCGCCCACACCACAAACGGTGTTGGACAGGGGGATTTTTGTATGGTATACTTGTGTCAATAAGTCGGAAGTTACGAATTTATATTTCATCCAAAATACAGGTAAGGAACTTGTTGCCTGCATAGACCCAAAAAGAAGGGAGCAGTAGCATTAGGTATGATGAAGATTCGAAGAAAACACTTTTTTCAATTTATGACAATACTATATTTTATAATCGTATTTTGTATGTGCATAACGCGATTCAATATCATCATGACTCTTATAGGGTGCCCACTAACACGCATTGATGCAGTCAACATGATACCATTTCATAGTATCAGAGAAAATTTAAAGTATGGACACAGTCCTGTTTCGTGGGATATGCTTTATAATCTGGTTATGTTTGTACCGTTCGGAATTGTATACTGCTATTATCAAAAAACATTCAGCATATATAAAGCAATAGGCTTGTCATTTCTAACAACATTTTCAATTGAAGCTGCACAGTTTATTCTTAAAACAGGCGTTGTGGATATAGATGACCTTATCGTAAATTCAATTGGAAGCCTAGTTGGAGTTTTCTTTTATATTGCACTACAGAAAATATTACAATGGAAACGAATATGGAATGTGAACGAAGTAATTGATACAATTGCAACCATACTTCCACCGTTATTTATCTCCGTTGTTGTCAAAATGTTTTTTGGCGATGGTTCACCAACGCTGCGCCCCATTCACAATATAATTCTAACAGGCTATGGTATCTGCGACTATATGTTGTTAATAAAGGATTTTTCATTGAAATCCAAATTGCTTTATGCGGTATTTTATATTGGAATATTCTGGTTGATTCTTGCCGTACTATAGAAAATATAGTTACGGGAGGAAATGGCTTCAGCACACTCTATCTAGATTACAAAATTCCAGTTTGCAGGCACATTGCAGGGGGGCGCTACCTGCACTTGTGCACAGAATTGAGCTTTTATGGAAATAACAGCAAACAAAACCGAGGCGCAGCCTTTTTCCCACAAAAGGCTGCGTCTCGGTTGTTGTTATCTCAGCACTGGCGCATCAGGCGGACATAAAATTCCACGGCGCGGCCAACGGTCTCTACGCGGATACGCTCGTTGTTGCCGTGCAGCGTGCCGCGTTCCTCGGCGGTCAGGTCCATGGCCGAGAACCGGTACACGTGGTCGCTGATGCGGCCATAGTGGCGGCTGTCCGAGCACTGCACCATCAGGTAAGGGGAGACAAGGCAGCCTTTCCAGGTGCCCGCCACGGCGCTGGCAACTTTATCCCAGGCCGGGCAGTTCGTCTCGCTGATGCGGCTGGGGTTCATGCCCTCCAGTTTTGTGATCTCCACAGCGGGGTCATTGATGGTCTCTTTCAGGTAGGAAAGCGCGCTTTCCATCGTGTCCTCGGGGTTCAGGCGCAGGTTGCTGATGAGGGTCGCCTCCGGCGGGATAACGTTGCGGCCTGCGCTGCCCTTGGCCTGCGTAAAAGCTACCGTCGTGCGCATCAGGGCGTTCAGCTCGCCGCCGCCCTTGCGGCAGATGGAATCCAGCACGCCGCCGAACAGCCAGAGATTGGCAAAGATCATGCGGTAGGTAAAGCTGGAATAGCGGCCCAGCGTGTCAAACATTTCGGCCACAGGCTTGGTGACGTGGGCCTTAAAGGGATGGCTCTCGATCTTGGTGCAGGCCTCGCTCAACGCAACAAGCGGGCTGTGCGGCTTCGGTGCGCTGGCGTGGCCGCCGCCGGACTTGACCTTGTACTCAACATTCAGCATGCCCTTTTCGGCAATGCCGATCAGTCCGCAGGGCTGCTTGACGCCGGGGAACACATCCTCAACGACTGCGCCGCCCTCATCCACGACCAGCGCCGGGGTGATGTGGTTGGCTTCAAACCAGTCGACGATATGTACCGCGCCCAGGCCGTTGACTTCCTCACCGCCGCTGAACGCAAAGTAGATATCCTGCGCGGGCACGTAACCCTCGCCGATCAGCTTGTCGGCGGCGGTCAGCACACCGTTGAACGTGACCTTGGTGTCCAGCGCACCACGGCCCCACACAACGCCATCTTCCAGCACGGCGTCAAACGGGGGCTTCTTCCAGCCAGCCTCGTCCACGTCAACAACGTCATAGTGAGCCATCAGCACGGTCGGCTCGGTGTGTTCGCGGCCGGACCAGGTAAACAGCAGGCCGCGGTCCTCAAGCTGCTCAAACTTGCAGGTTTTAAACACATTGGGGTACAGCGTCGGCAGGGTAGCGATGAGCTTTTCAAACTCGGCATCATCTTCCAGCGCATGATTGGTGTTGGAAACGGTGCGGCAGCGGATGAGGGTACGCAGATTTTCCACTGCTTTGTCGCGGTCAATGGTCTCTTCACCCTGCGGCACTGCCGGGGCAGCACCCGGCGCAAAGCGCAGCGTGCGCACCAGCACAACAGCGGCCAGCACCACGACGACCGCCAAAATCAGCCATACAACAAACATTTTGTTTTCCTCCTTATGGGCTTATACAAGGCCCTTTTTGTACAGGATACGTGCCACGGCCAGGCTGAACAGCACGCCGACCGGCACCATAATGCCCACGGTAGAAGCGTTGAGCGCAGGCACAAAGATGAACAGCACCAGCATAAGGACGACCGGCGCGATAGACAGGCGGACATTTTTGGAGATAAACACGACCGCCAAACCGCCAAACAGCGCGGGCAGCAGCTGCGAGAACGCCGGGGCCAGCACGGGCGAGGACAGCAGCGGGGTAAGCGGCACGATCAGCACCACGCCCACCAGAATGATCAGCGTAGTCACAATGCTGGAAACCGCGATTGCAATGGTCGAGATGACCTCGCCCTCTTCACTGTTGGATTTAACACCCGCGCGCTCCATTGCATCCAGCGCGCAGGGAAGTTTCAGGTTGGAGATGTTGCCCGTCACGAACGAAAGATAACTGCCGCCCGCGCCAAGCATCGGCACGTAGGTGAAAATTTCGACAATGCCGACAGCCCAGTACATCGGGCCGATGGCGATAAAGCCTTTGACAAACGCAGGCCAGTTGACCTGCGCATGGAAGATCAGCGATACCGTGATGGGATACGCCACGATCAGCACCAGCAGGGTAAGTCCCCAAATACGGCCCCAGCGGTGTACGCTGTCCATATACGTTTCTTTTTGCTGCAAAACTGTTTTTTCCATAGCTCACACCTCCTTTAGCCCAGCCAGTTCGTCAGCGGAATGGACGCCGCCATGCCGCACAGCATACTGATGGGCAGCGCGTAATCCTGGAGCCACCGCGCCTTCGTGCGCATGGCCGCCACGCCGCAGATAACCATCACCACTGCCGATGTCAGCATGACAAACACCGGGATAAGGCCGGTGAAATCACCGTGCGCCGCGTTCATCACGTCGCTGAACACGTAGCCCAAAAATGCGCTGATCATACCAAGGAACATCGCATTATTAAAAATGTCCGCCCAGCGGCTGTCCCTGGCACCCAGCTTGACCATGCCGCCTTGGATGCGCTTGGTCAACAGCGGAACCAGGAGCAGGCCGATCATAATGCCCACTGTCATAACAGCGGCGACTGTGACATAATCCGACGCGGTGGGAATGGGGGTGTTGGTGTCCAGTCCCAGCTCGGTCAGCGAGGTACCGGCGGCGACAGTCTCATAAGTCAGGGAACCTACGACCGACAACCGCAGCCACGGCAGGGCAATGCCCAAGCTTTTGCTGAGCGAGATAACGCCTACGAGAATGGCCACCGCCGGGGCAACCGTAAAAATAGCGGCAGCCGAGATGGTTTTGCGGACTGTTTCCTGCGGCAAGCCGATCTCTTTGGCACGCTTGACGGCACGCCACAGGAAAAACGTCGACTGCGCCAGTACAAAAGCCACAACGATGCCGACCAGCACAAACAGGATCGGCGCGTTGACATTGAACTCCATAAGATCACACCTTTTCAGTTTCGCGCTTTACTGCAATAAAGTAAAGCCTTTCTCTAACTTTAACACACTGTCTAAAAAATAGCAAGCGGAAAAGTGCATTTTATAGGTACAAATGTTTTTCTGTGGCGGATACTTGCCCCCGTGCCCATTTTGGGATATAATAAGCGAAGTATGTAATACGTTCAGGAGGCATCCATGCCGAAAGAAAAACTGAAAACGATCTACGTCTGCAACCAGTGCGGCGAGACCAGCCCCCGCTGGATGGGCCGCTGCCCGTCCTGCGGCGCGTGGAATACGATGACCGAGGATGTGGTAGCCGAGCCGTCCAAAAGCTCTTCCCGCGCGGCGGCCCCCGCCCGTGTGACAGGGCAGACGAGCCTGACGCCCCAAAAACTGAAGAACATCAGCACCACCGAGGAAAAGAGCCGCATTATCACCGGCATCAGTGAACTGGACCGCGTATTGGGCGGCGGTATCGTCATTGGCAGCGTCACGCTCATCGGCGGCGAGCCGGGCATCGGCAAATCGACGATTTTGCTGCAGCTTTGCGGCGAGGTCAGCAAAACCAAAAATGTGCTTTACGTCACGGGCGAGGAATCGGTGCGGCAGATCAAACTGCGCGCCGTGCGCCTGAACGTGCCCGAGGATAATATCTCGCTGGTCGCCGAAAGCGATGTGGACGAGATCTGCGGCCTGATCGAATCCATGAAGCCGGATCTTGTGGTCATCGACTCCATCCAGACGATGCGCTGCACCGATATTTCTTCCTCGGCGGGCACGGTCAGCCAGGTCAAGGAAAGCTCGGCCCGCTTTTTAAATGTAGCCAAAACGCTCGAGATCCCGACCTTTATCGTCGGCCACGTCAATAAAGACGGTGCCATCGCAGGCCCTAAGGTCATGGAGCATATCGTCGATACGGTGCTGTATTTTGAGGGTGACAAGACCCTGCCGTACCGCGTGTTGCGCGCCGTCAAAAACCGTTACGGCTCCACCAATGAGATCGGCATGTTCGATATGACGGGCCGCGGCCTTGCGCAGATTGAGAACCCGTCCCAGGTCATGCTGGAAGGGCGCCCACTGGGCATCAGCGGCACCTGCGTGGCCTGCGTGATGGAGGGTACCCGCCCGGTGCTGAGCGAAGTGCAGGCGCTTGCGACGAAAACCAGTTTTCCCAGCCCCCGGCGGACAGCCAGCGGCTTTGACTATAACCGTATGTACCTACTGCTGGCAGTGCTGGAAAAACGCGCCGGGTATAACTTTTCCAGCCAGGATGTCTATGTCAACATCATCGGCGGCCTAAAGCTGGACGAGACTGCCTGCGATTTGCCGGTCTGCATCGCCATGGCGTCCAGCCTGCTGGACCTGCCGGTGGGGGAAAAGACCATCGCCATCGGTGAAGTAGGCCTGGGCGGGGAAGTGCGCAGCGTAACGCACCTCGAGACCCGCCTGCGGGAAGCCCAGCGTGTAGGCTTTGACACGGCCATCGTACCCAAGCACAACTTAAAAATGATCGATCCGGCCCAGTTCCCGGGCCTCAAGCTGGTGGGCGTCTCCTACCTGCGTGAAGCGATCAACACGATAAAATTAAAGTGAGGAGAAAACAATGCCTGACCAGAATCAACCCAAAGCACCGGCGTTCAACCCGAAACTGAAAGATGCGATCGCCGCGCTGAAAGCCGAAAACAACCCCCAAAACCTTAACGTCGTCCTCAATGAGCTGGTGCGCTCTCCGCTGCTGGCACCGGCCAACTTTGATTTGCAGGGCCAGCCCGCGCCCACGCCCGGCCCGGATGGCCGCGTGCAGCTGCCCCCCAACACGAAAATTAACCTGATCATGGTCAACAGCCCCGAGGGCAAGCATTACTATCTGGGCTTCAGCGATTGGGATGCCGTGCATGAATGGCAGAAAAATCCCGAGCAGAGCCGCCAAGTCATTATGCTGCGCTTTGACGATTTTGCCAACATGGTTGCCAAAAATCCCGAGGCTGCCGGTATGGTCATCAATCCCGGCGAGAACAGCCTGCGCCTGGAGCGCCCGCTGATCGAGTCTGTCAAAAAGCAGCGCGACGAGATCGCCAAGGCCCTGGCCCAGCAGCGCGCCGCTGTCACCCAGATCAAGCCGGGCGATAAAGTCACCATTGTGGAGCCGAGCGTGCTGCCGGACGAGCTGGCCGACCCTATTTGCAAGGTGCTGGCCGAGGCCCCGGGGGTTGGTTCTGCCTATTTGCAGATCATGATCATCAACGACGAAGCCAAGAGCTACCTGTTGGTGCTGGACGGCCCCAAGGACGACAAGCTGTTTGCCGCCGTCGCTCAGGCTGCGCGCCCCTATTTGCTGAGCCGCGAGAAGAAGATCGACCTTAACATCACCACGTCCATCTCGCCGCTGGGCCAGCAGGGCATGCGCGGCAGTGAGCCCTTCTACCGCAAGGGCATAGGCCGCGTCATCGAAGAGGACGACGACGAATAAATCTTTTACATAACCCCATCACACACTGCACGTCTGCCAGAAGGAAAACTCGGCAGGCGTGTATTTTTTCTTCAGATTTTCTTGCATCTTGGCTGTAAAAATAGTACAATATACAATATATGTGTTTGTGCATCTGGCACAGGAATCCGAAGGTACGAGGTGTAGGATATGGTTTTGAGCATGACAGGCTACGGCCGCGCCGGCGCGTTGCTGCACGGGCGTGATATCAAGGTGGAACTGCGCAGCGTCAATGCGCGTTTCTTTGAGTATTCTTCCCGCTTGCCGCGCTCCTGCGCGTTTCTGGAAGATAAGCTGAAAAAGCTGGTGGCGTCCAAGGTCAGCCGCGGCAAGGTGGAACTGAGCCTTTCCATCCAGACGGTCACGGCTGCCGATACCGTGGTATCGGTCAACTGGCAGCTGGCCGAGGGCTACCGCACCGCGCTGAACGAAATGGTTGAGCGGATGGACCTGAAGAATGATGTGTCCGTCAGTATGCTGGCACGCTTTCCGGATGTGCTGACCCAGACCGCTGCCCCCACCAACGAGGAAGAACTCTGGCAGGATGTGCAGTCCGTGGCCGAAAAGGCTGTGGACGCCTTTGTGGCCATGCGCGCCGTCGAGGGCGAAAAGCTGAAAGAGGACGTTGCAGGCCGTCTTGATACCATTGAAACGCTGGTCGGTCAGATCGAGGAAAACAGCGCAGGCCGCGTGCAGGCGTACAGTGATAAGCTCTACGCCCGCTTGCAGGAGCTGCTCGGCGACCGCAGCATCGACGAAAGCCGCCTTGTTACCGAGGCCGCCATCTTTGCCGATAAGACTGCGATCGACGAGGAAACCGTTCGCCTGCACAGCCATGTGGCCCAGTACCGCGAGATCCTCGCGCTGGATGAGCCCATCGGCCGCAAGCTGGACTTCTTGACCCAGGAGTTGAACCGCGAGTCCAACACCATCGGCTCCAAGTGCCAGGATGTGGCCATCACCCGCCTGGTGGTAGAACTGAAATCCGAGATCGAGAAGATCCGCGAGCAGATCCAGAACATCGAGTAAGCGAGGCCGCGCATGAAACTGATCAATATCGGCTTTGGCAATATGGTCAACGCAGACCGCGTCATCGGCATCGTCAGCCCGGACTCGGCCCCCATCAAGCGTCTGGTACAGGACGCTCGCGAAAAGGGCGCACTGATCGACGCTTCCTACGGCCGCCGCACCCAGGCGGTGCTGATCATGGACTCGGACCATGTGATCTTGTCCGGCATTCCGCTGGAAAGCATTACCGGCCGCTTTGCCCAGGAAGAAGAAAGCTGAAAGGGAGTATATAGAGAATGAAAGGCGAAAAGTATCTGTTTGTTGTTTCCGGCCCGTCCGGCACCGGCAAGGACACCGTCGTTGCCAGCCTGCTGAAAAAGCACCCGGAGATCCAACACACGGTCTCTGCCACCACCCGCACCCCGCGTGAGGGCGAGAAGGACGGCATCAACTACCACTTTATGACGGTGGCGGATTTTGAGGATCATCTAGCCCATGACCAGATCGTGGAGCACACCAAATACTGCGAGAATTACTATGGCACCCTGCGCAGCGAGATTGAGAGCCGCATGGCGCTGGGCATTCCGGTGATTCTGGTCATCGAGGTCGAGGGGGCGGGCAACATCAAAAAAATGTACCCCGGTGCGACCACAATTTTTGTACTGCCCCCGGATATGCCGGAGTTGGAGCGCCGCCTGCGCAGCCGCGGCACCGAGGATGAGGAGACCATCCAACGCCGCTTGAAGCGCGCCGAAACGGAGATCGCCAACTCTGTCAATTATGACGAGCATGTGGTCAACGTTGAGGTCGACAGCTGTGCCGAGAGCATTTATTCCATCATCCAGTTTAAGCTCAAGCACGGCGCAGCCGAATGAGCTTGCAGATCGCCCAGGCGGCGGTGGATGACGCCACGATCCATTTTGATAAGCTGTATTCCTACTGCATCCCGCCGCAGCTGGTGGGCCGGGTCTGGCCCGGCAGTATGGTGCTGGTGCCGTTTGGCCGGGGCAACAAACCCCGGATGGCGGTGGTGCTTTCGGTCGAAGAGTGCCCCGAGGGCGCCGATGCCCAAAAGCTGAAAACGCTGTACGATGCCGCCCCGGCGGAAGCGCGGCTGACGCCTGACCTGCTGGAACTTGTGCACTTTTTAAAAGAACGCACGTTCTGTACCTGGTTTGAGGCAGTCAAAGCGGTCATCCCGTACGGTGCGCAGTACCGTGCCGCCGAGGAACAAGGCTGCCCCGTGATGCAAAGCCGCTTGTCCCGCTCGACCGAGCGACTTTATACGCTGGCAGGGGAGCTGCCCGAAAAGCCAAAACCCGGCCCGCGGCAACTGGCCGCGATGGAAGCCCTCAGCACCGGCCCTAAGACGGCTCGCCAGCTGGACGAGGCGGGCATCTCCAAGGCTACGCTGGATACCCTTTGCAAAAAGGGCGTAATCACTGCCGCCGAACAGGATAAATCGCTGGATCTTTTTGCGGATATCCCGTTTGACCCGCAGCCGCTGACCCTCTCGCCGGAGCAGCAAAAGGCTTTTGCGGCGCTGCTGCCGAATTTAGAGGACGACAAGCCCCATGCGGCGCTGCTGCATGGCGTGACCGGCAGCGGTAAGACCGTGGTGTTTTTAAAGCTGATCGAACGCACGCTGGAACTGGGCCGCCGTGCCCTTGTGCTGGTGCCGGAGATCAGCTTGACGCCGCAGATGATCCGCCGCTTAAAGTCCACCTTTGGCAGCCGCCTGGCTGTGCAGCACTCGGCGCTCAACAACACCGAACGGCTGCTGCAATGGCGGATGATCCAGCAGGGAAACGCTGACATCGTCGTCGGCACCCGCAGCGCGGTATTTTCGCCGCTGCAAAACCTGGGGCTTATCATCGTGGACGAGGAACAGGAGCACACCTACCAGAGTGAATCCGCCCCGCGTTACGATGCCCATGACATTGCCAAAAAGCGCGCTGTCATGGAAAACGCCCTGCTACTCTTTGCCTCGGCCACGCCACTGACCGAGACTTACCACGCCGCCCAGAGCGGTAAATTGAAACTTGTCACCCTGACCCACCGCTATGGCGGCTGCCCGCTGCCGAGTGTGGATTTTATTGATATGCGGGCTGAGCTCACCGCAGGCAACCCGCGGGAAGTTAGCCGCCGCCTGGCGCGCGAATTGCAGGAAAACCTGGATAACGGCGAGCAAAGCATCCTGCTTTTGAACCGTCGCGGCTATCGCACAATCGGCATGTGTGCCGATTGTGGCCATGTGCTGAAATGCCCCAATTGCAGCGTGCCGCTGGTTTACCACAAGCCGCAGCAGGCGCTGATGTGCCACCACTGCGGCCACACGGTGCATCCGCTGCCGATACTCTGCCCCGAGTGCGGCGGCAAGATCAACTACAGCGGTTTTGGCACTCAGCGCGTCGAGGAAGAACTGGCCGAGCTTTTGCCCAACGCCCGCATTCTGCGGATGGATCAGGACTCCACCGGCAAGAAAAACGCCCACGAAACGATGCTGGCGCAGTTTGCCCGGCACGAGTACGATATCCTGTTGGGTACGCAGATGGTTGCCAAGGGGCTTGACTTTGAAAAAGTTACCCTCGTGGGTGTTCTGGGCATTGATTCGCTGCTGTTCGGGCAGGGGTTCCGCGCCTATGAAAGCGTGTTCAGCCTGGTGACGCAGGTCATCGGCCGCGGCGGGCGCGCCGCACTGCCGGGCCGTGCGCTGATCCAGACCGCTGTGCCGGACCACCCCATCTTGCAGCTGGCTGCCGCGCAGGACTACGAGGCCTACTATCGCGAGGAAATCACCTTCCGCAAGTTTGGCCTGTATCCGCCGTTCTGCGCGTTTTGCGTCATCGGCTTTGTGGGCGCGCAGGAGGGCGCAGTTTTTCTGGCCGCGCAGCGCTTTGGCGCGCTGCTGGCCGAGCGTGCCGCCAGGAACCCCGGTCTGCCGCTGCGCATTTTGGGCCCTGCACCGATGAATATTACGATGCTGAACGGAAAGTTTCGCTATAAGTTGACGTTGAAATGCCGCAACGATGCAGCGTTCCGTGCGCTTTTGCGTGAAACGCTGGACGCCTACGCCAAAGAAAAACTGCCGCAGAAAGCGTCCGTCATCGTAGATTTCAATTCTGACGGAGATTTATAAAAAAATAGAACGTATTGGAAAACAATTTTGGAGGTATTACCCATGGCACTTCGCACCATTGTACAGGACGGCGATCCGATCCTGAAAAAAGTCTGCCGCCCTGTCACGAAATTTGATGACCGTCTCGGCATGTTGCTGGACGACATGAAAGAGACCCTGCTCGACGCCAACGGCCTGGGCCTGGCTGGCCCGCAGGTGGGCATGATGCGCCGCCTGTTTATCTGCCTGGACGACCGGGATCTGCCCGAGGTAGTCCCCGCCAACTACGAGTATAAGTTTATCGAGTTCATCAACCCCGAGATCCTCGAACTGAGCGATGAGCAGGTCGAACTGTACGAGGGCTGCCTGTCTTTCCCGGGACATAACGGCGCAATCAAGCGCTCCAAGCATGTCAAGGTCAAGGCACAGGACCGCCACGGTGAGTGGTTCACCATGGAAGCCGACGATATGCTGGCCCGCTGCATCCAGCACGAGAACAACCATCTGGATGGCATCACCATCATGGATCTGGCCGAGCATTTCTACGAAGACGATTACCCCGAAGAAAACGAGGACTAATGTATGCGCATCCTGTTTATGGGCACCCCGGATATTGCCGCTGCCAGCCTGCAAGCCCTGCTGGACGCCGGGCATGAGGTCTGCGCGGTATTTACCCGCCGCGACAAGCCGGTGGGCCGCAAGCAGATCTTAACGGCACCGCCGGTCAAGCAATTGGCCGCCAAGCATGGCATCCCGGTCTACCAGCCCCGCACACTGCGGGACGGTTCCTCGGACGATGTCATCAAAGAATTGGCACCCGATATCATCGTGGTGGTGGCTTACGGCTGCATCATCCCGCCGCAGCTTTTGCATGTGGCCCAGTACGGCTGCATCAATCTGCATGTGTCGTTGCTGCCGAAATACCGCGGTTCTGCGCCCATTCAGTGGGCGGTGCTCAATGGCGATGCCGGGACCGGCGTTTCCATCATGCAACTCGACGAGGGCCTTGACACCGGCGATGTGCTGCTGGTCGAGCCGGTATCCATCGACCCCGAGGAGACCAGCGGCGAGTTGTTCGACCGCGTCAGCGCCGTTGGCGCCAGGACGCTGGTCACGGCGCTGGAAAAGATCCCAGCCGGTGAATTGAAACCCCAGAAACAGGATGAGACCCAGGCCACGCTGGCCCCGCCGCTGACCAAAGAGATGGCGCAGTTCCATTTCACCGAGGATGCCGCCCACATCCACAACTGGGTGCGCGGCATGAACCCCTGGCCCGCGGCATGGTTTGAGCAGCAAGGTAAGCGCATCAAAGTGCAGGAGAGCCGCCTTGCGGAAAATCCGCAAAACGCAGCCCCCGGCACGGTGCTGGCCCTCAAGCCTCTGACCATTGCCGCCGCAAACGGCGCAGTGGCACTGCTGACCGTTACACCCGAGGGCGGAAAACCCATGGCCGGTACAGCCTGGGCCGCAGGCCGCCGCTTAAAAGCGGGGGATAGCCTGTGACGCCCCGCCGCCTGGCCGTTAAGGCACTGATCCATCAGGAACAGGCCGGCTACGCCAACCTGGTACTGGATGCCGAGCTAAAAAAGTGCGATCCGCCGCTGAATGCACGGGATGCTGCCTTTGCCGCGCGCATCTTCTATACCACGCTGGAGCGCCTGCCGCTGCTGGACTCTATCCTTGGCCGCTACACCAAAAAGCCGGTCGCCAAGCTGGACGCCCCGGTGCGTGCCGTGCTGCGCAGCGGCTTGGCGCAGGCCAAATATATGCAAGTGCCCATGTCGGCGGCAGTCAATGAATCCGTCCGCCTGACAAAAGCACTTGGCAAAAGCAGCGCCGCCGGCATGGTCAATGCCGTGCTGCGCAAGGCCGTTGTGACCGATGTGCACGAAGACGAGTTTTCCGACCCGTTGCAGCGCCTTGGCACTTATTACTGCCTTTCGCCTGCCGTGGCGCAGCTGCTTTACCGCCAGTATGGCGAGGAATCGTTTGTCATGGCCGCCGCATTCTATCAGCGCCCGGCCACGGCTATCCGCGTAAACACGCTGCGCACCACCGACGAAGAATTGACTGACCTTTTGCATACCGAGGGCCACAGCGTACAGCCCGGCCCCTGGCCGCATGCACTGCTGGTAGAGTTCAACGGTTCGCCCGCTGCAAGCCGGGCGTTCGCTAAAGGGCTTTTCCACGTGCAGGGCCTGGCCAGCCAGTTTGCGGCCCTTTGCGTGGGCGCGCAGCCCGGCCAAAAAGTGGCCGACCTATGCGCTGCGCCTGGCGGCAAAAGCTTGACGCTGGCCGAGTGCATGCAGAACAAGGGGCAGCTTATCAGCGGCGAATATGTCGAATCCCGCGTGCCGTTGCTGCGCAAGGCATTTGCCCGCTGCGGTGTGACCTGCGCCGAAGCCGTGCAGAACGACGCCGCCCAGCCGCGCACCGACTGGGGTAAATTTGACCGGGTTTTGTGCGATGTGCCGTGTTCGGGTTTGGGCGTCATAGCCAAAAAGCCGGACATTCGCTATAAAGATTTGGACGGGATAGAGAATTTGCTGCGGGAGCAGCAAAAAATCCTGCAAAATGGCGCGGATTTACTTGCCGAAAACGGCCGATTGGTGTATTCTACCTGTACAGTCAATCGTGACGAAAATGAGGAACAGGTGAAAATGTTCCTCAAAAACAACCCGAGTTTCCACGTCGCAGCCCCCCAATTGCAGCTGCCCGGTATGCAGCAGGGTGAATACGGCACGCTGTTTTTGCCACACAAAACTGCCACCGACGGATTTTTTGCCGCCATTTTGGAAACAGAAAGTACACAATGATCGTTTATAATAGAGAAGGGAGGAACCTTGCATGAGCGAAGCAAATAAGATCTGCTTATCCGACTTTACGCTGGACGCGCTGACCGCGTATCTTGTCAGCCTGGGCCAGCCGAAGTTCCGCGCCAAGCAGATTTTTAAATGGCTGCACCAAAAGCTGGTGACGGATTTCTCCCAGATGACCGACCAGCCCAAAACCCTGCTGGCACTGCTTGGGGAAAACTGCACGATCGCAGCCCCCACCATCCGCCGCCGCCAGCAGTCCAGGGACGGCACGGTCAAATATCTGTTGCAGCTGGCCGACGGCAACTGCATCGAGACTGTCCTTATGCGCTACAAGTACGGCAACACAGTCTGCGTGTCCACCCAGGTGGGCTGCGCCATGGGCTGCCGCTTCTGCGCGTCCACCCAGGCGGGCCGCGTGCGCGACCTGACGGCGGGGGAGATCGCCTCTGAGATTTACACCGCGCAGAAAGACTCCGGCGAGCGTGTTTCCCACATCGTGTTAATGGGCATCGGCGAACCGCTGCACAATTTTAACAATGTGATGGACTTTTTGGAGATCATCTCCTGCCCGGAGGGCGTCAACATCGGCATGCGCAACATCAGCCTGTCCACCTGCGGCCTTGTGCCCAAGATCGACGAGCTGGCCAAGCGCCATTTGCAGCTGACACTTTCTGTCTCGCTGCATGCGCCGGATAACGTGACCCGCTCCGGCATGATGCCCGTCAACGATGCGTTCCCGCTGGAACAGCTGATTCCTGCCTGCCGCCGCTATCAGAAAGAGACCGGCCGCCGCATCAGCTTTGAGTATTCGATGGTACGCGGCGTCAACGACAGTGACGAGATGGCCCAGAAGCTGGCCAACCTCATCAAAGGCATGGGCGCGCACGTCAACTTGATTCCCATCAATCCCGTGGACGGCAGTCCGTATTCCGCTACGGATGACGCCAATGTACACCGCTTCCAGCAAAAGCTGGAAAGTTTGGGTGTGAACGCCACAGTGCGCCGCCGCCTGGGCACGGATATCAGTGCCGCCTGCGGCCAGCTTCGCCGCGAGGATGCCCAGCAGGCTGAAAACTGCTGAAAACTACGGAAAGGAACCAACCCGAATGAAGATTGCCGCAATTACCGACATCGGCAGCTGCCGCCAGGAAAACCAGGATAATTACTGTGCGCAGCAGCTGGCGGGCGGTACCGCCTGGGGCATTGTCTGTGACGGTATGGGTGGCGTGAACGGCGGCCGCATTGCCGCACACATTGCCACCGATACGATGCAGCAGTATTTTGCCCGCCAGATGCGTTCCTTGCAACCGGGGGGAGAGAAAAGCTTCATCATGCGCGGATTTGATATCACCAACCGCGCTGTGTATGAAAAAGCCACCTCAGACCCCGAAATGATGGGCATGGGCACGACCGGTGTCTGCGCCTATGCAAGCGGAGGGCTGGCGCATGTGGTCCACGCAGGCGATTCCCGCGCGTATCTCTTCCACGAAGGAGCGCTGCGCCAGATCACGCGCGACCACTCGATGGTTCAACAGCTGGTGGACAGCGGCAAAATCACCCGGGAACAGGCAGCCCAGCACCCCAAAAAGAATCTGATCACCCGGGCGCTGGGGGTTTCGGCCAACATTGTGCCGGAATATAACCGCTGCGAGATCGAGGTCGGTGATATTCTGCTGCTGTGCAGCGACGGCCTGACTAACATGATCTCGGACGAAGAGATCGCACTGGTGCTGCGGGAGGTCCCGTTTTTTGAGGCACCCAGTATTCTGGTAGATAGAGCGTTACAGGCCGGTGGGCAGGATAACATCACCGTACTGCTGATGGGCGTGGAAATTACGGAGGTCAATCATGGATAATCTCATTGGAAAACGTCTGGACGGACGATATCAGATCGAAAGTCTGGTCGGCATGGGCGGCATGGCCAACGTCTACCGCGGCACCGACACCAAGACCGGCAACGCCATTGCCGTCAAGGTTCTGAAGGAAGAATTTCTGGATAATGAAGAGCTGGTCCGCCGCTTTAAAAACGAGTCCAAGGCCATCTCGATCCTGAGCCATCCTAACATCGTAAAGGTGTACGATGTCTCGGTGACGGATCGCCTGCAATACATTGTGATGGAGTATGTGGACGGCATTACGCTGAAGGAATACCTCAAGCAGCGCGGCGGTGCCCTGACCTGGAAAGAGACTGTACACTTTGCCACACAGGTGCTCAGCGCCTTGCAGCACGCACACTCCAAGGGCATCATCCACCGCGATGTAAAGCCGCAGAACATCATGCTGCTGGCGGACGGCTCCATTAAGATGATGGACTTTGGCATTGCGCGCTTCTCCCGCGCGCAGAGCCAGACCGTCAGCGACAAAGCCATCGGCTCGGTGCATTACATCAGCCCCGAGCAGGCCAAGGGCGATAAGACCGATGCCCGTACCGACATCTACTCAGTCGGCGTCATGCTGTACGAGATGCTCTCCGGCAAGTTGCCGTTTGACGGCGACGGTGCAGTGTCCATCGCCATCATGCAGATTTCTGACAAGGCCAAGCCTTTGGCGCAAGTGGCTCCCAACGTGCCCGAAGCGCTGTGTCAGATTACCGAAAAGGCCATGGAAAAAGACCCGGCCAACCGCTACCAGAGCGCGCAGGAAATGCTTGAAGCGATTGAGGCGTTCAAGCGCAACCCCTCGGCCCGCTTTGCGTATGAGTACCGCAACGCCCAGGACAACCCGGAAAGGAATATCAACCGCGTGGTAAACAGCACAAAACCCACCGCAAAAGCGGCCGCCGGGGCCAAGGCTGCGGCAAAATCCGGCAGCAACATCCGCACCGGTGATGCACGCCGCGTAGGCACCCAGAACCCCGGCCGCAGCAAAAAATCCAAAAAGAAAAAGAGCCAGAAGCCTTTCTCACTGCTGCCCATCTTCTTTGGCATGGCGGTCGCCTTTGTCATTGGCGCGGCCATCTTGATCTATCTGATCTTCACCAATTCCAGCAACCTTTTGTTCTCCAACCGCAACGACGTCACCCTCATCAGCTTCATCGGCATGACCGAGGATGAGTTTCGCGCCTCGGAATATAACTCGCTGCTGAAATTGCAGAAAGAGGAAGAATACTCCGACGAGCCCGCCGGTACCATCGTCAAGCAGAACCCCAAGGCGGGCCGTACTGTCAAAGAGGGACAGAAGATCACCCTGACCGTGAGCCTGGGCACCCAGTATGTCACGATCCCTGAAACGAAAAATATGGTGGCCGAGGACGCCGAGCAGACCCTGAAAGACATGGGCCTGCGCGTGACTAAAAAGCCGATGGTCGACTCCACCGTCGCCCCCGGCGCGGTTATCTACACCCAGCCCGCCGCTGGTGAGACTGTGACCGGTGATTCGATGGTCATTGTCTACGTCAGCCGCCAGGAGAAAGACAAGTATCAGACCGTCCCGAGTCTGACCGGCAAAACGCTGGAAGATGCCCGCAACGAGGTCAAGGGCCTGAACTTCTCCATCCGTGTGATCGAGCAGGCCAGCGAGCAACCCGTGGGCACGGTTTTGAGCCAGAGCCCGGCTGCCGGTTCCGAAGCTCGCATCACCTCGGCCATTACGCTGGTGGTTTCTACCGGCGTGCCCGAGGTCATCGAAACGCCGACCGATAACGTCACCGAGGATGAAAACGGCAACATCGTAGTTGAGGAAAGCTGGTGGCCCAGCGCCGACGGCAGCCACCAGATCCACCAGCTGACCGATGGCACGATGTGGAACGAGAACGGCCAGCGGTGCGACTCTCAGGGCAACCCGCTTTGATGGAAGCAACTATGAACTATATTACAAAAGGCATCGGCGGCTTTTACTACGTAAAAACGTCGGATGGCATCAAAGAATGCAAGGCGCGCGGCATCTTCCGCAAAAGCGGCATCAAGCCGGTGGCGGGCGATTGGGTAGAGCTTTCCCCGGGCGGCACCGTCATCGACGAGATTTTGCCCCGCAAAAATGTGTTTGTGCGCCCGCCCATTGCCAACCTGGATGTGCTGTTCATCGTGGCCAGCACCGTGCAGCCTGTGCCCAGCACGCTGGTGCTGGATCAGCTGGCGGCAGCGGCCATCTATAAGGACGTGCAGCCGATTCTGGTCGTGACCAAGGCCGACCTTGGCGCGGCGGATACCTTGGTGCAGGCGTACAAAACCAGCGGCATCCCGCTGGTGCAGCTGAACTATGAGACCGGCGAGGGCCTGCCTAAGATCAAGGCGCAGATAAAAGACCACCTGTGTGCTTTCTGCGGCAACTCCGGCGTGGGTAAGTCCACGCTGCTGAACGCTTTGGCACCCGAGTTGCAGCGCGAGACCGGCCAGATCAGCCAAAAACTGGGCCGCGGCCGCCACACTACCCGTGAGGTGGAAATCTTCGAGATCTGCGGTGGCCGCCTGGCCGATACGCCGGGCTTTGCCAGCCTGGAAGCCCAGAAGCTTTGCCGCATCCCCAAAGAGGATATTGAGCATACCTTCCCGGAATTTGCGCCCTACTTCGGGCAGTGCCGCTTTACCGGCTGCTCCCATCGTACCGAGACTGGCTGCGCGGTGCGGGAAGCTGTGGAAGCGGGTAAGATCAGCAAAACGCGCTATGCCAGCTACCTTGCCATGTACGAGGAAGCCAGCGCAAGGAAAGAATGGGAAAAGTAATGAAACACGCGCTCCTGCTTTCGGCTGTGCCGGTGGATCCTGCCATGAAACGCTACTGCCGCCCCGGCAGCTTTGTGGTGGCCTGCGATGCCGGATACCGCAACGCGGAACGGCTGGGTATACACCCGGATTTGATCGTAGGGGATTTTGATTCCGCCCCGCAGCCCAAGACCGACGGCGATACCATCGTATTGCCTCACGTCAAGGACGATACCGACACCCACTACGCCGCCAAATGGCTGCTGCAAAATGGCTATACCCATATTACTATGCTGGGGGCACTGGGCGGTGCGAGGCTCGAGCATACGATCTCGAACCTTTCTACCGGCCTGTTTTTGGCCGAGCATGGCGTAGAAGTCGTGCTGGCCGATGCCGCCAGCGAAATCCACTACCTTACCCCTGGCTCGGAGCTGACCTTGCCGCGCGGAGACTGGCAGTATCTTTCAGTTTTCCCGTGGGACGGCAAGCTGACCGGCGTCGATATCGAGGGGGCGTATTACCCCCTGCAAAATGCGGAGCTAGTGCCGGATTTTCCCATCGGCGTCAGCAATGAGTTTGTCGAACCCACCGCGACGCTGCGCTGCAAAGCAGGCCACGGCCTTGTGGTGCTGACGCGCGCCGATTAAACGCACACATCCTGCACAGCGGCCATAGTATGGTTTACACAGCAAATCCCATCGAAGGGAGGTGTAGGCCGTGCATGTAGTGGTAGTACGCTGCCCCCGCGCGCTGCGCTGGCTGCTGCGCGCAACATTTAAAGTGTAAATATCCCATGCCTCTGCCTTTGGGCAGGGGCTATTTTTTTGCCCTGCCGCATATACATGCACAAGAATACCAAACCGAAAGGGGATAACCAGCATGGAACTGAAGGTGTTTAAAGACACCCTGGCAGCATACGGCGGGCGGTGGGAGACACGGCAGGAATTGCCGGTAGAAACGGAAATTTTGATCCCGGATTACCAGCCGGCAGTTTTTAAAATTGTGAAATGCCTGATGCAGCCGGTGGTGCTGCAAAACCGGGTGGCAGGCGGGCGCTGGCATTGCGAGGGATATCTGCGCTGCACCGTCTATTACCAAAGCGATGAGCCCGGCTGCCGCCTGTGGCGAACCGAGCAGAAATTTGCTTTTGAAAAATCGGTCGAGCTCCCTGCTGCCACCTTTGCCGAGGGCCCGGCCCAGGTCTGGGGCGAGCAGGAATATTGCAACTGCCGCGCCGTCAGCGAGCACCGCATCGACCTGCGCGGGGCGTACATCCTGTGCGCGGCGGCGCTGATGGTAAAAGACTGCGAGCTATTGACCTCGCTGGCTGACTGCGGCATTGAGCAGCGCACGCAGGAACTGTCCGGCCTGATCCGCATCGCGGCTGAGGAAAAGACGCTGACCAGTGAGCTGGCTCTGCCGCTGCCGGGGACAGGGGAGTCAATCTTAGATATCGGCGGCAGTTATACCATAACGAGCCTGACCATGCAGACCGGGCAGGCCAGCTGCCAGGGCGTGTTACAGGTGCAGGTCTGCTGCCAGCCGCCGGAAAGCGAAGCGCTCGATATCCGCACCAAAGAAACGACCATTCAGCAGACGGTCGAGCTGCCCGGTGCTGCCGAGACAGACCAGTGCATTGCCTGGGGCGAAGTGCTGCACTGTACGCTGCGCACCGAGGATGGTGCCACTGACGCGAGCCTGTCTGTTACATGGAAACTGCATCTGGAACTGTGGCGGCTGACGGCCCACACCGTGGTGGCGGATGCTTACTCGACGATCTGCCAGGCACAGACCGTGCAGACCGTCTGCAAGCTGCTGCAAAAGACAGCGGACCTGACCGGACACCTGACTATAACGGTCGAGGATGACCTGCCCACACCGGACGCCGAAGTGCGCGGCTGCTTTGTCACGCTCGAAGCACCGGTACAGACACCCGAAGAACCCAACACCCAAAAAGGGGAGACCCACTGGAAATTGCAGGGCAAAGGCACCGCCCATGTGCTGTGTGCTGACAGCCGCGGCGAATTGACCTGCTATGACAAAGCCTTTGCCTGGCAGCCCGACGGCAGCTGGCAGGGCAGCCCCGGCGACGCCTACCCCTGCTTGCATGCCGACGTAACCCGCCTGACCAGCGGCAAAAGCGGCACACGGCTGCGCGTAGAAATTGAAGTGAGCGTAACCGGAGCCATGCTGCAAGCCCAGGCACAGCAGGCATTAAGCGAGGTGGAACTGGGCGAAGAATTTGCTGACGGGGCCGACGGCCCGGCACTGTACCTTTACTACGCGCAAGAGGGGGAGCGCATCTTTGATATTGCCAAGCGCTACCACGCTCGCGCCAAAGACCTGGCTGCTGCCAATCATCTGGAAACCGGCGGCGCCGCGCCCCAGGAACTTACTACTGAAACCGCCTGCCTGCTTATCCCGGCCGCTTTGTGAAGGAGGGAAAAACTGTGACGCAAGAACAAATTTACCAGAATATTGCCCGCCGGACCGGCGGCGATATCTATCTGGGCGTGGTGGGGCCGGTACGCACAGGGAAAAGCACCTTTATCAAGCGCTTTTCCGAGTTGCTTTTGCTGCCGCATATCTCAAACGAAGCCCAACGCGCCCGCGCCAACGACGAACTGCCTCAAAGCGCCGCAGGCCGTACGATCATGACGACCGAGCCAAAATTTATTCCGGAAAAGGCAGTCAATATTGAGCTTTCGGGCGGTGGCAGCTTCCGCGCACGGCTTATCGACTGTGTGGGTTACATGGTGGACGGTGCCCTCGGCCATGAGGAACAGGACGCCCCGCGCTTGGTAAAAAGCCCCTGGTTCGACCACGAAGTCCCGTTTGACCTGGCAGCCGAGACCGGCACGCGGCGTGTCATCCGTGAGCATGCCACCGTGGGTGTCGTTGTCACCACCGACGGCAGCGTGGCCGATTTGCCGCGCGAGAATTACTGTGAAGCCGAACGCCGCATCATCGCCGAGCTGGAAGCCATCGGCAAGCCGTATGTGATCTTGCTGAACTGCACCGACCCGGGCAGCGACACCGCCCGCCAGCTGGCCGCCCAGCTGCAGGATACCTACCAGCGGGCGGTTGTGCCCATCAACTGCGTAACGATGACCGCCGAAACGCTGGATGGCATTTTGCAACGTCTTTTGTATGAGTTCCCGATTCGGGAAATCGCTGTGCAGATGCCCAACTGGGTCACGATGCTGGAACCGGGCCACTGGCTGCAAAGTGCCGTCTACACCGCCATGCTGGAATTTGCAGGCTCTGTGCACAAGATGGCCGATATCGCTGGTAAAAATCTGCCGCTAGAATGTGAATATATCACAAAAACAACGCTGACCGGCATGGATCTTGCCAGCGGCACGGTGCACATCACGGCAACGATTGCGCCTGATATCTTTTACAAAATCCTGGGCGAACAGACGGGACTTTCCATCGTGGACGAAGCCAGCCTCTTGCCCTGTGTGGTCAGCCTGGCCAAAGCCAAGCGTGCCTATGACAAGATAAAATCCGCACTGGATCAGGTCGAAGCCACCGGCTATGGCATCGTGATGCCGGGCATTGAAGAACTGACGCTGGAAGAGCCGGAGATCGTGCGGCAGGGCGGGCAATACGGTGTGCGCCTGTCCGCCAGCGCGCCCAGCCTGCACATTATGCGGGCCAATATCCACACCGAGCTTTCGCCCACCGTGGGCAGCGAGCAGCAGGGGGAAGAACTTATCAAGAGCCTGCTGGCCGATTTTGAGACCGACCCCGGCAAGCTGTGGAACACCAATATCTTTGGCAAAAGTCTGAACGAGCTGGTTAGCGAGGGTGTGCAGGCCAAGCTGCTGCACATGCCGCAGGAGGCCCGCAGCCGCTTGCAGCAAACGCTGGAACGCATTATTAACGAGGGCTGCGACGGTCTGATCTGCATTTTATTGTAAAGGGGAGAGGTCTTGTGTTCAAACGCCTGACCCAGCAGGAAAAAGACCGCCGCGCCGTGCGTGCCGAACTGGACGTGGCGGCAGATGCCCTGCGCGCCAACGAGAAAGCCTTTCAGGAAGCGCTAGACCCCTTTGTTATTGAACAGCTTACCTACCAGCACGCGGCGCTGCTGTGCCGCTGCCGGGTGCTGCTGCGCACACTGCGGGAGGAGGATGCCCCGTGCCGCTGACCGATGCTCTGTGGCCCTGGGCAGGCGGCGCAGTGTGCCTCATTGTAGTTCTGCGCTGCGCGGCCCGCCAGCGGCATCCGATACTGGCCTTGCTGGCCGGGGCTGTCTGTGGGTTGGGGACGCTGGCTGTGCTGGCGCTGCTGGAGCCCGTCAGCGGCATTGCGCTGCCGCTGAACCGCTTTACCGCGTTTATAGCTGCCGTGCTGGGCGTGCCCGGGGTGATTTTACTGCTGCTTTTGCAGCTGATATTATAAAAAATCTTGCCAACGGCTGTGCAATATGCTATAATATCTCAGAAACGAGTGGAACATACGGCGGCGGGACAGTTCGCAAGAACTGCCTGAGGAAAGTCCGGGCTTCACAGAGGCATAGCAACTGCTAACGGCAGCCGGGGGCGACCCCAGGGATAGTGCAACAGAAAGAAACCGCCGCGCTTAGCGCGGTAAGGATGGAAAGGCGAGGTAAGAGCTCACCAGCGCACTGGCGACTTTGCGGCTATGTAAACCCTGCTTGAAGCAACATCCGTATGGGACATTATGCGGAGCCTCGCGCGTCCCGGTGATGGCGTGAGCCTTGCGGCAACGTAAGGCCAAGATAGATCGTCGTTTGATACAGAACCCGGCTTACGGTCCAGTCGTTTTCTAAAACAATCTCTGCACAGTGGTTTGTATAACTGCTGTGCAGTTTTTGTTTGTGATAAATACCGCATACAGCAACCGCCCGCAGGCTGCCGCCGACAAAAAAAGACCCTTGGCCTTGACACCGGGAAAGCGAAACGCTATAATAAAAACGAAATATATAATTTCGCTAAATCAAAGTTTAGCGAAATATGGGGAGGGGCAAACAGGGAAAATGAGCAGCTATATCGACGTGGTCCACCCGGACCGCCATGCGCCGTATCTGGATATCCCGGATGATGTGGTGGATTACCTGCATTATCTGGACTTTGTAAAGATGCGCTCGCCCAGGACGATCAATGCGTATTATCTGGATCTGCGCGGGTTCTTCCGTTTTATGATGGCCGTGCAATGGGCACGTGTGCCGCAGAATACACCTGCGGAGAAAATTATCCTGACGGGCATCACGACCAACGATATTAAGACGATCGCCAAGAAAGATATCTTTGCCTACCTGGACCATGTGCGCAGCGCGGACGATAACGGCGGCAAGGCCCGGGCGCGCAAGCTGAGCGCGCTTAAGGGCTTTTTCACCTATCTGGTGACGCAGGTCAATAAATTGCAGGAAAACCCCACTGAGGGTATCAGCCTGGGCTCGCCGAAGAAAGCATTGCCCAAGTACCTGACTGCCGAGGAAAGCATAGACTTGTTAAAAAATATACAAAGTGACTTCTATGAGCGTGACTTCTGCATGCTGACGTTTTTTTTAAACTGCGGTATGCGTTTGACCGAACTTGTAACCATCAACATGGGCGACTTTAAGCAGGATACCATCCGCATCACCGGCAAAGGCAACAAAGAACGTCTTGTCTACCTGAACGATGCCTGCCTGGAAGCACTGGACCATTATAAAAAGGCCCGTGCAGCGCTGCCGAATTTACCGGCAGATGAACAGGCCTTGTTCGTCTCCAAACGTACGGGTAAGCGGCTGACGGCCCGGCGCGTGGAACAGATCGTGGAGCGGTGCCTGCAAAGTGCAGGTCTCAGCGGGCGCGGGTTTTCGCCCCATAAGCTGCGCCACACAGCGGCAACACTGATGTATCAGGGCGGCGTGGATATGTTGGCACTGAAAGAAATCCTAGGGCACGAGAGCGTTTCCACCACGCAGATCTACACCCACATCAATCAGGAACGTCTGCGCGCGGCGGTGAAGGCCTCTCCCCTTGCGGATCAGGCCTACATTGCCGAAAGTAAGCCCTCACAGCAGGACACCGGCGAGGATAACTGACAGCCAGGCGTTGACCAGACTCACCGCCCCGGCCAGCAGCAGGCATAGCAAAAAGCGGATGCTTACCCGCCGCCACGCTGCCGAAAGCTGCCCGCGCGGCGGCCCCACAGCAAAAATGCACTGGAAAAGCCCGGTGCTGAGCTGTGAGCCATACCCCGCCAGCCACAGCCCGGCAAACAGTACGCTCAAATTGGGCAGGCTGCTCAACAGCCAGTAGCAGGCAAGGCCGCGGCTCTCCCCTGCGGTCAGTACGCAGGTGGCGCACAGGCCGAGAAAACTGCCGCGCAGAAAGAACAGCGCCAGAAAAAAGAAACACCCCAACGCGGAAAAACTGCAAAAATAGAGTGCCGCCAGCTGCAAAAAAGCAGCTGAAAACTGCCATTGCCACACAGAAAAAGTCGTATGATAGCTGGTTTTTGCCAGATAATACGCGGCCAGCTGCTGCCCCGGCTCCCAATTGCCTGTCCGTCCCAGCCAGATGCCCGGCAGGTAGCCCAAAAGAAACAGGCAGGCATAACCCCAGACGAGCCTTTGCAGCCCGCTTGGCGCAGCAGAGGCTTGCGGTGCATGCAGGGGCGGCTGGCGCGGCCAGAACGCCCGTGGGCGCACGGCTGCGCGTGCAGGCTGTGCGGTGCGCATCAGCGTCCCTCCTTTACAGCGGAAAGTGCCCCGCCGAGGGTTCCGCCCAGTAATAATGCCAGCGGCAGCATCGTGTCGCTGTGCGTCCAACTGGGCACGCCGTGCGCAAGGACCGCCGCAGCAAGCAGGCACAGGCTGTAAAATGCTCCGCACACCAGCCCGCAGATAAGCCGCTGCCGCCCGATCTTACCGGCCAGCAGCGCCCCGGAAAGCGCTGCTCCGGCTGCTGCCGCCAGGCAGGCCATCGGCCGCACTAGATGCAGTGGCAGAGGCGTATGCGTCAGCAAAAGCGCGGCCAGCGCCAGCAGCAACAAGCACAGCCCCACACCCGCAGCAAATACCTGCACCAGCATCCAGGCCGGTGCTGCCTGCCCACGTGATCGCTTTTGCGATTTGGGTCGTCTGGGTGGATTGCGTGAAAAGCTTTTTGTCATACTAAAACGCCCCCTTGCACAGTAAACACTATGCAAGGGGGGGCTTTGGTATGCCGTTGGGCAGACTTACTTCTTAGCAGGGGTGGTGTCCTTGCCGCCCACGTCCAGCTTCTCAACGCTGGCAATGGCAGAACGGCGGAAGCGAATCTTGGTGCGGTCGCTGCCGGTCTCCAGAACGATGGTATCGTCCTTGTCAGCAATGGCGCAGACGATGCCGACGATACCGCCGATGGTAGAGACCTTATCGCCGATCTCGATGGAGCTGCGCATGGCGGCATCCTTCTTGTCCTGGCGCTTCTGCGGCAGGTAGATCAGGATGAACATGAAGACGATGATCAGAATCATCGGCAGCAGCGTAAACAGGGTTTCGGTCATGCTGGCAGAGCCAGTGGCGCTCAAAAACTGAATCATAGCGGGTATACTCCTTAAAATAAACGATTTATTCTATTATATCGAACTTTGCGGCACAGCGCAAGCGTTTACGAAAAAATATCAGATGCGAGTGTCAAGTTTATGCACATAGGTGTCGTGGAACTGCTGGAAAGTGCCGTTATCCAGCGCTTCGCGGATGCGCTCCATCAGGTGGTTGTAGAAATACAGGTTATGCATAACGGCCAAACGCATGCCCAGCATTTCATCAGCTTTCTGCAAGTGGCGGATGTACGCACGGGAAAAGTTGCGGCAGACCGGGCAGTCGCAATGCGGGTCGATGGGCGACTCGTCGCGCTCGTACTTCAGGTTCTTGATGTTGATGACGCCGTCCCAGGTGAACAGATGGCCGTGGCGGGCGTTGCGGCTGGGCATGACGCAGTCGAACAGGTCAACACCGCGGTAGACGCCCTCAATGATGTTGCCGGGGGTACCGACGCCCATCAGATAGCGAATCTTGTTCTTGGGTGCAAACGGCTCTACCGCCGAGATGATGTCGTACATGACCTCGGCAGGCTCGCCCACGGCCAGGCCGCCGATGGCATAGCCGTCCAGATCGTACTCGGCAATCTGCTTCATGTGCTCCACGCGCAGGTCGGCAAAGGTGCAGCCCTGGTTGATGCCAAACAGCAGCTGGTCGGGGTTGACGGCCTTTTCCTCGTGCTTCAGGCGGGCCATCTCGTCCTTGCAGCGCAGCAGCCAGCGGGCCGTGCGGGCGCAGCTGTTTTTGGCGTACTCGTAGGTGGCGGGGTTCTCAACACATTCGTCAAAAGCCATGGCGATGGTCGAACCCAGGTTGGCCTGGATCTGCATGCTTTGCTCGGGCCCCATGAAGATGCGGTGGCCGTCCAGATGGGAGTTGAAAGTCACGCCTTCCTCAGTAATCTGGCGCAGCTTAGCCAGGCTGAATACCTGGAATCCGCCGCTGTCCGTCAGAATGGGGCCGTCCCACTTGGTGAACTTGTGCAGTCCGCCCATCTCGGCCACCAGCTTATCACCGGGGCGCAGATGCAAATGGTAAGTATTGCACAGCATGACCTGGGCGCGGATATCCTTTAAGTCCAGTGCCGACAGGCCGCCCTTGATGGCGGCGGCAGTCGCAACATTCTGGAAAGCGGGGGTCTGCACGGTGCCATGCACCGTAGTAAATTCGCCGCGTCGGGCGGCACCTTCCTGTTTGATGAGGCGGTAAGGCATGTTGGCAGCTCCTTTTATACTAAGTTATCAACGAATGAACATCGCATCACCGAATGAAAAAAATCTATACTTTTCTTCGACGGCGACCTTGTAAGCGGCCATGGTCTTGTCATAGCCGTAGAACGCGGAAATCAGCATGATCAGGGTGCTTTCCGGCAGGTGGAAGTTGGTGATCAGGCCGTCGATGGCTTTCAGCTCGATGCCGGGATAGATGAAGATGCTGGTGTTGCCGCTGCAAGGTACGATCTTGCCGTACTTGGCCCAGACGGATTCCAGCGTGCGGCAGCTCGTGGTGCCCACGGCGATGACGCGGTGGCCTGCGGCGCGGGTCTCGTTGATGAGATTGGCAGTCTCCTCGCTGACCGAGTACCACTCGCTGTGCATCTGGTGGTCCTCAATGGATTCCTCGTTGACCGGGCGGAACGTGCCTAGGCCGACGTGCAGTGTGACCTCGGCAATCTTGACGCCGCGGGAGCGGATGGTGTCCATCAGCTGCGGGGTAAAGTGCAGGCCTGCCGTCGGCGCGGCTGCGCTGCCCAGCTCCTTGGCGTAGACGGTCTGGTACTGGCTCTGGTCCTCCAATTGCTTGGTGATGTAGGGAGGCAGCGGCATTTTGCCGAACTCGTCCAGCTTTTCATACAGCGTTTCAGTATCATAGCTGAACGTGACATATTTGTTGCCGTCGGGCAGTGTTTCATCCACCACAGCGGTCAGGCTGCCGTCGCCAAATTCCACTTTGGTGCCTGCCTGCATCCGCTTGCCGGGGCGGGCCAGGCATTCCCAGGTATCCCCTTTTACTTGGCGCAGCAGCAACAGTTCGCAGACAGCGCCGGTGGGAACCTTGGTGCCCATCAGACGGGCGGGCAGCACCTTGGAGTTGTTGACGACCAGCAGGTCACCTTTCTCGAGATAATGCGGCAGCTCATGAAAAACCGAGTGCAGAATTTTATCATTTTTGCGGTCCAGCACCATCAGGCGGGCCGCATCGCGGGGGTCGGCAGGCTCCTGCGCAATCAATTCTTTAGGTAAGTCGTACCAAAAATCCTTTTTCAGCATGGTTTTCTTCCTTTTTTCGTTGACAATCTGGGATAGGGATACTATAATAAAGCCAGCACAGAGGCGCGAAGTGCATCAGTAACCTTGTTTGTACGCCCCAGCCAGGGGCATAAGCAGGGCGAAAGGGTACTTTGCCGAAGGCAATGCACGGCACGCATTGGCCTGGGTCCGTAACCGAACAGGTGCGGGACTGTCACACCCCAATCAGTGTGTTGCGCTGTGTCTATATGCAATATGATATTATATTGCATTTTGTGCCGGTTTTCAAGCCGGTTTTTTTATTATCTGTGCAAAATCGGAACAATTTATGCCGCTGCTGCATAGAAATCGGGAAAGGTATTGCGAAAGGAAGGGTTAGGAAAGATGAAACAGTACAATGTAGGTGTCATTGGTGCTACCGGTATGGTCGGCCAACGCTTTATCACGCTGCTGGAAAACCACCCCTGGTTCCATCTGGCCGCCGTAGCTGCGAGCGCGCGCAGCGCTGGCAAAACGTACGAAGAAGCAGTCGGGGATCGCTGGCTGATGAAAACGCCGATGCCGGAATGTGCGAAAAAACTCGTCGTGCTCGATGCCGCCAAAGTAGAGGAAGTTGCCGCCAAGGTCGACTTCGTGTTCTGCGCCGTCAACATGAAAAAGGACGAGATCAAGGCATTGGAAGAAGCGTACGCCAAGGCCGAGTGCCCGGTCGTGTCCAACAACAGTGCCCATCGCTTTACCCCCGATGTGCCCATGGTCGTGCCTGAGATCAACGCTGACCATATCGAGATCATCCCCGCGCAGCGCAAGCGCCTGGGCACCAAGCGCGGCTTTGTGGCCGTCAAGTCCAATTGCAGCCTGCAAAGCTATGTGCCCGCCCTGCATCCCCTGCGCGGCTACGGTATCACCGATGTGCTGGTCTGCACCTATCAGGCTATTTCCGGCGCCGGCAAGACGTTTGAGACCTTCCCCGATATTCTGGACAACGTTATCCCCTACATCGGCGGCGAGGAAGAAAAGAGCGAGCAGGAGCCCCTGAAGCTGTGGGGCCATATCGAGGACGATAAAATCGTTTCCGCCGATGCCCCGCGCTTTACGGCCCAGTGCCTGCGCGTGCCGGTTTCGGACGGCCACATGGGTGCCGTGTTTGTGCGTTTCGCCAACAAGCCCAGCAAGGAAGAAATCCTGAAGGCCTGGAAAGAATTCCGCGGTCCCGCCCAGGATCTGGACCTGCCCAGCGCCCCGAAGCAGTTCCTGCATTATTTTGAGGAAAACGACCGTCCGCAGCCCAAGCTGGATCGCATGCTTGAAAACGGCATGGCGGTCAGCATCGGCCGTCTGCGTGAGGATAACCAGTACGATTATAAGTTCGTCTGCCTGTCCCACAACACCCTGCGCGGTGCTGCCGGCGGCGCGGTGCTGCTGGCTGAACTGCTGGCTGCCAAGGGCTATTTTGACTAAGCTTTCGCCCTGCCCGGCGTGTTACCTTGCGCCATTTTAAAAGAAGGAGCATCCCCTATGAAGAAGCCTGTTTTTACCGGCGCTGCGGTTGCCATTATCACCCCGATGAACGCCGATGGCAGCGTGAATTATGAAGAGCTGGGCCGCATCATTGATGACCAGATCGACCACGGCACCGATGCTATCGTTATCTGCGGCACGACCGGCGAGTCCCCGACCCTGACCGACGAGGAACATACCGCCTGCATCCGCTATGCGGTCAAGCAGGCCGCAGGCCGCGTGCCGGTCATTGCCGGTACGGGCTCCAACGATACTAAGTATGCGATCTGGCTGTCCCGGCAGGCGCAGGCCGACGGTGCTGATGCCCTGCTGCTTGTGACCCCTTACTATAACAAAACCAGCCAGGCGGGTCTGGTGGCCCATTACACGGCCATTGCCAACGCTGTTGACCTGCCCTGCATCCTGTATAACGTGCCCAGCCGCACCGGCTGCAACCTGACTCCGGCTTCCTTGGCCGAGCTGGCTAAGCTGCCTAACATCAACGCCGTCAAGGAAGCCAGCGGCAACATCAGCCAGGTGGCCGAGATCGCAGCTGCCTGCGGCGATGAGCTGAATATCTACTCCGGCAACGACGACCAGATCGTCCCGCTGCTGGCACTGGGCGGCAAGGGCGTTATCAGCGTACTGTCCAACGTGGCACCCCAATACACCCACGATATCTGCGCCAAGTGGTTTGCGGGTGAAACGCAGGAGAGCCTGCAAATGCAGCTGAAAGCACTGCCCCTGTGCAAGGCCCTGTTTGCCGATGTGAACCCCATCCCCGTAAAGTGGGCGATGAACTGTCTGGGTTGGCAGGCCGGTGCCTGCCGTCTGCCGCTGGTCGGGCCTTCCGCTGCGGTGCAGGCCCAGCTGGAGACCGCTATGCGGGATTTCGGCTTGCTGTAAATCATGCTGACCGGCCCGTAGCAACCTGCTGCGGGCTTTTTTTGAAAGGAAACGGAAAATGACGGATATTGTGCTCCAGGGAATTTATGGCCGTATGGGCCATGCTCTGATCGAAAAAATTGCGGCCCGTCAGGACTGCCGTGTGGTGGCCGGTGTGGACCGCGAAGCCGGAAAAGTCGGTGATGTACCGGTTTATGCCAGCTTTGAAGAACTGCCCAAGGCCGATGTGATCATTGACTTTTCTTCCCCCGCCGGGGCGGTGGCGGCAGCGCAGTACGGCGCAGCCCACGGCGTGCCCTGCGTGATCTGCTCCACCGGCCTTTCGGCGGAGGATGAAGCCGTGCTGGAAGATGCCAGCGCCAAAACGCCGATCTTCCGCAGTGCCAATATGTCGCTGGGCGTCAATGTGCTGATCGAACTGGCCCGCCAGGCCACCCGCGTTCTGAGCGGTGAGTTTGATATCGAGATTGTCGAAAAGCACCACCATAACAAGCTGGATGCCCCCAGCGGTACAGCGCTGATGATCGCCGATGCCATCAACGCTGAGGCCAGCAACAGCTATGAGTATGTCTACGACCGCTCCCAGGTGCGCCAGAAGCGCGGTGCCAAGGAGCTGGGCATCAGCTCGGTGCGCGGCGGCGGTATTGTGGGCGAGCATGACGTACTGTTCTGCGGCCCCGAGGAGGTGCTGACCCTGAGCCACAGCGCAGGCAGCCGCGGCGTATTTGCCGATGGTGCTGTGCAGGCCGCGCTTTACGTGGCGGGCCGCCAGCCCGGCTACTACACGATGACCGACCTTTTGCGGGGGAAACTGCCGTGCGTTTAAAAAGCAATGAAATCGCAGCCTGTCTGGTCATCGCCTTGGGCGTGGGCGGCGTGCTGACCGGCGCAATGCTGCAAGAGATCAGCGGCAAGGCTCCGCAGTCCGCCACCCCGGAATCTTCGGCTGTGGCTGCCTATGTGGAGCCGACCCCGACGCCGGAACCCACCCCAGAGCCGACGCCCACAGTGGAGACCGTGCGGTTCTCCGCCACCGGCGACGACTTGATCCACGACGGCATTTACTTGCAGGCCAAAGCACGCGGCAGTGACGGGTACTACGATTTCTCCTACGCATACGAGAATATGCGGGATTTCTACACCCAGTTTGATGTGAACTGGCTGAACCAGGAAACGCTAGTCAACGATGCGTTCGCCCCCAGCGGCTACCCGATGTTCTCGACCCCCGGCGATATCACCGATGCGCTGTATGATCTCGGTTTCCGGGTCTTCAGCCTGTCCAACAATCACAGCTATGACAAAGGCGCGGCGGGCATTGATGCTTCGCGCGCGCATTGGGCCGCGATGCCTGATGATGTTGTCACGATGGGCTTTTACAATCTCGAAACTTACGACGACTATGCCTACCAGACAGTAAACGGCATTACGTTCGGCTACCTCTCTTATACCGAACATACCAACGGTCTGCCGACGCCCAGTGATGCCACCTACGGCGTTGTGTATCTGAGCGACCTCGATACCATCGAGCGGCAAATCGCCGCCATGCGCCCCAACTGTGACGTGCTGGTGGTCAGCTGCCACTGGGGTGTTGAGGGCAGCCATGATGTGGTCGACTCGCAGCGGCAGATGGCCCAGTGGCTGGCAGATCGGGGAGTTGACCTCATTATCGGCACCCATCCCCACGTGACCCAGACCGCCGAATGGCTGACCGGTGCGGGCGGCAATACCAGCTTTGTGGCCTACAGCCTCGGCAATTTTTTGAATGCGCAGTCCAGTGCCGACAATGTGATCGGTGCAGTGCTGGATCTCACGTTCCAGAAAACGACCCAGCCGGACGGCAGCATCGCGGTGGAGATGCAGGACCCGAAGCTGCACTGTGTTGTGACCCAGTACGAGGATGGGTGGAAAAACGTCCGCGTCTACCCCTACCCTGCCTATACCGATGAAATGGGCGCGGCGCACGGGAACTTTACCCTTACGCGTGAATACATTGAAAGCGTGCTTTACAGTTCGATCGACGAGCAATTTATTACTTTAGATTGATGAAAGGATGACGGTTTATGTACGGTGTCAGCAAGATCAGCAGTGAGCAGAATATCATGCTTACGACTTTCCCCGGTGCGCAGTACAGCGCGCAGAGCTTGGCGGAACATCTGGACGTGTTCGCCAAGGCCGGTATCGTGGTGGACATGATCTGCCAGAGCGCGCCCCGCGGCACAGCGGTGGATTTTAGCTTTACGACCAGCTACGACAATTTTGCCGCAGTCATGAAAGCCCTGCCCGCCGCAGCCAAGGGCAATCCCCCGCTGGTTTCCGGCGGCTACAGCAAGATCAACCTGTTTGGTGAGGAGATGGTCACGAGCTGCGGCGTAGCAGCCCGCGCCCTGGCCGCGCTGGCCGGTGCCAACATCGAGATCGCGCTGATCACGACCAGTGACCTGGACATCTCGCTGCTGATCCGCCAGCAGGACGAAGACGCCGCCTTGGAAGCTTTACACAAGGCATTTGAAGTCTGATACACTTTTAATAACAAAACAACTCCCGCCCGCGCTCTGTGGCTTTGCCGTGAGCGCGGGCGGGTTTGCTTTAACAGTTGGAGATTTGCTCCCGTATCTGGCAGAGCGCGCCTTTTTCCAGGCGGCTTACCTGGGCCTGGCTGATGCCGATTTCTTTGGCGACCTCGGTCTGCGTTTTGCCGCTGAGGTAGCGCAGTGCGATGATACGCCGCTCCCGCGGGGAAAGGGCGCGCACGGTATCGCGGAACATCATGTCGCTGATCCAGCTTTCCTCACTGGTTTGATCCCGCAGCTGGTCCATGACCGAAAAGCTGTCCTCGCCGTCCGAAAAGACAGGCTCGTACAAGCTGGTCGGCGCAATGGCAGATTCCAGCGCCATGGCGACATTTTCCGGCGAGGCGCCGACTTTTGCGGCAATCTCAGAGATCTTCGGCTCGCGTCCGTCGCGCTTTTGCAGTTCTTCCCGCGCCTGCATCGAGTGGTACGCCAGGTCCCGGATGGAACGGCTGACCCGCACAGCGTTATTGTCCCGCAGGTAGCGCTTGACCTCGCCGCAGATCATCGGCACACCGTAGGTGGAAAAGCGCACATTCTGGCTGGTGTCAAAATTGTCGATGGCTTTGATAAGCCCGATGCATCCGACCTGGAACAAATCGTCAAGATTCTCGCCCCGGCCGGAAAATTTCTGCACCACGCTCAACACCAGCCGCAGGTTGCCTTGGATCATCTGCTGCCGGGCGGCCTGGTCGCCGTTATGGGCCGCTTCGATCAGGCGGCTTTTCTCCGCTTCGCTTAAAACCGGAAGCTGTGATGTATCCATCCCGCACAGCTCAACTTTGCGCGCAACCATAGCCGATTCCCCTTCCCGCCCTTGTTTGCCTACTAGTATGGGCGGCGAAAAGCCCGTGCAAACAGGCTGGAAAAATCTGCACATGCACTTTTCCCGGTGCATAGCATGGGGCTAAAGGGAGGGTTTGGTATGGTGGATTCGCTATGGTTTGTCATTGCTTTGCTGCTTTTGGTGGTGGAGTCGGTCGTGCTGGTGCTGCTGTTGACACTGCGGTGGGAAACGCCGCGTGCCGATGCCCGCGAGACACGCACTGAATATTTGCAGCCCAACTATAACGAGGTGGCGGGGTTCCGATTGGCGGCTTACCCGGATAACGAAATTATCATCCCGCAGCGCTACTGGCTGATTGAAAGAGAGGTGGCGGAGGTGGATTTCGTCATCGTGCCCGGGCGTGCGATGAGCCTGCGCGCGGCCCGCAGCGGCGTAATGCGCGAGCCGGTCAACCTGACTGTCAACGGTTACGAGCGGAGCGAGCAGTACGAAATCGACGGCCTGACTGTGACGCAGAAGCAGAATGCCGGGCGTTATACCTCGGTCAGCTGGACGCGGGACGGGTTTGATTATATCCTCTACTCGCAAAAACCGGAGATGAACATGATCAGCGGACTGGCTGTGCCGTTCATCATCAATGCGCGGGCGGAAGAAGCATAAAGGCAGGTTTTAACTGACGGCTTCCAGCTCGCGCCGCAGGCGGCGGATGATGCGCTTTTCCAGCCGGGAAATATAGCTTTGCGAGATACCCAGTTGGTCGGCAACCTCTTTTTGGGTGTGCTCGGTCTCGCGGTTCAGACCAAAGCGCAGCTCCATAATGCGGCGCTCCCGGGGCGTCAGCCGGGCAACCGCCCGGTGCAGGGCAGCGTGCTCGGCGCTGCGTTCAAGCTCTTCGCCTACCTGGGGCTGGTCGCTGGTAAGTACATCCATCAGCAAAAGTTCATTGCCGTCGTTGTCGGTGTTCAGCGGTTCGTCGATGCTGGCATCCTGGCGGCGGTTGGAACTTTTGCGCAGGTACATCAAAATTTCGTTCTCGATACATCGGCTGGCGTAAGTCGCCAGCTTGATGTTTTTGGTGGGTTCAAAGGTGTTCACAGCCTTGATAAGCCCGATCGTACCGATTGAGATCATATCCTCGATCCCGGCGGATGGTGTCTCGAATTTTTTGGCAATGTAGACGACTAGCCGCAGATTGTGGGTGATGAGTAGGTCGCGTGCCTCGGTGCTGCCGTGGTTCAGCGCGTCCAGCGCCTGCCGTTCCTGCTGTGGGTCCAGCGGCGCGGGCAGGGTGTCGGCCCCATTGATGTAGTGCAGCTCCCGCACAGGAACCAAGTGCAAAAGCAGGGTGTAAAGTGTCTGGCTGATTTTCATGGTGTACCGCCCTTTCTTATAAAAAATCGCTGCCATAGAAAGCTTCATACTGGGCATCGCCGAACGATTCTGGCGCAAAGGCGATGGCGGTGCGCCCCAGCTGCAGCACTCCGTTTGGGGTGATGAGACCGATGCCCTGCACCGCAAAGCCAGGCAGCAGGCTGCGCTGGGTGGCGGTGCTGCATGGAATCAGCCGCAGCTGTGCCCCGGCGGGCGGGGCGGTCTGTTCACTCCCGGCAAACCAGCCGGTAAGGTACTGCCGTATTTCCGGCGGCAGGCGCGAACCGGCATCGGCCAGGCTTACGACGAGCACTGGCATACAGGTGATGGGATCGGTCAAATGACAGCCGGTGTCCAGCGCAGCGCGCAGGTGGATGCGTGTGCCGCAAAGCTCAAATTCCAGCCCGACGGTCTCCTGCCGGGCGGGACGGCGACGGAAAAACCGCAGTCCGGCTTCGATTGCACCGCAGCACAGCCCGGAAAGCCCCAACAGCAGCAGCGGCGATATCCGCAGGTAAACGGCCAGATTTCCCGTCTGCAACAGCGTGGTGCCTGTCTCGAAAATCACCAGAAACACCAGCCCTGCCAGCAGAATGTTCAGCGCTGCATACCAGCAGGCCGCAGCCGCCAGCCGCAGCGGGTCGCGCCAGCCAAACGTCAGTGCGGTAATGGCCAGTGCGGTGGCCAGCTTATAGGCAAGTTGTGCCGGGTACGCGAGTTCCGGCGCAAATAAAATCAGGGCGGATGCCGCCGCACAGGCGCTGCCCAGCAGCATTCGCACAAAAGGCGCATGCTGGCTGGTCAACACCCCGGCGGCTTGCAGCAGCAGATACGCCACCAGAAAATTGACCAGGAGCAGCACATCCAGATAAATCACCGTTTTCATGTGCGGCCCCCTTCCTGCGGCGTTTTCCAGTATATGCGCCGCAGGCGTAGAAAATGCGCAGACCATGAAACACACAAAAAAGCGACCCGCTGTACCGAAATACAGCAGGCCGCTGAAAAGATAATTTTATGCGGTTTTATTTGGAAGCGCAGGCCGAGCAGGAAGCGCAGCTGGCGCAATTGGCATGCTCCTCGGCCCAGATGCGGTCAGCGGACGGGGTCCACTGGTCAGCATAGGGCTTGCAGCGGCGGAAAACATCGCTCGTGGATTCGGGCTGCTGCATATCGGTGCTGTGGGCACCGCTGCGCTTGACCATCTCGCCCAGCAGTTCGGGGTTCTCCAGCATCGGGCAGGGACGCAGATGGTTGTGGTTGAATGGCTGGCCCTTGTGATATTCCTTGAACAAAGGCTGCTGCAAGCACTCCAGCAGGCTCTTGTCATGGATGTTGGCATTGGAGTAGTGGATAAAGACGCAGGGCTCCACGTCGCCAGCCGGGTTGATGTGGGCGTACTGACGGCCGCCGGCAATGCAGCCGTCGATGTACTCGCCGTCGTTCTGGAAGTCGATGCAGAAGATGGGCTTTCCGCCGGTGTAACCGCGGATCTCGCGGACGCGGTGAATCATATACTCACGCTGCTCGGCGTTCAACATCAGGTCAACATTGGCACCGTCGCCAATGGGCATGTAGTGGAAGTACCAGTTGAAGCGCACGCCGTGGCTGATCAGCATATCCATGAACTCATCGCTGGTAACAGCCTTGTAGTTGGCGCTGGTGTAGCAGATGGAAGTGCCGAACAGCAGGCCGTTCTCTTTCATCAGGTCCATAGCGTGCATAACGCGGTCATAAACGCCCGCACCACGGCGGTCGTCGGTGGCATCGCCGATGCCCTCAATAGAGATGAAGAATGCCATGTTGCCCAACTGCTTGACGCGATCGCAGAATGCCTGGTCGATCAGCGTGCCGTTGGTGAACAGATGGAAAACAGAGCTCTGATGCTTCTCAGCCAGTTTGAACAGATCTTCCTTGCGGCAGGTGGGCTCGCCGCCAGTACACATATACCAGTGGATGCCCAGTTCCTCACCCTCGGTGACGATGCGATCCATATCCTCAAAGCTCAGGTTCAGGCGGTTGCCGTACTCAGCAGCCCAACAGCCCTTGCAGTGCAGGTTGCAGGCAGAGGTGGGGTCAAACAGCAGAATCCACGGCATGTTGCAATCGTACTTTTCGCGCAGCTCCATGACGTAGTTGTAACCGGCAAACATGCCCTCGTACACCAGGTTCAGGGTGTTCATCTTCAGGATGTGGGGGTCAATCTCGTTGATGGCGCGGTAGGCGTACTGCATCCACTTGCTGTTGGGGTCGGATACGAACGCGCGAACCTTGTTCCAGTCTGCATCAGGGTAACGGTGGGTCAGCAAAGGCTGAGCCAGATTGACCAGTTTGACGGCCTGCTCGGCCATATTTTCAGGGCCCTTACCACGTACGGCGTTGATGGCAGCGTCGATCGCAGCGCTGAAGGCTGCACGCTGTGCCGCATGAACCACTTTATTCATTGCCATAATAGTCTGCTCCTTTTATCTCTTGGTGATGCAACTATTTTATGCCTTTTTTCGCGTCGGTGTACATGGGCAAATACCATTTTTTGTGCGATTGAACCCGGCGCACACGCGCAAAAAAGCGCGAATCTGAACAGATTTTAAAAATTGTCCCAACTTATCCCACGTAAAAAATCGGGAAAATAATCCATACACCCCTCAAGAAATTTGCAAAATGCAGGGGTATTATGGTATAATACAACCATACGATTTTGCCCGTTACAAGGAGTATTTGCCATGCCGCGTTCAAATCAGACAAAGCGCCTGCTGGCCCAAAGCCTGATGGATCTGATGACGACCACCCCGCTGGAAAAGATCTCGGTCAACGATATTGTAGACCACGCCGGGGTTGGGCGCAACACGTTTTACTACCATTTTGAGGATAAGTATGATTTGGTAAACTGGTATTTCCAAAGCGGCGTCACCCAGTTTTTGGTCGAGCGATCGGCTTATGCCAGCTGGAATGCGCTGCTGGAAGCGGTGGAAGATTACCTTTTGGAGAACAAGGTGTTTTACTGCAACGCCCTGGCCTACAACGGCCAGAACAGCTTGCAGCAGTACATATTTGATTACCTGTGTTCAATCTTTATGCAGCGCGCCAAAGAACTGCGCCCCGGCATTGGTGCGGACGAAAACCTGATGGTCGGTCGTTTTTTTGCGGGTGCCCTGATGGGCATTTTACAGCCGTGGGTGCTGGGGGGAATGAAAGCCACTGCGATCCGTCCGTCGCAGTGTGTGCCGCTGCTCTCGGAAGAAGAGCTTGAGCTGATCTTGCGCGGTGAACTGCTTGAAATGCGTGAGCCGGGCAAGTAGCATGGGGATTCCCGGAAGCCCTTACAAGAATAGCAAAAAGCCGATTCCTTATTTGTCGCATTGCGGCGATAAGGAATCGGCTTTTGTTATGCGGTGTTGTGGCTCATTCCCCGATGTGCAGATGCAGCGGGAAGGATTGCCCCGGCTGCAAGGCGCTGCCCCAGACGGCGTGGTCTGAGATACGGTGATTGAGATAGGAAATATCGCCGTCCCAATCCAGCAGCAATACCGGCTTGCCGGTCTCCAAGCGGCCAGCTACGATGCTGCGGCGTAAAGCTTCGCTTTTCTCCGGCGAGATGCCGGGGCGGCGGGCATACATGCACAGCCGGGCTTCCTGCGCGACGGTCTCCATCCAGTCATCCTGCACGGCGTCCTCAGCGCAGGCGTCATCCACCAGCACCGTCAGCATATACAGCATTTTCTGGCTTTTCAGCGCGCGGGCGGCGTGGCAGGCGTCGGGTGTAAGCTCCGGGCTTTGCAGCAGCGGCAGCACCACTAGGTTAAGGCACTTGGCTAGTTTGGCAACGCAGTCCGGTGTTAAGGATTCAGGTGCAGCCAACACGCCAAACGCGCAGTTAGGGAACGCTTTTGCCAGGCTGACGGCCTCAGCAGGGTCGCTTTCGGTTGCGTCCAGCACCCAGACAAAACTGCTTTTCTTTTCAGCTTCTGCTACCAGCGCGGGCAGGCTCGGGTCACCGCAGCGGGCAGCGGTGATCCAAGAAAACAGCTGACCGTCCACATCGGCCTGCTTCTTCATTTCGCTGGCACCGTAAATCAGTCCGCCGAAGCCCATGTTGACGCCGACTGTGCAAAGCCGATCCTCGTCCACGGTATCCAGCAGGTTGTGCACCAGACTGTAGTAGCAGCTGTCAGTACGTTGCAAGGCCTTTTGCGCGTAGGCAAAAAAGTCTTTTTGCTGCGGCCGTTTGGCCAGCGAAGCGCACATATCTACATAATTGCGCAGCTGGCGGAAGCCCCCACGGCGGATATCCCCCACCGCACGGTGGGCCAGCGTCATGGTAAAGCTGCGGGTTGCATTATAATCCAGACTCAAAGCGGTTCACTCGCTTTCGTTTTTTCTGCACAGGGTACAGGTTTCTATACACAAAAGTGTATCATGGCACACCCCTGCGGCGCTATAGGCAAAAACAGGCGTTTGTCCCAGAAAGTGTCGGAAATCACTTCAATTCGACGACGGTCACGCCGTTTTCGCCCTCACCATAGCGGCCGGGACGGAAGCTTTTGACTGCCTTATGGGTACGCAGATGCTTTTGGATGGCTGTGCGCAGCGCGCCGGTGCCGTTGCCATGGATGATATACAGCGTCTGTTGGCCGCGCAGCATGCCGCTGTCCAGGAATTTATCCACTTCGGCCAGGGCTTCATCTACAGTATAGCCCAGCAGATTGATCTCCATGCTGGCCTTGCGGGATTTGTCAAGCTGCACGCGGGTGCTGGAACGGCGCGGTTCGCGGGCAGGGCGCTTATCCATCTTATCTGGCGCGCACAGGCCGGCAAGGGGTACTTTTGTTTTCATGATACCGGCACGCACTTCCACCATGCCGTTGCGGTCAGGCCGCGCGGTGACGGTTGCCAGCTGGTTGAGGTCGGCAATCAGCACTTCCTGCCCGATCTGCACCTCTTTCAGCGGTACGAACTCGCGGGTGGGTTTTGGCTTGGAATCGGTCTTCTTCAGCAGCGTTTCGGTGTCCTTGCGGGCAATCTCGCGGGCGCGGACGGCACGCTGCGCGGCGCTGGTTTTTTCGTCTTTCTGGATGCGGCGCAACTCATCCGTCAAGGCGTAGGCCTCGTTCTGGACATTCTGCATCAACTCGTGGGCGCGGCGGCGGGCGTCTTCCAGCTCCTGCTCGCCTTTCTTGATGAGGTCATCGCGCTTTTTCTCGGCGCTTTCCAGCGCGTGTTCGGCCTCATAGCGGGCCTTTTCGGCGTCGCCCTGGGCTTCTTTGAGCTGCAATTTCAAATCGTCCAGCTGGGCCAGTACGCTGTCCAGACGCTTGTCGTCGTTGGACATATGGCTGCGGGCGGCGTCGATGATGTTCTGCGGGATACCCAGCTTAGCGCTGATGAGGAAGGCATTGGACTTGCCGGGCACGCCGACGCTGAGTTTGTAGGTGGGCATCAGCGTTTCGACGTTGAACTCGCAGCTGGCGTTGACGACACCGGGGGTTTCCAGCGCGTAGACTTTCATCTCGGCATAGTGGGTGGTAGCCATCAGCAGGCTGCCCTGGCGGCGCAGCTGTTCCAGAATGCTGACAGCCAGCGCAGCACCCTCGGCGGGGTCGGTACCGGCACCCAGCTCGTCCAGCAGGGTCAGCGTACCGTGCCCGGCCAGACCCAGAATGCCGCTGATGCGCTTCATGTGGCCGGAGAAGGTGGAAAGGCTCTGCTCAATGCTCTGCTCGTCGCCGATATCCACAAAGTATTCACGGAAGGTGCAGACGACGCTGCTCTCATGCGCTGGGATCAAAAAGCCATACTGCGCCATGGCGTTGAGCAGGCCAGCCGTTTTCAGCGAGACCGTCTTACCGCCGGTGTTGGGGCCGGTGATGACCAGCGTGTCATATTCATCGCCCAAAGCAATATCCACAGGCACGACCTTTTTCTTGTCGATGAGCGGGTGTCGAGCCTTGTTCAGCTTAAAGCGGATCGTATCGCTGACGGCTGGCATAAACGCACCCTGCTCGATGGCAAGGCGGGCCTTGGCCAGCAGCAGGTCAATTTTCAGCATTGCGTCATAGCTGTAGCTGAACTGCGGCTCCAGCGAGCCGACCTGTGCCGAGAACGCGGACAGAATGCGGGTGATCTCCTCCTGCTCCTGTGCGCGCAGCTGCATGATGCGGGCATTGGCTTCGACCACGGCGGTGGGCTCGACAAAGACGGTAGCGCCGGTGGAAGAAACATCGTGGATGACGCCGCCGACCTCGCCGCGGTACTCGGCACGCACGGGCACAACATAGCGGCCATTACGCAGCGAGACGACCGCGTCCTGCAAAAATTTGTTGGTAGTAGAATTCTTGATGATGGCATCCAGCTTGGTGCGAATGGAATCTTCAGTCTGGCGGATCTTGCGGCGCAGGTCGGCCAGTGTGGTGCTGGCGGTATCGGCCATCTCTTCGGGTGAAAGGATGCTGTCAGAGATCTGCCGCTCCAGCACGGGCTGCGGGGCCAGCGAGTAGAACAGGTCGTCGGTGGGCATCATGTCATGCTCACTCAGGCCGTACCACTGGCTGAGTCCTGCAAAATTGCGCAGTGTGGCGGCGATTTCCAGCAGTTCACCCATCGAGAGGATGCCGCCCTTCTGGGCGTGGGAAACCACGCGCCGCACCTCAGAGACAGAGCCAAAGCGCGGGCTGCCGTTTTTGATCAGCAGGCTGTTGATGGCGTTGGTCTGTTCCAGGGCGTAGCGTTCATCCTCGGGCGTTTCACAGGGCTGCAAGGTCTGCATCATTTCCTTGGTTTCGCGGCAGGCACACAGCTGCACCGCCCGGGCAAGGACCTTGTCCAGTTCCAGTGTCTTTTTATATGCGGTATCCATGGGGGATAGTGTTTCTCCTTATTCAAGTACGGTTTTTAAAAAATCCAGGCTTTTCATTTTGTGTTCAAGGTGGGCCAGCAGGTACCGCTCGCTCACGTGGGAAAGCTGCTTTAAGCTGTTTTCCGAAAGGGAAAACGAGAACAGCTTTTTATCTTCAGCCAGGCAGATATGCCGCAGCGCGTACAGCGCACCTTCGTCCAAGTTGGGGATGTGCCGGGCTTTTTCGGCGCAGGCGGCGCACAGCAGATTACCCTCAACGGGGTCAAGGTAGAACTCTCCCCCGTCGTACTGCCCGCAACCGGAACACGCCAGCACATCGGGCATGTACCCGGCCAGCGTCATTGAGCGCAGCTCGTAAATGACTTTCAGCATCCGCACGGGGCGCTTTTGCTCGCTGAGCATATACAGGCAGTTGAGCAAAAGGCGCAGCTGCGCTTCGGATTCCGGCGGCGCGGGCGAAAGCTCGCCTGCGATCTCGGCCATATAGGACGCAAGCCCCATGCCCTCCACGCTGGCAGAAATGCCGTGGAAAACGTTTTTGATCTGCGCGGTATCAATAAAATAATGGCTGCGCCCGCTAGTCAGGCTGAACTCTGAATAGCAGAACAGCCCGGTGGCGCTGAACAGCTTGTTTTTCAGCCGCATGCTGCCCTTGGCAGAGGCAGAGATAACGCCCAGGTCAGGTGTCAGGATCGTCAGGATGCGATCCGCCTCCCCCACCTTGACTTGGCGCAGGATCAGCCCCGTTGTTGCAATTGGCATAAATGTCCTCCTGCGTCAGCTGCCCAGCTTTGTAGTTGAGATAATCGTAAATACTGCCGGACTGCACAAATCGTGCCCAGTCCGCGGCGGGGTCCTTCATGGCGGCCGCCTCCCTTCTGGCTTTATTCTACCATATGGGAGGTGGAAAAGTTGTCTTACCGGGGGCGCAGAGCCGATCAGGGTTTGGCAAATCCCAGCGAATTGAGCAATTGCTCGTTATCGCGCCAGTCCTCGCGCACCTTGACCCAGCATTGCAGGTTGACCTTGACGCCCAGCAGCTCTTCAATGTCCATGCGGGCCGCAGAGGCAATTTTTTTCAGCATCTGCCCGCCTTTGCCAATGATCATGCCCTTGTGGTTCTTGCGCTCGCAGTAGATGTCCACGTCAATGTCGATCAGGTCCTTGTCGGGGCGCTCTTTGAAACGTTCGACTACGACGGCAATGCCGTGCGGGATCTCCTCGCGCATGAAGAGCAACGCTTTTTCGCGCACAAGCTCGGCCACGAGTTCTTTTTCCGGCATATCGGTAAAGGCGTCGTCGTCAAAATAATGGGGACCCTCGTTGCCGTAGGGTTTCAGCAGAGCGAACAGATCGTCGCAGCCGGTGCCATCCTTGGCAGAGATCGTGACAATATGGTCAAAACAGCCAAATTCCTGGATCTGCTGTTTGCGGGCTTCCAACGCGGCAAAATTATCGAGCAGATCGACCTTGTTGATGACAGCAATCGCCGGGCCGCCCTTTTGCAGGGCTTTGATCATGGTCAGCTCCGAGTCGGTCAGCTCCCCGGCAGGCTCAAACAGCATCATGGTCACGTCAACATCTTTCAGGCTGGCGGCAGCGGTCTGGGTCATGCGGGCGTCCAGCTTGTTGCGGGCGGCGTGGATGCCGGGCGTGTCCATCAGCACATACTGCACGGGGCCTTTGGTGATAACGCCGGTGATGCGGCTGCGGGTCGTCTGCGGCTTCTGGGTTACGATAGCGACCTTCTCGCCCACAAGGTAGTTGGTCAGGCTGGATTTGCCAACGTTCGGCCGACCCACCAGCGCTACAAAGACACTGCTGGGCATTTCAGGAATCGGTTTTGCCATTCGGTTGTTCGCCTTTCTGTGTTGAATTGGAAGAACGGAAAATGAATTTGTAAAATAAAATCAGCGTGAGGAAGAACCCTGCCGGGCGGGTCCAGTGCGCGGTAAAAGCACCCCAAAGCACCCCCAGCCGCGGCCCAAACAGACAGGCAGCCACAATGATGGTACCGATGGCCATTACCAGCACAGCCCCGGCTGCCATATCCTTGGCGGCCCCGGCGGTCCACCAGTGGGTGGTATCGGGCTTGTCCACGGCACGCTCTACGGCGGAGTTCATCAGTTCCAATGCCATAACAGCCGCCACGCACAATGCAATCAGCGCTATTTCCACGGCGCTCAGCCCGGCCCAGTAAGCGGCTACAAAGGCATACAGCGCAGCGCAGAGGTGAAAACGGAAGTTCCGTTCCTCTTTGATGGCGGCGTAGATGCCGTTCCACGCGTAGACAAAGCCGCGCGCAAGGCGCGCGAGATCAGATCTCATCGTTGGTGTAGGAGACCGTGCGCGGCAGGCCCAGCTGGATCAGTACGGCTTCCTCTTTTTCACGCATACGCACAGCTTCCAGGCCGCCAGCCTCGTGGTCATAACCCAGCAGATGCAGCATTGAGTGAACGGTCAGATATGCGACCTCGCGCTGCAAGCTGTGGCCGTACAGCTCGGCCTGTTCCATGGCGCGCTCCATCGAAATGACGATGTCGCCCAAAAGTTTGCAGCCGTTGTCCTCGTCGATATCATACTCGCCGTTTTCGCCCAAGGGGAAACTGAGTACATCGGTGGCGGAATCCTTATTGCGGTACTGCTTGTTCAGCTCATGGATGTGGTTGTTGTCCACAAATGTAACGCTGATCTCAGCGGGACCGTCGAACTTTTCAAAGTCCAGCACGGCATTGCAGCTGCGGCGGATGAGGATGCGCAGCCCCGACGGGATCTTTACAGTATTTTGATCGTTGGTGATCAGCACCTTATTGGACATAGGGATCAACCTCCTGTGTTTATTAAATTCAACGCGGCGTGCCAGCCGCGGCTTTTTCATAGGCTTTGACGATCTGCTGAACCAGGCGGTGGCGCACAACGTCTTTTTCGGTCAGGCGCACCTGGGCAATGCCGTCCACATCGTGCAGCACCTGTAAGGCATCTACCAAGCCGCTGCGCACCTTATCGGGCAGGTCGACCTGGGTCACGTCGCCGGTCACAACGACCTTACTGCCCACACCCATACGGGTCAAGAACATCTTCATCTGCTCAGGTGTCGTGTTCTGCGCTTCGTCCAGAATGATGAACGCATCGTCCAGCGTGCGGCCGCGCATGTAGGCCAAGGGTGCTACCTCAATGACCTGCTTTTCAAATAGCTTTTGGAATGTTTCTGCGCCAAGCAGGTCAAACAGACCGTCGTACAGCGGGCGCAGATAGGGGTCGACCTTATTTTGCAGGTCGCCGGGCAAAAAGCCAAGCTTCTCGCCCGCTTCCACGGCGGGCCGCGTTAGAATAATGCGGCTTACCTCCTTGGATTTGAACGCTTTGACAGCCATTGCAACGGCCAGATAGGTCTTGCCCGTACCGGCAGGCCCTACACCGAACGTGATGGCATGGCTGCGGATGGCGGCGAGATATTCTTTCTGGCCCAGAGTTTTCGGGTGGATGGGGCGACCCTTGGCGGTGACGGCGACAAAATCGCCGGTCAGTTCGCGCAGGCGATTTTCCTCGCCCCCGCGGGCCAGGCTGATGCAGTAGCGTACCGTCTGTTCTTCAAGCGGGGTGTGGTTTTCCATCAGGGTGACCATACCGTCCACGGCGTGGGCGGCGGCGTCAACATCCGTTTCGGCCCCGCTGAAGCGCAGCACAGAGCCGCGGCATACAGCGGTTACGTGAAACTCCTTTTCCAAAAGATGGATGTTCTGATCGCAATTGCCGAAAATCGCGGCGGCCAGCTCGATGCTGTCCAGTTCAATAGAACGTTCTGCCAAATGGTGCTCCTCCCTGTTTACTACATTTCCACATTTAGATTATATCACAGTTTTTCTCAAAAGAAACTGTGAATATTGCACAAAATTTTTCAACGTCTTTTGACGTGCAGACAAAGAAAAGGCGAAAATGCTGAAAATCAACGCTTTTTGGCGATATTCGCACAAAAAATGTAGGTTACGGTCGATTCTGCGGCCTCATCACCCGCCACTGTGCTGCGGCGCTCGGCTTCAATGACCGCGTCCGGGAACTCCCGGTACAGCTGCGCGCGGCAGTACCGCAGGGCAAGCGCCTGGGCGGCGGTTTCGCTGTAATGGCAGGGCGTGTCAGCGGTTTCCCGCGTGGTCGTCTGGTGCAGCACGCCGGGCAGCGTGACACGGCCCAGGTGCAGCGGCAGCCAGGCTTCTTCCGTCAGGCCGGTGCAGGAGGCGGGCGGCTCCTCGCGGTAGACTTCCCGCCCCAGCAGCTGCCAGCTCTGCACGGTGCTACTGCGCCCGGTCAGGACGGCTTGGGTCGTATAGTAGGACTGCGTGGCGTGATAGCTTTTTTCTACACGTGCCAGTACCCGGCCGGACGCCCCCTGTACCACAGGATTGCCCTTACGGTCCAGGCGCTGGACATCGACCAGCAGGTCCCCCGCCTGCACCTGCTGCCCGACGGTGACAGTGCAAAAGCCGCTCTCGGCTTCGATGGCGGTGATTGCCCCTGCTGCGGCAGCGTACAACGCACTTTGTGTGGGGACGGTTTCTACAGTCTGGTGTTCAGCCGCTGTGCTCTCGACAAACAAACGCGCACCGGTAAAATTCAGGCTGATCCATCCGAAGAGGTCGCTTTGTTGCAGCGCAGCGGTCTGGGCGCGGGCAAGAACGTCTTGCGTCAAAAGTGTCCCCTCGCAGATGTTCTGCCCCGCCAAAAGCTGACGCAGCCGGGTCTGAGCTTCGGAGTCCAGCGGGCCGAAGTCGATCGTCCAGACGAAGCGGCTGAAGAACAGTACGAGCAAAAAGCCCCACGCAGCCCCTATCGGCAGACCGGGACGCATGGCAAGCCGCTCCAAAAGTCCGCCCGGCCCGCGCCGCTGCAAAAGGCGCAGCGTCCACGGGCCGTTTTGCAGCAAAGCTTGCAAGCGCAGCCAGTCGACCCCGGCAACCTGCGCCTGCACCCCGGCGGGCAGAGCGCGGATGTGCAGCAGCCGGATCTCGTGCAGTGCTGCCAGCGTTAAGGCGCGCTGTACCTCCGGCCCGGTGAGCGTAAAGGTAAGCTTGTCGGCAGCGTGCAGACGGGTCAGTTTCATGGTTCCTCACCCCATTTGTTGGCAAAATCAATGCGGCGAATCTTGCCAGTCAGGATCAGGCTTTTTCCTGTCAACGATTCTATTTGCAGCGCCGCGCCATAAAATGTTACTGTAAAGCTGCCCATGTCCAGGCAGATGCGCTCGGGGGTAAACTCCAGCACGCGGCGGCATCCGCGCGTCAGCAGGCTTTTGCCGCGCAGGTCAAATTCCGGCAGGCGGTAAAAGGCAGCGGGCGGCTGGGCAAATAAATCGGTGAGGTGCGGCAGCGCCCGGCGGGGGCGCTGTTTGATCGGCTTGTGCGATTTCATCGGCGTGCCCCCTTGTAAAAAGTCCCAATTTCAGTAACAATATACGCGGAGGGCTGCGAGTTATGAACCATCTTTTCCGGCGGCAGCGGTTGGAACTGACTGTGCTGGTGCTGCTCTGCCTGGGGCTGCTGTGCCGCCCACAGGCGGCGGCGCAGGGCTTTGCGGATGGTGCCCGGTTGTGCGTAGGCAGCCTGCTCCCGGCGCTGTTTCCGTTTATGGTGGTGTGTGAACTGTTGGCGGGGCTTCCCCTGCCTACGGCCCTGCTGCGCCCGCTAGCGCGCCTGCTCGGATTGCAAAGCAAGGATGCCGCAGCGGCACTGCTGGCTGCCTGGCTGGGCGGTTATGCGGCGTGTGCCCGACTGACGGCACAGCTGCGGGCGGCTGGCCGTATTTCAGCCCGGGACGCTGCGCTGCTGATGCTGCTGGGGTGCTGCTCCGGCCCCGGGTTCGTGGTGGGCTATATTGGCAATCTGCTGTTAGGCAGCACAGCGCTGGGGGCACTGCTGTACGGGCTGCAACTGGCGGCCAATCTGTTGGCAGCAGGGCTTTGCCTGCCGTTGCTGCCAAAGGCGGAAACGGTCAGAAATCGGCGTGCGGGTTCTGCACAAGATAAAGAAGCTTCCATGCCCGGTGCCATCTCTGCTGCGGCATCGAACTGCCTGAACCTTTGCGGCTGCGTAATCTTTTTCCGCGTGGTCGCATCGGTGCTGCTGGCAGGCACTTCACTGCCGGAAATTGTCGCCTGCGTCAGCGCTGTGTGCGAGATCACAGCCGGGTGTGCGGCGTTTGCAGCCCTGGGCGGCAAGGCGGCGCTTTATGGCATCTGCCTTGCTATGAGCCTGCTGAGCTTCTCGGTATGGGGGCAGCTGCGGCTGTTGCTGCAAGGGCAGGTGCCGATACGAGCGTTGCTGGTAAGCCGGCTATTGCACGCTGCTATTTTTCCGTTCTTGGTACGGATGCTACTTTGGGTACTGCCGCAGGAGCAGGCTGCTTTCACCTCGCTGGCCCCGCGTGTGGTGCCGATGTGCCGCCTGCCGCCGGATGCCGCCATGGTGGCGGCAGTCTTTCTTGGCGTACTACTTTACAAAGGATACAAAAACTTTTATAATACAATATAAGTATAATTTTGCGCGATAAGGTGAGGATATGTTTAGAAAACCATACTACGGCAGTAAAATTGCTCCCGCCTGCGCCTATTGCCTGCACGGGGCTCCGGCAGCGGACCCGAAAATGATCTTGTGCAAGCAAAAAGGTGTGGTGTCCCCGTACTATTGCTGCCGCAAGTTCAGCTACGACCCGCTGATGCGCGTGCCGCACCGCCAGGTTTTGCCCGAGCTGGACCCGAAGGATTTTACTCTGGACTAAAGGAGAATGAATGGAAAGCAAAAAACAGCAAAGGCGTGAAGCCTTTCAGGACGTCTGGCGCACCAAACGCTCGGTCACGCTGGTGTATATCCTGCTGCGTGCCTCGGTCATTTTGGTGATGCTGGCGCAGATTTTTAACCGCAATTTTGAAAATGTGTTCCTCTGCGTGCTGACGTTGCTGCTGTTTATGGTGCCCAGCATGTTGGAACGCAAGCTAGACATCGCGTTACCCAACACGCTGGAAATTATCATCCTACTGTTTATTTATGCGGCAGAGATCATGGGTGAGATCGGCGCGTACTACGTTACCTTCCCCTACTTGGACACGGTGCTGCATACGCTGAACGGATTCCTTTGCGCGGCAATCGGTTTCTCGCTGCTGGATATTCTGAACCGGCACAACAGCGCGCGGTTTCATCTGTCGCCGCTGTATCTGGCAATCGTGGCGTTCTGCTTTTCGATGACAGTTGGTGTGATCTGGGAATTTTTTGAGTGTACGATGGACCAGCTTTTCTTTTTGGACATGCAAAAGGACACCGTCGTGCAAAGCATCGGTTCTATCATGCTGGACCCCACCGGTGGCAACCACCCGGTGGTGCTGCGCAATATCACCGATGTGATCGTCGTGCAGGCGGATGGCACCCAGACGGCCTTGGGATTGGGCGGATATCTGGATATCGGCCTGCTGGATACGATGGAAGATTTGTTCGTCAATTTCATCGGTGCGCTGACGTTTTCCATCATCGGCTACTTTTATGTGCGCAGCCGCGGTCAAGGCAAGTTTGCCAAGCGGTTTATCCCGGTAGCCAACAACAGCACCATGTCGGACGGCTCCCAGGAAACCGAGCTGACCGAACAGGATAACCCAACCGAATAAAAACAAACAGCCTGCCGTGTTTTGGGCAGGCTGTTTTGTTTGTTTTTAGCGTTTATTTGCTTGCTTTTTGCAGTTCTTTGGCACGGGCCAGCATGGGCTTGAGGTATTGGCCCGTGAAAGAGTTGGGGTTCTCGGCTACTTCCTCGGGCGTACCGGTGGCAACAATCGTACCGCCGCCGCTGCCGCCTTCGGGGCCAAGGTCGATGATATAATCGGCGCGCTTGATGACGTCAAGATTATGCTCGATGATGATGACCGTGTTTCCGGCATCCACCAGCTTGTCCAGCACCTTGACCAGACGGTGCACATCAGCTACATGCAATCCGGTGGTGGGCTCGTCCAGGATATAGACGGTTTGCCCGGTATCACGGCGGGCCAGCTCATTGGCCAGCTTGACACGCTGGGCTTCGCCGCCGGACAGCGTGGTGGCGGCCTGCCCCAGTTGGATATACCCAAGGCCGACTTCCTGCAACGTTTGCAGCTTGCGGGCAATTTTGGGGATGTTGGCAAAAAAGACGCAGGCCTCTTCCACCGTCATGTCAAGAACGTCGGAAATGCTCTTGTCCTTGTATTTGACTTCCAGCGTTTCGCGGTTGTAGCGCTTGCCTTTACAGACATCGCAGGGCACAAAAATGTCCGGCAAAAAGTGCATCTCGATTTGCAAAATACCGCCGCCCTCACAGGCTTCGCAGCGGCCGCCCTTGACGTTGAAGCTGAACCTCCCGGGGCCGTAGCCACGCATTTTGGCGTCCTGCGTGTTGGCAAACAGCGCGCGGATATCCCCGAACACGCTGGTGTAGGTGGCTGGGTTGGAGCGCGGCGTGCGCCCGATGGGCGACTGGTCAATGCCAATGACCTTGTCCACCCACTCCATGCCCTCAACGGCTTCGCACTGGCCAGGACGGCTGCGGGCACCGTTCAGCGCGGCGGCCAGCGTTTTGTACAAAATTTCATTTACCAGCGTGGATTTGCCAGAGCCGGACACACCGGTTACGCAGACCATTTTGCCCAGCGGGAAATCTACGGTAATATCCTGCAAATTGTTTTCGTGTGCCTTGACGACCCGCAGGAACTTGCCATTACCGGGGCGGCGCGTTTCGGGTACTTCGACATACTTGCGGCCCGAAAGGTATGCGCCGGTAATGCTGCGCTTGACCTTGCAGATATCCGCCACGCTGCCGGTGGCGACGATCTCGCCGCCGTGCACACCGGCACCGGGGCCGACGTCCACAATATAATCGGCCTGCCGCATCGTGTCCTCGTCATGCTCGACCACGATCAGGGTGTTGCCCAGGTCGCGCAGACGCTTCATGGTGGCAATCAGCTTATCGTTGTCGCGCTGGTGCAGGCCGATGCTCGGCTCGTCCAGCACATACAGCACACCGGTCAGTGCGCTGCCAATCTGGGTCGCCAGGCGGATACGCTGGCTTTCGCCGCCGGACAGGGAGGCCGCACCGCGGGAAAGGGTCAGATACCCCAGACCCACGCTTTGCAAAAAGCCCAGGCGCTCACGGACCTCTTTAAAAATCGGCGCACCGATCATCTCATCCTTGGCGCTGACCTTGGCGGTCTCGATGAATTTCAGCTCTTCGGTAACGCTCTTGTCGCAGAAATCCGCAATGTTGATGCCGCCGACCGTGACGGCCAGGCTGGTGGGCTTCAGGCGGCGGCCATGGCAGGCGGGGCACTCCTCGCTAGACATGACAAGGGCAATCTCTTCCTTGACCCACTCGCTGTTCGTCTCGCGGAAGCGGCGTTCCAAGTTCGGGATAAGGCCCTCAAACTGGTTGTAATAGGTGCCGGAGCCAAACATGCTCTCGCGCTGCATCTCGATGCGCTCATCGCCGGTGCCGTACAGCAGGGCGTGCAGGGCTTCTTTGCTGAAATCTTTGATGGGCGTGTCCAGCGTAAAGCCATAGCGCTTGCCCAATGCCTTGTAGGTCATCTCGGAGATCGAACCTTCGGCATAGTACCAGCCGCTGGCCTTGATGGCGCTTTCACGGATGGATTTGCGCTTGTCCGGGATGATGCGGGCGGGGTCAACTTTCATAAAGGTGCCAAGGCCCGTACATTTCTCGCAGGCGCCAAAGGGATTGTTGAAGCTGAACATGCGGGGGGTCAGCTCTTCGACCGAGACACCGTGCTCGGGGCAGGCATAGCTCTGGCTGAACATCATCGGCTCGCCGCCAATCACGTCGATGACGACAAGGCCATTGGTCTGTGCCAGCGCAGTCTCGATGGAATCCGCCAGGCGGCCACGCACGGTATCACTAATGACCAAACGGTCCACAACGATCTCGACCGTGTGTTTGATGTTCTTCTCGAGGTTGATTTCCTCACTCAGATCGTACATGTTGCCGTCGACGCGCACACGAACAAAACCGGCACGGCGGGCGGCATCCAGTTCCTTGGCCTGTGTGCCTTTGCGGGCACGGACCACAGGGGCAAGCACCTGAAAACGGGTGCGCTCGGGCAGCTTCATCACCTCGTCGACCATCTCATCAACGGACTGCTGGGTAATCTCCCGCCCGCAGATCGGGCAGTGCGGCACGCCGATACGAGCGTACATCAGGCGCAGATAATCGTAAATTTCGGTCACGGTGCCCACGGTAGAACGCGGGTTGTGGCTGGTAGTTTTCTGGTCGATTGAGATGGCGGGCGAAAGGCCGGTGATCTCATCCACATCGGGCTTCTCCATCTGTCCCAGAAACTGCCGGGCATAGCTGGAAAGGCTCTCCATATAACGGCGCTGGCCGTCAGCGTAGATCGTATCAAAGGCAAGGCTCGATTTGCCGGAGCCGGAAAGCCCGGTCATGACGATCAGCTTATTGCGCGGCAGCGTCAGGTCGACATTTTTTAAGTTATGCTCCCGCGCACCCTTGATGACAATGCGGTTGTTAGGGTCAATCTGAATCTTGGACCGGCGCTTCGGATCGTTTACTTCGGTGCTCAACTTTTATATTTCCCTCTTCCCTTGCGCTTTCTGGCGATAGCCTTGCGCTCACTGGTATCGGCTGCGGTGGGGTCCTCTCCGCGCTCCAGCCGGGCGATCTCGTCGCGCAACTGGGCTGCCAGCTCAAATTGCAGCAGGCGCGCGGCTTCTTTCATTTCTTTGGTCAGGCGTTCGATGGTCTGCTGGCGCTCCACACGGCTCATACGATGCTGGCGCATGCGCTTGTTTTCCTCGCTCATGCTGATCTCCAGCCCTCCGCCGATGGCCTTGACGATGGTCTTGGGGGTGATGCCATGCTCCTGGTTGTACGCATCCTGAATGGCACGGCGGCGCTCGGTCTCCATGATGGCGCGCTCCATGCTGGGGGTCACTTCGTCGGCGTACATCAGCACCACGCCGTTGGCGTTGCGGGCTGCGCGGCCAATGGTCTGGATCAGGCTGGTCTCGCTGCGCAAGAAGCCCTCTTTGTCGGCGTCCAGAATGGCAATCAGCGATACTTCCGGCAAATCCAAGCCCTCACGCAGCAGATTGATGCCCACAATCACGTCGATGGCCCCTACGCGCAGGTCTTTGATGATTTCCATGCGCTCAAAGGTGTCAACCTCGTGGTGCATGTATTTGGTTTTGACGCCGTGCTCTTCGAGATAATCGGTCAAATCCTCGGCCATCTTGACGGTCAGGGTCGTGACCAGTGCACGCTCACCGCGGTCGATGCGCAGACGAATTTCACCAAGCAGGTCTTCAATCTGCCCCTCGACTGGGCGCACCATAATAACGGGATCCAGCAAGCCTGTGGGGCGGATGACCTGCTCAGCCACGCGACTGGAATGTTCCCGCTCATAATCGCCTGGCGTGGCGGAAACGAAAATTTTCTGGTGGACTTTCTGCTCAAATTCCTCGAATTTCAGCGGGCGGTTGTCAAACGCAGACGGCAGGCGGAACCCGTATTCCACCAGCGTTTTTTTGCGGCTGTAGTCACCGCCGAACATACCGCGGATCTGCGGCAGCATGACGTGGCTTTCATCCACCATCAACAGGAAATCGTCCGGGAAATAATCCAGCAGCGTGGTGGGCGTGGAACCTGGTTTGCGCCCGGACAATACGGCCGAGTAATTCTCAATGCCCTTGCACATACCGACTTCCTGCAACATTTCCATGTCGTAGTTGGTACGCTGCTGGATGCGCTGCGCCTCGAGCAGCTTGCCCTCTTCGGTAAATTTTTTGACCTGCTCTTCCATCTCGACCGCAATCTTGGCAAGGCCCTCTTTCATCTTTTCCGGCCCGACAATATAATGGCTGGCCGGGAAGATGGCGACATGCCGCACAACATTTTTGTGCTCACCGGTCAGCGGGTCAAACTCGATGATACGGTCGATCTCATCACCGAAAAACTCTACCCGGATGGCATATTCATCGTTGTAGGCAAGGTGGATATCTACGGTGTCGCCCTTGACGCGGAACTTGTTGCGGATAAAGTTCATGTCGTTGCGCTCGTATTGCAGCTTGACCAGGCGGCTGCAAAGCACGTCGCGCTCCATCTGCATACCGGGGCGCAGGCTGATGACCATGCTGCGGTAATCAATAGGATCGCCCAACGAGTAGATGCAGGAAACGCTGGCAACGATGATGACATTGCGGCGCTCTGAAAGTGCCGCCGTGGCCGAATGGCGCAGGCGGTCAATCTCATCATTGATGGCGCTGTCTTTTTCAATATAGGTGTCGGTGGACGGGATGTATGCCTCGGGCTGGTAGTAATCGTAATAGGAGACAAAATATTCCACGGCGTCATCCGGGAAAAAACTGCGCATCTCGGTGCAGATCTGGCTTGCCAGAGTTTTGTTTGGTTCCAGGATCAGCGTGGGGCGGTTGCACCGGGCAATGATATTGGCCATGGTAAAGGTTTTGCCGGAACCGGTAACGCCCAGCAGCGTCTGGGCATCGTCCCCCTCATTGATGCCCTGCACAAGAGCGTCAATCGCCTGTGGCTGGTCGCCGGTGGGCTGGAATGGTGCCTTTAAATGAAACACATCATCCATAAAAGTTTCCTTTCAACACAACGATTGGTTGTATATTGATTATATCACAACGAAAATATAATGTAAAGCCTTTTGGTAGGTATTTTGTGCACCACGCGGCGAAAAATATACCCTGCCGCAAAGTGAAAACGGCAGGGAGAAAAAGCTTTACGGATGAGGGCTGGCGGCGCTTAGGAAGGTGGGGTAATCTTTGAGGTCCGGCAGACGGCCGCGGTCGGCCATCGAGCAGGCGTTGTCCCCTGCTACGATGATGTGGTCCAAAATCGAGACACCCGCCGGGGCCAGCAGCTGCATGATTTGCAGCGTGGTCATCTGGTCGGCTTTGCTGGGCAGCGCTGGGCCGGTGGGATGGTTGTGTGCGAGGATCGCAGTGGTCGCATTGGAGCGCAGCACATCCCGCAGCAGCTTGCGCGTGTCGATGCTGACATGGTTCGGCACACCTTCGGCGGCTTTTAAATCAAACAACGGGTGGCAGGCATTGTCCATCAAGATAACATACAGCACTTCGTTTTGCAAGCCAAGGAACAGCGGCTTTACGTACTCGACTGCGTTGGCGGTGGTGTCCAGCGTAGCCAGCTTTTTGCGCTTTTTTACAGCATAATAGCGGCCAAATTCCATAATGTCAGAAATCAGCTGTGCGCTGCGCGGGCCAATGCCTTTTACCTGCATCAGCTCCTGCGGTGTGGCTTCCATCACGCGGCAGAAACTGCCAAAGTGGTCGATCAGGCGGTGGGCCAAGGGATTCGTATCCTGGCGTGGGATGGACAAGTACAAAAGATATTCCAGCACTTCATGCTCGGCCAGACTTTCCATGCCGTAACGCGCCACACGCTCCTGCATGCGGGCACGGTGATTCTCGTGCAGAGAGTGCTCCTGATTGTCGGCCATAATGTCACATCCTTTTTTCCACTTTACGTTTTGATGATTTCATTATATACTGAAAGAAAGATTTTGCAAATAGATAAGTGAGGGTTCCATGAAAAGTTTTACCGCCGGTGCCAATGAAAACGACGTCCGCCTGAGCCGCTTTGTGGAGGGCGTTACCAAGGACATGCCCCGCAGCATGATGTATAAGGCGTTTCGCAACAAGCGTATCAAGGTCAACGGCAAACGGGCTGAGCCGGATACCCGCCTGAAAACGGGCGATTTGATCGAGATGTACATTAACGATGAGTTCTTCCCGCCCGAGGGTGCCAAGCCCAAGGCCAAACCGCCCCGCCGTCAGCCGCCGGTGACGGTGATTTATGAGGACGCCAACTTTGCGGTGCTGTACAAACCGGCGCACCTTTTGTGCCACAGTGACCGCACCGGGGATGCCAACCTGGTGGATGCGTTTGCCGCCTACCTGGAAGCCAAGGGAGAGTACAATCCCCACGCCGAGCAGCGATTCGCCCCGGCGCTTTGCAATCGGCTGGACCGTGGCACCGAAGGCTTGGTGCTGGCCGCCAAAAGCTACACGGCCCTGCGTGACCTGAATGCCATCATCCGGGATGACCTGATGAAAAAGGAATACCTGACCATCACGGTTGGGGCCCCGCCCGCAGGGCGGCATATCGCCTGGCTGCAGCACAGCGAGAAAAACAACAAGGTCCGCATCCACGCCCGCCAGAGCGAGGGCTATAAGCAGATCATCACCGATGTGACAGTCATACGGCAGAGCGGACCGTTTGCACTGTGCCGCATTGGGCTGATCACGGGCCGCACACACCAGATCCGCGCTCACCTTGCCTACCTGGGTCACCCGGTGTTGGGCGATATCAAATATGGCAACCACAAAATGAACGAACGCACGGGCCTGAAAACGCAGGCACTTTGCGCCCAACGGCTGACGTTTGGCCGCATCCCGGAAGAAAATTCCCTGAATTATCTCTCCGGAAGGGTCATCAAGCTGGACGACCCCGCCATCGTAAAACAGTTTGACGCCTTGGCCAAACGCCCCGGCGAGGAAGCAAAAGCGTAATCAAGTAGGGGCTCTCGTAAATAGAGAGCCGACCTCTCACTTCACCGTGCGTACCGACCGTTACACGGCGGTTTAACCGCATAAGTGCAAGAACTCGTAGTAGTTGAGGATACGATGCCACGACCATTCTTACCTGGACAGAATGCCGCGCAATACGGGCTGCGCCGTCCGGGAAAAACCAAAAGTAAAACAAAACCGCCCCATGCCGGGCCTGCAATTGCAGCGGCATGGGGCGGTTGTTTTATATGCGGTTATACTTCGGCATCTGCCGGGGCGGCAGCGTGCAGGGCTTCCTCCTGGCGGTCGAAACGCTCGAGAAAAGAATGCTCGATGCCCTCGGATTTGTAGCCGGGCATCGTATCCAGCGCGACCGAGTGAATGCTACGGAAGATGCTGTTTTCGATGTTGGGGTTATCGCGCATCAGGCGCCGCAGCAAAACCTTGACTTCCTGCCGTTTGGAGCCACCGCCGCCATTGTCGCAGATGGTGCAGGCCTCGGTAAAGCGGCAGGCGCACTGAATAAATTCCAGGTCGTTGTAGCGCCGCCAGGCGATGATATCATCCTCGCGGATGCAGTACAACGGGCGGATGAGCGTCATGCCCGGGAAGTTGGTGCTGTGCAGTTTGGGCGGCATGGCCTGCATCTGTGAGCCGTAGAACATGCTCATGACAGTGGTCTCGATAACATCGTTAAAGTGATGACCCAGCGCGATTTTATTGCAGCCCAGCTCCTGCGCTTTTTTGTACAGATGGCCGCGGCGCATGCGGGCGCAGAGGTAGCAGGGTGATTTCTCGCTGTTATTGGCAACATCAAAAATGTTGGTTTCAAATACTGTGATGGGGATATGAAGCAGGGCAGCATTGCTCTCGATCTTCTGGCGGTTGATCTCGTTGTAGCCGGGGTCCATCACCAGATAGACCAGTTCAAACGGCACTTCGCTGTGGCGCTGTAACTCCTGCAACAGTTTGGCCATCAGCATGGAATCCTTGCCGCCGGAAATGCAGACGGCAATCTTATCCTCCGCCTGGATCAGTTCGTACCGCTTGACGGCGACGATGAAGGGCGTCCACAGCTGCTTACGGAACTTTTTGATGATGCTGCGCTCGATTTTTTGATAAGTTTCCAGTTGACGTTCCAAGATCAGTTCTCCTTTTGTAACAGCTGGCGGTAGCAGGCGGCAAATACGGCGAGAAACCCGTCAATCTCCTCGTCGGTGGTGAGGTGGCTCAGACTGATGCGCCACGAGGACAGCGCGTTGCGGCGGTCACGGCTGACGGCAAACACAGCCTTGGACGGCATACCGTCCGACGAGCAGGCCGACTTGACCGAGACGCAGACGCCCTGCTCGCTTAGTGCCTGCTGGAAGCGGGTGCCTTTGACACCGTTGACGCTGACGTTGAGGATGTGCGGCACAGCGCCTGCCGGGCTGTTGAAGCGCACCTCAGGGAAGGCTTGCAGGCCAGCCACAAGGCGGTCGTGCAGGCGTTGCACATGGGCGATACGCTGGGGCTGCTCGGCCATGGCTTTGGCAAGGGCGGCTTCCAGCGCGGCGGCCAGGCCCAGTGTGGGGGTGCCGCTGCGGTAGATCGTGGTGCTGGCACCGCCGGAGATCTGCGGCTCGATCACGAGACCCCGGCGCTTGTACAGCGCGCCGATGCCGTTGGGTCCGTAGAACTTATGGGCGGTAAAACTCAAGGTGTCCACGCCGTCAAACCAGAGGTCGGTTTTGCCAACGGCCTGGGTGGCATCGACATGCAGGCAGCAGTCCGGGTACTGCTTGACGATCTCGGCAATCTCTCGGATGGGCTGCACGGTGCCGATCTCGCTGTCAACTGCGCAGATGGCGACTAAAATCGTATCTTCGCGCAGCAGTTCCCGCAGCTGGTCAAGGTTAATTCTGCCGTCGCGGTTCACGTTCAGCAGGTCAATCTCGTATCCCTGCTGCTGCAAGACCGAAAGCGACGCGCCCACCGAGGAATGCTCCAGCTGGGTGGAGATGATGTGTTTGCCGATGTGCCGGGACGCTTGGGCAATGCCCTTGACGGCCAGGTTGTTGGCCTCGCTTGCGCCCGAAGTATAGATGATCTCGGCGGGCTGCACGCCCAGCAGCCTGGCGATGGACTCGGTCACACGGGCCATCTCGGCGCGGGCGGCCTGCCCGGCGCAGTGGGTCGAGTTGGGGTTGGCAATATACATCTGCTCGGTTTTGCAGTAAACGTCCAGCACGGCCGGATCTACTGGCGTGTTGGCGGAATAATCAAGATAAATCATGGATTTCAGCTTGCCTCATTTCATGGCGGCGGGGTTCTGCCCACTGCCTGCAAAAAGTACATACCAAAACATTATAGCACAAACACCTATTGCGTCAATAGGTTAAAAAGCCGGGGCTGTCTTGACAAAATAAAAAAACTGTGGTATTATGCAAAAACCTAAAACAAGTGTGGATTTTTACAGTAGTCTATACTATTTTTCGCCACACAATGGTTCGGCTGAAATGCTGGCCCATTGTGTGGCTTTTTGCTGTGTCTGGGAGGTACACAACTATGAACGATACGTTTATGAAAGAAAAGCCGATCTTTCCCCTGCTGACCAGTATGGCGCTGCCCATGGTCATCTCGATGCTGGTCAATGCAATGTACAATATTGTGGACAGCTTGTTTGTGGCCCAGATCAGCGAGGATGCTATGACAGCCCTGTCGCTGGTGTACCCGGTACAGAACCTGATCAACGCAATTGCCATCGGCTTTGGCGTGGGCATCAATGCGCAGATTGCATTGCACCTTGGCGCAGGCGAACATAAAAAGGCCGATATGGCTGCAACACACGGCCTGGCGCTTTCGCTGTTGCACGGCGTGGTCATCACCGTGGTCAGCATTCTGGTCATGCCGACCTTTTTGCGGATGTTCACCGGTAATGAAACGGTTATCCAGATGGGGGTGACCTACGCGCGCATTGCGTTTATGTTCTCAACGGTCATTATGGCGGCGCTGGCGTTTGAAAAGATCTTCCAGGCGGTAGGCCGCATGCGGGTCACGATGGTGGGCCTGATGGCAGGCTCGGTCTGCAATATCATTTTGGACCCGATGCTGATTTTCGGCATCGGCCCATTCCCCAAAATGGGTATTGCTGGTGCAGCGCTGGCAACCGGTATTGGCCAGATCTTGACAGTGGCCATCTATCTTGTCGTCTACAGCACTACGCAAATCAGTGTGCATGTGCGGCGTGACTGCCTGAAGCCCGACAAAAAGATGGACCTGAACCTGTATGCCATCGGCATCCCGGCAATTTTAAATCTGGCGCTTCCCTCGCTGCTGGTGTCGTTCCTCAACTCGATCTTGGCGGTGTATTCCCAGGTGTATGTGGTGGTGCTGGGTATCTATTATAAACTGCAAACGTTTTTGTATCTGCCAGCCAATGGCATTGTGCAGGGCATGCGGCCCATCATTGGCTACAACTACGGTGCGGGCGAGGATGCCCGTGTAAAGAAAATTTATAACCTGACCCTGGCCATGACGGGCACCATCATGGCGGGCGGCACGGTGCTGTGTTTGGTGTTTGCGGGGCCGCTGATGACGGTGTTCAGTTCCAACCCTGAGACGATCGCCGAAGGTCAAACGGCGCTGCGTATCATCTGCGCGGGCTTTATCGTGTCGGCCGTTACTGTGACGGGTTCCGGTGCACTGGAGGGCCTTGGCAAAGGCACCGAATCGCTGGTGATCTCGCTGGTGCGCTACATCATCGCCATGATGCCCATTGCCTGGGCGTTGTGCCGCCTGTTGGGTCCCACAGGCGTATGGCACGCGTTCTGGATCACCGAAGTTATTACGGCTGTCATCTCGGTCGCCGTCTACCGCAAGGCCGCCAAGCGGCCGCAATAAGGCCATTATAAAGCAAAGCCCCGCTTGCCGGAACATGGGCAGCGAGGCTTTTTTGCTATTTATGAGTATCAGATTTCGCTAAAGCCAAGGGCTGCTAAGGAATTTGCAGCCTTGCAGGCAAAATTACTGTTAGTGCCCCAGCTTATATTGAGAATCCCATACCCGCCGCCGGTGCCTACGATAACGGCAGCCTGCTTTTGGCCATCGTCTACAATCTGGATGGTGCATGCCGTCATGCTGGAATTGCGAAAATAGAACTTTTCAAAAACCAGCAGCAGAATCGTGGCATCGTTTGCGTCGGACAATTGCTCCAAAACCAGTTCGGACCCTGCCATATCAGAGCTGCTGATGATGGCTTGCGATACATAGTTTAAATCGGTTCTGGATTCACTTCGCATCCGGATTACGGTAGAACTCATTTTGCACCCTCTCTGCTGTGATTTTAATGGATAAAATGTTTTTGTATATTCACTATATACGAAACAATTGACAAGTGCAAGAGCGTGAATCCACAAGAATTTGGCGTGGTTCTTGGAGAAAATGACAAATGAGCCGATGATATGTTAGATAACGATTAGACGCGCACCAATGGTGCACCAAGAAAAAATAAAACAAAAAACGTCAGATTCATAAAAATCTGACGTTTTTTCGCTAATCCTGACAGCCCTCGTTTGGTCCGAGTGGCGAGAGTCGAACTCACGGCCTCTTGAACCCCATTCAAGCGCGCTACCAAACTGCGCTACACCCGGTCGAACCGGGCTGTCTCGAATCAGCTTGTTTATTATAGCTGACTATACAAGAAATGTCAACACTTTTTTTGAGAAAAAATAAAAAAAATCAAACTTTTTCAAAAAACATCGCCGCCAGGTCATTTCCCGGCGGCGGTGTTTTATATAATCAGGATAAATTCTGCCGGGATGCCACGCTGCTGCGCACAAGGGCGCGCTTCAGGCGGGCTTCGGCCAGTTCCAATTCGCGGGTGTCTGCGTTTTTCTGGGCCAGAATCGCCTCGGCGCGGGCCTTGCTGCGCTCGGCACGCGCTTTGTCGATGGCATCGGCCCATTCAAAGGTGGTGGCCAGCAGACGACATTCGCCGCCGATCATGCTGATCATACCGCCCATGCAGGCAGCCCGGCGGATGGTGCCATCCTCCAGCGTGATATGCGCCTCCCCCATGCCGAGGGCGGTGCAGTAATCAATGTGCTTGGCCAGCAGCTGGATCTGGCCGCTGATCGTGCGGCAGGATACGGCCGAAACGCTGCCGTCAAAGGCAACGCCGTCCGGCGTAAGGATCTTGAGCGGGAAAACAGCCATCTGCCTGCCCCCTTACTGCTGTTTGGCCTTTGCCAGCACATCGTCGATGGTGCCGGCAAATAGGAAGCAGCTTTCGGGAATGGAATCGCACTCGCCGTTCAGGATCATCTTAAAGCCACGCAGGGTCTCTTTCAGCGGCACATACTGGCCGGGCATACCGGTGAACTGCTCTGCTACGTGGAAAGACTGGGACAGGAAACGCTGCACCTTACGCGCGCGGCTGACCGTGATCTTATCCTCTTCAGACAGTTCGTCCATACCCATGATGGCGATGATGTCCTGCAAGTCCTTGTAGCGCTGCAGCACCTGCTGCACGGCGCGGGCGACCTCGTAGTGCTCCTGGCCGACCACTTCGGGCGAAAGGATGCGCGAGGTGGAATCCAGAGGATCAACGGCGGGATAGATGCCCTGGGATGCAATATCACGGCTCAGGACCGTGGTAGCGTCCAGGTGGGTAAAGGTCGTGGCAGGGGCCGGGTCAGTCAGGTCGTCCGCAGGCACATAGACAGCCTGCACAGAGGTGATGGAGCCCTTGCGGGTAGATGTGATGCGCTCCTGCAAAGCACCCATTTCGGTGGCCAGCGTGGGCTGGTAGCCGACGGCGGAGGGCATACGGCCTAACAGCGCCGAAACCTCGGAACCGGCCTGGGTGAAGCGGAAGATGTTATCAATAAACAACAGCACGTCCTGATGCTTGACGTCGCGGAAATACTCCGCCATCGTCAGGCCGGACAGGGCCACACGCATACGGGCCCCCGGAGGTTCATTCATCTGGCCGTAGACCAGCGCCGTTTTGCTCAAAACGCCGCTCTCGCGCATTTCGCCGTACAGGTCGTTGCCCTCACGGGTGCGCTCGCCAACGCCGGTAAAGACGGAATAACCGTTGTGCGCAGTAGCAATGTTATAAATCAGCTCCTGAATCAGAACGGTTTTGCCGACACCGGCACCGCCGAACAGGCCGATTTTGCCGCCCTTGGCGTAGGGGCAAATCAGGTCAACAACCTTGATACCGGTCTCCAAAATTTCCGTGGAAGACTCCTGCTCATCAAAAGCGGGGGCGGCGCGGTGGATAGGCCAATGCTCAATGTTTTCGGGCGCGGGCTGCTCGTCGACAGGCTCGCCCAGCAGGTTGAACACACGGCCCAGGCAAGCGTCACCTACCGGCACGTTGATAGGACCGCCGGTATCGACGGCGTCGGCACCGCGGACCAGGCCGTCCGTGGCGGCCATGGCGATGCAGCGGGCTACGTTATCACCGATATGCTGCGCCACTTCGACGACCAGCTTTTTCCCGTGATTGTCAAGCTCCACCGCGTTCAGCAGGGCGGGTAATTCGCCGTCCTTGAAGCGGATGTCCAAGACCGGGCCGGTGATCTGCACCACCTTTCCGATGTGTTTTTCTGGCATAGCACACACTCCTTTGTGGGCTTTTTAAGATTCTGCGTCGGCACCGGCCACGATCTCGGTGATCTCCTGGGTGATGGCGGCCTGGCGGGCGCGGTTATAGTACAGGTTCAAATGCTCGATCATCTCACCGGCGTTCTTGGTGGCAGCGTCCATCGAGGTACGGCGGGCACCCTGCTCACTGGCAACGCTTTCGCACAAAGCACCGTAGACGACACCGGCCAGATATTCTGGGATGATGGCATCAAATACGGCGGCACTGTCCGGCTCGTAGAGCATCAGGCTTTCATGCTCCTGGCCCGGCTTGGGGTGCGGGGCATCAAAAGGCAGCACCGGCAGAATAGATGCGGTCTGGGTCAGCATGGAGACAAACTGCGTAAAGGCGATGCGGATCTCGTCAAACTCCCCTGCCAGGAATTTCTGGCAGACAAGGCGCGAAATTTCAAAGCAATCGCTGACAGAGAGATCCCCGGCAACCGCAAACGAGGTGGTTAAGATCGAAGTATTGTGGCGCTCGAAATACTCGACCGCCTTTTTACCGATGGGCAGCACGCAATACCCCGGCTCCGAGGCATCGGCGGCATCAGCCTCCACCGCTTTGAGGATGTTGGCGTTGTAGCCGCCAGCCAGGCCGCGGTCACCGGCAATTACGATATACAGGCGGCGATGGGTATCGCGCTTGGCAAGATACGGGCTGCTGAACTCAGAATCCGCAGCGGCGATATCAAACAGGGTGGCATACAGCGTCTCAAAATAGGGGCGGCTGTGTTCTACCCGCTCTTTGGCGCGGCGCAGCTTGCTGGAAGCAACCAGCTCCATCGCCTTAGTAATTTGCATGGTGCTTTCGACACTTTTAATGCGAAGTTTGATCTCTTTCATCGAGCCAGCCATCGGCAGCACCCCCTTTGCAGTTTATTTTTCTTTGATAAATTGTTCGGTGTAAGCGGCCAGTGCCTGCTTGAGAGCTTCCTCGGTATCGGGCTTCAGGTCGCCGGTGGTGCGGATGGTCTCCATCACGTCATTGGCGGCGGCGTTGTCGTCCAGATACTGGTAAAGGCCCTGCTCGTACGCGCCGATATCCGACACGGCGATCTCTTTCAGATAGCCGTGGATGGTGGCATACAGGATGGCAACCTGTTTCTCGACCGGCACAGGGCTGTTGCGGTCTTGCTTGAGAATTTCCACAATGCGTTCGCCCTGGGCCAAACGTGCCTTGGTGTCGGCGTCCAGGTCAGAGCCGAACTGCGCAAAGCCTTGCAGCTCACGATACTGGGAATAAATCAGCTTCAGCGTACCGGCGACCTTTTTCATGGCCTTGATCTGGGCATTGCCGCCGACACGGGAAACCGAGATGCCGGGGTTGACGGCAGGACGGATACCGGCGTGGAACAGCTCTGTCTCGAGGAAGATCTGGCCATCGGTGATAGAAATGACGTTCGTCGGGATATAAGCCGACACATCGCCCGCCTGGGTCTCGATGATGGGCAGCGCGGTCAGAGAACCGCCGCCTTTTTCATCGCTCAGCTTGGCAGCACGCTCCAACAGGCGGCTGTGCAGGTAGAAAACGTCGCCGGGGTAAGCTTCACGTCCCGGGGGACGGCGAATCAGCAGCGAAAGCGCACGGTAAGCAACGGCGTGCTTGGACAGGTCATCATAAATAATGAGGACATGCTTGCCCTGCTGCATGAAATACTCGCCCATAGCACAGCCTGCGTAGGGGGCGATATATTGCAGCGGCGAAAGCTCAGACGCCGTGGCGCAGACGATGGTCGTGTAGGACATCGCACCGTTCTTCTCAAGATTTTCGACAAGAGAAGCGACGGTGGAACGCTTTTGGCCGATGGCAACATAGATGCACAGAACGTCCTTGCCCTTCTGGTTAATGATAGTATCAGTGGCAATGACGGTCTTGCCGGTCTGGCGGTCGCCGATGATCAGCTCACGCTGGCCGCGGCCAATGGGGATCATCGAGTCGATAGCTTTGATACCGGTCTGCAACGGCTGCTTGACGGGCTGGCGGTCCAGGATGCCGGGCGCCGGGGATTCAATGGCGCGGTAATCGGCAGCTTCGATGGGGCCCTTGCCGTCGATGGGCTGGCCCAGGGCGTTGACAACACGCCCAATCATCCCTTCGCCGACAGGGACAGAAACGACCTTGCCGGTGCGATGGATGCTGCTGCCTTCTTTGATCCCGCTGTCATCGCCCAGCAGAACGATGGAAACGCTGTTTTCTTCCAGGTTCTGGGCCATGCCGTAGGCACCGCTTTCAAACTGGACCAGCTCGCCAGCCATGCAATTGTCCAAACCGGCGGCACGGGCGATGCCGTCGCCGACCATTGTGACAGTGCCGGTCTCGCTTTGCTCGATAGCGTTCTGGTAGTATTTGATCTGGGAGCGGATGATGCGGGAGATTTGTTCGGGTTTTAGTTGCACTGTTAGGTTCACCACACAATCTGTAAAATGAGGTGCTTTTACATCTTAAAGTACGACGCTGGAGATGCTGTCGCGCATACGTTCCAAGCGGCGCTGTACCGTGCCGTCCAGGCGTGTGCCGCCAAGATCCAGCCGCAGGCCGCCCAAAATCGCAGGATCGACTTTGGCGGTCAGCCGCACCGTTTTGCCGGACATCTGCTGCAATTTGGCAAGCAGCTTTTCGCGGGAAGCATCGTTCAGCGGCACGGCGGAGACAACGGTCACTTCAATAATGCCGTGGTCGGCATTATAGCGGTCACGATAAGCGCGGATACAGCCGGGCAGTTCTGCCAGCAGGTTTTCCTCGCACAGCAGTTTTAAAAAGTTTACCAGGTACGGGTGTGCTTCGGCAAAAGCCTTGTCAAGAAGCGCGCAGCGTTCTTTTTTGGGTACGCTGGGGGTAGATAGCAGGCGCAGGTAGGCAGGCTCTTGCTGAAAGCAATCCGCTGCCACATCCAGCTCTGCCAACAGCTGATCTGTCAGCTGTTCTTCCACCGCCAGGTCGTATAGGCTGCCGCCGTAGCGTTTGGCAAGCTCGGTCACGAGGCATCCCCCACATTCCGAATAAATTCATCAATCAAAGCCTGGTGGTCGGCCTCGTTGATCTCGCGCTCGACCACCTTGCCGGCGATCTCAACGGCCATGCCGCCAATCTCGTTCTTCAGGTCGTTCACGGCCTTTTTGCGCTCCTGCGCAATATCGGCCTCTGCAGCGGCACGGATGGACGCGGCCTCGTTGCGGGCTTCGTTGAGGATGTCCTCTTCCCGCTTCTGGGCGCGTACGGTGGCATCCCGAAGCAGCGAGTCGCGCTCATCCTTGATGCTTTGCAGATGAGCCTGATACTCCTGCTCAAGCGCGGAGGCCTTTTGCTTGGCGGCGTCCGCGTCGGCATACATTGTATCAATTTCCTGCTGGCGGTCGTCGATCATCTTTTTGACCGGCTTGAACAGAAAGTGCTTCAGCACGGAAAAAGTGATGAGCATATTGCAGAAGGTAAACAGCGCAGTCCATGGGTTGACGCCGACAAAACTCTCAAAGCCTGTCATGGGTCTTCCCCTCCTTTCGTGTCAGACCTTCTTAGAAAATGAACAGCAGAACCAGTGCGACGACCAGAGAATAAATACCGGTCGATTCGGTGATGGCACAGCCCAAAATCATGTTGGTACGCAGGGTGTTGGCCATTTCGGGCTGGCGGGCCATGCCTTCCAGCGCTTTACCGACGGCGTTGCCCTCGCCGAGAGCGGGACCGATAGCGCCGATGCCCATGCAGAGACCTGCACCGATCGCGCAGGCGGCCTTAATGATTGCTGTTTCCATAGAAGTTTCCTCCTGTTATAAAAATTTATTTTTGTTTTATACTTCCTCCGGCGGCGGGCAGGCATTGCCGATGTAAACCATCGTCAGCAGGCTGAAAACCAGCGCCTGAACACCACCAGAGAATACATCAAAATAAAGGCTTAGGATGCCTGGAATACCGACCTCCAGGTACGGCACGCCGGTCAGGCTCAAAATGCCCAGCAGGCCAGTTGCGGTAAAGACGATACCAAAAATCTTTTTGGCCATTTTTTTATCTTTGATGCCCAGTGCCAGCAAAACGATGCCAAGCACCAGCACCACCGCGCCGACGATAAAGCTTTTGCCGACGAGCCCCAGCACCATGGCCGAGCAGGCCGCGAGCGCCGAGTAGAGCAGGCTTGTTAGGACACCGCCGCCCGCAATGTTGCCAAAGTGACGGAATGCCATCGAGACAGGCTGTGCGATTTCAGAAATAATGTTCATGGGGGTCATGACGACAACGGGCTCGGTGAAGCCTTTCAGCCAACCCAGGAAGCCGTTCTGCTTGATGGAGCAGCCCCAGCAGATGAAGCTGGTCATCAGCGCCCAGGTGACCGTGGTAGAAAGATCCGCCGTGGCCGAGCGCAAAATGCCCGTCATGCCGATGAGCGTGCCGAACAGCGATGAGAGAAACAGTGCGCCGATGTAGGGCGTCCAGTAGGCATTGTGCTTGCCCATCGTATCCTCGACCATGCCGTACAGCATGGTGACGCCTTTTTCCACCAACACCTGGCGGCGACCGGGTCGCTTTTGTAGATCGCGCCCCAGCACAATGCCCGCGATACAGAGGATCAGCATGACTACAAACGAGGAAGCTGCTGTCTGCGTGATGGGAATGCCGCCCAGGATCGGGATAGTAAAGTAGATCTTAGGGCCATTCATGGTGCAGTATCACCGCCTTTTTTGTCGTTACGGAAAAACTCCAATACTTTGATCGCCACCTGTGCAAATAAAAGCGGCAGCAGCGCGGCGACCGGGTCACAAACTTTGGCGCGAAAAAGTACGATATAAATTACGGCCAGCACCAGCGGACGCACCACGCTGGATGTCTGGATCTCCAGCTGTGCTTTTTGTGGGCTGCCGCCGTTGGCGGCACGATCCAGGGCGTTGGAAACCGTAATGCTCAACGAAAGAAAATTACCGATGGCCAAAAGCCAGCCGAAAAGGGCCCCCAACAGGACCATGCGATCCAACCGGCCCAGCAGTGCGTACACCGCCAGCATCACAGCAATGCAGACCAGCAGCGCGGCGGCTAAACCGCCCACCTGCCGCAATACACCGCGGTTCTTCTGCATGGTAGGCTTCACCTCGCAAGTGTAAAATTTAGTGGTTGTTAAAAGAGATCGGCGGCGGGGTGCGGGGCGTGTCCTCTTTTCCCTCGCGGTCGATGCTTTTTAAGTTGTTGTGCAGGCTGCCGATGGAAGCAAACAGCCCCAACAGCAAACCGACCAGCACGATCCAGCTGCCCAGTGCAAAGTGGTTCTTAAGCCAGACGGCCCCCAGCAAAAGCAGCACAGGCGGCAACGCTACAGAAAGTCCGAACTGCGTCAGCCAGACGAGGTGCCGGGCAATCTGATACAGGTTTTTCATAGCATGCCCCCGTCGTAAGCCTTCGTATGCCTTATAATGTCCCTAGTATACACCCAAGGCTTCTATTTTTCAACAGTTATTTTTCACCTGTATGATTGGTTTTTATACATTTTACTCATTTTGGCCGATTTTTGTACAAAACATGCAAAAAGCGCATAACAAGTTATGCAACTTGCCATGCGCTTATAAACTATAAAAATTAAGCTGTCTGTCCGGCGGCAGGTGGATGATGCCCAACTGCAAAAATACCGGGTAAAGGTAGCTGGCCCCGTAGCAGCCAATCTTTTTGGGGCCGGTGATCAGCTCTCCGGCAGCCTCGCGCTCTTGGATGCGTACCAGCGCGTTGGCGACAGTGGAGATGGTGATGGACTTGCTTCTTCGGTCCACAAACAGCTCGCCGCCGCGTATCTGATAGCAAAACGGTAGCCCCTTTGAGATGTAAAAGGTCTCCCCTGCGTGGCCTTGCAGCAGGGCCCAGACGTCCTGTACGGTCTGCACGGTCCATCTCCCCTTCCATTATCAAAAGAATAGCACAGCCCTCGACAGGATGCAACAGGAATAACACAAACCTGCCCCTTATCCCGAAAGATAAGGAAGCGGGTCTGGTAAAATTACTTTTTCTCGCCGAAACGGTACTCGGTGCCGTTTTTCAGACGTTCAATGTTGGAGCGGTGCAGCCAGATGACCATGGCGGCCATAATGACACAGCACACCGTGCTGAACACGATGGTGGGCAGGCTGGCACCGTGGGCAATCAGGTTGATAAGGGTGCCCGCGGGGTACAGCGCGGCGATGATGATGCTGCCAAGCGACACGATGTGGGTGACGGCAACTTCAATCAGGAAGATAACCAACAGTGCAGCACAGACGAGCGGCTCAGTGGCAAGTGCAGCGCCCGCGCCGACCAGAACACCCTTGCCGCCCTTGAAGCCGAAGAAAATCGGGCGGCTGTGGCCGATCATGCAGAAAATCGCGGCCAGATAGGCGCCGCAGACAGGGTCCAGCGAGTTCTGCCAGGATGCGCCCGTGCCGGAAAGCAGGGCGCCGAAGATAAAGCGCCCCAGGTTGACGGCAGCCACGCTCTTGCCCACGTCGCCGAGAGTGGTAAATACGGCGGGCAGTTTTCCGTAGGTGCGCAGCACATTGGTCATGCCCGCGTTGCCGCTGCCGTGGTCGCGCACATCATCGTTGAACATGACCTTGGAAATCAGCACGCCGAACAGAATGCTGCCCAAAAGATATCCGCCCAGGGCCGTCAGCACACAGGCGAGAATAATATTCATTACCATGGATTACACCTTCCCCGCCTTGACCGCGCCATCACCGTGCTCGCGGGTGATCATTTTGATGGGGGTGCCGGTCAGGCCGAACGTCTCGCGAATCTGGTTCTCGAGATAACGCTGGTACGAGAAATGGAACAGAGCTTTCTGGTTGACAAAGCAGACGAACGTCGGCGGGCGGGTGGAGATCTGGGTGATATAGAACACTTTCAGGCGCTTGCCCTTGTCAGACGGCGGCTGAACCTTGGCGGTAGCGCGGGCCAGCATTTCATTCAGTGCACCGGTAGGCACGCGGGTGCCGTTCTGGATATCCACAAAGTGGATAGTCTCAAACAGCTTGTCAACGCGTTGGCCGGTCTTGGCACTGATGAACACGATGGGAGCATAAGACATGAAGCTGAAATCTTCTTCGAGCTTTTTGCGCATCGCGTCCATCGTGTAGCTGTCCTTTTCGACGGCATCCCACTTGTTGACGGCGATGATGCAGGCCTTGCCCTGCTCATGCGCGTAACCGGCGACCTTGGAGTCCTGCTCGGTAAAGCCGACGGTGGCATCGATCATGATGACGCAGACGCGGCTGCGCTCCACAGCAGCCAGGCTGCGCAGGACGCTGTAGCGCTCGACGCCGCTTTCGACCTTGCCTTTTTTACGCAGGCCAGCGGTATCGGTAAAGACGAACTTGCCGTATTTGTTCTCGACCATCGTGTCGATGGCGTCGCGGGTGGTGCCAGCCTCGTTGGCAACGATCAGGCGGTTCTCGCCCAGAATGTGGTTGATCAGGCTGGATTTGCCCACATTGGGGCGGCCGATAACGGCAACAGTGATGCGGTCGTCGGAATCCTCGTCCTCTTCCTCAAAGTTAAGGTGAGCGCAGACAGCGTCGAGCAGATCGCCGGTGCCGTGGCCGTGTACGCCGGAAACGGGGATCAGCTCACCCAGGCCCAGGCTGTAGAAATCGTACAGTTCCATGGGCGGCTCGCCGACTTTATCACACTTGTTGACGGCCAGCACCACGGGCTTGCCGCTGCGCATCAGCATGCTGGCAACGTCCTGATCCTGCGGGGTGACACCAGCGGACAACTCCGTTACCATGACGATACAGTCAGCAGAGTCAATGGCCAGCTGGGCCTGCTCGCGCATATGAGCCAGCAGGCCATCGTCGATGCGTGGCTCGATACCGCCGGTATCCACCAGCAGGAACTTGTGGCCGCTCCACTCGCAGTCACAGAAAATACGGTCGCGGGTAACGCCGGGGGTGTCTTCCACAATAGCAAGACGCTGGCCGGTCAGTTTATTGAAAATTGTGGATTTGCCCACATTGGGGCGGCCCACAATGGCTACGATCGGTTTTGCCATATCAGCTTTCCTCCCTCTTCTCTTTCTTCATAAGTTTCATTTTGCGCTTGTGCGAACTCAAATACGCGCGGCAGCACCCGGCACCATCGGTGGGAATGCAGATGGCGCGGCAGCCCAGGGCTTCCCCCAGCTGCGGCAGTGTGATATCATCGAGAAAACGGTCTTTTTCGTCGCGCAGCATCACTTCCGGCACGGCCAGCGTGTCGCTGTGCAGATCGTTTTTGCATTGCTTGATGATATCGGTGCCGGTCACAAGGCCTGCCACACTGACATTGCCGCCGAAATAATCATTGCGGATGGCGTGTACGGTGATTTTCACCTGCGGGTAGCGCTGCATCAGTGCGTTGGCACAGTCCGTGATAAGCGGCGCGGCCAGCGTGCCGGTGACAACATCCAGACTGTGCGGCAGCACAAGACCGCGGTAATTTTCCAGCTCCTCTAAAAAGGTATCGTGGTATTGCCGCCACATGCCTACGCCGTCTTCCAGCTGGGCAAACTCGTCGTAGAACTCGGCAGAAGGCAGTTCACGCCCGGCGGTTAGATACCATTCGTCGCTGGGGTAAACGATGCTGCGGTCGTACTCGGCGCGGCATTTGCGACTGAATTCCTCGAGGATATCCAGCGTGGCAGCGGCGCTTTTTTTATCGTACGGCGTTAGCTTGTACAGCTTATCGCGGTAGTCGGTGACACCGGCGGGCACGGCGGCGATGCTGCCCACCTGGGGACGCAGCGCCAATAGGTCGGTCAGCGTGCGGCGCAATTCGTCGCCGTCGTTAATGCCGCGGCAAAGTACCAGCTGGCAGTTCAGCTCAATGCCGCCTGCCGCCAGCTTGGGTAGGTACTTCAGCACTTCGCCGCCGCGCTTGTTGGCCAGCATCCGCACACGCAGATCCGGGTTGGTGGTGTGTACCGAAACAAAGATCGGACTGATATGCATCTGGATGATGCGGTCGATCTCGTGATCCGTCAGGTTGGTCAGAGTGATATAGTTGCCGAACAAAAAGGACAGACGCTCGTCGTCGTCTTTGAAGTACAGCGGGGCGCGCATGCCGGGCGGCAGCTGGTCGATAAAGCAGAACATGCAATGGTTGGAACAGCTGTGTTTTTCATCGCCCAGATAGGTCTTGAAGTTGCAGCCTAACGGTTCGTACTCCCCCTTTTGCACATGGATCATGCGGTGCTGCTCATTCTCGCACACTTCCAGCGAGAATGCAGCCGGGGTGGTATAAAACTGGTAGTCCAACGCGTCGTTAAGGGGGTGGCCGTCAATGGCCAGCAGCGCGCACCCCAAAGAAAGCCCCAGTTTTTGCGCGGGCGAACCCTCGTCGATTGCGGTTACATATAAGGGCATGGCGTCGGCCCCCTTTCGTTACAAAATGTGCAATAATAAAAAATGGGGAAGGCATCGCCCTCCCCACGCAAGAGACTTACGCCTCTTTCTTGATGACTTCCTGGCCTTTGTAGTAGCCACACTTGCCGCAAACCTTATGGGGAACCTTCAGTTCGCCACACTGCGGGCACTTCACCAGCGTCGGCGCCTCCAGTTTCCAGACATTAGAACGACGTTTGTCGCGGCGAGCTTGAGAATGCTTTCTCTTAGGTACGATAGCCATAATCGGACACCTCCTTGGTGAAATTCAACTGAGCAGTTGTTTTAGTATGCTAAGCCGGGCATCTACGGGTGCAGCGTCGGCTGCAGGCTTGCAGGTACAACCTGCGGCCTTCTTTTTGCCGCAAATGGGGCATAGACCTTGACAATCAGCGCTGCACAGCAGCACTGCCGGAACCTCGAAGATCAGCTCTTGATAAACCAACTCATCGAGATCAATACAGCCTTGTTCGTTGCAGGGCAGTTCAAAATCCGGGTCCTCTAAATCCCTTGGCAGGATCAGGTAGTCGCGCTCAAAGCAGTAGTCTTGAGTGAGTGGTTCAAGACAACGGGCACACTCAGCCTGGATCTGTGCCTTTACACACAATAGCAACGCCGCGCCATCGTCGGTGGGCGTTGCCGTAAAGTCACATTCAGCCGGGGAAGCCAGCGTATAACCGCCGAAATCGGACTGCGTGAGGTCTGCCTGAAAATGTGCCTCGTAAGGCTTTCGGGCACCCTCTAGAAAAGCTCGAAGATCAAATTGCATAGTACACCTCAAAAGGTTGCTTAAATAGTATACACAAGTACAAGGGGCTTGTCAACAGCTAAAACACAAAAAATTGTGATTTTTTGTGTTTTTACCAAAAAATCAGGGCGGGAAAAACTTCCCCGCCCTGAAAAACTCGCTTAGGCTGCGGTTATCAGATCACGTACTTCTTCAGATCCTCCGGCAGCTCGGCAGCGTCGGCAGAAACGGTGACGACGACCTCGATGTTGGGGGTAATCTTGTCGATGGCTTCCAGCACCTTGGCGGCAGCGGCCATATCGTGGTCGATAATGCGCAGGATGCCGTCGATGAACAGTTCGGTGATATCGTAGTTACCGGCCAGGACACCAGCAACGAAACCGTACAGCATGTCAGCACCAACAACGCCGTACTCGTCCACGTCAACCAGGCGGGCAGCGTGGTTGATCTCGGTGGTGAGCTTCATGCACTTCTCAATCACAACGATGTTGCCGGAAGTGGTTTTGGTGGCTTTGTCAATCATGTCGATCATAGTTTTGGTCTTGCCGGAGCCTTTGGTTCCAACGATCAGTTTCAGCATAGGGGTACCTCCTTGTATTCGTAAGGCGCCGTGTTGCGGGCGCGTATTCCATCAGTCTTTCAGGCTGGCTTCCAGTTCGGCCTTGCGATCCTCGTAACCGGGCTTGCCAAGCAGGGCGAACATGTTCTTCTTGTAGCTCTCAACGCCGGGCTGGTCAAACGGGTTGACGCTCAGCAGATAGCCGGAGACAGCGCAGGCACGCCAGAAGAAATAAATCAGCTCGCCAACATCATGGGCGGACAGGCTGTCCACCTCGATCAGACCCAGAGGTACGCCGCCGTCGGTATGGGCGAGGATGGTGCCCTCCATGGCCTTGCGGTTGACAACGCTCATGTTCTGGTTGGCCAGGAAGTTCAGGCCGTCGAAGTTGCCCTCGAGCTCGTCGATGAAGAAATCCTCGCGGGTGTTCTTGACATCAACATACGTCTCGAACATGATGCGGCTGCCGTCCTGCAAGAACTGGCCCATCGAGTGCAGGTCGGTGGAGAAGATGCAGGAAGTGGGCATCAGGCCCTTCTGATCCTTGCCCTCGCTCTCACCGAACAACTGCTTGTACCACTCGTTCATCAGCGTGAAGTCAGGCTCAAAGCAGGCCAAAGTCTCCACGCTCTTGCCCTTGCGGTACAGGATGTTGCGGGTCATAGCGTAACGGTAAGCGTCGTTGTCGATGCTGCACTGGCCGAACTTCTTCAGGCCGTCGGCAGCGCCCTGCATCAGCTCGTCGATATCAATACCGGCACAGGCGATGGGCAGCAGGCCGACAGCAGTCAGGACAGAATAGCGGCCGCCGACGTCATCGGGAACAACGAAGGTGGGCCAGCCCTGCTCGGTCGCCAGCTGCTTCAGGGTGCCTTTGGCGCGGTCGGTAGTGGCGTAGATGCGCTTGTTGGCTTCTTCGACACCAACAGAATCCTCCAGCAGCTTGCGCAGCACGCGGAACGCAAGTGCAGTCTCGGTAGTGGTGCCGGACTTGGAAATTACGTTGATCGAGAAACGCTTGCCCTTGGTGAGCTTGATGATGTCATTCAGGGCGGTGGGAGAGATCGTGTTGCCGCAGAAGTAGATCTTCGGGCCGTCGGAGGTCTCGTTGTGGTACAGACCCTTGACAGCCTCTACCACAGCGCGGGCGCCGAGGTAAGATCCGCCGATGCCGGCGACCAGCAGCACGTCGGAATCCGAACGGATCTTCTGCGCAGCCTCTTTGATGCGGGCGAACTCTTCCTTGTCATAAGTAACAGGCAGGTCAAGCCAACCCAAGAAGTCATTGCCAAGACCGGACTTGGTCTCCAGCTGCTTATGGGCCAACTCGACCTGCGGGTAGATCGCCTCATATTCTTCAGGACGGATAAATTTTGCAAGATGCTTGCCATTAAATGCAACAGCCATCTTTCGCTCCCCCTTTGTTTATTTTTATACACCCATGATACCGTTAAACGTCGGTATTGTCAAGCAAAAGCTGGTGCTTTTTTACGACTTTTTCATTTATTTTGCACAAAATCTCCCTCGTAAAGCAGTAAACTGTCGACGAGTCGTCCGAAACAATACCGGAAGCTCAATGCGTCCACACCCTGCGCGGCGGTAACGGGAAAGCGCGCCAGTACTTCCCCGCCGCTTGCAAGCTGTACAGTGCCCAACGGGGTGCCGCTTTCCACGGGGGCCGAAAGCTTCTGCGGCAGTTCCAGCGTGGCGGTCAGCGGTTCGGCGGTGTTTTTGGGCATCAGAAAGCGCTGCGGCGTGCTGTAACAGAGCTCTACCTCGCTGGCCGTGCCGTGGCTGACAGTAATCGTTTCAGGGGCGTTCTCAGGCAGCTGCGGGGTGACGTTCTCGTAATTGGCAAAGCCGTAGTCGAGCAGTGCAGTGGCGGATTCAAACCGCTCCTTGCCCGAGGATGCCCCGAGCACGACGGCAATCAGCCGCAGGCCGTTGCGCTCGGCACTGGCGGAAATACAGACGCCTGCCTTGCTGGTGGTGCCGGTTTTCAGCCCTGTGATGCCGTTGTAGGTCTTGAGCATTTTGTTGGTGTTGACAAGTTGGGTCGCGCCGCCGCGCAGTGTGTCCATCCAGATCGAGCAGTAGTTGCGCACCTCGGCATGGCGCAGCAAAATTTCACGGCTCATCATCGCAACGTCGCGGGCGGTGGAAAGGTGGCCCTCGGCGTCCAGGCCGCAGGAGTTTTCAAAGTGGGTGTTGGTCAGGCCCAGTTCGGCGGCACGGGTGTTCATCTGCTGCACAAAGGCGGGCTCACTGCCGCCCACAAATTCAGCCACGGCCACGGCGGCATCGTTGGCGCTGGAAATGCAGATCGCCTTGAGCATGTCGTCCAGCGTCATCTGTTCGCCGGGCTCTAGCCAGATCTGGCTGCCGCCCATGTGATAGGCATGCTCGCTGACGGGCACGGTATCGGTCAGTGCAATGCGCCCGGCGGAGAGGGCCTCAAAGGTCAGCAGCAGCGTCATTACTTTAGTGATGGACGCAATGGGGCGCTGCTGGTCGGCATTTTTCTCATACAATACGGTGCCGGAATCCTCGTCAATTAAAACAGCTGCCGCGCAGGGCACATCCAGCGTATCCGTACCGGCCGGGGTGATGTGCGGCAGTGCGTCCGCTGCCGCGGCGTAACTGCGCAGCATGGTAAGTAGCACCAACAGCAGGCACAGAACCAGAGTATAGGCAGGTTTTTTCATGGCAACAACACCCCCGCGGCAGTTCGTTTACCAGATGCTTATGCGTGTAGGCGCGGTTTTAGTATTGCGCTTTAGCGGCTTTTCCTTTATAATAAGAAAGCTATTACAGAAAAACGAGGAACACAGAAACTATGCGGGTTACTTTTTATACCTTGGGCTGCAAGGTGAACCAGAACGAAACAGGCGCCCTGGCGCAGCTGTTTGAGGAAAACGGCTACACGGTCGTCCCCAATGAGGAAGCGGCCGATGTGTATGTTGTCAACAGCTGTACCGTGACCAATTTCGGTGACCAGAAAAGCCGTAAATGGCTGCGCCGCGCCAAACGCGAAAATCCCGGCGCAGTCACGGTACTGACGGGCTGTTACCCGCAGGCTTTCCCCGAGGAAGCGGCAGAAATTCAAGAGGCCGACGTGGTGACGGGCTCCGGCAACCGCCATGCGATTTTGGCGGACGTGACCCGCGTGCTGAACGGCGAAGAAGCGCGCGTGGTCGATATCCGCCCCCACCAGAAGGGCGAAAAGTTCGAAGAACTGCCCATGGATAAGTTCGCCGAGCACACACGCGCCTTTGTAAAGGTGGAGGACGGCTGCAACCGCCAGTGCGCTTACTGCGTTATCCCCCGCGCCCGCGGCCCGGTGCGCAGCCGCGACGAAGCCAGCATCCTGGAAGAACTGCGCCGTCTGGCCGCTGCCGGGTATAAAGAAGTGGTGCTGACGGCCATCAGCCTGCCCAGCTACGGCACCGACAGCGGCACCAGCCTGGTAGAGCTGATCGAGAAAGCTGCCGCAGTCGAGGGCATCGAGCGCATCCGCCTGGGCAGCCTGGATCCCGATATGCTGCACGACGAGGCCATCACCCGGATGGCGGCGGTGAAAAAGCTTTGCCCGCAGTTCCATCTGAGCCTGCAAAGCGGCTGCGACAAAACGCTGCGTGCGATGCGTCGCCCGTACACGACTGCCCAGTTTGCCGAGATTGCCGCCAAACTGCGGGCCGCGTTTGGCGAGGAAAATGTCAGCTTTACCACCGATGTGATCGTCGGTTTCCCCGGCGAGAGCGAGGAAGATTTTGAAGCGAGTATGGCCTTTGTGACGGGCCAACGCTTTTTGAAGGTACACGTTTTCCCCTATTCCCGCCGCGAGGGTACGCCTGCGTATGATTTCCCGGGGCAGCTGCCGGAACACGAGAAAGAGAATCGCAGCCGCCGCATGACTGCCGCTGTAGAGGAAGTACGTGCCGCCGAGGTAGCTGCCGTGCAGGGCCGCACCGCCAGCGTACTGCTGGAAACGCCACTCTCCGCAACTCTATTTACCGGCTACACTAAGCAGTATCTGCCTGTGCTGGTCAGTGCGCCCGGGCATAAGACCGGCGACATTGTAAATGTGACGCTGGGGGCATGGGATGGCCGCCGCTGCCGGGCAGAACTGGTAAAATAATAAACAGTGCGCACAAATTTTGCAATACAACCAGATTGAATTTGCGGAAAATTTTAAATTTCCCGCTTTTTTGTTGCCTGCCCTCTTGCCAAAACGCCTGGTTTTTGGTAAAATTTTAACAGGAGCGGCTGCGCCCGCTCAAGAAGGGTGTTCCCCTGTACCCGCGAGCAAAAAACAGGTGGGATTCCCTTTCGCTATGGAGCATTGAACGGAGCAAAAAAGGAGCAATCAAACTATGAGAGGCATTTACACCCCCGTAACGGATATCCGTCGCAAGGTGTTCACCGAAGTGGCACGTATGGCTTACAACGCCAACGAGCTGTCTGACTATGCGCAGCTGATGCGTGAGCTGCCCTTTAAGATCATTCCCGGCGAGGAAAAGTCGCTGCGTAGCAGCATCTTCCTGGAGAGAGCCATTGTGTCCGAGCGTATCCGCTTGGCCATGGGCTTCTCCCTGCGCCCGTTGGATGAGAGCGTGCCCGCCACCGAAGGCTTGGAGCACGGCATTATTGCAGATAAATACTACGAGCCGCCGCTGATCAACGTGATCAAGTTCGCCTGCAACGGCTGCCCCGAGAAGGTCATTAAAGTGACCGAGATGTGCCAGGGCTGCCTGGCTCATCCCTGCCAGGAAGTTTGCCCCAAGCACGCCATCAGCTTCCGCAACGGCAAGAGCCACATTGACCAGAGCCTGTGCGTCAAGTGCGGCCGCTGCGTCAACAGCTGCCCTTACAGCGCCATCGTCAAGACTGAGCGCCCCTGCGCTGCGGCCTGCGGCATGGGTGCCATCCACTCTGACGAGCATGGCCGTGCCGAGATCGACTACGATAAGTGCGTATCCTGCGGCATGTGCCTGGTCAACTGCCCGTTCGGCGCTATCGTTGATAAGGGCCAGATCTTCCAGCTGATCCAGTCCATCAAGCGCGGCGACGAGGTCATTGCCATCGTGGCCCCCGCCTTCATCAACCAGTTCCCCGGCATGACTCCCTCCAAGCTGAAGGAAGCCATGCACCAGTTGGGCTTTGCCGATGTGGCCGAGGTCGCCATCGGTGCTGACCTGTGCACCATCGACGAGGCGAAGGACTTCATGGAAGAAGTCCCCGCCAAGATCCCCTTCATGGGCACCTCCTGCTGCCCGGCCTGGAGCGTTATGGCCAAAAAGCTGTTCCCCCAGCAGGCCGAGTGCATCAGCATGGCAATGACTCCGATGGTCCTGACTGCCCGCCTGCTGAAGAAAGAAAAGCCCGAGGCCCGCATCTGCTTCGTCGGCCCCTGCGCCGCCAAGAAGCTGGAGGCCAGCCGCCGTTCTGTTCGCAGCGAGGTTGACTTCGTGCTGACCTTTGAGGAATTGATGGGCTTGTTCGAAGCTAAGGAAGTCGACTTCGCTTCCCTGCCCAACAACCCCGAGGATGCTTTCGACAGCGCCAGCGCTGACGCCCGCGGCTTTGCGGCCTCCGGCGGTGTTGCCCAGGCTGTTGTCAACGCCATCAAGAAGATGGACCCGGACCGCGAGGTCAAGGTGATGAGCGCCCAGGGCTTGGCCGACTGCAAAAAGATGATGATGATGGCCAAGGCTGGCAAGTATAATGGCTACCTGCTGGAAGGCATGGCCTGCCCCGGTGGCTGCATTGCCGGTGCCGGTACGCTGGCTGACCCCGCCAAGAGCGCCATGATGCTGACTAAGTATAAGAACGAAGCTACGATGAAAGTAGCGACCGAGACCCCGTATAAGGATTCTCTGGACCTGCTGAAATACTAAGCTGACATAAAATGCCCCGCACATGAAACTCGTGTGCGGGGCGTTTTTTGTATATGGACAGGGACTATTTGTGGTATTTCATTCCGGCGTTGATGGTGCAGGCGCGGTAAAGTTGCTCGGTCAGGACCAGGCGCGCCAGCTGGTGCGGCAGCGTGATGCGCCCCATGCTGATACGGGCCTGTGCGGCCTTTTTGACACGGTCGTCAAGCCCGTGCGAGGAGCCGATCACAAAGGCGATGTCCCCCGCCCCGCTTCCGGCACGCTCGGCCAACAGGGCGGCCAGATCCTCGCTGGAAATCTGCTTGCCCTCAACACAAAGCGCAACCAGATAGGCACCTTTGCGCACCGAAGCGAGGATAGCGTCGGCCTCTTTTTGCAGGGCTTTGGCGATTTGCTTATCGCTGGCATTTTTGTCGGCAATCGTGGCTTCCGGCAGTTCGATGATGCGAAAATTGCAAAATCCGCCCAAGCGCTTCTGGTACTCGGCTACACCGGCGGCAAAGTAGGCGGCATTCATCTTGCCGATACAGATCAGGTCAATGTTCTGCATACAGACCCCCCTCAAAACTCGATGTACGGGCTGATATCGTTGCGCTCCTGCGCCTGGATCAGCACATCGCGCCCCGGCTGGATACCGGCGGCCAGCAGTACATTGTAAACGGTGGTCAGCGCCAACTCGGGCGAGTTGTTCGTCTGGCTCAGATGGCATAACGCAAACTTTTTGCAGCCCTCCTGGATCAGATCAAGAATCTCGGCGGCGCAGGCTTTGTTGTCCAGATGGCCGCGGTCGCTGGCAATCCGCTGCTTTAAGTAGTAAGGGTACGGCCCGCCGTGCAGGCTGAATGCATCATAGTTGGCCTCTAGCGCGACAAGGTCGCAGCCCATCAGATTGTCCTGCACCACGGGGGTCAGGACGCCCAGGTCGGTGGCAATGGCCATGTGGCGGCCGTTCGGGGTCTCGATACGGTAGCCGCAGCAGGGAACGTCGTGGCTGGTGGGAAAAGAACTGACCTTGAACGGCCCGATATCAAACGCATGCCCGCCATCCATGGCGGTGGTCTCAACGGCCGGGGGCAGCGTACTGCGGGAATCCAGTGCATCCAGTGTATCGGCGCTGCTGTATACGGGAATGGGATACTTTTTCAAAAAAGTATCCAGCCCGGCCACGTGGTCAGAATGCTCGTGCGTGATCAGGATACCGGCACAGTCGCTGATGGCAAGATCCAGGCGGCGCAGCGCGGTCAGTGTGGTGCGGCAGCTTTTGCCCATATCCACCAGCAGGTATTCGTTCCCCTCCCGGATCAGACCGCAGTTGCCCGACGAGCCGGAGTACAGGGTGGTAAATAAAGCCATGTGTGTTTCCTCAAGTTCAGTCCAGAAAAAATGGGTCGCAAAAGCGACCCATAAAGGATGTACGGTTACATTGCCCGCGAAATACTGTTGGCGGGGATCTCTACGCGGCGAATATCCGCGCCGATCTGTTGCAGCTTTTCTACAATATTTTCATAGCCACGCTCAATGTGGATGGTCTCGTCAATCTCGCTGACGCCGTTGGCCGCGAGTGCGGCAACAACCATGGCGGCACCGGCACGCAGGTCGGTGGCACGCAGCGGCGCGGGACGCAGCTCTTTAATGCCCTCAATGACTGCGACCTGGCCGTCCACCTGGATGTTGGCCCCCATGTGGACCAGCTCGTCCACATAGCGGAAGCGATTCTCCCAGATGCCCTCGGTGACGATGGAAGTGCCGTCGGCCAGCGTCAGCAGTGCGGTCATCAGCGGCTGCATATCGGTCGGGAAACCGGGATGCGGCATCGTCTTGACTTTCAGCGGGTGCAGCGCACCGGTGCGGGTAATGCGCAGTGCGTCGTCATACTCCTGAATCGTGCAGCCTGCGGCCCGCAGCTTGGCAGTGATCGGCTCCAGATGCTTCGGGATGATGTTGTGCAGCGTTACATCGCCCTTGGTGATGGCGGCGGCAACCATGTAGCTGCCAGCCTCGATCTGATCCGGGATGATGGAATAGTTGCAGCCGTGCATTTTTTTGACGCCGTGAATCTTGATAACATCGGTACCGGCACCGTGCACGTCGGCACCCATCATGTTCAGAAAGTTGGCAAGATCCACGATGTGCGGCTCACGGGCGACGTTTTCCAGCACGGTCGTGCCCTCGGCCAGCACAGCAGCCAGCATGGCGTTCATCGTAGCGCCGACGGAAACGGTGTCAAAAAAGACATGTGCGCCGACAAGGTGGTCGGCCTTGACATGGATCTGGCCGTATTCCACCGAGTCCTCAGCCCCAAAGGCTGTGAAAGCCTTCAGGTGCTGGTCGATGGGACGAGGGCCGAGATTACAGCCGCCAGGCATAGCGACCTGGCCCGCCCCAAAGCGGCCCAGCAGCGCGCCCAAAAAGTAGTAGCTGGCCCGCATCTGGCGGGAAAGCTCGTTCGATACCTCGGTGCAGTCAATATGGGTGGTGTCAATCTCGTAGGTGCTGCGGCTGACCATGCGGATGCTGGCGCCCAGCTCGCTTAAGATCTGGAGCGAGGCCATCACATCGCTGATGCAGGGCAGGTTTTCAATCAGGCATTTATCGGCGGCTAGAATGGTAGCCGGCAAAATGGCTACGGCAGCATTTTTTGCGCCGCCAATATTTACATCGCCTTGCAGCGGGGTTCCCCCGCGTATCACGAATTTTTCCAAGTGTAGCTCTCCTTTGTGCAGGTGCGGCCTAGCATCCCTCTTGCCAAGGTAAGGCACCCATGCGCACTTTCATACATTATACACTATTTTGTGGCATTTGAAAAGTAGGGCACAAGACATTTGCAAAATATTTGTGAAAAGCTGTTGCAGGCACAAGATGTGCGCTGCAAATTTGTGGATTCTGTCAGAAATCACATGCCGCCGAACAACGTCTGAGCACTGAACAGGACATTGTTATAATACATCTCAAAGTGGCAGTGGTTGCCGGTAGAGTTGCCGGTGGAGCCGACCTCGCCGATCTGGTCCATCTTGCTGACGGCCTGGCCTTGGCTGACCAGGATGCGGGACATATGGGCATACAGCGTCTTATAGCCGTTGCCGTGGTCGATCTCGACATAGTTGCCGTAGGAGTAATGCCAGCCGGCGGCAATGACGGTGCCGGAGTCCGAAGCGTAGATCGGGGTGCCGTAAGCCGCACAGATATCCGCACCGCGGTGGCCATTGCCCATCCAACGGCTAACATATTTGTAACCGGGCACGGGCCAGACGAACGAACCGGAGCCGAGCTTGGCGACCATGCCATTTTTCAGCTTGGTGCCGGTGACGGTGATCTGGGAGACGGGCTCCTGCAACACGTTGTACGAGACAGCCTGGCGGTCCGTGACCTGGCCGTCGATCATCGTGATTTCATAGGTGACATCTTCCAGACCGTCCACGCCCTCTTGCAGAACGACGGTCTTGCCGAAATCATACTCATCCGACTCGGATTTTTCGGTGCTGAACGGGATGGCGACGGTCTCGGTCTCGCGCTGCACGACCTTGACTTGCAGCAGCTCGGCCGAGGAAGCACCCGTCAGCAGTTCAGTCCCCGCCGGGATCTCCTGGTCAAGCGTCAGCAGCTCGGGGTTCATCTGGGCCAGCGAGTCAAAGGTGACACCGGTCGTATCGACCACGCTCTGCACGGTGTCGCCATCCACAGCGGTATAGGTGTGGATACCGGCACCCTCGTTCAATGCTGTGATGACATCACTGTAGGACATGATGGATTCTTGCAGGTAAACACCGTCCAGCAGGCGGATATCGTGTACAAAATCGGTGTGAATGGACGAATCCATGTCGTTTTCAAAAGGGGACTTGATGCTTTCCAGGTAGGTGCGCAGGTGGTCGCCCTCGGTGGTGACAAAGCGCAGCGAGCCGTCAATGTAGACAGCGGTACCGTCGACGATTTCGTCGCTGGCGGTCTGCAGGATGGCGTTGGCAATTTCGCTTTCGGTCATTGTATCGCCGGAAATTGCCAGGCTGTAGGTGGGCGAAACTTCCCACTGAGTGTCCGGCACGGACGCGCCAGCCTCTTGCAGCATGGTTTTGGCTGTATTGATACGGGACTGCACATCCTCGCGGGCATTTTCAAAAATCTGCTCGCTGGCCACATAGCCGACACTTTCCCCGTTGACCTGGACGTTCAGCACAAAGCGCAGGCTCAGGCCGTTGCGGACGATGACGATGAGTACCGCCGCCGCAACAGCAGGCAGCACGTAGGTGATGGCGTTCCAAAGCAGGGTATAATATTTGCGGATGCCGCTGCAGAAATACGCCTTTTTGGCGGCGCGGATCTGGTCACTGCCCGCGTCGGAAAGCTCCTGCGGCAGCTCGCGGATATGGCGGATACCGGAAGCCAGCCGGGTGAACGGGCTGATGAGATCCTCGCAGAAGGTGATGATGCCCAGCAGGACCGGGCGCAGCACGACCAGCAGCAGGTTGCCAAGGGTCGAGAAGATGCCCTTGACAACAGCGTGGGCTTTGCGGTAGGCGCACACAAAAACGTACTCCACCCAGAAGCCATACATGTACAACAGGTTGCCAATCAGGTTGCTGCGGGAAGTATGCGCCTTGCGAGCGCTGGCGGACGACGGTCCACGATGATTTTTCTTTTTGCCTTTTTTGTCAATTTGCGCGGAATTCAAAATCTTGCTGCTCCTTTTAGATGACCGAAAAAGGTCGATGCAAAGTTGATTGTGCAGTGTTATCCTTAAAGCTTTTGCAGGTCCCAGCCGCTGAGAAGCCCCTCGCTGCGGGCAAGCGCTGCCATGTCCGGCGGCAGGGCACTCTGGATGCGGATGGCCTGCTTGCTGACCGGGTGGGCAAAGCGCAGCACGGCGCAGTGCAGGGCGTGCCGGGGCAGGATACTGTCCGAGCCGCCGTACAGGGTATCCCCCGCCAGCGGATGGCCAATGTAGGCCATGTGCACACGAATCTGGTGTGTACGGCCCGTGCAAGGCGTGCAGGCAACCAGGCTGTGCCCCGTGCCGACAGCCAGTACGGTATATTTTGTCAGGCTGTATTTGCCGTCCACCCGCACGCAGCGGCCGATGATGGAATCACCACGGCGCGCAATGGGGGCTTCGACTTCACCGGGACCCGGCGGCAAGCAGCCCTGCACGATGGCAAGATAGCATTTTTGGGCACTGTCAGCCAGAAGTGGTGCGGCAAAAGCGTTTTGCGCACAAAGGACCAGACCACTGGTGTTTTTGTCGATGCGGTTGACCGGGCGAAATACACCGATCCTGCCCTGCTTCTGCAAATAATACAGCCAGCCATTGGCAAGCGTGCCGTCCGGGTAATTCAAGGTGGGATGTACAGCGATACCGGCGGGCTTTTCCAGCACAGCGGCAAACTCGTCCTCGTACGCAACAGTAAACGGGACAGGCTGCGGCGTAACACTGGTCGGCGGCTCCGGCGGCAGAGCAAAGGTAATCTGTTGGCCGGTATGCACGGGCCGATCGGTATGGAGGGGGGCTCCATCGGCAAAGAAGCCATCGCCATTGTATTTAACGGATTTGATCAGACCGGCGGTGACACCCTGCGTGCGCAGGAAGATCCCCAGCCGTTGACCGTCCGCTGAGGGAGGAACGATATAACGCAGAACGGTCAAAAATAGGCCCTCCCCGGTTGAATACTGCAAAGTATGTGTGCAACTTGTACACCCATACTTTGGTATTATACCACAAAGAAAAGCCGGATGCAAACCCCAATGTCTGGAATAAAAAAGCCGCCCCTGCCAAAACGGCAACGGCGGCTTAAAAGAGACTTAATTAGACGGGATGAGACTTGTTTTCGTAGTCAGCGTGCAAGGCATCGACACCTTGCAGGCGGGCATTGCGCTTCTCGAAAAACTTGGGCGCGACCTGCGGGAACATGGCGTAGGTCAAGACGTCTTCTTCCTGAATGGCGTACTTGGAGGCCTCGGCCTTCAGTTTTTCCATCTCGGGCTCCAGCGTGTCGGCAAAGCGGCAGGTGATGGGCTCCTCGCCCTTCAGGATAAAGTCGCTGAACTCTTTCTTGATGGGAGCGGGAGTTTTGCCGTAATCGCCATGAACCAGGCCCTTGAACTCCTTGGTGACCATCTTGTAGCGCTCACCCATGATGACGTTAAAGACGGCCTGGGTGCCAACGATCTGGCTGGTCGGGGTGACCAGCGGCGGATAACCGGCATCCTCACGCACGCGGGGGATCTCCTCCAGAACATCCTGGAGCTTATCTTCCTTACCGGCGTCCTTCAGCTGCTTGAGCATGTTGGAGAACATGCCGCCCGGCACCTGATACAGCAGGGTGTTGGCATCAACGCCCAGGGACTTCTGATTGATCTGGCCGTTGGCGATATACTTCTCGCGCAGCTTGTTGAAGTAAGCGCGGACAACATTCAGCTGGTTCAGATCCAGACCGGTGTCATAGTCGGTACCCTGCAGGGCAGCGACAAGGCTCTCGGTCGGCATATGGGAAGTGCCCAGAGCCAAGGGGCTCATAGCGGTATCGACGATATCAGCGCCAGCCTCGATGCCCTTCAGGATGGACATGGAAGCCAGACCGGCAGTGTAATGGCTGTGGATATCCACGGGGATCTTGATGGTCTTTTTCAACTCAGAGACCAAATCGGCGCAGGTATAGGGCTTCAGCAGACCAGCCATATCCTTGATGCAGATGGAGTCAGCGCCCATCTCCTCGAGGGTCTTGGCGTAGTTGGCGAAATACTCGTTATTATGTACAGGGCTCAGGGTGTAGCTGATGCAGGCCTGGACATGAGCACCCTCTTTGTTGGCAGCCTTAATGGCAGTCTGCAAGTTGCGGGGGTCGTTCAGGGCGTCGAAAATACGGATAACGTCGATGCCGTTGGCGACGGACTTCTGTACGAAATACTCGACAGCGTCGTCAGCGTAGGGACGGTAACCCAGCATGTTCTGGCCGCGGAACAGCATCTGCAACTTCTGATGGGGCAACTCTTTGCGCAGGATGCGCAGGCGCTCCCACGGGTCTTCATCCAGGAAACGGATGCAGGAGTCGAACGTAGCGCCGCCCCAGCACTCAACAGAGAAATACGGAATCTTGTCCATCTCGGGCAAGATCGGGCGCATCTCGTCCATCGTCATACGGGTAGCAAGCAGGGACTGGTGCGCATCGCGCAGAACGACCTCGGTGATTTTAATAGGTTTCTTAGCCAATGTCATTCACCTGCCCTTTCTTAGTTCATGGTGCAGAGCAGATCGCCAGAGTTGACGACATCGCCCTTGCGCACATTCACACTGGCAACGGTGCCGTCCTGCGGTGCGCTAATCTCGTTCTCCATCTTCATGGCTTCAAGGATGAGCAGGGTGTCGCCAGCCTTGACAGAGTCACCGGCCTTGACCTTGACGTCCAGGATGTTGCCAGGCATGGGAGCGGTAACGGTGACGGAACCGGCAGCGCCAGCGGGGGCGGCAGGAGCAGCGGGAGCGGCAGCCGGAGCAGGGGCAGCGGCGGGAGCAGCAGCAACAGGAGCGGAAGCAGCGGCAGCACCGGTGCCTTCTTCGACGGTGACATTATAAGCAACGCCGTTGACAGTGACAATCAGGTTTTTCATAGGAAGATCCTCCTTAAAGATCGTGTCAGTATGTTAGGATAAACGCAGATTACAGCGTGATATTGCCATGCTTCTTAGCCAGGCGGACGGCGCGCTTGCTGGCCAGCATATCCAGGGCCTGGGCCACGGCGCTGCGGGCAGAAGCAGCATCGGCGACGGCATCGGCGGCACCGTTGGCAACAGCGGCCTCGGCACTGCAAACGTCCTTGGCGTAGGTAGCGGCCTTTGCCTTGGTAGCGGCAACGATGTTATCAGAAGCGAAGATCTCGTCTTTGTACAGGACGGTCACAGCAGCCTCGGGGGCCAGCGGCGCGACGGTGCAGCCCTGCACAGCCACGCGCCAGTCAGCAGAAGCGGCAAAGACGGTGTAAGCGGGGCCGACGGCCTCACCAGCCAGAACAGCAACCTTGACCGTGGTGGCCTCGGCGTAAACACCGGCCATACGGGCGGCCTGGCGGATACCACCGGCCTGATCATCACCCTCACTCTTGCCGAAGCCCTCGGTATTGACGATGGTCACAACGGGGATGCTGTAGGCATCGCACAGGCGGACGAAACGGGCAGCCTTGGCAGTGCACTTGTGGCACAGAGCGGCTTTCTCGGTAGCAACGATACCGACGGAGCTGCCGTTGATGGTAGCCAGCGCGGTAACGATGTTCTTGCCGTAACCCTTGTACAGCTCAACAGCGCTGTCCTCGTCAGCCAGGGCGGCGACGGCGTCAGCGGCGGTGTACTTGGCGGTGTTCAGCGCAGCGGAAGGAGCGCTGAAGTCGAACAGCGCCGGGCCAGACAGATTGTTGGCGGGCAGCAGGGCGGCGATAGAAGCAGCCTGCTTGGCGGCGGCAACGACATCGGCGGCGGTCACGGCGGCAACGCCTGCCTTGGCGGCGAATGCGGCGGAACCGGCGTTGGCGACCTTGTCCTCAGCGTTGAACGGGGCGTTCAGGAACAGCTCGGCGCCCTCGGCCATGATGCACAGATCGGCAGAAGCGGCGTTGATGGCGTTGGTGCCAGCGCAGGTGCCGGTGATAACAGCAATCTGCGGCACAACACCGGAAACGCGTGCGATCTCAGCGGTCAGGCGGGCAGTGGCGTTCAGCAATTCCAGGCCACCCTCCAGCTTGGCGCCGGTGGAGTCATAGAACGTGACGACCGGGGCACCGGTCTCGGCGGCCATCTCCAGCACGCGGATATTCTTTTCAATATCCTGCACGCCGACGGGGGTGCCGTCCTCAAATACAACGTAGACGCTCTGGCCGTTTGCACTGCCATAAGCGGCGCTTACTGCACCATCGGTAAACAGCGGAGAATATGCGCCGTCATCAAAAAATGCTGCAAGGATCGTGGCCTTGCTGGGTTTGTTTGCTGCCATACAGCTTCCTCCCTATTTGTAAAGACTGACTGTTTTTAGTGAAGAACTCACAAAAAATCCGCGATTTAAACTAATTATACTACTTTGTGGAAAAATCTACAAGTAGAAAAAGCTATACTTTTTGAAAAAATACACAATTTTTTGTACAAAAAGCCGCTTCCGAGCAACTTTGCACCCTAAATATAGGTTTAGTCCTGCTCTTTGCGGGGGCGCAGCGGGCCGGGGCGGCGGGGTGCTGCGCTGGCCGGAACCTCTGGGCTGCGGCCTTTGCGCTGGGCGGCGTTGCGCAGTGCGTTGATCTCGCTCTTTTTCAGCTCGCGGTATTCGCCCGGCTGCAGCATGCCCAGCTTGACAGGACCCTCGGCGGTGCGGCGCAGGCGGACGACCTGCAAGCCGACGGCCGAGCACATGCGGCGAATCTGGCGGTTGCGGCCTTCGTGCAGGGTGATCTCGAGCACAGTACGGCCCGGCTCGTCCACGACGACATGAATCACGCAGGGCTGCGTCTTGACGCCGTCATCCAGCACGACACCGGAGGACATCTGGATGATCTGCTCCTCGGTGGCGCGGGGGTTGACGGTGACGCGGTAGAGCTTGCCTACCCCGCCGGACGGATGCGTCAGCAGGTTGATGAAGGCACCATCGTCGGTCATCAGCAAAAGCCCCTCGCTGTCTTTATCCAGGCGGCCCACCGGGCGCAGCATGGCCGGAACATCAGAGACAAGGTCCATCACGGTCTTGCGGCCGCGGTCATCGGCGCGGGTGGTCAAAAAACCACGCGGTTTGTGCAGCATAATATAGGTATACTGCCGCTTACGTACGATGCGGACGGTTTTGCCGTCGATGGCGACCTTATCATAATCGGGGTCCATCTTGTCACCCAGGCCGACCGGGTGGCCGTTTACTTTTACTTTGCCGGCTGCGATCAGGCGCTCCGCCTCACGGCGGGAGCAGATGCCCTGATCGGCCAGCACTTTTTGAACGCGCTGTTCTGCCATGCTTACTCCTTATTTCTTTGTGGTTATGCGTTGTCCGTTGGGGCGGGCTTTTCCTTTTTGATCATTGCGGTGATCTTATCCACCAGTTCCGGCAAAGCGGCAATGGCGTTGTCCACAGCGGTGACTTTTTCTACCAGCTGCATCGTGCGGACATTGCCGCCGGATACGACTAGAAATGCCACGGGCGTGACCGAGACACCGGCACCGGTGCCGCCGCCGAACATCTGCTTGGACGACTGCGGGGCAACATCGGAACCGCCCGATGCAAACCCGAACGTGACGCGGGAAACCGGGATGATGGTGGTGGTATCATCCACATGGATGGGATCGCCGATGATGGTGCTGGTGTCTACCATGTCGCGGATCTTTTCGATGGTGACGCCCATCAGACCTTGGATCGGATGCTCTGCCATGGGGAACTCCTCCTTTTTTATAAAGCAAATTGTGGTGTTCAGTTTGTATGTGCGGGCTGTAGCTGCGGGTCTTTGCCTAAGCGAAACAAGAGCCGGAGCAGCAGCCAGAGAAGCAAAAACGGGTGAGTGTGCAGCCTGCCGGAGATACGGCGCTCAGCCATGCGCTGGCCGGTGAAATCCGGCTCGAGCTGCAAATGGTCGCATTGCAGGCGGATAACCTGCTGCAAAAACGCCAGCAGATTGTTGGCGGCGGTCATCGCAGTGCCGTAAAGCGCGGCCGTCTGGGCAGCATCCTCACCGGTGACGGTCCAGAAAACCGTAAGGTGCTGCACCTTAATATGGCGGGCCAGAAACCGCCCGACCCAACGCAGATGCCCGAACATGCAGCGCGCAAATGCGGTGGGGTCGTGGGTGAGCAGATCAATGGCGGCTTCGATGCGCTCGGAAATATGGAACGGCAGACCGGCGGAATTTCCCTGCTCTTTGGCCGGTTCGACGGCGGGGGCGGGTCCCGGGGGGCTGCCTGCGGGGGTGCTGGTTTGTACGGGCAGTGTCGAGGTTTGTTTTGTGGAGCTTTCGGCGGCCGCCGCTGCCATGGGGAGCGCAGGCTGCGCGGGAGCTGCGGACCCGGAAGTGGGCTGCTGCGCGGTGCTTTGCGGCGGCTGTGCTGCGGAGGCACTACCGGCGGACGGCCGCGGCCACAGGCGGAAATGCAGCGGCCCGTACCAGGCTGTCAGTATGGGCGCGCCCGGCGAATACGCAAACCGCAATTCCACCGGCAAAATCAGCAGGACTACGAGCAGCGCCAGCAGAAAAAGAAGCAGCCAGCCTACGAATTTGAGCACCGCCAACAAAACGGTGAGCACAATGGTCATAGGCGATCACTTCCATTCCAGCTGTTCGCCGTCCTCGGCGGTATCGGGGGTGGAATCGGTGGTTTCAGAAAGCTCGCTGTCCCCTGCTTCGCCATGGAGCGGCGGCAGATCGGCCAGCGAACCCAGGCCGAACACGCGCAGGAAACTGTCTGTTACCTGGAACGCGATGGGTTTGCCGGGCAGATCCAGACGCCCGGCTTCTTCGATCAGCCCTTTTTCCAGCAGCTTGGCGACGATGGAAGAGGAATCCACGCCGCGAACCTGCTCGATAAAGCTGCGGGAGACCGGCTGGTTGTAGGCGATGACCGACAAAACTTCCAGCGCGGCGGGCGAAAGCGGCGCGTTGCGGCGGGTGTCCAAAATGCGCTTGACCATCTCGCCGTAATACGGGCGGGTGGCCATCTGCCAGCGATTGGGGTCAAAGTACAAAATGGCCATGCCGCTTTCTTCTTCGTCCAGCTTTTTTTGCAGCTTTTTCAAAAGGCGTACGGCTTCTTCAGGCTCAACGCGCAAAGCATCGGCCAAGCGCGCAGCCTCGACGGGGTCGGCATGGGCAAAAAGCATGGCTTCCAGCGCGCCGATCTGTTGTTGTTCATTCATGGGCGGAAGCCTCCTTCTTTCTGCGGTGGGTGCGGTCTAGGTTCAGCTGGCCGCCGTCGTCTACTTTCACGCGCCCGGCGCGGATCAGCTCGAGCAGTGCAAGGAATGTTGCCACGTGGGTGCTGCGGCTGTCCTCCGGGCTGAAAAGCTGGTTCATCTTTCGCAGGGTGCCTTTCAGCAGCCCGCGCAGCATGTGGGAAACACGGCTGGAAACCGAGACAAACGGCGCTGTGACCAGCGGTTCAAAACGATCCTGCGTGGGTTTGCGCTTGCGCAGGCTGCGGCCCATCAGGCTGAACCAGGCTGTTACCAGCAGATTGGGGTCGTGACGGCGGGTGTACTCGGCCGCGCCTACCAGCGGCATGGGCTGGCGTACGGCGGTGTACAGGTCCCGCGCACGGCTGCCCAGTTTGGCGGCGACCTCCTTGCAGGCGCTGTACTCAATCAGACGGCCGGTCAGTTCGGCCTTCATCCGCTCGGCTTCGGGACTGCGGGGCAGCAGCAGGGCACTTTTCATCTGCACGAGGTGCGCGGCCATGTCAATAAACTCGCTGGCAACTTCCATGCGGTTGTCCTGCAAGTTGCGGATGGTGGCTGTGTACTGGTCGATGAGCTCCATAATGTTGATATCATAGAGGTTCATCTTATTTTTGCCCACGAGGTACAGCAGCAAATCAAGCGGACCCTCAAAATCTTCTATTTTAAAAGTAAGAACTTCCGGCAAAAAATCAATACCCCCACAATAACTCTACAAAGCCCGTCCCTCTAATAAGGAAAGACCAAAGGCGGTTTACGATGGCAAACAGCGGCTTGTCCAGCAAGCCGAGGAAAGTGAGCGCCAGCACGGCCAGCATGATATAACGCTCGTACTTCATCAGCTTGAAGTACAATTTTTCCGGCAAAAACAGCAAAAAGATACGGCTGCCGTCAAACGGCGGTACCGGCAAAAGGTTGAACACGGCCAGGCTCAGGTTCATTGTGACCATGTAATAGAAAAACATTGCTAAAAACGGCAGCGTGTCCCCCACGCCGCTGTAGTAGCAGAGCTTGTAAAAAATCATGGACACCCAAGCCAGCAGCAGGTTGCTGATGGGCCCCGCCGCAGCGGACACGGCCATGCCAACCTTGGGATTTTTATAATTGTACGGGTTGATGCTGACCGGCTTGGCCCAACCGACACCGCCCACCAGCATGCACAGTGCGCCCAGCGGGTCAAAGTGGCGCATGGGGTTCAGTGAAAGGCGACCCGCGCGCACGGCGGTATCATCCCCCAGCCAGTGGCTGACCAGCGCATGGGCGGATTCATGGAATGGGATGGTAAGCAGGACCACCAGCGCCCTGCACAGGTACATCATGATCTGTGCGGTTGACAGCAGACCGTTCAAAGACAAACACCACCCCATTAAATCTCATCCTATTATACCGTAGAAACGCCCCCAAAACAAGCCCTGCGGGGCGGTGGATGGCGGAATTTCGGCCGGATTTTGCCCAGACAAAAGAAAATATAATATTTTTCAAACTTTTTTGCACAAAACCCTTGCAATTTGCAAAAATCCACGCTATAATATTTAAGCTATTGAAAAGGAGGTGCAAGCAATTATGGCCAAATGTTCTTGCTGTGGCAAGGGTGTCACGTTCGGTATCAAGGTTTCCCACTCTCATCGTCGGAGCAACCGTACCTGGAACCCCAATGTCAAGCGCGTGAAGGCGATCGTCGAGGGTTCCCCGAAGTATATCTACGCCTGCACCCGCTGCCTGCGCTCTGGTAAAGTTACCCGCGCGGTCTGATTGGACAGAAAAAATGCCGGTCACATTGCGTGACCGGCTTTTTCTCTTTTATTTTTACTTTTTATAAGGAGGGTGCGGCCATGCTGCCCCAAGACCCGATTATTTTGTTAAGCTATGTCAACACGCAATTGCGTGACCGGGACGCCAGCCTTGCGGCGTTCTGCGACCGGGAAAATGCCGACGAAGCAGACCTGTGTGCCCGTCTGCAAGAAGTAGGCTATACCTACGATGTAGACAAAAACCGCTTTGTCTGAACCCCAGCGCTTAAGAGGAGAGGAAGTATACCCGCTATGAATTTTGTGTTTGTCAGCCCGCATTTCCCCAAAACGTACTGGAATTTCTGCGAACGCCTGCATCGCAACGGAGTCAATGTGTTGGGCATCGGCGATGCGCCTTTTGACGAGATCCCCTGGCAGCTCAAGCATTGCCTGACGGAATATTATCGTGTGAATGACTTGGGTAGCTACGACGAAATGCTGCGTGCCGTGGCATATTTTACCTTCCACTACGGCAAAATCGACTGGCTGGAGTCCAACAACGAGTATTGGCTGGAAATGGATGCCCAGATGCGCACCGATTTTAACATCACGACCGGCGCGCAGAACGATTTCATCGAGCGCATTAAATATAAGAGCAAGATGAAGGAAAGCTACATTGCGGCCGGTGTGCCGGTAGCGCGCCACCATATGGTCAGCACACTGGCGGCAGCGAAGGAGTTCATCAAACAGGTGGGCTACCCGATCATCGTCAAGCCGGATAACGGCTGTGGTGCTGAGGCTACCTATAAGCTGAACAACCTGAAAGAGCTGAAAGCATTCTACGCCGAGCCCCACGCGGTGCCGTATATTATGGAAGAGTTCATCAATGGCACCATCGTCAGCTTTGACGGCGTGGCAGACAGCCACTGTGTGCCGCTGTTCTACACCTCGAACGTTTTCCCTACCCCGATGCTGGATATTGTCAGCGAGCAGGGCGATTTAAGCTACTGGACGCAGAAAACCGTGCCCGCCGCGCTGAAAGACGTCGGCTTCCGCACCATCAAGGCGTTTGGCGCCAAGAGCCGGTTCTTCCACTGTGAGTTCTTCCAGCTGAACGAGGATAAGCTGGGCCTGGGCAAAAAGGGTGACTATGTGGCACTGGAAGTCAACATGCGCCCCGCTGGTGGTTACACACCCGATATGATCAACTACGCCAACTCGGTGGACTGCTACCAGATCTGGGCCGACATGGTCTGCTATGACGAGGTGCGTAGCCTGGAGCTGGACGGCCCCAAATACTACTGCGTCTATGCAGGCCGCCGCGACTGCCACACCTACAAGCACACCCATGAGCAGATCATGGCGCGTTACGGCAGCCGCATGAAGATGTGCGAGCGCATCCCCGAAGCACTGCGCTTGGATATGGGCGACGAAATGTACACGGTAGCGGTACGCTCCAGCGCTGAGCGGGATGCATTCATCCGCTATGTGCAGGAAAAAGCCTGACTTTACATTATTTATAAATCAAAAATGGGTATCCGATGGAAGAAATCAGATACCCATTTTTTAGTTGGTATAATCGGCAATCGTGACCGAATTTTTGCCGTAGTAAGGCGTCAGCCCCCAAAGATCCGAGCCGGGAGCTACATCGGTATAAAACAGCAGCCATGGGCGCTCATCCTCGGTCAAGGGGCGGATAACAGCATCCGGCTGGGCCGGGTCAGTCAGGGTGGCTTCTCGTTCGTCCAACACCTGAGCAAAACGCGCCGCTTCACCGTCGGCCAGCTCGTAGACAGCTTCCAGCGTAGTGGCAAAGTGGTTGTCCTGCCCCTCTTTTACGGTGTGGCTGCCGATGCAGGCCATGCAGATGAGCATTGCGGAAAAAGCGATGGGCAGGTGCTTCCCTGCTTTCTCCAGATGGCGGATCGCAGGTGTCAGGCAGACGCCGCGGATACGCTCCAGCCAGCCGAAGAACAAAAACTCAGTAACAGCCAGCCCGAGGATGAAAGTCATCCAGACGACATTCAGCAGCCGCCCGGCACCGATGCCGCCCATCGTGTAGGACGGCAGAAAAATCATGCCCCACATCAGCACAAAGGTGGCGGCAATGCCTGCCAGCGGATGGCGGAACACGCGGTCCGGCACGGTGCGGCTTTGCGCCAAAAAACGCAGCGGCAGCGCCAGCAGCACCAGCAGGCAAAGCAGCGGCACATCCAGCCAGCGAATCCACTCAAGCGCAGCCAGCACAAAGCTTTTTAGAACAGCCTCGGCAAAGCCCGCCCCGGCAAACCCGGCGGTGCGAACCCGCGTGCCGGGAGCTGTTACATTGATCAGCAGCCCCGCCACAGCGGCGGCAAAGGCGGGCAAGTGATAAAACCGGTGATGCCGCGCGCAAAGCACAACGGCCAGCAGCAAAACCAGCACATTCAAAAGCCCGGCGACCTGATGCCCGCCGCCGATGATGAGCCCAATCACGACCCCGGCAGCACAGTGCAAAAGGCGCTGTCCGCGGGTGAGCTGCGGCGCAAAGCACAGGACGAACGTCAGCCCGGCGTTAAGCACGGCCAGCGAAAAATACGGTAGATAGTTCATTGCACCGTTGAACCAGTACAGCCCTTCCACCGGGGCGGGCATGCCCTCAATAAAAGCAAAACAGACCAGCAGTGCCAGTGCCCAGGGCAGGTGCTTTTGCGCCGGGGCTAGACGGCGTACCACGCAGTGAAACGCCCCGTACAGGCAGAAAAACAACGGCACCAGCACGCAAAGCAGTGTCAGCCCATACCAGCAATTGCCGAAAATGGCAGGCTGCCAGGCCAGCAGAAAACCGGAAATGTACAGCCCCTGCCAATTCTCAAAATAATATACGTTTGTGTCCCAGGCGGCTTTCAGCAGGCGCTGCAGGTTAAAGCCGTACTGCTGCACCACTGCATGGGTGTGGGCCGCGTAGATGTAATCGTCTGCCGAGGGCCGCGCAAACACGGCCAGCGCAAAAACCGGGATCAGCAGCAGCCCAATATCAAGGGCCAGACGCCGCAGCCAGCGCTTTTGCGCGGCAGGATCATGCCAGAAATCCATATGCACGCCCCGGTTACGGGTTGCCCAGCGTCATTTGCAGGAAGTAGGTCCACTGTTTCTCCCACCAGACCCAATCGTGCGCGACATCAAAGCCCCAGATATCCACAATCGGGTGGATGCCCTTGCTTTCCAGAATGCCTTGCAGTTCCAGCGTGGAAGCCAGCAGGTCGCCCTCCCAGGCACCCTGGCCGCAGCACATAATGAACTTGTCGGCCTTATTGAACAACTCCATGTAGGGGTGGTCGGTCGGGAAATTGCGCATGTAATCGCAGGGAGAATTGCGGTAGACGAGGTCGTCCATATAATCGCCAAAGAACATGCGGGAAGAATACAGGCCGCTCAGCGCAATGGTGCCGTTGAACAGATCAGGACGGCGCAGGAAGAAGTTGACGGCATGGCCGCCGCCCATGCTGGCACCGCCGACAAGAATCTTGCCGGTATGATCCTCGCCTCCCTGCTCGCGGTTGATCTCGAGCAGGCGCGGGGTGAGCTCCTCGCAGATATAATTATACCAGCGTTCCTGCATTTCAATGCGCGGGCGCTCGGGACCGTGGTTGTCCCAGCTTTCGGGGTCGATGCTGTCAGCCGTGAAGATTTGCAGCTTGCCGCTGTCGATCCAGGGGGCAGCAAGGTTGCACATGTTGCGGTCTTCCCAGTCAAAAAAGCGGCCGCTCTGGCATGGGAAGATGATGATGGGCCGGCCGGCATGGCCGTAGACCTTGAACTCCATAAAACGGTCCAGGTAGCGGCTGTATTCCTTATAATAGCGGATCTGCATGGCAGTTCCCTCCTGATTTTATTTGTAGAAAAATTTCTTGTTCAGATCCAGCAGCCCGACCATGGCGTGCATGGGGCCGGATGCCGAGGTTTTGAACACCCAATAGTAGGCCAGCGCCAGTGCTTCACGCAGGTAGCACGGCAGCACACTGCGCCACGGCGTGTGGGCGGGCAGCGCAGCTGCAGTGGCAAACCCGGCCCGTGCGGCATATCGCCCGGCGCGGTAGCAGTGAAACGCGTTGGAAACGTAGACGATGGGCGTGTCGGCGGTGAAGCCGTGCTCTTTCAGGATGTTGAGCGAAAAGGCGAAGTTTTCCTCGGTGGAGGTGGACTTATTCTCGGCCAGAATACGCTCGGCAGGCAGGCCTTTTTCAATCAGATAATCGCGCATGGCCTGCCCCTCGGGCACCCACTCGTCGCGGCCCTGCCCACCGCTGGTGACAATGAGCAGGTCGGGATGTTCCACCGCATACTCGTAGGCTTTATCGAGCCGGTAGCGCAGCAGCATACTGGGCTTATCCCTGCGCAAGCCAGCGCCCAGCACAATCATGACCTGCTCCTGCCCGGTGGGCAGGTTGGTATACCCGCTGACCGAGACAAAGGCAATAAGCGCAAGATAAATCACCAGCAAAACAGCCAGCACGACACTCACCACGCGCCCGGCCCCGGTGCGGAACCACACGGTCAGCGGCTTATGCCAGACAGCGCAGGCTGTGACGGCGGCGGTCAGCACCCAGACCATCAGGTTGCCCATGTTGAAGTTGCTTAAAAACACCAGCATGAGCGAGTACGTGATCAGCGCGGCGGCCAGAACCCATAACAGGACGACCGCCATTTTACTTGTGGATCTCATCGTAAACGCCGCAGCCCGCAGCACAGTAGTCTACGTCCAGCGCCTTGCAGACGGTATCGGCAATCGTGGCAAAGCTGTAGCGGGTGTGCAGGTTCACGCCGGGCTTGATCTCATCGCCATACACCAGGAACGGGACATGCTCGCGGGTGTGATCGGTGGTCTTGGTGTAGCTGGGGTCGCAGCCGTGGTCAGCCGTGACCATCAGGATATCGCCGGGGCGCATTTTGGCCATGAACCGGGGCAGCCAGTCGTTGAACTCGGCAGCAGCGGCAGCGTAACCGGCAACATCGCGGCGGTGGCCGTACAGCATGTCGAAGTCGACCAGGTTGACAAAGGCGAGCCCCTCAAAATCGCGGTCGGCCAGGTCCAGCGTAACCTGCAAGCCTTGGGTGTTGCCGCTGGTGCGGATAGTCTCGCTGATGCCCTTGCCGGCAAAAATGTCGTGGATTTTTCCCACGCCGATGGTGGATTTACCAGCGGCCTGGATGGCATCGAGCATCGTATCACGCGGCGGAACCAGACTGTAGTCGTGGCGGCGCGGGGTGCGGGTGAAGTTGGCGGCGCAGTCACCCACAAACGGGCGGGCAATAACGCGGCCCACACCGTACTTGCCCACGAGCAATTCACGCGCCTGGGCGCAGATCTCGTAGAGCTTTTCAACAGGGACAAGGGCCTCGTTGGCGGCAATCTGGAAAACGCTGTCTGCTGAAGTGTAGACGATCAGCGCGCCGGTTTTCATGTGCTCCTCACCATAGTCGCGGATGACCTCGGTGCCGGAATAGGGCTTGTTGCAAAGCACCTGATAGCCGGTTTTTGCGGTGAAAGCATCCAGCAGATCTTTCGGGAAACCATCCGGGAAAGTGGGCAGAGGGTCAGCACTCAGCAGGCCCGCAATCTCCCAGTGGCCGATGGTGGTGTCCTTACCGGCACTGGCTTCGCGCAGACGGGCAAAGCTGCCGATTGGCTCGGCAACAGGAGTACCGCAGGTCACGCCGTCCAGATTAAACATGCCCAGCTTGGCGAGGTTATCACCCCTGAAATTGGGGTGTCCGGCAATGGCAGCCAGGGTATTGGTACCGGCATCACCAAACTGAGGGGCGTCCGGCTCAGCCCCGATGCCGAAACTATCGAGAACGATCAGGAAAACACGTTTTGCCATAGAGTTATCTCCTTATACATAGGGTGCATACTGCACGGGAAATCTACTATTTAAGATTATACCCTATTTTAGGTGGATTGTAAACAGAAAGCCGGGATTGGCGGCGGGAAAACGTGGGCAAAATTTGCACTGTAAAATGTGCGTAAAACGACTTTGGGTACTTGTACAAAAACGGGAAAATGTAGTATAATAATTTCGATTAATGTTTAGATTTCTGCAATGGAGGTCATTATATATGCGTAAAACTAAAATCGTATGCACGATGGGCCCTTCTACCGAAAAGCCGGGCATTCTGCGCCAGCTGATGGAGAACGGCATGAACGTCGCCCGCTTCAACTTTTCCCACGGTGATTACGAGGAACACAAAGGCCGCTTTGACGCCCTGCGCTCCCTGAGCAAAGAACTGGATCTGCCGGTTGCTGCCATGCTGGATACCAAAGGCCCTGAGATTCGCCTGGGAACCTTTAAGAACGGCGCTGAGAAGCTCATCACCGGCCAGAAGTTCACCCTGACTTCCCGTGAGATTGAGGGCACCAACGAGATCTGCTCTGTCTCTTACAAAGAGCTGCCCCGCGATGTTGCCGCTGGCGGCCGTATCATGCTGGACGACGGCCTGATTGAGTTGGGCATCGACGAAGTCAGCGATACCGACATCGTCTGCACTGTCAAGAACGACGGCACCATCAAGACCAAGAAGGGTGTCAACGTTCCCGGCGTGCACCTGTCTATGCCGTATATGAGCACCCGCGACCGCAACGATATCCTGTTTGGCATTGAGCAAGGCTTTGACCTGATCTCTGCCAGTTTTGTGCGCAACGCCCAGGATATTATGGAGATCCGCCACCTGCTGGACGAGCACAACAGCAACATCCGTATCATTGCCAAAATCGAGAACCAGGAAGGTATCGATAACATCGACGAGATCCTGACTGTGGCCGACGGCATCATGGTTGCTCGTGGTGATATGGGCGTTGAGATCGACTTCGCCGAGATTCCTTCCATCCAGAAGAACCTGATCGACCGCGCCATGAGCGCCGGTAAGATCTGCATCACCGCGACCCAGATGCTGGATTCCATGATCGTGAACCCGCGCCCAACCCGCGCCGAGATCACCGACGTTGCCAACGCTATTTACGATGGTACCGGCGCTGTCATGCTGTCCGGCGAGACCGCCGCTGGCAAGTACCCGGTCGAAGCCCTGAAGGCCATGGCCACCATTGCCGAGGCTACCGAGGCTGACTCCAACTTCGATTCTCTGGTTCATCATACCCGCGGCGAGAACAGCCGTCTGTCTGTGAGCGCCGCTGTGGGCCATGCCGCCTGCACCACCGCCAACGATATTGGTGCTACCGCCATTATCACTGCTTCCAAGAGCGGCGAGACCGCCCGCCTGCTGAGCCGCTTCCGTCCGGATGCCCAGATCATTGCCTGCGTGCTGGATGAGACCACCCGCCGCCAGCTGAACGTCTACCGCGGCGTGACTCCCTTGCTGATGGACTATGCCCACTCTACCGACGAGCTGATCAGCATGTCGGTTGAAAATGCCAAGAACGCTGGTCTGATCCAGGACGGCGATCTGGTCGTTGTCACCGCCGGTGTTCCGGTTGGCGTTTCCGGTACCACCAACATGATCAAGGTCCACATGGTCGGCGACAGCCTGCTGGCTGGCGTTGGTATCGGCAACCGCAACGCTAAGGGTGAAGTCTGCGTCTGCCGCAGCGCAGCCGAGGCTGCTAAGAAGTTCAAGCCCGGTCAGATCCTGGTTGTGCCTTTCACCACCAACGATGAGCTGCCGTTCATCCGCGAGGCCGCCGGTGTCATCACCGAGGAAGCCGGTGCCAACAGCCATTCCGCTATCGTCGGCCTGACCTTGAACAAGGCTGTTATCGTGGGCGCTACCAACGCTACCCGCACCCTGAAGGACGGTATGGTCATCTCGATGGACTGCATCCGCGGTACTGTCCAGCTGATGGCTGACTAAGGAGCACACGATGGAACGCATTGCAAGTTTCTGCGTGGATCACACCAAATTGCAGCCGGGCATGTACCTTTCCCGTCAGGACGGTGCGAACGGTGAGATTTTGACCTGGGATATCCGCATGAAGCAGCCCAATAAGGGCAGCTATCTTTCCCCCGCTGCCGCCCACACGCTGGAACACCTGTTTGCGACCTATGCCCGCAACAGCAAGTACAGCGGCGGCGTGGTCTATGTCGGCCCGATGGGCTGCCTGACCGGCTTTTACCTGCTGACGACCGGCCTGACCCCGGCTGAAGCACTGGACCTGACCCGCAACGCCTTTATCTGGATGACCGAGTACGAGGGCGAGATCCCCGGTGCTTCGGCGGTAGAATGCGGAAACTATCTGATGATGGACCCCATTGCCGCCAGAGCGGAAGCCGTTGCCATGCTGCCGGTGCTTGAAAAACTGAACGCTGACCAGCTGCATTATTGATAGCTGAGACATAAAAAATCCCGCCGTATAATAGCTAGGCGTTCGTAAAATAGTTTTCGAGAAATGGCACGGCAACTGCCTGTCAGGGTTGGTTACGAGTCCCCGGTTGAGTCGGGAGAGCATCAAGCCCCATGCCTGCACCGTCAAGGTGTTGGCATGGGGCTTTTTGTATAGCAGGGCTCTGTACACTTCTGGCAAGTTATAACACAGTGGACTTTGTGCCAAAGTCGTGTGCCAAGGGGGTACTCCGAAGGGGAACGGCTGTATAGGTGCATTCCGGGCAAATCGGTGCGTACGTAGGACGGTTGTACGTACGCAGCAAAACGGTCGAGTTCTTCCATATAAGGGTATTCTTTCATTAGCGAATATGGTATACTCGGCTTAGCCCGGCAAATCGAAATTTAGAGGTGTAAGATGGAATATAAAGAATATGGATCAAAGAATAATGATATTATAATTTTATTACACGGTGGAGGCCTTTCTTGGTGGAATTATATAGATGAAATATCCTTGCTTGAAAATGAATTTCACATAGTTATTCCTATATTAGATGGACATTCAGGAAGTGATACAAATTATACTTCTATTGAAAGAAATGCTCTAGAAATAATAAATTTTATAAATAAAAATTATAACGGAAAAGTAAAACTAATTGGAGGGTTATCATTAGGCGGACAAATTTTATTGGAAATATTATCTAAAAATCCCAATATATGTGAATGTGCTATTATTGAAAGTGCTTTGGTAATTCCAATGGACTTTACCTATAAAATGATAGAGCCAATATTTAATTTATCATATTGTTTGATAAGTAAAAAGTGGTTTTCAAAACTACAATTTAAAAGTTTGAAACTTAAAAAAAGCTTGTTTGCTCTATATTATGAAGATACTTGTAAAATTACAAAAGATAATTTAATTGCTTTTATGAAGTCAAATTCTAATTATGAAGTAAAAAACACTTTATCGCATACTAAAGCAAAGACCCTCGTATTAGTTGGAAGTAAAGAAAGACCTATTATGAAAAAATCAGCAACTAAAATTGTTCATTTAATACCAAATAGTGAACTTGAAGTATTACAAGGATATTATCACGGAGATATTAGCATAAATCATGCAGATGATTATGTTGAAAGAGTAAAGAGGTTAGTTCGTTAAATTCCAGTTTGCCGTACTCGTTCCCGACAGAATTTGGGGCAGGCATGCCCCAACAAGAAGTTGCCCCACAGGGGCAGAAAATTTTAAAGAATTGAAAATTTGTGGCCACGGGGCGAGTCTTGCCCTTATGAACAACAGAAAACCCAGAACTGCGTAGCTGATTCAGCCAACAGTTCTGGGTTTCTTGTTATCAGGTCAAAATACTGTTTTACGGAGCTCTTGCAATTTCGTGCGGCGGGACATTTACTTTATGTAAGAGAAAATCAGATCAGAGCAGCAGTGATCAGAGCCATCTTGTAGACTTCCTCGGCATTGCAGCCACGGGACAGGTCGTTGATGGGCGCGTTCAGACCTTGCAGGATGGGGCCGTAAGCCTCAAAGCCGCCCAGACGCTGTGCAATCTTGTAGCCGATATTGCCAGCATTGATGTTGGGGAAGATGAAGGTGTTGGCGTAACCGGCAACCTTAGAGCCGGGGGCCTTCAACTGGCCGACTTCGGGGGCAACGGCGGCATCAAACTGCAACTCGCCGTCGACCTTCAGCTCAGGATGAGCTTCCTGGACGCGGGCAGTGGCGTTGCGCATCTTGTCAACGGTCTCACCCTTGCCGGAACCCTTGGTGGAGTAGGACAGCAGAGCAACGCGGGGATCAATGCCAAAGACCTCAGCGGTGTGAGCGGTCTCGACGGTGGACTCAACAATCTCGTCCTCAGAAGGATCAATGTTGATGGCGCAGTCGCCCATGGCGATGCTCTCATCGCCGCGCATCAGGATGAAGCAGGAACTGACGGACTTGATACCGGGCTTGCACTTGATCAGCTGCAAAGCAGGACGGACGGTGTCAGCGGTGGAGTAAGTGGCACCGCCCAGCAGGCAGTCGGCCTTGCCCATCTTGACCAGCATGGTGCCAAAGTAATTGCCCTTGGACAGAGCGGCGCGGCACTGCTCGTCGGTCATTTTGCCCTTGCGCAGCTCAACCATTTTGGCGACCATTGCGTCAAACTCAGGGTAAGCGGTGGGGTCAATGATCTCGGCACCGGTGATATCAAAATTGCCGTCGGCAGCAGCCTTTTTGACGGCCTCGGACTCGCCCAGCAGGATGACCTTCAGGGTCTTGCCAGCCAGCAGGCGGCTGGCGGCGGACAGGATACGAGCATCGGTGCCCTCAGTAAAGACGATGGACTTCGGCTCGGCCTGCAATTTCTTCTCAAAATTTTCAAAAATGGACATACAAACTACCTCCATGTTTTCGCGCAGAGTATCCCTGCGCAACACTTACACAATAATTATAGCACCCAAAATCTCCTTTGCAAAGGAAATGTGCGATTGCTGCCGGAAATGGGCAAAATACGTGCGGCATTAGCGAATATGACAAAATACTTCACAAAGTTAATTATCTATCAAGCTACTTTGACGAAAAAATATCAAATTCGCCCGCCAACAGCCAACACCCTGCCGCCAGCTGAGCGGCCAAAATCAGCGGCATACCCACCACGAAGTACCAGTGCCGGGTCTTGTGATGGAACAGATACATGCCCAAAAAGGCTCCCACACTGCCACCCAGCAAGGCCAATGCAAACAGGGTACGCTCCCGGATACGCCACAGGCGGCGTTTGGCGCGGCGCTTATCTTCTGCCATCAAAACCAGCGCCGCAAGGTTGATGAGGACCAGATACACATACAAAATTTTCATGATACCATTATACCACAGACAAAGAAAATATGGTAGAATACAAGGTAAATAACAAAAGTGAGGTTGCAAAAATGGAACGAATTTTTATTACTGGTGCGGGCGGCTTTGTGGGCGCGCGGGCCTGCCAGCGACTGCAAGGCAGCTATACGGTGCTGACCCCGCCCAAAGGCTGGATGGCCACCTGCACTGAGGAGAAACAACTGACGCAGATGCTGACCGAAATGCACCCGGAGGTCATCCTGCATACGGCGGCAATATCGGACACCGGTTATGCTGAAAGCCACCCGGAGGAAGCCTACCGTGCCAACGTGCAGCTGCCGCTGTGGCTGGCCCGCGCCGCCGCGCAATGCGGGGCTAAGTTGGTTGCATTCAGTTCGGATCAGGTCTACGCCGGTGTACAGCAGCCCGGGCCGCTGGCGGAAACAATGTCGCTCTCCCCTGCCAATGTCTATGGCCGCCAAAAGCTGGAGATGGAGCAGCGCGTTTTGGAGGTCTGCCCGGATGCTGTGCTGCTGCGCGCGACCTGGATGTATGACCTGCCCGGCTACGGCCTGCCTATTCGTGGCAACCTGCCGCTGAACCTGGCAAAAGCTGCGCTGTACGGGGAAAAAGTGCGGGTCTCCAGCCGGGACTACCGAGGCATCACCTATGTGCGGCAGGCTGTCGAAAACCTGCTGCCCGCCACTGCCCTGCCGGGCGGCGTGTACAACTACGGCAGCGAGAACCAATATGATATGGTAACAACGACCCGCGCCTTTGCCGAATCCATGCAACTGCCCAACGCGGACACCCTGATCGAAGCAGCCGACTGGCCGCGCAACCTAGCCATGGACTGCGCCAAGTTGCACGGGCATGGGATACGGTTTGACGCCACGCAAGATGGAATCTACCGCTGCTTGCGTGATTATGGATTAATAAAATAAGTGTGCAATAAATATAAAGCGTCGTAGATTCCAACGAATCTGCGACGCTTTTTGGAATTGGGAGGGATTCTGTAAAGCATTAAACTGTAAACGATGTAAAAGCGTTACAAATCTTGTTAATGCACGGTTTATTTTGAATTATCAATGGTTTACAGCTATGGTACCGGTGCTAACAAACAATGGACTGTGCATCTACATAAAGAAAGCGGGAGGATTGCAATAATCGGCAGTCCTCCCGGCTTTTTCATTACCAGTCTTCAATTCCTTCCATTAAAACAATAAATCCGAACCCATGACCAATTGGTACAAGGTTCGGATTATATTGTTCTGGTGGAGCTGATGGGAGTCGAACCCATGTCCGAAAAGAAATCAGTTAGAGTATCTCCGGGCGCAGCATGTTTATTGAATTTCCCTTGGTGCGGGCGAACACACACGCACTACACCTTGGTAGCTTCGTTAATACCTGACGGGCGGCCAAGCTCAAGCCCGTTCATGTTCAGTACCTAATCGACGCCCTGACCCTGCACGGTACTGATGCAGGCAGGACGGTCGCGCCTAATTAGGCAGCGACGGCAACAGAATAATCGTTGTCAGTTAATTTTAAATTGGCGCTTTTATCGTGGTGCACCGCCACGGCCCGCTGCTCACGCCTCTCTCCCCCCGTCGAAACCTTTACAGCCCCGTATATTCGGCGGGGCAATGCCCCACCGGGAAGGTTAGCTTGAAACAGACCTTTTGCTGCCTTTATCTGGATTTCAGCGCGCGGTCAATATCGCGCTTGGCATCGCGTGCGGCAGCAGTGGCACGCTTGTCATACAATTTTTTGCCCTTGCACAAGCCTAATTCCACCTTGACACGCCCTTTTTTAAAATAGAGCGAAAGCGGGATCAGTGTATAGCCTTGCAGCTTGATCTGCTGGCCTAAGCGGCGGATCTCGCTTTTATGAGCGAGCAATCGGCGCGGACGGCGAGGATCTTTGTTAAAGATGTTGCCGTGGTCATACGGGCTGATGTGCATACCCTTTAAAATCAGCTCGCCGTCGTCGATGTCAGCCCAAGAGTCTTTCAGGTTGGCACCGCCGGCACGCAGACTTTTGACTTCGGTGCCGACCAGTTCAATGCCGGTTTCCAGGGCTTCCACCACAAAGTATTCGTGGCGGGCCTCACGGTTTAAGGCAATCACTTTTTTGCCGGATTTATCCTCTGCCATGGGGCTCACCTCGTTTCTTTCTGGCGGGATTTAAAGTATAGCGCGTCTATGCAGAAAAGTCAAGCACATCCTGTCACAGCTCACCGCGGCCCTGCATGGCGCGGTACAGGGTAGTCTCGTCGGCATATTCCAGGCTGGAACCTACCGGCAGGCCGTACGCCAGGCGGGTGGTTTTGATGCCCATCGGCTTGATGAGCTTTGCCAGATACATGGCGGTGGCTTCACCCTCTACCGTTGGGCTGGTGGCCATGATGACCTCTTTGACAGTATCGTTCAAACGGGCCAGCAGTTCCTTGATGCAAAGCTGCTCAGCACCGATGCCGTCCATGGGCGAGATCAGGCCGTGCAGCACGTGATACAGGCCGTTATACTCATGGGTGCGCTCGATGGATTTGATATCGCGCGGGCTTTCCACAACGCAGATAACGCTGCGGTCGCGCTTTTGGGAAAGGCAGATCTTGCAGATCTCGCCTGCGGTGTAATCCTGGCAGATGCGGCAGCGGTGCAGGTCCTTTTTGGCGTGCTCAATGGCTTTTGCCAGTTCCATGGCCTGCTCGTTGGACATGCCCATGACCTCGTAGGCCATGCGGGTAGCGCCTTTGCGGCCGATGCCGGGAAAACGGGCAAACTGATCTACCAGATTTTCCAACGGCTCTAAATTCTGCGGCATAGACAGTTGCCCCTTAGCCCAGGCCGGGAATGTTCAGCCCGCCGGTCATCTTGGCCATTTCTTCCTCGGACTCCTTATCAACGGCAGCAACCGCGCTGTTGACAGCAGCCGCGATGAGATCCTCGAGCATCTCGATATCCTCGGGGTCGACGGCTTCGGGCTTGATCTTGACAGAGGTGATCTCGTGCTTGCCGGTCATGGTGACAGTGACCATCTCACCGCTGGCGGTGCCGGTGTACTCTTTGGCTTCCAGTTCTTCCTGCTTGGCGCGGATCTCGTCCTGCATTTTCTGAACCTGGCGCATCATGGCGTTGGGATCGGGGCGGCCGTAGCCTTTGGGCAATCTTGCTTTCATGGGGTATCCTCCAAATTCTTATTTATCTTCAATTTTGATATCGACACCCAGTGCCTGCATACTTTTCAACGTTTGGTCGATGGAAACCGCAGGGGTGCCGGATTCATCAGCTTTAGGCTCCTCGTAGGGGCCGATGCTGCAACGGATGTGGGAAACGCGGTAGATGGATTCTTTCAGCTTTTTGCTGACCTCGCGGTTGTTGCGGATGTAATCACGGAACGCATCGCTGCACTCAAACAGCACACGGCGGCCATCGTAATAAGCGCGGGTGTTGCGCAGAAAAGAGATCAGCATTGCGTCGTTCTCTTCCAGGTCGGCCAGAACGGCGGGCCAGTAACCGAACGGCTCCAGCGGCCCGGCTTCTTTGGGCGGCTCCCGTCTGCAAGGTGCGGGCTGTGCAGCAGGTGCGGCGGGGGCTGTGGGTTGCGGAATCGGCGGCAGCTCGGGCTGCAAAAATTCTGGGTCAGGCGGCAGCGGCGGGTCGTCCGTCTGTACAGGCGGTACGACGGAATCAGGCGCTGCGGATTGTACCGGCGGCACAGCAACCGGGGCAGCCACGGGGGTCGAGGTGAAAGGCTGCGGCGCGGGGAATGCAACGGGCTGACTGGCAGCAGCTACCTGCACCGGGGGGGCGGCCATGGGCTGCGTTAAGGAAAAAACAGCCAGTTCCAGTTCAATGCGCTGATCCGTGCCGCGGCTCATCTTTTCCAGTGCAGAGCCAAACGCATTGATGGCGCGGATGGCATCGGCCTGCGGGAAATCCTTGCGCTGCAGGTAGGCGGCTTCTTCCTCGGGGGAAGTACCTGTCAGCAGTGAGGTGCCGCCCGGCAGGGCGCAAAGCATCAGGTTGCGGTAATGCCCGGCCAGTTCCATGCAAAGGCGGCGCATGTCCACGCTTTGCTGGCGCAGCGCGGCAATTTTTTCGAGTGCCGCGACTGAATCACGGGCGGCGATGGCATCGCTGATCTCAAACAAGTAGCCGCGGTCGGTCACACCCGCCATGCGGCGGACAAGGGCCTCATCGACCTTATTGTCCACACCGGCGCAGGTATCGAGAATCGACAGTGCGTCGCGCATGGCACCATCGGCCAAACGGCCAATCAGTTGGGCGGCGTTGGGGTCAAGCTCGATCTTTTCCTGTTCGGCCACGTAGCGCAGACGCCCGGCGATATCGTCCGCCGTGATGCGCGAAAAATCGTAGCGCTGGCAGCGGCTTAGGATCGTGACCGGAACCTTCTGCACCTCGGTGGTGGCAAGGATGAAGATAACATGCTCGGGCGGTTCCTCCATGGTTTTGAGCAGGGCGTTGAACGCCTGCGTGGAAAGCATGTGAACCTCGTCGATGATGTAGACCTTGTAGCGGCAGACCGACGGCAGATACGCGACCTCATCGCGCAGATCGCGGATATCGTCAACGCCGTTGTTGGACGCGGCGTCCATCTCGATAATATCCATGATCGCGCCGGAATCAATGCCCTTGCACACTTCGCACTGGCAGCAGGGGTCCGGGCCGGAATGATCCAGGCAGTTGACTGCCTTGGCAAAAATTTTGGCGCAGGTGGTTTTGCCCGTGCCGCGCGTGCCGGTAAACAGGTACGCGTGGCCGATGCGCCCGGCGGCGATCTGGTTTTGCAAGGCTGTTACGATGGGTGCCTGGCCGACAACATCCGCAAAGCGCTGCGGACGCCATTTGCGGTACAGTGCACGGTACATTGAAGCCACCTCCCCTGCGGATGAACAGTAAAAAGGCGGGCAGAGCACGCGGCTGCGCTGCTTGGCGTACAGATGCAGGCTTGCCGCGGCACTGTGCAAACGCTGCTTAATGCTGCTCGGTTCCCCGCCTGACATGGTTCACAGGCTGCCCACGCACGGGGCCTGCATCTGTACGCGAAACAGCGCAATTCAGCCCTGTCCGCTTTTAGTATTGTACAATATTTTCAGGATAAATGCAAGGGGTATTTTCTCAGCCCAAAAGCTGCTTGGCAAGGTCGGCGCTGGCCTTGGCGTCCTTGCAGTAGTAATCGGCACCGATATCCTTGGCATAGCTGGGCGTCAGCACTGCGCCGCCGACCATGACCTTGCAGTCCAGCTTGGCGGCGTGCAAAGCTTCAATCGTGGCCTGCATGTTGGGCACGGTGGTGGTCATCAACGCCGAAAGGCCGACCAGCTTGGCCCCAGTCTGGCGCACGGCTTCGACAACGCGCTCGGGCGGCACATCGCGGCCAAGGTCGAGCACATCGTAGCCGTAGTTTTCGAGAATGACGCGCACGATATTCTTGCCGATATCATGTACATCACCCTTGACGGTGGCGATAACGATCTTGCCCTTGCTGCCCTGTGCCTGGCCGGAAGCGGCGATTTTTGCCTTGATAGCTTCAAAGGCGGCCTGGGCAGCGGTGGCGGCTTGCAGCAGCTGCGGCAGAAAAACGGTGCCTTTTTCAAAACCATCGCCCACCACATCCAGCGCCGGGATCAGCGAGGTGTTGACAACGTCCAGCGGGTCACGCATCGTCAGGGCGGCTTCGGCGGCGGCGCGGGCCTCGGTCTTTAAACCGCGGCGCACAGCTTCAAACAAGGCATCGCCACCCGGGGCGGCGGTATCTTGCGCAGCGGCAGCGGGCGCAGACTTACTGACCTGGCTTGTCTGGATCTGCACATCCGCATAAGCGGCGACATAGTCAGTACTTTGCGGGTCCTGCGAGGTCAGCACGCGGTAGGCACGGACGGCGGCCATCATCTCCGGTGTGTTGGGGTTCATGATGGCAAGGTCAAGCCCTGCCACCATGGCCATGGTCAAAAAGGTGGTGTTTAAATAGCCGCGGCACGGCAAGCCGAAACTGATGTTGGAAATACCCAGTACAGTGCGCACACCCAACTCCTTTTTGCAGAGGGTCAGGGCCTCCAGCGTTTGGGCGGCACCCTCCTGCTGGGCGCTGGCGGTCAAGGTCAGGCAGTCAATGTAGATATCCTCGTTCGGGATGCCGATGGCATTGGCGGCCTTGACGATACGCTGTGCGATGGCAAAGCGCCCCTCGGCTGTGGCGGGAATACCGTGCTCGTCCAGAGCCAGGCCGACGACGGCGGCACCGTACTTCTTGCACAGCGGCAGAATTTTATCCAGTGTGCTCTGCTCACCGTTGACCGAGTTGACGATCGGCTTGCCGTTGTAAATGCGCAGTGCGCGGGCAAGGGCCTGCGGATTGGAAGAATCCAGCTGCAGGGGCAGGTCGGTGACAGCCTGCAAATCCTTGACGAGCCGTTCCAGCGTGGCAGGCTCGTCGATGCCGGGCAGACCGGCGTTGACATCCAACACTTCGGCACCGGCCTCGGCCTGGGCAACCGCCTGGGCGCAGGGGTAGGAGCTGTCCCCATCCCGCAAGGCCTGCTGCAAGCGTTTTTTGCCGGTGGGGTTGATGCGCTCACCTACCACGGTGATACCCGTGACGTCCACAAAGCGGACGGGGGTGCACAGGCAGCTGCGGCGCAGCGGGATCTTTTGTGCCGGGGTGAGCGGGCGGAAGGTCTCTTTCAGCTTGGCAATGTAGGCGGGGGTGGTGCCGCAGCAGCCACCGACCATCGAAATGCCGGTAGCGGCATATTCTTGCATCTGCGCGGCAAAACCGGCGGCATCAAGGTTATAGCTGCCGTCCGGATTAGGCAGGCCTGCGTTGGGCTTGACGAATACCGGCAGCCCGGCAGGGACGCTGCGGCAAAGGCGCTGCGCAAAGGGCAGAATTTCGGCAGGGCCGAGCGAGCAGTTGATGCCGATGGCATCTGCACCCAGCCCGGCAGCGGTGACAGCGTAACTTTCGACCGTGCAGCCGGTAAAGGTGCGGCCACGGCTCTCAAAACTCATCGAGGTAAACACCGGCAGGCTGCAATTCTCCTTGGCGGCAAGGGTGGCGGCTTTCAGCTCGTAGAGGTCGGTCATTGTCTCTAAAAAGACGAGATCGGCCCCGGCAGCAGCCCCGGCACGGATGATCTGGGCAAATTCTTCGTAGGCGTCCTCAAAGGCGAGCGTTCCGGCGGGGGCCAGCAGTTCGCCCAGGGGGCCGATATCCAGCGCGACCAGCGCACCGGTCTCCTGCCCGGCGCGGCGGGCACAGGCAATGGATGCCGAAACGACTTCCTCCACACTGTGGCCGCAGCCTGCCAGCTTTTTGGCGTTGGCACCAAAGGTGTTGGCCAACAGGATATCAGCCCCGGCTGCGGCATAGTCGCGGTGGATGGCCGTCAGCACATCCGGCATTTCCAGTGCGGCCAGTTCCGGCTTTTGGCCGGGCTGCAAGCCGCGCTGCTGCAGCTGGGTGCCCATGCCGCCATCGAGAAAGACAAAGCGGCGGCGGTCAAATACTTCTTGAATCTGCACAGATAACTCCCCCAAAACATTGGTTATTTGGCAAAGCAGGTCGTGCCCTGCTTGCGGAAGCTGCAAGTCTCCCGCAGATGGCAGGTGGTACAGCCTGCCAGGGTGCCGGTCACGGGGTGATCGGCAATGCCTAAAATGGCAGTGGTGCTTTTGCGCGGTGCCAGCAGATGCTGCGGCGTGACCGCAAGGCCGCAGCCGCGCACAGTATCCACGGCCAGGCAAAGCTCGTCGTTGAGTTCCAGCGGGCAGTCCCCGTAGCCGGGGGCATAGCGGCCCGTTAAGTAAAGATGCTCGGCGGCAAAATGGCTGCGCCATTCGGCTTCGAGTTCATCACAGACCTGCTCCAGCAGAACCGAGGATAAGGCGTCCGCAGCCGCAGCTGTGGCAATGTCGGTCAGTTCCAGCCGCCGCAGCAGTGAGTCGACCTGCGAGCCCAGCGTGGCGGCCATCAGCAGCACGGCATTGCAACCCTGCAGGTGGCGCGTTAAATCGGCACCGCAGTCCAGCTCCGGCGGCGGGAACACCCCGCGCGGGAGCCGCCGCACAGCGGCCCTCGGGGTGGCAGCGGACAAGATCATCTTTTCGGCACGGTCGAGCAGCGCAGTGGTGGCATCGTCCGGCTGCCAGCCGGACGCACCCATATAACGCAGGGCCGTGGCGCGGTCAATGGCAGTGGGCTTTGCGCGCTCCATTACAGCAGGTCCCTGATTCCGTCGTAGACCTTGGCGGCCACATTGGCGTCATTCATGGCGTAGAGGTGCACGCCGTCGGCACCGCCCTCGATCAGATCGCGCAGCTGTTTGACAGCGTACTCGATACCGGCCTCGTAGAGAGAATCCGGGTCGTCCTGCCAGCGGGAAATCATGCGAGTAAACTCAGACGGCAAACTGGCGGAAGAAAGCGCGACGGTGCGCTCGATCTGGCTGCGCTTGACGATGGGCATAACACCGGCAGAGACCGGCAGCGTTACCCCGGCGCGGCGGGCTAGGTTCAGAAAACGATAAAAGTGCATGTTATCGAAGAACAGCTGGGTCAGCAGATGCTCGGCACCGTTGGCCTGCTTGATACGCAGGTTTTCCACATCCTGCTGCAAGGTGTCGGCTTCGGGGTGGCCCTCGGGATAGCAGGCACCGTGAACCGAAAAGCAGGGCTTTTTCCATTTGATAAAGGCGGTCAGGTCGCTGGCGTGATTGAAATCCGGGCTTTCGGGGCGGGTCGGGGTGCGGTCGCCGCGCAGGGCCAGCACATCACGCACACCGGCCTGTTCCAGCTCGTCCAGAATGCGGGCGGCACGGGCCTGGTCGTTGCCCATGCAGATCAGGTGGGCCAGGGCGGGCACGCCGACCTCGTGCTGGATGTAATCGGCCACTTCGACGGTAGAAACACCACCGGCAGAGCCGCCTGCACCAAAGGTGACGCTGATAAAATCCGGGTTCAGTGCGCGCATGGACTGCAAGGTGGTTTTCATCTTGTCCATCTGGGTGGTCTGCTTCGGGGGAAAGCACTCGATGGAAAAGACACAACGCTTGTTCTGGAATTTTTCCGTGATCGTCATGGTAGGCTCCTTTATGTTTTGTACGGCTTTATGCAGCGGCATCCAGCGTGTCGGTGGCGGCTGCGGTAAGGGTATCGTTTTGATAGGTAAAGGTGATGGTGCCCATGGTGTCTGTGCGGTAAATATCAGCCCCGGCAGCGGTAAGGCGCTGCAAGGCGCGGGCGTGGGGATGCCCGTAGTCATTATTCAGCCCGCAGCTGATGGCGGCGGCCTGCGGCTGCACGACCTGTAACAATGCATCGGTGCTGGATGTGGACGAGCCATGGTGCCCAGCTTTGAACACTGTGGCATGCAGGGCCTTGCCATAACGATCCACCAGGCGCTGCTCGGCCTGGGCCTCTGCGTCACCAGTGGAGAGATAGCGGAAACTGCCCGCCTCAAACATTGTGCAAAGCGAAGCGTTGTTGACGTGGGCGGATGAATCGTCAGTGTTATACAACTCAGATTCTCCGCCTTGCAAAATGGTCAGTGTGCCGCTGCCCAAAGAATACACCGCGCCATCCTCAGCCACGGTGACGGCAGTTCCCTGCTGCTCGGCCAGTTCGAAAAGCCCGCGCGGCCAGTCGGCCGTTTCGCCGCTGGCTTCAGCGTCCCAGGGCGGGATAAGCAGCTGTCCGACACTGAAATTGCGCAAGACTTCCTTGGCACCACCGGTATGGTCGGCGTGCGGGTGGGTCAGCACCAGATAGTCCAGCTTTGCGATACCGGCCAGCTGCAAATCGCGGACAAGATCATCTTTGGCATCGGATGGTCCGGTGTCGATCAGACAGTATTCACCATCCTGGCCCAACAGCACCGCATCACCCTGCCCGATGTCCAGCACTGTGACGGTGGTCGGCGACTGGGCAAGTAGCGCGGCGTCCGGTCCGTCCAGAGAGATCCCGGCGGCGCGGTATAAATCTGCCCAGCCGCTGCGGGACTCAACCACAAATGAAGCGATGGCTAACAGCAAAACGAACGGCAGCAGGGCAATGCACCAGGGAAAGCGGCGCCTGCGGGGCGCATGGTTAGGCTTCATCATACTGGCCATTCAGCTTGCGCTCTTCCCACTGGGTCTTGCTGACAAGGACCGAGCGGGGCTTGGCACCCTCGTAGGGACCGATGATTTTTTCCTGTTCCATCTGGTCCATGATGCGCGCGGCGCGGGCATAGCCCAGCTTGCAGCGGCGCTGCAACAGGCTGGTGCTGGCCTGCCCGGCATCAATGACACATTCGACGGCTTGCTCAAACATGGGGTCAAGCGCACCGCCTGCCTCGCCGTCATCGTCGCCGCCCTTCTTGCTGCCTTTTTCGGCAACGGCGCGGCGCTCCATCTCGGCAATCATCTCTTCATCGTACTGGGTGGAGGAGGTGGACTTGATAAAGCTCAATACAGCGCCGATTTCTTCGTCAGTGACAAAGGTGCCCTGCACACGCACAGGCTTGGAAGCACCGACCGGCAAAAACAGCATATCGCCATAGCCAAGCAGCTTTTCGGCGCCAGAAGCATCCAGAATGGTGCGGGAGTCGATCTGGCTGGAAACCGCAAACGCGATACGGCTGGGAATGTTGGCTTTGATCAGGCCGGTGATAACGTCAACGCTGGGACGCTGGGTGGCGACAATCAAATGAATGCCGGCGGCACGGGCTTTCTGCGCGATACGGCAGATGTAATCCTCGACCTCTTTACCGGCGACCATCATCAGATCGGCCAGCTCGTCAATGACGATGGCGATATACGGCAGATGCTCCAGTCCGGCCTGGGCGGCCAACTTGTTGTAGGCCTTGATCTCGCGGACGTTATTCTCGGCAAACAGCTTGTAGCGGCGCTCCATCTCGGCCACGCTGGCACCCAGGGCACCGGCGGCCTTGCGCGGCTCGGTGACAACGGGCATCAGCAGATGCGGGATGCCGTTGTATTCTGCCAATTCAACGACCTTGGGGTCGATGAGGATGAGTTTGACATCCTCAGGGCTGGAACGGAACAAAAAGCTGATGATGATGGAGTTGACGCAGACAGATTTACCACTGCCGGTAGAACCGGCAATCAGCAGGTGGGGCATCTTGCACAGGTCAGCGACCTGGGCCGCACCGGCGATATCTTTGCCGAGGGCCATCGTCAGCGGACTACGCATATTGATGTAATTCTGCGACTCAAACACCGCACGAATATTGACGGTGGAACGAATCTTATTGGGCACCTCAATGCCGACAGCGGGCTTGCCTGGGATGGGGGCTTCGATACGCACACCAGCGGTGGCAAGATTCAGAGCAATATCATCGGCCAGGCTGGTGATGCGGCTGACCTTGATGCCGGCCTGGGGCTGCAACTCGTACCGGGTAACGGACGGGCCACGGCAGATATCCAGCATCGTAGTCTTGACACCGAAACTATCCAGCGTGTTGACCAGAATGTCAGCGTTTTTCTTCATCTCGCGGGCGGCACCAGCCTCATCGTCGGGGCGGGTCGCGTTGAAAAGGTTCAGCGAGGGGTAGCAGTACGGCTCGGTCGGCTCCGCCTGCATTGCGGCCAGGTTCATGGCGTTGGGGTCAGCTTTGGCGGCAGACGGCGGTGAACTGATGGGAGCGGAAGCCGAGTTGCCCACGCTGGTGCTGACCTGCAAGTGGGCGGCTTCGCCGCGCTGCGGGACCACAAACGAGCTCTCAGTGCCGGTAGGCAGCTGGGGCTTTGCGGCAATGGCTACGGCGGGCGCGGCAGATGGGGCCACAGACTGGACGTTCAGCACATCGGAGATGGGACGGCCGCTGTTCCAGGCATCACTGACGGCCTCGTTAATGGAAAAGCTGCCGCCGATCGTCGGGATGGCAGGGGCTTCAGCCGCAGTAGAAGCAGTGGGTGCCTGGGGATATGTGTCAGCGCCGGTGTCTGTGGTATCCGTGGGCGCAGCGGCGGACGCGTCGTCCCCAACCGGCACAAGCGGGGTATCAAAGGACGGCTCTGGGGCCAGAGAAACAGAAAATTCTTCGGGCAGATCCAGCGTGGTTTCAGAGCTGACGTCCTGCTCGCCGTAATACGGCGCGTGGCCGCTGACGGCACGACTGATCAGGCTGTCCAACTCGTCCCCGGCAGCTTCCTCGGGGGCGGCATCGGCAGTGCCGTCCAGCTTCAGTTCAAAATCATCGGCGGCAGGCTGGGCAGTGGGTTGCTGCTCGGCTAGGGGCATGTGGTAGTGGTCAGTATCCGAAAGATGGGACAGCGGGTCCATGCCAAATGTGCCGCCGGGGCCGATGTTGACCGGCTCGAGCGGGTCGTGCTCCAGCGCTGTCTTGGCGGCAGAAGAAGTTGTCTCAGGGCCAAGGTCGACATCAAAAGACGCACGCGGCTCAGCCGCAGCGGAAGAAGAACCGTAGGTGGCCGGGGTGTACCCTGCCGCAGCAGCGTAGGCGGCATAAGTGGGTGGCGGGGTGTAACCCGGGATAGTCGGCGTGCTGGCCGCAGGCTGCGAAACCGGGGCCGCGGGCTGTACCGGCTGGGGCGCGGGTGCGGCCTGCGACACGGGCTGCTGTATAGGCTGCACCGGGATGCGCCCGGTATCTGCGATGACATCGTAGGCCGGGTGGTGCGGACGGTTGTCCGGCATCGGAGCGGTCAGGTTTTCAATGGGCTCTTCCTCCGCCCCCTGGGCAAACAGTTGGGTGTCGTAGGCAGTTTCTTCCTCGGCACGCTCCTGCCGCGCCTGCTGAAGTTTCTGATACTGCCCCTCAGCAAACAGCACAACGTCGGCCGGGGTGATGGCAAAAAAGAACATCAGCCCCAGCAAGAATACCAGCAGCATAATGACATTGGACGCCGGGCGACCGAATAGCGCCAGCAGCGTGCCGCCGACCGGGGTACCCCAGACGCCGCCCTCCCAGAAATTGGTCTGGCCACGGGCAAACAGCATCTTAATCATCTGCCAGGGGTTGGCGTCGTTGAGCGATACGTTCGAGAAGATCACCGGCACACCGGCGCACAGCACACTCATCAGCACGACTTTACCCGCAAACAGCGTGACACGGTAGCCGGACGCCAGCAGATACGCGAGGTACAGCAAAAACGGCCCGACCAGATAGGTCATGACGCCGAAAATGCCAAAAAGCCCGCCGCGCAGGGTCTTCCACATATTTTGGCCGGGCACCAGCACCATGGCAACACACAGCAAACCTAACCCGGCCAGCAAAATGCTGCGTGCCAGGTTGGGTGTTTCGGCGCGGCGCTGCGCACGGCGGGAAGCCTGCGCTTTGCTGTGGGACGAGCTTTTGCCAGACGACTTGCCGGACGAAGCCCGATAGGTTGTAGAAGAGCGGCTCGAAGAAGAGCGGCTCTTGTTTTTGGAAGAGGGTGAGGAACGGTTTTTGTTGCCGGAGCTTTTCCCGGAACGAGACTGCGCCATGTTTCTTACTACCCCACTATTCTAAAAGGAAATTCTATCTTAAACCGGGCTGAAAAGTCAGCCCATGCGAACATTCCTTAATATTTTATCACGAAGAGCGGGGCTTGTAAATGCCAAATCCGCAGGCAGGATATCCCCTGCCCTTTTGGTAGATGGCACAAAAGCGGGAAAATGCTGCCTTAACGGCCTGCTTCGATTTCTTTATATAAATAGCGCAGTGCGTCGCCCAGGCCGCCGAGCTCGTCGATCAGGCCCTCTTCGACGGCTTGGCGGCCATCCAGTACAGTGCCCATGTCCATGACAAGCTCGCCGGTGTTGTGCATCAACGCAGTAAAACGGCGGGCTGTGATTTTGGAATGCCCGACCACAAAACCGACGATGCGCTCCTGCATCTGCTCAAAATACCGCAGGGTCTGCGGCACGCCCAATACCATGCCGGAGTGGCGCACCGGATGCACTGTCATGGTGGCAGTGGGCACAATAAAGCTGCGCCGGGCCGATACTGCCAGCGGGATACCGATGGAATGCCCGCCGCCCAGTACCAGCGTGGCGCTGGGTTTGTTGACCCCGGCAATCAGCTCGGCCAGGGCAAGCCCGGCTTCAACATCGCCGCCTACCGTATTTAATATGACCAGCAAACCTTCAATTTCTGGATCCTCCTCGATATCGACCAGCTGCGGGATGACATGCTCATATTTTGTCGTTTTCTGGGCGTCAGAGGCTAGCGTGTGCCCTTCAATGGTGCCGATTACGGTCAGGCAGTGGATAGCGTGGCGGCCCTTGGTGGCGGGGATAGTGCCGCTGTCTGTGATGAGGTCATGCTCCAGCCGCTTGAGTGCGGCGCTTTCCGTCGGGTTGAGTTTTGTATGTGATTTGGCCTTTTTTGCAGTAGGTTCCATAAAAATGCCCCCTTTTCCGGCTTAGTATGCACAGGGCACGCGGCAACTATGCGGGCAGAAAAACGCAAAAAATACATGGTTTTGTGTAAACAAGCGGTAAAACCTATGAAAACGAAAATATATTGCTCTATCCTGCACAGGTTGTATAGAAATTGCAAAAGACTTAGATAAAAAATTGACAATTTGGGGCACACATTTTATAATAAGTTATAAATTTAGCAATGGAGATTCTTCCCGGGCTTTGCGACCTGGGTATTGTGAGGTAAGTATCATGGCGATTCAAAACAAAGTATCTCTACCCGTCATCAAACGTCTCCCGAAGTATTACCGATACCTGACGACTTTGTCGGCAGACGGCAAGGAGAAAATCTCTTCCAGTGAACTGGCCCATATGATGGGCACGACCGCCAGCCAGGTCCGCCAGGACTTCAACTGCTTCGGCGGGTTCGGCCAACAGGGCATTGGCTATAAAGTGGATGTGCTGCGCGCCGAGATCGGAAATCTGCTGTTCGGCGATGGCGAAAAGCTGCCCACGATTCTGATCGGTGCCGGTCGTCTGGGCTCGGCAGTGTCCAGTTTTATCAGCCGCGATACCAACGGTTACAAGCTGATTGGTGTGTTTGATATCAACCCGGACCTGTGCGGTAAGGAAATGGGCGGCGCGCCGATCTACCCGCTGAGCGAGCTGGAAGCTTTCTGCGCTGAGCATCACCCCACGGTGGCCGTGCTTTGTGTCCCCCGTCAGAGCGCGGTGGAACTTTCCGGCGAGCTGGTAGCCCACGGCATCCAGGGATTCTGGAATTTCAGCCATTATGATCTGTCGGTCGAGTATCCGGAGGTCACGGTCGAGAACGTCCACCTGGGCGACAGCCTGATGAGCCTGGGCTACCGCCTGCGCAATAAAGAGTAAGGGTAAGGCGATTATGGCAAAGTTATATTTCCGCTACGGCGCTATGAACAGCGGCAAGACCACGGCCTTGATGCAGGTGGCATACAATTATAAAGAACGCGGTATGCGGGTGCTGATCCTGAAACCGGCTGTGGATACCAAGGGGCAGGATTCCATCGTTTCACGGCTAGGTATCAGCTGTAAAGTAGACCGGCTTGTCACCCCGGAAATGAATGTGGTCGAGCTTGTGCGTGAGGATACAGCGGCCCACGGTACCCCGGCGGCCTGCGTGCTGTGCGATGAGAGCCAGTTCTTCACGCCGGAACAGGCCGAACAGCTGTTTTTGGTCACGGTGGATCTGGGCATCCCGGTCATCTGCTATGGCCTGCGTGCTGACTTTATGATGCGTGGTTTCCCCGGCTCTACCCGCCTGCTGGAACTGGCGCATACGATCGAAGAATTGAAAACCATCTGCGCCTGCGGCCGCAAAGCCATCTGCAACGGGCGCAAGGTCAACGGTGAGTATGTGTTCGAGGGGGCCCAGGTGGCCATTGACACGGTGGACGATGTGGAGTACCAGAGTCTGTGCCCGCAGTGCTGGTACCGCGAATACCGCGCATTTTTGAAGCGCCACCCCAAAGCGTAAGCACAAAAGGAACTGAAACAACAAAAAATGCCGCTTTTGGTGCGAAAACGTACTGGGGCGGCAATTTTTGTGCGTTTTTGCAGGGAAAACACACGTTTTTTTGCATGTAGGACTTACGGATAGTGCAAAATTTGCTTTTAAATGACAAAAAAGGTAACAAACGCCTAAAAGATATTGATTTACGCTAGATTTTGGAAAACACGGGTAGAATTTATCGCAAGAATGGCCCAGCAAAAAAGAAAAACAACCCAGCAAAGTGCACAAATCACGTTGACTTAGTTCGTATATTCTGACGGATACATCAATTTCAATACTTTCAGAAGCGCAAAATACATGCGCTTTTTTGCAGAACGTACCAATTAGGCTATTTATTTTGTGGTTGTATTTTGCTATCATATAGGCAAGCGAAAGGCAGATGTTGTGGTGCGGTGCTCCGTACACAACTATGCTTAAAAATATCGCACAGTTTTTAGGAGGATAAAAACATGAAGAAGGCAATTTCTCTTGCTCTCGCCGGTGCCATGACCGCCACTCTGCTGGCAGGCTGCGGTGGCGCTGCTTCCAGCTCTGCTGCCACCAGCGAGGCTGCTTCCACTGCTGAATCCACTGCGGCTTCTACTGAGGAAGCCACCGCCAGCGAGGCTCATGAGATCAACACCACCGATCCTATTGAGCTGACCATCAGCTGGTGGGGCGGCGACTCCCGCCACGAGGCTTACCAGAAGGCTCTGGAGGCTTTCCAGGCCAAGTACCCCAACATCAAGGTCTCTGCTACTTACGGCGCATGGTCCGGCTGGGAAGAAGCCCAGTCCACCGCACTGGCCGCTAACCAGGGCGCTGACGTGATGCAGGTCAACTGGAACTGGCTGTATCAGTACAGCCCGACGGGCGAGAAGTTCGTCGACCTGCGCGACTACAGCGATGTTATTGACCTGACCCAGTGGACTGACGCTGCCAAAGATGCCTGCATCGTGGCTGACTCTTTGCAGGCTGTGCCCATCTCGATGACCGGTCGTATCTTCTACTGGAACATGAACACCTTTAAAGAGGCTGGTATTGAAGAAGTGCCCACCACCTACGATGATCTGATCGCCGCTGGCAAGGCCTTCCAGGAGAAACTGGGCGATGACTACTATCCCCTCGCAATCGGCCAGTATGACCGTATGATCCTGATGACCTTCTACCTCGAGTCCAAGTACGGCAAGGCATGGGTTGAGAACAACGAATGCCAGTACACCGAGGAAGAAATCGTTGACGGCCTCAACTTCATCCAGAGCTTGGAAGATAACCATGTCATCCCCACCCGTCCCAGCATGATCGCTGCTGGTTTCGACTCCATCGATAAGTCCCAGGAGTGGATCGACGGCAAGTATGCCGGTATCTTTGAGTGGGACTCCTCCGCTAACAAGTACCAGGGTGCCCTGGCCGACAACTCTGGCTTCACCGTCGGCGAAGAGATCAAGTTCGGCGACAAGGCCAACGGTGGTTTCTCCAAGGTTTCCATGGGTATGGCTATCACCACTTCCTGCCAGCATCCTGTTGAGGCTGCTGCCCTGATCGACTTCCTTTGGAACGGCGAAGGTGCTGCTATCATGGGTTCTGAGTGCGGTATCCCCGCTTCTGCTGCCGGTCTGGCTGCTGCTCAGGCTGCTGATGCTGTCAAGCCTCTGGTTCTCGAGGCCAACACCAAGGTCCTGGCTTTCGTTGACATGCCTCTGGATCCCTACTTCGAGTCCAGTAAGCTGAAGGACACCACCGATGGCGTTTACACCGACGTGTTCGATGGCTACAGCTACGGCGAGTACACTGCTGAAGAAGCTGCCGAGATCCTGCTGGATGGCGTTTCCGAAGTTCTGGCTGCTGTCTGATTCCCTACTGAATAAAGTATAAAGTCGGCTCCGACCCCGTATATGGCAGGGCCGACTCCTTTTGTAAAAACGCAATCGCAGCCCCTGCTGCCCCTGTAAAGGAGGTTTTTGGATGAGCGCACCTGCCACCAAAACGTACCGGCGCACACCCTTTAAAAGGTGGTGCGACGAAAACACCGGCTTGTTCTTCCTGATTCCCTGGATCCTGGGTTTCCTGATTTTTAAAGCCTATCCGTTCGCCAGCTCCCTGTTCTACAGCTTTACTGATATGAACTTCTTCAAAGGTATCAGTCAGTACGGCATCATGAACTATGTGGAGATCTTCACCAACCGCAAGACAGTTTCGTCCTTGCTGACTACTGTGAAGTACGCTTTCATGACTGTGCCCCTCAAGCTGGTTTTTGCTTTGTTCATCGCTTACATCCTGAACTTCAAGATCAAGTTTGTGAACCTGTTCCGTACGGTCTACTACATCCCCTCGATCTTGGGCGGCTCTGTTGCCATTGCCGTTCTGTGGCGCGCCCTGTTCAAAGACACCGGCGTTGTCAACACCATCCTGGGCATCTTCGGCATTGCCGGTCCTGACTGGCTGGCTGATAAGGGCTGGGCCCTGTTCGTCATCTGCCTGCTGCGTGTGTGGCAGTTCGGTTCCGCCATGGTGCTGTTCCTGGCTGCGCTGAAAGGCGTGCCTGCTGATCTGTACGAGGCCGCTACCATCGACGGTGCTTCCAAGACCCGCCAGTTCTTCTCTATCACCGTGCCGATGATCACCCCCGTTATCTTCTACAACCTGGTTACCCAGATTGCACAGGCTTTCCAGGAATTCAACGGCCCCTACATCATTACCCAAGGCGGCCCGCGCAACGCTACTACCCTGGTCTCGCTGCTGGTTTATAACTACGCCTTCAAGGTCAACGAAATGGGCATGGCCTGCGCCCTGGCATGGGTCATGTTCGTGGCGGTTGCCCTGCTGACAATCATCGCTTTCAGCAGCCAGAAGCACTGGGTCTATTACGCTGACTAAGGAGGAAACGACAAATGAAAATTTCTACTGCCCATAAGATTGGCCGTTTCTTCCAGTATTTTGTACTGATTCTGGTTGGCATTATCATGATCTACCCGCTGGTCTGGATGGTCGGCGCGACCTTTAAGACCAACGCCGAGATCTTCTCCGGCATCGGCTTTATCACCAAGAACCCAACCTTGCAGGGCTACATTGACGCTGTTACCCAAAACTACGGCGGCGATATCAGCATCTGGAAAGCATTTGTGAACACCTACAGCTTCGTGCTGCCCAAGGTCATCTTTACGGTGATCTCATCGGTCATCGCAGCGTATGGCTTCAGCCGCTTCCAGTTCAAGGGCCGTGACTTCCTGTTCGGCATCATGATCTCCACCCTGTTCTTGCCCCAAGTTGTTCTGAACGTGCCCCAGTACTTGATGTACAACACCTTCGGCTGGATCAACAGCCCGCTGTACCTGCCCCTGTGGGTGCCTACCCTGTTTGCGACCGAGACCTACTTCGTTTACCAGCTGGTTCAGTTTATGCGCAGCATCCCCCACGATCTGGATGAGGCTGCCGCCATCGACGGCTGCGGCCCGGTCAAGATCCTGTACAAGATCATCTGCCCGATGCTGAGCCCCTCTCTGGTAGCCTGCGCGCTGTTCCAGTTCATGTGGAGCTGCAACGACTACATGGGTCCCCTTCTTTACGTGCAGACCCCCAGCAAATACCCGATGTCCATCTTCGTCAAGCTGTCCATGGACGCCGATAACGGCTTCAACTGGAACCGTATTCTGGCGCTCTCCCTGATCTCTATCATCCCGCAGCTGGTCGTATTCTTCTGCGCACAGGATGCCTTCATCGACGGTATCTCCGCTGGCGCAGTCAAGGGCTGATTTTGTAAAAGATCTCCTTTTTATCAGTGACCTGAACCACGGCTGCCCCGTACCACAGCGATGGGGTGCGGGGCAGCTTTTATTTTGAAAATTCCTTCCCTGCCGCCCGGCACGGAAGTTTACCAATAAAAAAGGCCGCCCCTTATAAATAAGGAACGGCGCTGAAATTTACTTGTTTACCCGTTTGTAGTATTGCCGGTACTGCTGCGGCGAAAGCCCGGTGGCATCCTTGAACACGCGGCGGAAATGCGCGGTGGTCAGGAAACCGGTCTTTTCGGCAATATCGGAGATGCTCTCGTTCGATTTCTCGATCAGATTTTGCGCGGCTTTGATGCGCACGCCGTTGATATACTCGATCAGGCTCAGGTTGATCGACTTCTTGAACAACCGGCTGAGGTAGTACGGGCTGATGTAGAACTGGCTGGCAATGCCGGTCAGGGTCAGTTTTTCGGCGTAATGCTCGGCAATATAGGCCTGGATCTGGTCCACGATATGGTTGCTGACGCGGCCGTTTTCCCCGCCCTGCACCTGCTGCTGCTTGCACATCTCTTTCAGCTCCAGCAGCAGCGTGGCCAGCAGCATCTTGCGGATGGCGTCGCTCTCGGGCGTAGTTTCTTCCTGTAGCGTCAGCAGCTGTTGCAGCATCGAGTGGATGTGGTTCTGCTGCTTGACCGTGATGTTGGAAAGCAGATGGTTATGCTCCTCACTCAAGAACGAGAAGAAATCCACATCCGGGAACAGCTCGACCAGCTTGCCCAGATATTCGCCGCTGAAATTCATGACGATGCGGCTCGAAGGGGTATCCCCCACCGAGGCTGTTTTGTGGATCTGATTTTCGCCGATCAGCACAACGCTGCCAGCGTTTACGATGTAGGCTGCGTCCTCAATAAAATAGCGGCGCGTGCCCTCGATCTCGTAATAGATCTCGTATTTGTGGTGAATGTGGAAGCTGGGCATCTCGTAGCCGGTGTCCCGGTCAACGTGATCAATGAAAAAGTCCACATGGGGGGAATAGGTATACTCGGAAACCATGCCGACACCTCGTCTCTGCGGATATTTTTGGAGTTGTTTCTTTAAGAATAGCACAAATTTTGCTGCATTTCAAACATCTTTTATATTTATGGGGGTCCCAACATGAAAATCACGCTTGTACGTTCGCTTGCACGCAGTGCGATGTTTGAACTTTCCAACGATACATGCTACCGTGCCCCGGCACCCTACACGGTGCTGCTGGACGGTGCCGAGGTGTTGCAGGGGGATACAAACGTATTTTCCCTTTTCTCTCTGGAGCCGGATCATGCCTACGAACTGGCTGTGACCATCGGCGACGAGACCGAAACGCTGCAATTTACCACGGCCAAGGAAAGTTTTTTTGTCGATGCTTCCCGCTACGGCCTTGTGGCGGACGGCGAGACTGACAACACGGCCCAGCTGCAAGCGGCGCTGTCCACCTGCCCGGCAGGCGGCACGGTCTATGTGCCCGCAGGCACCTACCGCACCCAGAGCTTGTTTTTGCAGAGCAACATGACGCTGTACCTTGAGAAAGGCTGCACCCTGCTTGGCGGCACCGACCGCAAAAAGTATCCCATTCTGCCCGGCGTGCTCCCCTGCTGCGATGAAAAGACCGAGCACTACCTGGCGACCTGGGAGGGCAACCCGCTGGACAGCTTTGCCGCGCTGATCAACATTATCAACGCTGAGAATGTAGCCATCACCGGCGAGGGCACGATCGACGCCAACGCGCAGAACGGCGACTGGTACCAGAACCCCAAAAAGAAGACTATCGCCTACCGCCCCCGTTTGTTCTTTACCAGTAATGCCAAAAACGTAGTGCTGCACGGTGTACTCGTCTGCAACAGCTATTCCTGGACCATCCATCCGACCTACTCGGAGAATGTGGACATTCTGAACATCCGCATTCGCAACAGCTCCCACAGTCCCAACACCGACGGCATCGACCCGGAGGGTTGCAAGAATGTCAACATCATCGGCAACCACGTGCATGTGGGCGATGACTGCATTGCGCTGAAATCCGGCAAGCTGTTCATGGGCATGAAGCTGCACATCCCCTGCGAGAATGTGGTCATCCGCAACTGCTGCCTGAGCCGCGGCCATGGCGGACTGGTCATCGGCAGTGAGATGAGCGGCGGCGTGAAAAATGTCGTCGTCACCCAATGCCTGATGGACCACACCGACCGCGGCCTGCGCGTAAAGACCCGCCGCGGCCGCGGAAAGTACGCCATTATTGACGGGCTGGTGTTCCGCAACGTGATCATGGATGGCGTGCTTACGCCGTTTGTCATCAACATGTTCTATTTCTGCGACCCCGACGGCCGCAGCGACTATGTGCAGACCCACGAAGCCCTGCCTGTGGACGAGATGACCCCGAAACTGGGCAGCCTGGAGATGGAGAACATCACGGCGACCGACGCTCAGTATGCGGGCTGTTGGTTCAGCGGCCTGCCTGAGCAGCCCATTGACCGCGTGAGTATGCGCAATGTGAACATTTCGTTTGCCGAAAACGCTAAGCCTGGCCAGGCCGCGATGATGTGCGGGGCCGATGCCTCCTGCAAGGTGGGCATCCACGCCGAGAACGTGCGCAAGATCGAACTGCACAACGTAAAAATCACCGGATACGAGGGCGAGTGCTTGCAGCTGACCAACGTTGGAAGTTTTGAGGAGGACTGACCGATGACGCATGAAGAAATTTTGACGACATTGGGCCATTATGTGGATTACCTGATCGCAGGCAGCACCGCCGAGGCCCCGCTGTGGAACATTGAAAAAGTGCGCAGCGGCAAGCCCAACAAGTGGAACTATATCGACGGCTGTATGATCACCGCCTGTCTGAGCCTGTACAAGACCACCGGCGATGAGAAATATCTGACCTTCTCCCGTGATTTCCTGGACTACTTTGTCAAGGATAACGGCGTGATCAAAACCTATGACCCGCAGGAGTACAACCTCGATAACGTGAACCAGGGTAAGAACCTGTTTACTCTGTACGATCTGACCGGCGAGCAGCGTTACCGTGACGCCATCGAAACGGTGCGCGGCCAGCTGGCGAACCAGCCCCGCACCAAAGAGGGCAACTTCTGGCACAAAAAAATCTACCCCTGGCAGGTCTGGCTGGACGGCACCTACATGGCTCAGCCGTTCTACATGGAGTACGAGACCCGCTGCAACGGCATGCAAGGCTGCATTGACAGCTACAAGCAGTTCATGAACATCCAGAAATACATGAAGGACCCTGCCACCGGCCTATACTACCACGGCTACGATGAAAGCCGTGAAATGTACTGGGCCAATCCGAAAACGGGTTGCAGCGCCAACTTCTGGCTGCGCGCCATGGGGTGGTTCCTGGTGGCGATGGTGGATGTGCTGGAGCGCATGGACGAAATGCTGTACTATGAGTATCGCTCCATTATGGCGATGCTGAAAGACGCTGTGGATGCTATGCTGCAATTCCAGGATGCCGAGACCGGTATGTTCTGGCAGGTCATCGACAAGGCTGGTGTGGAGGGCAACTACCTCGAAACGTCCGGCAGTGCCTTGTTCGCCTATGCAGTACTCAAAGGCGTGCGTTTGGGCTACCTGCCCAAGCGCTATGCCGCCTTTGGTGAAAAGGCGTTTTATGGAACCTGTGACCGCCATTTGGGCGTGGGGCCCGACGGCGCATTGCAGTTGGGCGGTATCTGCCTGGTGGCGGGTCTTGGCGGTGCGACCCACCGCGACGGCAGCTTGGCATACTATTTCAGCGAGCCGGTTGTAGAGAACGACGCCAAAGGTGTGGGCCCCCTGCTGCTGGCCTACACGGAGATTTTGGCCGCACAGGCGAAAAAGCAGTAAGGAGACACATTATGCCGGAATTTATTGTTGGCGCGCGCTTGCATGATTACGGAAAAGGCACGATCGACGAGCTGTTGGGCCACGTGGCGGCGGATGGATTCTCTGCCGTGCAGTTGGCCTATAAAAAGTGCATCCAGTCGGTAAAAAGCTATGCGGACGTGACGGATACGCTGGTAGCCGACACGCTGACGGCCCAATCGGCCTACCATGTAAAAACGGCGGTGCTGGGTACCTATGTGGAGCTGGCCATCAACGATGAAAGCCGTCTGCAAAATGTGGCCGATTTTAAAAGCCAGCTGGCCGTCTGCAAGGCGCTGGGGGCCGGGTGCATCGGCACCGAGACCACCAACATGATCAAACAGCCCGCCGGTACCACCCGAGAAGAAGCCCAGGACCTGCTTTGCCGCAGCCTGGCCGAGATTTTGCCTGTGGCTGAGGAACTGGGTGTGCTGGTGGCGGTGGAGCCTGTGACGTATCACAGCATGAACTCCCCTGCTGCTGTGCGGCACATTCTGGACACGCTGCGCAGCCCGAACCTGAAAGTGATTTTTGATATGAGCAATCTGGTGGATGCTGGCAACGTCGACCATCAGGCTGCCATCTGGGACCAGGTGGGCGAGCTGTGGGGCGACCAGATCGTGGCTGTGCATTTTAAGGGGCAGAGCTTTAAGCCGGACGGCAGCCTGCTTTCGACCAGCTTAGAAGAATCCCGCACGGACTACGCCGGGGCCTTTGCCATGCTGCACCAACTGCCGCAGGCTGTGCTGCCCGTGCTGCGCGAGGAAGCTGTACCGGCCCGCGCGGCGAGTGATATTGCCTTTATGAAAGGTTACTTTTGACCATGGCAGAACGAAAAACTTTGACGATCGCCACTGACGGCAGCGCTATGTACCGCACCTTGATCGAGGCAGTGCAGGTCTGCGCGGCTGACCCGCAGGCACCCGTGCGGTTTTATCTGAAACGCGGCGTGTACGCAGAGCGGCCGTTTATCGAGTTGGCAGACTATGTGCTGGAGGGCGAGGACCGGGACAAAACGATCCTCACCGCCGGTGTGGGTGGGCGTGACCCGTGGCCCGGTGAGGAAAAGACAGGGACGTTCCGCTCCTGGACGCTGTTCTTAGGCGGCGGCAAGGCCGTCGTAAAGAACCTTACCGTGCAGAATACCGCCGGTGACGGTGCCCGGGTGGGCCAGGCGCTGGCCGTTTACGCCGACGCTGGCCGCGTGCTGATGCAGGGTGTGAACCTGTACGGCAACCAGGACACGCTGTTTACCGCGCCGCTCCCCCTGCGGGAACGCGAGAAGAACGGCTTCCGCGGTCCACGCCAGGACAGCCCGCGCCTGAACACCGAGCAGTATTATCAGGATTGCCGTATACGCGGCAACATTGACTTTATCTTTGGCGGCGCGAACGCGGTGTTTGACCACTGCAAAATTGAACCGCTGCACCATAAGACGCATACCTGCTATATCACGGCCCCCAGCACGCCGCCAGAGCGGCCCGGATACCTGTTTGTAGATTGCACCGTGCACGGAGACTGCTCGCCGCACACGGCCTATCTGGGACGTCCCTGGCGGGCTGACGCGGCCTGCTACTGGATGGACTGCTCATTGAGTGAGGAAGTGCACCCCGGTGGATGGGACAACTGGTGCGACCCCGCCAACGAGCAAACTGCCCGCTTTGGCGAAAGCCACAGCCGCGGCCCCGGAGCCGCAGTCACCCGCGCCTTTGGCAGTGTGAACGATGCCGGAATGCGGCAGAGGTATGAAGCGTATCTGCAAGAGATGCGAAGGATATTTGAATTATAATAGACTACCGGGTGGATGCGATTAAGCAGCATCTACCCGGTGTTTGTCTGTGTTAAAATAATAAAAGAAAAAGCCTTGAACATTGTTCAAGGCTTTGGTGCGGATGAAGGGATTTGAACCCACACTCTTTTAAGGGAACTAGAACCTGAATCTAGCGCGTCTGCCAGTTCCGCCACATCCGCATATTCTGTTGTGCCCGTTGCCCGGGCGACGCATATTATTATAGCGGACGCAGCTGTGAATGTCAAGCGTTTTTATAGAAAAAAGTATAACTTCTTGCAAGTTTTCTGCAAAAGCGCGCTGCATCAAAAAATAAAGTTTTAAACGCAGTGAAGCTGTGCGCGGTACATACACAATCATATTTTCTTCAAAAACATTTTTTGCATGCTTTTTAGCGTACGTTCGACGAAAATCGAGCAAATTCAACGTATGTACATCAAAGCCCCTCTTGTTTTCCTGTTTTCACCCTTGTATAATGGGTACGTTCCGTAGCTCTGCTGTGCGGCGGTTTGCTGAGGACCTGGCGGTTCTGCCGCCAGAGAAAAACAAAAGAGGAAGAGGATTTCATGAATCAATTTACTTCAGCAGTCAAAACGATTGCAAAAAAGTACAACGATACCAGCCTGATCCTGCGTATCGCTATCGGTCTGGTGATTGGTGCCGTGCTTGCACTGGTTTGCCCGGGGGCCATCTGGCTGGAAGAACTCGGCAACCTGTTTGTTGGTGCACTGAAGGGCGTTGCCCCTGTTCTGGTCTTCGTCATCGTTGCCAGTGCTTTGGCGCAGGGCTCGTCCAAACTGGATCGACGTTTCGGCACGGTCGTATGGCTGTATATGCTGACAACTTTCATCGCCGCCACGCTCTCTGTCGTTACCAGCATGCTGTTCCCGCAGAACCTTGTTCTGGCGGAAGCTGCCACCGCCGAAGTCGTCCCGCAGGGCCTGGGCGATGTTATGCACACGTTGCTTTCCAACATCGTTTCCAACCCGCTTAATGCCATCATGAACGGAAACTACATCGGCATTTTGATGTGGGCCTGCCTGTTCGGCTTGGCCATGAAGAACATTGGCAACGACACTACCAAAAAATTTCTGTCGGATACTTCGGATGCCGTTTCGCAGATCGTGCGCTGGATCATCAACCTGGCTCCGTTCGGCATCATGGGCCTGGTGTTTACCAATGTTGCCAGCAACGGCCTTTCCATTTTTACGCAGTATGGCCGTCTTCTGCTGTTGCTAGTGGGCACGATGCTGCTGATGGCACTGATCATCAACCCGCTGATCATCTTTATTTACCTACACTGCAATCCGTATCCGCTGGTTTTCCGCTGCCTGCGTGAGTCTGGCTTGACGGCTTTCTTCACCCGCAGCTCTGCCGCAAACATCCCCGTAAATATGGCACTGTGCGAAAAACTTGGCCTGGATAAAGACGTTTACTCGGTGTCCATCCCGCTGGGCGCCACCATCAACATGGATGGCGCAGCCATTACCATCACCATCATGACGCTGGCCGCAGCCAATACGCTGGGCATGCAGGTTTCTGTTCCCGCCGCTGTGTTACTTTCCATTATGTCTGCTTTGGGTGCCTGCGGTGCCTCTGGCGTGGCGGGCGGCTCGCTGCTGCTGATTCCCATGGCCTGCTCGCTGTTTGGCATCTCGAACGATATTGCTATGCAGGTGGTTGGTGTCGGCTTCATCATTGGTGTTATCCAAGACTCTGTCGAGACTGCTCTGAACTCCGCCGGTGACGTTGAGTTTGCTGCTACTGCTGAATACTACCAATGGCGCAAGACCGGCCGCCAACTGCCGGATTTCCTGACCGGGAAAAAATAACTGCTTACACAAAGCCGCAGGGAAGCACCTGCGGCTTTGCTTTTTCTCACCTTGCATTTTTCTGAAAAAAATGCAATTTTTTCCTGAAAACCGCTTGACATTCGCAGCTGTGTCCGCTATAATAATATGCGTCGCCCAGGCAACGGGCATAACAGAATATGCGGATGTGGCGGAACTGGCAGACGCGCTAGATTCAGGTTCTAGTTCCCTTAAAAGAGTGTGGGTTCAAATCCCTTCATCCGCACCAACAAAAAGAGCGTAGGAACGTAAGTTTTTACGCTCTTTTTGTACTTCTGGCATTTAAGTACTCACTTTAGTACCTATCGCTTATTTTTTTGCAGCTGCTTGGGTCTGGTACTTTTCACTATTTTCCTTGCTTTTACCTGTATATTTGCTATAATAAAGGTAAATCTACGGAGGTACATTAGAATATGTGGACATGTTCCTTGTTAAAAACAAACGCCAGACAGGCGCTGAGCGGGCGATATTGGCGCTGCTTTTGGATCTGCTTGGTGCTGGGGCTCGTCGGTGTTGGAGGTGCCAGCGCGTCGACGGGTAGCTCCCGTTACACGATGGACAGCGTTACCGGCAGCGACACGGCCTATGACCGGGTGGTGGACTACCTGGACCGCCTGCCGTATCAGGCGCTTATGACGGTGATGATCGTTGCCGTGCTGGCGGTGCTGGCTTCCCTGCTGTGGTCGATTTTTGTGGCGGCTCCGCTGGAAGTTGGCCGTGACCGCTACTTTATGGAGAGCCGCCAGGCACTTTCCCCTGCTGCTACGGTGACAAGCGTATTCCGCACGCCGTACATGAACGTGGTCAAGGTACAGTTCTTGAAGAATCTGAAAATTTTTGTAGGCACACTTCTTCTTGTGGTTCCCGGTATTTATTGGGAGTATTGCTACGCGCTGGTCCCCTACCTGCTGGCAGAAAACCCCTACATGACGACCGCCCGCGCAATGCAGCTAAGCAAAGACATCATGGACGGCGAAAAGTTCCACTACTTTGTGCTTGGCCTTTCATTTGCCGGCTGGATTCTGCTTTGTATGTTCACGTTGGGCATTGGCTATTTCTTCCTGGAGCCATACAGGCAGGCCACCAACGCCGAGTTTTACGCGGCTATGCGCAGCAAGGCGCTGGCACAGGGCCTTACCACGACCGAAGAACTGGGCGGCTTTGTACGCCATGAATCCTATTGATAACTACAAAAAATGGGCCGTTCCCAATCGGGAACGGCCCATTTTTTATGCTTGTTCTTGTTTTAACTGGCTCGGATGCGGAACCGGCGGATATTTGTGGAAGAGAAGCTTCAGCGCGATCGGCGTTGCAACAGAGGACACGACGATCAGAAGAATGACGGCGGTGAAGTAGACTGAATCCACCATGCCGACGGCCAGGCCCTTCTGGGCGACGATCAGCGCGACCTCGCCGCGGGTCATCATGCCGATGCCGACCTTGAGCGAATCAGGCCAATTGAAGCCGCAAATCTTGGCAGCGCAGCCGCAGCCGATAATTTTGGTAAACAATGCGACAATCACAAAGAAGACGCAGAAAAGCAGAATTTCCGGGGTCAGGCCGCTGACATCGGTTTTTAGGCCGATACTGGCGAAGAACACAGGGGCAAAAATCACGTAGTTGCTGATATCGACGCGGCGCTCGACATAGGAGGCATCGTCCATGGCGCACAGCACGATACCGGCAATGTAGGCACCGGTGATATCGGCAATGCTGAAATACTGCTCGGCGATATACGCCATGGTAAAGCAGAACGCGATGCTGACGATGGTGATGCGCTGGGTGTGGGGGTTGCGCTTGTCCAGCCATTTCATGACGTAGTGGATGATCACGCCCACGCCGATGGAAACGAGGAAGAACAACACCGTGTTGATGAGCACCGTGCCAAGGCCTGTACCAGTGCCGGAACTGGCACCGATGACACAGGTCAGCACGACGATACCGATGACGTCATCAATGACGGCGGCGCTTACGATCGTGGTGCCGAGGAAGCCTTTCAGCTGCCCCAGCTCTTGCAGGGTGGCCACCGTGATGGAAACGCTAGTGGCGGTCATGATCGTACCGATGAAGAGTGCGCGGTAAAATTCCGGGCTGCCGATCTCCCCCAGGCCAAAGAATGCGCCGTACAGCAGCGTGCCGCCAACCAGCGGAACAAAGACGCCGACACAGGCGACCAGCGTGGCGATGGGGCCTGCACGGAGCAGCTCTTTTAAGTTGGTGCCAAGGCCGGTGGAGAACATCAACAGCACGACGCCAATTTCGGCAAAGACGGAAATCGTATCGCTGATCTGCACCAGATTCAACAGGCAGGGACCAATCAGCAGGCCGGCAAGGATTTCACCAACGACCTGCGGTGCCTTGCATTTGCGGGACACCAGACCGCAGAACTTGGCGCTTAAAATGATAATAGCCAGGTTGCGAAATATGGAATACACGAGAAAATACATCCCCTTTAACTTATTCTCAATATGTTTTAGCACGAACAGACATGATTTGCAAGTGTAAAATTTGCTCTTTTTTAAATTTGCAGTTTTTTGAAAAAAGTTGTAAAAAAGCCTTGACATTTACGGTGTGAACTGGTATTATACTAAGGCAGTCTTGAGGGACGCGAAGTCGTGTCTACTGGGGTGCGATAAATTGAATCGTGAATCTTAGATTCGACGATACAAAATCAAATATGGAAAGATGGCTGAGCTGGTCTAAGGCGCACGACTGGAAATCGTGTAGGGCCCCTAAAGCCCTCAAGGGTTCGAATCCCTTTCTTTCCGCCATAAAGAACGCTGATGGTACTGCACTGTCAGCGTTTTTTATTGTTACCAGGGAGGAATCTGGATGAAAAAAGGAATTGTTGTTGCGTTCCCGGGCATACGCTATACCTGCGGGCAGCCGCTGGTGCAGGATTGCCTTGCCTTTTATAAAGCGCGCGGATACGAGACGCTCTGCCTGGACTTTGCGGGTGTCTCCTTTGATGGCACAGCAGATATGAGCCGCGCGGCAGAGGCGGCGCTGCCGTCGATTCTGGGGCAGCTTTCCGACGTTTGTTTTGCAGACTATACCGATGTCGTGTTCCTTGCAAAAAGCCTGGGAACGCTCTGTGCGGTGCGCACAGCGAAGGCGCTGGCTATGCAGCCGAGATTCTTTCTGCTGACGCCGCTGGAAGAGACTTTACAGGAACTGCCGCCTGATGGAAACGTGTTTGGCGCGGTAGTTGGCACCAAAGACGCACACCTGCCTGCTGCACGGCTGGAGCAGTTTTGCCGGGAGCGCGCTGTCCCCTGCCTGATCGTGCCGGAAGTCGGGCACCGGCTGCAATTTGAGGATGCCGCCAAAACCGAAAGCGTAAATCGCAGCATCGTGGCTATGCTGCGCTGAAAAACGGAAACAAAAAAAGAGCCTGAACACTTGCTTACGGCAAGCCGTTCAGGCTCTTTGCTATTTATAATAAGGAAGCTTACTCGACCATATACTCGAAGTCGATGCGGCCCAGGGCAACATCAGCAGCCGCAACACGGACTTTCATCGAGGTGCCCAGCATCCAGGTACGGCCGGTCAGCGGGTCGACCATGCTGACGCCATCCACGACCTGCGGTTCGCCCTTGCAAAGCTCGGCGGCAGGGACAAAGCCCTCGACGGTGTTTTCCAGCTCCACAAAGACGCCGCGCGGCGTGATGCCGGCCACGGTGCCCATGCAGACATCGCCCAGGTGGTTGTGCATATACTCGGCTTTATAGAGGTCCTCGACATCGCGCTCAATGCGCACGGCGGCAACTTCCTGCTTGCTGGACTGCTCGCTGGCACGGGCGGCAAAGTCGGTAAAGTTTTTGTTCATCTGGGTGTTGCTGGCACCCAGCAGCATTTCGCTGAGGATGCGATGGATAGCAAGATCAGGGTAGCGGCGGATGGGGCTGGTGAAGTGGGCGTAATCCGCCAAAACCAGGCCGTAGTGGCCCAGCGGCTGCGGTGCGTAGCGGGCTTTCTGCATGCTGCGCAGAATGCCGGTGTGCACGGGGGTCTGGATGGGCTGGCCACGGGTTTCGTCCAGCAGAGCAGCCAGCTCCAGTTGGGTCGGGATGGGATTCTTGAACTTAGCGTTCAGGCCGCAGGCCAGCAGTGTGGCGGACAGCTTTTCCATCTTTTCAGCGTCGGGGGCTTCGTGCACGCGGTAGACGAACGGAACCTTGTTGGTGCGGCCTGCGTTGGCGGCACATTGGTTGGCCAGCAGCATGAACTCTTCGATCATGCACTCGGACGTGCCGCGGCCGCGCTTGACGATATCGACGCAGCGGCCATTTTCATCAATGATAAGCTTGGCTTCGTCGGATTCGATCTCCATTCCGCCGCGCTGCTTGCGCAGCACCAGACGCTTGCGGTACAGCTCGTCCATGACGGGCAGCTGATCCAGCACTTCGGCGTATTTTTCCTTCAGGGCGTCCAGCTCGGCGGGGTCGATGGCGTGTGCAGTCTCAGTCGGCTCGGCGTTTTTCGGGGCAATAGAGTCCAGCAGGGCGTTGATCTCTTTGTACACGCCCTTGACGCGGCTGCGAATGACCGACTTGACGAAGTTGTAACCCAGGATGTTGCCCTGCTCGTCCAGGCGCATCAGGCAGGAGAAAGCAAAACGGTCCTCTTGCGGGTTCAGCGAGCAGATGCCGTTGGATAGCTGCGTGGGCAACATGGGAATGACCTTATCGGCGTAGTAGATGCTGGTGGCGCGCTCGAACGCTTCATTGTCCAGCGCAGAGCCGGGGCGGACGTAGTGGCTGACGTCGGCAATGTGGACGCCCAGCTCATAGCCGCCGTTTTCCAGCTTTTGCAGGCTGATGGCGTCGTCAATATCCTTGGTCTCGGCAGAGTCGATGGTGAAAATGGGGATGGCGCGCAGGTCCATGCGGTGTGCAGCCTCGGCCTGGTCAATGGTGGCATCGTCGTAGGCGTGGGCTTCCTCAAGCACCTCCGGCGGAAACTCCAGACGGACGTTGCGGCCGTACAGGATGGCCTTGGCGCACTCGGACGCATAGTCGGACGAGCCGAACTTTTCGACAACAGCGGCACGGTGGGCGTTGTGGCGCTCGCCGCGGTGGGTGATCAGGATGCCGACCTTGTCGCCGAGGTGGATGCCCTCGCTGCCCTGCTTGGCCAGCAGAAACTTGACATCACGGCAGCCGTCGGGCTCGACGGCCAGGCGGCCATCTTCGGACAGGCAGACCGTACCGGCAAAACGGTTATTGGGTACGGTGACTTCCAGCACTTCGCCCTCGGACGAGCCTTCCACGCGAGGATGGTCGAACAGCTTGACGAGAATTTTATCATTGGGCATGGCACCGTGCAGCGCGCGGCCCGGGATAAAGATGTCGCCCTCGCCGTCATCACGGCTGGCAAAGCCGAAGCGGGCTGCCAGCTTGACCAGCGTGCAGGGAATGCTGCCGCCGGGGGCGGTGGGATTCTCGTAAGTGGCAAAGCCCGGCACATAGGTGCCGTTTTTCATGGCCAGCTCGCCGGTGGCGACCATGGCGGAAACCGAGGTGCGCAGGCGGGAGTTATCCACCTGTAAATTGTTTTGCAGCTCGCGCAGCGTCATGGGGCGGCGCTTGACGGCATCCAGAATGCTTTTTTGTAAGGGTGTCATAGTTACTCCTTTGCTTACGTCGCCCTGTCGTCCGGCAGGGCCCTTCCTGTTTGGGCACAGATGCCCCTGAAACTTTCCCATAAAAAACGGCCCGCCTTACACCACCAATGTGCGCAGGAGCGGACCGGTTTTTATTGCATTGTAAACTGCCTTACAGGCGTGCGCTGAGAACGCATACGACCAGCGTGACGACAAAGAAAACGATGCCGCAGATCTTGGTCAGTTTAGCCAGCTTCGCGTCGACGCCGCGCTCACGGCCAGCGGCCATAGCGGTGTTGTCACCCATGATGGCAGCAGACAGGCCCTGGCCCTTCTGCTCTTGTGCGAGGGTAAAAACAATGATCAGAAGCGAAATGGCGATCAGCACAACGCCGAGAGCAATCTCATACCAGTTCATAGTTAGCACTCCTTTGAAATCTCATGCGAGCTTAAGTATAGCATAGATAGCACGGCGGCGCAAGTGTTTTTTGAAAAAAAGACCGCACAACAAAAGGAAACCCCGCCCTTGAGGGAAGGGCGGGGTTTAAGAAAGGAGGAGAAGAACACATGAAAAATGTGGTAAAGTTATTTAACTTGGGGGTGTTATCTAACTTGCAACTAAATTGTAACCTTTTTGTCATCAGATGTCAATAGGGTAACAGATACTTTTTGTAATTTTTTCGTCATTTTTTCAAAATGTTCACATTTGGGGTCACTCCCCCGTCAGTTCGCGGTATTCCAGGGCGGAAGCATCGCCCCAGCCAGTCTTGCCGCTGGCGGCAGTGACACCGTCCCAGTAGTGGTAGGCGTAGATGTTCAAGATCTCGCTGCCCGCCCAGGACCAGGCACCGTAGGCATCTTTTTTGCAGCGCTGGTAGACATACAGGCCACAGCTGCCGTTTTGGGAATCGCGGTCATACTGCAAAAGATCCACGGCATCTGCGGTTTCATTTACAATATAATACCCTTCCCCTTTTGCACCCATCCTGTACGTAAGGGTGTTGGAAGTATCTTTGATGTAGGTATTATAAATAGCCTCGTAACCCGAGCCGATGTAGTCTTTGCCGAATGTCGCAGTGCTTTCTTCCGGGGTGGCGGTTTCAGCGGGCGGTTCTGTGGGGGTGGCCGTATAAGCAGGAGCTTCTTCCGTGTACGATTCTGCCGGGAGCGGAGGATCCAGAGATGGATCTGCTTCAAAGTCACATAGAACCATCAACAGCAAGAGAAAACAGAAAAGCACTGTGACTGCAAAAATGCCAAGTAAAATCGTATGAAGGGTGTCTTTAAGGATCCGTACCCTGCTTTTGGGGGCGCGTTCACGCAGAAAGTCTGCCAGTTCGGCGGGATATTCGCCGGGAAGCAGGGCAAAGTTGTAAGGAAGTGCGCCAATCAGACAAAGGGAGCTTTTGCGGATACGGATCTGATAAAGGTCCTCATAACGGAATATAAATAGCCCAAAAGACTTTTGTACCGTGAAGCAATCTTCATAAAACGTATAGTGCGTCAGGCCGGTCTGGATGCGCTGTTGCCTTTTGTAAGCTGTTTTTGCCCTTGAACGCATGAGAAAACAGGAAACAAGAACCACAAAAAGGGTGAATAGCAGTGCGTATCGGCCTAAGTTGAGAATATAAGCAAACCATGTAAGAATAATAACAAGATCCAGAACCAGCAGCAGTAAGCGCGTGCGGTTTAAAAGCAAAAAGCGCTTTACATAGAGTTTTTCGGTTTCGTGCGTATCGAATGAATACAGCGGCTTGCCCTGCGGCGGGTCCATCTGCCAGGACTCGGGGTGGTTTGGCTCGGCCATAGAAAACACCTCACTTGCAATGGAGTCAGCTTTTCCTGATTTTAGCATAAAGCGGTGTGGTTTACAAGGCGTTGGCACAAATCGGCAGGCGCAACTCTGCGCAGGCACCGTGGGCGGCAGGATCATTGCTTATAATTAGGTTGCCGCCATGGGCCCGGGCCACGTTGCGGGCCAGGTACAGCCCCAATCCCTGGTGGCCGTTGCCAGGGCGGGCGGCGTCAGTGTACAAGAACTGCCCGGCTTTGTGCAGGGCTTCCGGCATGAAGCCAGGGCCGGTATCGGCGACGGTAAAGGCCACATCCCCGTCTGCCTTGCTGATGGTCAGCGTGACGGTGCCACCGGCGGGAGTATAGCGCACGGCGTTGTCCATCATGTTTTCAAGTGCACGGCTGAGTTCCGGGGCGGCGCAGAGAAACTGGCCCTGCCATTGCTCCTGCAAAACAAAGTGGAGCTTCGCCGGGCGGCAGAGGGCCTGGGCGGTATCAGCAAGCGCGGCGGCAAGGGTGTGGCTGTCAGTCAACTGGCGGGCGGCGGGCACGGTTCCTGCGCTGCGCAGGGCGGCAAGGTATTGCTGGGCACGCTCCCCTGCCCGCAAAATGGCGTCCAGTTCCGGGGCGGGGGCGGTTTCGGCCAACAGTTCGGCGTTGCCCTGAATGATGGTAAGCGGCGTTTTTAAATCATGCGCCAGTGCGGCAACCTGTTCGGTGCGCTGCTGCTCCATCTGCCATTGGTGCTGCAAACTGTCGGTAAGCTGCTGGCCCGTGGTTTGCAGCGCTTGCAGCGCAGCGGAAAATTCCCGGATGCGCGCGTGGTCTACGTCAACAGCTTCGGGGTGCTGGGCGGCGATTTGGCGCGTCGCCTCGTCGATGCGGGAGGTCTCTGCCGTAAAGGTACGCACGGTACGGTGGGTGGTTACGGCCAGCCACGCCAACAACAAAACGACCAGCAAGATAATGTAACAGGTTTGAAAATCCGGCAGGCGTTCCCGCAGGGCCGGGTCGGCATAGGGCACGGCATAGTCGTATTGCAGCAGGCAGGCTGCGCCGTCAGCCATGCGGACGATATACTGGTACTGCATCATCCCCAAGTTGCCGCTGCCGCCGTGCAGGGCATTGCGGGCGATTTCGAGCTGGCGGGCGGTCATGTTGGTAGTGTGTACGGTCTCCCCCGCTGTGTTAGCACCGGTGATGACGGCATAGCGGCAGAGGGAGTCGATAGCGTCGGCGTCAAAGGTGTCCACAGTCATGGCGGTAACTACTTCCCGCGCATTGGCGCAGGCCTGAGCCGAAGCGACCGCAGGCAGCAGAAAGCCGATGTTCATCAGCTGCATAAAAATGCCCCACCAGAGCACCAGAATCAGCACACAGCCACCGCTGCACAGGCAAAGATACCGCAGCAGTACACTGCGCAGAGAGATTAAATGTTGGCGTCGGCTGTGTTCCATAAATACCCCACTCCCCATACAGTTTTTAGTACAGTCTCCGGGGTGACGAGCCCGGCCGTGCGCAGCTTGGCGCGGATATTTTTGATGTGCTGGGTAATGGCGGTGTCATCGGCCGTGCCATCGTAGCCGAACACAGCCTCGTAGATCTGCTCTTTTCCAAATGTCTGCCCGGCGTGCAGGGCAAGAAACTCGCAGATGGCATACTCGGACTTGGTAAAAGGCAGTGCTGTGCAGCCGACTGCCGCAGATTTGGCCGCCAGATCAAAGCAGACGCCGCCGCGCACCAGCCGATGCTGCGGGGCACGGTTTTGCCGCCGCAGGTGGGCATTGACACGGGCGCGCAGCTCAGCAAGGCGGAACGGTTTGACGAGGTAGTCATCGGCCCCGATGCCGAGCCCGGTCAGGACGGATGGCTCGTCGGTGCGGGCGGTCAGGAACAAAATGGGTGCTTCTGTCTGGGCGCGGATGCGGCGGCAGACGGCAAAGCCATCCTCACCGGGCATCATGACGTCCAGCAGAATGCAGTCTGCCCAGCGGCAGAGCGAGCTGGTGACATCGGCACCCGTGCAGCGGGTCTCAACCGTATGGCCGTCCCGCTCAAGTGCTGTTTTCAATAAGGTACACAGGTCGCGGTCATCATCGACCGCCAGAATGTTGGCCATAAGAACCCCTCACTGTGTGAGCGTGTAGACAAGACAGGATGCTGCATACAAAAGGTAGATGTGCGCGGGATAAAACCAGTAAAACAGCAGTTTATGCCCGCTGCCGCGCTGGCCGTTGTACAGCGCCATGGGCAGCACGGCAAAGACGCCGAACCACTCGTAATAAGTGGTGAACATCTGCGAAAAGGCGAAATCCGGCGTGCCGTGCAGCTGCAAATAGACCATGCCAAACTCAAAACAAAATGTTACAGCCGCCCAGACAACAAGGCGCAGCCGCCTGTGAGAATACAGCGCATACAGTACAATACCGCCCAGCAGGTAGGACCAGCCGCCATCGGTGATGGATGTCCACAAAGGCAGCGGCGCGCTGATCAGATAGGCGGTGACCGTGGAGGCCACCGGCATCTGGATGATCTGCGGGAAAGCTGACAACAACGCGACGACCAAAAACGGCCAGGCGACCGGCAGCAAAACGGCTAGCAGCCCCCTGCCAAATCGGCGCTGCTGCAGCCAGTCAATGCCCTGCCATATAATGCAGAGGATGACGAAATTCTGCATGATGGCGTTCAGCGGGTAAAAGCCGTCGCCGCGACGCAGCACACCGGCGTACATCATAAAAAATTCGACCGTGCCCATCGCCGTGGCAATGGCCCAGATGCGCAGGAAATATCGTTTGCGGTCATGCGTGTGGGCGAACCCCTCGACCGTGCAGAACAAAAACAGCGGTGCAGACAGCCGTGCCAGCATACTGAACCATGCGGGCACAAGGCCGGTGAACTCGAAAAAATAATGGATGTGGTCAAGCACCATCAGCACCAGGGCGATGGTTTTCAGTGCGGTGCCGGACAGCCCGGTGCGCTTTGCGGTAAGCATAATAAGAAAACCCCTTTCACGTTTTACTGCAAACAGTGTAACAGGGGTTTGTGTAGAGAATATAAGGTTTTACAAAATCAGCAAAAAGAAATGCTGGCCTCAAAGGCGGACTTGCCCTCGCGCTCGCCGTTGAAATAGTACTGCTTTTCGCCGGTCTGGGCGCGGCTCAGGGCAAAAGATTCGCCGCGCGGGACCTCGCGGTGATAGAAGAGCAGCAGATCCTGTACGGTGCCCTGCTCCCACACGGACCAGGGCAGCGCGTCGCACAGAATATCGGCATAGCGCGTATTATTGAGATGGCCGTTCATATCGCAGCGAGAATAGCTGGCGACCGGCTCCCCTGCCAGTTCGCAGGCCTCGGGCGCGGCCTTGGTCATCTTCATCGGCAGTGCAAAGGGCACATCCTCGGCCCAATGGTCGGCAAACTGCTCAGGGTGTTTGCGCAGAATGATGCGCTTGTCAATGTCGATGAGCACCCAGCGACTGTCAATAACGGCGACCTCGGCCCCGTCGGAATCGTAAAAATGGGTGATGCGTTTATTGACGGCGCGCTTGCAGCACTCCGGCTGGGTGACAAGGGTCAGTTCTTCGTCCACGCGGGGTGTGCGGTCGATATGCAAAGCCAGCTTGGCCAACACAAAGGCCGTGCGGGTGGCGGTGTAGACTTCATCGGTCAGCCCGGCGGCTTCGGCGTGGGTGGTGGCGATCTGCTGGGCATAGCGCAGCAACGCACCGGGCTTTACATTGCCGAGATGGTCGCCATCGTGGCGGTAGACGGTGAATTTTTGCGTGTAGGTTTTGGGTGCAGCGGACATAGGGGGCTCTCCTTATGGTCAATAGCAAAGTTAACTTATCCAACAGTATAGCACGAAAATGCACAAAAAGCAAAACGCCCTGCCAAAAAGGCAGAGCGCTTTGAGAAATCAGTAATTATCGCGGGACTTTTTTCGCAGCTTGCGCCAGATGTTGAGCGTGGAGATCGCAATGGCAACGACCAGCATGACAACGACCATCCAGCCGCTGCCGCCTTCCTCGTAGCTCTTCATCTCGCTCCACTGGGCGTCCATGGCAGCGTTGATGTCATCCGGCAGGGTGTTGAACACCTCGGCCTTCTCCATGACATCCTCACCGGGGTAAGCAATCTCGCTGTATTTGAGGTCGTCGTCCAGTTCGTTCCATACCTCAGTCAGCGGGGTGGAATAACCGATGAAATCGCAGTTGGCCAGTCCGACCGAAGTTTCACACATATAGTTGATGAACATCTCACCTGCTTCTTTGTTTTTGGCGTTGGCAGGGATGCACATGCTGTCCACGAAGAAGTTTACGCCCTCTTCGGGATGAACAAAGGCAAGGTCGGGATTTTCGTCGATCATGGTAATGGCGTCGCCCGCATAGTACGGGGCCATAGCAGCTTCGCCGCCCTCCATCTTATCAAAAATTTCATCCATGACGTAGGCCTGGACAACATTTTTCTGAGTTTTCAACTCATTCATGACTGTGGAGACTTCGTCCACAGACTGTGGGTTCATCGAATATCCGATTTTTTTGGCTGCGATCGCGTAGGCATCGCGGGAGTTATTGAACATCAGCACATCGTTGGTGTACTGCACATCCCATAGGTCGGCCCAGCTTGTGGGTGCTTCGTCCACCATGGTGGTGTTGTAGATGATACCGGTGGTGCCCCAGGTATACGGGACGCTGTAGGTGTTGTCAGGATCAAAATCCCAGCCGCGATATTCCTCGCCGATGTCAGCAAAGTTGGGGATGTTATCAAAGTTCAGCGGAGCCAGCATCCCCTCGGAAATCATCTTGCCGACCATATACTCAGACGGGACGATGACATCATAGGATGCGCCGCCGGACTTCATCTTGGCGTACAGGCTTTCGTTGGAATCAAAGGTGGTGTAGTTGACCTTGATGCCGGTCAGATCCTCAAAGGCAGACAGCACGTTGACGCTGTCATCCGAGCCATCGGAAATATACAGACCCCAGTTATAGACGTTTAGGGTGATGTGGTCGTTGGCGAAGCGGGTCCAGTCGTAGTCACCGGAGACGGAAATATCCTCGTTGACTTCGATCTCATCAGCAGCCAGCGCGGGGGCGGCGCCGAACACAGCCAGTATTAGGGTGGCTGAAGCCGCTGCGGCAAACCTTTTCAGTTTCATCTTCAGTGCCCCCCTTCTTCCTGCATCGCCTTGCGGATGGCGTTCTGATTGCGGCGGTAGGCGCGGGAATCCATCGCATTGGAGATGAGGATAATAGCCAGAATGACGCAGAAGATGACGGCGGACAAGGCGTTGATCTCAGGGCTGACCTTTTTACGGGTCATCGAGTAGATGGCAATGGGCAGAGTCTGCATCGTGCCGGAGTTGAAGTAGGAGATCATGAAGTCGTCGATCGAGTAGGTCAGGCAGATCAGAAATGCCGACAGAATCGCCGGGGACAACTGCGGCATAATGACCTTGAAGAACGCCTGCCGCGGCGTGCAGCCCAGATCCAGCGCGGCGTTATACAGGCTGGGATCCAGCTGGCGCAGCTTGGGACCAACGTTGAAGATGACGTACGGCACGTTGAAGGTAATATGCGCGACCAGCAGCGTGACCCAGCCGAAGATACCGCCCTCGCCGCCCAGACCGAAGTTCTGCGCCATGACGAAGAGCAGCATCAGCGAAACGCCGGTGATGATTTCGGGGTTGACGACAGGCACATAGCTGATGTTGTTGATGACCAGCTGGCTTTTGCGGGACATTGAGTTGATGCCGATGGTAGCCAATGTACCCAGCACGGTAGCTACCACGCTGGAAACCAGCGCCAGCACCAGGCTGAGGCCGAGAGCCGAGAGAATCATCTCGTTGTGGAACAGGCTCTTGTACCAGCCCAGAGTGAAGCCGGTGAAGTTGGAGCGGGATTTGCTCTCGTTAAAGCTGAACGCAATCATGACTGCGATGGGCAGATACATGAAGCAGAACACCAGAATGATGTAGGTGCGCTGCAAGAGAACGGATTGCTTTTTGTTCATCTCACATCACCCCTTCCATCTCGGACTCGTCAAAGCTGGAAGTGAAGCTCATGCACAGCAGGACAATGACCATCAGAACCAGGCTCATCGCAGAGCCAAGGTTTAGGTTGTAGGAGTTGCCCAGGAATTGCAGCTCGATCAAGTCGCCAATCAGCAGGTTGGAACCGCCGCCCAGCATACGGCTGATAATAAAGGTAGAGACAGCAGGCACAAACACCTGGGTAATGCCGGTGGCAATGCCGGGGCCGGTCAGCGGCACCAGCACGCGGAACAGAATCTGCCAGACATTGCAGCCCAGGTCTTGTGCGGCCTCGATGATAGAGTCATCGATCTTGGTCATGGCCGTGTAGATGGGCAGAATCATGAAGGGAAGATAGTTGTACACCATGCCCAGCACCACCGCGCCGGAGGTGTTGATCATGTTAAAAGGCCCGATGCCGAAAAGGCCAAAGAACTTGTTGATGAGACCGTTTTTCTCGAGCAGGGTCATCCACGCGTAGGTGCGCAGCAGAAAGTTCATCCACATGGGCAGCATGACCAGCATCAGCATGATATGCTGCTTATTGGCGCGCAGGCGGGAAAGAAAATAGCCGACCGGGAAAGCCATGACCAGGCAGATGGCGGTAGATACCGCTGCCAAAATCAGGCTGCGCATGAACACGCTGGAATAGCGGCCGATCTGGGTCAGGTTGTCGAGAGTAAACTGACCATCCGAGTTGGTCAGTGCGTACCAGATAACGATAAACAGCGGTACGACGATGAAAACGGCCATCCAGAGCAGATACGGCCCGGCCAGCCAGCGGGAGGTTTTGGATTTGAGCATCGCTTACACCTCCGAACGCTTCATGATATGAATTTCGTCGGGGCCGATGTTCATGCCGATCAGTTCGCCGGGCTGGCTTGCCTGGGTGGAGTGGATCAGCCATTCGTAACCTTCCACATCCACGTGCATTTCAAAATGCACGCCCTTGAAGATGACCTCACGCACCAGGCCGGTCAGCATACCGACGGACGGCGGTACGATCTGCACGTCCTCGGGGCGGATGACAACCTGCACGGGCTCGTTGGGCTTGAAGCCGCGGTCCACACAGGTGAAGTCGTGCCCGCCAAAGTTGACGAAGAAATCGCGCAGCATGACGCCGTCCACGATGTTGGAATCGCCGATAAAGCGGGCAACAAAGGCGTTCTTGGGCTCGTTATAGATATCCTGCGGCGAGCCGATCTGCTGAATTTTGCCGCCGGACATGACCACGACCGTGTCCGACATGGTCAGGGCTTCTTCCTGGTCGTGGGTGACATAGACGAAGGTAATATTCATCTCACGCTGCAAGCGCTTGAGCTCAAGCTGCATCTCTTTGCGCAGCTTGAGATCCAGGGCACCCAAAGGCTCGTCAAGCAGCAGCACGCGGGGCTGGTTGACCAGACTGCGTGCAATGGCGACACGCTGCTGCTGGCCGCCGGACAGCTGATGGATGCTGCGGCGCTCAAAGCCTTTCAGGCCGACCGTCTCCAGCATTTCCAGAACTTTCGGACGAATTTCTTCCTCCGGCATCTTTTTCAGCCGCAGGCCGAACGCCACGTTTTCAAAGACATTCAGATGCGGGAAAAGTGCATACTTCTGGAACACCGTGTTGACCTGGCGCTTATAGGGCGGCAGGTCGGCGATGTCTTTTCCATCAAAAAAGACATTGCCGGATTTTGGGGTGATAAACCCGGCAATCACGCGCAGAGTTGTCGTTTTGCCGCAACCGGAAGGGCCAAGGAACGTGACAAACTCTTTGTCGTGAATGTCGAGGGAAAGCCCGTCCAGGACCTTCTGCCCGTCAAAATCAACAACAATGTCTTTCAGCGATACGATGAGATTCTCATTCATTATTATTGCATCCCCCTTTGCGGAATTTCCCGTTACAGAACTTTCTTTTCGCACCGTTTCTTCCTTAGGCCGGCACAAAGTCCTTAACGAGTCAGCGCCAATTATGCCGCCCCGCAAAGGTTTGTTACACGGTCCCGGTGGACAGGGCCGCTACAAGCAGCACATACAACGCCAATGTGTCAGGGTATAAAAGATTTACCCTATAGATGCACACACAAGATACATTATACGGCATGCAAGGTGTTTGTCAACCAAAACTTATAATAATTTTGAGAAACCCAGTTCATAATTTTGTAAAATGGGCACGGCAAGGGTAAAAGGGGCGAAAATTCGGGCATCGCCGCCGGATTGTACGGTGTTTTGCCATGGCGCAGGGTGTATAATTTGTTGCATGAGAGGTGGAAGTGACGATGGCAAAGATTGGTATTATTGATGTGGGCGGAGGGCTGCGCGGAATTTATGCGGCAGGCGTATTTGACTGGTGCATGGAAAACGGGGTGCAGTTTGACTACGGTATCGGCATCTCGGCAGGCAGTGCGAACCTGGCGTCCTACCTGAGCGGCCAGCACGGGCGCAACTATGCCTTTTATGAGGAATACTCAATGCGCAAGCAGTACATGGGCGCGGGTAATATGCTTCACGGCGGCACATTTTTGAACTTGCAGTATATTTATGGGACGTTGAGCAACGCAGGCGGCGAAAACCCGCTGGACTTTGCCAAAATGAACGAAAACCCGATGGAATGGTACATGATTGCCACCAACGCCAACACTGGCAGGCCGAAATACTTTACACGCGGCGACTTGCATCAGGACGACTACCGCGTGCTGATGGCGTCATGCTGCATCCCGGTGGCGTGCAAGCCGATTGAAATTGACGGTGTTCCCTACTATGACGGCGCGCTGGGCGATACGATCCCGCTGGATAAGGCGTTTGCCGACGGCTGCGATAAGGTCGTGCTGCTGCTGACAAAGCCTGCGGGGACCATCCGCGCTGACGGCACCGACCGCAAGCTGGCGCGAGCCATCCGCCGCCGTTATCCCCAGGCAGCCCGGCAGCTAGCCCTGCGGGCGCAGCATTATAACGAGGGCATCGAAAAGGCGCAGCGCCTGGCTGCTGAGGGTAAGGTGCTGATCATCGCGCCCGATGATACCTGCGGCGTCAAAACGCTGACCCGCGACCAAGAAGCGCTGAAAAAGCTGTACGGCAAAGGCCTGCATGACGCTGACGCGATACGGAACTTTATAAGGTGAACAAAAACCGGGCAGGAGCGGCATCCCCTTTGCGGGATAGCTCCTGCCCGGTTTGCGTCAGGCTTTGGAATGTTTATAAAAAATCAGGCCAGATTCAGCTGCTCCGTCATAAGCCACTGAGTCAGCGCCCAAAGCAGGGCGTCCACCAGCAGAACAAGCAAACCGACAACGCAGACGGAAGAGAGAATCGCGCTGTCTGTGCTGATAAAGATGCTGATATCGTCAAGGCTGGGATAGACTTTAACAGCAAACAGAATAACGCCCAGCAAAAACAGCAACTGCCCGATAAAGCCAAGCACAAAATAACTGACGATGCTGATCAACAGCCGCTGCTGGGTAAACCGCCCCGCAAAGGCGCAGGCCAGGTAGGCGTGCAGCTGAGCCATGGCAATCAGAGCAAGGATCAGGATAAAGAAGGCCAAAAAGAAAGGAATGTCCTTCGGGGATGGAAACGAAAGAGAAAAGTCGTCCGCTTCCAGCGCGGAGAAAAAGAACGTGCCGCAGAGCCCGAAATAAAAAAGCCGAACAGCGTCCACAAAACGCCGCAGATGAGCTTGGCGGCAATGTGCTGCCAGGCATGCACCGGCAGGGACAGCATTAAATACCCCTGCTCCCCCAGCAGCTTGTAATAGCGCTGGACGCTGGCAAAAAAGCAGACAGCCAGCACAGCCAGCATTCCCAAAAATGTGGCAAGGGTGAGAAGCGCGGTAAGAAAAACGACCCAGGGCATCGAGTGGCCGGTGTTGTTGACAAAATGCCCCAGCAGAGAAGAAACAAGGTTGAGCACCAGCACGCCGCCCGCAATGGGCAGAATCACGCGGCCGGTGGCTTTCCATTCATATTTTAAAAGTTTCGTCAGCATTTGTAAGCCTCCCGGAAATAAGCATCCACGCTGGTGCCGGTCTCCTCGCGCAGCTCGTCCACGCCGACCTGACGCATGACGGAACCGTCTTTGAGGAAGATGACCTCATCCAGCACTTTTTCGATATCGCCGATCAGATGGGTGGAGAGCACGAGCGCGGCATCCTCGCTGTAATTGTGCAGGATGGTGCTTAAAATGTACTCGCGCGCGGCGGGGTCGACACCGCCCAATGGTTCATCCAGCAAATACAGCTTGGCGGCACGGCTCATCGTTAAGCATAGCTGCATTTTTTCCTGCATGCCTTTGCTCATCGCGCCGATGCGGTCGTGCGGGCCCAGGTGCAGGTCGTTCAGCATGGCGTTGGCCTTGGCTTTGTCAAAATCGGCAAAGAAATCGTCATACAGGCTTACGGCGTCGGCGGCGGTAAACTCGGTGGGCAGGGCCATGCGGTCCGGCAGGTAGCTGGTAACGGCCTTGGTGCTGACCCCGACGGGAAGTTTGTCGATTAAGACGGTGCCATCGTCAGGGGTGAGCAGCCCGGCAGAAATTTTGATCAGTGTCGTTTTACCGCTGCCATTGGGGCCAAGCAGGCCAATCAGTTTGCCCGGCTCTACGGCAAAATCCACATGGTCCAGGGCGGTATGTCTGCCGTAGGCTTTGCAAAGGCCGTGGACTTCATAAACAGGTTCCATTGTGTTACTCCTTTTCTGATGCTTCGGTCTCCCGCAGCAGGGCTTCGACCTCTGCGGGGGTCATGCCCAGGGCGTGCATCTGCTGCAAAAAATCCCGGGCCAGGGTGGCGGCACGCTTGCGGCGCAGCGCCTGCAAAATATCGTCGTTGGCGGTCACGGTGCGCCCGGCGGTGCGCTGGGCTTGCAGCAGGCCCCGGCTTTCCAGATCCTGCAAGGCACGCTGCATCGTGTTGGGGTTGACGCCTGCGCTCGCCGCCAGCTCCCGCACGGGCGGGATGCGGCTGCCGGGCGGGAACTCCCCTGTTACCAGGGCTAGCTCCAACTGTTCAATCAGCTGTACATAAACTGGCCGCCCGGCGGTTATGTTCCAATCCATGGGTGGTACCTCCTGCATGCTTGTATTAAGCATCTAATACAATAATACAAATGTGATGCAGAAATGTCAAGGGGTAAAATAAAAATTCCCCGGCATAAGCCGAGGAATCTCGATAATACGATAGAAAATTAGTGTTAAATATGGTCGTTGATCCAGGTCAGGACATAGTCGAACACTTCCTGACGGTTGGTTTCGTTGTGCAACTCGTGGCGGGCACCCTCATAAATTTGGCAGGTGAGGTCCTTTACACCGGCGTTGCCCAACATGGCCCAGACGGTGCGCACACCGGCCCCATAGCTGCCAACGGGGTCAGCGTCACCGGCAATCAGAAGAACGGGCAGGTCTTTGGCGATGCTTTCGGCCCAGCTTTTGCGGCTGACATGGTTGAGCGTGGCCAGCATTTCACGGTAGGTGCCCGCAGTGAACCGGAAGGTGCAGAGTTTGTCGGCGTCATAATCGCGCACGACCTGTGCGTCGCGGCTCAGCCATGCGTTGGGGGAAGCGGCATCTGGGATGCGCTTGCAATAGCTGCCAAAGTTGAGCTTGACCATCAGCGGGGAAACGTGGTCGTTGCCCTTGACGGCGGCAATCAGTGCGGCAAGGCGCTGGCCGACGGCGTTCATCACACTGGGGCCGGCCGTGCCGGAAATGATCAGCGCTGCGATGCTACCTGGCCACTTTTCGGCATACCAGCGCGCATAAAAGCTGCCCATGCTGTGCCCGTACAGGATGATGGGCAGACCGTGAAAACGCTCATGCAGCAGGCTGTTCATTGTGTGCAGGTCGTTCAGCAGATGGAAGCGGCCGTTTGCTTCGCCGTAATGGCCGTGCTCCCCTGTCTGTGCAGTGTCGCCATGGCCGAGGTGGTCGTTGCCCGCCAGAGCGATACCGTGCGCAGCGTAAAATTCGGCCATTGGCGCATAGCGGCGGACATACTCACACATGCCGTGGCTGAGTTGGATAACGGCCCGCACGGGCACATCCGGGCAGGTATACAGCACGGCGGCGGAGGTGTGTTTCCCGTCAGAGGAAGGAAACGAAAGTGCTTCGCAGTGGAGGTTGGGCATGGTTATTCTCCTTTGATTTTCTTCCAGTATTGGGCAAAAGCCTGCTCGTTTTTGTTGTCACCGGGCTCGTAGTAGCGGCGGTCCTTGATGGCATCGGGCAGGTATTGTTGGGCGGTCCAGTGGTTAGGAAAATCATGCGGGTAGAGGTAATGCTGGCCTTTGACCTTGGCATCGGCACCGTCGTAGTGCTTGTTTTGCAGCTGGCGCGGGATGGGCCCGGTGCGGCCTGCCTGCACATCGGCCACGGCGGCGTTGATGGCATCGTGGGCAGAGTTTGACTTGGGCGCGGTGGCGACCAACACGACAGCGTCCGCCAGCGGCAGACGGGCTTCCGGCAGGCCGACAGCGTTGGCAATGTCCACGGCGGCTTTGACGATGGGGATGATCTGCGGCCAGGCAAGGCCGACATCCTCACACGCGCAGACCATCAGGCGGCGGCAGGCACTGGGCAGGTCGCCAGCTTCCAGCAAGCGGGCCAGATAGTGCAGCGCAGCATCTGGGTCGGAACCGCGCATCGACTTTTGATAGGCGGAGACAATATCATAGTGGTCGTCGCCAAGCTTGTCGTACCGCATGGCGGTGCGCACGGCCACCTGCTGCACCATCGAAAGGTCGATCGTGCGGGTGCCGTTTTCGACTGGCGCGGCGGTGACAGCAAATTCCAGGTTGCCCAGCGCCTTGCGCATGTCGCCGCCCGCACTCTGCGCCAGATAATCCAGCGCGTCGTCGGGAATGAGAATCGGCGTCTGGTCGTCGGCCCCCAGGCGCGCGGCGGCGTTTTGCAGGCCCTGGCGGATATCGGCGGCGGTCAGCGCCTTGAACTCAAACACCGTGCAGCGGGAAAGCAATGCATTGTAAACATAAAAATACGGGTTCTCGGTGGTGGAGGCAATCAGGGTGACGGTGCCCTGCTCAACGCATTCCAGCAGGCTTTGCTGCTGGCGTTTGTTGAAATACTGGATCTCATCGAGATACAACAGAATGCCGCCGTCGGTGCCCAGGGTGCCGATATCGTTCAGCACCGATTTGATATCGCTGGTCGAGGCCGTAGTGCCGTTGAGCTTGTGCAGCTTCATGCCGCTGCCCGCAGCGATGATGCTGGCGACCGTGGTTTTGCCCACGCCCGACGGGCCGTAGAAAATCATGTTGGGGATGTGCCCGCTTTCGACCGTGCGGCGAAAGACTTGATTTTTGCCTAAAAGATGCTGCTGCCCGCAGACTTCATCCAAAGTGCGGGGGCGCAGGCGTTGTGCCAATGGCTCCATGATGGATTCCCTTTTTTAATAAAAATTCGGCGCACAAAAGTTGTGCGGTGTTTACTTTTAGTATAGGTCATTTGGGCGCCAAAAGCAAGCTTGCAGCGAGAAAATGCGCGGCGCGGGCGGTTACAATCCGGCAGCGGGTGCGGTAAGATAGAAGTAACAATTTTGAGACCAAGCGCAAATTGAAGGAAGCTACCCCTTACATCGAGAAAAAATACGATGAAATTTGCGCAATCTGTGAAAAAAGGGCACGGATTTTTGTGAATTTTCCTACAAAGACAGGCTATAGACGAGCTGCCTTTTTACGTGCACAGAACCTGCCCAGACAAACATTTATAAGTTTGTGTACCAAAGCATCCGCCGTCTGCGCTTGATTAAAATGGCGTATCGTGGTAAAATCAAAAAAAGAAAATGAAATGGAGCGAATCCTGTGACTAAAAAAGAACTCGCACGGATCTGTATCGAACGACTGAAAAAGGAATACCCGCGCTCAGAATGCACGCTGGATTACGACCACGCCTGGCAATTGCTGGTGTCGGTACGGCTGGCGGCGCAGTGCACCGATGCCCGGGTGAATGTGGTAGTACAGAACCTGTTTGCCAAGTACCCCAATGTAGAAGCGCTGGCGGCGGCTGAACCGGAAGAAATCGAGGCCATCGTAAAGCCCTGCGGGCTGGGGCGCAGCAAGGCACGGGATATTTCTGCCTGCATGCGTAAGCTGCGGGATGAGTACGGCGGCAAAGTCCCCAATGACTTTAACGCGTTGCTGGCCTTGCCCGGTGTGGGGCGCAAAAGCGCCAACCTGATTATGGGGGACGTTTTCGGCAAACCGGCCATTGTGACCGACACCCACTGTATCCGGCTGTGCAACCGCATCGGTCTTGTGGATGGCATCAAGGAACCGGCCAAGGTCGAAAAAGAATTGTGGAAGATCATCCCGCCGGAGGAAGGCAGCGACTTCTGCCACCGGCTGGTTGACCATGGCCGCGCAGTGTGTACGGCGCGCACGACCCCCTACTGTGATAAATGCTGTCTGGCAGACGTATGCCGGGCCCGAAAGGAATTTGAGCGATGAATAAACAGACCGAAAACCGGCTGGGCGGTGAACTGCGCAGCCAGCATACGGCTGCCCGCCTGCTGGAAGAACTGGAGACCGGCCGCTACAGCGGTGCTGCCCAGTTGCCCAGTGAATTGGAGCTGGCTTCCGATCTGGGGGTAAGCCGCACGGTAGTACGTGATGCCTTGAGCGAATTGGAGCGTGACGGCTATTTGGAGCGTGTGCGCGGCATCGGCACCTTGGTAAACCGGGATGTGGTGCGGCTGAAAAACCGTATGGACCAGAAACTGGAATTTTATAAAATGATCCGCGCCATCGGTAAAGAACCGCGCAGCGATAATGTGAGCGTGACGCGGGAGATTGCCTCGCCCGCGCTGGTCGAAAAGCTGCAACTGCAGACGGATGTACCACAGACGCTTGTGTTTGTGCGCCGCCGTGTGCTGGCAGATGATACACCGGTACTGTTCTCGACCGATATTTTGCCGCTGGCGTTGTTTGACAACAAGCGGTTGGAAGGCATTGATTTCAGCCAGCCTATTTTTGATATTGCTGCCCGCCACTGCCATACCGAAGTGACCGAAACAGTAGCCCATTTTCATGCGGTGTCTGGCCCGGCAGGCATTCGCCGCCAGCTGGCCCTGCGCCCTGAACAGGCGCTTTTGCAGCTGGAAGAGATCTGCTACTCCCGTCTGTGCAAGCCGGTGCTGTGCTGCCAGACCTATTACACCGATTTCTTTGACTTTGCGATGGTGCGCAAGTTGCTATAAGACTGTTTTAGCAGGAAACTGCTTGAACATAAATAGAGTTTAGACCGTTGAATAAAGGGGAATGTGTATGAGACATTTGATCGACCCGGCGGACTTTACGCTGGAAGAAACGCTCAGTCTGATGGATCTTGCCGACCGCATCCACGAGGATCCGGCGGCATACCGCGATGTAGCGGCCCGTAAACGCCTGGCTACTTTGTTTTATGAACCCAGCACCCGTACCCGCCTTTCGTTTGAAGCTGCCATGCTGAACCTGGGCGGCCAGGTGCTTGGCTTCCCTGATGCCGGGGTTTCTAGTGCCAGCAAGGGCGAGACCGTAGCCGATACCATCCGCGTGGTAAGCTGCGTGGCCGACATTGCCGCTATGCGCCACCCCAAAGAGGGTGCCCCGCTGCGGGCTTCCCGCTACAGCCGTATCCCGGTCATCAATGCCGGTGACGGCGGTCACAGCCATCCGACCCAGACGCTGCTGGATATGATGACGATTCGCCAGCGCAAGGGCCGTTTGGATCACTTGACCATCGGTTTTTGCGGCGATTTGAAATTCGGCCGCACTGTGCACAGCCTGATCAAGAGCCTGTCCCGTCTGCCGGGCATGAAGTTTGTGCTGATCTCGCCCGAAGAACTGCGCGTGCCGGATTATATTATCAGCGAAATTCTGGAGCCCAACGGCATTGAATATGTCGAGACCCGCAGCCTGGAAGAAGCCCTGCCCCAGCTGGACATTTTGTACATGACCCGCGTGCAGCGCGAGCGCTTCTTCAACGAGGAAGATTATATCCGTCTGAAAAACAGTTACGTGCTGACCAAGGAAAAGCTGGACCTGGCCCCCGCCGATATGGCCGTGCTGCATCCCCTGCCGCGTGTAAATGAAATTACGCTGGATGTGGACGATGACCCCCGTGCTGCTTACTTTGACCAGGTGCAGAACGGTGTGCACATGCGCATGGCCCTGATTATGACGCTGCTGGGCTTGAAAGATCCTAAAACTGGGGAGGTAGCTTTCGATGTTGAAGGTTGATGAGATTCAAAACGGCGTGGTCATTGACCATATCACCGCAGGCACCGGCCTGGCCCTGTACCATTTGATGGAGCTGGAAAAGCTGAACGAAGCCAGCGTGGCCCTGCTGCAGAATGTCCGCAGCCAGAAAAGCGGCAAGAAGGACATTATCAAAATTGAGGGCGATGTGAGCAGCATCAGCTTTGATATTTTGGGTTATGTGGACCCGAAGATCAGCATTACCTTTATCGAGAACGGCCACGTGGTGAAAAAGAGCCGCCCTGAGCAACCCAAGCGCCTGGTCAATGTCATTAAGTGCACGAACCCCCGCTGCATTACCTCGATTGAGGAAGGCTGCGATCACATCTTTGCCCTGACGCCGAGCGGAAAATACCGCTGCGTGTATTGTGAGCAGGAATTTAGCGTGAAGCCGTAAAATCGTAATAAAATGGCTCCCCTGGAGGGGAGTTCCCGCGCAAGCGGGTGAGGGGTGGCCGTGCAGCTACGAACTGACATCCAGCCACCCCTCAGTCACCTTCGGTGACAGCTCCCCTCAAGGGGAGCTTTTCTTTTTTATTTATACGCACAAAGCTGCGTCGCTTTCGGTCAGGATGATGCGGCCGTCGGGGGCGGTGTCGGCGGTGTAAAGTATGCCGGGGCGGGCGGTACCTGCTGCAATACGGTCGGCGAGGGCCTGCTCGACTGCGCGGCTGACCTTGCGGCGCAGTTCGCGCGCGCCATAAGATGGCACGGTGTCACCTGCCAGTGCCTTAGCCGCAGCGGCGGTGTGAGTAAGCAGATACCCCTGCCCGGCGGCACGTTCTTCCAGTTCGCGCAGCAGGCGGTCGGCAATGCTGGCCAACTGCTCGGGGCCAAGAGGATCAAAGACAACGACCTCGTCCAGACGCCCCATCAGCTCAGGCCGGAAGTAGTCTTTTGCTTCCTGGATGGCCTGCTTGCTGCGGCGGGAGCGTTCAGTCTGTGCCGTGCCAAAGCCCAGTGGGGCTGTCTGCCCGGACAGGCAGCGTGCGCCCAGGTTTGACGTAAGCAGAATGATGGTGTTGGAAAAATCCGCCCGCCGCCCCTGTGCATCGGTCAAAGAGCCACCCTCTAAAATTTGCAGCAGCAGATTTTGGATGTCGCTGTGTGCTTTTTCAATTTCATCAAACAGCACCACGCTATAAGGGCGGCGACGCACGGCCTCGGTCAGTTGGCCGCCCTCCTCGTGGCCGACATAGCCCGGCGGCGCGCCCAGCAGTCGGGCAACGGTGTGCTTCTCCATATATTCAGACATATCAAAGCGCAGCAGGGCTTTTTCACTGCCAAACCAGCACTTGGCCAGTGTGCGGGCCAGCTGCGTTTTGCCTACGCCAGTCGGCCCCAAAAACAGCATGGCCCCGATGGGCCGCCCGGTCTCCCTCAGGCCGGTGCGGCTGCGGCGGATGGCCGCAGCTACGGCAGCCACGGCGGACGGCTGGCCGATGACCTCGGCGCTTAAACGGCTTTCTAATTGGCTCAGCCGTTCGCGCTCGGCTTCCCCTACCCGCTCGGCCGGGACGCCGCTGGCTTTGCTGACGACCCGCGCAATGTCCCGCGGAGCCAGCACCCGCTTGCCGGGCGAGGATTTTTCCGCAATGCGCAGGGCCGCAGCGGCTTCGTCCAGCAGGTCAATGGCCTTATCAGGCAAAAAGCGCCCGGGTAGATAGCGCACGCTCAACTCGACCGCTGCGTGGATTGTCTCGGGCGGGATGGTGACGCTGTGGTAACGCTCATAACGCGGCATAAGACCCAGCAGGATCTTTTCGGCGTTTTCGGGGGTGGGTTCTTCGACCATCACCTTGCCGAAGCGGCGCTCCAATGCGGAATCTTTTTGAATCGTCTTGCGGTATTCCTCCGGTGTGGTGGCACCGATCAGCTGAATTTCCCCGCGCGCCAGCATCGGCTTTAAGATGCTGGCAGCGTCGATGGCCCCCTCGGCAGCTCCGGCCCCGGCAATGAGGTGAATTTCATCAATAAAAAGAATCGTGCTGTGGTCGCGGTAAAGCTCTTCGAGCAGATTCTTGAACCGCTCCTCAAAATCGCCGCGGTATTTGGTACCTGCTACCATCGAGGCCATATCCAGCGCCAACACCCGCTTGCCGCGCAGCGCCTGGGTGATCTGCCCGGAGGCAATTGCCTGGGCCAGCGCTTCGGCCAGCGCGCTTTTGCCGACGCCGGGCTCGCCCAAAAGGCAGGGATTATTTTTCTGACGGCGGCAGAGGATCTCGACCATCCGTTCCAGCTCTTCTTCCCGGCAAAGCACGGGATCAAGCTGCCCCTCCTGCGCAAGACGGGTCAGGTCGCGGCCGTATTTGTCACTGGGGCGGCCGCTGCGCGCGGCGCTCATCCGGGGCTGCACCGGCAGGATCATCTGTCCGGAAAGTTGGCGGCATTCCCGAGCGGCCTGCGGCACCTCGATGCCCGCAGCGGCCAGCCAGATGCTGGCAGTGCAGGCGGTGTCTTCAAGCATGGCACAGAGCAGGTGCTCGTTTTCGGCCTTGGCAGCGCTGGATGCGTGTGCGCCTAAAATCGCAAACTCGATGGCCTTGCGGCTGTCTGACGAAAGGTCGTTTTTGCGCAGGTGGTGGGGCTGGCCGGTGCCGCTGCGCCTGGGGGCAGCCTCGGTCAGCGTGGCTGCCGTAACGCGTTTGCGGCGCAGAAAATCCGCCGCAGGGCCCTGGGCTGTTTGCAGCATGGCCAGCAGCAGGTGCCCGGTATCCGCCGTGGCGCACCCCTGCTGCCCGGCCAGGCGCAGTGCCCGGCGCACCGTGCGCGAGGCCGAACGAGACAGCCCTTTATAAGAAATAAACAGCATTGTGGTGCCTCCTAAGTTTTTCCTATTGCCAGTATAGGCGTTCGGTGCGTAAATAATCCTCGAAACCAGGGAAAACATGGAATGACAAATCCTAAACAATATGATATAATAAAAAAGTATGCAAAAATCCGAGTATGAGGTGATGGGAACCATGCACAAACTGATGCGCTACATCAAGGGTTACGAAAAGCAGGCAGTTCTGGCACCGCTGTTTAAAATGTTGGAGGCTACCTTTGAACTGTTCGTGCCGCTGGTGGTGGCGAGTATTATTGACACCGGCATCAAAAACGGTGACGCTGTGTTCATCTGGCAGCGCTGCGGTCTGCTGGTGCTGCTGGCGGCAATCGGCCTGACGTGCAGCCTGACGGCCCAGTATTTCTCCGCCAAAGCGGCGCTTGGCTTTGGCACGGCACTGCGCAAAGACCTGTTCCGCCACATTGATACGCTGAGCTACAGCGAACTGGACGGCATTGGCACCCCGACGCTTGTCACCCGCATGACCAGTGATATCAACCAGGTGCAGAACGGCGTCAACCTGACGCTGCGCCTGCTGCTGCGCAGCCCGTTTATCGTAATTGGCGCGCTGATCATGGCATACACCATCAGCCCGCGGCTGACACTGCTGTTCGTGGCGGCGACTGTCGTGATCTCGCTGATCATTTATCTGATTATGCGCGCCACGGTGCCCATCTACCATGATGCACAGAACGGTCTGGACAAAGTCACTCTGCTGACCCGTGAAAACTACGTGGGCGCGCGCGTGGTGCGGGCGTTCTCCCGCCAAGCGGACGAGCTGGCCGCGTTTGTGGAAACGAACGACCACCTGCGGAACATCCAGACGATGGCAGGCCTTATCTCGGCGCTGATGAACCCGCTGACTTACCTGGTCATCAACCTGGCCATCATTGCTTTGCTGCTGCGCGGCAGCCATGAAGTCAACAATGGCGCACTGACCCAAGGCGAGATCATCGCGCTCATCAACTATATGAACCAGATCCTGGTCAGCCTGCTGCGCCTGGCAGACCTGGTCATCTCGGTAACGCGCGCGCTGGCAAGCGGCATGCGCGTGAATGAGATTTTGAACACGCATACCACGATGCCCGACCCGCAGGCCAAGGAACTGGCTGCCGACCCCGCTGCCCCGGCTGTGGATTTTGCAGACGTGACCTTTACCTACCGCGGCGCCGGTGCCCCCAGCCTGACGGACGTAGGCTTTACGGCCAAGGCCGGCGAGACGATTGGTGTCATCGGCGGTACCGGCAGTGGTAAATCGACGCTGATCGACCTGGTGTGCCGCTTCTATGATGCGACGGCCGGTACGGTATCGCTGTTCGGCCACAATGTCAAGGAATATGGTTTTGCCCAGCTGCGCCATATGGTGGGCATTGTGCCCCAGCAGGCTGTGCTGTTTACCGGGACAATCCGCGATAACATGTGTTGGGCCGCGCCTGATGCCACAGATGAAGAGATCTGGCAGGCACTAGAGATTGCTCAGGCGGCTGATTTTGTGCGCACCAAGCCCGGTATGCTGGACGCCCCGGTGGAGACCGCAGGCCGCAACTTCTCCGGCGGGCAGCGCCAGCGTTTGACGATTGCCCGTGCGCTGGTGCCAAAACCGAAGATTTTGATTTTGGACGACAGTTCTTCAGCGCTGGACTTTGCTACCGATGCCGCCCTGCGCAAAGCAATCAAAGATAAGACAGAGGGCATGACGGTGTTCATCGTGTCTCAGCGTGCCGCCAGCGTGCAGCGCGCCGACCACATTCTGGTACTGGACGACGGTTTGCTGGCCGGGGATGCCCCGCATAACCAGCTGCTGAAAACCTGCGACGTTTATAAAGAAATCTGCCTGAGCCAGCTGAGCAAAGAGGAGGTGGAGAAAACCTTATGAGCAAGCAAAAGCAGAAAGTGAATAAGGGTACGCTCCGCCGTGTGCTGGAACTGATCCGCCCCTATGCCGGGCTGGTCACGTTGACGCTGATTCTGGCCGTTGTGACGGTGGTGACGACCCTTCTGGCGCCGGTTATTTCTGGTAAGGCCGTGGACCTTATCATTGGCCCCGGTCAGGTGGATTTTGACGGTGTGGCCAAACTGGCCATTGTTATGGCGGGCACGGTCGCCTGCACGGCGGTTTCCCAATGGCTGATGAATGTGGTCAACAACCGCATTACCTTCCACGTGGTGCGCGATATGCGCGTGCGCGCGTTTGAACAGCTGGAGCAGCTGCCGCTGAAATATATGGATGCTCACCGCCCTGGCGATGCTATCAGCCGAATCACCACCGATGTGGAGCAGTTCAGTGATGGTTTGCTGCTGGGCTTTACCCAGTTGTTTACCGGCGTGCTGACAATTTGCGGCACGTTGGGCGTGATGCTGTTCATCGACTGGCGCATTGCACTGGTCGTGGTGGCGCTGACGCCGCTGTCCATTTTTGTAGCGCGTTTTATTGCGACGCACACCTACTCGATGTTCAAGGTGCAGAGCGAGACTCGCGCTGAGTTGACCAGCCTGGTGGAAGAACTGGTCGGAAATGAACATCTGGTGCGCGCTTTCGGCTACGAGAGCCGCGCCGAGGAACGGTTTGACAAGATCAACCTTGACCTGCAAAGCTGCGGCGTGCGAGCGGTGTTCTTCTCCTCAATGACCAACCCCTGCACGCGCTTTGTCAATGCGCTGGTGTATGCGGCAGTCGGCGTACTGGGCGCGTTCGCGGCTATCGCGGGCGGCATTACGGTCGGTGATTTGTCGGTATTTCTGAACTACGCCAATCAGTACACCAAGCCGTTCAACGATATCTCGGATGTGATGACCGAGTTCCAGAACGCATTGGCCTGTGCCCAGCGTGTGTTTGATTTTATTAATGAAACGCCGATTTTGCCCGATGCCCCCGATGCCGTCGAACTGCCCCACGGGGCCGGTGCGGTCGAGTTTGAGCATGTCAAGTTCCGCTATGTGCCAGATGTGCCGCTGATCGAGGATATGAACCTGAAAGTGGAACCGGGCCAGCGCATTGCCCTGGTAGGCCCCACGGGCTGCGGCAAGACGACGCTGGTCAATCTGTTGATGCGGTTTTATGAGATCAACGGCGGCACCCTGCGCGTGGACGGTCACCCCATTGCTGATGTGACGCGGGACAGTCTGCGCGGCAACCTGGGTATGGTCTTGCAGGAAACCTGGCTGAAAGCCGGGACCATTGCGGAGAATATCGCCTACGGAAAACCGGATGCCACGCGAGAGGAAATCATCGCAGCTGCGAAAAAAGCCCGTGCCCACAGCTTTATCTGCCGTCTGCCCAACGGTTATGATACCGAGGTGGCCGAGGATGGCGGCAACATCAGCCAGGGCCAGCGCCAGCTGCTGTGCATTGCCCGCGTGATGCTGCGCCGCCCGCCAATTTTGATTCTGGACGAAGCAACGTCCAGCATTGATACCCGTACCGAGGTGTTGGTGCAGGATGCATTTGAAGAACTGATGAAAGGTCGCACGAGCTTTATCGTCGCACACCGCCTGTCCACGATCAAAAATGCCGACCAGATTTTGGTGATGAAGGACGGCAACATCATTGAGCGCGGCACCCACAACGAACTGCTTATCCGCGGCGGGTTCTATGCCAAGCTGTACGAAAGCCAGTTTGCCAAGGCGTAAGTTGTAGGAAAAGAAAAATATAAAGGAGAAATGGAACTATGAGCAAGATCACTCTGCCGGAAAACTACCAAAGCCTGCTGGGTCTGTATGACACCCAGAAAGCCATCGGCCTAATCAAGACCATCTTTCAGGAAAAAATCTGTATGGCCCTGCACCTGAAGCGCGTGACCGCTCCCCTCTTTGTTATGCAGGGCAGCGGCTTGAACGATGACCTGAACGGTGTGGAACGCCCGGTCGCGTTCGATGTTCCCTGCTTGAACCAGGAGGCCGAGGTTGTGCACAGTCTGGCAAAATGGAAGCGCTATGCCTTGTACAAGTATGGCTTCCGCCCCGGCCAGGGTCTTGTCACCGACATGAACGCCATCCGCCGCGATGAAGAACTGGATAACCTGCACAGCATCTATGTGGACCAGTGGGACTGGGAAAAGGTTATCACCGCTGACCAGCGCACGCTGGACTTTTTGCAGGACACTGTGAGGGATATCGTGGACGCCGTCTGTGCGACCTCGGATGAACTGCGATGGAAGTTCCCCGAACTGAAAAACATCCACCTGGGCCGCAACGTCACCTTCATCACCACCCAAGAACTGGAAGATAGGTACCCCAACTTTACCCCCAAACAGCGCGAGAATGCTTTTGCCAAGGAGCATGGCACCGTCTGCATCATGCAGATCGGAGGCAAACTGAAGAGCGGCAAACCCCACGACGGCCGCGCCCCGGACTACGATGACTGGGCGCTGAACTGCGATATTCTCTTCTGGCACAAGCCTTTGGGCTGTGCGCTGGAACTTTCCAGCATGGGCATCCGCGTAAACGCTGAGTCTTTGCGCCGTCAGCTTGAGCAAGCCGGCTGCCCGCAGCGTGCGGAGCTGCCTTTCCATAAGATGCTGCTGGACGGCACCCTGCCCCTGACGATGGGCGGTGGCATTGGCCAGAGCCGCCTGTGCATGCTGCTGCTGGGCAAAGCCCACGTAGGTGAAGTACAGGTCAGCCTGTGGGATGACGACACCGTCGCCGCCTGTGAGAAAGCGGGCATTGCGCTGCTATAAAACAGAATAACAAACAAAAGGGGCTGTTGCACATCCCCAAAAAAAGAAAGACCGAAGCCAAAAGCCCCAAAAAGCTTTACAACTTTGGTCTTTTGCTTTAAGTTAATAGTTGTGAACAGAAAAACTCAAAAGCAAGAACAGCATATCGAAATTTTGGAAAAAAGTCAACAGTTAAAATTTCGGATGCCGACAGAAATAAGAATATCGAAGCACAACGCGATCTATCAGGCAAGCATCCAGCTTGAGGGACTGGATTATACAAAGCTGTATAGAGCTTATCTACGAATAACGCCAAAGCCGCCTTTTTGGGGCGGCTTTTTTTACGACGTTTTTACGACGTCAACGCAAAAATAAAGCCGTTTACGACGCTTTTACGACGTGCTTTTGAATGTTTCAAAACACTTAAAAACGCCAAAAAACGCAGAAAAAGCTCGCAGATAAGACGCTTTTTCTTACCTACGAGCTTTTTTAAATGGAGCTGACAACAGGAATCGAACCTGCAACCTGCTGATTACAAATCAGCTGCACTGCCAGTTGTGCTATGTCAGCGGAACTCCCTTATTATAGCATAAGGGGATCTGAGTTGTCAATGGGGGCCAGCACAGCGAGCAGGGCGCAGTAATCTTGCAGGGTCAGCTGTTCCGGGCGGGAGCGCGGATCGAGGTGGGCGGCTTCCAGGGCAGAAAGGACAGCGGCTTTGGGCAACTGCAAACCGTTGGAGATGGCGTTTGCAGCGGTCTTGCGACGCTGAGAGAACGCTGCACGGATCAGGGCGAAAAATGCTTTCTCGTCCCCGTTCGGCACCTCGACGGCGGGCGTCTTGCGGACATTCAGCTGAATGACGGCGCTGGTGACTTTGGGTGCGGGGTAAAAACTGCCGGGCTGCACGGTAAACAGCAGTTTTGGCTCGGCGTAATAGGCCACCGCATAGCTGATGGCCCCGGCGTCGCGCGTGCCAGGGGCGGCGCACAGGCGCTGTGCGGCCTCTTTCTGCACCATGACGGTAATGTTCTCGATGGGGAGCTTCTCTTCCAGCAGGCGCATCAGAATCGGGCTGGTGATGTAGTACGGCAGGTTGGCGCAGACGGCTACCGGTTTGCCGCCAAACTCATCGGCCAGCAGGGCTTTTAAATCGACCTTGAGGACATCGTTCAGCACCAGTTTGAAGTTATCATAGTCGGCCATCGTTTCTTCCAGCAGCGGCGGCAGGCGCTTGTCGACCTCGATGGAAACGACTTTGTCAGCGCGCTTGCAGAGCTGCTCCGTCAAAACGCCGATACCGGGGCCGACTTCCAGCGCACCCCAGCCGGGGCCGATGCCGGCTTCCTCGGCAATGCGGGGGCAGATGCCGGGATTGATGATGAAATTCTGGCCAAAGCCTTTGGACAGGGCAAAATCATACCTGGCACAAAGGTTACGAATGGTAGACAAATCGGTCAGGGTAGGCAAAGCGGGCTCCTCTCAGCTTGGAAAAAATCAGTTCTGGCCGGACAAAACCTTGGCAGTGTTCAGGGCCTTGGTGATTTGGGGGTCGGTATCGACGGTGTAATCGTAGTAGGCGTTCTGCTCATCGGCGGACAGGGTAGCGTCCACATCGGGGGCCAGGCCCAGGTCGTTCCAGGACTGGCCCTCGTTGTCCAGCAGCAGGCCGATTGTGATGTAGGCGGCGGAGCCATCGGAGAAGCTCTGGGCATCGCTCATCACAACGCCCTTGCCCGCGGTGCGGGTGCCTACGATGGTGGCATTGTTCATCTTGCGCAGGGCATTGGCAAACAACTCAGCACCGTCGGCTGTGCTGCCGTTGACCAGCACGACCATAGGCACGGTGACTTCATTTTCATCGGACATGCGCAGCAGGGTCACATTGCCGTCCTTATCTTCCTGTTGGGCGATAACGCCGGAGGGCACGCAGTAGTCAGCACAGACCAGTGCAGCGTTCAGGTTTTCGCCGGTGTTGTCGCGCACGTCAAAGATGAAGCTGGCAGCACCCTGGTTCAGCAGATTGTCGACGGCTGAGCGGAACTCGCTGGCGGTACTGGAAGAAAAGGCGTCGATACGGACATAGCCGCAGGTATCGCCGATCATCTGGCTGGAAACGGTGGTGGTACGGTAGTTGCTGTGCACGAGATCGACCGTCTGCTCCTGGCGATCTGGGGTCAGATAGGTGATGGTGGTCGTGGTTCCCTCTTCTCCGAGCAGGGCCGAGGTGAGGGACGCAGTGTCGGTCATCGACTTGGTAGAAAGATCGCCGATGGCCGTGATGAAGCCGCCGACCTGCAAGCCTGCTTCGCTGGCGGGCGAGTTGTTGTACAAGCGGGTGATGCGGCCATAGCCGGAGGACGGGTCGTTGACGACGGCCACGCCGATGCCGGTCAGTTTGCCGGACTCAACTGCCAGGCGCTCACTGTAGGCCTTGGCGGTGTAGTAGCGGGCGTACTTATCGTTGATGCCCAGCATGTAACCGGCGGCGAGAGTATCGTTCAGCGTATCCTCGTTGATGGAAAAATACTCGTTGGCGCGGACAAAACGGTCGATCTCGGCCAGCTTGTTATATTGGCGCTCTTTGCTTTTGACGCTGGAAACAGTGGAGTTGAACATATTCATCGAGACGACCATCGTCAGAGAGAAAGTGACCGCCATAGCGATCAGTGCGATGGTAATAGTAACGCCGAGACTGATTTTTTTGCTCATGGGTTCAGATGGCTCCTTACAAAATTATGCGGTCTTTTACAGGGTATAGGCAAGGCTGAAAAGAACGCTGGAAAAAAGGCCAAGGATCATAGCCACCGCAATGACAAGGCAGAAAACGCGCACGGCGGGCTTATGCTTTTGGGGCTTCATCAGGACTTCCCTCCCCTTACGAGATATAGTTGGTGACGCTGGTCAGCACGCCGTTGACCTTCATTTCAAGGTGCAGGTGGTTGCCGGTAGAGTTGCCGGTGGTGCCGACATAGCCCAGCAGCTGGCCCTTGGTAACGGTCTGCCCTACACTGACGACGGGAGCGCTGTTCATATGGGCGTACAGGGTCGAGTAGGTGTTGCCGTTGGAATCGGTACCATGGTAGACCTGCACATAGTAACCCCAGCTGTAGTGGTAGGTGGCGGCGGTGACAATACCGTCCGCAATCGTGTAGATCTGGGTGCCGCCGGGGGCTGCATAGTCGGTGCCGCGGTGTCCGCCGCCGCCGAAGTAGCAGGAAATGTACTTAAAGGTCGCCAGCGGGCGGCCAAAATCGAGCGAACAGGTAATGGACGCGTTGCCGTACTTCTGGTTCTGGGCGTTCAGGTAAGCGTCCAATGCGGCGGCAGCAGCGTCCAGCTTTTTGCGGGCCTCGGCTGCGGCTTCTTCGGCGGCTTCCTGCTGGGCGGTGGCTTCGTCGATGTCCTCATTCGCCTGGGCAATGTTGACGGCCAACTCGTCCTGTTTGTTGTTCAGCTGGGTGTTCTGCTCTTCCAGGCTGGCCTGGGTGGCCTCCAGCTCGGCCTTGGCGTTTTCCAGGGCGGTGCGCTGGGCTTCGAGGTCGGCACGCTGGTTTTCGAGTTCTTCGCAGATAGATTGATCCTTGCTGCTGATCTGCTCCAGCGTCTGGGCGAAGGTGAGCAGCTGGTACAGGTTGGTGGCGCTGGAAAGCAGTGCGATGGAACCACCGTCGTTCAGCATCTGCATGGCGCCCATGCGCTGTTTGAAATCAGCCCAGCGCTGGTCGTACTCGGTCTGCTTGTTGTCAACTTCGATCTGCTTTTCATCAATCTGGGTCTGCTTTTCGTAGATCTGGCTTTGCAGGTCAGTGATCTGGTCGCTGATCAGCGATATCTGGCTTAAAATCAGGGTCTTTTGATCTTCCAGCTGGGATTTGACAGCCTCGGCATTGGCCTTGTTATCCTTTGCCTCTTTGATGGCGGCGTTGACCTTGTCCAGCTCGGCCTGTTTGGCTTCGACCTCGGCTTTCAACTGGTCCTGTTTGGAGTCGGCCATCGGCATAACGTCGGTAGAAAAGGTCATGACAAAGGCTATGGTTACGGCCAGCAAGGCGGAAGCGACCCGTTTAAAACGACGAGAAAGTTTCATTTGTTTTTTCTGTTCCCCTGTTTACAATCATGGTATCAAACGTTCAGATGTTTACGGATACTGGTGGCGGTGCCGATGCCGCAGAGCACAAAGCCCAGCAGCGCAAAGCCGCCGACAAGGTAGAACCAGACATTGGTCAGCGGCACCAGCTGACCGCCAAACATCTGGGACAGATTGGAGGGATTCTCAGCATACCAACGGATCAGGGCGTAGTACGCGCCACAGATGATGCCGGACGCCAGCGCGGCGGAGATCAGGCCGGAGGTGACACCCTCGACAAAGAACGGGAAGCGGATAAAGCCGTTGGTGGCGCCGACCAGTTTCATGATATTGATTTCTTTGCGGCGGTTAAAGACGGTGATCTTGATGGTGTTGTTAATGACCACGATGCTGACAATAGCCAGTACCAGCACGATGCCATAGCAGGCGTAGCTTACGACCTTTTGCAGCGAGACGAACACCTTGGACATTTCCAGCGGGGCGTTGACCTGGTACACACCGTCGATCTGGCGCAGTTGCTGGGAGACCGATTCAATATTATCGGGGCTGTCCACCACAACGCGGTAGTTGGGGTAGAACGGGTTATCGTTGGCAAAAGCGTCCTGCAAGTTGGTGTAAGAGGACAGCATGTCGCTGTACACCGCCAGCACGTCCTGCGGCGACATGTAAGTGACGCCGACCACATGGGCAGTGCTGCGGATGGCGGTGTCAGCAGCGGCAATCTGGTCATCGCTGGCACCCTGATCCATATAGACAACAGTCTCATTCTGGTCACCGATATACTCGACCATGGCGTCGATATTGACACCCAGCAGGTAGGCGGCACCAATCAACAGCATGCAGACGGTCAGCACGCCCATGGAGGCAAAGGTCATAAGCCGGTTGGCCCGCAGGTTATGCAGGCCCTGGCCGACCAGATAAGTAAAGCTGGAAAAACGCATGGTATCCCCTCTTAATTATTCCTCATCATCGTAATCTTCGTAGTCATCGTGGCCGTTCTCACGCTCGGCCATGCGGGCGGCATAGCGGCGGGCAACTTCGGGGTGCGAAGTGTCCGAGGCGACCATACCGTTGGCCAGCTCAATGACGCGGTTGTTGTATTTGCGGGCAAGTTTATGGACCAGCTCGTGCTCGTGGGTGACGACTACCACCGTGATATTGACTTTGTTGATGGCCTCGAACAGCTGCATAATATCAAGCGACATCTCGGGGTCGATGTTGCCGGTGGGCTCGTCGGCGATGATCAGCTTGGGGCCGTGGGCCAGCGCGCGGGCAACGGCCACACGCTGTTGCTCGCCGCCGGAAAGCTCATCCGGCAGACGATCCATCTTATCCTCAAGCCCTACCAGCGACAGCACGTACGGGATGCGGGACTTGATCTTTTTGGTGGGAATGTTGGTCACGCGCATGGCGAACGCGACATTCTCGTACACCGTCATGGTGGGGATCAGGCGGAAATCCTGAAAGACCACACCCATCTGGCGGCGTAGATACGGCACCTTGCGGCGCTTCATCTTGGTAAGATCCTGACCGTTGATGATGACGCGGCCCTTGGTGGGCTTTTCTTCCATCTGAATCAGTTTGAGGAAGGTAGATTTGCCAGCGCCGGAATGGCCCAGAATAAAGACGAACTCACCGTCGTCGATCTGAATGTTGATATCGTCGAGCGCTACGTTTTCATCGTTGTGTGTCTCGTAAGTTTTTGAAACATGTTCAAATTCGATCATTGGTTTAAACTCCCATGCCCTTGCGACTTCTTGCGGATGGTTACAGTCATACATATAATAGAATACCATGCCAGCATGTTACGGTCAAGCGCTTTTATGTGAGGAAAATGCGAAAAAATCCTGCTGTTGTGCGTAACAGCAGGATTTTTTGAAAACTTTGTAAATTTATGGAATTTAATATTTTGCCGGGTTGGCAGACAGGTACTTCTTGACCATCAATGCTACCTTAAAGACGATGGCATCGTCGAAGTTACGCAGATCAAGGCCGGTCAGTTTGCGAATCTTTTCCAGGCGGTAGACAAGCGTGTTGCGGTGCACGAACAGGCCGCGGCTCGTCTCGGAAACGTTCAGGTTGTTCTCGAAGAAGCGTTGGATGGTGAACAGCGTTTCCGCGTCGAGAGAGTCGATGCTCTCCTGCTTAAAGACTTCGCGCAGGAAGGCTTCACACAGAGTGGTGGGCAACTGGTAGATCAGGCGGGCGATGCCCAGATGATCATAACTGATGACCTGACGCTCGGTGTCGAACACCTTGCCGACTTCCATGGCAATCTGGGCTTCTTTGAAGCTGGAAGCCAGATCCTTGATGTTGCCGATGGGGGTGCCGATGCCGACGACCGCCTTGATATAGTGGTCGCCCTGCAAGGTATCGACGATGGAAGCGGCCAGCTTTTCCATATCGCGGGTGTTGTTATCGGGCTTGATCTCCTTGACCAGCACGGTATCAGTCTCGCTGATATTAAAGACGAAGTCCTTCTGCTTGTCCGGGAACAGGCCGCTGACGACGTCGTAGGCAGAGATATCGTTGCCGGAGGTCACGCGGACCAGAAGCACGACACGCTGCACATCGGAGACAAAGTGCAGCTCTCGCGCTTTGGCGTAGATATCGCCGGGCAAGATGTTATCCAGCACGACGTTTTTGATGAAGTTGGTCTTATCAAATTTTTCGTCGTGATACTGTTTGATGCACTGCAAGCTAATCGACAGCATGGCAGAGAACTGCTCAGCCGTTTCATCGGTGCCCTCGACAAATGCGGCATAGTCGTTATGCTTGGCATTGGAGAACTGATGGTAGGAATAGCCGTCGCGCACAAAAGCATCACCGGCGGTCTGGTGGGCAGCGGCTACGCCCTCGCGCACCTCGCCGATCTGCCCCAGCTCTGAGCAGGAAATCACGGTGCCCGTTTCGTCAACAACGCCGACCACGCGGTCGACGGCGTCCTTCATCTGGTACACCACGTTCTGGAAGACCCTGTTCGCCATAGTATGTGCTCCCCTTCAGATATTTGTGGGCAAATTGCCGTTGGCCATCTTGCCCGAAAATCAAAAGCTCTTGATGTATATTTTACACAATTAGCTTGACTTTTGCAACATATTTTAACGAAAAAAGCAAGATTTTCTTGTACATTTTTCAAATCTGGGCAAAATGAACCCCACTGCCGGGTGAAACAGTGGGGTCAGCATCCGTCATTTTGACGATTTTTGTTCAGTTGGTTTCTGCATGCTGCCTGTACCGCCTTCGACAACACCGCGGCGCTGGAACACGTAGGAGAAGCTGTGGAAGAAAATTTTCAGGTCCATGCCAAAGGTCAGGTGGGCGGCGTATTCCCCATCATATTTGGCTTTTACGTCGATGGGCAGCTCGTCGCGGCCGTTGATCTGCGCCAGACCTGTAAGGCCCGGGCGGATATCGTTGGCATGTACTTTGTCGCGCGCGTCGATGAGGTCGTACTGGTTATAAAGCGCCGGGCGCGGGCCGATAATGCTCATCTGCCCGGCCAGAATGTTGTAGATCTGGGGCAACTCATCCAGGCTGGTCTTGCGCAGAAATGCGCCGCTTTTGGTGATGTAGCTGTCGGCATTTTTCAAAAGATGGGTGGGCACGTCGTGCGGGGTGTCGCCGCGCATCGTGCGGAACTTTAAAATGTTAAAGTGGGTCTTGCCTTTGCCGACGCGGCGCTGCTTGAAAAAAACAGGACCCGGGGAGTCGGCTTTGATCCACAGGGCAATAATGCCCATCGGGATGGCCAGCACAATGGTGGCCGTCAGGGACAGGATGAAATCCAAGATGCGTTTTACATAGCGTTGGTACATGGCATCAATCCCCCTTTTCGTCATGCAGCTTGCGGGCTTTTTCCAGCTCTTCACGGGAGAGAATCATGGTATTGCCGCTGGCAGCGACCACGGTGTGGTCGGCACGAACACGGCGGTTGGGATGGTAGCTGGGCACCATCTCCTGCAAACACTCGACTACGGCGTCATCGTTGTGCTGGGCCGAGGCTTTAAGCTCCTGCAGTTCGGTATAGAATTTTTCAAGGTCAATATCCATCGGCGGTGCGATGAAAATTTTGTTGTGGGCAGTCTTGAGCATCTTGTCCTGCTCGGCGTCCATCAGCAGTTCTTCGTACAGCTTTTCGCCGGGGCGCAGGCCGGTGATCTTGACCTGCATATTGACGCCCGGCTCGTACCCGTAGAAGCGGATCAGGCGATTAGCAAGGTCCATGATTTTGACGGGCTCTCCCATATCCAGCACGTAGATGCTGCCGCCTTTAGCCAGACCGCCGGCTTGCAGCACCAGCTGCGCGGCCTCGGTGATCGTCATAAAGTAGCGCACGATATCCGGGTGGGTGATTGTGACGGGGCCGCCGCGCTTGATTTGTTCCTCAAACAGCGGGATGACGCTGCCGTGGCTACCCAGAACGTTGCCGAAACGCACGGCCACGCACTTCATATCGGTGCCGCTGGCAAAGGACTGGATGAGCATCTCGCACAGACGCTTGGTGCAGCCCATGACGTTGGTGGGGTTGACGGCTTTGTCGGTAGAAAGCTGGACAAAACGCTCGACGCCATGCTCGGCGGCAGAAGTAAGCAGATTTTTGGTGCCGAACACGTTGTTTTTGACGGCTTCGGCGGGGCTGATCTCCATTAGCGGCACATGCTTGTGGGCAGCTGCGTGGAAAACGACCGAGGGATGGTAGGTTTCAAAAACTTCGTCCAGACGCTGCTTATCGCGGATGGAACCAATCAGCGTGATAACGGGGGCCTCGGCACCGTATTTGTTGCGCAGCTCGGTCTCAAGCTCATAGGCGCAGTTTTCGTAGATGTCAAAAATCAACAGACGACGGGGCTGGTAGCGCATGATCTGGCGGCAAAGCTCACTGCCGATGGAACCGCCGCCGCCCGTGACCAGCACGATCTTGTCATGCAGATATTCGGAGATCTGGGCGTTGTTCAGCTGAATTTCATCGCGGGACAGAAAGTCGGCAGTGTTCAGTTCACGGAAACCGGCGGCTACGGGGTTGCCGTTCTCGTCAACGGCCTGCGGATCAGACAGCATACGCACCCGGCAGTGGGTGGAGTTGCAGAGGTTGATGATCTCGCTGAGACGCTCACCTTTTAGCGTGGTGATGGCAATGACGATCTCAACAATGTGGTACTTGCGCACCAGCTCGGGAATATCGGAGATCGTGCCGCGCACCGGCACACCCTGCACGCGCAGGCCCTTTTTGGTCAGGTCGTCATCGACCATGCAGACCGGGTTGCCGAAGCTCTGGTTTTTATTTTTGCAAAGGTTGACCGCCCAGGCACCGGCGTTGCCCGCGCCTACGATCAGCAGTGGTGTATCATCCTCGGGCTTATTGACGCGGGCATCGTGCAAAGTGCGGCACAATCGCCATAGAAAGCGCACGCCTGCTATGGCTGCCGTGTTGAACACCGCGCCGAAGATCAGCACCGCGCCGGAGATGGGACGGCTGTGGTAGAACAGATCAAACAGCATGATAATGCCGGTGGCAAGGCCCGAAAGGCAGGTCAGGCGGGCCAGGTCGCGCATACCGGCGTATTCCCACATGATCTCGTACAGGCCGCCGAACCAGAACACGATCATATAGATCGGCAGTACGTAGGCCAGCATGGGGGCCATGGCGCGGATGGTCAGCACCCGCTTGTAGGCGTCGCCGCTGTCAAACCGCAGCATGACCGCCAGCCAGTAGCAGAGGACGATCAGCCCGCAGTCCAGCAGCATCAGGGCAATGCGCCGCGGCAGACCTTTGATGATTTGTTTTGAATCCTGTTGCATTGGTTGTTTCCTTTTGTAAGGTTATCTTCAGAAAAGCCACAAGGGGCAAAAGTAAAGTGCGGTATATTCTTATTTATTATAACACAAAAATGCTCCGTTGTGTTGCATACTGCGCACAAACGGAGCGGCAGGCTGCCTAAAGATAGGCGTTATTTTTTGGTGAAAATTACTCAACCGTGACAGATTTCGCCAGGTTGCGCGGCTTATCGACATCCAAGCCCTTGGCGCAGCTGACATAGTAGGCCAGCAGTTGCAGCGGAATGACAGACAGGCTGGTGGCAAAATGCGGATCAGTCTTGGGCACATAGACGGTGAAACCGGCAGTGTCCTCGATGCTGTAGTTGCCGTAGGTGGTCAGCCCCATCAGAAACGCGCCGCGGCTCTTGACCTCAACCATATTGGAGACACTTTTCTCAAACAGATCCGGCTGGGTCAGGATGCCAACGACCAGCGTCCCCTTCTCGACCAGCGAAATGGGGCCGTGCTTCATCTCGCCCGCAGCAAAAGCCTCAGAATGGATGTAACTGATCTCTTTGAATTTCAGGCTGCCTTCCAGTGCCACGGCATAGTCCAGTCCGCGGCCGATGAAAAATGCGTCCTTGGCGTTGGCATACTTGCTGGCGAACCACTGGATGCGCTCTTTGTCGGCCAGCGTTTTTTCAATCTTTTCGGGCAGGGCTTCCAGCTCGGCGACAAGGTCCTCATACTGTCCCTCGGCCAATGTGCCGCGCACACGGGCAAACTCGGTCGCCAGCAGGTAGCAGGCGGCCAGCTGGGTGCTGTAAGCCTTGGTGGTGGCAACGGAAATCTCCGGCCCGGCCCAGGTATACATGGTAGCGTCGGCTTCGCGGGCAATGCTGGAGCCGACCACATTGACGATACCCACCGTGCGCACGCCGCGGTCTTTGCACAGGCGCAGCGCAGCGAGCGTGTCAGCGGTCTCACCGCTCTGGCTAATGACCAGCGCAAGGGAATCCGGCTCAAGTACGGGGTTGCGATAGCGGAACTCGCTGGCGACGTCGACCTCGACCGGCAGACGGGCCAGGCTTTCAAAGACATAACGCGCCGCCATGCCGACGTGGTAGGCGGAACCGCAGCCGATGATGTAGATGCGGTGGATGGCGCGGATGGTCTCCTCGTCCAAAGCCAGCTCGGACAGGTCGATGCGGCCATCCTTCAGGCGCGGCGAAAGCGTATCGCGGACAGCAGCGGGCTGCTCGTGGATTTCCTTCATCATGAAATGCTCGAAGCCGCCTTTTTCGGCTGCTTCGGTGTCCCACTCAATGGTGGAAGCTTCGTGCTGAACGGGCTCTTTGTCGGTGTTGAAAAACTCAATGGAATCGGGCGTCAGGCGCGCGATCTCGAGGTTGTCAATGTAATAGACGGTACGGGTATATTTGAGCAGCGCGGACACGTCAGAAGCAATCAGCGTGCCGCTCTCGGCCTTGCCGACGACGAGCGGGCTGTCCTTGCGGGCAGCGTAGATCGTGCCGGGTTCATCGGCAAACAGCACGCCCAACGCGTAAGAGCCGCGCACATGCAGCATTGTGCGGGCGATGGCGTCCAGCGGGTCGCCGGCGGACTCGCCCATATAATAGTAGTCCAGCAGCTGGGCCAGAACCTCAGTGTCGGTCTGGGACGCAAAGGTGAAGCCCTTGTTGGTCAGGCGCTCTTTGATCTCGAGATAGTTCTCAATGATGCCGTTGTGCACGATGGCAATTTTTTTATCGTTGGAGTAATGGGGGTGTGCATTGACGACCGAGGGCTCACCGTGGGTGGCCCAGCGGGTGTGGCCGATGCCGCAGCTGCCGGTGAGAGTGCTGCCGCCGTCCGTCATCTCGCTCAATACTTTCAAGCGGCCCTTTGCCTTGACGACTTCGATCTTGCCTGCGGCGCTCTGCACGGCAAGACCAGCAGAGTCATAGCCGCGGTATTCCAGCTTGGCCAGGCCATCTAACAGGATCGGTGCTGCCTGGGCGGCACCGGTAAAACCGACGATTCCACACATAAGAGTACGCCTCCTTGTTTATGTTCAGTACGGTATTGGCATGAATTAAACAATATATGCATATAAGTATATTCTATTTTACGCAAAATGTCTACTGTTTTGCAAAAAAAGCGGGCGGCCGTCAAGGGCCACGGCCGCCCGCTGCGCATATTCTCCTCTTCCGAGTTCTTACACCATAAGACTCATCATGAGCTCTTGCGCATTTATCAGTTTATCACGCTTGCAAAATTAAAGCAAGTAAAAAAGCGTATATTAGACACAAAATTCCGAATTTGCGAAAGAATCTGAAGTTTTAGCCGCGCTTTCAGAAAAATATTAAGAGCTTACCCGGCGTGCTACAACCACATACCGCCCATTGGCCGAGGAATACTCGCAGGTGGAAAGGGTCAGCAGCTGTTCACCATAGACGGGGCGAATACCGCTGTTTACATCGCTGCGGCGGATGACTTCGTCCACATAGGCGTTGTAGGCATCCTCGTCCGTGTCAACGTACTGGTTGTAGACAAAGCTCGTGTCCTGCACAACGTCGATGGCAAACGCGGCGAAAACCTCGTACTGGGCATCGCCGTACAGGGTATCGAACTCGATGATCGGATGCTCCTGATAGTAGGCAGCCTTTTTATACTCGGTCAGGCAGCCGAAGATGGTGCCGGTTTTCATGTTATGGCCGTATACGATCAGGTTGTTGCTTTGGGCATTGGCACCGATGGTCGTCTTTTCGTCGAGGTACGGCACGCCGTAATCGCTGTACTGGTGCTTGAAATCATGCTTCAAGTAGTAGTCCTTGTTGTCCGGCGCGTACATGACCGGGAAGTCCAGGCTGGTGCCCTCAATCGAGATCCAGCCTATAAAATCGCTGTTCTGGTCCTTCAGGGCGGCGAACTTGGCACCGTTGGAAGCCGCATCCTCCCCTGCCGGAGCCGGTGCGGCGGCAGTGTCGATCATGGATTGCAGGTCGGAAAACTCATTCTCGGTCTTTTTATCGTCCAAAAAGCGCTTGGCCAGCAGTCCACAGCTGACGAGAAAAATCGCAGCAAATACAACCATAGCAATGGTATAAAGAAAATCCTTTTTGCCTTTGCCTGCTTTGGCATTGCCTGATTTTTTGCCGTTCTTTTTGGCAGAACGCGATGGGTAAGAATCGTCGTTATCCTGGTCATACAGCCGGGTCGGCGCGGCGGGGGCTGCCGTTTCCGGCTCTTTGGGCAGTGTAATGGTCTGGGTGGGATGCTGTACGGGCATATCATTGCGGTGAATTTTGGCCATAGTGTCTGGTTCTCCCTGTCAGAATACTGTCCTTACTATACGCCAAACAGCAAAATTATGCAAGCGAAACACGGCGAAATTTGTGAGATAGACTGAATAAAAAGTCAGAAAGTAAATTGCAGCGGCGTAAAATCGCTGCTGCCGTTAAGCAGGGCAGCCAAATCCATAACGCCGTATACATCCCAAGAGGTGGTGCCGCGGTATGCGGTGCCTGATTTGTCGAGACCATGAATCGTGCCCTGCTGCGTATCATAAGCGGCCAGCACACGGCCATTTTGTATATCTTTTATAGAAATTCCCTGCACACCGCGCCCCTCTACATAGCGCTGCTGGGGGATAACAACCTGTAGGCTGCGGCCATCGCAAAAATATTGTGTACTGATTGTTTTATCGTCACAAATTTCATCCGCGATCAGCAACCATCCGTCCGTATAGCGGAAAATACTATAATAGCTCCCATGCCCGGAAAGAGCGGTAGGGAGATTTTCGGCCAGTAGGGTGCTCTCTCCGGTAGCGGCATCCAGCACAGAGGCCGTGCCGGTTTGTTTATTGCATACAGCAATACCGCTGCTGAAGCTGCCCCCGTAGCCGGTAAGTGTGTAATAGGACAGAGCAGAGGAATCTTCGTCAGTATCGCAGTACGGTATTTGGGTGCATTGCTTGGAAGCAAGGTCATAACACCAGAGCTGTTCCGCAGAAGCTGTGTTGGCAGGGGCGTTTTCAGAACGAGAAAAATACAACTGACGGCCATGGGCACCCGCCAGATTGATGAAGGTGACTTGCCCCGTGCTGCCGCGCCCGTTTTCAAGGCTGTCCATCTGGTAAAGCGTCTGCCTATCGCCGGTTTCTTTAGAAACGGCCAGCAGCATGGCGGACATGGTGGTGTCGCTGTAGTTGTTGGTGGTTAAGAAGTAAAGGTACGAGTCATCCGCTGCCATGCCGGTAGGCTGTACCCAGCCAAACGGTAAATCATCCGCAAGGCAGACACGTTGGGTATGGTCAGCGCTGATCTTTTCTAAGCGGAAAACGGTTGTATCTTCCGCTTCTTTATATTGGCAGATGTAAAGATAGACCTCGCCTCCATCAGCGTAACAGGTGGCGGTACCGGTAATGTGTGCGGGGCAGTCATCACTGTCATGGGTGCAGCCGAGCAAATTGCAGGCCGGGCGAGCTGTGCCGGTGGCTTCGTCGATGGCATAAATGAGGATGCGGCCAATCTCGTCCGTGCGGTTGACCTCGCCGTCAGTGAAGGACGTATAGTAATAGCCGCCGTCCGCGGCGCTTAGCATGCGCACTTCTCCGCTGCCACAGCCTTGCACGGTGGCAGGTTGTGTTTCTGGGGCTTCGGATGGTTTGGCAGTGGCAGCGCTTTTGCAGGCGGTCAGGGTCAGGGCAAGGAGAAGGAAAACGGAAAGTAGTTTTTTCATGGGGTGTCTCCTTTTGCGTAGAGGGTATCAAGCACGGCATAGTCCTGCGGGGGCATGCTGGCGGCGGAAAGCGTAAGGCCGCTGTGGTGATTGGCCGTAAGGTAGACTTGCGCGTTTTCACTGTAGGCGGCAGCGCCGAAATTCTGCACGGTGCCGCCCCAATCCGGGTACTGCCAATCGGCAAAGGAATCCAGCCCCAAAAGGGCGCAGTAACTTTGCAGAAGTTCCGCGTCTGCGGCAGAAAAATTCTCCCGGCTGTTTTGGTAGTTGAAATAAACCGGGGTGTCGGCGCTTGTCAATACCAGATTGAGAGCAAGGCTGCTGTAGGAATCCTCGTCCAGCTTTGCGGTGATGGTACAGCTTATCTGAATCAGTCCACCGGGGGCAGTAGCGGCTTGCCAGGTATCTGTAGCGGTACAAGCTGCCAACGATTGGGCAAGCTGTGCGTCGGTCAGCAACCCGGCGATATGGAGTTCACGCAGGGCGCTGCGGGTGCGTTCCAGCATGGCTTCGTCAATCGAGGTCTGTGTCCAGGGGCTTTCACTGGCACCGCTGTAGCCGATGGGGATATCCAGCACATGATTGCAGACGTAGAGCGTACAGGCGGCCGGGTTGGCGCGGGCTTCAGCGGAAAGACCGTCGGCTGCAGCCTGCCTGTGCGAAGAGGAAACCAGCGATGTATCCCACAAAGCAAACACGGCGAAAGGCAGCACCAGCGTGAGGAAAACGGCCAGTACACAAGTGAGCGGGAAACGATCGTTTTTCATAGCTGCTCCTTTTGATCGACATCGGGGATGGGCAGGGCGTCGGGATTCAGGGCTGGGATAGGAATTGCAATGGTCGTACCCACGCCCTCCGTGCTGTTGATTTGCAGTTGGGTGCCATGGGCCTGTACAATGCGGGTGCATAAGGCCAGCCCAATGCCGCTGCCGCCGTCGGCACGGCTGCGGGACTTATCGACCATATAAAAAGCTTCTGTCACACGCGGTAAATCGGCGGCGGGGATGCCGCAGCCGGTATCGGTTACGGTGAAAACTGCTGTGGTTCCCTGCTGCTCACAGCGCAGCGTGATGGACGCGCCCGGGATGCCTTTACAGGCACGTTGGGCATTGATGGTCAGGTTGCGCAGCATATCCACCCAGAGGGTGCGGTCTACCGAAACAACACAGTTGCAGGCGATAATGCGCGGCACCGGCGTGCTGCCTTGGGGCAGGCTGCGCACGACCTGGTTCAGCAGGCTTCGGTCGCTGACCGGTTCCCGTGTCAGGCGGTCGGCGTCGTCCAATCCCATCAGGGCCAGCAGACGGCGGCTGAGTTCCTCCAACCGGCGGGTCTCATGGTAGATGTAATTGGCGGACTCCCGCTGCAAGTCGCTGTCATCGGGGGCGGCACGCATTAAATCGGCATAGCCCAGCATGGCAGTCATGGGGGTTTTGACTTCATGGGTGAAAGCGGCGATAAAGTCTTTCTGGCTTTGCAGCGTTGCGTGCATCTCATCCACTTTTGCTTCAACGGCGGCAGCCATCGCATCAAAACTGCGGCTCAGTACACCAATCTCGTCATCGGTTTGCACATGGGTGCGTTCCGTATACTGCCCGGCTGCAATCTTCTCGCTGGCAGATTGCAGCACTGTCAGCGGGCGGGTGACAAGGCGGCTGAACAATACCGCCGCGCCGCCGCCCACAGCCAGAAGCAAAGCTGAAACCGCCATCCAGGCCCGCAGCTGTGCGTCCCGCGTGGCAAACACACGGGTGACATCGTAGGCGCAAAGAAGATCCGCCTGTACGCCGGGGATATCCAGTGGTTGGGCCAACAGCAGATACCAGCGCCCGGTGCAGCGTGTCAGCCGCCAATGCTCCGCCCCATCGGCAACGGCTTGTAGCTGTACCGTGCGCGGCAGCGCTGTAGACAGGTTTGAATACAGCGTATATGTGCCGTTGACCCATAGGGCCAGGCCACTGCTTGCGTCGGATGTCTGCTCGGCATACTGCTGGGCAGCGGTGGCCAGGGTGTGGTTCTCGATGGGAGAAAACAGGGCACTGGTTTCGGCGGCGGTGAAGATGCTGCGTTCCAGCGTATATTTTTCTTTTGCCTGCTGGGCTTGCAGGGCGGTGCGCGTGGTTTCCAGATTGTCGGAAAAACTTTTGCCGGTCAAGATCAGCCCCGCTGTGCAAAGCGCACAGGAAAGCAGTGTAATGCAGCCAAGAGAAAGTTTGGTAGCAAATTTCATAGGAAGATCCTCATGTGATGAACCATGGGCTTAACCAAAAAGTACACCGTCCAGCATCGTGACGGACGTCCAGTTCTGGCGGCCGGAAAACAAATCCTGCAGTGAAATCAGGGCTAATTCGCGGATGGGCTGCTGGCGCTGGTATGGGATGCCCTCCGGCGTAAGGCGTGCCACAGAAGCCGTATGATCGCTGACTTTGACCAGGGCCGTAGTACCGTTTTCGGCGTAGATGACCGGGGAGCGGGCAACAGCGGTGTCCTTGCCCCAGGTGGGGGCCAACTCTACGGCGATATCGTTGCCGGGGGTCCAAGCGTAGTTGAGCTCGTCACGAATCAGGCCAATCGTGCCGTCGCCGTAAGTGATGCAATAATTGTTCCAGCCGCTACCGACAGGTAGCGGGAGTTTTTCGGTGCTTTGGGTGGTAAGGTCGGTGATTTCGATGGTTTCGGCCTGATTGCCGCTGCCGGGAATGTGATAAATTTTGCCTTCATGCAGGGCGGCGGAGAATGCAGCGTGGTATGTGCCCAGATCGGTGATGCTGCCGTCTGCATGTACGCCCATCAGGCCTGTGCCGCTACCGCTGAGGGATGGTGTGCAGGCAAAGACGGCCATATCCTGCCAACAGCCAAGAATCATGCAGCGGGGCGTGCTGCCCTGGGCGTAAAGCGGGTTTTCGGATGTAGGGTGCCCATCATTCAGCGGGAAAATAGGAGTCAGGCCGGTATCCTCCAGCCGGACAAGGCCGCTGGCGGCGGTGGCAAGGTACAAGGCATCACCATCGGTAAAGTTCATGGACATCGTGCAATCCAGCTGGAAGATACTGCCGTTCTCGATAATCGTGTGACGGTCGCTGCCGTCCGGCGCGCTGACATCGACCCGGACATTGACGGGTGAGGCCCCTCCGCTGATAAACCAGTAGAGCCTGTCCCCTGCTGCAACTAACCCGCCGGTGTAGTACTGCGACAGAGCGTCATCGTCAGCGGCCATAAAGGCCAGGCAGGTTTCGTCCGTGTGGGTACAGCCGTCGGCGTTACAAAGGATCTCTTGCTGCGCCGTGGCAAAATCAATTTTGGTGGCCAACAATATGCAGCCGAATTTCATGGGCAGATAGGCGGCACTATCCGTGATGCCGATCTGCGGGGCTGTACCGCCGCTGTTGAGGTGGTGCAAAGGCTTGCCAACGGAAACGGCGGCAGGTGCTTGCGATTCATAAGCAGCCGGTGTTGGTGCGGCAGATTCAGCCGCCGGGGCACTACAGGCAGTAAGCAGCAGGGCAGACAGCGCCAGCGCAAGGAAAGTGTTGTGTTTCATAAAGGCATCTCCTTTGTTTTTCTGGCCCTAGTGTACGGCAGCTATGTCACAGATTTGTTTCCGGCAGGCGTCCGGGGGGCAAACTTTTATTTCTGCGGTGATTCTTTTTCCAACAGGTAGCCTATATTGCGTACGGTGCGCAGACGGTCACCCAGGTGCAGTTTGCGGCGCAGCCGGGTAACGTGGGTGTCGAGCGTGCGGGTGCTGTCGGCGATGGAATCCTCGCCCCAGACAGTTTCGTACAGATAGTCCCGGTAAAGTGCGCGGCCGCGGTTGCGCAGAAAAAGCAGCAGTAATTTGTATTCTTTGGGCGTCAAGCGTATTTCCTCGTCCCCGCACTGTACGCGGCAGGCGGCGGTATCTACGGTAAGATCCCACAGGTGGTAGACCACCATACTGCGGCCAGTGCGGCGCAGCACGCTTTCGACCCGGGCAACGAGCTCTGCCGGGGCGAAGGGCTTGATGATGTAATCGTCGGCCCCGCTGTGCAGGCCGCGCACACGATCTTCGACTGCTGCTTTGGCTGTGATAAAGATGCAGGGCGTATCGGTGGGGCGGATGTAATTCAGCAGGTCATAGCCGTCGATTTTGGGCATCATAATATCCAGCAGCACCAGGTCATATTGCTTTTGCTCCAACAGGTCAGCAGCCCGGGTGCTGTCAGTCACGGCCTCGCAGCGATACCCGGCATCGGTCAGGATGCGGCGTATCAGCATAGCGATGGCAGGTTCATCGTCTACAATTAAGATCGGATTCATGGCGAGGTCTCCTTCCTTCTCTATTGTACCGCAGAATGTTTCCGATTTGTAAACTATGGTAAGAAAAAAGCCGCTGTGCAGCAAGGTGTGCACAGCGGCGGGGGAATTTGTGATTACTCGCGGATCTCGATGCCGAGTTTGAACTTCAGGTTGCCCAAAATCTTCTTGACGCAGCGGTCGACTTCATCGGCGGCGAAGGGCTTGTCGCCGGGCTGGAAGTAAAGGCTGAACGCCATGCTCTTCTTGTCAGCGCCGAGCTTTTCGCCGCGGTAGATATCGAACAGCTCGACCTTGGTCAGCTGCTTGCAGGCACGCTGCATCTCGGCGATGAGGGTACCGCACTCCATGCTCTCGGGTGCAACGAGGGCCAGGTCGCGCTGCACCGGGGCAAACTCGGGGATCGGGGTGTAGTGCAGGCTGGCGGGAACCAGGGCGTGGAATGCGACCCAGTCGATCTCGCCCAGGTAGATGTTCAGGTTGGAACGGCTGTCCTTGGGCAGCTTCAGCTCCGCGGTGACATCGTTGGCCAGCTTGCCAAAGACGCCGACGCGCTCGCCCTTGCACAGGATGTAGGCGGAGATGCCGGGATGCAGCCAGGCAACATCGGTGGCACGCTCAACAGTCAGCTCGACGCCAAATGCGGAGCCGAGACCCTCGACAGCGCCCTTCACGGCGAAGAAGTCCTCATCACTGCCCCAGGCGGCAAAGCCCAGGTGCAGGCGCTCTTCCGGCAGCTCGGTGACGGGCAGCTGCTTGGGAATGTAGATATTGGACAGCTCGAACAGGCGGCCCTCGGCGTTGCCTTTGCGCAGGTTGTCAACGACAACATTCAGCAAAGACGGTGCCAGCAGCGGGCGCATGATGGTCAGATGAGAGGAAATCGGGTTCAGGATGCGGATGACCTTGCGCTCGGGGGCGTCGGCAGCTATATGCAGCATATCCAGGTCGGCATCGGCGTAGAACGCGAGAGTCTCAGCCTCGTAGAAGCCCTGAGCGCACATGGTGCGCTTGGCCTTGGCCTGGGCTTTCTGCTCGGCAGTCAGGCCGCCCGTGGTGACGGTGGCGGCTTTCAGGAAGGTGGGCACGATGTGGTCATAGCCGTACTCACGGATGACTTCTTCGGCGAGGTCGGGCTCGCCGACCTCGATGTCCTCACGCCAGCGAGGGGCAACGACCTGCATCGTGTTGCCATCGGCTTCGAGCGTGACCTCAAATTGCAGGCGGTGCAGGATGTCGAGGATCGCATCGGTGGGCACGGTGATGCCCAGGATGGCGTTGATGCCGCTGATGGTAGCAGTGAAGTGTTTGCCCTCACGCGGGGCACCGGCGGAGCAGTCGAAGTGGGTGGCGGTGACTTCGCCGCAGCCCAGCTCCTGGATCAGATGCAGGGCGCGGGCCATGCCGAGCTCGGTCGTGTACTCAGAGATGCCCTTTTCGTAATGGCTGGAAGCGTCGGTATTCTGGCCCAGGCCGCGGGCAGTCTTGCGGATGTTGTCGCGGGCGAACTTGGCGCTCTCGAACAGCAGCTGGGTGGTGGTGTCCTTGATCTCACTGTTCAGGCCGCCCATAACGCCGGCCAGCGCAACGGGCTTGGAGCCGTCGCAGATGACGAGGTTGTTCGGAGTCAGCTTGAAGTTCTTCTCGTCCAGGGTGGTGATTTCCTCGCCATCCTTGGCGCGGCGCACGATGATCTGGCAGCTTTCCAGCGTGCCCATATCAAAAGCGTGCATCGGCTGGCCGATTTCCAGCATGACGTAGTTGGTGATATCCACGACATTGGAAATGCTGCGCAGGCCGCACAAGGCCAGCTGGCGCTTCATCCAGCGCGGAGAGGGGCCGGGGGTGATGTTGTGCACGTAGTGGCCGATGTAGCGCGGGCAGAGGTCCGGGGCTTCGACCGCGATGGACAGGCGGTCGTCGGTGGTGTCGGACACAGTGTAGTCGGTGGCAGGCATCTTGAGGGGCTTGCCAAGTACAGCAGCAACCTCACGCGCGATGCCGAGGACGCTCTGGCAGTCGGCACGGTTGGCGGTGACGGAAATGTCAAAGATGTAATCATCGAGACCGACAACTTCCTGGATCGGGGTGCCGGGGACGGTATCTTTGGGCAGGTCAAGCAGGCCGTAGACCTCAGCACCGGGGTACAGGTCGTCATTCAAGCCCAGTTCTTCGCCGCTGCAAAGCATGCCGTTGGACTCAACGCCCATCAGGGGCTTGGCCTTGATCTTGATGCCGCCGGGCAGCGTGGAGCCATCCAGCGCAGCGGGGGTGTGCATGCCCTCGTAGACATTGGGGGCACCGGTGGAAATCTGGATATCGTGGCCGTAGTCGCCGCAGTCCACCTTGCAGATGTGCAGGTGGGTGCCCTCCTGGGGGACACACTCAGTGACAACGCCAACGACGACCTTGCTGATCTCGCCACCGAGATCAATCAGTTCTTCGACCTCAAAGCCGCAGCCGAAGAGCTTGTCTTCCAGCTCCTGCGCGGTGACGTCGATGTCAACATACTGTTTTAACCAGCTGAACGGTACTTTCATAATCTGTACTCCTCCCCCATCAATCCTCGAACTGCTTCAAGAAGCGCAGATCGTTTTCAAACATCAGGCCGATGTTGTTGATGCCGTACTTGAGCATGGCGATACGCTCGATGCCGATGCCGAAAGCAAAACCGGAATAGACATTGGGGTCAATGCCGCAGTTTTCCAGTACGCTGTGATGCACGACACCGGCACCCAGAACCTCGATCCAGCCGGTATGCTTGCACAGCGGGCAGCCCTTGCCGCCGCACTCGAAGCAGGAAACGTCGACCTCGACGCTGGGCTCGGTAAACGGGAAGTAGGACGGGCGCAGACGGGTCTTGACCTCGGGGCCAAACAGGGCCTGCACGAACTTATCCAGCATACCCTGCAGGTCGCATAGGGTGATGCCCTTGTCTACGACCAGGCCTTCCATCTGGTGGAACATCGGGGAATGGGTGGCGTCCGAGTCAGAGCGGAACACACGGCCGGGAGCCAGAACCTTGATGGGGGGCTTTTCCATGTCCATGACGCGGATCTGGCCGCCGCTGGTCTGGGTGCGCAGCACAATATCGTCGGCTACGTAGAAAGTATCCTGCATGTCGCGGGCGGGGTGGTTCTTGGGGACGTTCAAGCGGGTGAAGTTGTGGTCATCGTCCTCAATCTCGGGGCCTTCAAAAATTTCAAAGCCCATGCCGGCAAATACGTCGATGATCTCGTTCTTAACGAGGGTGATGGGATGCAGGTTGCCGTTGGGGCGGATCTTGGCGGGCATCGTGATATCGACAGTCTCAGCGACATTGCGGGCAGCCAGCGCGGCTTGCTCGACCTGGGCGGACAGGGCCTGATACTGGCCCTCAGCCCACTGCTTGAACTCATTGATGGTCTTGCCGACGGTGGGACGTTCCTCTTTGGGAACATCGCGCAGGGACTTGGTCAGCCCGGCGACAGCACCGTTTTTGCTCAGGAATTTCTGCCAGAAGTCCGACAGCTGTGCCTGATCCGTGACAGCGGCGGCAGCTTCTTCGATCACCGCGCGCAGCTCTTTGATTTTTTCTTCCATAGTACACCTCTGTTTGTGGGTCTTGCGGGACAAAACAAAAAAGGCTTCGTCCCTGCGTGTATCAGGGACGAAGCCTTGTAAAGCAAAACTCCGCGGTACCACCCGTGTTCCGCGCATAAAGGCGCGGCACTCTTTGTCTGCCGGTAACGGTGCAGCGCCGTTGCGCACTACTAAGCAGGCAGCTGTTCACGCGCACCACTCGGGAGGGAACTTCAGCGCGGGGGCTTGGGAACGGCTTGCAGCCGGTGACCGCTCTCTCTGATCCGAAACGAACCGCGCGTACTTTCTCCGTCGTTGTGTTTTAACGAATACGTGTTTAGTATAGCGGTTTCGGCAGAATTTGTCAAGGGCTGCTTAGTTGTCGCGGCGGCGGCCCAGCAGGCGCACCACGTACAGGAAAATGTTGATGAAGTCGAGATACAGGTTCAGTGCGCCGATGATGGATGCCTTGTGCAGCATGGCAGCATCGCCGCCAAAATAGGCGTAGTGGTGCTTGAGCATCTGGGTGTCATAGGCCGTCAGACCCATGAAGATAAACAGGCCCACGGCACAGAGCAGCAAATCACCAATGCCGAAGCCAAAACCCAGCAGGCTGAACAGCCCGCCGACCAGAGAACAGACGATCATGGCAATCAGACCACCCATCAGCTTGGGACCCCAGCCGATCAGGCTGCGATTGGTGGTGGCACCGTACACGGCCATGACGCCGAAGTAGACCGCACCGACCAGGAACGCCAGCACCAGGCTTCCCAAATCATAGAGCAGGAAAATAGAGCAGAGGTTAAGGCCGTTGAGTGCCGCATAGGCAAAGAAGATGCCGGTAGCGGTGCTGGGCTGCAGGCTGGTGACGCGGGCAGACAGCACACCGACCAGAATCAACTCAGCAATGCAGGTAATAAAAAAGACACCGCTGGAGATAAAGGCGTAGACCAAGCCGGACGTAACAGCACCGATGGCCACTGCGAAGGTGACCATCAGGCCCGCGAACATCCAGCCGAAGGTCTTGGTCATATATTGATTTAACGTTCCAAACGGACTTTCAGCGTAAGAAATATCATTGTAATTCTCATACATAGTTGAAATCCCCTTTCTGTATGAAGTATTATACTAGTGTTGGGATGCTAATTCATCACAAAATTATGAAGAACTATGGATAAAAGGTGAAAAATGTCTGATTTATACGGGATCTACCTGCATATCCCCTACTGCCGGGCCAAATGCCGGTATTGTGATTTCTACTCGGCCCCTGGGGCGCGGGGGGTGCCCCAGCCCTATACGGACGCTTTGCTGCGGGAACTTGCCAAAAATGACCGTAGGCCCGATACGCTGTATTTTGGCGGCGGCACACCGGCCTTGCTGACACCGCAGCAGGTGGAAAGCCTGATCACAGCGGCAAATCCCCTGCCTGAGGCGGAAATCACGCTGGAAGCCAACCCGGATGTGGTGACCCCGGAAAGACTGACGGGCTTTCGTGCGGCAGGCGTGACACGCATCAGCTTTGGGGTGCAGAGCGCCAGCAACGCCCAACTGCGGCGGCTGGGGCGCACCCATACGGCCGAGGGTGCTTTGCAGGCCCTTACCTGGGCGCGGGAGGCCGGGTTTGCGGAAATTTGCGGCGATATTATGCTGGCCCTGCCTGAATACAGTAATGCCGAGTTTGACGCAACGCTGGCGCTTTTGCAGCAGGGCGGCTGCACACATATTTCGGCCTACCTGTTAAAAGTGGAGCCAGGCACGGCTTTTTACCGCAACCCGCCTGTGGGTCTGCCGGACGGTGATGCAGCGGCAGATTTTTATTTATATGCGGTCGACCAGCTGGAAAAAGCCGGGTATAAGCAGTATGAGATCAGCAACTTCTGCCGCCCCGGCCACGAGGGACGGCATAACCTGCTGTACTGGGATTGCTGCGATTATCAGGGCTATGGTCCTGCGGCCCATAGCTGTGTGGGTGGTGTGCGTAAATACTGGCCCAATGACGTGCAGGCGTTTATCGACGGCACAGCTGCCGAAGAAGTAGAGGGCAACTGCACGGCGGAGGATTTTTTGCTGATGCAGCTGCGTCTGCGCAAAGGGCTGGACCTGGCCGAATATGCCCGCTGGGGCGGCCGTTTTACGACGGCACAAAAGCAGTTCATCTGCCAATGCGTGGCGCACGGCTATGCCGAATTTGACGAGAAAACGCTGCACCTGACCCCTGCCGGCATGGTGGTACAGAACTCTATTTTAACCGAATTGATGTAAAATACGCATACAGCCGCTGCCTGATAAATAGGCAGCGGCTGTATGCGTTTTAAATTTCACGGATGGGCCAGCCGAGCAGCTCGGCGGCGGTGCGGTCGTGGGTGACAAGGATCGTAGGCCGCTCCCCTGCCAGGCGGTGGGTGGCGGCGGCAGCGTCCCGCACAAGGTCAGCGTCCATGCCGGTGAACGGCTCATCCATCAACAGGGTCTGGGCATCCCGGCACAGCAGCGCGCGCAGCAGCGCGGCGCGGCGCTTTTGCCCACCGGAAAGCCGTACTGCGGGCAGGCGCAGGTCAGCCTCGGTAAAGCCGAGGGCTTGCAGCTCAGTGCGGGCCTGCGCAGCGGGCAGACCGTGGCCGGTCAGCACCAGATTGTCTACGGCAGTCAGGTAGGGGCAAAGGCGGTTCTCCTGAAAAACCGCGGCGGGCGTTTCTACACCGGTGACGGTGCCGCTGTCGGCAGTCTCCAACCTCAACAGGATACGCAGCAGCGTGGTTTTTCCGCAGCCGGAGGCTCCCATTAACACCATCGGACGGTCGACCGTCCAGCTGAAATCATGCAGCACGGCGTGAGGGCCGAAGCTTTTGCAGAGGTTTTGAATGACGATACTCATGCCTGCACCTCCCCGCAAAGGCAGGCTTTGATAGCCCGCAGCAGCCGGGCAGCTACGGTAGACAGCAGCGCCGAGAGCAGTACAATGACCAGCGTCCATGCAAATACGTCGGGCGTGGACAGTGTGATTTTGGCGCGGTAGAGCGCATCGCCGACGGAATGATCCGGCAGGCCGATGACCTCGGCCGAGACGCCGCTTTTCCAACACATGCCCATGGCGGCAATGCAGCTTTCGCAGAACGACGGGAAGATGCCGGGCAGCCAGATATACCGCAGCCGGGTAATGAGCGGCAGGCGATATACGCGGGCCATCTCCAGCAATTGCGGGTCAGTATCGGCAATGCCGCCCAGCACACCGGCGTAGACCACCGGCAGCACATGGGTGAAGCTGACGACCACCGAGAGGTTGGCGCTGCGCACCCACAGCAAAGCCAGAATGACAAAGCTGGCGACCGGCATGGCGCGGATGAGCTGCATAGCAGGCTCGATAAAAATGCGGACCCAGCGCCAGCGGGCACCCAGTGCGCCCAGCAGCAGCCCGCCGAGCACAGCCAGCAAAAAGCCAGTCAGGATGCGCAGCGCGCTGAACACGATGCGCTGCCAGAATACAGCTGTAGGCGCCAGCTGAACCAGCGCCTGCAACGTCTGTATCGGTGTAGCGAGGAACAGCCCGCCATGCCCCAGAGAGACAGCGGCCAGCTGCCAGACCGCGACCCACGCGGTCAGTGCAGCGGCGCGCTGCCAGAATTTAACCGGCATAGTAGAAATCGTCAGCCGGCATAGTGCCGCCCACACTGGTTGGGTCGGCATCGAACAGGACCTGATAGTAGGTGGTCAGGTCGGTCTTCATCTGGTCGCCCGTCTCAAACACGATGTTGCACTGGGGCAGAGCTTTCTGGGCCAGGGCGGCCTTGGCAACGATGCCGTACTCCTCGCACAGAGCGGCAGTGCCCGCGAGGTCGTTGTTGGCAGCGTCCACGCTGGCCTGGTAGGCGTCCATAAAGGCGGCGAAGCGGGCGGGGTCAGCGTCAACGGCATCCTTACGGACGACCAGTACACCCGTAACCAGCTTGGAACCGGCGACCTTCTGCCATTCCTCCTTCATGTCCAGGGCAACGCGCAGGCCTTCGACCTGAGCTAGAGCGCTGGTCACAAAGGGCTGGGGCAGCATGGCAATGGTGGCTTCCCCGGCCTGGACTTTGCTCAGGGCCTCGGTGGCTTCGCTGCAATACTCAATAGTTACGTCGGTGTCAGGGTCAAGGCCGTTCTCAGACAGCACGTAGCGCAGGACATACTCCGGCGTGGTGCCCTTGCCGGTGGTGACAAGGGTCTGGCCCTTGAGGTCGGCAACGCTGTTTACGGTTTCGCCGTTCTCGACAATGTACAGCACGCCCAGCGTGTTGACGCAGGCGACTTCAACGGCACCGTTGGTTTTCTGGTACAGAGTAGCAGCCAGGTTGGCAGGCACGGCGGCAGCGTCGATATCGCCTTTGACCAGCAGGGGCACGACCTCGTCGGCGGCACCGTACATGTTGAAGTCGATGGTGTCGGCGGCATCGTTAGCCGTCAGCATATTGACGAGACCCATAGTGGTGGGACCCTTCAGGCCAGCCACACGCAGAGCGGCACTCTCGGCAGAAGTCTCCGGGCTAGCTTCTTCCACGGTAGAAACAGCCTCGCTGGAAGCGGGCTCGGCAGCGGATTCGGCAGCGGAAGATGCAGATGCACCGCAGCCAGCCAACGATGCGCAGAGCGCAAAGGCGGCAACAGCGGAAAGAATACGTTTGAGTTTCATGATTTTTTCCTGTCCTCTCTTTGTAGATGCGATTATGAAACATCTCTTGCTTTTGCTGCCCTACTATACTATAATAAATACAAAATGTCTGTTGCCCGTGCAACATTTTGAGAGAGGATCCTGCATGGACTATACCCCCTATTTTGCTACACTACGCAAAACCAGCCTGCTGCGCGGCATGACGGATGCGGAACTGGCCGCGCTGATGGCAAGCCTGACCACCCGCGTACGGCGCTATGATAAAGGCGAGCTGCTGCTGATGGCTGGCTATGAGACCAAAGAAGTCGGCATGATTCTGGAGGGTGAGATCACCGCCACCAAGCCGATGCCGGACGGCACGCCCGTTACCATGGCGCGCATGGGCCCGGGCGGTGTGTTTGCCGATGTACTGGCGGGCGGCCGCAGCAAAAGCCCCGTGAACGTGACGGCAGCTTCGTCTTGCTTGGTGCTGTACCTGCCCTGCGCGGCCCTGCTGCGCCCGGGCGGCGAACCGAACGCCGCCCAGTGGAAGTTGCTGCAAAACTGGCTGGAAACGATCAGCAGCAAATATTTTGCGCTGGACCGCCGCCTGGAATTGCTGTGCTGCAAAAGCCTGCGCGGGCGCATCGGCCTGTGGCTGCTGGAACAGCGTGAGCAGACCGGCAGTGACACCTTTACCATTACGATGACCCGCGCGGAACTGGCCGCCTACCTGAACTGCGACCGCAGCGCGTTAAGCCGCGAGCTGGGCCGCATGCAGGAAGACGGCCTGATCGAGTTGTTCCGCAGTACCTTTAAACTACCCGACCCGGAACGGTTGGCGAATGAAATGTGAGGAGTTCCCATGCCTTTTATGAATACTGTGTGGGCCCGCTGGAACGCGGCGCGCAATTGGCGGCCAGAAAAAGAGAAACGCTGGCATTATGCCTTTTTGATCTTTAGCTGGGCCTGTTTTGTTTTCGCCTGCTGGCGCACCTGGCAGGTCGTTTATGGGCGGATGTATTATTTGCTGGATTCTGATATGTCCAGTGAGTTAGTTTTGTCCCATCTGCTGCGGCAGGAACACAAACTGGTAACGCAGGACTGGTTTTATTCGACCGAGCTGCGGGTGTTCAATATCCATTGGGCTTTTACCCCGCTGTTTTTCCTGTTTGACAACTGGCTGAAGGTTCGGCAGATTGGTACGTTTATCGTGCTGGCACTGATGGTCGCGTCCTGTGCGTACTTCTGCTGGCAGGCGGGCATACGGCAGTTGTTCCCGCTGGTTGCCGCGCTGATGATGACGCCGGTCAGCGATGCATACTTTCGCATTTTGTTGCTGACGATCAGCTACCCGCCCTACATCACGGCAACGTTTTTCACGATGGGGCTGCTGTTCCAGTACATGAAAACACCACGCCGCCGCACACAGATGGTGCAGTTGGTCGTTCTGACGGCATTTGCGGTGCTGCTGGGCACTAACGGACTGCGCCAGCTGCTGATCTTGTATCTGCCGCTGTTTCTGAGCGCGCTGCTGCTGGCTGTGCTCCGCTCTCCCGCGCAGGCAAGCGACACCCTGCCGGAGTTGGACACCCAGACAGGCCGGATGCTGCTGGGCAGCACCCTTGCACTGGTGGGCGCAGGTATCGGCTGGCAAATCAACGCTAAAGTACTGCGCTACATCTACCACTACACCAGCCAGGAGGGCGTACAGTTCAAGCCCTTTGTGGGGGCACGGCTGGAACGGCTGTTCACCGGTTGGCTGGAAAGTTTCGGCTACCAGGACAGCGGCTATATTACCTCATCCAATCTGTTTTACAATGCGTTCTGCTTTTTGGCATTGCTGGTGCTGATCTGTGCGCTGGTCTCGCTGGTGCGCCGCCGGCAGAGCTACACCCTGCCGGAAAAGCTGATCTATATCATGGCACTGATTGCGTTTGTGATCTACCATGGACTGTATCTGTTTACCGATATGGTTTACTACACACGGTACAACATCCCCATTGTGGTGCTGATGATGCCGGTGGCGGTCGATTATCTGTACCGCCTGCCGCGCTGCCGCTTCTGGCGTGGTGCGTGCATCGGTGTGATGGCGGCGCTGCTGCTGTGGTGCGGCAACGACTACTATACCAAACTGTGGCCGCGCAACATGACCGGCAACCACGAGGAAGCCGTCGCCGCCCTGCGCGTGGCCGGGTACGCCGAAGGATATGCAACATTCTGGAATGGCAACATCATGGTAGAGCTTTCCAACGGTGCATTTGATATCCGCGTTTGGAACCCCGGCGAGCAGTTGCAGGATCCTGACAATGTTTACCAGTGGTTGCAGGAGACTGACCACGTAGGCACACACCCGGAAGGCCCTGTCTTTGTATTTTTGGAAAAACACGAATTGCAGGACATCCTAGGTGAACATCCCTTGGATAAGGGCACAGTCGAGTTTGAAAACGAAAATTATATTGCCTATGGCTACCCAAGCTACGACGCCATGCGTGCTGACTTTTTTGATTAAGCGAGGATCGAAACGATGAACAACCGGAAAGAACCCATCCTTTATATTGTGATCCCCTGCTATAATGAGCAGGAAGTGCTGCCTATTACGGCACCGCTGTTTTTACAAAAGATCAACGCCTTGGCGGCGGCGGGCAAGATCAGCCCGGACAGCCGCGTGCTGTTTGTGAATGATGGCTCCAAGGATCGCACCTGGGAGATCATCAACGAACTGGCGGCCAGCGACGCGCATTACGTGGGCATCTGCCAAAGCCGCAACCGCGGCCACCAGAACGCTGTGCTGGCGGGCCTGATGGAAGCGAAAGACCGCTGCGACATTACCATTTCCATCGACTGCGACGGCCAGGATGATATCAACGCCATGGACGGCATGGTGGACGCCTACCTGGACGGCTGCGATGTGGTGTACGGTGTGCGCAGCAAGCGCGACACGGATACCTTTTTTAAGCGTTTTACCGCCGAAAGCTTCTACAAACTGCTGAACGCCATGGGGGCCGAGGTGGTCTACAACCACGCAGACTACCGCCTGATGAGCGCGCGTGTGTTGCAGGAATTTGCCAAATTCAAGGAAGTAAACCTGTTTTTGCGCGGCATGGTGCCGTTGGTAGGCTTTAAATCGACCAGCGTTGCCTACGAGCGCCACGAGCGCATTGCGGGCGAAAGCCACTATCCCCTGTCCAAGATGCTGTCGCTGGCGTTTGACGGCATTACCAGTTTGTCCATCAAGCCCATCCGGTTTATTACCGGGTTTGGCGTGATCGTGGCGCTGATCAGCTTTATCGGCGTGATTTGGGCGATGGTAGAAGCGATTCTGGGTCTGACGGTCTCCGGCTGGGCCAGCATGACCAGCATCATTTGCTTTGTATCCGGCGTGCAGCTGATCTGCTTGGGCGTTATTGGCGAGTACATTGGTAAAATTTATATGGAGACCAAGCACCGCCCGCGCTATATCATCAGCGAAACGACCCCGAATTTTGAGGATGCCAAGGAGGACAACGCATGAGCCGCCAAGTTTGGAAAGGTTCTACCCTGCTGAACCCGGAACCGCCGGTGCTGGTAAGCTGCGGCAGCCCGGAAAAGCCAAACCTGATCACAGTAGGCTGGTGCGGCACCATCTGTACCCAGCCGCCGATGCTGTCCATCAGTGTGCGGCCGGAACGGTACAGCCATAAGCTCATCAAAGAAAGCGGCGAGTTCGTTGTAAACCTGCCCACTGAAAGTCTGGTAAAAGCCATTGACTGGTGCGGCGTAAAAAGCGGCCGCGACGTGGACAAATTTGCCGCCATGCACCTGACCGCCGCCCCTGCCGCCAAGGTGGGCACGGTGCTGCTGGAAGAAAGCCCCGTCAACCTGGAATGCAAGGTGACACAGGTCATCCCGCTTGGCAGCCACGACCTGTTTTTGGCTGAGTGCGTGGCCGTGGATGTGGACGAAAAGCTGCTGGATGAAAACGGCAAGCTGTGCTTGAACAAGGCAAAGCTGATCGTATATTCCCATGGGGACTATCTGGCACTGGGGCGCAAACTGGGCAACTTCGGCTACAGCGTGCGCAAGAAAAGAAAGCCGGTAAAGAAATGATTTCTGCGGGCGGATATGGGATCCTCCCCTGCATTTTGCATACGAGCATATTACAAAGAAAAGCCACCGAAGCAAATGCTTCGGTGGCTTTTCCAGTTAAAGGATGCTCTTGCTTTTCAGTATGCCGATGCCGACTACTACGACAAGAGCGATAACGCATACGACGATGAACGCATCAATGTATTTCAGAGGGACTTTGGAGAAATTCTCGTAGAAATTTTCAAAGGCGTTCAGCTGGCTGCGGTCGGGACGTTCCGATTTTTGTTCGGGTGCCTCGGGGGCAGACTGCGGGGTATTGGTTGTATTCTCGGTGTTTTGCATGGTAGATTACTTCTTAGCCAGGTACTTGCGCAGGTCAAGGGCAACGGCGATGACGATGACAAGGCCCTGTGCAATGTAGGTGTAAGCGGGGTCGACGCCCAGGAACTGGAGGCAGATCTTCAGGACTTCAAAGACCAGAACACCGACCAGAACGCCGGAGACCTTGCCGACGCCGCCGTTGGTGGAAACGCCGCCGATGGTGCAGGCTGCGATAGCTTCCAGCTCATAGCCGTTGCCGGTGTTGGTGGAAGCGCCGCCGGCCTTTGCGCCGACGAGGAAGCCACCGAGAGCATACATGCAGGAGGCCAGGATGTAAATGCGGATCAGGGACGCGGTGACGTTGACACCGGCAACCTGAGCGGCGTTCTCGTTGCCGCCGATGGCGTACATGTACTTGCCGTGACGGGTCTTATTGTACAGGAACCAGAAGAAGATGCCGACGATCAGCGCAAAGATGGCCAGGAACGGGATGGGGCCCAGCGTGCCGCTGGCAACGGTCAGGTAGCTCTGCTTGTAACCGCCCATGGGCTGGTTGTTGGTGATGACGGAGCACAGGCCGTAAACGATGGTCTGCATGCCCAGCGTAGCGATGAAAGGAGGAACCCTCAGGAATGCGATAATGCAGCCGTTGATGGCACCAAAGCAGGCCATGATCGCCATGACGATTAGCAGGGCCACGGGCCATGGAATATCGGGCAGCCAGGGCAGCATGCGGGCAGAGTAGTCAACACTCTGCAGCAGCATGGCGGAGAAGCAGGCGGCCAGGCCGACCTGGCGGCCGGCGGACAGGTCAGTGCCCTTGGTGATCAAGCAGCCGGAAACGCCGCATGCGATGATGAAACGCGGGGCAACGTTCAGCAGCAGGTTTTTGCCGTTGGTAACGGTAAAGAAGTTCTGGGTAGTAGAACCTACAAACAACGCCAGCAGAACGATCAGGATGATGATGGCGTTATTGGAAAGGAACTTTTTTACATCGAATTTTTTCTCCATTTTCGGATCTCCTCCTTATTCAAACTGGGTAGCCAGCGTCATGATGTTCTCCTGATTCGCCTTATCACCGTCGATAAAGCCGGTGCAGCGGCCGTCGCACATGACCATGATGCGGTCAGACATGCCGATCAGCTCGCTCATTTCGGAGGAGATCATGATGATGCTCTTGCCCTGTTTGGCCATCTCGGCGATGATGCAGTAAATTTCATACTTTGCACCGACGTCGATGCCGCGGGTCGGCTCGTCCATGATGAAAACATCGGGGTCGTTGGCCAGCCAGCGGGCAATCAGCACCTTCTGCTGGTTACCGCCGGACAGCGATTGAATCTGCGTTTTGGAGGACGGCGTCTTGATGGACAGCTTGGCGACGTTATCCTGCACGAGCTTTTCGATTTTATTGTCGTCCAGCATGATGCCGCCGATCAGATACTTGTTCAGCGATGCAATGGAGACGTTATCCGCAATGGAAAGCACACCCAGAATACCGGTGGCGCGGCGGTCCTCTGTCAGCATGGCGATGCCGTTTTTGATGGCGTCCTGCGGCTGGTTGATGGTCAGTTCCTTGCCCTTATAGGTGATGGTGCCCGACGTGTGGCAGCGCAGACCGAACAGACCCTCCATCAGCTCGGTGCGCTGGGCACCGACCAGACCCGCAACGCCGAGGATCTCGCCCTTGCGGACGTTGAAGTTGACGTGACGGAAGCTCTTGGGGTTGATGGACGTGAAGTCCTTGACCTCAAACACGACCTCACCGGGCGTATTCGAGCGCGGCGGGTAGAGGTTCGACAGCTCACGTCCGACCATCTTGGTGATGATCATATCGGTGGTCAGTTCCTTGGCCTCCCAGGTGCCGATGTACTGGCCGTCGCGCATGATCGTGACTTCGTCGCTGATGCGAAGAATTTCGTCCATCTTGTGGCTGATGTAGACGATGGAAACGCCCTTGGCGCGCAGCTCGTCCACGATGGTGAACAACGCCTCGACCTCGGCCGCCGTCAGCGAGGAGGTCGGCTCGTCGAGGATCAGTACTTTGCAGTCTGCGGAGACCGCCTTGGCGATCTCAACCAGCTGCATCTGGGAAACGCTCAAGGTTCCGAGCTTTGCGTGCGGATCATAATTCAGATGGACTTCCTTCAGGACCTTGGCCGCATCCTCATACATCTTGTCTTGGTCGATGACGGTGACGGGTCCGTATTTCTTGGTTGGGTAGCGCCCGACGTAGATATTCTCGCCGATGGAACGCTCCGGGATGGGCTGCAATTCCTGGTGCACCATCGCAATGCCGCGATTCAGTGCATCCAGAGGTCCCTTGATCTGAACCTCCTGCCCCTCATAAATAACCTTGCCTTCGTCCATGTGGTAGATACCGAACATACACTTCATCAAGGTGGACTTGCCCGCGCCGTTCTCGCCCATCAGTGCATGGACGGTGCCGGGTTTCAATTTCAGCTGTGCGTGATTCAGTGCCTTGACGCCGGGGAACGTCTTGACGACATCACACATCTCCAAGCGGTACTCTGACAATTCGCTGGCCCCCTTCTGCTTAATCTTTTTGTAACCTTTTTGCGAAAAAGTGGGTGCGTGCGCACATGCACACGCACCCAGAATCAGCTTGCGTTACGCAGCATAATTACGGATTACTGGAAGTCCTTAACGTTGTCAGGAGTGACCTTGACGTAGTCAACGTAGACACTCTGCTCACCAGCAGCGTAGGTCTTGCCGCCCAGCAACTCTTCCATGCACTCAACAGCCTGGGTAGCCTGGCCGTTAGCGTCGTTCAGAACGGTACCGGTCATGTTGCCGTTAGCAACTTCGTTCTTGGCAGCGTCCAGAGCGTCGACACCAACGAGGTAGATGTCCTTGTTGACGGTACGGCCGGCAGCCTGGATAGCCTGCAGAGCGCCGATAGCCATATCGTCGTTGTTGCAGAAGACAACTTCGATCTGATCGCCGAACTTAGCAAGGTCGTTCTGGCAGATTTCCTGGCCCTTGTTACGGTCCCAGTCACCGCGCTGCAGGTCGAGCTGCTCGACCTCAACGCCGGCATCGGTCAGAGCCTTGACGGAGTACTCGGTACGCAGCTGAGCATCGATATTCTCGGGGTCGCCCTGAATCATGATGTAGGAAACTTTGCCGTCGCCGTTGATGTCGCCCTTGTTCTCAGTGTCGAGGATCAGCTCGCCCTGGAAGGTGCCGGACTGAGCAGCGTCGCAACCAACATAGACCAGCTTGTCGTAAGCGGACATCTGATCGGCGGTGGGCTCACGGTTGATCAGGACGGTGGGAACATCGGCATCCTTAACGGTGGAGATGATCTGATCAGCAGCGGAGGTCATGACGGGGTTGATGATCAAAGCGTCGACACCCTGGGTGACGAAGGTGTTGATCTGCTCGTTCTGCTTGGCCTGGTCGTTGTTGCCGTCAACGATGGTGACCTCGTAGCCCTTGCCCTCGAGGATCTCCTGCAGAGCATTACGGTAGGTGGTCATGAAAGCATCATCGAACTTGTAGATGCAGACGCCGACCTTGCCGCCCTGAGTGGCCTCGGTAACGCTCTCAGCTGCGCTCTCGGCAGCAGAGGTAGCGGCCTCAGAAGTAGCCTCAGAGGAAGCGGGGGCGCTGGATGCGGAAGAACCGCAAGCGGCCAGAGAAACGGCCATGGTGCCTGCAACAGCGAGTGCGAGTAACTTTTTCATAATTGTTTTCTCCTTCTTTTTGCAGTGGATTTTTGTGGGTTGCCTGTAGAGGAGGCAGACCCTGTTGACAGTTATTATGTTACCTGATAGAAGATGAAAAAACAAGGAGAAATTTCACCGATAAAGATGTAATTTTTTCACCCTATTGGACGGTTTCTACATTTACGGACAATATGTTTTGTGCAGAATGCACAGCAAAAGTGACGAAATAGTTATGGCTGTAATAAAATTGCAAAAAAAAATTCCCGCAGAAGCTGCGGGATCGTGTGATTTTATACGGTTATTCAAACGGGAAAACAGCCTTTTGGCCGTCGAGGGCAAAAATATTGCTGCGGTCGATGATGCGGGTGGTGGTTTGGGTCTCGCGGGCAACATCGTTCCCCTGCCCGGCCAACAGCTTGTAGGCACTCTCGACGCTGAAATAGCCCATGCCGTAGGTGTTCTGCACGACCATGGCATCTACCGCGCCGGTGTGCAGGGCATCGACCGTTTTTATGTTGGAGTCGAATGCAACCATCCAGAGGTCCTCGGCACGGCCAAGGTCAGAGACAGCCTGCGCGGCACCGACACTGACGGCTTCGTTAAATGAAATCAGCACATTGATCTCAGGATGGCGGGCCAGCATGGTCAGAGTTTCGGCGCGGGCGCTTTCGGGGGTGGCCACGCTGTAGACAGTGGCGTCAACCTCAGCACGGCCGCTGTCTGCGAGGGTATCAACGACGCCTTTTTCGCGCTCCTGCGCGTTGGGACTGTTGACATTGTAGCTGACAAGGCCGACATGCAGTGGGCCTTCGACGTTTTCAAGCGCCGACTTGGCAGCCATCTGCCCGGCACCGTAGTTGTCGGCCCCGATGTAGGCGGCTACTTTGGTGGAATCGACTGCAGAATCTACGACGACGATGCGTACGCCTTTATCGGCAGCGGCGTCGATGGCAGCGGCGTTCTGCTGGTAGTCGGATGCCGAAAAGATGATAGCCTGTGCCCCGTCCTCAACAGCCTTTTCTATCAGGTCGTTCTGGGCGGCGTAGTCCTCCTCGCTTTCAGGGCCGGTGATGGTCAGATCCATGTTGTACTCGGTCGCAGCGGCCTCGGCTCCGGCAAAGACCGCTCCCCAGAACTCGGTGCTGGTGGATTTGGCAATCAGCGCAACGCGGTAGCGCGCCGTGGTGGGCGTGGGGGCAGCGGAACCAGCGCAGCCTGCCAGCAGCAGCGCCGTCAGCAGGCAGGCGAACGGCTTAGCGTGTTTTATCATAATCGCCCTCCCTGTCTGCCGGTACCTGCGGCATGCGGATGGTGACAGTCGTGCCCACATCGGGGATGCTGTCGATGGAAAGCCCGTAACCGGGGCCAAAGTAGATGCGCAGGCGGTCGTTGACATTTTTGATGCCAATGCCGGTGCGGTCGCTCGGTTCGTTTTGCAATAGTGCAGCCACCTGTTCCGGTGCCATGCCGATGCCGTCATCACTGACCTTGAGCAGCACGTCGCTGCCATCCGGGCAGACGGTGATCTCAATGTGCCCGTCCTCGACCATCAGATCCAGGCCGTGGACGATGGCGTTTTCAATGATGGGCTGCAAGGTGATCTTGTTGCAAAGATACTGCGTGCAGCTTTCGTCCACGGTGAAATGATAGGTAAACTGGTTTTTGTAACGGTATTTCTGAATCTGCAAATAGGCTTCGGCGTGCTGGAGTTCCTTTTCAATGGGAATCAGTTCATGCCCGCGGCTGATGCTGATGCGGAAGAGCCGCGCCAGGGCATGTACCATCTGGACGGCGTCAGCATTTTTTCCGCGCTCACACATCCAGGCGATGGAATCCAGCGTGTTGTAGAGAAAATGCGGGTTGATCTGTGCCTGCAAAGCCTTGAGTTCTGTCTTGCGCAAGGCGACTTCTTCCTCACGTACGGCGGTCATAAGCCGCTGGATACGGCCCACCATGTGGCGGAACGAATCGGAAAGTTCCTCGACCTCGCGGGTACCGGTGACGGAGTTGAATACAAAGCCGTCAGCGTTCTGCTCGAACGCTTGCATCGCATTTTCCAGCTGCTGCAACGGGCGGCTCAACGTGCGAGACAGCACAAAGGCGATCACAAACGCGGCGACCAGAATCAGCGCACCAGCATACAGAATGACACGGGTCATCTGCCAGAAGCTTTCGTTGACGGTCTCGTCAATATAGCTGACACCGACAACGCGCCAGGTGCTACCCGGCACTTTCTGGGTGGTGTAGATGATGGTGTCCTCGACGTAGGTGCCATCGCCCAGGCAGGCCAGACGCCCGGCTTCCTCTTTCTTCAGCCCGGCATACAAAAGCTGCTGCTGGGGGTGGTAGACCATATTGCCGCGCTCGTCCATCAGGTAGCAGTAGCCGTGCTGGCCGATGCCGACGTTGTTGATGGTGGCAGCCAGTGCCGAGAATCGGATGTCCATTGAGATCCACTGCCGGGGCGAATCTTCCGGCATGCGGCGCACGACGCTGACGACCCAGGGGTAGTAGCCCTCGAAGATCGTTTCGACATGGGGGATGCTGACGTACCCGCGCCCGCGGCGCTTGGCGGTGACAAGGTCGAAAGAGCTGTTGCGCAAAATGTTGTCGCGCGGGGTGCGGCCCTTGGCCCAACAGTCCTGCAAGGTGCCGTCGGCGCCGTAGGTGGTCACGGCGACGACCTCGCTGCGGGTGGTCTGCAAGGCGTCCAGAAAAGCGTCGCGATTCTCGGGCGATTTATCCATCGAGTCCATGACAAGATCCATGACCTCGTCGATATTGTTGACATAATTGCCGACCGACCCGACCACCTGGCTGACCGCCTGGGCGCTGCTGGTACGCGCGCCCTCAACGATGGAACTGCGGTAATTGCGCAGAAACGTTACAGTCGATAGAATCAGCGTGACCGCCGCGATAGCCACCACCAGGGAGGCAATCAGCGGGGCGGTACGCGGTGCATGGCGGGGCTTCATACCTGGGCCCCTGCAGCACGGCTGCGGCGCAGTGCACCGGGCGAAGTGCCACTGTATTTTTTAAAGCAATAACTGAAATAGTGCTGGTCGCTGTAGCCGCAGCGGCGTGCTATTTCCTGCACCTGCAAATCGGTGTTAAGCAAAAGTTGCTGGGCGTTCTCCATGCGGCGGCGCACTAAAATGTTGATGAAGGTCTCCCCTGCCGTCTTTTTGATGCAGGCGCTTAAGTGGTTGGGGCTGACATCCAGCATGGCGCTGAGGGAAGCCAGCGAAAGATCCTCGTCAGAATAGTGCTGCTCGATGATCTCGAGCGCACGCTCGCACAGGCTGCCGCCCTTGCGCACATCGGGGGTGAAGCTGACGCCGCCCTCAGTCTCCCTTGCGGCGGCCAGGGCTTCCATCGCCTGGCGGTAGGCAGCGTTCAGTTCACAGAACCGCGCAGAGGCACGGCTGACGCCGACGACGCAGTGCTGGCCGAGCGCACGCTCAGTCAGCTGGCAGATCTCATCGGCGAGAATATGCAGGTATTCGTCAAAATCCGAGGGGTTGCCGAACAGCACGGCTACAACATGTCCGTTGCAGAAAAAGGCGAAGTGACGCAGGTATTTGTTGGCAAGCTGATCCACCAGGCGGACAAAGCCGGCGGCGTTCTCGCTGTCGTCCTCGGGCTGGGCGGTCAGCACCACAAGCTGGCTGCGGTCGTCAATGCCGCGCAGCAGGCCGCAGGCGGCGGCTGCGGTGCGCAGCGCGGTTTCCCACGCATCGGACGTGTTCTCGCCATGATCCAGCACGAGCGGGATGAGAAAAGACGCGCGGTCCTCCTGCACGATGCCGCTGCGGCGCAGGCTGGCGTACTGGTGGTCGATACGCTCGTGGATGGATTTGAGCTCGGCGGCCAGGCCGTCCATCGTGAGCGGTTTGAGCATGTAGCTGATGATGTTGTACTGGATAGCCTGCTTGGCATACTCGAAGTCATCGTAGCCGCTCAAAAAGGCAATGTGCATGGCGGGGCGGATTTCGCGGACCTGGCGGGCCAATTCGATGCCGGTGATAAAGGGCATGCGAATGTCGGTCAGCAGCAGGTCAGGTTCGAGTTGCTCGACAAGTTCAAGCGCATCAAGGCCGTTGCTGGCGCTGCCCACCAGATGAAAGCCGAGGGCTTCCCACGGGATCATTGCGCAGACGGCTTCCCGCAGCTCGTCCTCGTCGTCTGCTACGACAACGGTGTAGAGGTTCTTTTCTGCCATAGGTTGGCTCCTTCTTTTTTTACATTACAGCCAGAACTGGGCCAGGCGGCTGACGGTTTGATAAAGGGCAGGGTTCTGGCCAATCAGGCCTGGTTCGGAAGTGAAATAGACGCAGAAGCTGTAGCAGGCACCGGCCAGTACCGCCAGCGGCAGTACCGTGTGCAAGGCACGCTGCAATGCGTCGATGCCGGGCTGGGCAGCGTGAGCTTGCAGGATCTGTTCAGCCAGCGCCCACGCCAGTGCAGCGGCCAGCAGCAGCGGGCCAAGCCAATCGGACTGATAACGGTAGAGCATACCGGCCATCTGGCAGTCAAGCACCGCCAACGCCAGCATGCAGCCCAGCACCAGCCGCACAAAGGCGCGCAGGTCATGCTTGACGGCAAGACGACGGTGGGCCAGCGGCAGTGCGGCCAGCCCCCACAGCAGCGGCAGGCAGGCAAACGCACCGCCGTAGAACAGCTCGGTGATGGTCAGGCCCATATAGTTCGTCTGCATTTTGGTGGCGGTCAGGTACGGGAATACGGCCTGCACGCCGGGGATGCCGAACAGGAAGGTCAGCACGGCGGGCACCGTGCGCCCGACCGAGAAGCCGCGGCGGGTCATATCATTGCTGGTCAGGTTGTAGTTGGCGCCGAAATCAAACGGTGAGCCGAACCGCGCGGCGTTGTACCACATCAGGCCGATAGCAACCAGCACGACGGGCAGCACAAAGGCGATGGTTTCGGTGATACCCTGGCGGGTGCGCAGCCGTTTCTCGCGCCCATAGCGCTGCCAAAAGATGGGCAGGCAAAGCACGGCGAACAGCACCATCTGCGGACGGCAGCCGGCCACCAGCGCCATGCAAAGGCTGCCCAGTGTCAGATGCAGCAGAATGCATCCATGCTTTTCAGTAGGCTGGTTTGCGGCCAGCAGCCATTGACACAGCGCCAGCATGACGAACGCGGCACCGGACAGAATCGCGTATTCATAGGTCGAAGGACGCAGCAGCAGGTAGTAGATCTGGCTGCCGGTGCCGATGCCCGCGCAGAGCAGCAGATACATCGCTGCGCTCATGCCCGGGAACCAGCGGCGCGCGGCCTGTTTGACGCAGCCGAACGCAGCCAGCAAAAACAGCCAGGAAAGCAAAATCATCGGCAGGCTCGGCGGCAGGTCGCGCACGGCAGTCAGTGCTTCAAACGGAAGCTGGAACAAAAGGCACGGAACAACGCCAAAATAGACGTAGTAGCGGCCCTGGTAGTAAGCAACATCCCACAAGGCATCGGGCGCGGCCTGCTGGCGGGCGGCAGTATCATAGGGGTTCGCCATCTCCTGCATCGCGGCGGGCGGGTCCTGTTCAAGATCCAGACGGCCGTTGAGCAGGCTGTGCGCCAGAGCGCCGTACTGAGCAGCGGTGTCGCTGGCCCAATCGTCAATATGTAAGGTGAAATTGATGCGGCTGCTGCCGTCCCAATCGGCGTTGTTGTAGAAGCTGGTCGAGACACCGGCGCTGAAGCGGTCCGCAAACGGCGCATAGAATGCCGTAGTTCCCAGCACGACTGTCACAAGCAGAACGGCGGGACGGTACTTTTTGCGGTGCTCAAGGTAGGCTTCCTGCCAGGCGGCGGAAACAGGGCGCAGCGCGTAGGCGGCAGTCATCAGGAACAGCAGCGCTGCCCAGCGCACCAGCGAAAAATTAAACGCACGGGGTACATTGGCGTAGATCGTCTGCAAGGTGTAGCTGACGGGATACTGGCGATACTCGCCGTTATAGGGGAAGGCCGTTAGCAGGAGAGTGGACGCCTTGCCGGACAGGTCCAGGCTGCGTACATGGCTGCGCGGGGCATTGGCGGCAACTTCCCAATTCCAACTCTGGCGCGAGGCCGAGGTAGCTTCGTCGGTGGCGGCAACGTTTAAGATAAACAGCGGGTTCTGCACCTCGGGATGGGGACCGTCATAGACATAGTCCAGCCCGGAAAGCTGCAAATTGTACAGCTCCTGGTCAAGCCCCGTAAACGTCAAAGTGGTATGCTCGTCGTCCAAGGTCAGGGCGTTTTGGTCGTCCCCAACCTCCTGCAAATAGGCGCGCAGGTCAACGGGCGTATAGTTGTGCGTGGCCCAGAAATTGAGGTTACAGACAAAAACCTCAGCCCCAAGGGATGCGGCCAGCAGCAGTGCCGCCACGGCCCATTTGCGGCCCGAAGCATGGCGGAACCCCGCAGCAAGGCCGCAGGCCCACAGCACCATAGCCGTGATGCCGACGCAGCGGAACGCGGTGAAACCGACAGTCAGCCCCGGTTTGGACCAGATGCAAAAGCTCCAAAGCCAGACGAGCGCGGCAGGCAGCGCAGCGCCAAGCCAGTCGGCATGGGTGGGCTGACGGCGCACCGCACGGGCGGGTACAAGGGCAAAGGACGCAGCCAGCGCCAGCGTTAAAATGATAGCCAAAAGCAACATAGGCAAAATTCCGTTCTTTTTTAGTGGACTTTACAGGATGATTATACACCATTGCGCAGGGCATTGTACAGCATTTCCGCTTTGGCGTGGCTGATGCCCTTAACTTCTTCCAGGTCAGAAATGCTGGCGGCCTTGACGGCGGCCACCGTTTTAAAGTGAGCCAGCAGCGCGGCACTGGTTTTCTCTCCCACGCCGGGGATGGCCGTGAGGGTGGCAGCGTAGGATTTTTTCTTCATCGCGCGCTTGCGGTAATCGTTGGCGTAGCGGTGCGTTTCGTCCTGTATGTTGGTGACAAAGGTGAAAATATTGCGGTTGCGGTTGAGGGCAATTTCACCGCCCTCGTCATCTACGATGGCGCGGGTGCGGTGGTGGTCGTCCTTGATCATGCCGAAAGTGGGCACATGTTCGAGCGCTGTGCCGCGCAAAGCCTGTTTGACCGCGCCGACCTGTCCCCTGCCGCCGTCAATCAGCAGCAGGTCCGGCAGGGTGGCAAACTGGTTTTGCGGGCCGTCGGGCTTTTCGCCGCGGCGGGCGGCTTCATACTCGGCAGCACGGCGGGAAAGCGTCTCTGCCAGTGAGGCATAGTCGTCGGTGCCGGCAACGGTTTTCATTTTAAAACGGCGGTAGCCGGACCGATAGGGCTTGCCGTCCATAAACACGACCATACCGCAGACGCTGGAGCCATCGCCCCAGTTGGAGATATCGTAGCTTTCGATGACGCGCGGCGGGGATTTAAGCCCCAGCACCTGGGCGGCTTCTTCCAGCAGCTTCTGCTCACGTGTGTAGCGGCCGCTCTCGCGGCCCAGGCGTTCTACGGCGTTGGTATAGGCCATCGTTACCAGCTTGGCTACATCGCCGCGCTGGGGCACGTACAACTCCACTTTGGTGCCGCGCGCTTGGGCAAGGGCCTCGCTCAGCGCGTCGGCATCCGGCGGCAGGGCATCGACGGCAATCGTCTTGGGGATGGTCTCGCCGTCAAGGTAATACTGCGGCAGAAATTCCTCACGCACGGCGTCGATATCGGTCGTGTCATGAAAGATGAACTCCCGCTTGTCTGTCAGGCGGCCGTCGCGGTAGCGCAGCACGGCGGCGCAGACAGCCCGCGTGGTGCCTGCCAGGGCGATGACATCCATCTCAGTGTCGGTGTCCATAACAACTTTTTGCCCGGCAGCAACGCGCTCAATGGCCTGAATCTGGTCGCGCAGCAGGGCGGCAGTCTCAAAGTCGAGCCGTTCGGACGCGGCTTCCATCTTTTCGCGCAGCTGTTTGACGATATCTTTTTTGCCGTAGCGGATCATCCGCAGCGCGCCCTGCACGGCATCATTGTAGGCTTCGCAGGTGATCTTGCCGCTGCAAACGGCCATGCACTTGCCGATGTGGGAGTTCAGGCATGGGCGGTCCTTGCCGAAATCACGCGGAAACTCTTTGCTGCAGCGCGGCAGCAAAAAGCAGTCCTGCGCCATCTCGACCATCTCGCGCACGGCAAACGACGATGTGAACGGGCCGATATAATCGGCATTGTCGTCATCCTTTTGCAGCGCCGCCGAGATACGCGGCCAGGGGCCGCGCGTGATTTTGACATAGCTGTAGCCCTTGTCGTCTTTGAGTAGGATATTGTACTTGGGGGTGTGCGCCTTGATCTGGCTGGCTTCGAGCACGAGCGCCTCAAACTCCGACTGGCAGACAATGACATCGAACGTGTAGGCATGGTTGATCATCTGGGTCACTTTGGCGTCGTGAGGCACTCCCTCACGGAAATACTGCGACACGCGGATTTTCAGGCGCTTGGCCTTGCCGATATAAATGATGGTATCGGACTTATCCCGGATGATATACACGCCGGGCAAGAGCGGCAGCATACAGGCCTTTTTGTACAGTTCAGCTTTTGTCATGGACGGGGCCCCTTTTACAAGTTTGCGGTACAAAAAAAGCGGCGGGTCGCCCCACCGCTAATTTTTTGAGAATGGATTACTCAGCAAAGCCGGAGCTGACCAGCTTGACCAGGCCATCAACAGCAGCCTGCTCATCGGCACCATCAGCAATGATGCGGATGGTGGTACCGCCAACGATACCCAGGCTCAGGACACCGAGCAGGGACTTGGCGTTGACACGGCGTTCCTCTTTCTCGACCCAGATGGAGGACTTGTACTCGTTCGCCTTCTGGATGAAGAAGGTAGCCGGACGGGCGTGCAGACCAACCTGATTCTCAACGGTAACTTCTTTGACGTACATAGTTATTCTCTCCTACTTTTGAAAATAATATGCCCTTGTGTTTATACCGTGGGCGACTTCCAGGCGGTCTATTGCGCATAATACGCCGCCTTGATTGTTTCTATTTTATCCTATTTGGTCGATTTTGTACAGTACATTTTTTCAAAATCGGCAGGATTCTGTAATTCCGCCAAATCTCGGCACCAACGTTTGTGCATTTTAACCAGTTTGTTTTCAACATTGTTGTCGATTGATACTAAAACCGTAATCTCAGCCCCGGTAACGCATACGCAGTTCTTCGCAATAAACGGCAAACGGTGCGCCCTGGGCGGGGTTATACGTGGCCAGCACACCGTCAAGCCGCCAGCCCATGCGCTTGTACAGGCTGATGGCACGTGTATTGGTGCTGAGGACGTCCAATGTGGGGTGGGCATGTTCAGGCAGTTTTTTGCGGGCAAAATCCAGCAGCTTGGTGCCGATGCCCTGCCCGCGGGCGGATTCAGTCACAAACAGGTGGCCGATGCAGCCGGTTTTATGACAGACGCCAACCATGGCATCCGCCTCCCCTGTTTTGTTGTAGTGCAGGTAGAATGCCCATCCTTTTTTCTTTTCTGCGTCCAACTCAGGCCGCCAGAAATCCGGTGTCATTTCGGCCAGCTGTTCCCCGGTGCAGACCGGGGCGCAGACGGTGCGGCGGCCTTCGGCAAACAGCTCGGCGGCGCGGGCCATCTGATCTTCGACCTTGACCAGGCGCATGTTCTCGCCGCGCTTCCACTTGGGCAGCTCGGTGAGGGGGTGGGTTTCGCACCAGGCATCGTACAGGTCGGGACGGCGCTCCCGCGTGCGCTGGCGGCTCTGGTCGCCGCGCCAGGCGTCGATCTTTTTATGGTCACCGGTCAGAAGTACGGGCGGCACGGCGCGGCCCTCCCACACTTCGGGGCGGGTAAACTGGGGATATTCCAGCAGGCCGTCCCAGTAGCTTTCGTCCTGGTAGCCCTTTTCCTCGGCCAGTACGCCGGGCTGCAAGCGTAGCACACTGTCGGCCACGACCAGGCTGGCCAACTCGCCGCCGGTCAGCACATAGTCGCCGATGGAAATTTCCTCGTCACCAAACGCGTCGATCACGCGCTGGTCAATGCCCTCGTAATGACCGCAGACCAGCGCCAGCGAGTCATAAGAGGCCAGCCGCTTGGCGGTCTCTTCATTATACTGTTGGCCTGCTGCTGTCAGAAAGACGACGTGCGGCTTGGCACGGCCCTGGGCGGTGCACTGCGCCTGCACGGCGCGCAGGCAGTCGGCAATAGGCTGCGCGTACAGCACCATGCCGCAGCCGCCGCCGTAGGGGTAGTCGTCGGTCTGCTTCTGCTTATTTTTGGTGTAGTCGCGGATCTGGTGGCAGTGCGCCTCGAACAGATTTTTGGCCCGCGCACGGCCCAGGATGCTGGCCGAGAGGAAGCTGTCGCACAGCTCCGGGAAGAGGGTCACAATGTCAATACGCATACCTTACTCCTTGTCGCCATTGACGGCGTCGTTGAACATGCCGTCGATGGGCGTAACGAGGATCGTGCGGGCATCAATGTCGATGGTTTTGACAAACTCCGGCACGGCGGGCAGCATATGCTTCTCGCCCGCGGCATCGGTGACGGTGTAGATATCTTGTGCGGCGGGGTGGTCGACTTCGGTCAGGGTTCCGTACACGGTGCCGTTGTCGGCGTCCTTGACCTCGCAGCCCAGCAGATCGTCGATGAAATAGCGGCCTTTGGGCAGACGGGCGTCGGCCTTGGCAAAGTAGTAGGTGCGGCCTACCTGGGCACGGGCGGCGTCCATATCGGTTACATCGGCCAGGCGCAGCAAGATCACATTGCCCTGGGCACGCACGCCAAGCACGCGGCACTCCCCTGCGCCGTCGGCGGTGGCGTAGAGCCGCTTGAACTTGGCCAGAAATTCGGCACCGTCGCACAGCGGCAGGGCTTTCATTTCGCCGCGCACGCCGTGGGTCGATACGATCTTGCAGGCGGGAAGATAGCTTTGCATGGAATGATCCTCCTTGCTGGAATAAAAAAGCACTTCACCAGACGGCAAAGTGCTTTAAAGGTTTTAGTCGATCTCAACGATGACTTTTTCGCCCTGGCGGACAGCAGCGGCACGCATAACAACGCGGATTGCCTTTGCGATACGTCCCTGCTTGCCGATGACGCGGCCCATATCGGACTCAGCCACTTTGAGGTGATAGACGGTAGTGCCGTCATCACGCACGGGGTCAACGGTCACCTGCACAGCCTCCTTGTCTTCGACAAGGCCGCGGGCAACGGCTAATAAGAGTTCCTGCATGTGGCGTTCCCTCCCTTATAACAAGGCGAACAGATTACAGAACGGAAGCTTTCTTCAGCAGCTCACGAACGGTGTCGGTGGGCTGAGCGCCGTTAGACAGCCACTGCTTGGCCTTATCGGCGTCAATGCTGACAACGCTGGGGTTCTTGGTGGGATCGTAGTAGCCGATTTCCTCAATGAAACGGCCGTCACGAGCAAAACGGCTGTCAGCGACAACAACGCGGTAGAAAGGAGCCTTCTTGGCGCCCATGCGGCGCAGACGAATCTTAACCATAGTAATATTCCTCCAAAAATTGTTTTACGGCCCTTGCGGGGCTACTGTTTTATATTGTACATCCCGTGGGCCGTAAAGCCGAGCGGGTCATACCGGATTTATGTGGGCTTAACGGCCAAAACCTTTGAAGCCGCCCATGCCGCCAAGGTTGCCCAGGCTGCGCATGAAGCCTTTAGGGTTGCGCTTGACCTTTTTCATCATCTTCTGCATCATGTCATACTGCTTGAGCAGTTTGTTGACATCCTCGACCGTAAGGCCGCAGCCTGCGGCGATGCGGCGCTTGCGCTTGGGGTTGATGATGGAAGGCTTGGCACGTTCCTCGGGAGTCATCGAGTAGATGATGGCCTCTATGTGAGGCAGGGCCTTTTCGTCCAGGGTGTCAGCGTCGATTTGGTTGCCGCCGGGCATCATGGCCAGCAGTGCCGAAGCACCGCCCATCTTTTTGATCTGCTTGAACTGGGCCAGCAGGTCGTTCATGTCGAACTTGTTTTCCATCAGGCGCTTGGCAGCGTCCTCAGCTTCTTTGTCAGACTGAACGCTCTGCGCTTTCTCAATCAGGGAAAGCACATCGCCCATGCCCAGGATACGGCTGGACATGCGGGCCGGATAGAACGGCTCAAGGTCCTCCAGCTTTTCGCCGGTGCCCTGGAAATAGATGGGCTTGCCAGTGACGGCCAGAACGGAGAGTGCAGCACCGCCGCGGGTATCGCCGTCGGTCTTGGTCAGGATGACGCCGGTAATGCCGATCTTCTCGTTGAAGGTCTTGGCTACATTGACGGCCTCCTGGCCGGACATGGCGTCCACGACCAGCAGCGTTTCGTCGACTTCGACATGCTGCTTGATGCGGACCAGCTCGTCCATCAGGGCGTCGTCGATCTGCAAGCGGCCTGCGGTATCGAGAATGACGATGTCATTGCCGTGGTCACGGGCGTATGCCATAGCCTTTTCGGCGATAAGCTCGGGCTTTTCGGTACCCATCGTGAAAACGGGGACGTTGACCTGCTCGCCGACGATCTTCAACTGCTCGATAGCGGCAGGACGGTAGACGTCACACGCGACAAGCAACGGGCGGCGGCCCTGGCTGCGGTAGTACCGGCCCAGCTTGGCGGCGTGGGTGGTTTTACCGTTACCTTGCAGGCCGCACATCATCAGCACAGTCTGGCCCTTGTTTTTGATGCGCAGGTACTGGGGTTCGTCGCCGCCCATCAACTTGGTAAGTTCCTCGTTGACGATCTTGACGACCTGCTGGGCGGGGGTCAGGCTTTCCATGACCTCCTGCCCCATTGCGCGCTCCGAAACCTGAGCGCAGAAGTCTTTGGCCACTTTGTAGTTGACATCAGCTTCCAGCAGCGCCATGCGGACTTCGCGCATCGCAGCTTTGATGTCTGCCTCAGTCAGCTTGCCTTTTCCGCGCAGTTTTTTGAATACGCCGTTCAGGCGATCGGTTAAAGACTCAAACGCCATCTGTATCCTCCTGCGCGTCGAGACGCTCTATGATCTTCAGCATTTCGTCGGTATCCGTGCGGATGCGCGGCACCGGGTTGAACAGCCCTGAATTGCAGCAGCGGATCTCCATGACCAGTTGGTGCAGCCTGGCAAGATCCTCCTGCATTCTGGCGTGGCGGCGGGCGTTGCCCAACTGCGCTTCCAACTCATCCAGGGCGGCTTCGCCATGCTTGATGGCGTCCCGCACCCCCTGGCGGGTGATGCCGAAGTTCTCGGCAATCTCGGCCAGGGAAAGATCCTCGTCATAATATTCGGTAAGGATAGCACGCTGCTTTTCGGTGAGGGCTGGGCCGTAGAAGTCCAGCAGCACCGAATACGCCAGGTTTTTCTGCGGTTTTCCCGCCATGACCTGCGCCCTCCTTTGCTGTCCTTGCGGTGTGTAAAGTGTTTTTCTTTACATCGGCTTATGAATTATAGCAGATAGCCGCCCGGAAGTCAAGAGGTTTTGCGGCTTTTTGCGATTTCAGGCAGAAAAATATTTATATGGGAAAGGATGCAAAACGACAAGAAGTATGCTATAATTAAATTTACTTTGTCGAAAGGAGTATTGCGTTCATGCCGATTCTGCGCAGTTACTATCAGGATGTATACCGTTCCCCTGTTGTGCGGCTGGACGGCTACTCCGGCCGCCATGGGCTGGCGTCCAGCATATTGGCGTATCTGGACTTTGGCGGCGCTACCGGCACGGCAAAAGACGGCCTGGCCGAAACGATGCTGGCCTTTGCGACTGAGCGCGGCGCGTTGCAGCCCGGCATGCCGGTGGTGGAAGCCAGTTCCGGCAGCTTTGGTGCGGCACTGGCGGTAAGCTGCGCGACGACGGGACACCCCTGCATTTTGGTAGTGCCCAGCAACCTGCCTATTGCACGCCGCCAGCGGCTGCAGGATTTAGGGGCCAAAATCGTGGTGTGCAGCAGCGGCGGGCGCCGTGCGATGGACCGCATTGCACAGGAGACTGCCGAGCGCTACCATGGCTATTTTACCCACTACTTTGCCAACGATGACAACCCCGAGTACCATCGTCGCGTGACCGGCCCGCAGATTTTAAAAGCCGCCGGGGACAGCATTGATGCCATCGTCATTGGTGTGGGCAGCGGCGGCACCGTGACCGGCGTGGCCGAGTACATTAAGGCATGGAACAGCATGATCCGCATTGTGGCGGTAGAGCCTGTCGAGTGCGCTGCGATTTCCGGCGGTTTTATCGGCCAGCACGGCATTGCGGGCATTGGCCCCGGATTTGTGCCGGAAAACTACAACCCCTATGTGGTGGATACGGTGCTGACCGTGACCACCGCCGATGCCGAGCGGGCCTCGAAGGAAGTGCTGCTGTGTGATGGCATCCCCGCCTGTACGAGCGGCGGTGCGACGCTGGCCGCTGCCGTGCAGCTGATGGAGATGGGCAAGGCCAAGCGCCCGCTGTGCATCTTTGCCGGGCGGCGGATGTACGAATAAGCCGATTGTAACAACTTTGCAACACGTGTGAAATGTGAGCCGTAAGCCGCATCCTGTCTGGCCAGGGTGCGGCTTTTATGCTATACTATTTCTATATAGAAGTAACCCAAAGCAAGGAGGGAGAACAAATGAAGCGAATGCTTTGTGCCGCCATGGCGCTGCTGTTGACGGGCTGCGCGGCGAAACCGGCGCAGAGTGCAAGCATGCCTGCCGCCACGCAGACACCCGAAGCTGCTGTGACGCCTGCACCGGAGGCGACCGAAGCACCAGCTGTATCCGAGCCAGAAACGCCGGAAACGCCTGCTGCGGAGAGCACCAGCTATACAGCGATCATGCTGCCGCAGCGCGACAGCTACCCGCCTGTTATGCTGGCCGAGGATGATCTGGTTTCGGACGGGTATTATACGATGTGCCAGAACGGCAAGTGGGGCCTGATGGAGAGCGACGGCACGGTACTGCTGCCCTGCCGGGCTGACTACCCTGTACGACGCTGCGCAGGCGATACCCTCAAGTGGCATTATGTTGTCAGCGACAGCGATGAGAACTGGCAGGCATACAACGACACTTTGGCTGCGGCAAATGCTGGGAAACTTTGCAGCGGTGAGCATGACTGTCTGCTTTTAGCCTGGACCTATGATATCAACAGCGGCAAGGTGAGCAAAAGCGCCGGTATGCTGGGCAGTGAGGAACCGCTGGGTGCCGTGGATGCAATGTGCGGCGAATATCTCCCCTGCCAGCGCTGCGAATGGATGGACGGCAACGGCGACACCAATTATTATTATTATGAAATAGCCGAGGCCGGCGGTTATGTGCTTGCCAATGCAGACGGTGAACTGCTGAACGATACCGTCTACGAGGATGCCGGCTGCTTCTATGACCAGAACCTTGCCCCGGTGAGGCTGAACGGCAAGTGGGGCTATATCAATTCGCAGGGGGAGCTGGTAACAGATACCGTGTACGAGCCGGTTTATGGTATAGACTACGCGAATAACTATGCACTGCGGTATGCCTCTCCGCTGCTGAACGGCTATGCGGCTGCCTGCCGGGATGGCAAGTGGGGCGTGATAGATTCCACCGGGAAGGAATACATCCCCTGTGAGTACGAGTATGCCGCCTGGAACGGGCATGTATTGTGGCTGAAACAGAACGGCGAATGGCAGAGCCAACGCATCCCCGGTGTGCCCAAGGATTGGACAGACACGAAGATGAACATCTGGACCTACCCGAAAGAGCTGAAAGCCACCGACCATTACTGGCGCGTCACCTCGGATGTGGGGCTGAACATGCGCGTAGGTCCGGGGACCAACTACAATAAATGGCAGTTGGTGCCCGCGCATACCTGCCTCCAGGACTTGGGCCATAACGAGGATAACACCTGGATGCTGAGCAAATATGCCGGGTGGTATGGCTGGGTGAGCATGGAATACCTGGAAGAAGTAACGCAATAAGGGCAAGGTATATCCTTATAAAGAAAGTAGGGAGTGAAAGCGATGAAACGGATTGCTTGTGCTGCTATGGCACTGCTGTTGACAGGATGCGCTGCCGGGAAAGTTTCTGATATACAGCCCACAGACGCAGCCACACCCGAAACCACCGCCATAGCCACGGCGGAGACCGCCGAAAGTGCCGCACTCCCTGCGCCGACAACTGCCCCGCCGCAAGGGCTTGTGCCGACAGATGCAGCGGTGCTGGATTATGATGATATCCGGCTCATTGCCTACGAGCGAGACTTTCAGCCTTACCCGGAGACCGACTATTACACGATGTGCAAGGACGGCCTGTGGGGCCTGATGCGCAGCGATGGCACCGAAGTACTGCCCTGCCGCGCACCGCAGCCGCTGTTTGAATGTTTTATTGATGGCCGACGCTGGCACGGCTACCTGGACAGTCTGCCGTGGGATGAGATATTAGCCGAAGAAAAGCGGCTCAACGTTCTGCTGCGGGAAAGCGGCGACGGCATGCTCTGCGCGGCCCACGATGGCGGTACTTATCTGGATTTTGTCTACCTGACAGATTACAAAGTATATACCTACAGCGGTTCGATGGGCCCGGGAAAATTAGCCGCACCGACAGACGAAGACATGCTGCTGTACAGCGGCCAGGTGGACGGCTATGTGCCGGTCCAGACCGGCGTAACGGAAGACGAGGGCGACGACCACGTCAGTATTATCAGTGATGGACAGTACATTTACCGCCGCCGCAATGGCAGTGCAGCAAACATTTACCACTACACCCTTGCCGACTACTTTTTTGATGCAACGCTTGCCCCCGCAGAGCGGGACGGCAAGTGGGTGTATCTGGGCACGATGGGCGAGGAAGTGACGCCGGTTTGGTACGATAGTGTGTACTATATCAGCACTTCCAAAAATGGTTCCTTCCTTTTCCAGCGTGCCGCGCCGCTTCTGAACGGCTATGCCCCCGTGAGCCGCAACGGGAAATTCGGCCTGCTGGATCGCGCAGGGGCAGAATATGTTCCCTGCACGTATGATGGCCTTGTGTGGGACGGCGGCACCACCTGGATCAAGCTGGACGACGGATGGCACCAGTACACGATCCCCGATGTGACAAAGCCTGACCCTCTGGACGACTTGCCGGAGGACATCACCGCGCCCGACACGCGCACCTTCTCCTATGCCCGCGTTATCACCGAGGGCGACCGCCTGAACCTGCGCGCCGGGCCGGGCACAGAGTATGATATTGTGGGAAAGATCCCGGAGTATACGTCCCTGCGCATCTACGGTTCTGCCAATACGGCCCCCGCCTGGGTGCTGGTGCAGTATCAGGGCCAGTTTGGCTGGAGCAACCTGGATTATCTGGAACGAAGCTATTAATTACAGCCCCGGACGGATGCAGCGCCCGGGGCTGTACGATTTGATTGGTATGGCATAGCATATCCTGCGGCCTTTTCACATAGAATTTGACAGAAAATTTCTATGTGGGGAGGGCAGACTATGAAAGGTGACCCCGAGGAACGCGCCCTGGCGGTGGGCCGATACATTGCCCATACGGGCGCAACGGTGCGGGCTGCGGCCGTTGTGTTTGGCGTAAGCAAAAGCACGATCTGGAAAGACCAGGCCCGGCTGCGCCGTACAAGCCCCGGCCTTTGGGCCGAAGTGCAGGCTGTGGTGCAGAAAAACAAAGCCGAGCGCCACCTGCGGGGCGGTGAAGCCACACGCCTGAAATATTTACACAAATAACTTGCGCGGCGCTGTGCGGCACAGTATAATATTTGTAAAGAAATCTATACGAAGGACGTGAAGACTGTGAAACGAGAGGATTATATCAGCTGGGACGAATACTTCATGGGAATCGCGCTGCTTTCTGCCATGCGTTCCAAGGATAACAACAGCCAGGTCGGTGCCTGCATCGTAAGCCAGGAGAACAAAATTTTGTCCCTGGGCTACAACGGTATGCCCATCGGCTGCAACGACGACGATATGCCTTGGGAGCGCGAGGGCGAGGATCTGTGCACCAAGTATATGTACGTCTGCCACTCAGAGTTGAACGCCATCCTGAACAGCCCCAACCACGACCTGCGCGGCGCGCGGATGTATGTGACGCTGTTCCCCTGCAATGAGTGCGCCAAGGCCATTATTCAGAGCGGCATCAAGGAACTGATCTACCTCTCGGATAAATACCACGATACCCATGCCAGCATTGCCAGCCGCCGCATGTTCAATATGACCGGCGTGAAATACCGGGCGTACGAGCCGACGGGCCGCAAGATCGAGCTGGAAGTATAAAGGAGCAAGTCGGATATGAACACCATTATTATCGGCATTGCCGGCGGCACCGGCAGCGGCAAGACGACCCTGACCGAACGCCTGCGCGACCACTTTGGCATGAACGAGGTCAGCGTCATCAACCATGACAGCTACTATAAGCGCCATGACGAACTGCCTTACGAGGAACGCTGCAAACTGAACTACGACCACCCAGACAGCTTTGATACCCCGCTGATGGTGGCCCACCTGCGTGAGCTGCGCGCGGGCCACCCGGTGCAAGTGCCTGTGTATGACTACACCATCCACAACCGCAGCAACGAGACTGTGCTGGTGCGCCCTGCGCCGGTCATCATCGTGGAGGGCATTTTGATTTTTGACTCACCAGAGCTGTGTGATCTGATGGACATGAAAGTGTTTGTGGATACCGACGCTGACGTGCGTATTCTGCGCCGCATCGTGCGCGATGTCAAGGAGCGCGGCCGCACGCTGGACAGCGTTGTGACCCAGTATCTGACCACCGTGAAGCCGATGCACGAACAGTTTGTGGAGCCAAGCAAGCGCAAGGCGGACCTGATCGTGCCCGAGGGCGGACAGAACCTGGTGGCGCTGGAGCTGCTGATCAAGTGGGTAGACAACCACCTGCGCGCCGAGGAAGAAAGCCACCACTGATTTTGTGCGTTACAAATATTAGTAAAAACGAGGAAGCCAGGCGATACTGCCTGGCTTCCTCGTTTGTTTGTTGTTTATTGCGGTTACAAAATTTGCGCGGCGGCGTCCAGCAGGGCAACCCGGAAACTGGCCGGGCCATGGGCCAGCGGCTCAGCCTTTTCGGCGCAGGCTTTCCAGAACGCGGCAGCATGCACAGCGGCGTTTAAGGGCTGCTGCGGCTGCACGGCAGCAAACGTGCCGCACAGAACCGACAGCATGCACCCTGCCCCGGTGACGCTGCACATAAAATCACTGCCGCCGGAAACGGAGTGCAGTGTAGTGCCGTCGGTAACAAGATCCTCAGCCCCCGAAAGGACCACCACAGTGTCCACCTTTTGCGCAAGTGCTTTGGCACATGCGGCGGCGTCGGTGGGGATAGCCAAGCTGTCCACGCCATGCTCGGCAGCGGAAAGACCCAGCAGCGCAGCGGCCTCGCCGTAGTTTGCGCGCAGAATAGTGAGGTGTACTTCCTGCAAAAGACGGCGGATATTTTCCAGCCGCCAAGGGCTGGCACCCACGCCAACGGGGTCTAAAATGACCGGGATGCCGCGGCGATTGGCGGCGGCACCGGCCAGCCGGGCGGCGGTGAACTTGGCATCGTCGGGGGTACCGGTGTTCAGCACCACGGCAGAGGCCAGCGCGGCGATATCGTCCATCTCCTGCGGGGCCTGCGCCATGATGGGGCTGGCCCCGACGGCCAACGCGAGGTTGGCACAATCATTGGCCGTGACCAGGTTGGAGATGCAGTGCAGCAGCGGTTTACGGGCACGGATGGTTTGTAGAGCTTCGGAACGGGTCATGGAGGCACCTGTTTCAGCGGGCAAGGCTTGCCTGCATTTTCTTGAGAGCGCTGTTCTTTTCCAGCGCGATCAGCACCACACCGGCGATGATAGAGCCGCCGACGGTGGAGACGAGGAACGGGACGATATAGGCATAGAACGCAATGTCACCGGCGGCTTTGCCCATCAGGAACACGGCCACAGGCCAGGCCAGCAGGCCGCCGATGATGCCGGTGCCAAAGACCTCGCCGCAAAGGGTGGCAAGCAGATTTTTGGTTTTATGGTAGAGGATGCCGCACAACAGTGCGCCGCACATGCTGCCGGGGAATGCCATCAGACTGCCCAGACCCAGCAGGTTGCGCAGCAGGCTGGCTACAAAGGCGACGGCCACGCCGTACCAGGGGCCAAGCAGCACGGCGCACAGCACATTGACCATGTGCTGCACGGGGGCGCATTTGCTGCCGAATACCGGGAATGAGAACATGCTGCCGACAACGGCCACGGCGCACAGCACACCGGCCAGGGCTAGTTTTTTGGTGTTGGTTTTCATTGTTAGGTCTCCTTTTTCTTTGTGTAATAACGAAAAAAGCGGAAGGACTGCCGCCAGAAATACGCCAGCCAGCCCGCACGGGCACAATATGCCCCCTACAAAAAGGGCGTATTGTTCGGTCGAAGCTTACTGGCTTCCTCTCACGCCGGAACACGGCTTCCCATCGCTGACGCAGACAGGGCCCAGGGCGCTCCCCCTCGGCCCGCGATTCTGGAACGGGCAGATCCTTCCTTTCCCCAAAGCAAAAATAAAAGCAGGGGCCGATGCGGCAACCCTGCAAAAAAGACGTTTGGCAAAGTCCTTCCTACGGTGGCATGGTCCACATCAGGTCAAAGGGTCGAAATACAATTTCCTCTCAGCCGGATATCCGGCTCCCCTGTTCTTTGTCTTGCATGATACACCTTTGCAAAAAGTTTGTCAAGGGCTTGCTTTTTGGTGCGGCGCGGCGTATAGTGAAATCATATTTATATGTAGGAGGACCCAAGGATGAAAGTTTTACCGCAGCAAATGCGTTTGTACGCTGTAACGGATAGCCGCCGCTTGCAGGGGCGCACCCTGCTGGATACGGTAGCCGCCGCGCTGGATGGCGGCGCAACATTTGTGCAGCTGCGGGAGAAAGAGCTTTCCCCTGCCGCCCTGCTGGAAGAAGCCCGCGCACTGGCCGCGCTGTGCCATGCGCGGAATGTGCCCTTTGTGGTAGATGACAACGTAGAAGTAGCGCTGGCCGCAGGGGCCGATGGTGTGCATGTGGGCCAAAGCGATATGGCCGCGCGCCGCGCCCGCGCCTTGCTGGGGCCGGATAAAATTTTGGGCGTTTCGGCCCATAATGCTGCGGAAGCGCTGGCCGCACAGGCCGATGGCGCGGATTATCTGGGCTGCGGGGCCGCGTTTGTGACAGGCACTAAGCTGGACGCGCACCCGGTCACGGCAGAAACGATGCGGGCCGTGACGGCGGCGGTAGATATCCCGGTGGTAGCTATTGGCGGTATTGATGAAGGCAACATTTTGCAATTGCAGGGCCGGGGTCTGGCCGGTGTGGCAGTGGTAAGCGCAATTTTTGCCGCCGAGGCTCCCGAAGCCGCCAGCCGCCGCCTGTATGAACTGAGCGGGCAGTTATAAGCTGTAAATTTACCATAGAAAACCAGCAGGCCACTTGCCCCCGAACGGACAGACGGCCTGCTGTTTTTAGCTTGTAATAACGACGGCGTGACTGCCGAGCTGTTCATAACGTAGGGTGAAGGTGTCACGGTCGATTGCAGTGACTTCCTGCATGGGGTCGGCAAAATAGTAGTTGTCCTCATCGTAGCCGGTCAGCACCAGGCAGTGGGAGTTGGCGTAGGGCCAGCTGCCGTCGGCCAGCGTGAAGGTATAGTTGTAAAGCGGTGCGGTAAAAGCGCGCGTGGCCCACACCAGCACCGGCGTGCCATGGGCAAGATAGGCTTCCAGTTCGGCGGGCTTGGCACCGGTGATATCGGTAGCGCGGCAGGCGCTGCCCTGCCCGAATAAGTAGTTGTTGACCGCTGTGGTGATAGCCCCGGGCAGGCAGTAGAATGAAAGTTCGTCGGCAGGGCTGTCCATGAACTCAACCTCGGGGTCGGCTTCCCAATACGGGATGTGCAGGGGCAGGTACTTTTCGGCCAGCGTGACTTTGTCGATATCAAAACCCAGGTAGTTCAGCACAATGGCGGCGGACGTGATCTCGCAGCCGTTGGGCAGTTCCGGATTTTGCGGGATGTTTTCTACGTCCAGCTGCACGGTGCTGAGCAGGAAAAGCGCGCTTTCCGGTGTGGATTGCAGCGCGGCCAGTGCCAGCCAGGCCGGGATAGCGGCATCAGTCTGCGGCAGAACCAGCCCCATGGCGGCAGATTCCGGCGTGGCGGCGGTTTCCACTGCTGCGTACATTGTGGGGAGCGTGACCGTGGCGGCGCAGCTGCACAAAAACAGGCAGGCAGCCACCGCCGAACCGGCAGCAAATTTGTGCATGGCACTCCCCTTTCTTCGACACCATTTTTATAGAACCAACAAACACCCATACACCATATTTGTGATAATTGCAAGAAAAAAGCCGGCAGGCGAACCTGTCGGCTTTGAAAAAACGTGAGAATATTACCAGAGGTTTACGACTTCGTTGTAGAGGCCCTCATAACTCTTGGCCGAGTTAGGCCAGCTGAAATCGCACTCCATTGCGCGGCGGACCAGAACGGGCCAGCCGTCTTTCTGCCAGTAGCCCTCTTTGGCGCGCCAGCAGGCTTCGTACAGTTCGTGGGCGTTATAGTTGGCAAAGGTGAAGCCGTTGCCGAAGCCATCGCCGGAGTCGTGGATGGAGTCACGCAGACCGCCGGTCTCGCGGATGACAGGAATCGTGCCGTAGCGGCAGGAGACCATCTGTGCCAGGCCGCAGGGCTCGGACCGGGACGGCATCAGGAAGATATCGGCACCCGAGTAGATTTCCTGAGCCAGCTTGGCGTTGAAGCCAATATAGACGCCTACACGGCCCGGGTTGCGGGCGGCCAGCTCGTTGAAGAAGTTCTCGTACTGGCTTTCGCCCGAACCGAGGATGACCAGCTCAATGCCCTGCTGCAACAAGCCTTCGGCGATAGCCTGCACGAGATCGACGCCCTTGTGGCCGACCAGACGCGTGACCATAGCCATGACGGGGCTGCCATCCTTGTGCAGTTTAAACTTATCTTGCAGTGCAGCCTTGCAGACAGCTTTGCCTTCCTGGAAGGTATCGGCATCGTAGTTCTTGACGATGTCGGGGTCAGTGGCAGGATTAAAGACATCGACGTCAATGCCGTTGAGGATGCCGCACAGCTTATACTGCTTCTGGCGCAGCAGGCCATCAAGGCCATGGCTAAACCACGGGTCGAGGATCTCCTGTGCGTAGGTGGGGCTGACGGTCGTGACCTTGTCGGCGGTCTCGATCGCGCCTTTCATGAAGTTGGCGCAGCCGTCATACTCAACAACATGGGCGTCGCGGGCACCAATGCCGCAGGTATCCTCGAGGATATCCAGGCCGTACTTGCCCTGATAGGCGATATTGTGGATAGTGAAAACCGTCTTGATGCGGCTGAACTTATCCAGATGGCGGTAGTACAGGTTCAGGTAGACGGGGGTCAGGGCCGTCTGCCAGTCGTTGCAGTTGATGATGTCGGGCTCGAAATCGGTGTAGAACAGCATTTCGAGAATAGCACGGGAGAAGAACGCAAAGCGCTCGCCATCATCGTAGAAACCGTACAGGCCGCTGCGCTTGAAGTAATACTCGTTATCAATAAAGTAGTAAACAACGCCGTCGCGCTCGGCCTTGAACAGACCGCAATACTGGCTGCGCCAGCCCACGGGGACACTAAAGTTGGTGATGTAGGTCAGGGTGTCCTTGAATTTCAGGTCGCCGTACAGCGGCATGACAACGCGGGCATCGACGCCATCCTTGACCAGCGCCTTGGGCAAGGCACCGGCCACATCGGCCAGACCGCCGGACTTGGCAAAGGGAGCAGCCTCGCTGGCTGCATACAAGATTCTCATAAGCACCTCCATGCGGGTGGGTTCTTTACAAAAATATGAGGACGGGGAAGGTTCGCGCTCCCCCGTCCTCTCATCAAAAGCTGTCTCCGGGGAGAGGGAGTACAACCTCTATGAGCTGTTATACGCTGTGGTTCTTGGCGACGAATACCGGGAAGGTATCAGTGCCAGCCAGCTTTTTGCCTGCGGTGATGTGGACGTTTTTGTCGGTAACGACATACTCTACATCACAGTCGGTCTCCACAACGGTATCCTGCATCAAGACGCAGTTTTTGACAACAGCACCCTTCTTGACCTGGCAGCCGCGGAACAGCACGCAGTTCTCGACGGTGCCCTCAATAACGCAGCCATCAGCCAGCAGGCTGTTCTTGACAGAACTGCCTTCCACATAGCGGGTGGGGTTATCGTCACGAATCTTGGTGTAGATGGGGGCAGGTCCAAACAGGGCCTCCATGCTGCCGTCTTGCAGCAGGCGCATATTCTCATCGAAGTAGCTCTTCATGTCAGAGACACGGGCAACATAGCCCTTGAACTCGTAAGCCTGAACGTTGAGCAGCTTCAGGTTGCGGGCCAGGATGTCACGCTCAAAGTAGACAAGGCCGCGGACGGCTGCGTCGTGGATCAGATGGATCAGGCTTTCACGCTCAATGACATAGATGTTCATGGCAAGGTTCTGCTCGCCCATACGGTAGTCATTGGAGAGGATCTCCTGCACGCGGCCGGTCTCATCAATGCGGATGGTGTAGTTATCGCTGCGGGCGCCCTCGGGGATGGGAGCGCGGTTGTAGACCATAGTGACATCAGCGCCGGATGCAACGTGGGCGTCGATCAGGCTGCCGAAGTCAAAGTTCATGGCGATATAGGAGTCAGAAAGAATGACATAGCGCTCTTTCTGGGCTTCCAGCCAGTTCAGGATGCTATCCAGAGCATCGACACGGCCGGAGTACATCTTGACGCTGCGCTCAGCAAAAGGCGGCACGATGTTCAGGCCGCCGCGCTTACGGGTCAGGTCCCATTCACGGCCGGCGCCCAGATGATCCATCAGGGAGTGATAGTTTTTACGGACAATGACCGACACGTTGTCAATACCGGCATTGGCCATGCTGGACAGCGTGAAGTCGATCAGACGATAACGGCCGCCGAACGGGATGGAGGCCATGGAGCGCTCCGCCACCAGCTCGGGAACGAGGTTATCATAGGTATTGGCGAAAATGACGCCGAGTGCGTTGACGTTGCTGTTTACCATTGTTCCTCACCATCCTTTACATCACTGGAAACCATTGCTTTGGGGCCGACGGTGGCACCCTTGCCGATGACTACGCCGGAACCGACCGTAGCAACATCGCCGGGTTCCTCAATGTTCAGGCCGCCCTCGGGCATTGCGCCGACGGTAGCGCCCTCTTCGATCTTGACATTCTCGGCCACGATGCAGTGCTTGACGGAAGCGCCTGCCTTGATGACAGTGCCGCCCATGACAACAGCAGCCTCAACGGTAGCACCCTTCTCGACGACAACGCCCGGGAAGAGGATGGAGTTGTTGACCGTGCCATTGACCTTGCAGCCTTCGGAGATCATCGAGTTGATGATGGTCGCGTCGCTGCCGATCTGCTGGCAGGGCTTGCCGGAGTTGCGGGAGTAGATCTTCCAGTTTTCATCAAACAGGTTGATGCCGGAATGGCTGGGATCCAACACTTCCATGTTGGCTTGCCACAGGCTGGAGATGGTGCCGACGTCCTTCCAGTAGCCGCTGAAATGGTAGGCATACATACGGCGGCCGTCTTTCAGCAGGTTGGGGATGACGTTTTTGCCAAAGTCGTTCTCGGAGTTGGGATCAGCCTCGTCTTCGGTGAGGTATTTTTTCAGCACATCCCAGTTGAAGATATAGATGCCCATAGAAGCCAGGTTGGACTTCGGGTTCTTCGGCTTCTCCTGGAACTCGCTGATCTTATCGTTCTCGTCCGTGACCATCAGGCCGAAGCGGGAAGCTTCGCTCCAGGGCACTTCCATAACGGCGACGGAGAACTCGGCGTCCTTTTCCTTATGGAAACGCAGGAAGTCGGAGTAGTCCTGCTTGCAGATCTGGTCGCCGGACAGGATGATAACATACTTGGGATCGTAGCGGTCGATAAAGGAAATGTTCTGATAGATGGCGTTGGCCGTGCCTTTGTACCAGTCAGAACCGGAAGCCTGCTGATACGGCGGCAGAACATGGACGCCGCCATGCAGACGGTCCAGGTCCCAGGGCTGACCATTGCCGATGTACTCGTTCAAAACGAGGGGCTGATACTGGGTAAGGATACCGACGGTGTCGATATCAGAGTTGACGCAGTTAGACAGCGGAAAGTCGATAATACGATACTTGCCGCCGAACGGGACTGCAGGTTTGGCGAGCTTTTGGGTCAGCGCGTACAGACGCGAGCCCTGACCGCCTGCCAGGATCATTGCGATCATTTCTTTTGCCATAAGATTTCTCCCCTTAACATTCTGGCTTAACGCCATTGTTTAACAGTGGTATTTATCCATCTCGCACGGTCAGACCGGCGTTTTGGCTTTAGCGGGGCGCCCGCGGCGCTTGGGGGCGGGTGCAGCTGCTTCAGCTGCGGGGGCCGCCTTTTTGGCGGCAGGTTTCTTCACGGGTTTGGCCGGGGTCTCTGCTTTCTCCGCAGCCTTTTTGGCGCAGGGCTTGCGGGCGGCAGGCACCTGGAGATATACAGTAGACAGCGGCGGCAGCGTCAGCGAGATATGCTGCTCGAAGCCGTGCATCTCGCCCTTTTCTGCCTTGACGGTGCCATTGGTGACACCCGAGCCGCCGTATTTCTTATCGTCGGAGTTGAGGATCTCCTTGTAGCTGCCAGGGTTGGGCACACCCATCTGATAGCCCTGGCGCAGCACGGGATTGAAGTTGCAGACGACCAGCAGCATCTTACCGGCTGCATCGCGGCGCAGGAATGCGATTACGCTCTGCTTGTTGTCATCCGGTACGATCCACTGGAAGCCCTCCCAGCTGTAATCCACTTGCCACAGGGCAGGCGTATCGCGGTACAGGTGGTTGAGGTCCTTGACGTAGTCTTGCAGCTGGCGGTGCTTGTCATAGCCGAGCAGCATCCAGTCGAGGGGCTTTTTCTCGTCCCACTCAATGAACTGGCCGAACTCCTGCCCCATGAAAAGCAGCTTTTTGCCGGGATGCGCAGCCATGTAGCCGTAGAATGTACGCAGGTTAGCAAATTTCTGCTCGTAATCACCGGGCATCTTATTGATCAGGCTGCACTTACCGTGGACTACTTCATCATGGCTGATGGGCAATACAAAATTCTCGCTGAATGCGTAGAAGAAGCTGAACGTGACCTTGCCGTGGTTACCCGCGCGGAAGAGCGGGTCAGTCTTCATGTAGCTGAGCATATCGTTCATCCAGCCCATGTTCCACTTGAAGTTGAAGCCCAGTCCCCCATCGGCAGCCGGTTTCGTGACCAGCGGCCAGGCGGTGGATTCCTCGGCAATCATCATCTTATGCGGGTACTTGCCCAGGATGGCGGTGTTCAGTTTTTGCAGGAACGCGATGGCTTCGAGATTCTCTTTACCACCCTTGATGTTCTGCTCCCACTCGCCGTCCTTGCGGTTATAGTCGAGGTAGAGCATGCTGGCGACAGCGTCCACGCGCAGGCCGTCGATGTGGTACTTATCGACCCAGTACATGGCGCTCGAAATTAGGAAGCTCTCGACTTCCTTCATGCCGTAGTTAAAGACCATCGTGCCCCACTCTTTGTGTTCCCCGCGGCGGGGGTTAGGGTCCTCATAACAGGGGGCACCGTCAAACATGTACAGGCCGTAACCGTCTTTCGGGAAATGGGCCGGGACCCAGTCCAGAATGACGCCGATACCTGCCTGATGCAGCTTGTCGACAAAGGCCATGAAGTCTTTGGGCGTGCCGTAACGGCTGGTGGGGGCAAAATAGCCCGTGACCTGATAGCCCCAGCTGCCATCAAACGGATACTCGGTGATGGGCAGCAGTTCAACATGGGTGTAGCCCATATCTTTTATGTAGGGGATCAGCTCGTCGGCCAGTTCAGAATAGTTGTACGGGATGCCGTTCTCGGCGTCTTTCATCTTCCAACTGCCAGCCTGCATCTCGTAGATGGACATAGGACTGTTGATGACATCCCGCTTGGCGTTCTCTTTGGTCCAGTGGTCGTCACCCCAAGCGTAGCCTTCGATATCATAGACCTTACTGCCGTTGGAGGGGCGGGTCTCTGTATGGAATGCGTAGGGGTCGGACTTGTAGAGTAGTTCGTCGGATGCGGTGGTGATGCAGTACTTATAAATATCGTATTCCTTGATGCCTGGGATGAACAATTCCCAGATGCCGTCGGTGACTTGGTGCATCAAGTGCTCGCCGGGGACCCAGCTGTTGAAATCACCTACAACAGCAACGGCCTTTGCATGCGGCGCCCAGACACGGAAAACCGCGCCGGGGGCACCGTCCTGCACTTCCAAATGCGCGCCAAAGTAGCGGTACGCCTCCTGATTGTTGCCCTGCTTGAACAGATAAATGGGCAGATCTGAGCTATTGGGTGCTTGTTTGCGTTGCTTCAACGTAATCTCCCCTTTTGGAACAGCCTGAATTGGACTGCTCTGAATATTTACTAACTCTATATTACCTGTTTCGCACATAAATTTCAAGGCTTTCTTGTAATAATCTGCTAAAAATTTGTTGGGAGTTGTTTTGGATTTGTGTAAAATCGACACAAATCAGCAGCTTTTCTTGTGCGACTGTATAAAAAAGACCCATACAAGGTGCTTTTTACACCTTGTATGGGTCTTATTTAAGTTATGCGCCGTAGATATAATAGGGGTTCTGGCCCAGGTACTGGCTGCGGCGGTTCCACACCGTGTGGGTGGCAAGATACTCAGCCCAAGCGTGGTAGCCTGCGGCGTTGAAATGCACGCCGTCCTTGGTGGCGTAGTCATCGTACTGGCTGCCGTCTGCCGGGTTGGTGAGAGCTTCACGCACATTGATGAAGTAGCAGCCCTTGCGCAGCGCCATGTTTGCCAGCAGGTCATTGGCGGTGGCAATGCGGGTATTGTCCAGGCCCGGCTTGCTCTGGACAACATCTTCCTGCACGCCGGGGATGGACTGGATATAGATGGACACACCGGGGTTGAGCTGCTCGCGCAGCATGTCGATCAGACGCTCATAGTAGGCAATAAAGCTTTCCTCGCTGCCCTGCACGACCAGATTGTTGGTGCCCACAAGGATATACAGATAGTCCGGCTGGCTGGAAACAATGGTTTCCAGCGGGGTCTCGGTCGCACCGGTGACAGCGTTTTTTACACTGACATTATTGACAAATGTCTGCACACCTGCGCTGACGTAAGTGGCATAGTGGGCATTTTTGTAGCCGGTATCGTAGATGCCAAGGCCCGAAGCGATGCTGTCGCCCGCGAAGGTGACGGTGTCAAAATAGGACGGTGCCACGGTGCCCAACATCGGCACGGCAACCATGCGGTGGTCGGTGTTCAAGTATTCGGTGTCAATGGTCTGCTCGACCGCTGTGGAAGTATCCCACACGGCGGTATCCACGGCCTGTACAATGCGTGCAGGGGCCTCCCCTGCGCTGGCGGGCTGCGCAGGGGCCGAGGTCTCGGTGGGCGGTTCCTCGGTGGGCAGTTCCTCGGTGGGCAGTTCCTCGGTGGGGACGGCGGAAGTCTCGGCAGAAGCAGGCTCGGCGGACGTTACCGCAGCGGGCTGTGCATCATGTTGCATCCAGAAACAGCCGACACCGGCGCAGGCCGCTGCCAGAACAAGAATGAGGATCAGCATCAGTTTACGTTTGCGCTTTCGGCCAGCGACCTCATTGCGGTAGGTATAAAAATCGGACATGGAATAGCTCCTGACTTTCCGTAATTTGCGGATGATTCTATTATACGCTTTTTGCGGCCCATCAGCAAGGGAAAGCGAAATCTTTTACAAATAATACAGTGGTTTTACATCAAGCTGAACAGGTCGACCTGGCTGGTCTCGGGCAGGCTGCCCAGTGCCCCCACGGCGCGCAGTTTGTCAAAGACAGAACTTGCCACGCCGCTGGCCTGCTGCAATTCCTCGACCGAGATATACTCCTGCCCGTGGATGGTGGCTTCTTCCAGTGCAATGGCGGCAGCGTCACCCAGGCCGCGGATAGAGGTAAACGGAAGGCGGACCTTGCCGTCCTCGACCACGTACTTGCTGGCGTAGCTCTTGCCCAGCTCGATGGGCAGGAACTGGCAGCCGCGCTGCAGCATTTCGTTTTCCAGCTGCAAGCTGACAAGGGCATCGTCATCCTTGGCAGTGCGTTCCTCTTTGGGGATCTTTTCGTTGTCCTTCAGGTGCTGTTTGGCAACGCGCACCCCGCCGACGGCGGCCTCGTAGTCGATATCCGCGCCGCGGACCGTGAAGTACACAGCGTAGAAGATGGCCGGGTGGTAGACCTTGAACCACATCAGGCGGATAGCGGCCATCAGGTAGGCCACGGCGTGTGCCTTGGGGAACATATACTTGATCTTGCGGCAGGACTCGATATACCAGTCGGGCACGTCGTGCTCTTTCATAGCTTCTTCCCAGCCGGGTTTGAAGCCGCCCTTGGCGACCTTACCTTTACGCACGGCCTCCATGATGTCAAAGGCCATCTTGGGTTCAAGACCTTTGCGCAGCAGGTACAGCATGATACTGTCACGGCAGCCGATGACTTCGGCGATCGTGCAGGTGCCGGAACGGATGAGTTCGTCGGCGTTGCCTGTCCAGACGTCGGTGCCGTGGGACAGGCCGGAGATCTGGATCAGCTCCGAGAAGTTCTTGGGCTGGGCGTCGAGCAGCATCTGGCGCACGAAGTTGGTGCCCATTTCGGGGATGCCGAAAGTGCCGGTTTTGGAGCCGATCTGCTCTTCGGTCACGCCGAGGGCTTCGGGGCTGGTCAGCAGGCTGTAGACCTTCGGGTCGTTCATCGGCACCGAGTCGATGGGGATGCCGGAATATTCCTCGAAGAATTTGTAGAACGTAGGCACATCGTGGCCCAGCTCGTCCAGTTTGAGCAGCGTATCGTGCAGGTATTTAAATTCGAAGTGGGTGGTCAGCAGGCCGCCCTTGACGTCGTCGGCCGGGTGCTGGATAGCGCAGAAATCATAAATATCAAAGGTGTCCGGAACAACGACCATGCCGCCGGGATGCTGGCCGGTGGTGCGCTTGACACCGGTGCAGCCGATGACCAGACGGTTTTCCTCGGCACGGTTGACGGTCTTGCCACGTTCCTCAAGGTACTTTTTAACGTAGCCGTAGGCGGTCTTATCCTGCAAACCGGATACCGTACCGGCCTTGAAAACGTTCTCCTTGCCGAAAAGTTCCTCGGTATAGCGATGAACATGGGACTGATACATACCCGAGAAGTTCAGGTCGATATCAGGCTCTTTATCGCCGTAGAAGCCCAGGAACGTTTCAAACGGGATATCGTGACCTTCGACGATCATCGGCTTGCCGCAAACCGGGCAGTCTTTATCGGGCAGGTCGAAACCGTCGAAGTGGATACCGTCGTCGATCCACTCGCTGTGTTTGCAGTTGGGGCACAGGTAGTGCGGCGGCATTGAGTTGACTTCGGAAATACCAGAAAAGTGCGCTACAGCGGAAGAACCAACAGAGCCACGACTGCCGACCTGGTAGCCGCCCGCGTTGGAATACGCCACCAGACGCACGGCGATGACGTACAAAACAGCGTAGCCGTGGCCGCAGATGGAATCGAGCTCTTTTTTCAGCCGCTTTTGCAGCACATCGGGCACTGGGGTGCCGTAGTCGCGCGTGGCATGGCTCCAGGTATCATTGCGCAGCTCTTCCTCCGCGCCGGGGATGCTGGGTGGGTAGGTGCCCTTGGGGATGGCGCGCAGGTTGTTGTCGATCGTGGCGGCAATCTTGTTGGGGTTGGTCACAACGATCTCGTAAGCCTTATCCTCGGGCAGATAGCTGAAATCGTCCAACATGTCCGGGGTGGTGCGGTAATACAGCGGGGCCTGGTTGTCAGCGTCTTTAAAGCCGTTGCCTGCCTGCAAAACCGCGCGGTAGATCCAGTCCTCCGGCTCCTGGAAGTGGGAGTCTCCGGTAGCAACGACGGGCTTGTGCAGATCCTCGCCCAGTTTGATCACAGTACGGTTGAAGTCCTTGATCGTGTCGATGGATTCAACCTGGCCGTTGCGGACCATGAACTCATTGTTTCCAAGCGGCTGGACTTCGAGATAATCGTAATAGTCAGCGATGCGCAGCAGCTGTTCGTAGGGCTGGCCGGCCACAATGGCACGGTAGAGCTCACCGGCCTCGCAGGCGGGCGAAAGCAACAATCCCTCGCGGTATTTGTTCAGCAGACTGCGGGGCACACGCGGCTTTTTAAAGAAATACTGCGTGTGAGCCGCGCTGACGATGCGGTAGAGGTTTTTCAGGCCCACCTGGTTTTGAACCAGAATGATGAGGTGATAGTATTTTTTCTTGAGGACCTCTTTGTTGCCGCCAAGGCCGGTGTTGATGGCTTCGACCGTGTGGATGTCCTTTTCCTCAAGGTCGGACAGCATGACCTCGAAGATGCGGGCCAGCGCCATGGCATCATCGACCGCGCGGTGGTGGTTAAAAGGCGGAATTTCCAGATGTTTGTTGATGGTATCCAGCTTATAGTTGCGCAGGCCTGGGAACAGCGCCTGCCCCATGGGCAGGGTGTCGATATAGGTGTTTTCATCCCAGCTGACACCGGCTTTTTCCCCCGCCTTGCGGATGAAAAGCATATCAAAGCTGTGGGCATTGTGGGCCACGAGGATGTTATTGCCGCAGAACTCCTTGAATGCACGGATGGCTTCCTCGGGGCTGGGGGCGTCGGCAACCATGGCATCATTGATACCGGTCAGGTCTACGACCTTTTGCGGGATGGGCTTGCCGGGATTGACGAAAGTGCAGAATTTCTTTTCCTCGTTGATCTTGCCGTTTTCGACATAGACGGCGCCGATCTCGGTCAGACGTTCGATGTTGGAATCAAGGCCGGTGGTCTCGGTATCAAAGACAACGAAGGTGCCGGGCAGTTCCATCTGGGCGTTGCCGTAGACGGCGGGAATCATGTCGTCCACGAAGTAGGCCTCGCAGCCGTAGATCAGCTTGAAGTTGGGGTCCGTTTCGTGGATGGCGTCGGTCGCCAGCATAGCTTCGGGGTAGCCCTGGCAGACGCCGTGGTCGGTGATGGCAATGGCGCGGTGGCCCATGCGGTGGGCCAGGCGCACGATCTTACCAGGGTCGTTGAAGGCGTCCATCGAGCTGGACTTGGTATGCAGGTGCAGCTCAACGCGCTTGTGGCCCTCGGGTGCGGTGTCCTGGCGCTGCTGGCGCTCGACCTGCAAGACGTCGTAGGGCAGCACGACGAAATCATGCTCGTACTTATCGTACATATAGTTGCCGCGCACGATGAGGGTGGTGCCGGGCTTGAGGTTCTCCCATTTGGACATGTCGGCGTCCTCGTCCCCCAAAACCTTGAGGTTGACAGAGCCGGAATAGTCAGTGATGGAAGTAAAATAAATCTTGCGGCGGCTGCCCTTAACCTCGGTGGCGAACACATCGCCCCAGATCGTGACCTTGCCGCCGTCGCCCAGATCATTGAGGGGGCGTGTCTCAGTCGGCTTGAAGTTTTTGCCGTAGAACAGCTTGACAGGCTTATCCGTAAGGGCAAGGCCCTCGAGGGTAAAGTCAGGCGGGGTCTCCTTGGCCTCGAACTTGACGACAGGGGTCTTTTCCTGTAAATATTGTTCAAGCTCTTCGTCGGTGCGGGCCTTACCGGTATCGGCCAGGCGGACGATGGGCAGGCTGCCTGTGCGCTCCCGAATCAGCTCAGCCAGCACGCGGGGCAGCTCAACGCTTTCCAGGATAGCGCGGCCCGCATTGACGCGGACCGTGATGCCGTCGCTGCCGAAAGCGACCGGCTGGCTTTTATCCAAAAAGCCGTTGACCGGCATGCCCTTTTCTTTGAGCTCCTCAATCATCAGGCGCACAGCTTCGGGCGTGATGTTGGGGTAGGCAAAGTAGTTTTGCAGGTGCAGCTCGTACCCGGCGAAAACCTCCTGCAAGGAAGCGCAAAGACGCCCGCACAGCGCCTGATCCAAGGGTTCAGAGCTGCGCAGGCGGAGAATCACCTGGCGGGTGGTGCGATGCAGCTCGACACAGTCTACAATGACACTGCCGAAAGTATCGCAGAATTGTTTATCGGCCGTAAACTGCGGCCAGACCTGGGTGACAAAGGGTTTCAATCGTGTACCTCGTACATTGTAAAGAGAGCATTGGACGCAACGTAGGGGCGAACAGTGTTCGCCCGCAGGTGTTTTGAGGCAAGAGCAGCTCGCCCGTGAAAGCGCAGTAGCATTAAGTTGGCGGGCGAACAATGTTCGTCCCTACAACCGTTACCATAAAAGGGCGCTACATTTTACATTTTATGAATTTCATCCAGCAGCTGGGCGACGATGTCGCCTTTCAGCATGCGGACTTTCTCGCCGCGGATGAAGAGCAGGGCTTCGTCCTTGCCGCCGGCAATGCCGATGTCAGCATCGGATGCTTCGCCGGGGCCGTTGACGACACAGCCCATGATGGCAATTTTGAGCGGCTTTTTGAAGCCCTCATCCCGCAGGCGCTTTTCGACCTCGTTGGCGATCTCGATCATCGGATACTGGGTGCGGCCGCAGGTCGGGCAGCTGATGATCTCGGGCCCGGCCACGGCGTAGCCGACGGCGCGCAGGATATCATAACCGGCGTAGACCTCGTTCTCGGGTTCATCGGTCAGGCTGACGCGCAGCGTATCGCCCAAGCCCTCCAGCAGCAGCCCGCCGATGCCCATGCCGGATTTGATCAGGCCCATGCGGTTGCCGCCTGCCTCGGTCACGCCGACATGCAGGGGGTAATCGGTCTGACTGGCCAGCAGGCGGTACGCGGCCATCATGCGGGGGACGTTGCTGGATTTGATCGAAATAACGATGTTATTGAAATCGTGTTTTTCCAAAAGATGTACATGATACAAAGCGCTTTCGACCATAGCTTCGGGTACGGGGGCACCGTACTTGGCCAGGATGTGCTTTTCCAGGCTGCCGCCGTTGACGCCGATGCGGATGGGCACACCTTTTTGGTTGCAGGCGTCGGCCACAGCCTTGACGCGGTCGTCATCGCCGATGTTGCCGGGGTTGATGCGAATTTTATCGGCACCGGCATCGAGCGCAGCCAGCGCGGCGCGATAGTCAAAATGAATATCAGCCACAACGGGGATATCCACGGCTTCTTTGATGGCCGCGACAACTGCGGCGTCCGACGGGCTGGGTACCGTGACGCGGACGATCTGGCAGCCTGCCGCAGCCACGCGCTTGGCCTGGGCCACGTTGCCTGCGATATCCTTGACGGGGACGTTCAGCATCGTCTGCACCGCGATGGGGTTGGTGCCGCCGATTTTGATGTTGCCGATTTTAACTTCTCTTTTCAGTTGACGTGTCATCGTTTTTCTCCTTACAAGAATCGGGTGAGGTCCTGCATTGTGACAAACACCATCAGCCACAAAAGCAGCGCCATACCGGCAGTATTGACGACCATCTGCAATTTCTGCGGCACGGCACGGCCAAAGACAGCTTCGATCAGCAAAAAGATCAGCTTACAGCCGTCCAGCGCCGGGATGGGCAGCAGGTTAAAGATGCCGATATTGATGGTGATGAGCGCGAGCAGTGAGAAAACATCCTGCCAGCCGTACTGGATAGCCTGGCCGATGGTGGTGGCAGTGCCGATAGGGCCGGAAAGTTCTTCGACCCCGACCTGGCCGGTGGCAAGCTGCCAGAAGCTGCCCAGGATGGCGGTGCTGTAATAACGGAACAGCGTGCCGGTGCGCTGCAACACATGCCACGGCGTTTTGGGAAGCGCCGCAACGCGGAAATCAATAGCAATCGTATTGCCGTCGGCATTGGTCGAGGTACCGACCGTGACGCCGGGCAGTTGTACGACCTGGCCGCCGCGAAGCACGGTAAAATCATGCGGTTGGGCGGTGCCGTCAAACCGGGCGGAAAGGTCGCTGATGGTGCGGCAGACCTGACCATCCACTTTTAAAATGGTATCCCCTTCCCGCAGGCCGTCGGCGTAGCTTTGGGCGTTGTCAGTAAATTGGGCTACGGTAGTGCTGGCAAGTTTGCCACTGGTAAGTACCAGCACCAGCAGCACCACAAAGCCAAGCACAAAGTTCATCAGCGCACCGCACAGCGTCACATAAAAACGCTGCCAAGCGGTGGCTTCTTCAAAAGGCTGGTCCTGCACAACGACCGGGAACAGGCTGTGTCTGCGCGGTTTGGCCGGAGAGGGCGGCGCGGGGGGTGCACTTTCTTCGCCTTCGTCCAGTTCTTCCATCAGAGCGCTGAACAGGTTATAACCGCCCAATGGGAACAGGCGCAGGGTGTAAAGCGTATTTCCTCGCCTGCGCTGTAACAGCTTGGGGCCGAACCCGACGGAAAACTCCTCGACATGGATGCCGCAGTGGCGGGCGGCGAGGAAATGCCCCAGTTCGTGGACCAAGATGACAGCCCCAAACACGAGCAGCGATACCAGCCCGGTCAGCAATGCAGTCATATCCACCTCACAAAATCAGATATGTGCTTCCACATAGGCGCGTGCCATGCGGTCACATTCGTAAACATCGGCAAGCGTATAATCGCCGCCGAAAGAATCACTGTCGACGATGCCCTCGACCAGACGGCCGATATCCAAAAAGCCGATCTCATTGCGCAGGAAGTGCGCCACAGCGGCCTCGTTGGCACCGTTGGCGGCACAGGGAGCCAGGCCGCCCTTGCGGATGGCCTTTTTGCAGGCAGCCAGACAGCGGAATGTTTCTTCGTCCGCCTGGGCGATGCTGAGCTTGGTCAGGGCGGTGAAATCCAGCTCCGGCACGGGGCTGGGCAGCCGATCCGGCCAGGTCAGCGCGTACTGGATGGGAATGCGCATATCCGGCACGCCCAGCTGGGCAATGATGGAATGGTCGGCGAACTGCACAGCCGAGTGAATGATGCTCTCACGCTGGACGACAATTTGAATCTTATCCTCCGGCAGGCCGAAGAGCCAGGCAGCCTCGATAAGCTCAAGGCCCTTATTCATCAGAGTAGCGGAATCAATGGTGATCTTGGCACCCATGTTCCAGTTGGGGTGCTTGAGGGCGTCGGCTTTGGTCTTAGTGCGCAGTTCTTCGGTCTTCATGCCAAAGAACGGGCCGCCGGACGCGGTGAGCAGAATTTTCTCCAGCGTTTTGGCGCTGGGGGCATCCTGCAAGCACTGGAAAATGGCGCTATGCTCGCTGTCCACGGGCAGCAGCTTGACGCCGTGCTTTTTGACGGCGTCGGTGACAAGGTGACCGCCGGTGACAAGGCTCTCTTTGTTGGCAAGGGCCAGGTCGTGGCCGTTCTCGATCGCAGCCAGCGAAGCAGGCAGACCGGCGATGCCGACAACAGCGTTCAGCACGATGTCGGGGCCATCCATGGCAGCCAGCTCACGCAGACCTTCGGCACCTTGCAGCAGCTTGGGGGCATCGGGCTGACCAGTCAGCGCGGCGGAAAGTTTTTCGTAGGCGGCAGGGTCCACCACGGCCACGTACCGGGGGTGAAACTCATGGATCTGAGCCAGCAGCTTATCCACGCTGGAATTGGCAGCCAGACCGAACACAGAATACCCGTGCATACGGGCAACGTCCAGGCTCTGGGTGCCGATAGAGCCGGTAGAGCCCAGCAGCGTAATGACTTTATTCATGTTGACACGTCCTTTTTTACAGAACATAGAAGAAATAGCGCACGGCGATAGATACAAACGGAGCAATGAACATCACACTGTCAAAACGATCCAGAATGCCACCATGCCCCGGGAAGATGGTGCCGTAGTCCTTAATGCCGACCTGGCGTTTGACCGCCGAGGCGAACAGATCGCCCATGATGCCCAGCACCGAAGCGATGGCCCCCATGAATACAAGGATGAGATAATGTCGGGGCTGCACTTGAATGGTGATAACATTATGGCTGGCCGACAGGAGCGAGTAAACCAACGTGAGCACGACGCCAGCCAGCACGCTGCCGAACACGCCGCCGATGGCACCCTCGACCGTTTTGTGGGGGCTGACGATGGGTGCCAGCTTGTGCTTGCCGAACGCGCGGCCTGCAAAGTAGGCAGCAGTGTCCCCGCCCCAAGCGAAGCAGAGGATCAGCAAAATGAAATAGATGGCGTCATAGCGATACTGTGCAAAAGGCAGGCAGCGCTTGAGGTGGATCAGCGAATAGAAGCAGAACACGATGACCCCGGAGAAATAGACATACCCCGAGAGCTTGCCGAAATCCAGCGTTTGTACGTGGGCAATCTGGCAGACGTTGAGGAACAATACCAGCAGAAAGCAGAACGGCAAAATCAGGGTGCGCACAGCCTGGCTGCTGGTAAGCATGACCAACAGGGTGAACGGCACGGCAGCGGCATACAGATACCATTGCTTTTTGCCAAAGCCCATGGCGCTGAACACCTCATGGATGGCCAGCAGGCAGATGGCGCTGAGAACAAAATCAAAAATAATGGTATCAAAAAATGCCAGTACAACGGCCAAAACAGCCAGGCCGACAGCGGCGGTGATAACGCGGGTCTTCATACGGTGTTCCCTTTCACGGATAGATTTAATAACAGCCTATGCGGGCACACCAACAGGCATACCCGCACAGGCAAAGTGGGAAGGCTGATGCGCAAGGCGCAAAATCAGATTTCCATGATTTCTTTGTTTTTGGCAGCGCAGGTCTCGTCGATCTGCTTGACGTACTTATCCGTCAGCTTCTGGGTCTCGTCTTCCAGCTTCTTCTGATCGTCCTCGGTCAGCTCTCCGGCTTTCTTCATGGCCTTGAACTTATCCATGGCGTCGCGGCGGACGTTGCGGACGGCAACCTTGGCTTCCTCGCCCTGCTTCTGGACTTCCTTGGTCAACTGCTTGCGGCGCTCCTCAGTGGGGGCGGGAAAAACCAGACGGATGACCTGGCCGTCGTCGATAGGGTTGATGCCGATGTCACTGGTCTGGATGGCTTTGGAGATGGGTTTCAGCATCTGGCGGTCCCAGGGGGTGATGGTCAGGATGCGGGCTTCGGCCACAGCCACGGCAGCGATCTGGTTGATTGGCGTGGGGCTGCCGTAGTAGTCAACGGCGACTTTGTCCAGTATGGCGGGGTTGGCGCGGCCTGCACGGATGGCAGCCAGCTCGTGGACCAGGTGGTTGACGCTGGCGTTCATTTTCTCTTCATAGGGTTTGGTAGTGCTGCTCATAGTAAATTCTCCTTATTCCTGTATTAGTATAGGGGGATATTATGAAATTTTCTGCTTTGCTTGCAAAATCACTCTTTAACGAGGGTGCCGACGACCTCGCCCTGCAAAGCCTTGGCAATGTTGGCAGGCTTTCCCAGGTCAAATACCAGAATGGGCAGACCGTTATCGCGGCAGAGGGTGGCGGCGGTGGAATCCATGACGGCCAGACGTTCATCCAGCACGCGGGTAAAGGTCAGCGTGTCGTAACGCACGGCGTCGGCGTACTTGTGGGGGTCCTTGTCGTAAACGCCATCGACCATCGTGGCCTTGAACATGGCGTCCGCGCCAATCTCCAGTGCGCGCAGGGCGCTGGCAGTATCGGTGGAGAAAATGGGGTTGCCGGTGCCGCCGCCAAAGACGACGATCTTACCGGATTCCAGCGCAGCAATGGCCTTATCACTGGTAAAGACCTCGGCCACCTGGGGCATGAAAGAACTGGTCATGACCACGGCGGGCACACCCTGCTGGCGCAGGGCATCCTTAACGGCCAGAGCATTCATCACAGTGGCCAGCATACCGATCTTGTCGGCGTCCATGCGATCCATTTTGCCGCTGGAACGGCCGCGCCAGAAGTTGCCGCCGCCGACCACGATGCCGATCTGGGCCCCCAGGTCGTGCGCGGCCTTGATACCGGCACAGATGGAAGCGATGGTATCCTCATCAAAGCCGGTGCCTTTGGGGCCGGAGAGGGCCTCGCCGCTGACTTTCAGCAGAATACGTTTATACTGAATTGCCATAATACACACCTCTTGCGTTTGCTGCACACAGGCACAGTAAACCATTGTTTTATTTAGGTACTATTTTACAATAATTTGGCCGTAAAGTAAAGCCATGAAATAAAAAAAGCATATCTCCCGCGCAGGGCTGCCGGGACGGCGGCCTGTAGGTGCGCGGAAAATACGCAAATAATCTTTTTATAAGCGCCTTAAAGCGCGCAGAACGCAGCAAAGCAGGCTTGCAGTTCCCGCTCGTAGAGGGCGCGCCGCCGTCTGATACTGTAGGCATCCGGGGAGGAAAGCTCGAGTGCGCGGGCATCCTCAGCCTTGCAGGGCGGCAGGGTGAACAGCAGGCCGCGTTCCCCTTCCGGCTGGCTGATCTGCCAGCCCATAGCCTTGCAGTAGGTGCGAATCAGCGGCAGGCCAAGCCCGCCTTTAGAGAGCAGTTCTTCGGACCAGATGCCGTCCAATAAAACGTGCAGCGCATCTTGCGAAAGGCCGGGGCCGTTATCCCTGTAGATGAAGCGGCCCGGCGCACAGGAAAGCGTGATCTGCACGGCGTCGGTTTGCGGCACGGCTTGCAGGGAGTTCGTCAGCAGATTGATGAGCAGCCCGTCCAACAGGGCGGCATCGCCCATCGTGGGCAGCACGTCCAGCCCGGAGGCAGTCTCTACGGTTACATGGACGGAGCGGGCACTGCCAGCGGTCAGCTCATTGAAAAGCTCGACGGCTTCGGTCAGCTGACTTAGCAGTTCTAGGGGAGCCGGGACACGCAGTTTTTCCAGCACGGGGGCTGTGGCAGCATCGGCGGCGTGATCGCTCAGGCGGCGCAGGTTGGCCAGCTGCCAGTTGATTTCCCGCATCATCGAGCGCAGGCTAGCGTAGTCTGAGGGGTTCAGGCGTTGAAGCATAAAGTCATCCAGCGCTTCTACGGCGTTTTCCAACTGATTGAACGAGCCCTGAAAACGCCCGCGCAGCCCGCCGCGCAGCGCCAAAGCCAACGATTCTTCGTCCTGCACCATGCGGTTACGCCCCTTTCAAATCAATAAGTTTCCAGTTCCCGGATATACTCCAGCATGCCTTTGAGCAGCTTGCCGTTGGAAAGTACGGCATCCTCCGACAAGCCGAAGCGCGCGCAGAGCTGACGGTACAGCGGTGTCTGCTGCTTTTGCATCGCGCGGGAAAGACGCCCGACTGCAGCGGTGATGGCACGCTCATCCACCGGCTGGTCTTTGGCGGCCATCTGGTACAGGATGCCGATGGGCAGATTGCGTTCATCCGACCATGCGAACAGAATCATCCGTTCCAGATAGTCACAGCCGCTAAGTACAGGATTGGCCTGCATATCGCGCAGGATGCGGCGGCAGTGGTTCCGCACACGGTACAGCTGCGCTGCCTCATCCCCGGCACCCAACAGGTAGACACGCTCAAACAGTGTGCGCATCTCGTATGGTCTAAGAATAACCTCTTGGCCGCGAAATGTCAACAACGCATCTTCGGCCGAGGTCTGTTCCGGCGTGGGCGCAGTGAGCAGCAGACGCGGTTTGGGCATTAACTGCATAGCGCGTATTTCGCAGATCAGCGTCTGAATACCGGGGTCGCGCAGCAGCATATCCAGCACGATGACCTGGGGATTCAGCCCATTTTGCAGAAGCTGCAGCACTTCCCGCCCGGTGGAAACGACCGCCACGGCGCGCACCTCCGGGTGAGTCTGGGTAAAAAGGCGGATGCTGCTGCGGTCCAGATAGGACTGCGTGGCAAACAGCGTTGTGACCGGCGCGAACGAACCCGTAAATCCCATGGTATCCCTTCCCTTTTCACGGCACGGGCTGACCCGGTCGTTCCATAATCGTCTGCTCATCGTTACAACGTCCAGCCGCAAAGGTCGGCCAACACATCGCGCAGCTGTTCGGGCGCGATAGAATTTTCGTACAGATAGCACAGCATCCGGCAGGCCGGGGCATCTTCGAGCCCGGCGGTGTAAAAGCTTACGGGTGCAGCAGCAGTTTTGCGGCGGGCGCTGAAGCAGAGCATATCCTCACGGCGGCACAAGGTGTACTCGACCCGGTCAGCCTGCTGTAAGCCGGGCAGCGCCGAATATTCGCGCACATAGCGGGCTAAAGGAGCCTCTTGGACAGTTTTCATCGTGGCGATCCTCCCCTATTGTTTGATGTGGGCGCGGCCATTATACAGGGTGCACCCGGGAAATATCCTTACATAAACTATAGGCGGTACCGGCGCGAGAATCAATGCACATATCGTATACGCTTTTATACGAGTATAGCATAAAATGCGCGAAATAGCCACATAAGTGCAAAATACATTTGATTTTGTGCGTCGAATCCTGTTGTGTTTCGTCAGAATCAAGAGCTGCGCGTATATTTCCGTACAAGAAAGATGATTTGTAAAATTGACAAAAAAATACCTGACAGCACAAGGCTATCAGGTAGTGGTGGAGGATGGGGGACTCGAACCCTCGACCTCTGCGATGTGAACGCAGCGCTCTAACCAGCTGAGCTAATCATCCATATTCGGTTGGTCAACGCTGATTATTATAAAGCATTGCATCCGTTTTGTCAACCCCCTGCGGGTACAAAATTGCCGCTCTGCAAAAGCTGCGATACCATGTGAAATTGTATAGAAAAACGCGACCCCGGCTGCGGATCAGGCAGCTGAGGCCGCGTTTTAAAGCGGGATCAAATCCTTGCAATTCTTTGCGATTACTTGCTCAGGGCATCGGCCAGGGCGTGGAGCTGGGCGGTAGAAGCTGCATCCAGCGAGCCTTTGATGGTGACGATCTCGTCCAGGATGGTCAGGTTCTTGCTGGTCTCGAACATCTTGCGCATGACGCGGGCGGCAGTGGGGGCCCAGGAGCCGTTCTCCATCAGGGCAACGGTGCGGCTCTGGTAGTTGCGCTCGGTCAGATGCTCGATAAAGGTCTTGGTGAATGGGAAGACATCGCCGTTATAGGTGGGCGTTGCCAGCACCAGTTTGCTGAAGCGGAACGCCTGGGCGACGGCTTCGGCCATATCGCAGCGGGCCAAATCCATGACGACGACCTGCTGGCCCTTGGTGCGCAGTTCTTCGGCCAACTGCTCAGCAGCATCAGCGGTGTGGCCGTAGATGGAAGTGTAAGCCACCAGCACGCCATCGGTCTCGGGGCGGTAGGCACTCCAGGTATCGTAAGCGGCCAACACGTCGGCCAGCTGTTCTTTGTGCAGAATGGGACCATGCAGCGAACAGACAGTCTCGATATCCAGACCTGCGGCCTTTTTCAGCACAGCTTGCACCTGCACGCCGTACTTGCCCACGATGCCGATGAAGTAGCGGCGGGCTTCGGGCAGCCATTCTTCCTCGACATCCAGCGCGCCGAACTTGCCGAACGCGTCCGCGCTGAACAGGACTTTGTCTGCATCGTCATAGGTCATGATGACCTCGGGCCAATGGACCATGGGTGCAGCCACAAAGTGCAGCGTGTGACGGCCCAGAGACAGGGTGTCCCCTTCTTTAACTACGACGCGGCGGTCGGCATAATCGCTGCCGAAGAACTGCTGCATCATGACAAAGGCCTTGGCGGAAGATACGATCTTGGTGGTGGGGTACGCCTGGGCAAAGGCGTCGATGGAACCGGCGTGGTCAGGCTCCATATGCTGCACGACGAGGTAATCCGGGGCGCGCTCGCCCAGTGCTGCGGCAATTTTGGTGATCCATTCGTCGGTAAAATGGGCATCTACGGTGTCCATAACGGCAACCTGATCGTCCAAAATCAGGTAAGAGTTGTAGGCCATGCCGTTGGGGACTGCATATTGGGATTCAAAAGCATCAATTGCGTGGTCGTTGACGCCAAGGTAAAGAATATCGTTGGTGATTTCCATAGTGGACTCCTTCCGTACATGAAAATTTGGTTTTGTGTGGCTTGTGTGGGTAAGATTGACAATGGTTTGTCGATGGGTATAGTATAGCATAAGTTTAGGAATTTGTCTCGGTTTCTGAAAAATATTTTTCCATGGAATATGAAGTTGATCATAGCACCGGCTTCATGGGGCGTCGAGGACGCCGTTCCCCCCCCCACTACACGCACACGGAAAAAAGGCGAATAGCACAAAAGTCCCCGCCTGGCGGCGGGGACGAGGTTGCTTATACGCGGGTCTTGAGGACCTCGTGCTCGGGGACGGGGGCGTCCATCGGGCGCGGGGTACCTTCGACCCACTGAATGGCCTTCTTGGGGCACTTGCTTACGCAGGTACCGCAGCCATTGCACTTGGTGTAGTCGATGACAGCCACGTTGTCCTTGAGGAAGATGGCCTGATTCGGGCAGTTGCGCACGCACAGGCCGCAGGCAATGCAGCCGACCTTGCAGGTCTTGTTGACCACAGCGCCCTTATCCTTGCTGCTGCACTTAACGGCGGGCTGCGGGGCGATGGGCTTCATCTGGATGACCTTGCGCGGGCAGGCAGCCGTGCAGGCGGTACAGCCGGTGCACTTTTTGCGGTCGACCACGGCCACGCCGTTGACGATATGGATGGCATCAAACTTACAGGCACGGGTGCAATCGCCCAGACCCAGGCAGCCGTAGGCGCAGGCGCTGGGGCCGCCTGCCAGGGCCGCAGCAGCGGCGCAGGTCTGGATGCCCTGATAGTCATAGCGCTTGCCGCAGTTTTCGCCGCCGGCGCAGATGACCGTAGCACGCAGGCTGGGGCGGTCGTCGGTATCGTTGCCCATGATGGCGTTGATAGCGTCAGCCGCCTTGTCACCACCGGGGGCGCATTTGAAAGTAGGGGCACCGTCCATGACGATGGCCTTGGCATAGTCGGCACAGCCGGCATAGCCGCAGCCGCCGCAGTTGGCACCAGCCAGGCACTCGGTGATCTGTGCAATACGGGGATCCTCATACACAGCCATGAATTTGGAGGCAAGCACCAGAATGACGCCGCCAGCCAGACCCAACACCACCAGTACCACGATAGCTAATACGATAGGGTTCATTCTCTCCATTCCCCTTTCTTACAGGATCGCGTTGATGATGTTCTCGACCAGACCACCAAAGCCCATGAAGCTGAGCGAAGTGATAGCGGCGGAAACCAGCGTGATGGGCAGACCCTTGAAGCTTTCCGGCGGGTTGGAGGCTTCGACGCGCTGACGCACGCCGCAGAACAAGAGCATTGCCACCAAGAAGCCCACACCGGCACCGGCTGCGCAGACGAGAGCCTCGGCATAGGCCATGCCAAAGCCGAACTCGGTCACAACGGCAGAGTAATCCTGCACGGCCAGAATGGTAACACCCAGCACGCAGCAGTTGGTGGTGATAAGGGGCAGGTAGACGCCCAGGCTCTGGTACAGCGCCGGGACATACTTTTTCAGGGTGATCTCGATGAGCTGGACCAGCACAGCGATGACCAGAATAAAGACGATGGTTTGCAGATAGCCGAGATTGAACTTATCCAGCAGCAAGATCTGCATGGGGAACGTGACGGCAGTGGCGATGACCATAACAACGATAACGGCCGCGCCCATACCGACGGAGGAATCCAGCTTTTTGGAAACGCCCAGGAACGGGCAGATGCCCAGGAACTGAACCAGAACGTAGTTGTTGACCAGGATCATGCTGAAGAAGATCGTGGCAAAGGTTGCGATATGTGCACTCATTCCTCAGCACCCCCTTTCTGCGCTTCTTTGGCGGCGTCGATCTTTTCCAGCATCACATCGCCGCAGCTCTTGCGCTCGATGGGCTTGTTGAGCTTGCGCTCCAGCCAGACGCAGCCAGCCATCAGGCAGCCGAACACGAAGAAGCCACCCGGGGCAGAGTTCATCACGGTCATTTTGTCGACACTGTCAGGGATGATGGTGATGCCCAGCCAGGTGCCGTTGCCGATGATCTCACGGATGGAGGACATCAGCAGCATGGTCAGGATATAACCAATGCCCATGCCCAGGCCGTCCAGTGCGGAGTCGACGACGGTGTTTTTGCAGGCAAACATCTCGGCACGGCCGAGGATGATGCAGTTGACGACAATCAGTGCCAGGTACACGCCCAGGGATTTATACAGGGCGGGCACGAAGGCTTGCAGCACCATCTGCACCACGGTAACAAAGGTGGCGATGATGACGATGTAGCACGGCAGGTGTACCTTGGCCGGGATGACCTTGCGCAGAGCCGAGATAACGATGTTGGAGCAGATCAGAACAAAGGTCATGGCAAGACCCATGCCGACAGCACCGGAAACGGTGGTAGTAACGGCCAGCGCGGAGCAGCAGCCCAGCACCAGGCGCAGGACGGGGTTCTCACGAATGATGCCCGCCGTAAAGACTTTCCATTTGCTCGGTTTTTCGTTCATCTTTACAGCACCCCCTTGATCTCGTTATTGTAGCAGTCGATGGCCGCGTTGACGGCGCTAAAGACTGCGTTGCTGGAATAGGTAGCGCCGGACAAAGCATCCACGGGGCTGCCGTTAGAAACTTCGCCGCCGTTCCAACCCAGGAAGCCGGACGCAAAGCTGTCGTCGGCCACTTTGGAGCCGATGCCGGTAGTTTGGGTGGAAGCGTCGATGCTGATGTTGGAGACAGCACCCTCGCCGTCAAATGCCACATAGACGGTGACATCCTTGCCGGAGTAGCCGGAGGCAGCAGCCTTGACGGCCACATCGCCGTTGGCGGTGGTGACTGCACCCTGCACACCGTCGGTGGTCAGGCCGTCGACCTCGGTCATGTCCTCGGTGATCGTGCCCTCGGGCAGAACAGAGACATAGGCGGCCAACGTTTCAGCACGGTTGTTTTCTTCGATGATGGGGGCTGTGATGTCGTTCAGCACGGCCAGCAAAGCGCTGCAAATCAGGCAGATAGCCACCAGCACGATGACCGGCAGGACCAGTTCTTTAAAAGCGCTCTGGTTTTCGGTATTTTTCTCGTTTGCCATCAGGCTTTGCCCCCTTCCTCAGCGGCCTTCTTGGCCTTTTTGGGCTTCTTGTAGCCCAGCGGGGTCTGGTGGCCCCAGGCGTTGAACCACGGGGTCATCAGGTTGCCAAGCAGAATGGCATAGCTCATGCCTTCGTTCATCGAACCGAAGTGGCGGATGAGGAAAGTAATGAGGCCGATGAACACGCCATAGTACAGCTTGCCCTTGGTGGTGAACGGGCTGGTCACGTAGTCGGTCGCCATAAAGACAGAGCCGAACAACAGACCGCCGGACATGCACTCGATCAGGGCAACATAGGGGTCGCCGGTGTTGAGGGTGGTCAGGATAAAGACGGTAGCCACGATGGTGACAGGGATGGTCGCCTGGATGGTCTTGGTGGCGACCAGGTAGGCAAAGCCCAGCAGGATGGCCAGTACACAGACTTCGCCCATCATGCCGCCGTGCAGGCCCAGGAACATATCCAGCAGGCTGACGGCATGGCGGTCAACACTGGAGGCCAGCGGTGTGGCGGAAGCCAGCGCGTCCACGGCCATATCCGGGTAGACGTAGGCAGTCATGCGGGAGGTAAAGCCCAGGAACAGCACGATACGGCCGACCAGCGCAGGGTTGGCAAAGTTGTAGCCTAGACCGCCGAACAGCTGCTTGGTGATAACGATGGCGACGAACGCGCCGACAACAGCGATCCAGACGGGCATGCCGACGGGCATGTTCAGCGCCAGGATAATGCCGGTGACAACGGCGGACAGATCCCCTACCGTGTTGGTTTTGTGGAGCAGACGCTCATAAATGTACTCAAATGCCACGCAGGCGAAGGTGGTGACGACCACCAGCAGCAGGGCTCGTGCGCCGAAGATCAGTGCCGAAGCCAGCACAGCGGGCAGCAGAGCAATAACAACATTGCCCATCAAGCCGCGGGTGGTGGAATGGTCACGGATATGCGGCGAGGCAGTAACAAGCAGACGATCTTCCATGGATCATTTGCCTCCTTTCCGCAGTTCGCCCAGGTACCAGGCCTTGGCAAGCGTCATCGTCTGGCTGACGGGGCGCTTAGCCGGGCAGGCATAGGTGCAGCTGCCGCAGGCGACGCAAAGGTCGACGCAGCGTGCTTTCAGGGCTTCAAAATCTTTGTTGTTGAAGGCGCCGACGACCTCGACAGGCTCCAGTCCCATCGGGCAGGCTTCGATGCAGCGGCCGCAGCGGATGCAGGCCGAAGGCTCAGGCAGCACGGAAGCCTGCTTGCTGAACAGCAGCAGACCGTTGTTTTGCTTGAGCACGGGGAAATCGGCGCTCGGGGACGCGCCGCCCATCATGGGGCCGCCGAAGATGATCTTGCCGAGCTCGACACCCTCTTTGATGCCGCCGCAGGCTTCGATCACGTCACGGTACAGCGTACCGATGGGAACCTCAATGTTTTGGGGCTTGGCGATGGCGTCGCCCTCGACGGTGACACGCTTGGACACCAGAGGAATACCGGTTTTGAGGAACTTGCCCAGCGTAGACACACTGGTCACGTTCATAATGACGCAGCCGGCGTCGGCGGGCAGGCCGGGCTTGCCGGACGGGCCGACCTGGGGCACTTCGCGCCCGGTGCAGGTCTCGACCAGCGTTTTCTCGGCGCCCTGCGGGTAACGCATGGGCAGCGGCTTGACTTCAACGCCCTTCATGTTGCGCACAAGGGAGCACAGCAGGTCGATGCACTCAGGCTTGTTGCGCTCGATGCCGATGATGCAGTGCGGGATCTCGCAATACTTCATCACGGCCTCAATGCCGGAGATGATGGTGTCGCTGCACTCGAGCATTTCGCGGCAGTCGGTGGTTAGGTAGGGCTCGCACTCAGCTGCGTTGATGAGCAGCGTGTCGATGGTGTTGGCCGCCAGCTTGACATGGGTCGGGAAACCGGCACCGCCCACGCCGACCAGACCGCAGTTCTGCACGGCAGCCATCAGGCTGGCTTTGTCGGTGACAGTCGGCGGCACGCAGGCGGGATCAATGGTCTGTGCACCGTCGGTTTTGATGGCAACGGCGGTGGTCATGCTGCCGTTGACCATGCGCATCGGGGCAACGTCCTGTACCGTGCCGGATACGCTGGAAAAGATGTTGGCGCTGACAAAGCCACCGGCTTTGCCGATGAGCGTGCCAACCATAACGGTGTCGCCTTTTTTGACGACAGGCTCAGCCGGGGCACCGATGTGCATCGACATGGGAATGATGACATGCTCGGGCGTAGGCATCTTGACCGTTGCCAGCCCAGCAGTCGCTTTCGCATGCGGCACATTCGCGCCTTTGGCGGAGCGTTTCAGGGATTTGAACAAGCTATTTCCCCCATTCTGGTTTTGCACGTCAGGCAGGGCCAGCCTGCCGCCGTGCACTTATTTTTGCGCCCGACAAGCAGAAACGCGCGTGCAGCGGCGTTCTCTCCCCACTTATCAGGTAACAATACATTTTCATTGTAACCGCCTTTAAAAAGCAAGTCAAGGCGATTCGGGACACTTCGTCAATTCTGTAAGGAAAAAGCAATTTATGCAAGAGTTTTGAGGTAATGTTGCATAATTTGTACTATTCTTGCAGAATTTGTGAATTTTATAACGTCAAATTTGTGACAGCCACTCTATACCAAAACAGGCGGCCCCAAACGGGACCGTCTGTCTACCTATTTATATATAGATATAGAGCCGCTTACAGTTCGATTTCCTGCAAGCGCAGCAGAGCAAGAATATAGATCTTCAGTGCTTCGATCAGCTTGTCGAAGTTTGCGCCCTCGTTGGCACCGTGCATCGGGCCTGCAAAGTCCGGCAGAAGCAGGTCGGTGTGTTCAGGGCCAAAGCTGACCGCGTACGGGAAGTGGCGCGCGTAGGTGCCACCGCCCATCGTAAACGGGGTCTTACCCTCGCCGGTCACATCGTTGTAGGTGGTGATCAGCGTCTGGATGGCCGGGCTGTCTGCCGCAATGTAGAACGGCACACGGCTGGAGAGGTTCTCCAAGTGGGCCGCGTCACCGCAGACTCCGGTCAGGATAGCGGTCATCTTGTCTGGGTCGGTGTTGGTGGGATAGCGGCAGTCAAAGCTCTGGCGGATGATACCGTCCTTCATCTCAATCGTGCCGCCGATGATGGTCAGCGGGTCGAACAGGCCGTCGTCAGCAGCAATACCCAGGGCGCTGCCGTCTGTGGAAGCGTGCAGCGTGTGCAGTACATGCAGGTAGGCTTCCTCCTGCGGGGTGCATACGCCGCTCTTGAGCAGGCAGTCAACGATCAGACCGATGGCGTTGGCCGTGCCCTCGGGCATGGCAGCGTGGCCGCTCTTGCCCCAGCCGCGGATGACAGTGGAGCCGCCCTCCCCTGCTTCAAAGGTCACGCCCTCGGTCTGGACAAGGGCACCCGCGCCGACCTGCACGGTGCAGGATGCGCGGTCCGGCACGGCATTATGGGCGACGCCGCCCTCAAACGAGGTGATAACGCCGTCCAGCTTGGGGCTGACAATCTCGCCGTTGAAGCCGCCCTTTTCACCGTTGCAGACCGGAAACTCTGCGTCCGGGGTAAAGCAGAACGCAGGCATGGGGTAATGCTCGGCGTAGTAATCGACGTCGCGCATGTTGGTTTCCTCGTTGGCACCCAACAGGGCACGCACGGGATATTTTAACGCAGCACCGCTGTCTTTCAGATATTTCAGGGCGTACAGGCACAGGATGCTGGGACCCTTGTCATCCGCCACGCCGCGGCCCAGCAGCCAGCCGTCCCGCACACGGACAGTGTAGGGGTCGGCGTCCCAGCCGTTGCCCTCGGGCACTACGTCGGTGTGGGTGATGGTGGCCAGGAACTTCTGGCCGTCGGCAATCGCGCCGGTTTCGGCCCAGCCGATGTAGCTGTCGGCGTTGTAGGTGGAAAGGCCCAGCTCGTTGGCAATTTCCAGTGCCTTTTCCAGCGCAGCCTTGGGGCCGGGTCCGAACGGTGCGCCGGGGGCAGCTTTGCCCTCAACACTGGGCACGGCGACCAGACGGGTGATGTCGCGCAGGATGTTTTCGCGGTTTTGTTCAGCAAAGGCGTCGATGGACGCCCAACGCGGATCGTTCATATAGGAACCCTCCTGTAAATTTTGCGGTTTGTATCAGTATAACACAAACACCGGCAAAAGTAAAAGGCAGCATCGCACGAATTTGCATGCCGACGCGGCAAAATTCATGCAATGCTGCCTGTTCGTTCAGTCCTCTTCCTCGGTATCGGCACTCATCGTGACGATCTCGGCGATTTTGCAGCCGGTGGGCGTGCCTGCCAGGCCGCCGATGCCAGTCTCTCGCAGATCCTTGCTCATCGCGTTGCCGACTTCGGCCATCGCGTCGATGACTTCATCGGCCGGGATGTGGCCGACGACCCCGGCCAACGCCATATCAGCGGCGGAAACGGCGTTCATCGCGCCGATGACGTTGCGCTTGACGCAGGGGATCTCCACCAGGCCTGCCACGGGGTCACAGACAAGGCCCTCAAGGTTGGTCAGAGCCATAGCAAACGCTTCGGCACACTGCTCAGCGGTGCCGCCTTTCAGGTCAACGAGGGCAGCAGCAGCCATGGCACTGGCGGCACCGACCTCGGCCTGGCAGCCACCCTCGGCCCCTGCTAAGGTGGCGCGGCTGGCGACGACCTGCCCGAAACCGGCGGCAACGTACAGGGCGCGGCAGATGACCTCCTCGTCCGCTGCGCCGGTGCGCCAGAGCGGCAGCAGCACAGCCGGTAAAACGCCGCAGCTGCCCGCTGTGGGGGCCGCGACGATGCGCTTCATGCAGGCGTTGCATTCCGCCGTTTTGAGGGCTTCGGCCATGACGGATGCGAAGTAACCGCTGGCGTACAGCGTGCCCTGGGCTGCGGCCTGCTCGACCTTGGCCGCGTCGCCGCCGACAAAGCCGCTCATCGAGCGGTCCGCACCGCAGTAGCCGTCGCTGGTGGCGCGCATTACCGACCACAGGCGGTGCATCTCAGCTTCGCTTTCGGCGCGGGTCAAGCCGCTTTCGGCCAGGTCGCTTTCCAGAATGACTTCATATAAGGGCTGGCGGGCGGTCTGGCTGGCTTGCAGCATTTCGCGGATGGATGAAAATGACATACAGAACGCCCCCTTACAAATTCAAGATGGTAACTTTAACGATGCCGGGCTGGCTGCGCAGCTCCCCGGCGATTTCTTCGGGGATGGGCTCGTCGCATTCCAGTACCATGACGGCGTAACCGCCCGCAGTGGAACGGTAGAGCTGCATGGTGGCGATGTTGACGCCGTGGGCACTTAAACATTCAGACACAGCGGCTACATGGCCGGGTGTATCCTGATTGTGGACGATGAGGGTGTTGTGGTCGCCGCCAAAGTTGGTGGTGATGCCGTCTATTTGGCAGATGTTGATGCGCCCACCGCCGATGGAGGCGCCGATGACCTCGAGCTTGCGGCCCGAAACGCCGACCAGACGCAGAACCGCCGTGTTGGGGTGCGCGCTGCGCAGGTTGATGGAGCCGATCTTATAATGCAGGCCGCTGGCTTTGGCAAGGGCGAAGCTGTTGGGGATGCGGTCATCGTCGGGCTGCATACCAAGCAGGCCAGCTACAAGGGCACGATCCGTACCGTGGCCGCGGCCCGTGGCTGCAAAACTGCCGTACAGTAAGATCTCCGCCTGGGCCGGCTGCTCCCCCAGCAGACGGCGGGCCGTGCTGCCAATGCGTACCGCACCGGCTGTATGGCTGCTGGACGGCCCCGTCATGACCGGGCCGAGGACATCAAATAAGCGCATGGTTGATTCCTCCTGTCTTTGCACAGTATACCGTATCGCGGCTTTTATTGCAAGTGCAAGGCAAAAATAGAAAGAAAGCACGGCATTTGTACTCGTTTCACAAACAATGTTATAATTTGGCGGGCTGCGGCAAGGTAAAATAAGATTTTGCGGAAAATTACTTGACAATTTAGGGAGAAAGGCTTAAAATAAACAAGTCATCCAAATATATGGGCCTGTAGCTCAGTTGGGAGAGCGTTCGGTTCGCATCCGAGAGGTCAAGGGTTCGAATCCCTCCAGGTCCATAAAAACAGAAAGTCCTGCCGTGTCCCGGCAGGGCTTTTTGCTTTTAAGTTGACATGGAGAGGACTCGAACAGGGCGACGGCGCCGCAGTGCCGGGGCCAACAGTCCAGTGGACTGTTTGTCAGCCAGCGGGAGCTTTATTTTTCACGCACCGCTTGCTATGAAATAACGGTTCAGGTGTCTGCCAACTATTTTTATATCGTATAAATTACTCCTCCGCCAACTCCACAACCAATTTAGCTTCGGTGGCGGCGATGGCAAGTTGGAGTTTATTCTCTAAGTTCGTCTTTTGCAGCATATTGATGACGTGGTACTTCACGGTGGATGGCTCGATGCCGAGTTCTTTTGCAATCTCGTTATAGGACAGCCCGCGCACGAGACAGCGCAAGACCTTCATCTCACCTTTGGTGAACTCGGCGCTCATGGCGGTGCCGATCTCCACGCTGGGCGGCGTATCTGGGAAGATGTGCTCCCCCGCCATCGTGCGGCGCACGACCTGCATCAAGGTCCCTTCATCGCCGTCCTTATACCACAGGCTGTCCGCGCCCACGGCTTTTGCGCGTGCCAAGACCTGTGTGTCAATAAGCGAGGTCGCCACCACGATCTTGATTTCCGGGTGCGCTTCTCGTATCTTTTTGGCGGCGGCCAGACCGTTTTCGCGGTGTTCGGTCTGCACATCCATCAGCACAAGGTCGATGTCCTCGGTATCGCACAGGATCGAAGCCTCTGCAGCGCCGGGGATAGACACAGCAAGCTGATACCCGTCCTCGTTCTGAATATAGCTTTCGAGCAGGCTCCGTACCAGCTTTTGGTCCTCAACGATCATAACGCGTATCATAAGTGCTCTCCTTATCGGGCAGGGTGACTTCCAGAACAAACACAGGCAGGGAATGTACGGTTACTGTACCCCCTGCTTTTTCAATACGGCGGCGGAGCGAGGAAAGCCCGCCGCCTTCCTTTATCTTCGCCCTGGGCGGTGCGCCGTTGTTCGTGATGCAAAGGTGCCATTCCTGCGGCCGCTGCTCGGAATCGGCGTACAATTCCGTGGCGCCCGCATGCCGCACACCGTTGGAGGTACATTCCCGCAGGATCAGTGCATAGAGCTCGCGGGTGGCGCGTGCCGCAGGGTACGCACCGCGCAGCTGTACGGTTGCGCCCAGAACAGCCGCCCGTTTTTGCATATAGCTCAGCGGGTCCTCTGCAGCATTCTCCTGCCGGGCGCGGCATAGCAGGGAGATGGAGCTTTCCCACTCCGCAGCCTCGCTCCTGATCCGGGCAAGGTCATGCTCATGCCGCAGTGCGCGCCGTGCGGCAAGCAGGGTATGGCCGATGTCGTCATGCACCCGCATCTTCATTTTCAGAATTTCTTCCTCCCGCACAATGTCGGGCATATTGGCATATAAGCGCTTTGCGCGGCGGTTCGCATCGGCAAGGCGCTCGTTTTCCTGCTGCAGTGCAGCATGCAATGCAGCCAGCTGGCTGACATCGGTGGCCATCACCTCGGTGTACGGTGTGCCGTATTTGTCCTGAACAGGGCGCACCGCAAAATGGTACACCGTCCCGTCCGGGAATTCGTAGATGCGTGCGGCCTCATCGCGCAGCCGCACATCGCCGCCGGGACTGCGCAGCGCCTGCTCCAGATCCGTAAGGGTCTGCAGATCACGGCCGCAGAGGACTGCGGCGATTTCCTGCATCCTGTGATTGATCAGGCGCAGCAGACCGTTGCGGTCAAAGTAGCAGATGGCCGCCGGCAGCGTGTCAAAGCCTTCCTTGACAGCGTTGCGGGAGATTCGGGAAATCATAGGCTGCCTCCTTCTGCTGGAAACATCGTGAAATACAAAAGTCCGTCCTCATCCCGTTCAAGCTGCATCTGCGGCAGGCCGGGCAGCGCAGCGGGCGCGTCGGTGCATTGAACACTGCAGCGCAGCCCCCAGCCTTGCGCAGTATGCTCGGCACAGAAAAGGATCTCCTGCAATCCCGGCAGGGTCGCTTCTATGATGGCTTCAAAGGCGTCATAGATCGCCACGGCGGACGCAGGGGAAATTTTTGCTGTGTCGGCAATCTGTACGGCGCAGCGTATATCACTCAGGCGCAGGCTCTCGGCTGATTCAAACAGGCTCAGCCGCAGCTCCGTGGTGTCGATGGCCTCCGCCTTGTCGCAGACAAAAACAAGGTTGCTGCGCCGCTTGATATAGGTTCCCAAAATGACGATGTGCTTCAGCAGCCGCCGGGCGGTATCGACATCGTCCGTGGCCTTGAGCGCAATCAGATATTCCTGTATCCGTGCCAGCTGGCGGGCTGTGACAGTCTCGATTTTGTCATACAGCCGGTTTTGCTCGCTCAGCTTCAGCCATTGTGCCTTCTGGGCTGTTTCCGCCTGTATGATGTCCCCGATGTCATGCAATTCCTCCTGCGTGAGACGCAGCTCCTCCAGCAGAGCCACCAATTCGGTGATGTCCTCCTGCCAGAAAATATACCCTTTCCGGATCGGGTGGCCGTGAAGCAGGGTTGTGGCGTCCAGCTGAACACTGCCGGTGAGCGCCTGACGCAGCTGCTCCTCATGGAGCGGCGCTGCCTGCATGGAGCATTGCACAGGCACAAACGCCCGGTCCGTGATCAGACCCTTGGCCATAGATACCTCAAACAACGTGGCATACCCCATGTTGGATTGGATAAGCCCGCACTGGATGCACGCCTCAAAGGACGCTGTAAAGGTCAGGCATTGCACCACGGTCATATCACCGGCGATCGCATGCATCCACGGTACATTTAAAATATGCTTGTACAGTAAAGCATAGAGCGTGGCAAAAAAAATCGGCACAAGCGGCAGCCAGAGGATGCGCTTTGTATGCGGAATACGGCAGCGCCGTACCAGGTACACCACCGTGAACACGGCACAGGAAAATATCCACAGCAGGCAGAGGTAATATACGAACCGATAGGTGTAATCGGGGCTGCCCAGTACCTCCTGCCCGGGTGGGAACGCAAACGCAAGCTGATGGCAGTCGTTTGTCAGCACCAGGCTGAACAGCACCACAGGGAATACAAAAATCATGTACCGGTACTTGTACAGCGGGGCGGACTGCCCCCGATCTAAAAAGAAAAGCGTATAAAGTGCAAGGGTCGGGATCAGCAGCATCGGGATATAGTACGCATACCACAATCGCCGCAGCATCTCCGGTGTCTGGGCAAAGTCATAGCGGATCAGGCGGATATCCAGCCAGAACAGCATCAGGGCGGCAGCGCCCAGCAGGCAGCGGCGGGTCTGTGCGTGCAGGATACGCCACCAGACCGATACCGCCCAGGAAAAGATCAGAATATTATACAGCACCGTGCGCCAAAAGCTGGAATACGGCATATAAAATGCCCGCATCAGGACAGCGCAGAGAATCACCCCTGCAACCGCAGCGACTAAATACAAATTGCCAAACCGTACCTTTGTCATAGCGCCTGTCCTTTCCAAAGGGGAGATCATCCGTCTGTTTCTTTCCAGTCCTATTATGACGCAATCTGCACTTTTTTGCAATAGTGCTGAAAAAAAGCAGTAAAAAGCGCAAAAAACTATCCAAATGGTGGGGGCAGAAATCGTCCGATTCTTGTATGATGAAATAGACAAATCGTATTCTTTGCAGGGAAGGAGGGCTGCGCCGTGCGGAGGATCGTTTTGGACGCGCAATACTCTGTGATGACGAGCGCATTGACAATGGCACTGAAACACGGCAGACCGGATTTCCAGGTGCAAAACGCTGGCCCTAAGACAAAGGATATTGTAAAGCTATGCCGCTCCTGCAGGGCGGATGTCCTGCTGCTGGAGGTCTGTCCGCATCCGCCGCGCACCCTGCAGGACAGACACCGCCGTGTGCCTGGCAAAAAAGGATCACATTGTCGATGATTTCGTCTACGCTTCCGTCTCGCCTGCCTATCTGAGCGCTATGATGGACACTTTATGACCAAAAGGAGGACAGCTATGAAAAAAGTACAACGAACGCTCGCTGCCGCATTGGCAGCCATGATGCTTATGGCTTTGGCCGGTTGCTCCAAAGGGGATGTAACCAAAGAGGTCAATTCCGGCTTATCCGACCTGAAAGCGCAGGCCGCCGAACCCGCCGTTGAACCTCAGACGGAGACCCCGGCAGAGCCCAAGACCGACGCGGCATCCGAGCCTGTCTCGGAGCCCGCTGCAGAGCCGGAGCCGGAAGCCACCGCCGAACCGGCCCCTGTTTCCGCTCCCGCGGACAATCCCGATTATCCATCGGCTGCCGGCCTGAACACCCAGACCCTGGAGGCATTCGGCACGGACTTTACGCTGGTACTCAACGTGACCTGCCCCGACCAGGGCTGGTACAAGTCCGCGACCAGTTTCGGGGATCTCAAGCTGTTCCCGACCGATGACCCCAGCCATATCTTCTCCGGTGACCCGCGCATAACCTTTGAACTGAAAAGCGGTCTGGATAAGATCAACTACTATTACGACGACTTTGAAAATGTGGAGGAGCTTACCCCGCGCACCATCGGCGGCGTGGAGATGGCCGGACGCACCTACAAAAACGTGGGTATGTGGTGGACGGAATACTACGGTGAGATGCCCACCGGCGGCTGGCTGGCCATCAAGATCTCCGGCGTGGACATTGACCCCGGCACCGAGGGCGACACCGTGCTGAACAGCGTCACCTTTGGCTAAGCACAGGCAGGTTACTGCACTCTCAACCGAAAGGCGGGTGAACCAACCATGAAAAGACGCTGTGCCGTACTATTGGCGGCGGCGATGCTGCTGTCGGCGGCAGGCTGCGCACAGGACAGCAAGCGGCCCGAACCGACCGAACCGGCCGCAAGTGCTGTGAGCGAGACCTCCGCTGAAAATGTTGAAGCTACGGAGGAAACCCCGCAAAAGCCGCAGCCATCCCGCAGGTTTGATGATTCCCGCATCTCTACACTGTATGATGTGGAATTCAGCTACACCGACCCCAACGGCAACAAGGACACCTATTTTTACGAGGTCCCGCAGATTGATGATGACACCGAGGGCGCAAAGAACATCAACGAGATGATCGGCTACCGCTTCGGCTATCTGGTAGAGCGCGCCGAGGACGCCCGCTCCCGCAATGATTTTATCGACACAAGCTACATCATCTGGATAAGCACCTGGACCGGCCCGGTTCTGAGCCTGCAGATCACAAGTGTTGACACAATGTACAACCGCGATGTGGGCGCCTACCATTACAACTTTGAAACCGGCAAGGAGCTTTCCAACATCGAAATGCTCGAGTACCTTGGCTACACCGACAACGACCTGACCTTAAAAGCACTGCAGCGCGCCGTGGCCCAGCATTTCGATACCTACTACGGCGGCGACGCCCCCACCTACGCATCCGAGCTTTGCAAGATGCGCGCACAGAGCCTGAACGGGCTGAGCGATGTATTTACCTACTTTGCCGTCTACCCCTACTACACAGGCGGTCTTATCGTTACCGTGCCGATGTACACCCTTGCCGGGGCTGGCATGATGTGGACGGACATAGATGTTTACCCCGACAAGCGGCAGGCCAGCGGCCAGATCCTGCACGGGCAGGATGAATGGTTTACCTGCGACGTGACTGCCGCAGGAGAGGTGACGGTACGCGCCCTGACCGACTATGTTACCCCTGACGGCGCTATGACCTACCAAGACATGAAGGAATGGTACGAATTGGGCGACAAAACCGAGTTCGCGGTCAGCGGCTGCTACGGCAACTATATAAAGATGCTGATGACCAGCATCGGGCAGGACTACGCCCCCTATGTTTTCCTTCTGACCGAAAACGGCAATGTCGAATACATTGATGTCATCAGCGGCGCACAGTGCGGCACCATGGTCAACGGCGGTCCGCTCTTCGGCATCAACGGCATTGTCCGGTTTGAGACCAGCACGGCCTACGATGCAGAGTACGGAGCCGAGTACACGACCGTGTACGGCGTTTCCCGCGATAACGAAAAATTCAACTTGATGGAGGCTGTCTGGAACACCGCCCCGCTGAGCATCCCGAGCATGGTCGGCTCCTTTGTGAGTGAGGATACCGGCACCTGGTTTGAAATCTGCGAGGATCAGCCGAACTTCTATACCGGCGAATACGCCAACGGCCAGATGGTTCCGGCCACATGGGACAGCAGCATCTCCTACCTTGGTATGGATGACCGCGGCTGGATCTGCTCTGTTTCGCTGTTCCGTATGGATTCAGGGCGCACACAGCGCGAAACGCTGGCTATGATGCCCGATGATTACGGCGGCGTCAGTGTAATGCATATCGGCGGGGAATCCCTGTTGAACCTGCCGCAGCAGGAAGCTGTATGGTTTGAAATGACACAGGAATAAGCAAGGTCCTAAAATATTACTTTATAAAAGGAGGCAGACACTATGGCAACATGTACGCAATGTGGTGCCGAGTTAAAGCCCGGTACTAAATTCTGCGAGAATTGCGGTGCAAAAGTATCCGTACCGCAGCCCGCCGCACAGCCCGCAGCTGTGCCCCAGCCCCCGGTTCAGCCGACTCAGGCTGCACCTGCGCCCCCGCAGCCCCAGGCAAGCGGCGGCAATCCCTATGCAGGCGGCGCACCTGCCGCTCCGCAGCCCCAGACGAACGCAGCGAATCCTTACGCGGGCAATGCGCCCGGCACACCGCCACAGACCGGCGCAGGCGCACCGCTTTACGCCGGAAAAACGCCCCCGTCCGCGTCCACACCGCCTGTCACGCCGCCGCCGGGCGGCACGGGCGGCAACCCTTACGGCAATGTAGCCCCCGGCGGCAAGCCCAAGCGCCCCCGCGCACCAATGACCCCCAAGCGGATGATCCTGATCGCCATCCCGGTGATATTCCTGCTTATGATCATCGTAACAATGATCAGCGGCTCTATCCGCACCGGCAAGCCGAACGCCAGTGACCCGAATCAGGGCACCTGGGAAGCAGCCTACGCCGAGGTCGGCGGCTCCGTGACGCAGGTCGAGGATGCCTTCGGCAGCGGGTTCCTGATGGACCTGAATGATAAGGGCAAGTGCGTTGTAACGGTGGACGGCACCAAGTCCTACGGCAAGTGGACGCTGAATGGCGGGGTCTTCCAGCTGGATTGCGGCGGCCTGAGCTGCACCGGCACCCTGCAAGACGAAATCCTGACCCTGAACGATGTGCAGGGACAGGGCGTGACGCTCTACTTCGTCAAGTCTGGCAGCACCATGCAGCAGCCTCTGGACGGTGACAACATGACCCAGGGCACCACCGCAGGCAGCGATACCGATGTGGGCATCTATGTGCTGGAATCCGCCTCCGACAGCGAGTACACCCTCTCCAAGGAGGAGCTTGCCCTCGTCGATATGGAGGACTTCTACATTGAGCTGCGTGCGGACGGCACCGGCGAAACCTACATGGAGGATTTTGTCACCTTCCAATGGAAGGACGGCAACTTCTACGCGCTGACCGACCCCGATACCCCGGCCATGACCTACACCCGCGAGGGTGACCTGCTGACCATTGAGTATGACGGTATGACCATGGTCTTTAAGCGCAGCGACACCAAGCCTGAAATTGACCCCGATTTGCTGGACGGCGGCGATGACGAATATGACATCGACGGCCCGGATGAGCCGGACCCGCCCTACACCTACGATGACGGCAACACCTACGATGATTTGGGCAACACCAACTGGTACGGCTGGTTCCGGATGGAAAACTACAAGAATGTACCGAACCGTGATTACTTTGACACCGACACCTACGATTGCTGGGGCTACATCGGTGAGAGCGATGACGGCAGCCACTACTTTGAGGTTTACCGTGACGGCATGCCCGATGACCCGGTCATCACGATGTGGGTCAATGTCTATGATGACCATATTGAGCCGATCCTGGACGGCTACGACTGGGTGCTTGACCAGAACATAACCGAGAGCGATGCGTATAAATTCAACCTGTACCCGTATAACGACAGCATCTCGCTGTTCATGTATGACTATGAGGGCGACGACGGCACGGCCTGTGCGGTCAGCTTCTACATGAGGCTGGACGGCACCGAGTGGAACGAGGAGCTCGAAGAGCTGCCGCCCCGCTATGAGGAGTACAAGGCCGCCTTGGCCAACAAATAACGAACTGATTTATCTGCACAAAACGGGGCGGGCCCTGCCCGCCCCCGATATAGGAGGATCATTATGGGACTTATCAGAGCTGCAATAGGCGCTGCTGGCGGCGTTATGGCCGACCAGTGGAAGGAATACTTTTATTGTGAAGCTATGCCGGCTGACCTGTTGGCTACCCGCGGCTGGAAACGCCAGAGCGGACGCAGCGCCAATACCAAAGGCAATGACAACATTATCTCCAACGGCTCCATCGTGGCCGTTGCCGACGGCCAGTGTGCCATGATCGTGGAGCAGGGCAAGGTCGTGGATATGTGCGCCGAACCCGGCGAGTACACCTACGACACCGGCAGTGCGCCGACGCTCTTCAGCGGTGACCTGTCTGACTCGATCGGCGCAGTGTTTCAGAACATCGGCAAGCGCTTTACCTTCGGCGGCGAGGCCCCGATGGATCAGCGCATCTATTACTTCAACACCAAGGAACTGGTGGGCAACAAATACGGCACGCCCAGCCCGGTGCCCTTCCGCGTGGTGGATCAGCGCGCCGGCATCGATATCGACATTGCCATCCGCTGCTTCGGTGAGTACAGCTACCGCATCACCAACCCCATTTTGTTCTACACCAATGTCTGCGGCAATGTGGAGGAAGGCTACACCCGCGATGAAATCGACGGGCAGCTGAAATCCGAGCTGATGACCGCCCTGCAGCCCGCCTTTGCCAAGATCAGCGATATGGGCATCCGCTATTCCGCACTGCCCGGCCATACGATGGAGCTTGCCGAGGCCCTCAACGATGTGCTGAGCGCCAAGTGGGGCAAGCTGCGCGGCATTGAGATCGTATCCTTCGGTGTTTCCAGCGTGAAGGCCAGCGAGGAAGACGAGCAGATGCTCAAGGAAATGCAGCGCAACGCAGCCTTTATGGACCCGACCCGCGCCGCTGCGCATCTTGTCGGCGCACAGGCCAGTGCTATGCAGACCGCAGCCGGTAATCAGGGCGCTGGCCCTGCCATGGCCTTTATGGGCATGAATATGGCTGGTGCGGCAGGCGGTATGAACGCACAGGGGCTGTACCAGATGGGCGCCCAGCAGCAGGCCGCCGCACAGCCTGCCCCTGCCCCGGCAGCTGCCCCCGCAGGCTGGACCTGCAGCTGCGGCCAGACCGGCAACACCGGCAAATTCTGCGCAAACTGCGGCAGCCCCAAGCCTGCCCCGGCACCCGCTGCTGGCAGCTGGGTATGCAGCTGCGGCACCTCCAACACCGGTAAGTTCTGCTGCAATTGCGGCAGCCCCAAGCCCGCACCGGCACCCGCCAAGTGCAGCCAGTGTGGTTGGACCCCGGATGACCCGGCCCATCCGCCCAAGTTCTGCCCGGAGTGCGGTAAGCCGTTTGGCCAGTGATGCGCAAAAAAATCGCTGCGGTGCTTTGCGCCGCAGCCGCTTTTCTGACAATGTCCGGCTGTAAAAAAGCGCCGCCCGGCACACTGAGCGGTATCAGCATCAGTTATTCCGGCATGTGCTATGACGACACCTATGGGTTCAGCATAAGAAACGACCCGGCCGACGGCTGTCTTTTCAGCTGTAATTACAAGGATGATGAATGGGTGGAGCTGGAAAATATCTCTGTTGCGGACACCCATTGGCAAGAAGCCCTGGCTCTGGCAGAAAAGCTGGGGCTGGAAAGCCTGCCGGACGAAAAGAAAAATTTTCCCGGCTTATTTATCACCGATGAAACGTTAGATAGCGTTTGCCTGATTTACAAGGCTCCGGATGACGAGATCGTCTACCGTTATCTGGATGCCGATGGCAATACGCGCAGCGCCCTGCGTGATTTTTTTGAAGATCTGGCAGGGCAGCTGCAAACCGAAGGAAAGAGAGGTGACGCATAATGGCAACGCAGCTTACCAACTACCAATGCCCTGCCTGTACCGGCCCGCTTCACTTTGACGGTGCCAGCGGAAAGCTGGTGTGTGACTTCTGCGGCAGCAGCTACGATACTGCTGAGATCGAAGCGCTCTATGCTGAAAAAGAAGCTGCTGCCGAAACTGCGGCACAGAATAAACAGACACCGCCGCCCGACTCCGTCTGGAGCGAAAACGAGGCCGCCGGACTGCGCAGCTACTCCTGCCCATCCTGCGGCGCAGAGCTGATCTGTGACGAGACGACCGCCGCGACAAGCTGCCCGTACTGCGGCAACCCAACGGTCATCGCGGGGCAGTTCAGCGGCATGCAGCGGCCTGAGCTTGTCCTGCCGTTTGTGCTGGATAAGAACGCCGCCAAGGCCGCGCTGAAAAAATACTATCGCGGGAAGAAATTCCTGCCCAATGCCTTCTCCTCGCAGAACCATATCGAGGAGATCAAGGGCGTGTATGTCCCATTCTGGCTGTTCGATGCCAACGCCTCCGGTTCGGGCCAATATGAAGCCACGACCAGCTCCAGCCACCGCAGCGGCGATTATGTCATCACCACGACCAAGCACTATGATGTCCGCCGCGCCGGTACCACGCAGTTCATGGGCGTGCCGGTGGACGGCTCGACCAAGATGCCAAACGGCCACATGGACGCCATTGAGCCGTATGACTACCGCGCCTTCCAGCCCTTCTCGACCGCCTATCTGCCGGGCTACATGGCCGACAAATACGACGAGGACGCCGACACCTGCCAGGCCCGCGCCCACAGCCGTATGCAGAATTCGGTCAGCAGCGAGCTTTCGGCCAGCATTACCGGCTACAGCAGCGTAAGCACCCTGAGCGAGAACATCAGCATTGATTACACCGCCAAGCACTACGCGCTGCTGCCCGTCTGGATGCTGCACACCAAGTGGCAGGGCAAGGATTATCTGTTCGCCATGAACGGGCAGACCGGCAAGCTGGTGGGCGATCTGCCGGTTGATAAACGAAAGGTAGCCGCCTGGTTTGCAGGCATCAGTGTTCCGCTGATGATCCTGCTTGCATTCCTGCTTTGAAAGGGGGAAACAGCCTTATGAAGAAAAACCTGTTTTCTCTGCTTGCGGCACTGGTGCTGTGCCTGTTCTGCGCCGTGCCGGCGTTTGCCGAAATGCCGCTGGTGATGGACACCTACGAGCTGTTCAAACCCGAAGTGACCGCTGAATTGGAACAAAAGGCGCAGGACGCCAGTGCCGGGCACGGTGTCAACGTCTACCTGCTGACGGTGGCTGACATCGGCGGGCAGAACGTGCGCGAGTTTGCCAAGGACTGGTACCGCAGCTATGACCTTGGCTATGGCGAGGGCAAAAGCGGCATTTTATTCCTGATTGCGCTGGATTCCCGCGATTATGTCACGATCACCTACGGCGGCGGCGTGACCGCCTTTACCGACTACCGCATTGCACAGATCGAGGATAAGATCGTGCCGATGCTGTCGGACGGATCGTATTACAAGGCCTCCGACACCTACATAGAAATGTGCGCTGACACGCTGGATTTCTATGCCGAAAAGGGTGCACCGCTGGACAGCGGCAACGACCCCGCCAAGGGTTGGATCAAGTGGGTGTTTGTGTTTGTCATTCCGCTGGCTGTGGCGTGTATTGTCTGCGGCATCTTCTATGCGCAGATGAAAACCGCCAACGAGCAGTCCCACGCCAACGCCTACATGCCCGCCGAGGGTCTGGCGCTGTCCGTGGTGGAGGACACCTACACCCACACCACCGAAACCGAGCGCTACGACCCCGTCAAGGTTAAGGACGACAGTTCCAGCGGGTCGAGTACCGACAGCGACGGTTTTGGCGGCAGCTCGGGCGGAAAATTCTAAGAATACTAACTTTTATAACAGCGGCGGCTTTCGTAAAGGAAGCCGCCGCTGGGCTTTTATCGAAATTTTTCGTTATGGCGGTGAGAAATGTTCTGCTGTTTAGGGGTGCTGTAAACATTCTCGCTTTCTGTATCTACGATTTTTTCCGCAAGCGAGATTGCCGTATCATCAACACGGCGTTCGCGGTATTTGAACAGGGCGACGGTGTCAATGCGCCAGCGTGTAAAGGGCATTGAAGTAACCGCCGCGCCGGACGAGCTCTTCAAACGTGCCGGTCTCGGCCAGGCGGCCATCTTTGAGGACGAGAATTCCATCGTATTCTTGCAGCAGCGAGGCTTCCAGCCGGTGCGTTACCACAACGCGGGTAATGCCGGTGAGTGAGAGAATGTCCTGCGAGATTTCGTGTGCAGTCTGGGCATCCAGCGCGGCGGTGGCCTCGTCGGCCAGAAAGATCGAGGAATGTTTAAGCAGCGCACGGGCAATGGCGATGCGCTGCTTTTCACCGCCAGAAAGTTTGCTGCCTCCCTCACCGCACAGGGCATCGAGCCCGCGCCGGGCGACGAGTTCCTCCAAGTGCGCGCGACAGATGACCTCATTTATCGTTTTGTCCGGGAAAGCGCGGAACATCGTGATATTATCCCGGATGGACGCATTAAACACAAAGACATTCTGCTGCACAACGGAGACAAGGTCATTCAGCGATTCCGACGCAAGGGCGCGGATGTCGATACCATCAAAAAGTATCTGCCCGTCAGCGCCTGATTCCGGGCTATGCAAAAGGCGAAGCAGCGTGGATTTTCCGCCGCCGCTGGCACCAACAACAGCGTACGCCCTGCCTGCTTCGAGTCTGACGGAGAGGTCGTTCAGCACGGGTTTGCCGGGCGTGTAGCTGTAGGATACCTGCCGCAGTTCGATTTGTTCGTTGAGCTGCGGCAGCGTCTGCCCGCCCGGCTGTGCGGTCTGCCCGGCGAGAGCATCGGCCAGTTTTTGTACAAGCGCCAGCGCCGCTTTGCGGGCGGCCAGCAGACTGGGCAGCTCGGCGAGCGGCTCGACCAGAAAATTCATCAGGTTGACAAACATAATCACGATGCCGGGCGTAACACCCCGTCCGCTGAGCGCCAGCCAGGTGCCCAGTAAAAATACGCCCAGCTGCGCCGCGACCCCGGTAAAGGAACCGGCGCTTTCCAAAAGCGTTTGCAGTTGCAGGCGGGTGCGCTTTTGCTGCTCAAGACGATGGTTTTCTGCGGCAAATCGCTTGTTTATCTCTATCTCTGCGCGGAAGCTACGGATGACGGGAAAGCCGTTTAAGCAGTCTGACAAAAACGCGGTAAAATCCCTGTTGCAATCAGAGACAAGGCGGGTAGCATTGGCAAGCCTGTTCCCCGCTGCCAGCGATGCTGCAAAGGGCAGCTGTGCCAGCACGAGCGCGGCCAGCGTCAGCGGCGCTGAGTAGGCCAGCATCATAGCCAGTGCCCCGGCAAAGCAGCACAACTTTGTGAGTAAGGCAAACTGCTGGGTCAGGTAGTCATTTTCGATGGTTGCGGCGTCGTTGGTCAGGGCCGAGAGGTAGGCGGCGGAGGGCGGCCGCTGGAAATCCGGCACAGATTTTTGCATCAGGTAAGATACAGCGCAGTTTCTGTACTGCTCCATGGCCGCAGCCAGAAAGCGCGGTTTAGCGCAGAATAAAAGTGCAGCGCCGCAGAAAATCAAAAGAAAGAACCCGCCGCAGGCTCGGACCAGCACCCCAAAGGGCAGTGCCCCCGGCGCACCAGCGGCTGCATCAATGAGCTGCTGCATCAGCCAGGAAAGTATAAGGCTCAGCACGGCATTGAGCAGTGAGGCCAACGCCGCTGCGGCAAACGCCAGCCGGTTTTTGCGGTAGAAGGACCCGCGCAGCTCACGGGCGATAGAATCAGCGTTCATCGCACATCTCCTGCCAAAGCGCGGTCATCTGCGGGTCGTCTATCTGCTGCAAGGCATTTTGCGCGGCCTGGGCGGCAGTCTCGCCAAGGTCGTCGTTGGCAGTGGAGTCCTCGCCGGGCATCACAAAGCGGATGGTATCGGCGGCGTAGCTGGGGGCAGCATCAAACCGCACGGCCAGGCAGTGGGCTTCCTCGGCGGATTTTCGGGCGCTTTCCGGCTGGCCGGTTTTGAGCAAAGCATGCGCCTGGAACATGTAAAAGACCATGTTGATCTTATCCATAAAGCTGGTGCAGCCCGGGCGGGGCATAGTAGTGAAAAACGGCAGTGCCCAATCCAGCAGCGCCAGGGCCTGGGCATAGTCGCGGCTGTTCAGGAATAGATTCAGATACCCCATCACGGTGCGCACCAGTGCGGCTTCGTGGATGAGCAGCGATTCGGACAGGTACGGGACAGCTTCCTTGGCGCGCTTGGCATCCTTGGCAAAAATCATGCCGATGCAATCGCTATAGAGGCCGTTGGTATTATGCTGCTTAAAAAGTTCCAGGGCACGTTCATCATCTTCCAGATCCTGGCAGATCTCCGCCATAGCAACGTAAAGCGTCTGCTCGCTGATGCGGGGGTTGGTGTTCTGGTGCAGAAGCGGGCGGGCTTTTTCCAGCAGTTCCAGGGCACGGCGCAGTTTGGCGTTATCCCGTTTGTACAGCCCAAGTGCCTGGTACAGCATAGCGCTGCGGTAGACGATATCGAACGAATTGGGGTACTTTTTCAGCGCCTTTTCGGCTTCGTCCAGGCCGCTCAGGTCTTTGCTTTGCTGGCAGTGCAGCAAACGCTGGGCGGTGGCGTCAATGCGGTTATCTTTTAAGGTATAGCCCAGCAGTACGTCGACGGACGTGTCAAAAAAATCGGCCATTTCTACGATCAGTGGCAACTCCGGTGTGGACAGGCCGGTATCACATAGTTAAAGATATTGGTATCATTCAATCAATTTTGCCGATAAAGCGGTAGAAGATTTCTACCTCCTGTTCCCGGCTTCCGTCCTCAC
>SFKI01000010.1 GCA_004554775.1 Subdoligranulum variabile
CTGGAGGTCTATGCCGCGATGGCGACCGGCCACAGCTTTGCCAACCACAAGATCGCTCTGTCGGTGCTGTTCTTTTTCGGGTTCCAGTTTGCGCTCCAGGCGATTTCCTCTTTCCTGATGGTGGGCCTGGAACACCTGAACATCTGGAATTGGGACTTTGATCTTGAGGGCATGGCCGCGGTTCACCTGCTTATGGTGGTTATGATCGTGCTGACCGTGCTTTGCAGCGCCGTTTACTATGTGATTACATCGGTCATGCTGAAAAAGCGGCTGAATCTGGAGTAAATCCGCGCCGTACATCAAACTTTTCCTGCGGAGCGGGGCTGCGGCCCTGCTCCGCATCGGTGCCGCAACAGGGGGAAAAAGAAGTGGAGATTACGGAAACGGTGTTGGGAAAGCTGCTGATGACTTTCGGTGTGGCCATGGTGCCGGTTCTGGAGCTGCGGGGCGCCATCCCCATGGGAGTGGCCGCGGGACTGCCGCCGGGAATGGCCTGTGCGGCGGCGGTGCTGGGCAACCTGCTGCCGGTGCCTTTTATTATTTTGCTGGTGCGCCGGGTGTTTAACTGGCTGCGTCATGGCGCCTGGTGGGGGCCGAAGATTGTCTGGCTGGAACGCAGAGCCCACCTCAAGGGCCGTCTGGTGACAAAATACCGCTTGGCGGGTCTGGTGATCCTGGTAGCGGTTCCGCTGCCGGGAACCGGCGCGTGGACCGGCGCACTCAGCTACTGCCTGCAGCTGTATTTTGATTTCAGCGGTTATTGCGATATGGCGATCGGCGTAGGCAATATGCTGAATATTGACTTGCCAGCAAACTTTAACTCCCCTTATAAGGCACTGTCGATAGGGGATTTTTGGAAGAGATGGCATATGTCGTTGACGCGCTTCTTACGTGAGTATGTATACTTTCCGCTTGGTGGAAGCAAAAAGGGCTGTTGGCGAACGTATCTGAATACGATGATCGTATTTTTGATCAGTGGTATATGGCACGGTGCAAATTGGACTTTTATAGTGTGGGGCGTGCTGCACGGTGTGTTCAATTGTATCAGCCGTTTTATAAAGCCAGTTTGGGACAGAGTATGGAAACCTATACGTTGGTTTGTAACATTCTCGATTGTAAATGCACTTTGGGTGATTTTTCGCGCTGATTCGCTTCAGCAGGCATGGATATTTTTACAGCGGATGTTCGGGGGAAACGATTTTACCCTTGATAGAGGATATGAATTGTACTTTAAGCTTAAGGAGTTCAACTTTATGGAAGGACGCCTGCCATTTTTGAAGAACTTAAGTGATTCTGTGTATTGGTTGTACACAATTATCTTTTTTGGGTTTGCTTTCGGGATTATCTTTTTCGGAAAAAATTCTAAAGAAATTCGCTTTAAGCCAACAGTGGCAAGAGCACTTTTTACAGTCGTGCTGATGGTATGGAGTATTCTGTCATTGAGTGGTGTGTCGGAATTTTTGTATTTTGATTTTTAAAAAATATATACAAAAGCATCGACCCTTTACAGATACGTAAAACCACACAAAAATAACCTGTGCAAGAAAAAATCTCTCTGCACAGGTTATTTTTTGTTATTTTATGGAAAGCTCTTTCGGTTCCTTTCTTTCAAGAAAGGAACGAAACCCCCGTCAGGCTTCGGGCAGGTAAATGTGGTGGGGGAGACCCTCGACGTAGATGGGGGTCAGCTCGGCCTGGACGAGCGGCAGGGCGTAGGCGAGGAACTCATGGGTCATGGCGGTGTGGTCGGCGTTGACCCACTCGAGCGGGACCTTTTTTTCCAGGTTGGCGACCTCGCTGATGGGATGCAGGCTGGTGCCGCACTGGTACGGTGCGTTGGAGATGCGGTCCAGGGCAACCATCTCGCCGGTGTGGCCCTCAAACGCGGCCTTGGCGGCAGCACCGCCGACCTGGTACGCCTCGGTGATATCGGTGCGGCTGGTCAGATGACCGGCGCAGCGCTGCAGGGTCGAAAGCTCAATGCAGCGGGTTTTGGTGTCCAGACGGCGCGCGACCGTGTTGGCCAGGAAGCGCGCGGTGCCGGTCAGGGCCTTGTGGCCGAAGGCATCCACCGCGTGTACGTCGTCTGCCAGTTCGCAGACATAGCGGCCGTCCTCGAGCTTGACACCCTCGGACACCGCAATGACGATGGACGGCTTCCCCTTCTGCATCCGCTCGACTTTCTCGACGAAATGATCGACATTGAACGGCACTTCCGGCAGGCAGATCATGTCAACGCCTTCGCAGTCCTCGGCTTTGGCCAGGGCGGCGGCGGCGGTCAGCCAACCGGCGTTGCGGCCCATGATCTCAACGATCGTGACATATTTTGTGCCGTAAACCGTGGCATCGCGGATGATCTCTTTCATCACAACGCCGATGTACTTGGCAGCACTGCCATAGCCGGGGGTGTGGTCCGTAACCATCAGGTCATTGTCGATGGTTTTGGGCACGCCCATAAAGCGGATCTCGCTGCCGATGTGGCTGCCGTAATCGGCCAGCTTGCCGATGGTATCCATCGAGTCGTTGCCGCCGATGTAGAAGAAATAGCCGATATCCAGCTCTTTCAAAATCTCGAACAGCTGGATGTAGACGGCCTCGCCCTCGGGGGTGTGCCAGTCCGGCAGTTTATAGCGGCAGCTGCCCAGATAGCTGGACGGCGTGCGTTTGAGCAGCTCGATATCCAGCGCGGTTTTCAGCTTTTCGTCCAGCACACAGGTGCGGCGCTCCAGCAGGCCCGCCACGCCGTGCAGCATGCCGTAAACCTTGCCCGCGCCGCGGCGCTTGCAGCTTTCATACACACCCGCTAGGCTGGCGTTGATGACCGAAGTAGGGCCGCCGGACTGACCGACGATTGCGTTTTTTGCCATAGTTTTCCTCCTGCTTTCCATGGATGGCTGCGCTGCGGGCGCGGCCCAACAGCGCACGATAATTGTCCTGTTTAGTGTACCATGGAGTACAGTTTTTTTCTATTGCAGGAGTTGCCGAAAATTTGCACGTACCTTTGTACAACTTTGCATTCCGCTTGGTGGAACGGTGCTTGCGCGCGTGGGGAAGCTTATGGAGAAAAATTCCGCTGTATGGAATATTTATGCCCGCTTTACAGGCAAAATGAGTGCTGAAACCTTGCAAAAATTGCGCCGGAAAATTGATTTTGGGCAAGGTGAATAAACTTTTTACGTCGAAATTGTGCGGTATGACGGAAAATAGAAAAGCCCCCTCAGGAAGAGGGGGGCGCTAGGGCGGTGCAGAGCGTGTAGGGGCGAGCAGTGCTCGCCCGCCGGGTCCTACGCAACCGTCAAATGCACGGGCGGATATGGAATCCGCCCCTACGGCGGTAGGGGGAGCATATAGAATGCTCCTGCGAAGCTTTGTGTTGCCGCCAATTGCTGCGGGCGAGCACTGCTCGCCCCTACAAAAGGCAGAAAGACAAGGCGTCAAGCAACCAACCATCAATCCAGATGAATATGCCGGGGTACGCCGTTGATGTAGATGGGGGTCAGCTCGGCTTGGATCAGCGGGCGGGCGTAACGCTCAAAGTTGGCGTTGACGTGCATGCCGTCGGCGGTGATCCACTCGTCGGGGACCTTCTTCTCAAAGTTGGCGACCTGGGTCACGTCGACCATCTCGGTCTCGATGCGGTAGGGCTGGTCGCTCAGGCGCTTGATGGCGGACATCTTGGCGGTCTCGCCGCGCACGGCAGCTTCCACCGCTGCGCCGCCGACCTGATAGGCCTCGGTCACATCGGTGCGGCTGGCCAGATGGCTGGCGCAGCGCTGCAACGTCGAAAACTCGATCGCACGGGTCTTGCAGCCCAGGCGGACGCGGATCAGGTCAGCCAGGTAACGGCTGGTGCCGCTCAGAATTGCCTTGTGGCCGAACGCGTCCAGCTGCCCGGCTGTAGAGACCAGGTCGCACAGGAACACGCCGTCCTTGTTCTTGACACCCTCGCTGGCGGCAATGATGACGTTGTGGCGCTCTTTTTCTAGCTCGGCTACGCGGGCAAGGAATGCATCCTCGTCAAACGGACGCTCGGGCAGCAGAATCAGGTCAGGGCCGTTGCAGTCCGGGCCGGCGGCCAGGCTGGATGCGGCGGCCAGCCAGCCGGTGTGGCGGCCCATGATCTCCGCCACCGTCACGCTGCGCAGGTCATAAACGCTGGAATCGCAGATGACTTCCTTTAAAATGGTGGCAATGTACTTGGCGGCGCTGCCGTAGCCGGGGGTGTGGTCAGTCAGCAGCAGGTCGTTGTCGATGGTTTTGGGCACGCCGATGAAGCAGATCTCGCTGCCGACGGTCTTGCCGTAGGCGGACAGCTTGGAGATCGTGTCCATCGAGTCGTTGCCGCCGATGTAGAACACTGCGCCGATATCGTACTGCTTGAACAGCTCAAACAGCTGGACGAACGGGGCTTCGTCGACATCAGGCTGGGGCAGCTTGTAGCGGCAGCTGCCCAAAAAGCTGGACGGCGTGCGCTTGAGCAGCTCAATATCCATCTTGTCGGCCAGCACTTCATCCAGGTCGACGAGCTTGCCCTCCAGCACACCGGCGATGCCGTACTGCATGCCGTAGACGTGTGCAGCGCCGCAGGCCTTGGCGGTCTCGTAGACGCCCGCCAGGCTGGAGTTGATGACGGCAGTGGGACCGCCCGACTGCCCGACCAATACGTTTTTCATGGGACACCTCATTTAAATTATAATGTATATTTTTTTGTGTGTTTTTAACGATGCAGAGCGTATTTCTCGATGGCAAGCGCAACGCCGTCGTGGTTGTTGTCGGCGGTGGTCACATCGGCCGCAGCCAGCACCTCCGGCGTGGCATTGCCCATGGCCACGCCCAGCCCGGCCTCCTCGATCATCGAAAGGTCGTTGCCGGAGTCGCCGACGGCCATCACCTGGTCGCGGCGCAGGCCGAGCTTTTCGGCCAGGGCCAGCAGGCCGCTGCCCTTGGTCACGCCGGGGGCGTTCAGTTCAATGTTGCTGCCCAGGCTGGTGGTGGCTTCCACATCGGGGCAGGCAGCCAGCACGGCGCGCCAGGCGTCGTCCCGCAGTTCGACTTTGGGGTACATGACGCTGAATTTTTCCACCTCGCCGACCCGCTGCTGCAGCACAGCGCGCAGGTCAGGCACCTCAATGCGCGTTTTGCGGAAGTAATCGCGCAGATTTTCCGGCACCAGCACGTCAATTAAATCGTTATCAGCCTTGGTAGCGTAGCTTTTGCCGCCCACAAACAGGCTGAACACGCCGCCGAACGGCTTGAGCGCGTCATAGACCCGCAACGAATCTTCGAGCGAGAACGGCTGATCGACGATGTGTGCGCCGGTGCGCATGTCGACGACCGACGCGCCGTTGGAGGTCAGTGCGTAGTGCACGCCGGGAATATCGGTGAACGCGCTGGGCACGCCGGTGGCAGTGCGGCCGGTGGCGGGCAGCACAATGATGCCTGCCTGCACGGCGGCCTCGATGGCGGCCAGGTTGCGCGGGCTGATGTGCTTGGCATCGTCAAAAACGGTGCCGTCCAGATCCAGCCCGATCAGACGGATATCCTGCATAGGTTTTACCACTCCTTAATCCCTCTAAGTGTACCGCAAATGCGGCGCAATTGCAAGTTGCCAGAGGGTGTGGTAGAATAAATTATAAAGGTTACGGGGTGTAGGGGCGAGCATTGTTCGCCCGCGGGGACTTGCATTCACGCGCAATTTTTCTAGCATACGTTATGTGCCCACGGGCCGATATGGAATCGGCCCCTACGACCCCATACAATACGCGCACGGGCGGATTCTGTATCCGCCCGTGCGGTCGTGCCTTTTGCAGCGGGCGAGCAATGCTCGCCCCTACAGATTTTAGAACTAAAGGAAAAACCACCATGACCAAACAACGTGTATGGCAGCTGGATGCCCTGCGGGGGCTGGCGCTGCTGAATATGCTGGCTTACCATGGCATGTATGACTGGGTGTATGTGTTCGGCCATGCCAGCGCCTGGTACGATATCAGCGCCGCGGGGTGCCATATCTGGCAGCAATATATCTGCTGGAGCTTTATTCTGCTGTCCGGTTACAGCTTCACGCTGGCGCACCGCCCGCTGAAAAACGGGCTGATCGTGGCCGGGTGCGCGGCGGTACTGACCATTGTGACGGTGGGCTTTATGCCGTCGGAAAGCATCTGGTTCGGTGTGCTGCACTTAAACGCCGCCGCCGTGCTGCTGAGCTGCCTGGCCAGGCCGCTGCTGGATAAGATCCCCGCCGCGCCGGGGCTGGCGGTGTGCGCGGCGCTGTTTGCGCTGACCAATCAGCTGCCCTGGGGCTGGCTGGGGTTTGAGCGCTGGCACCTGGCCGCGCTGCCTGCGGGGTGGTACAGCGCCAACCTGTTCTGGCTCGGCCTGCCGGACCTGACGCGGTTTGCCTCGGCCGATTATTTCCCCCTTTTGCCGTGGGTGTTTTTGTTCTGGTGCGGGCTGTTTCTGGCGCGGCTGTGGCGGCCGCGTGCCGGGCAGGCCCCGGCGGCACTGCGGCCGCTGTGCGCCATCGGCGGGCGGACATTGCTGGTTTATATGCTGCACCAGCCGGTAATTTATGGCGCACTGCTTGCCTGGACGGCCCTGCACGGTTGATAGTTTGTTGAAAAGCGGAAAATTTGTTAAAAATTTAAAAACGACCCCTTTTCGGCGAAAAATAGTGTTGACAGAAGCGGGGATTATATAGTATAATTGCTGTTACTGGTTGATGTTTTTGACCGGCAAACTCCTGTCTCAGGTCAAGGGAGGGAAGAAGATGTCGGAGATCCGTGTCAAAGAGGGCGAGTCCCTCGAGAGCGCACTGCGCCGTTTTAAGCGCAGCACTGCTCGCAGCGGCGTGTTGGCTGAGGTCCGCAAGCGCGAGGCTTATGAGAAGCCGTCCGTTAAGCGTAAGAAGAAGTCCGAGGCTGCCCGCAAGCGCAAGTTTAAGTAAGATTTCTTACCAATGAACGACTGTGCAGACCCGCGCATTGCGCGGGTCTGCACTTTTTGTTTGGCGCGCTGCTGGCGCAGCGCTGCAAAGAAGGGGTTCGTCGCTTGTGGCTGCGCCACGCTCCTGCCGCTTGGCGGCCAAAACAATGGCCGCCAGCCAGCAGAGCTGGCACCGCTCGTTCGGTTGCAAGCCCCACTGGGGCTTGCATCGCTGACGCGACCCCGAACCCCTCCTTTGGATTCACCCCGTCGCAGAAAAGCACATTTTCGCGCCTGACGACACAAAAATGCACTTTTCTGCTCTAGAGGTATCCCCGTCGTCGGCGCATGTCCGCCGACGGGGATGGTTTTGAAATTTAGAGGGCGGCTTATGATTTTAACTCCTGAAATCGTATTCAGAAAAATTGAGTGCATACATCCGGAGTATTTGAAAGCGCACGGGATCACGGCGCTGGTGCTGGATGTGGACAATACGCTGACGGCGGATAACAGCCAGGTGCTGGAGCCCAGCGTGCAGGCCTGGCTGGACGAGATGCGCGCGGCGGGCATCCGCCTGACGATCGTGTCCAACAACACAGCCAAGCGTGTGCGCCCCTTTGCCGAGCGTATCGGCCTGGATTGGGTGCCGCTGGCCTGCAAGCCGCTGACCATCGGCCTGGCCGTGGCGCGGCACCGCCTGGGCGTGAAAAAAAGCCAGATGGCGATGGTCGGCGACCAGATTTTTGCTGACCGCATGGCCGCCGGGCTGTACGGCTGCCCCTGCCTGTATCTGCTGCCCCGCGCCCCTGGCGACCGCAACAAATTTGTGCAGTTCAAGCGCAAGTATGAACCGTACTGGCTGGACCGATACTATAAAAAGGGAGGCGTTGTGCATGAGTGAGCCGCGCTTTGGCACGGCGGGCCTGGCGGACAGCTACCCGGTCAAAAGGTTTGACCCCGCCGCCATTGCCGCCTATACAGCGGGCTTTGGGCTTACGGCGTTCGAGTATCAGTGCGGCCGCGGCGTGCGGCTGGCCCACGACAAGGCCCGTGCGCTGGGCGCTGCCTGCGCCGCACGGGGCATCGCGCTCTCGGTCCACGCGCCGTACTACATCAGCATGTCGAGTCTGGAAGAGGACAAGCGGCTGAACAGCATCGACTACCTGCTGCAAAGCTGCGCCCTGGTCAAAGCACTGGGCGGCAGGCGGGTCATCTTCCATTCCGGCTCCTGCGGCAAGCAAAGCCGTGAGGCCGCATTGGAAAAGGCGCTTGACACGATGCAGCGCGCGGTAAAGGCCTGCGACGACGCGGGCTACGGCGACTGCATCCTCTGCCCTGAAACGATGGGCAAGGTCAACCAGCTGGGCACGCTGGACGAAGTGCTGGCCCTGTGCGAAGTGGACAGGCGCATCACGCCCTGCATCGACTTTGGCCACCTCTACGCCCGCAGCCTGGGCACCCAGTTTGCCGAAGCCACCGCTGCCGCCGATTACGCTGCCCTGCTGGACACCCTGCAGGCAAGGCTGGGGGATGAGCGTGCGGTGCAGTTCCACGCGCATTTTTCCCGTATTGCCTACACCAAGGGCGGCGAGAAGTGCCACCTGACCTTTGCCGATACCGACTACGGTCCGCCGCACGTGCCGCTGCTGGCGCTGCTGAAAAGCCGCAGCCTGGCACCCACCATCATCTGCGAAAGCGCCGGGACCCAGGCCGAGGATGCGGCGGAGCTGGCTAAAACATATGGCTCATTATAAATGGCTAACGAAAAAATACCAAATTTCGCGCAAAAAAATCGGTTCAGGGCTTGAAAAAGTCCATTGTATCCTGTAAAATAAATACAGGTATGTATTTTGTAATTTATGGAGGAATTTCTATATGATTTCAGCAGGCGAATTCCGCAACGGCGTCACCTTCGAGCAGGACGGCCAGGTCCTTCAGGTCGTTGAGTTCCAGCACGTCAAGCCCGGCAAGGGCGCTGCTTTCGTGCGCACCAAGACCAAGAACGTTATCACCGGCTCTGTCGTTGAGACCAGCTACAACCCCACCGCCAAGTTCCCGCAGGCGTTCATCGAGCGCAAGGAGGTCACTTACTCTTACGAGGATGGCGACCTGTACCACTTCATGGATGTTGAGACCTACGACGACATCCCCGTTGGTGCCAGCGATGTGCCCGACAACTTCAAGTTCTGCAAAGAGAACGATACCTGCAAGCTGCTGAGCTACAAGGGCAAGGTTTTCAGCGTTGAGATCCCCAACTTTGTTGAGCTGGAAGTCACCGCTACCGAGCCGGGTGTCAAGGGCAACACCGCCACCAACACCCTGAAGCCCGCTACCGTCGAGACCGGTGCCGAGATCCGCGTGCCCCTGTTCATCAACGAGGGCGACAAGATCCGCATTGATACCCGCACCGGCGAGTATATGGAGCGCGTGAACTAATTTTGTTCCACAAGGCCGAGCTTGGCACACCGCCGCGCCCGGCCTTTTTTAACAGGATTTATGAACGGAGGATTTCTGTTATGGCTATGGACTTGAATGCAAAGGCTGCCTACATCCGCGGCCTGATGACCGGTATGGAGTTTGACCCCGCCAGCAAGAACGGCAAGGTCATTGCCGCCATGATGGACCTGCTGGAAGAAATGGCTGCCCAGGTGGTTGAGCATGACAATGCCTTGGATCAGGTCTACGATGAGCTGGAGACTTTGGACCAGGATGTGGACGATATCGTAAGCGACCTGTACACCGATGATGAGGACGAGGACGACAGCGAGGAGGACGGCGACGACGCCCTGTACGAAGTGACCTGCCCGAACTGCGGCAAGGTCTCCACCGTGGACGAAGAAACGCTGCTGGATCAGACCCAGGAGCTGGTTTGCCCGTACTGCAATGCCTCTTTTGACATTGAGCTGGAGGGCACCGAGGACGAGCTGCCCGAGGACAACGACCAGTAAGGCAAAACCCTATAAGGCATAAAAAATACCAGCCTGTCTCTTTTGGGGGACAGGCTGGTTTTGTTTTGTTGCGGGTGCAGAAAATTACTTTTTCTGCAATGCGCCTTGCAGCATGATATCGCCGAACGACAGCGCGTTATACAGGCCCACTTTATTGGCCTGGCGGACGATGCGCTCCGGCAGGGGCTTGGAATCATCGGTGGACAGCAGAACGATATGCACCTTATCGGCCACGTCGACGCCGTTTTCTTTGGTGTTGCTCAGGACCTGCAAGTAGACTACGTAGGGATCGCTCATCGAGCCGTAGTAGATATCGTTGCCGCAGCGCACCAGCGGGCGGCCTTTATAGGTCAGTTTCGGGGTATAAGCCATGGCTGAAACCTTCTTTCTTCGTTTGTCTAGTAATCTATTATAGCATAGTTGGCGTAGTATTACAAATTTTTATTTTGGGTTTGCGGTGGGTGTCCTCCGGGGCCGAAAGAAACTCTATGGTGGCGGAGGATGGCCCCTCTCAAGGGGAGCCTTTTGTGTTACAGATCCAACTTCTCCCTTTCCACCTTTTCCTCGTTCAGTGCGACCTGCTCGGTCAGGATGCGGACTTTGCTGTCGAGTTGGCTGAGGCGGATGGACATGAAAAACTGTTTGGCCAGCAGCAAAAAGATGATGACCACGTACACAAAGTTGATGGGGCTCATGAAGCCGAGCAGGTTCGCGGCCCAGTAGGCGATGCCGGGGAAGATGGCCAAGATCAGCAGCGCGGCGCTGAACAGCAGCCAGAAAATGGTATCCTCGATCTGGACTTTTGCCTGGCGCACGCGGCGCAGGATGTACCACGCTGTGACCAGGCTGCCGAAGATCAGGCAGATGCGGATAAGCGTTTGGTCGAACATTTTACAGGCTCCTTTCGGGATACGGGGTCGCGGTGTCGCGCTTGCGGAACCACTGGATCAGCAAGATCGAGATGGACATTTTGACCATATACTGCACACTGCGCCAGAACGTCAGGTAGCTTTGGCCGGCGGTGCGCTCACCCATTTCGACCTGCACTTCCTTGACCTTTGCACCGTTTTTGATCAGATAGCTGATGGTATCCGGCTCGGGGCCGTAGTTCAGGTTCTGAGCAAATTCCTGCATCATGCTGCGGTTGAACATCCGCATGCCGCTGGTGGGGTCGCAGATGGCGCGGCCCGTCGTAAGCCGGATGGACCAGCTGATGATATAGCTGCCCAGCATCCGCAGCGTTTTGGGCTTTTTTACGGTCAGAAACCGGCTGCCGATGACGATATCGTTGCCCTCCTCCAGTGCTTCCAGCATTGGGGCAATGAACTCGGGGCGGTGCTGGCCGTCGGCGTCCAGCTGCATGGCGCAGTCGTAGTCGTTCTCGGCCGCATAGCGCAGCCCGGTCTGGAAGGCACCCGCCAGCCCCAGGTTGACCGGCAGATCAATGAGCCGGTAGCCGTGGGCGCGGCAGACGGCGGCGGTCTTATCGCGGCTGCCGTCGTTGACGACGACATAATCGTACTGGGGGTACTGGGTGGTCAGCTCTTCGACCACGGGCACGATGCTGTCCTCCTCGTTATACGCGGGGATGACGATGAGTAATTTTGACATCTTAGCTCCTTTTGGCTGCTTGGGCCGCGGTTTTCTCCATTGTAGCAAAGACGGCCTGCCATGTAAAGTGGGCGCACAGGCGCTGGTAGGCAGCGTCGGCCCGGGTGCGCGCAGCGTCCGGGTCTGCCAGCACCGCCTGCAACGCGGCTGCGATGGCGGCGGGGTCGGCGGTTTCGAGGTAAGCGGCATAGCCTGCATCGGGCAGCAGCTCGCCCGTGCCCGCCGTGTGGGTGGTGAGGATCGGGCAGCGGCAGGCGGCGGCTTCGAGCAGCGTGGTGGGGAAGCCCTCGGCGTACTCGGTGGGCAGGCAGTAGCAATCGGCCTGCGTTAACAGCTGCACGATCTGCGGGTGGGGCAGGGCACCCAGCGCGTAGACGGGCGCGCCGAGGGCACGCAGCGCGGCTTCCTCGGGGCCGGTACCCGCGACAAAGAGTGCGCAGGGGGTGCCGTTCGCGTTTACCTGCCGCACGGCTTCGGCCAGCCTGGCCGCGCCTTTTTCGGGGATGAGCCGCCCCACGAACGCCACGATGGGCGTGGCGGGGGCCAGGCCGAACTCGCTGCGGAGATCGCGCGGGTGGTCGGCTGCCAGCGCGGCAAGCTCCTCCGGGTCCACGGCGTTGGGCAGGCGGCCTGCCGCCGTGATGCCAAACGTGCGCAGCCAGCGGCAGACATCGCCCGAGACCCCGTAGAACGGAAACCCGCAGCCCTTGATGATGCCGCAGGCGAGGTGCTCGTACAACTTGCCCGCCAGCCCGGCCAGTCCGCCGTGCATCATGTAGCCGGTGGAATGGTCCAGCACCAGCGCGGGGATGCCGCGGCGCTTGCACTGCCGCGCGGCCCAGACGCTTTGGGTGTACATGCGGGTCTGGATGACGGCAAAGTCGATGCCCTGCGCCCAAAGGTCGGCAGCAGGCGGGCAGGGCTTGAGCACCGGGAACCGCCCGCCCATGACCGGCCAGGCGGGCAGACGCCAGATCTCAATGCCGTCGGCATCTGTTTCCCGCGCAGGCAGGCCGGGCAGGCTGCTGGTGACGACCAGCGCCCGGTGCCCGGCGGCACGGCAGCGGCGTGCGAGGTTCCAGGTGTACCGCTCGACCCCGCCGGGGGTGGGCAGATATTGGGTTGTGAAAAAGCAGAAAGTCATAATGTCCCCGTTAGCGGGCGATGACCGCCAGCATGATGTTGAGGATAACGCCCCACTGCACCAGCGCCAGCGCGCCGGTCAGGTGGGTCTGGGCCTCGGTGTCGTCCGGCACGGCGGCCAGGCGGCGGGGCAGGCAGGTCAGCAGCAGCGCGGGCAGCACGGGCAAGAAGTAGCGCCCCTGCAAGCCGTACAGCGTTTCATAATGGGTGGGGGTCCACAGCAGGCAGCCGGCCACGGCCAGCAGGCAGCTGCAAACGGCCGCCGCCGCGCCCCAGCCGCGCAGCTTACCGGTGGGCAAGGGGGTGTTTTGGGCGGGCAGTGCCGCGTAGGCCAGCAGCAGATACAGCGCCACGACCCAGAACCACGCCAGGTCCAGCGTGTAGTAGCTTAAACTGCCACCCACGAGGGTGCGCAGATAGTGGTCGCCGTTTTGCACGATGCTGCGCACAAACAACAGCGCGGTATCGGGCAGATGATGCAGGATGTAGCCCGGCGTGTAGGTGGCTTCATCGGCAGCATCGGTCACGCTTTGGGTGGCACGGGTGGCACGGGCGGCTTCCACTTCCGCCGCCACAGTCTCGCGGTTCAGCGGGATGCGGTCGTCCATCGTGCCGACGTCCAGCCCCAGCGCAGCAAAGCGGTCCACGCAGGTGGGCAGGTTGAAGAGCTGCTTGTAGGCCTGCATCGCGCCGCCCTCGGCAAAATAAGGCAGGTAGGCGTCGGCGTTGCCGATGGTGACATCGGTGCCCAGCAGGGCGTAGGACGCCATCGTGTAGAACGCCTGCGCGTCGGTGTAGGTGTTGGCCTTGTCGGTGGTGAAGAGAAAGCTCTGGCCCAGCACGGCGGGGGAAACATCGCCCTCTGCCAGCGCCTGTACCCAGAAATCGACCTCGCTCTGCGCGGGGCTGCGCGTGTCGGCTATGTAATAGTATAACCGCCGCACGTAGTTTTCCATCGTGTTGTCGGTGCAGATGGCTTCCTCGTAGGCGGCGTCCGGCTCAGCCGGGGCGTTTTTGGCGCTGCGGGCGTCGTCGGTGGTTTCCTCGGTGACAGCTGCCGCATTGTCAGCGGCGGGGGAGCCGAGCGCGCCGGTCAGGGTGCCGGTGTTCAGCACCAGCGCCAGCGCCAGGCAGGCGGCCAGGTAGCCAAGCTTTTTCGCCTTGGCGTGGCGGCCCAGTGCGGCGGCAGGCACCAGCACAAACAGTGCGGCCAGCGGTAGATAGACCATCTTGCCGGGGGCCAGCAGAATGCCGGTGATGGCCAGCGCGGCCATGCGTTTGGGCGTGGGCTTGCTGTACACGGCGTCCAGCAGCAGTGCCGTAAAGGCAAAGCAGAGCCCCAGCAGCACGGCATCGCGGCTGAAACTGGCTGCGAGGTGCAGCGTCATGGGCAGTAGTGCCACAGCGGTGAAAATGCGCTTGCCGCAGGGCGCGGCCTTGACGGCGAACGCCGCCAGCAGTGCAAAGATCAGCAGGTTTGCCAGCCGCCCCAGTGCCAGCGCAGGGGTAAAGCCGAGGTGCAGAAGGTACGCCAAAAACACCGCGCCGCCGCTGGCTAAGTAAAGCAGCGGGTTCTGGTCGGTTTGCAGCTCGTGGTATTCCCGGTGGCTGTCAAACGGGGCGTCGGTGGTGGTAAGCAGCGTGTCGGTGAACTCCTGCCAGGTGAACACGGTGGTGTTTTCGTCCTGCAGCAGCTCGTCGGTATCGGTCTCGCGGCGGAAGGTCGTCGTTGTGGGGACCTTGCCCATCTGCCAGTCGTCCGTGGAGAGCATGTTGGCCCACTTGCTGGCAAGGGTGAAGCTCTGGTTGATGTGGTACTTTTCATCGGGGGCCGCATAGGGCGGCAGAATGACCGAGTAGATAAGCCCAAAGCCCAGCACCAGCACAAAAACAAGGCGATGCAGCGATACTTTGCGGCTGAGGCACGCATACACGGCAAACGCCGCCAGCAGCGCCGCCGCGCCGCCCGCCAGCAAAAAGAACCGCGTCAGGTAGCCGCCCATGCGCTGGTAGGTCACTTGCATGGCCATCGTGCCGTCGATGGGCGTGCCGTTGACGGTCATCTGCTCTTTCCAGAGCGCGACGCCCACGCTGTGGCCGACAGCGAGGATGGCGTCGGTCTCGTAATGCGGGGTGACGGTCAGCTGATAGCGGCGGCCCGGCTGGCCCGCAACGGCGGTGTCCAGCCCAAGGGTCGTGTACTGGTCGGGGATGATATTCTGCATCACGCCGGTGGAGCGGGCCAGTTCTTCGCCGGTGTCGGCATCGGAGAGGACGACCTCCAGCGTGCCCTGCGGGTTCGCGCCGGGCAGGTAAAACTCCAGCCCGATGGTGTAAAGGTCCTTATCATAGGTAAAGACCTGGGCGGCGCTGTCGCCGGGGTGGAGCAGCTCGGACTGGTTGAAGTCGTCGCAAAGGGTCTCGGTGCGGCCCTTGCCCAGCTGCGGGCGCACGACGGCCAGCCAGATGGCAGCGGTAGCCGCAAGCAGGACCACGAGTGTGACGAGTGCAGCCAGCAGCGGGCGGTGATTTTGTTTTTTGGCAGTTTGGGGCATGGGGGCCTCCGAATGGATTTAGTACGGCAAAGGGGAAAACGGGCGGATATAGAATCCGCCCCTACGGGTGGTAAGATTTATTGGGACGTCGTAGAGGCGGCCTTTATATTTCCGCGCCAAAGGCAGCTTTTACGGCATCGTGCCAGCGGCCGTCGGTGCGCAGGATGTGCTCTACCGCGCCGCGGACGGCACCTTCGCCGCCGCGCTGGGGGCATTGGTAGTCGGCGCGGGCTTTTACCTCGGGTGCTGCGTCGGCCGGGCAGGCCACAAAGCCGCACAGGGCCATCGCGGCCAGGTCGTTCAGGTCGTCGCCGCAGTAGGCAGCTTCCTCGCGCGCGTAGCCGTTCCGGGCCATAAAGTCCCGCAAAAAGTCTGCCTTGCGGCTGATATTCTGGTAAATATCGGTGATTTTCAGGTCGGCGGCGCGGCGGCGGACGGCCTCGCACTCGCGCCCGGTGCAGATCATGACCCGGATGCCTGCGGTGCGAGCCAGCACCAGCCCGGCCCCGTCCTTGATGGCAAATTTCTTCAGCTCGTTGCCGGTGGCGTCGTAGTAAACGCCGCCGTCGGTCATCGTGCCGTCAACGTCCAGCACCAGTAAACGGATCATCATTACGCCCTTTCGTATTCGCTGGGGGTGATAAAGCGCACCGGCAGCCCGGCGGCGCGGATGGCCCCGGCCAACTGTGCGTTGTAGGCCGCGCCGCGCCCCGTGTGGGTGTGCAGGCCCGCGTCTGCATAGGCAGCCGTGCCCGGGCGGTAGCCGTCGGCACCCGCCAGCAGCACTTCGGCTGCGCCGCACAGGCGCAAAAGGCGCAGCAGCATCAGCACACTGTTGCCGCCCTGGGCGTCGGTGCCGGAAAGCCGGTCGTAGTTCACGACGGTGGCATCCGCGGCGGCGCGCAGGTTGCTGGTCAAGATCAGCGGGCAGGGGTAGGCGGCGCTTTCGTCAAACCGCTTGGCGTTGGTGAAAAACGCATAGTCGGGCGCGGCAAAATCCGGCACAAAGTTGGCCGAAACGGTCACGTCCGCACCGGCATCCGCCACGGCGGCGCGGCCTGCCTCGGTGGCAAGCGTCGCGCCGGGGGCCAGCACCAGCACCCGCTTGCCCGCAAAGGCTGTGTGCAGGGCGGTGAGGGCGGATTCATCGTCGATACGGCGGTTTTTGTACTCGGTGTAGAGCTTGTCCGCGTAGGCGGCATCGAACGCCGTCTTTTTGCCGGGGTCGATGGCGGCCAGCAGGTGGTTGATATCGCGGTTGGTCAGGTCGCCCTTGTGCAGATAGTGCTCGGCATAATTGCGGTGCAGGTTGAACCGCGCCGACAGGAAGTAAGCGGGCGAGTACCCCCAGGCGCTTTCGCCCTTGATGGGGGCGATGTGGTCCTGGATGGCGTCCATGATCTCATCAAGGTCGTAGTGGGTGCTGAGGTTCTCGTTGCAGTAGTCGGCCACCAGTTCAATGGGCAGGTTGCCGGGCGTGCGGCCCATGCCGTTCAGGCTGCCGTCGACGGTCTTGTCGCGCAGCAGCGGCTTGTCCAAAAACTCTTGCGCCAGGCAGAAGCTGAGGGCCATGTTCTCGTGCAGGTGCAGGCCCAGGCGGATATCGGGGGCCAGATTGTGGTCGGCCAGGCTGACAATGCGTTCCAGATCGCGGCGGCGCATGCTGCCGAAGGTATCGACGATGGAGAACTGCCACGGATGGATGGCGTTGACCTGGTCAAAGATCCAGAGCAGGTCCTTGTCGGCGTAGCCCATGATGTTGATGGGGTTGATGGACAGCTTGTAGCCGCGGGCTTTGACCTCGCGTGCAAAGTCCATGCCGTCGCGGATGTCGTAGTCGTGCGCGGTGATGCGGATGACCTCGATGCCGTGGCCGTCGTAGGGGGACAGCTTCGAGATATCGTAGTTGGAGCGCATCGCCATGCCGGAGTAGATCGTGTGGCCGCGCTGTGCCTCGGGCGGCAGCAGGCGGTTAAGCTCCTCGATCGTATTGCAGACGGTCACATCGGGGTCGTAACCATCGACGTTGCGCAGAAAGCCGACCTCAACAATATCGGTGCCCGCGCGGGTCAGCGACTGGATGATGCGGCGGGCCGAGCCATGGCCCCAGCGCCAGTCGTTGATATAACCGCCGTCACGCAGGGTGCAGTCCAGCAGTTTTACATCAGCCATGCTGTTTCTCCTTTAAAATGGTGTTGACGAGGGCCAGGTCTTTGGGCGTGTCCACGCTGACGGTCTTGTAGGGGCTGACGATGGCGTGTACCTTGTGGCCGTTCTCGATAAAACGCATCATATCGTTCTCTTCGGCCTTTTCCAGGATGGACTTGGGCGTGGCGTGGTAGAATGCCAGCGCCTGCTTGCTGTACAGCTGGATGCCGGTGACTTTTTCGTACTCGAAGTCGAGGGTGCCTTTCGGGTAGGGGATGGGGCTGCGGGAAATCAGCAGAATTTCGCGCGCGGCGTTGGTGACGACCTTTTGATTGGAAAAGTCGATCACGTCGGCGGGGTGCTCCATGATATTGGTCAGTACGGCGACGTAATAAGGGTCGTCGGGCAGGGCGTCGGGCAGAATGAGGTCGAACGCGGCAGGGTTCACGAGCGGTTCATCGCCCATCAGCTGCAAGTAGAGGTCGGCATCCTCAACGGTGCTGACCTCCCAGATGCGGCCGGTGGGGGTGTCGTGGTCGGGGCTGGTCATCAGGTAACGCATGCCGTAGGTCTTGCAGGCATCGGCAATGCGCTCGTCATCGGTGGCGATGAGGACATCGTCCAGCTTGGGGCAGGCCTTGGCGGCCTGGTAGACCCACCAGATCATGGGCTTGCCCAGCACATCCGCCAACGGCTTGCCGGGCATCCGTGTACTGGCATAACGGGCAGGAATTACAGCGATTGTTTTCATGGGTGTACCTCCGTATAAAAAGGTATCGGTTTATTTTGGAAAAAGGGCAGCGCGGGGGCCACCCCTCAGTCTGCGCTTCGCTGGCACCGCTTACGCGGCCGGGCCCCTCTGTCGCTGCGCGACATCTCCCCCACTGTGGGGAGTCACCCCTCAAGGGGAGCCTTTTATGGGGGGATGTAGGGGCGAACAGTGTGCGCCCGTGGGGGTTAATGGAAAGGGCAATGCCCTGTCTGTAGGGGCGGATTCCATATCCGCCCGTGGGGTTTGGCGGAAAGGCAGGATCGCACGGGAGCATAGGGAATGCTCCCCTACGGAGATGTCGGTTAGATAAGTGCCTTCGCTTCGTCTAAGGTTAATAGGATCTTTTCGTCGGCGGCGGTGAAGGCGCGGAGGACGAAGCTTTGCACCGTGACGGCGCGGGCGAATTTGAAGGGCAGGCAGAAGTTCAGCACTTCGCTGGGCATCGTGCGCTCCAAGATCACCGCGTCGGGGAACAGGGCGTGGTAGTCGGTCGTGTCGCGCGGGTGGGTCTTGATGAACAGCGGCCCGGCGGTGTATTTGGCGGCGACCGCCTTGAACATCGCGTTCTGCTCGTCCTGCGTCATCAGCCCATCCTCGACAAAGCTGCGGGGCAAAAGCAGGGTGGCCCCGGCGGCGTTTTCGGGCAGGGGTTGGGTCAAAAATACACTGCGCACCATCGCTTTTTCGGCGTCGGTCAGGCTTTCAAGCAGCGCGCGCTTGCTGTCCGTTACCATGCGGTCAGCCGGGAAAAGCGTACACTTCGCGGCGTCCTCGCTTTCCACTTCGGCGCACCACGGGCTGTCGCCCCAATACAAATACCCACGCCCGGTGCGCTGCTTCTCGGCAAAATCGGGGGCGGCACGCTGGTCGGTCACAAGGTGCTGGTCAGGGCCCAGGGTGCTGGCAAAGGTGTCCTCGCACAAGATATACCCGGCGCGGCAGTCCTGCAAATAGCGGCCCAGCACGCTCCAATCGTTGTGGATGCGCACCTCGTGGTAGGCGGCGCGGTCAAAGCGCCAGCCGCACAGCTTTTCAAATGCCCGGCGGGCGCGCAGCGCGGCAAACGGGCCGGTCACGGTGCCGGGCCAGCGGTCCTCGTCCACGATAACGACCCGGACGGCGCCGGTGGCCTCCAGCCTTTGGGCCAGCGCCTGCGGCTCCGGCACGGCGGCAGAAAGCACCATGGTGTGCGGCTCGTTTTCAGGGTGAGCGGTGCGGCTTGCCCGCAGCAGGTCGACCAGTACTTGATAGGCGGTGTGGCAGATGTAGAGATTCGGTTTCATGAAAAATCATTCTCCGTCCGCCAGCAGCGTTACCGGCGGGAAGTGGATGCGGCCCCAGCCGGACGCCCACTCGGGCATGGTCAGGTCGCTGTTGGTGACTTCAAACGCAAACTCGGTCACGGGCTTGTCCAGGCAGACAGCCTGCGCCAAGGCACCGTCGAAGATATCGAGGTAGAAGAAATACTGTCCCTCGCCGAGCAGGCTCGGGTCAAACTCGAACACGGTGGTGTAGAGCTTGCCGGGCTCGGCAGCACCCAGATCCACCGGGTGGGTGATGCCCACGGGGCTGGAATCCCGCGCGTGGAGGTTCATTTTCATGTGGATGCCGGTGAACGGCTCGGATACGCGCCAGGTGATCCGGACCTTCATCTTTTCGGTGTCGGCGAACACGCTCGACTCCTTGCCGACAAAATCCAGCGTTTCCAGCCGCAGCCGCTTGCCGGCGCTGCCGGTCATGCGGGCGACATCGGCCAGATCGTAATGCACGACGTTGACGTCGGTGGTGTCCATGTACACGGCGATGGCCTGCTCGACGTCGCCGTCGAAGATGACCTTGCCCTTATCCAGCACGACGCAGCGGGTACACAGCTGGCGGATGGTGGACATGTTGTGGCTGACGTAGAGCACGGTGCGACCATCCTGGTTGGCAACGTCGCTCATCTTGCCCAGGCATTTCTGCTGGAATTTCATGTCGCCCACGGCAAGAACCTCGTCCATGACCATGATCTCGCTGTCCAGATGCGCGGCGACGGCGAACGCCAGCTTGACAAACATGCCGCTGGAATAGCGCTTGACGGGGGTGTCGATAAAATCGCCGCACTCGGAAAATTCGATGATCTGCGGCAGCTTTGCGTCGATCTCGGCCTTGGTCATGCCCAAAATCGCGCCGTTCATGTAGATATTCTCACGGCCGGTCATTTCGTTGTTGAAGCCGGTGCCGACCTCCAGCATCGAGGCTACGCGGCCGCGGATTTTGATTTCGCCCTCGGTGGGGGCGGTGATGCGGGAGAGCAGCTTCAGCAGCGTGGATTTGCCCGCGCCGTTGCGGCCGATGATGCCGAGCGCTTCGCCCTGGTAGACCGTCAGATCCACGCCGTTCAGCGCCATAAAGGTCTGGCCGAACAGCCGCTGGTCGGTGCCAATGACGGTGTTCGGGTCCTCTTTGCCGCGCACGCGCGCCCACCAGCTTTGCAGATCGTGCGTCAGCGTGCCGCCGCCGATCTGGCCAAGCTTGTACTGCTTTTTCAGCCCCGTGACTTCGATAACGGGGCGTTTTTCGGTTGTAGACATAGTCGCCCCTCCTTACACGGTGTCCATAAAGGTCTTTTCAATGCGGCTGAACAGCACCACGCCCAGCACCAGCGCTGCCGCGGTGAATACCAGGCTGTACACGATGCCAAAGCCCGTGACCGTGCCGGTGCCCAGCGTAGCCATGCGGAAAATTTCGATGGGCGAGGTCATGGGGTTGAGCTGGACCAGCACTTTCAGGCGGGGGCTGGATTCCAGCATCGACAGCGGGTAGACGACGGGGGATGCGTACATCCACAGCTGCACGCCGAAGCCCACGGCGATGGCGAGGTCGCGGTATTTGGTGGTCAGCGACGATACGATGATGCCGACGCCGAGACCCAGCAGCATGACCTCGAGGATAACGAACGGCACGGCCAGCAGCCACAGCGTGAGGTGCACGCCGCTGCCGGTGGCAAAGAAGTAGACCCAGAAGATCAGGTACATCGCCGCCTGGATGAAGAAGTTGATCAGGCTTGTCAGCACCTGGCTGACGGGCATGGTCAAGCGCGGGAAGTACACCTTACCGAAGATCTGTGAGTTGGTGACAAAGGTGTTGGCCGTGTTGTTGACACAGTTGGCAAAAAAGGTCCACACGGTGTTGCCGGCCATATAAAACAGGAAGCCGGGCACGCCATCGGTGGGCATATTGGCCATGCCGCCGAACACGACGTTGAAGATGATGGTGGTGATGAGCGGGTTTAAGATGATCCACGCGGGGCCTAAAATCGTCTGTTTATACAGCACCGTGAAGTTGCGTTTGACAAACATGACGATGAGGTCGCGGTACTGCCAAAGCTCGTGCAGGTCGATATCGAACCACCCGGTTTTGGGGCGGATGACAGTGGTCCAGCCATCTGTGGGGAGGGTATGATTGTTTTCAGCCATGAGGGCACCTTTTCCTTTTAAAATTGGCGCAATGTTGCACACTAATAGATATTACATTTTACCATGAAACGGGGAAAAATACAACTGGTTTGGTATGGCTGCTTTTAGGCCTACAGAAATGCCGCTTTCTCCACAAACCCACAAAAAAGCGGCCCACCGCCAAAACGGTGAACCGCTTTCCTTATCCATAAACCTTACACGTTAAACGTCTTATCCTTGATTTCCCCAACGACCTTGGCAGTGAAGGCTTCCAGATCCATCGTGGTGGTCTCGCCCTTGCGGTCGCGGACACTGATGTTGTTGGCTTCGACTTCCTTGGCGCCGAGGACCAGCATATACGGCACGCGGTCGACCTGCTGTGCCTGACGGATCTTGTAGCCGATCTTCTCGTTGGACTCATCCAGCACGGCGCGGATGCCGGCGGCCTTCAGGCTGTCGGTCACGGCCTTGGCGTAGTCCAGCGTCTTTTCGCTGACGGGCAGCACCTTGACCTGCGTCGGAGCCAGCCAGGTGGGGAAGCGGCCCTTGGTCTCCTCGATCATATAGGCCATAAAGCGGTCGAGCGAGCCGAGAATGGCGCGGTGCAGCACGACGGGGGTCTTTTCGCTGCCGTCCTTGTCGATATAAGTCAGGTGGAACTTGGCAGGCAGGCAGAAGTCCAGCTGGCAGGTGGACAGCGTGTACTCGGCGCCGACGGCGGGCTTGACGTTGACGTCCAGTTTCGGGCCGTAGAAAGCAGCCTCGCCGATCTCCTCGGTGAACTGGATGCCCAGCTCGGTCAGCACTTCGCGCAGGGCGTTCTCGGCATGATTCCACATGGCGTCGTCGTCGTGGTACTTCTTCTTGTCGGCGGGGTCACGCAGAGACAAAACACAACGATAATCCGTGATGTTGAAGTCCTTGTAGACATCAAAGATCAGGCTGCACACGTTGGCGACTTCGCTCTTGATCTGCTCCGGCGTGCAGAACAGGTGGGCGTCGTTCTGGCAGAAGTGACGGCCGCGCTCGATGCCCTTCAGCGTGCCGGAGGACTCATAGCGGAAGTCATGGGCGATCTCGCCGATGCGGATGGGCAGCTGACGGTAGCTGTGCGGCTGGTTGGCGTAGATCATCATGTGGTGGGGGCAGTTCATCGGGCGCAGCACGTAGTCCTCGCCCTCCATCTCCATGGCGGGGAACATGTTCTCGCGGTAGTGGTCCCAGTGGCCGGAGGTGCGGTACAGGTTCACGGTGCCGATGCAGGGGGTCATGACGTGCAGATAGCCGCGCTCACGCTCCTTGGCCTTGATATAGTTTTCCAGCTCCTGCCAGACGGTGTAGCCGTTGGGCAGGAACATCGGCAGGCCGCGGCCGACGAGGTCGTCAGTCATGAACAGGCGCATTTCCTTGCCGATCTTGCGGTGGTCGCGCTCGCGGGCTTCCTGCTGCTGCTTCTCCCAGGCGTCCAGCTCTTCCTGGTTGCGGAAGGCCACGCCGTTGATGCGGGTCAGCATCTTGTTCTCTTTATCGTTCTTCCAGTAGGCACCGGACTGCTGGGTGATCTTGAACGCCTTCAGCGCCTTGGTGTAGGTCAGGTGGGGTCCGATGCACATGTCGACGTACTCGCCCTGCTGGTAGAAGCTGAACTCGGTCTCGTCGGCCAGATCCGCCATGTGCTCGATCTTGTAGTGCTCCTGGCGTTCTTCCATCAGCTTGACGGCTTCGCCGCGGGGCAGGATGAACGGCTTGATGGGAAGATTCTCTTTGCAGATCTTCTTCATCTCTTTCTCGATGGCGGCGAGGTCGTCGTCTGTCAGCTTGGTATCGCCGAGGTCGACGTCATAGTAGAAGCCGTTCTCGGTGGCGGGGCCAAAGGCAAAGTCCGCCTGCGGATACAGGCGCTTGATGGCCTGGGCCATGATGTGGGCAGCGGTGTGGCGCAGGACGTGCAGCTCCTGGTCCTGCGGGCACTCAGCGACCGTACCGTCTTTGTAGATGATCTTCATAATTGTACGCTCCTTTTGTAAATGCACAAAAATGCAAGAAAAAATGCTCCATCCCTCACATACAAAAGGGATGAAGCATGTAAGCTCCACGGTTCCACCCAGATTGCGCTTAGGCTTATATATAAGTAAGGTAAGCGCCGCTCTCACCGGCTGTAACGGGCCGTCCCCGGCGGAGGTTCGCCCCCGCGCTCGGCAGTGGTAAGGACGCAGCTGCGCACAAAACCGCTTGCACCACGCAGTTTTGCCTGCGGCGGTTCTCTCTCATGTGCCAACACCGCACCCCGTTTGTCTGCCTCATGGCTTTGTCAGGATGAAGATAGTTTATTTATAGCACATGCGAACCGGGAAGTCAAGGGCTTTTGGAATTTGAACAGAAGGAAAAAGAGGGAAGCTGCTAATGCACAAAAAGCGTCACCCGCCAAACTGCACAAAAAAACATCCCCGCCGGTCAGCCCCCGCCTATAAATCGCCAAAATTTGAATTTATACATTGACTTTACATATTTATGCAACTATACTGGATGCATACCAAGTGAGGGCTTGGGAATTTATTGAATAAGATTCGAGGGAATATACCATGAAAAAACTGACTGCTCTTTTGCTGGGCACCGCCATGGTGCTGAGCCTGGCCGCCTGCGGCGGTTCCGCTTCCACTGCTTCTTCCGAGGCTGCCTCCTCTGAGGCTGCTTCCAGCGAGGAGACCAGCGAGGCCGCTTCTTCCGAAGCCGCTTCCGAGTCCGCCGACGCTGCCGAGCTGACCACCGTTACCGCCGGCAAGCTGACCATGTCCACCAACGCCGCCTTCCCCCCGTATGAGATGACCGCCGACGACGGCAGCTTCGAGGGCATCGACATTGAGGTCGCTGCCGCCATCGCGGACAAGCTGGGTCTTGAGCTCCAGGTCGACGACATGGACTTCGATGCCGCCCTGCTGGCCGCCCAGAACGGCAAGAGCGACATGGTCATGGCCGGTGTCACCGTCACCGACGAGCGCCAGAAGGTCATGGACTTCTCTGACACCTACGCCGAGGGCATCCAGTCCGTCATCGTGCCCGAGGATTCCGACATCGCCTCTGTGGACGACCTGGCCGGCAAGACCATCGGCACCCAGCGCGGCACCACCGGTTACATCTACTGCACCGACGACTTCGGTGAGGACAGCGTCGTTGCTTACGACAACGGCCTGACCGCCGTCCAGGCCCTGAACAATGGCCAGGTCGACGCCGTCGTTATCGACAACGCCCCCGCCAAGGAGTTCGTCGCCGCCAACACCGGCCTGAAGATTTTGGATACCGCTTATGCCCAGGAAGATTACGCCATCGGCGTGGCCAAGGGCAACACCGCCCTGCTGGACGCCATCAACGGCGCGCTGAAAGAGCTGCAGGCTGACGGCACCTTGCAGAGCATCGTTGACAAATACATCAAGGCAGAGTAAAATCTGACGTAGGGGCGTTTGAACGCCTACTGTCCGAAGAAGGGCACGCCGGGCATTCCGGCGCGCCTTTTGTTTGTTCAAGCAAGTTAAATTACCGGCCCGCGCCGGGAAAGGTTGTGGTGCGATGGAAGCACAGTTCGAACTGCTGTCAGAGATGGCCAAAAACGGCGATGCTCTGAACTTTTGGCAGGATTTCTATGTCAAGTTCTATCAGGCGTTTTTGCACGCCGACCGCTGGCAGCAATATTTTAAAGGTGTTGGCACCACGCTGCTGGTAACGGCCATCGCGCTGGTGCTGGGCGTTGTGCTGGGCGCCATCGTGGCCATGATCCGCGTGGGCCATGCGCAGCAAAAGCCCCACCATCGCAACCCCGTGCTCGGCGTGCTGAACGCCGTCTGCAAGGTGTATGTCACGGTCATCCGCGGCACGCCCATGATGGTGCAGCTGCTGATCATGAGCATGGTCATCTTCGCCAGCAGCCGCAACTTTACGATGGTCGGCGCACTGGCGCTGGGCATCAACTCGGGCGCGTACGTGTCCGAGATCATCCGCGGCGGCCTGATGGCGGTCGACCCCGGCCAGATGGAAGCGGGCCGCAGCCTGGGGCTGAACTATATGACCACGATGTTCGAGATCATCATTCCGCAGGCGATCCGCTCGATCCTGCCGTCCCTGGGCAACGAGTTCATCATGCTGCTGAAAGACTCGTCCCTCATCACGGTCATTGGCGGCAAGGAGCTGCTGTATGCCGCGCAGGGCATTATGAACCGCACCTACGAAGCCATGTTCCCGCTGCTGGGCGTTGCTGCCATCTATCTGGTGCTGGTCATGCTGTTCAGCGCGCTGCTGGCAAAATTTGAGAGGAGGCTGGCACAAAGTGATCGACGTTAAAGGACTGAAGAAAAATTACGGCGGTCTGCAGGTGCTGAAGGGCGTGGATCTGACCATCGACAAGGGCGACTGCGTTGTGCTGGTCGGCCCCTCGGGCTGCGGCAAATCGACGTTTCTGCGCTGCCTGAACCGGCTGGAAGAGCCGGACGGCGGCAAGGTCATCTTCAACGGCAAGGAAGTGACCAACCACGATATTGACCATGTCCGCCAGAAAATGGGCATGGTGTTCCAGCATTTCAACCTGTTCCCGCACCTGACGGTGAGAAAGAACATCACGCTGGCCCCGGTGCGCCTGGGCCTGATGAAGCAGCCCGAGGCCGACGCCAAGGCGATGGAGCTGCTGGAACGCATCGGCCTGGCCGACAAGGCTGATACCTACCCGAACATGCTTTCCGGCGGCCAGAAGCAGCGCATTGCCATCGTGCGTGCGCTGGCGATGAACCCCGACGTGCTGCTGTTTGACGAGCCGACCTCGGCCCTTGACCCCGAGATGGTCGGCGAAGTGCTGGAGCTGATGAAAGAGCTGGCCCGCAGCGGCATGACGATGGTCTGCGTGACCCACGAGATGGGCTTTGCCCGCGAGGTGGCGAGCCGCGTCATCTTCATTGACGAGGGCGTCGTGAAGGTGGATAAACCGCCGAAGGAGTTTTTCGCCAACCCCGAAAACGAGCGCCTGAAGGCGTTTTTGTCGAAGGTGCTGTAAGCTTTATAAGTTTTATTGGATAAGCAAAGAGGAACCGCCGCGGCGGTTCCTCTTTTGTTTTGGCTTTTACCGGGATGCGGCGTGGAGCCGGGCGAGGGCGCGGTATTCCTCGGCATTGGCGGCGATGGACGCGGTCTGCTCGGGCGTGACGGGGCGCAGAACTTTGCCGGGTACGCCGACGACCAGACTGTTTGGCGGGATGACGGCCCCCTCGGTCACAAGCGCCCCGGCCGCGATCAGGCTGCCCGCGCCGACGACTGCGCCGTTTAAAATGGTGGCGTGCATCCCGATGAGGCAGCTATCACCCACCGTGCAGCCATGCACGACGGCGCTGTGCCCGATGGAAACATTGCGGCCTATCGTTACATCCAGCCCCGGGCCGGTGTGCAGCACGGCGTTGTCCTGCACATTGCTGCCCGCCCCGACGGTAATGCTGCCGGTATCCGCGCGCAGCACCGCGCTATACCAGACGCTGGTATTTTCAGCAAGCGTTACGCCGCCTGTCAGGGTGGCGGTGTCAGCGATAAACGCTGTGCTTGCCGCTTTCGGGGTATGATCGGCGATGGTATGAATGGGCATTGGTATCTCTCCTTTGTGCTTCGCTCTGACCGGTTGTCCCCGCAGGGACGGCGGCAAGCGAAAACCATACCCTTATCATACACCTATCCCCCAAAAATTGCAAAACCAGGCCCCCTATGCTACAATAATAAAAAACCAACCAAGGAGCCCCTTTATTATGTCCATCAAAATGATATGCAGCGACATCGACGGCACGCTGCTGCAATACGGCAAAAAGACGCTGGAAGAGGAAATTTTCGGCCAAATCAAAGCGCTCTCTGCCCGGGGCATTGTGTTCTGCCCGGCATCGGGGCGGCAGTATACCAGCCTGCGCAAGCTGTTCGCGCCGGTGGCGGACTGCTGCGCCTTTCTGTGTGAAAACGGCGGTGTGCTGTACAAAAACGAACAGTGCATCGGCAAAACACCGATGCCGCGCGCCCTGGCAGAAGAGATCGCCTGGGACATGTGGCACCGCAGCGACGGCCAGGGCGAGGTCATGCTCTCGGGCCAGTGCTGCGCCTATTTGATGGAACGCGGCCTTGGCATGCTCGACCGCATAAAATTCATCGGCAACAAGTACAAAATCATCCGCGACCCCGCCGAGGTGCCTGAGGACATCGTCAAGGTCAGCGTCTATCTGCACGAGGGCGTGGAGAAGTACACCGACCGCTTTGTCCCGCGCTGGCAGCAGGCCAATGCCGCCGTGGCCGGGCCGTTCTGGATCGACACCACCTTTGCCAACAAGGGCACCGGCGTGGCGCTGCTTTGCCGGACGCTGGGCATCACGCCCGCCGAGGTGATGGCCTTCGGAGATAACTTCAACGATACCGCCATGCTTGACCTCGTCGGCACGCCCTACATCATGGACAGCGCCGCAGCGCCCCTGCGCGCACGCTACCCGCTGCACACACCCCGGCCCGAGGACGTGCTGCGCAGCCTCCTGGCCTGACCCGCCGCCCCGCAGCAGCCGCACCTGTTGCCCATGTTGCACCCGCATGGAGAATCCGCCCGCCCAAACGATATGGATTTGTCATGTTTTACCAAAATGTATGACCATATTTGCCCTGTTTTCTGTTGACGCTTTGCGCAGAGTGTGTTATTATTATAACGACTTAAAAGTATGGCCCCGCAAGGCTGCGGGGGTATCAGGAGGATTACTGAAATGAAAGAGTTCACCTATACGATCAAAGAGCCCGTTGGCATCCACGCACGTCCCGCCGGTATGCTGGCCAAAGAGGCCAAGAGCTGCCAGAGCACCGTTACCATCGTTGACAAAAACGGCAAGGCCGTTGACGCTACCCGCCTGATGGCCCTGATGGGCATGGGCATCAAGTGCGGCGATACCGTTACCGTCCGCATCGAGGGCGCCGATGAGGACACCGCTGCCCCCGCTATGGAGAAGTTCTTCGCAGAGCACCTGTAATTCGTCCAACGCTGAACCGGCCGCGGCCGCCCCAGACACACGGCGGCCGCGGCTTTTTCGCATCTTACAAGGAGGATTTTGCACGATGATCACCATTCAGGGCAAGGGCGTTTCCGCCGGTGTGGGCGTGGGCCCGCTGTATTACTACCGCCGCGCTACCACTGAAATCAAACGCTATACCGTAGAAGATACCGGCGCCGAGTGGCACCGCTTCAAGGGCGCGCAGACCGGCGCGGTCGAGCAGCTTGGCCAGCTGGCTGAGCAGGCCCGCGCTGAGGCCGGCGACGAAGCCGCCATGCTGTTTGAGACCCACCAGATGATGGCCGAGGATCTCGACTACGAGGAAGCCATCGAGGACCGCATCACCAACCAGAAGATGAACGCCGAAGCCGCCGTGGCCGACACCGCCGAGCAGTTTGCCGAGATGTTCGCCGCGATGGACGACAGCTACATGCAGGCCCGCGCCGCCGACGTCAAGGACGTCAGCCAGCGCATCCTCAGCATCCTGTGCGGCGTCGTGCAGGGCGGCATTGCGTCCGACGTGCCGGTGCTGCTGGCCGCCGACGACCTTGCCCCGTCCGAGACCATCCAGCTTGATAAGACCAAGATCCTGGGCTTCATCACGGCGGGCGGTTCCGGCTCCAGCCACACGGCCATCCTGGCCCGTACCATGGGCATCCCCGCCATTGTCGGCGTGGGCGACGCCCTCAAACCCGAGTATGAGGGCCGCCAGGCCATCGCAGACGGCAGCACCGGTGCGCTGGTCGTTGACCCCGACGACGACACCCGCGCCCGCCTGCTGAAAAAGCGCGAGGAGCAGCAGCGCCTGCAGCGCCTGCTGGAAACGCTGAAAGGCCAGACCAACGTGACCAAGGACGGCAAGACCATCCGCATCTACTGCAACATCGGCTCGCCCGAGGATGTACACGCCGTGCAGGTCAACGACGGCGGCGGCATCGGGCTGTTCCGCAGCGAGTTCTTGTATCTGAACTCCAGCACCTTCCCCACAGAGGACGAGCAGTACGCGGCCTACAAGCAGGTCCTGTCCGACATGGACGGCAAGGAGGTCATCATCCGCACGCTGGACATCGGCGCGGACAAGCAGATCGGCTACTTTGACCTGCCCAAAGAGGACAACCCCGCCATGGGCATGCGCGCGCTGCGCCTCTGCCTGACCCGGCCGGAGATCTTCCGCACCCAGCTGCGCGCGCTGTTCCGTGCGTCCGCCTACGGCAAGCTGGGCATCATGTTCCCGATGGTGACGAGCGTTTGGGAAGTGCGCGAGGCCAAAAAGCTCTGCGAGGAGGTCAAGCGCGACCTTAAGCACGAGGGCATCCCCTACAGCGAGGATGTGCAGATCGGCATTATGATCGAGACCCCCGCCGCCGCCGTGAACAGCGACCGCCTGGCGAAGGAGGTCGACTTCTTCAGCATCGGCACCAACGACCTGACCCAGTACACCCTGGCCTGCGACCGCCAGAACAACGACCTGGGCCGCTTCTACGACCCGCACCACCCCGCCGTGCTGCGCCTGATCAAGCTGGTCGTGGACAACGCCCACAAGAACGGCATCTGGGCGGGTATCTGCGGTGAGCTGGGTGCCGACCTGGCCCTGACCGAGACCTTCCTGGCCATGGGTCTGGACGAGCTCTCCGTCACCCCGCGCGCCGTGCTGCCCCTGCGCAACGCCGTCCGCATGACCGATACCCGCGAAAGCGCCGAACGCCTGCTTGCCGAGCTGGACGCAGACTACACCGCGCGGTAAAGCTTACATTTTAACAGCACCCCCGGCCCTGCCCACCATGCGGCAGGGCCTTTTTTGATGGGATACCGCCGCCAGCCGCACAACCGCAGCCGATCCAAGCGTAACTGTTAAAATCCGACAATTTCCCTAAAATCACTTGCGCGCGGGGCGAAAGCGTGTATAATATAAAGTAGTGAATTATGTTGCGGTATCCTACCCCCGCCAGCGGTACTTTCCCTTGCGCCCATGCGGTGCCCCTTGTTAAAAAGGTACATAATGGAAGTGCGTGCCCCGGGGCCCTGCCGCCACAAAACCCAGTGAGGGACCGGAGGAACTTGATTATGACAAAAATGGAAACGTTGCAGTTGAAGCTGACTGCGACCCGTGTGCGGATGGGCGTCATCGAAGGCACCCACGGCGCAGGCTGCGGCCATCCGGGCGGCAGCCTGTCCTGCGCGGACGTGATGACCTACCTGTATTTCCGTGAGATGCGTGTCGACCCCGAACAGCCCCAGGACCCCGCGCGTGACCGTTTCGTGCTCAGCAAGGGCCACTGCGCCCCCGCGCTGTACGCGACCCTGGCCGAGCGCGGCTTCTTCCCCGTGGCTGACCTGCCCACGCTGCGCCACTCCAACAGCTATCTGCAGGGCCACCCCAACATGAACACCGTCCCCGGTGTGGATATGAGCACCGGCTCTCTGGGCCAGGGTGTCAGCGCTGCGTGCGGCATGGCACTGGGCGCTAAGCAGCAGGGCAGCGATATCAACGTTTACACCCTGCTGGGCGACGGCGAGATCGAAGAGGGCGAGTGCTGGGAAGCGTTCATGTTCGCCAACCACTACAAGCTGGATAACCTGTGCATCATGATCGACGTCAACGGCTTGCAGATCGACGGCGCTACCCGCAACGTCATGAACTCCGAGCCGCTCGACAAGAAAATGGATGCCTTCGGCTTCAACACCATCGTCTGCAACGGCAACAGCTTTGCCGAGCTGGAGCAGGCGTTCAAGATGTTCGACCTGAGCCACGGCAGCGGCAAGCCCACCTGCTTCCTGCTGCGCACCACCAAGGGCCTGGGTGTCAGCTACATGCAGAACGCCGTCGAATGGCACGGCAAGGCCCCCAACGACGAAGAGTATGCACAGGCCATGGACGAGCTGCGCGCCGCCCATGAATCGCTGGAAAAGGAGATCGAGCTGAACAATGGCTGAGATGAAAAAAATTGCCACCCGCGTAAGCTACGGCAACACGCTGGTGGAGCTTGCCCGCCAGGGCGCTGATGATCTGGTCGTGTTCGATGCCGACCTGGCCGCCGCCACCAAGACCGAGATTTTCCGCAAGGAGTACCCGGACCGCCACTTTGACTGCGGCATTGCCGAGCAGAACATGGTCGGCGTCGCCGCCGGTATGTCCACGATGGGCTATGTGCCGTTCGTATCCAGCTTTGCGATGTTTGCCGCAGGCCGCGCGTTTGAGCAGATCCGCAACTCCATCGGCTACCCGCACCTGAATGTCAAGATCGCCGCCACCCACGCCGGTCTGTCGGTTGGCGAGGACGGCGCGTCCCACCAGTGCTGCGAGGATATCGCCCTCATGCGGTCCATCCCCGGCATGGTCATCCTGAGCCCGTCCGACGATGTCGAGGCCCGCGGTGCGGTCATTGCTGCATACAACTACAACGGCCCCGTTTACCTGCGCTTCAGCCGCCTGTCTACGCCGGTTTATCACGATCCTGCGACGTATCAGTTCCAGATCGGCAAGGGCGAGCGCCTGACCGAAGGCTATGACATTGCCGTCATCGCTACCGGCCTGATGGTGCCCGAAGCGCTGCGTGCCGCCGTGCTGGCCAAGCGCCAGGGCATCTCGATCCGCGTGATCAACATGCCGACCATCAAGCCCATCGACGAGGAGATCATCCTCACCGCCGCGCGCGAGTGCCGCCGCATCATCACCGTCGAGGAGCACAGCATCATCGGCGGTCTGGGCGAGGCTGTCTGCTCGGTCGTCAGCGAGAAGATGCCCGTTCCCGTGCGCCGCATCGGTGTCATGGATCAGTTTGGTCACTCCGGCCCTGCGGCCGAAGTTCTGCGCGACTACGGCCTGACCGCCGAGAACATCGTCGCCGCTGTCCGCGAAATGGTCCGCCCGGATCGGCCCGCGGAAGAATAAACCTCTACCTAAGTTCCTCTATCACAATTGAATCCACCACTGCCGCTGTCGGGTCCCTCCATCGCCCGACGGCGGCTTTTGCTGCCTGCAGGGCGAAAGACTCCTCTCGAGGGAAACCACAGACTGTCGAAAAAGTGCTCTGTAGGGGCGCACAGTGTGCGCCCGTGCTCATTTCCCGCATGAGTAGCTTTTCCGGGAATGCGCTGCCACGTCAAGCTTCCGGGCGAACACTGTGCGCCCCTACAGTCTCTACTATAGAGTTTCTTTTGGCCCCGGAGGGGTCAATGTGGAGGGGGACGGAAAAGCGTTAAGAAAAATGCAGCACTCCTGCATTTTTTAGCTTTTTCGTCGCACGACCACCTCTTTGGGGTTCCTAGGGGCGAGCAGCCCCTAGGCCGGGCCTCCCGCGCGGTCGGAAGTAGCGGGCACCTTTTCGGTTCCTTTTGGGTGTCCAAAAGGAACAACTAACGGCAGTAGCCCATTAAACACAAGGGAGCCCGCCGCAAGGTGGCGGGCCCCGAAAGCCACAACAAAAAAATCAAAGAAGGTACACAACCCATGTCGCTGATTTTTCAATTTCTCCGCATTATCCTTTTCTGTTTTCTTGGCGAACTTTGCCATGATTTCCTGCCGCTGCCCATCCCGGCCAGCGTGTACGGGCTGCTGCTTTTGCTGGCAGCGCTCAAACTCGGGTGGGTCAAGCTCGAAAACGTCCGCACGGCGGCGCTGTTTTTGATCGGCATTTTCCCGCTGCTGTTCGTGCCTGCGGCGGCGGGCGTCATGGACCTGTGGGCAGAGCTGCACGCCATGCTGCTGCCGGTGCTGGTGGCGCTGGTGCCCGTTACTTTTTTGGTCATGGCTACGGCGGGCCGCGTTACCCAGCGCTTTGCCAAGGCTGAACCGGAGCTTGAGGAGGAACTTGTAAATGACGATGCTGAATGATTTCTTGCCCACCTCGGCCACCTGGGGCGTGCTGCTTACGCTGGCGGCGTTTGCCCTGGGCACCTTCATCAACCGCAAAACGGGGAAAGCAATTTTCAACCCGCTGCTGCTTGGCACGGTGTTCGTCATCGTGTTTTTAAGTGTCTGCAGCATCCCGTACGAGGACTATAAGGCCAGCGCGTCGCCGGTCAGCTACCTGCTGCTGCCCGCCACGGTCAGCCTGGCTGTGCCGCTGTACGAAAAATGGGACCTGCTGCGCAAAAATGTGCTTGCCATCGTCATGGGGATTCTGGCGGGCACGCTGGCAAGCCTGGGCAGCGTTCTGGTGCTGGCCCTGCTGCTGAAGCTCGACCACAGCCAGTACATCACGCTGCTGCCCAAGAGCGTCACCACCGCCATCAGCATGGATGTCAGCCATGAGCTGGGCGGCATTGCGGCCCTGACCGGCGCGATCGTGATCTTAACGGGCATCCTCGGCGCGCTGATGGCTGAGACTGTCTGCAAGATCTGCCACATCACCCACCCCATCGCGCGCGGCATCGGCATTGGTACCGCCGCCCACGCCGTCGGCACCAGTAAGGCCCTGCAAATGGGGGAGGTCGAAGGCGCCATGAGCGGCCTCGCCGTCGCCGTCGCCGGTGTCATGACCGCCATCCTCTGCCCGATTTTTTCGTCGTTTATTTAAATATTGCCCCGGCCCTGCCCATCTTGCGGCAGGGCTTTTTTTCGTGGGGCCGCAATAAAAAGGGGAGCCCCCACAAAGTGGCGGCTCCCTCAAAGGAATCCGTGTGCGAAAAATCTCAATCCAGCTCAAAATCCCCCGGCAACAGCAGGGCGAGATCCGCGTCGGCATCTGCTACCAGGCGGCGGGCTTGGTTGAGGATCGCTTTTTCCAGCACATTGCGCGCCATGCGGCCGTTGCCGTTGGTTGCGGCGTCGGCGGCCTGCTGCGCATCATACCAATTTATAAGCGGCTCCTTGCAGCTTTCGTCCAGGATATAGCCCTTGCTCTTGGCAATCGACAGGGTGATGCGGTACAACTCCTCGCCGGTATAGTCCGGGAACTCGATCTGGTTCGGGAAGCGGCTTGCCAGGCCGGAGTTGGCCGACAAGAACAGCTGCATCTCCTTGGTGTATCCGGCCAGGATCACGACCAGGTCGCCGCGGTTGTCCTCGATGCCCTTGACCAGCGTGTCAATGGCCTCCAGGCCAAAGCTGTCCTCGCCGCCGCGGTACAGGCTGTACGCTTCGTCGATAAAAAGCACGCCGCCCAGCGCACTCTGGATGACCGTATTCGTCAGCGGGGCGGTGTGGCCGACATAGCGTCCGACGAGGTCGGCACGGGTCACTTCGACCAGTTGCCCGCCGCGCAGCGCACCGATGGCCTTGAGATACTTGGCCAGAATGCGCGCGATCGTCGTCTTGCCGGTGCCGGGGTTGCCGGTAAAGATCATGTGCATGTTGACCTCGGCCACCTTGAGGCCCTGGGCCTTGCGGCGCTGCTGAGCCTGCACGTTTTTGGCGATATCACGCACATAATTCTTGACCTCTGCCAAGCCGACGATGCCATCCAGCTCTGCCTCGACCGCATCGACATCGCCGCGGTACTGCTGCGGCAGCAGCGCCAGCAGGTCAAACGGCTCGCCGCCCGCCACGCTGAGCAGCAATTTTCCATCCGCAGCAGTCAGCGCCGCAGGGGTGCCGTCGGCTGGCGGCTCGTCGGCGTCCAGCACGTACTCGGCCAGCGCGCGGTAAGCGGTCTCGCAATAATCGCGCATCGCCTGCATGCCGGTCGTTTTGCCGTACTGCGCTGCCAGCAGGTCGCGCACGTCGGCACCCATCGTCAGGGCCAGCCCGCACTGCTTGCGCACCCGCTGCGCCAGCCAGTTCAGCTCGCGCGCGGCCACGGCGGCCAGCGCTTCGGGCGTGAACGCCTGGGTGCGGCAGATGTCGCCGGACAGCGCATCCACGAACCGCGCACCGAACTTATCAGCCAGCGCGGTCTCGTCTTTGTTCGAGAAAAACACAAAATATTTACCGCCAGCCGTCAATTCCCCGATGGCCCCGGGCGCGAGCGCCGTGCCCACGTCCACGAGGATCCCGCGCTGCAGCACGTACCGGCTGCTCAGCGAGAGCGTGCCCTCGATGGCCAGCGTTGACAACATATTTAAATAATTTGCGGCGCAGCTCTCGTAGTGGTCGAACGCCAAAACCTCCGCATCGGACTGCAGCGCCGCGTACAGATCCTGCAGGAAAAGCTTCTCCTGCGCAGGGCCGGGGTAGAGCGATAAATCCATCTGTTCAATGGCCGCGCTGCGCAGAACGCCGCGCGTTGCCAGCTCGTCCACCACGCAGGTCAGCGCGTAGTGGCGGCCGGTGCCGTTGGGGCCGCACAGCAGCAGCAGGTTGCGCGCGCGGGCCGTGTCGCCTGCCGTGCCCATCACAAACGGGCGGCGGAATGCCTTGACCAGCGCCGAGACAAACGCATCCTGCCCCAGCACCTGGGCCTTGATCTTGTCCGCCACGCCGCCAAAATCGGTGCTGGCCGGCTTGGCCGCTTCGGGCGTCGGCGCGGCAGTCGTGCCGCCCAGCAGCCCGTCCTGATGCAGCGATTTTGTCAGCTCGCTGCTCATCTTGCGCACACTTTCGGCGGTGGCAGCGCCCGCCTTTTGCACGGCATCCAGCGCATTGCTGGCGGCGCTCTGCCGCTTTTGGGCGGCGGTCAGCGCATCCAGGGATGCCTGCATCTGCTCTACGGCATTGCTGGCTTCCTCGGCTTGCTTTGACGTGGCGGCGTACTTTTTGCCGCCCATCAGGCCGCGCACCCAGGCATCATACTGGTCCTCAAGGCTCATTGGTCATCCTCCCGGTCGGCTTTTTGGATTTGGCGGGGCAGCTTGTACGTGTAAAAATCTTTTGCAGTGCATCCGGCACGCCCGCCGCCCGCACAGGCGCAGGCACACGCGCAGCTGGAAGCACAGGCGCAGGCGCAGCTGGACGCGCACCCGCTGCTGTGGCGGCCCACGCCGCCCCCGCGCGACGAGCCGCCGCCCGTGTGATAATTTTTGGGCGGGTCGGTGCGGTAGTAGCCCTTGGGGGGCGGGGCGGTGCGCGCCACGTGGATGGTGTGTACGCCGTTGGTGTACCAGTACCAGTCGTCGGGGTCAAGGCCGCTGCCGAAGCCGCCGCCCCACTCCGCCGAGCAGGATGCGGAAATAATAATCAGTGCTACGACAAAAATCAGCAGTGACACCACAACCACTGTCAGCCCGAGGATCTCATCGGAGGTGAAATCGCCGGTGTTGCCGTTGTCATAATCGGCGGCGGTCAGGGCTGCGTCAGGGTCAAACTCGTTGGCGGTGGTTACGGGCACGGTCACATGGATGGTGGCGCTCTGGCCGTGGCCCATCGGGCCAAAGTCCCAGATAAGGTACCCATCTTCCTCGCTGCTGTTGTCGGCCACAAAGCCGTCGCCGCTGCGCCAGCGCACCTGCATATGCTCAACGACGAGGTCGTCGAACCAGCCGGGCGTGAACTCAAAGGTCGCTGTACCGTCATCTCCAAGGCTGAACAGGTGGCTTTGATGCACCGAGAACGTGAACCGCACCCGGCTTTCGCCGCCGTTTTTCGCAGCTACCTCGGGCGCGTAGTAGCGCCGCGCAAACACGACCTTGGCGTAGCTGCCGCCGTCGCCCGAGTATTGCAGGTCGGAGATCGTGTCGGTCAGCGGGGTCAAATCCTCGGCGTAGGCGTTGGGCAGGCCGATCTTGACCCACGAGAGGTAGTCGGTCTGGTCGCCGCCGATGACCTGCCAGGTAATATCGTAGGTGATGTCCGCCGAGCCGTCTGCCCGCAGGTCCACCGTGACGAGATAGTCGGGAATATAATCCATATCCCCGTCATCAGCATACGGCGCGATATCGGCTGAATTTGCGGTGGAATCGTCGGCCTTGGCCGCGAAGGGGAACAGGAGCGTGGCTGCAACAAAAATGAAGAATAAAAAGGTGGTCAGGCGCGGATAAAATGTCTTTTTCTGCATATCAGCACCCCTCCTGCATCGGTGTGTCGCCCAGCTGGCACAGCCGCTTCATGTGGGCGCTCTCGATCCGGATGGCACAGCACTCGGGGCTGCGCCAGATGCGGGGCCACGGGGTGCGCAGCATGTTGCCCAGGCCGTGGCCGGTCAGCCAGCTTTGGCAGGGCAGTACGGTGCCGTCGGGCGCGACCGCCATGTTGCTAAGGCAGGCACCGCAACTTGGGATCTGCGTAAAGCCAAGCCCGGTCAGGGTGTCCTCGTCCAGCCAGCCGGGGCTGGTGAAGTTCACTTCCATCCCGTGCGAAAGCGCAAAATCCATCGCAGGGCGCAGCGCGTCGGTAAGCTCTGCGGGGGTCAGGCGCACGCTGCGGCTGGCATCGGCATTGGCGTTGCCAGCCGGGATCAGCCCGCTGCACGTCAGGTATCGGATGCCCAGCTCATGCGCAAATTGCACGGTGCTAAGATAATTTTTATTCAAGCTGCAGAGCGGCGTGTTCAGGCTGACGTTCAGCCCTGCGGCCAGTGCGTTCTTGATGCCGTTCACGGTGTCGGTGTAACCGTCCACGCCGACCAGCTCATTGTGTACGGCTTCGTAGGCAGAATAGAACGTAATTTGCACTGCGTCAAGGCTGGCGGCGCGCAGCTCCTTGCACATGGCGCTGGTCAGCATGCGGCCGTTGGTGTTCAGGCGCGTTACAAACCACTGCGCGGCCTGCACCAGCTTTACCAGATCGTGCCGCAAGGTCGGCTCACCGCCGGTAAAGGTCAGCTGCGGAATGCCGATGCTGCGGCATTTTTCGATGACCGCCAGCCACTGGTCGGTGTCCAGCTCGGGCACGGCGGAAAGCGGCTGATTGGCGGCGTAGCAGTGCAGGCATTTTTGATTGCAATGCCACGCGTTGTCCTTTATCATGGAGGAGATCATCAGGTCCATGCGGTGCGGCGCGGCCATGCGGTGTGCGTATTCGGCCAGCGAAAGGGGCTGGATGTGCAGCGGCGGCTCCTGGCCGCGCGCCACGGCGATGAGGCAGTCCAGCATCATCTGCAAGTCGGATTCGATCTGCAAAGGCTCGGTCTTACGATAAATTTTACGTGTCGCGGCCACGGCCTGCGCGCGGATGGCCGACCAGTCGGCGTCTTTCAGCTCGGCACCGGCGTGGGGCTGCAGCGCTTCGATGAGGTTGGTCAGCAGAATGGCCCAGCTGAGATTCAGCGGCAGGATGTCCTGGCCGTTCAAAATGGCTACAAACGGGGTGGTGCGGTCGGGCTTGGTACACGGGATCAGGTGGATGCGCACGACGCCCGGGCCGTCGGGGTCAAGCGTAACGTGCCGCACGCGGTTCAAATGGCCGCGCAAAAACGCCCGCTCGCCGTAGGAGAGATGCTTCATAGGGGATTTCCTCCCAAAACAGACTCGTGTCTGTTATAAATTTTGGTACAATTTTTAATTTTTATAGGGAAAGTATATCATATTTACGGGGGAATTACAATAAGGGTTTGATTTTGGGGGAGGGGTGCGGCTGCCGGGGGGGGCGGCAGCGTAAGATTCTGCGGGCGAGCAATGCTCGCCCCTACAGTAGCCAAAATAGCAGGTGCAGAGTGTGGCTCCACTTCAAGGGGAGTCCAGACTGTCGAAAAAGTGCATTGTAGGGGCGAACAGTGTTCGCCCGGGGGATTTGATGGCAGCGCAAAATTGCACGGGCGGATATAGAATCCGCCCCTACGCCAATCAAAAATTTGGCCCCGAAGGGGTCAATCGGAGAGGGATGGAAAAGCGTTAAGAAAGGAAAGCCTTGCGGCGGCAGCCCATGATAAAAGGCCCAGCCGCAAGGTAGGCAGGGCTGGCCGCCGCCCCATCCACGGCGCAAAACAATCCGTAAATGCCTACAAATTGTATACATACCACCGTAAAAAATCCGACAGAATTTACCGGAATATCTGTGAATTTCCCCACTTGCCAACAGCCTGAAAATGTGGCATAATACTAAAGGAAGATCCGGGGTGTACACCCCCATTATAAATGTATAAGGAGGGGGAACCGCATGCCGAATGGGATCTACATCCAGACGGAGTACCACGGCAAGCTGATCCGCAAGATCGTTTGCAACGGGGAAGAACGCTGGTTTATCGGATCTGATTGTGCCGTCACCTTCATGACCATGGATGATTGCATGGCCGAGATCGACGCACGTCTCCACGCCTGATCCTCGCACGGTTGGCGGCTTTGCCCGCCTGCACCCCTCGGCTTGCCGCCCCCCTGCGGGGCCATGCCGGGGGCTTTTTCTTTTCAGTAGTTTCTACAAAAAAGGACATATCTATGCGAAAACCACACAAACCGAAGGATTGGCGCTGGCTGCTGCATCGGGCGCTTTCGCTGGTGTTCAGCCGCACGGTCGTTACCATCGTGCTGGTGCTGGCGCAGGCCTTTTGGCTGTTCAGCCTGTTTTATTGGCTGGGCGACTACTCGCGCATCCTCTCCCGTATGGGGCTGGGGCTCAGTGCGCTGATGTGCCTGGCCCTTGTGCGCCAGGACTCGACCGCGCCGGAATTTAAAATCAGCTGGATGATTTTGTTTATGCTCATGCCCGTGCAGGGCGGGCTGCTTTACCTGCTTTGGGGCGACAAACGCCCGGCCATCGGCCTGCGCCGCCGCATGGAGCGTGCCGAAGCCGAGCTTGCCCCGCTGCGCACCGGGGACGCCGCCGCGCGTGCCGAGCTGCAGCGCCGCGACCCGCGCCTGGCCGAGACCGCCGATTACCTGCAAAACTACGCTGCTGCGCCGGTTTTTGGCGGAACTGCCGTCCAATATTACCCCGTGGGCGACGTGATGCTGCCCGATATGCTGGCCGACCTGCGCGCCGCACAGCACAGCATTTTTGTGGAGAGCTTCATCATTGGCATGGGCGAGATGTGGGGGCAGATCCACGAAATTCTACGGCAAAAGGCCGCCGCCGGCCTGGACGTTCGTGTCATTTACGACGACGCCGGCTGCCTGAGCCTGCTGCCCCACAACTATGTAGATTTGTTGCGTGCCGATGGCATCCGCGCGTTCAGCTTCAACCGCTGTGTGCCGGTGCTGAACCTGGTGCTCAACAACCGTGACCACCGCAAAATCATGGTAGTGGATGGCCGCGTGGCCTACACCGGCGGCGTGAACTTGGCCGATGAATACATCAATAAGGTGACTCGTTTCGGCCACTGGAAGGACAGCGGCGTCCGGCTGGAGGGGCCCGCCGCGCGCAGCTATGCGAATGTGTTTCTCACATTCTGGCGGGCGCATTTTCCCGATGAAGCGTTGGATTATACCGCCCTGCTGCCCGAAATCGCCCCCGTGGCAGACACCGGCGGCACGCTGGTGCAGCCCTTTGCCGACAGCCCCGTTGACCGCGAGGTCGTGGCCAAAAATGTGTATCTGGAGTTCATCAACCAGGCGCAGCGCAGCCTGCGCATCTGCACGCCTTATCTGATTTTGGACAATGACCTGCTTACGTGTTTAAGGTTGGCCGCCAAGCGCGGCGTGGATGTGCGCATCTACACCCCCGGCGTGCCGGACAAAAAGACGATCTACCAGCTTTCGCGCAGCTATTTCCCGTATCTGCTCAAGGCCGGGGTGAAAATTTACAGCTACACGCCCGGATTTTTGCACGCTAAAACGTGGCTTGTCGATGACCGCGCCGCCGCAGTCGGTACGGTGAACCTTGATTACCGCAGCCTGTATCTGCATTTTGAAAACAGCACCGTCCTCTACGGCGGCGAGGTGCTGCACGATATTTTGCGGGATTTCGAGTCCATCGAGTCCGCTTCCCGCCAGATCGGCCTGAAGGATTGCCGAAATGGATTTTTGGGCAGCATGCTCAGTGCCTGCCTGCGCCTGGTCGCCCCTTTGTGCTGATAGCCTTTTGTTGCAAATCCTGTCCGGCCCTGCCCATTTTGCGGCAGGGCTTTTTTTGTGGGATGCCGCAATAAAAAGGGGAGCTGCCGCAAGGCGGCAGCTCCCGTAAAGCGGGGCATTATACCAGGACGTCTTTGATGAGCAGGCTGAGGCCGCCGGTGGCGGAGTGGATGAACTCGACAGCGTCGTCGGAGGAGCAGAGCTCGGCGGGGATCTTGATCTCGATGCCGGACTCCGTCTTGAAGCTGCGGCTTTCCAGCTTGCGCATGCGGGCGGGGCTGACCGTCATGCGGTCGTCCTCGCGCACGCCGGTCTCGGCGAGGGCCTCCTCAAATTTCGGCGCTGCAAGGGGAAAATTCTCCCGGATGCGGCTGCGCACGTCCTCGACCGCGATTTGGTTGTCGACGGCCTGGTTGCGCACGAGCAGCTCCACCGCAGTCTCGGTGCCGCCGTCGAAGGGGGGCACGTCGTCGCGGTCCTCGGTCTCGGGGTAGGCTTCCTTCACGGCGGCAACGGCGGTCTCGCAGACGGCTTTCAGCTTGGCCTTCTCCTGCATGGCTTCGGTGCAGCCAAAAACGCGCGTAGATAAGTAAAAATCCTTCTTGTCGTCGATCGTGTACTTTCTTTCGATCAACCGTACCACGCCGTTGGCGCGGTCGATCAGCACGGCTTCGTCGGCCTTGGGGGTGCCGGGCAGCAGCGTGCGCTGCGGCACCATGCTGCTGACCTGCCCGTTGCCCAGCACCTGCGTGTTGTGGGTGTAGCCGGGGCGGTAGTTCAGCTTCAGCACGCCGTAGTGCGGCACTGCGCCGTAGTTGAAATCCACAACGGCCAGATCGCCCGCCGGGATGGTGGGGTATTGCAGCATCTGCTCAAAGATGACGCCTGCGATTCTGCGCGATATATCGACAAAATCATTGTTGTGCGCCATCTCGGCCGCAAAGGCGGAATCCGGCAGGAAACGGCAGTTTTTGACCTCGTCGCTGGCAAAGGCTTTTTCCAGCACGGCGGTGAAATATTCAAAAAGGTCGGCATCCATGTCCATCGGACGGTCGGACAGCATCGGCTCCGACGCGCCGGGGTCCAGCAGGTGCAGGATGACTTGGTTGATCGTAACTTCCATTGGGAACGCTCCTTTATTTGGCATAGGTATTAGTATACCACAATTTGCCGGGGATGGCTACAGCGTTTTGGGGGATGCTTGGCTGTGTGGGCCGATGCGTCGGCCCGCCGAAAGGAGCATGGTTTTATGAAGGATGGATTTGCGAAAAAGGTCCCCGAGGAAACGCTGGCACACACGGTGCCGTGCCGCCAGAAGCAGGCGCGGGAGTATTTGCAGGGCCGCGTCCCCGGCGTAATGCAGGCGTATGCGCCGGAGGGAAAGGCGGATGCGGAGGATGGGTTTGTGGAAAGCGAGGAGACGGTGAAAAGGTTGGCGAAGTGGAGAGAGGAGGCGATTTATTGAGGGGGTGAGCGGTGACGTGAGATTGCGCGGGCGGATATAGAATCCGCCCCTACGCCAACATGATTTTGGCTCCGGAGGGGGCAATCGGAGAAGAAGCAAAAAGCGTTAAGAAACGTGCAGCACTCCTGCACGTTTTAGCTTTTTGTTTCTTCGACCACAACTTTGGGGTTCTTAGGGGCGAGCGCTTGGCGGCGCACAACGAGCGCCGCCAGTTTGCTGCGCAAACCCGCTCGTGCGGTTATTCGCCCCGCTGGGGCGACTTCTCTTTTGGTCACAAAAGAGAAGGAATAACGGAGGCCGCCCACTAAAAAAGGGAGTCACCGCAAGGTGGTGACTCCCGCCGGAGCGCGATTCAGGCTTTGCTTTCGGCTTTTTTGAGGAAGCGGTCGGCGTCGACGAGGTAGCGTTCGTGCTCGCCATGGGCGATTTCGGTCACGTCGTCGTAGACGCGGAAAGAGAACCGCACGCGGCGGTCGGTGACTTCGAGCACCTCGCAATCGCACTGGACCACCATGCCGATGGGCGTCGGCGCGGTGTGGGCCAGCTGCAGGCTGGTGCCGACGGTCGTCAGGCCGAGCTCGAGCTCGGGCGCGATGGTCTGCCAGCAGGTTTTTTCCACGAGGGCGGCCACGGCGGGGGTGGCCAGCACCGGGAGCTCGCCGCTTTCCATGGCTTGGGCGGTATTTTCGGTGGTCACGCGCAGGGCGGCGTGGCCTTTGCAGCCGGGGTGTAGCATGTGGGGGGCCTCCTATTTTATATGGTATATGGATAGAAAAAATGTATTGTTATTTTTTGTGGCAGCAGCGTGAGATTGTGCGGGCGAGCAATGCCCGCCCCTACGGGTTTCATTTAGTAGTATACCACTTCCTGCAAATGTGCACAATGATATTGCAATTTGCGGCAGGAACCGCTATAATAATAAGGAAAGCGAGGGGGCAGGTGTTAAATACACAGCTGTTCCCTTTTTTTGCGGCCCATGCGCACCGCGCCCGCTTTGCGGCTGGCACGCGGCGCCGCCAACTGACAGGAGGATGTCATGAGCGAAAAAATCGACTATTCCAAAGGCATTTACGATGCCAAAACCCTGGGCACGCCCAAGCTGCTGATTTTGGGCGCACAGCACATGTTTGCCATGTTCGGCGCAACGGTGCTTGTGCCGCTGCTGACCGGCCTGAGCGTAAGCACCACGCTGCTGTGCGCCGGTCTGGGCACGCTGCTGTTCCACTTTTTGTGCAAGGGCAAGGTGCCTGCCTTTTTGGGCTCCAGCTTTGCCTACCTGGGCGGCTTTGCCATCGTGACCAACGGCGGTGCCAACCCCGAAAACCTGCCCTACGCCTGCGCCGCCGTGGCGCTGTCCGGCCTGGTCTACGTGCTGTTCAGCGCGCTGATCTCCGCGTTCGGCATCCGTAAAATGATGCGCTTCTTCCCGCCGGTCGTTACCGGCCCCATCATCATTGCCATCGGCCTGATCCTGGCCCCGAGCGCCATCAACAACTGCCAGTCTAACTGGCTGCTGGCCTTTGTGGCGCTGGCAACCGTCATCATCTGCAACATCTGGGGCAAGGGCATGGTCAAGATTTTGCCCATCCTCATCGGCGTGCTGGTTTCTTACGCGGTAGCGCTGGTTACGGGCGCGGTCGACTTCCAGGCCATCGGCGCTGCCGCCTGGTTCGGCATCCCGCTGCACAAGGACAGCATGGGTCTGTTTGCCCTGGACGGCAGCGAGACCTTCATCAGCGCGGTGTTCACCATCGTGCCCATTGCGCTGGCGACCATGATGGAGCACATCGGCGACATTGCCGCCATCAGCGCCACCACCGGTAAAAACTACATCCGCGACCCGGGCCTGAACAAGACCCTGCTGGGCGACGGCCTTGCCACCGCGATGGCCGGCCTGCTGGGCGGCCCCGCCAACACCACCTACGGCGAGAACACCGGCGTGCTGGCCCTGACCAAGATCTACGACCCGCTGGTCATCCGCATTGCGGCTGTGTTTGCCATGATCCTGAGCTTCTGCCCCAAGTTTGAGGCGGTTATCAACACGATCCCGTCCGGCATTGTGGGCGGCATCAGCTTTGTGCTGTACGGCATGATCTCCGCCATCGGCGTGCGCAACGTGGTCGAGAACCGCGTTGACTTCACCAACTCCCGCAACCTGATCATTGCCGCTGTTATCCTGGTCTGCGCGCTGGGCTTCAACTCGGTGGGCGGCATCACGTTTGCCATCGCGGGCGTGAACATCAACCTGTCCGGCCTGGCCATTGCCGCCATCGCGGGCATTTTGCTGAACGCCATCCTGCCCGGCAACGACTACGAGTTCGACGAGGGCAGCAACGAGCCCGAGAGCGCGAGCCTGCGCGTTTGATTTATAAAAGGAGTGCTGCATGACCGCCAGCGATTTTACTAACCTGCATTTGCAATATCTCTCCACCCAGGCGGAGGGCGAGGTCCCGGTGGCCATCGAGCACGACTTCCACAACGGGCGGATGGTGGACCATTATTTTGTCACGCCATCGCAGAATTTTTGGAACGACGAGGCCATCAAGCCCCTGGAGGGCGTGACCGGCATCCTGTTTTTGCAGCAGCCGGACGGCGCACCCTGGAAGATTTTGGTCAACGATACAACGATGTTTAAGGAAGTGTACTTCGATTTCCCCGAGGAAGAGTTCCGGCAGATGCTGGCGAACAGCCATGTGATTTTGCCGGGGGAACCGGGGTTTGTGCCACCTTCGGCTACTTGATATTCTGCTTACTATTCTGCCTTACCGGGCGTTGCCACCTTGCGGCAACGCCCTTTTTTAGTGGGCAACTACCCGTAAGCCTTCCTTTTTGGACACCCAAAAAGGAAGCGAAAAAGGTGCCCGCGGGGTGGTCGAGAAATCAAAAAGCTAAAACGTGCAGGAGTGCTGCACGTTTCTTAACGCTTTTTGATTCCTCTCCGATTGACCCCTCCGGGGCCAAAAACATGTTGGCGTAGGGGCGGATTCTATATCCGCCCGACATGTACGCGTATTTGCATGGGGCGTCGAGGACGCCGCCCCCTACGAACTACGCGTAAAGCCTCCCTTGTGTAAAGGGAGGTGGCACGGCGGAGCCGTGACGGAGGGATTGGAGCGTGTATGGGCGTGTTGGGCTATATCCGTAAGGTCACAATCCCCCACCGCCTTCGGCGGAGCCCCCTTTACACAAGGGGGCCTTTAACTCTACCCCCATAGAGTTTATTTTGGCCCCGAAGGGGTCAATGTGGGAAGAGCACAAAGCGCCGTTAAGAAAATGCAGTCACTCCTGCATTTTTAGGCGCTTTGTGCTCTGACCCACCTTTTTGGGGTCCCTAGGGGCGAGTAGCCCCTAGGCCGGGGTTCGCTGCCTCGGAACAGCGAGACTTTTTTCGTTTCCTTTTTTGGTCACAAAAAAGGAAAGCCTTGCGGGAGAAGCCCATTATAAAAGGGTGTCCCCGCAGGGTGGGGACACCCGGCGCAAGCACAAAAATATAGGCAAAACCTATTGACAAGCGGCGGCTATGATGCTAACATATGAACATACAAACATATGAAAGGATGAGACACCCAATGGCTGACAGCGCGCAGGAGAAAATGCAAGACCAACCCTTGGACGAGGCCGACATCGCCAGGCTGCAAAACGATCTGCCGGGGGATGAGATCCTGTATGACCTGGCCGAGCTGTTCCGGGTGTTTGGGGACTCGACCCGCATCAAAATTTTGTATGCTTTGTTTGAAAGCGAGCTTTGCGTCAACGATATTGCCCAGGTCGTGGGCATCTCGCAAAGCGCGGTCAGCCACCAGCTGCGGGTGCTGAAAACCAGCAAGCTCGTCAAGTTCCGGCGCGATGGCAAGGCCATCTACTACTCGCTGGACGACGACCACGTCCGCAGCATGATCTCCCTCGGCATGGACCACGTCGAGGAATAACGAAGCTTCCCGTAAAATTTATTTTTTGTATAAAAGGAGTGCCCCGCCATGAAAAAGAAGTTTACTATCGAAGTTGACTGTGCCAACTGCGCCGCCAAGATCGAGAACGCCGTCAAGGAGCTGCCCGGCGTTACCAACGCCAGCATCAGCTTTATGGCCCAGAAAATGATGCTGGAAGCCGACGATGACAAGTTCGACGCCGTTTTGCAGGAGGCCGTGAAGGTCGCCAAAAAGGTGGAGCCGGATTTTGAGATCGAGCTGTAAGGGCAGCGTCTGCCTTTGTGGCTGTGTAGGGGCGCACACTGTGCGCCCGCGGGCGGATATAGAATCCGCCCCTACGGCGTAGGGGAGCACTTGGCGGGCAAAACGATGCCCGCCAGCCAGCAAAGCTGGCCCGCTCGTGCGGTTCAATGCCCCGCCGGGGCATTGATCGTTGCACGACCCCGCAATTCTATATGCTCCCGTGCTGTCTTGCGCCACCGCTAAACTGCACGGGCGCACACTGTGCGCCCCTACATTCTGTGCTCTCCAAAACTCCAGCAGGCAACTCGCCCAGCCGGCCACAACTTCCGGCCGGGTACCTTTTTACCCAAACGGAGGTCCTACAGCATGAACAAGAAACAGAAAAAGACGCTGCAACGTATTATCGTTGCGGGCGCCCTGAGCGCTGTGCTGGCGCTGCTTTTCCATTTTGCGGCGCTGCCGTGGTTTGTGCAGCTGGTTTTGTGGCTGGTGCCCTACCTGATCATCGGGCACGATGTGCTGCGCAAGGCCTTTATGGGCATCAAAAACCGCGAAATTTTTGACGAAAACTTCCTCATGGCGGTCGCCACGGTCGGCGCGGTCGCCTGCGGCGAGTACAGCGAGGGCGTTGCCGTTATGCTGTTCTACCAGATCGGCGAGCTGTTCCAGTCCTACGCCGTCGGCAAGAGCCGCAGCAGCATCACCGCTTTGATGGACATTCGCCCCGAGGTCGCCAACCTTGAAAGCGCCGACGGCAAGGTGGCCGAGGTTGACCCCGACGATGTGCCGGTCGGCTCGGTCATTGTTGTCAAGCCCGGCGAGAAGATCCCGCTGGACGGCAGGGTCTTGTCCGGTGAGTCCACGCTGAACACCGCCGCCCTGACCGGCGAGAGCCGCCCGCGCAGCGTGCGCCCCGGCGATGACGTCATCAGCGGCTGCGTCAACCAGGACGGCGTGCTCCGCATCGAGACGACCACCCTGTACGACGATTCCACCGTGGCAAAGATCCTCGATCTGGTGGAAAATTCCAGCCTGAAGAAAGCCCCGGTCGAGAATTTTATCACCAAGTTTGCGCGCTACTACACGCCCGCCGTCTGCATCGGCGCGCTGGTGCTGGCCGTGGTGCCGCCGCTGTTTTTGGGCGGCTGGGTCGACTGGCTCATGCGCGCGCTGACCTTCCTTGTCATCAGCTGCCCCTGCGCGCTGGTCATCTCGATCCCGCTGACGTTCTTCGGCGGCATCGGCGGCGCGTCCAAGTGCGGCATCCTCGTCAAAGGCGGCAACTACCTCGAGGCACTGTCCAAAACCCGCGTAGCTGTGTTTGATAAGACCGGTACGCTGACCAAGGGCGTGTTTAAAGTCACCCAGGCGATCCCCGTTACCGGCGAGATCTACGACCTGCGGATGATGGAATACGCCTCGCTGGCCGAGACGATCTCCAACCACCCGATCGCCAAAAGCATCGTGAATGTCTGCCCCCACGTGGACCGCAGCCGCCTGACCGACGGCAAGGAGATCGCGGGGCAGGGCGTTAAGGCGACCATCGACGGGCACACGGTGCTGGTGGGCAACTTTAAGCTGATGAAGGCCGAGCACGTTGACGTGGCCCCCTACGCCGAGGGCGACGGCAGGTATGGCACGGCGGCGTACATTGCCTGCGACGGCAAGTTCCTGGGGCACCTGGTCATTTCGGACGAGCTGAAGCCGACGGCCAAGCATGCCATTTCTGCGCTGCACGCCCAGGATGTGCGCACCGTGATGCTGAGCGGCGACATGCCCGACGTGGCCCAGTATGTGGCCAAGGAGCTGGGTGTGAAGGAGGTACACGGCGGCCTGATGCCGGCGGACAAGGTGGAATGGGTCGAGAAATTGTTGGCCAACAAGCCGCCCCGCAGCGAGCTGGTGTTTGTGGGCGACGGCATCAACGATGCGCCGGTTTTGATGCGTGCCGACATTGGCATTGCGATGGGCGCGCTGGGCAGCGATGCCGCCATCGAGGCCGCCGACGTGGTGCTGATGGACGACGACCCGGCAAAGGTTGACCTTGCTATACGGATCTCCTGCAAGTGCATGCGCATTGCGTACGAGAACATCGTGTTTGCGCTGGCGGTCAAGGCCATCTGCCTGGTGCTGACCGCGATGGGCATTACCAACATGTGGTGGGGCGTTTTTGCGGACGTCGGCGTCATGGTGCTGGCGGTGCTGAATGCAACCAGGATGCTGTATACGAAAAGTTACGAGTGGATGTAATGTGCTTATCGGGCGTTGCCACCTTGCGGCAACGCCCTTTTTTAGTGGGCAACTACCCGTAAGCCTTCCTTTTTGGACACCCAAAAAGGAAGCGAAAAAGGTGCCCGCAAAAAATGCAGGAGTGCTGCATTTTTCTTAACGCTTTTCCGCCGCCCGACGGTTTGACCCCTCCGGGGCCAAATTTTTGGTTGGCGTAGGGGCGGATTCCATATCCGCCCGGGGAGTTTGGCGGTGACGTGGGATTCTTGCGGGCGAACAATGTTCGCCCCCTACCCGGTTTTAAAGGCTCCCCTCAAAGGGGGGCTTTAGACGCCCGCGGCAAGCTTGCGTTATTGCGCAACGCCGCAGCCTGTGCTATAATACCCCAAACAACCCAAATGCGAGGTGCATCCTATGTCTTTGAAAATTGCCGTATTATCGACGAGCCGGATCGTGGCGGAGGTCATGCGCGAGGTCGGGGCGTGGCCGGAGGTGGACGTGGCGGCCATCATCTGCCGCCCGCAGAGTGCCGACAAGGGCCGCGCGTGGGCGGAGCAATACAACGTACCTGCGCTGTATACCGACGAGGACGCGGCCTATGCGGCGGGCGGGTTCGAGGCCGTTTACATCGGCACGGCCAACCACCTGCACTACGCGGCGGCCAAAAAAGCGCTGCTGGCGGGGTATCATGTGCTGCTTGAAAAGCCGTTCACCGCCACCGCCGCCGAGGCGCGCGAGCTGTTCGCGCTGGCCGATGCGCGCGGGCTGGTGCTGATGGAGGCCATCACGATCCCGTACCTGCCGCAGTACGCGTTTTTGCAGGCCGAGCTGCCCAAGATCGGCCCCGTGCGCGGCGCGATGGCCAGCTTTTGCGCCCGCAGCGCCCGCTACGACGACTATCTGAACGGCATCTGGAACACCACGTTTGACCCGGCCTGCCTGGGCGGCGCGCTCAACGACATGAACGTCTACAACCTGCACCTGCTGTGCGGCCTGCTGGGCCTGCCCGACCGCGCCGAGTACCGCCCCAGCTGCGGGCCAAACGGCATAGATACTGCCGGCCTGGCACTGCTGGACTACGGCGGGTTCACCGCCGCCGCCCTGGCCGCCAAGGACAGCGAGGGCCGCAACGGTCTGGTGCTGCAAGGGCCGGGCGGGTATCTGGTCGTCGAGGGCGGCACCAACGCACTGCCCGTGGTTTACAGCGTGCTGGGCGGCGTACGCGGCGGCGGCACCCGCACCGACGGCCCTGCGCCCGCGCGGCACCGCATGGCGTATGAATTTGCGGAATTTGCACGAATCATCGCACAAAAGGACACCGCCGCCGAAGCCGCCGCGCGGATGCGCACGATGCAGGTGATGAATTTGCTGGATGTGCTGCATCAGTAAGGCTGCTAAGAAAGGCCCCCCTGGTAGGGGGTCTTTGTGGTATCCGCGCAAAATAAAATGTATAAAACCCCCGCGCCCGGCCCACAATAACGGCAAATACAATGCCGAAAGGGACGGGGACGATGGAGCATTTCAAGCAATTTTTCAAGCAAAAGGGGCTGTATCTGGCCTGCCTGGCGGTGGTGTTTGCGGCCACGGCGGCGGGGGTGCTGGCGCTGCGCAGCATCCTGAACCACGTTGTGGAACTGGCCAACACCGCGCAGGAGGAAGCCCCATGGCAAGACGATACGACCGTAAACAAGCCCGATACGACCCAGCCCGAGCCTGCGCGTACGCCTGCGCCTGCCTCGTCGGCCTCGCCGTCGCCGGATGCTGCTTCCAGTGCGCCCGCAGCATCGCCCGCACCCGCCGCTTCTGCCGCGCCGTCCGGCTCTGCGGGCGGGTCGCCGGGCTTCTGGCGCGGTAAGGTGCTGGCCCCCTACAGCGGCGATGAGCTTGTCTACAATGCGACCCTTGGCGACTGGCGCACCCACAACGGCGTGGATGTGTCCGCCGCGGCTGGCGAAAAGGTGCCCGCCGTGCGTGCCGGCCGCGTGACGCTGGTGGATGCGGACGCCCTTTGGGGCGGCGTGGTCGAGGTCTGCGACGCCGAGGGCCGCGTGTGGCGGTACTGCGGCGTGGACGGGAGCTGCGTTGTGGGGGATGCGGTTGCCGCGGGGGATGTGCTCGGCACAGCCGGTGCGATACCCGCCGAGGCGGATCTTGACGGACATGTGCATTTGGAGTGCCTGGAGGGGGATGGCTCCTGGGTGGAGCCGGGGATTAAATAACTGTTTTACCGGGCGTTGCCACCTTGCGGCAACGCCCTTTTATAATGGGCTGCTTCCATTAGTCCTTCCTTTTTGGGTGTCCAAAAAGGAAGGACTGGCGGGGGAAGCCCATGACAAGAGGGGGCACCGCAAGGTGGTGCCCCCGCCAGCCGCGAAACGAAACGAAAACACGCAAAAAAATATTGCAATTCCCTTGCGCATCGTGTATGATATAGGGTGATATTTATAGTAGAGGAGTATGCCCCGATGGCATCATTGCGCGAAGAAATTGAATCCCGGCGCACGTTTGCGATCATCTCGCACCCGGACGCCGGTAAAACGACCTTGACCGAAAAACTCCTGCTTTACGGTGGGGCCATCCAGACGGCTGGCTCCGTCAAGGGCAAGCAGAGCGCCAAGCACGCGGTCTCGGACTGGATGGATATTGAAAAACAGCGCGGAATTAGCGTTACATCGTCTGTTTTGCAGTTCAACTACCAGGGCAAGTGCATCAACATCCTGGACACCCCCGGCCACCAGGACTTCTCTGAGGATACCTACCGCACCCTGATGGCCGCCGACTGCGCCGTCATGGTCATCGACGCGGCCAAGGGCGTTGAGGCACAGACCATCAAGCTGTTCAAGGTTTGCACGCTGCGCCACATCCCCATCTTCACCTTCGTCAACAAAATGGACCGCGAGGCCCGCGACCCGTTTGAGCTGATGGAGAACATCGAGGAGATCTTGGGCATCAAAACCTACCCCATGAACTGGCCCATCAGCTGCGGCAAGGATTTTAAGGGCGTGTACGACCGCAATGCCAAGCGCGTACTGGCGTTCGAGAGCGATGGCCGCGCCAACGGCGTCAAGATGGTCGATGAGATCGAGGCCGAGCTGGGCGACCCCGCGCTGGATACGCTGATCGGCGCGGCGAACCACCAGAAGCTGGCCGATGACATTGAACTTTTGGACGGTGCAGCGGAAGAATTTGACCTTGCCGCCGTGCAGCACGGCGAATTGAGCCCCGTGTTTTTCGGCTCGGCTTTGACCAACTTCGGCGTGGAGCCGTTTTTGAAGGAATTTTTGCGCCTGACCCCGACCCCGCTGCCCCGCAAGGACAGCGTGAGCGGCGAGCTGGTTGACCCGTGCAGTGAACAGTTCAGCGGCTTTGTGTTCAAAATTCAGGCCAACATGAACAAAAACCACCGCGACCGCATCGCGTTTCTGCGCATCTGCTCGGGCAAATTCGAGCGCGGCATGGAGGCCTTCCACGTGCAGGAGGGCAAAAACATCAAGCTTGCCACCGGCACCAGCCTGATGGCCGACGACCGCGCCATCGTCAGCGAGGCCTACGCGGGCGACATTATCGGCCTGTTTGACCCGGGCGTGTTCTCCATCGGCGACACGCTGTGCACCGGCAAAAAGCACGTGCAGTTCGCGGGCATCCCGACCTTCGCGCCCGAGCACTTCGCGCGCGTGACCCAGGTCGACACGATGAAGCGCAAGCAGTTCGTCAAGGGCATGGAGCAGATCGCCCAGGAGGGCGCCATCCAGATCTTCCGCGACCTCGGCGCCGGTATGGAGGAGGTCGTCGTCGGCGTGGTCGGCGTGCTGCAATTGGAAGTGCTGGAGTACCGCCTGAAAAACGAGTACAATGTCGATATCCGGATGCAGACGCTGCCCTACGAGCACCTGCGCTGGGTGCTGAACGACCCCGACGAGATCGACTTGAAGCATCTGGATCTGACCAGCGACACGCGGGCCATCGAGGACATGCGCGGCAACCCGCTGCTGCTGTTTGGCAGCCCGTGGAGCATCAACTGGGCCGAGCAGCACAACGAAAAGCTGCGCCTGTCCGAGTTTGGCAACCTGACGTTTTAAGGGGGCCGCACTGTGCTGACAAAACTGAAAAAGCACGTGACACCGAAACAAATATGGGGCGACCTCGTGTTTTTTGCGCTGCTGAACCTGGGGCTGATCGCCACGGCGGCGGGCATTGCGCTGTTTAAAACGCCCAACCACTTTGCGTTTGGCGGCACGTCGGGCCTGTCCATCGTGCTGGCGACGCTCTTCCCAAAATTTAACGTAGGTTCGTTTATGTGGGTGGTCAACGCCGTGCTGGTGGTGCTGGGGTTTCTCTTTTTGGGCATACGTTCCATGGGGTGGACGATCTACTCGTCGTTCGCGCTCTCGTTCTACGTCAGCGCGTTTGAGTGGGCGTTCCCGCTGACCCATCCGCTGACCAACGACGTGTTTTTGGAGCTGTGCTACGCGGTCATTTTGTCGGCGGTGGGCGCGGCGATCGTCTTTAACATTGGCGCGTCTACGGGCGGAACCGACATAGTAGCGATGATTTTGAACAAGTACACCTCGATGCCGGTGGGCCGCGCCCTGATGGTGAGCGACCTTGGCATCGTGCTGGCGGGCGCGTACCTGTACGGCCCGGCGACCGGCCTGTACTGCATCTTGGGCATGATTTTGAAAAGCACGGTCGCGGACTCGGCCATCGAGGGCATCAACCTGCGCAAGGTTTGCACGGTGGTCACGAGCCGCCCCGAGCCGGTGCGGGATTTTATCGTCAACGAGCTGCACCGCTCTGCCACCATGGAGCAGGCCCAGGGCGCGTACACCCACGACGAAAAGTGGGTGCTGATCACGGTCTTGACCCGCGGCCAGGCACAAAAGCTGCGGCTGTTCGTACATTCTTTGGACGAGCACGCGTTTATTACGATCGTGAATAGCAGTGAGATCGTGGGGAAAGGGTTTCGCTCGATTTGAAAACCCTGCCACGCCAGAGGGGCCACCTTGCGGCCCCTCTTTTTTTAGAAGGCTTCTTCCGGGAAGCCTTCCTTTTTTGTGACCAAAAAAGGAAAGCCTAGCGGGGGAATCCCTCTTGATTAAGGGTGTCCCCGCAGGGTGGGGACACCCGCCGGAGTGGTGCTCCCCGCCAGGGGGGTGTTTCCCGCCGGATACATACTTTGAAACCAGCAAAACACCCGGGGTGTCTGCAACTGGTTGCAAAGTTTTACAAACAGTTAAAAATAACATATCTATGTAATATATTAAACTGTTTTTCTAGTTGTAGAGTTTTGTCTACGCGCGTGCGGACGCGATGGTCAATTGCTCAACAATGCCGGGGGCCTGCTCGGGCGCGTACCAAATTGCGTAGCTGCCTTTGTGCCCCTGGCGGATCGTGCTGTTTTCCAGCTGCATCCCGCGTGCCGCGTTGCGCATCGTCCCTTCACTGATGCCCTCTTTTTTGCCTGCGGCGATGGCATCGTTCACCCGGACCCACCCCGGGGTCTTGAGCAGTTCGCCCAGCAGGCCCACCGCACGGTCGCGGGTGGTGGGGGCCGGGCCGCGCGGCGCTGACAGCCGCGGGCGGATGATCTCGTCGGCGGTAAAGTCACATTTGTCCATAATTTCTACACCGCCGTCGCGGATGGCAAAGCGCATGCTGGGGCCTGCCGGGCCAAGGCTGTTTTTGTCCTGGGCAAACACGCGGGTGTCCGGGTCCTCGGGGTCGTTGCCTGCAAAAATGATGCTTCGCGCCGCGTTGCGGAAATCGCTGGAGCCTAAAATGCGGTCGCTGGCCGAGCCTGCCGCCAGGCTGGGCTTGTTGATGTGGCTGATAAGCAGCACCGCGCAGTGATGCCGCGCCGCGAACCGCGCCAGGTAGTCCATCATGGGGCGCACGTCGTCGGCCTGGTTCATTTTTACGTGCTTTTCCAGGTAGCTCTGGATCGGGTCGAACACCACCAGCGCCGGGTGGCAGGTGGGGTTCTGCGCAAGCTGCTCCAAGCGCGGGTCGCACATCGTTACGGTGGGTGCATCGCTGATTTGTGTCGCTACGGCGATGTTTTCCATCCGTGCACCGAGCTTTTCCAGGCGCGGGGCCAGCACGATGTGCGGGTCGTTTTCCTGGGTGAAGTAGTACACCAGCCCGGGCTGGCCGTCCCTTGCGGCGCGCCCGGCGCTGATGTCGGCGGCCCATTTCAGCGCCAGCCAGGTCTTGCCCGCGCCCGCCACGCCCGCCAAAATCGTGATGGCATCCAGCGGCAGATACGGCTCGATCAGGTACTCGGCCTGCCGCGTTTCCACGTACGCCATCGGCGTCAGGCCCACCTCGTGCATCGCTTCGCGCCGCTTGGCCGCCCGCGCGATCGTCAGGCAATAGCCGGGGTCGGCCTCCCAGTTGGATAGATAAGTGTTGCATCGCTCCTCGTACTCCTGCGGGGGCATCCCCTGCTCTAAGGCGCGCGCACGCAGCAGCTTCATGCGGCGCAGGCGCTCGGAATCGTCGGGCGTATTGAGAGCATCGAAGAAAGTAAGCGGAGCGGCCAAGAGCGATTTATCCATGCCGTGCAGCTTGGCGTCGAACACTTGCGGCTCCAGTGTCAATTCATTGGTCAGCATTGGGTCCTCCTTGTCAATTTGCGTTGTATTGCACACTACTTATAGTAGTATTATAACGCGGTCGCACTGCACTTTACAATGAAATACCGCTGAAAATTTACTGAAACCGCAGTGAAGCGGATTTTTTGGAAAAAGGGCTTGTTATAGGACTGCTAAATAAAACTTTTCGGAAGTATATTGACAACTATTGGTAGTTGTACTATGATGGGGGTACTGACAAGGATGGACGGCAAAAACGTGGCGGTGCAAACCCGCCGCAGCAAAATCAGACACTGGAAAGGACAGGACATATGAACTACAAGGAAAAAATCACGTGGCTGCAACGATATCTGAAGGCGCGGGAGCAGGCGCGCTTTCTGGGGGACTGCGCGCAGGAGATGGAAGCCGAGGCCGAGGGCATGCGCACGCGGCTGGATGGGATGCCCGGGGCCGGGCGGGACACGGCGCGGTTGGCACGAAGCGTGGAAAAGGTCGAAGAAACGCGGAAAATGGCGGACGCCGCGCTTGACCGCTGCGCCGAGCTGCGCATTGAACTGGTGGCCGAGCTGGCGAAGGTGCAGCATCCGCTGGCGCAGGAGGTGCTGCGCCGCCGCTACATCAACGGCGAAAGCTACGCCGAGATCTGCGACGCGCTGGCCCTGGTGGAGCGCCGCGTCTACCAGCTGCACCGCCTGGGCGTGAACAAGGTGTGCGAGGACGGGCAGCACCGGCCGGAGAAAGAAGTTCAGTAAGATTACAGTTGGATTTCATTGCAAAATACAACTAAAAGTGGTAATATGGTAGCATCGAAACTCGTGGAAGGGCAGCGGCCTGGCCACGGGTTTTTGTTTTGCAATTTTGCCGGGAGGTGGGCTGAAATCGAACAGGTAACAGAGGAAAACGTCATCGCCGAGCTGGCGGGCATCGCGTTTGACGACGGTTGTGGCGATGGTTGTAATTTGGTTGTAAAAACCGCCGACAAGCTGCGCGCGCTGGAGCTGCTGTACAAGTATCTGGGCCTGGGGGATAAGGGCGGCGGCTTGGATAAGGTGGTGATTGTGGATGATGTTGGAGGGGACGCACGCTGACGGCCTGGGAAGCACCGGGAGGCCACATTTTTGTAGGGGCGAGCATCGCTCGCCCGCGGGATTTTGCACTGCCGCTAAACTGCACGGGCGAACAATGCTCGCCCCTACAGCCCTTGTATGGTTGCCCCCCTACAACCAACCGTGCAATTTCACGTTGAGGTAAATGCCCACGGGCGGATATGGAATCCGCCCCTACGCCAACATGATTTTGGCCCCGGAGGGGTTAATCGGAGAAGAAACAAAAAGCGTTAAGAAACGTGCAGCACTCCTGCACGTTTTAGCTTTTTGTTTTTTCGACCACATCTTTGGGGTTCTTAGGGGCGAGCGCTTGGCGGCGCACAACGAGCGCCGCCAGTTTGCTGCGCAAACCCGCTCGTGCGGTTATTCGCCCCGCTGGGGCGTTGGGTAGCATCCCATTAAAAAGGGTGTCCCCGCAGGGTGGGGACACCCGCCGCGCAGCATAATTAAAGGAGTTATAAAAATGGATATTTATCTCACACAAACAATTCCGGAAGTCTTTCACCCAGTGCATAGGCAGATCCGGTCCGGCGGCATCAAGGAGGTCGTTGCCAAGGGCGGGCGCGGGTCGGGCAAGTCGAGCTACCTGTCGCTGGAGGTGGTGTATCAGCTGCTGCGGCACCCCGATTGCCATGCCGTCGTGCTGCGCAAGGTGGCCGGGACGCTGCGCAACAGCGTGTATAACCAGATCGTCTGGGCCATTGATGCACTGGGGTGCACGGCGTATTTCCGCTGCACGGTTTCGCCGATGGAATGTACTTATTTGCCTACCGGGCAGAAGATCCTCTTCTTCGGCCTGGACGACGCGGGCAAGCTGAAAAGCTTAAAACTTCCGTTCGGCAGCGTCGGCATCTGCTGGTTCGAGGAGCTTGACCAGTTCGACGGCCCCGAGGAGGTGCGCAACGTTGAACAGAGTATTTTTCGCGGCGGACAGTACAGCCTGACGCTAAAAAGCTTTAACCCGCCCGCCATGGCGCGCAGCTGGGTCAACCGCTATGCACGCGAACCGCGAGATGGAAAATTGGTGCATCACTCGACCTACCGGGACCTGCCGCCTGCCCTGCTTGGCGAGCGCTTTTGGGCCGATGCCGAGCATCTGCGCGCGACCAACCCCGAGGCCTACCGCCATGAGTACGGCGGCGAAGTGGTGGGCAGCGGCGCGGCGGTGTTTGGCAACCTGCGGCTGCGCGCGGTGCCGGATGAAGAAATTTTGACGTACGACCGTATTTATCACGGCGTGGACTGGGGCTGGTGGCCCGACCCTTGGGCCTACAACGCCTGCGCGTACGACCCGGCGCGGCGTCGGCTGGTGATTTTTGACGAACTGACGCGATTTCGCACCCCCAACGCCGAGACCGCCCGGCTGCTGATCGCCCGCGGCGTGGGCGGCGACGACGGCGGGTTCCTCATCGCGGACGGCGCCGAGCCGAAATCCTGCGCCGACTACCGCGCTGCCGGGCTGCCCTGCCGCGCCGCCCGCAAAGGCCCCGGCAGCCTGCGCGAAAGCATGAAATGGCTGCAGGGCCTGGCCGAGATCGTGATCGACCCGGCGCGATGCCCGGACACCGCGCGGGAGTTTTGCGAGTACGAGTATGCGAAAGATGCACGTACGGGCGAGGTTTTTGGCGGGTTTGTCGATGCGGGGAATCACCATATTGATGCGGTGAGGTATGCGGTGGAGGTGGTTTGGAGAAGGAGAGGAGCGTGATTTTGCGTTGCGCGCTTGACGATTGTCCCCACCTTGCGGGGACAACCTTTTATAGCGTCATTCTGCCGGTAGTTCTTCCTTTTTGGACACCCAAAAAGGAAGCGAAAAAGGTGCCCGCTACTTCCGATAGCGCGGGAGGCCCGGCTTAGGGGACTGCGGGGTTGCGAGCAAGGGGCCACAGTTGAGCGCAGCGAAACTGGGGAGCGAGCAATGTTCGCCCCAGCGGGGCGAATAACCGCACGAGCGGGTTTGCTATCCGCCCGAGGAGTTTTACGGTGGCGCAGGATTCTTGCGGGCGAGCATTGTTCGCCCCTACAAGGGTTAAAGGCTCCACTTTGAGGGAAGCTTTTAGAAGAACGCAACAAAAATCTATATAATTAAACAAAAGGAGGAAATATGCAAAATTATTTGGAGCAGGCGTTTGGAAAGGGGGATTGCTCGTCGGTAAGGATGCGGGCGGCGGTGCGGGAGTGGATGGATTTATATTACGGCACGCCCCGCAGCGGCGAGGATGACAGCGGCCGTCTGGCTGTGCTGATCGTATCGAAACTATGCCGAACGGTTTTTGCCGAGTACGAGCTGCATGGCCGCACGCAGAGCGCGTGGCAAGGGCGTATGTATCTGAACGCCCTGAACGATGTGGCAAAAACCGCGATGCAATATGCTTTAATCGGCGGCGAATGTCTTTTAAAGGTAATGCGTGACAGGATCGTGCCCATCCGGCGCGACTGCTATCTGCCGCTGGGGCGGGACAGCATGGGCAACCTGACCAGCGTGGGCATGATGCAGACCTTTTTTGCGGACGGTAAAAAATATGTACTTTTGGAGCGCCGGAGCGATCTGGGCGAGAGTACAAAAATCGAAAACCGGCTGTTTGAGGTGAGCGGGCAGGCGCTGGGACGCCGCGTGCCGCTGGATACGCTGCCCGCCTGCGCGAACCTTTCCGACGAGTGCATTTTGCGCGGCGTGACCGGGCTGGGGCTGGGCGTTTTGCGGATGCCGACCGTCAATTGCGTGGACGGCAGCGCCGATCCGGTGAGCATCTACGCGCCTGCCGTGGGCCTGATGCACGCGCTGGCGCGGTGCGAGGACCAGCTCAACCACGAGTTTTTGAACGGCGCTTCGCGGGTGTTTGCGTCCGAAGATCTGCTGCGTCCCGATGCTTCCGGCCAGCGCGGACTGCGGGACGACCTGTTTGTCGGCTTGCCCGATGACCCCGCCAACGTGGGCGTGACCGTCTACAGCCCGACCCTGCGCGAGGGCAGCTATCTGGCACGCAAGCAGGATATTTTACGCAGCTGCGAGAGTTTGCTCGGCCTGCGGCGCGGCATCCTGAGCGAGACCCAGGCTGAAGCGCAGCCGCGCACTGCGACCGAGATCGCTGCGACGAGCGTTGACTACGACCTGACCATCCGCAGTTTGCAGCGTGCGTGGCAAGATTGCGTTGACTCGACGCTGCTTGTCTGCGCGGATCTGGACAGCAGCCTGTACGGCGAAAGCTGGATGCCTGACCCGGTGCAGATCGACTGGGGCGACGGTGTGCTCTACGACCGCGCACGCGTCTGGGCCGAGCAGCGCGAGATGGTCACGGACGGGCTGCTGCGCCCCGAGATCGCGCTGGCGTGGTACTACAATCTGCCCGCCGAGACCGAGGACGACCTGCGCACCGTGCGCGAAAAGTACATGCCGACCGCGAAGGGAGGTGAGAACAATGAGTGAAGAAAAACTGGACAGGAAGCCCGAGGCCGCGCCCTATGCGGCCGGGACCGGCAGCGTGCCCGTGGAGCCTGACCGCGCGGCCTTTGAGCGGATGAGCTACCGTGAGCGGGTGGCGTTCAAGCGCGAGGACCCGCAGGGGTATGCCCTGCTGCGGGCGGCGCTTGGCTGAGCGCGGCGCCCCTGCTGACAACACACAAAACCGAACGAAATCACAAAAAACGCAAACAAGAAAGGACAAACAACCATGGCAGATTTTATTACCAAGCTTTCCGCTATGATCGACCCTGAAGTGATGGCAGACATGGTGTCTGCGCGGATTCCGAAAAAATTGCGCGTAGCACCGTTTGCTAAAATCGACGACACCCTCGCGGGCGTGCCGGGCGATACCATCACCGTGCCCGCGTACACCTACATCGGCGATGCCGCAGATGTGGCCGAGGGCGGCGAAGTGGCCATTGAAAAGATGACTACTTCCACCCGCAAGGCCACCATCAAAAAGGCCATGAAGGGCATCGGCCTGACCGACGAAGCCGTGCTGTCCGGCTACGGCAACCCCGTGGGCGAGGCCAACACCCAGCTGGCGCTGGCCATCGCTGCCAAGATCGACAGCGACTGCATGGACGCCCTGCAGACTGCCAGCCTGATTTACGATGGTACGGCAAAAACCATCAGCTACGACGCCATCGTCGATGCCGTTGACTTGTTCGAGGACGAGATGGGGTGCAGCGAAAAGGTCATGTTCATCCACCCCAAACAGGTCACGCAGCTGCGCAAAAATCCCGATTTCCTGAGCGCTGACAAGTACACGCCCGGCGTTGCGCTGACCGGCGAGATCGGCATGATCGCGGGCTGCCGCCTGGTGCCTAGCAAAAAAGTGCCGCTGGATGGTGGAATTTACGCCTGCCCGATCGTCAAGCTCGAGGACGACCCCGAGGTCGACGACGAGATCCCGGCACTGACCATCTACCGCAAGCGCGAGGTCAACATCGAGACCGAACGCAAGCCCAAGACCCGCACCACCGAGATCACCGCCGACGAATTTTACGTGGCGGTGCTGTCTAACGAGGCAAAGGTGGTGCTGGCCAAGTTCAAGGCATAAGGAGGTTGCAACAGTGCCGGATTATCGTTACTACGTTGAAAATTATCTGGGCGAGGACATCCCGGAGGGGGACTTTCCGCGATTGATCCGGCGTGCGCAGGCGGAGCTTGCCCGCATGCGGGACGTTTACGCCGTGACGCCCCGCCCCGGCCTGGACCCTACCGAGGCCAACGCCATGGCGGCGTGCGCCGTCGCCGATGCGATGTACGAGTTTGACCAGGAGGACGCCGCGCGCGGCCTGACCAAAGTGACCGTGGGCAGCGTGAGCGAGACCTACGCCGCCCCGCCCGAGCTGTGCCCCGCCACGGTGGCCCTGCGCGCCGCGCACTACCGCCACGAGGCGGGCTACTACTTACAGATCGGGCGGTGGGTGCATGGTTAAGCGCGGCTTGTACGGCCAGACGGTGACGGTTTACCACCCGGTTGCAGCGAAAAAGCGCGTTGACAGGTTTGTTTTGCACGAGGTGTTCTGCCAGCTCGGCAGCCGCGAGGTGCCCGACGCAGCCGGTGCCAAGCGCGGCGCGGCGATGCTGCTGGTGGTGCCGGAGACGGAACGGACGCGGTTTGGAAACGGGTACAAGCTGGCGGCGGGGGATAGGGTCCTGCTGGGCGACGGCCCCGAGGTGGCCTGGGCCGACTGGGGCGGATTCGTACCGGCCGAGGTGGACGGCTTGGGCGTAATTACCTACGTGCTGCCGTTATATTTGCGGGGCGGGCTGCATCATGTGGAGGCTGGGGCCTGGTGGAGCGCCGGCGGCGCGGGAGCGGGGAGATTGGCGAGATGAGTGCGGTGTTGCCTTAACGCCTTTGCGCCCTCTTCCACATTGACCCCTCCGGGGCCAAAATTTTTGGTACGTAGGGGCGGATTCTATATCCGCCCGGGGAGTTTTACGGTAATGCGAGATTGCCCGGGCGAACAATGTTCGCCCCTACACGGGTTTAATGGCTCCCCCTCGAGGAGAGCCACAGTTTGTCAAAAAACCATTTTCCCCTACGTCCCTTTTGCCGTGAGTGACGCAGGGTGGCGGACCCTGAAAACGCGAACGTAACGCAACCATAAAGCAACCACAAAAACGAAAGGACAACCAAATGCTGGAAGAAATGCTGAACTTTTTGGCCCGTGCCCCCACCCTGGGGGACATCCCCCTCGCGTGGTCGCAGGGCGGGCCGCGGCCGGGCACGGGCGGGCTGTACCTGCGCGGGGTCAAGATCCTGCAAAGCAAAACAGACCTGTTGGGACGTCAAAAACAACGCTGCCGTGCTGAATTTTTGCTGCGTCTCTGCCTGCCTTTACCGGCGGGCGACGGCGAAACGGCCCTTGCCAACGCGCAGCGGCTGGCGGGCCTGCAAGCGTGGGTCGCCGCCGAAAGCGCCGCAGGCCGCGCACCCCGGCTGGGCAACTGCGAGCCTGTCACCGAGCAGCTGCGCACCGACGGCGGCCAGCTGGACCGCGCCGACCCGGGCGGCACCGCGCTGTACAGCATCCGCGTGCTGGCTGAATACACAATACAATATTGACACGAAAAGGAGCAAAACATGAAAATTGAACGTAGATACATGGCTCATTACCTCAACGCTGGCTTTGGCGGCGAAGAAAATTACTGCCGACTGGGCGCCGACCTTGAGGAATACAGCCCCGAGCTGACCGCCAACGTTGAGAAAAAATCCAACATCCTCGGCCAGACGTCCGTCACCATCGACGGCTACCAGAAGCAGGGCGAGGTCAGCCCCTACTACGCCGAGGCCGGCGACCCGCTGTTTGAAAAATTGCAGGCTATCATCGACGGCGATCTGGTGCTCGACGACCTGAAAACCGACATCGTCGAGGTCAAGCTTTGGGGCGAGACCGCCGACGACAGCTACCCCGCCGTGCGCGAGGAGTGCTACGTCGAGATCGTCAGCTACGGCGGCGACACCACCGGCTACCAGATCCCGTTCAACGTCCATTACACCGGCGTGAAGCGTAAGGGAAAATTTGACATTAAGACGAAGAATTTCACCGCTGAATGACGCCCGCCGTTTACGAGAAAGGAGCAAAAAATGCAAAACCTGGCCATTGATACCGGCATGAAGGAATATCTCATCAACAACCGCGCGGTGCTGCGCTTCAACCCCGGCGACCCGAACCTGTACCACCGGTTTTTCGCCGCCGCGCCGCAGCTGGACACGCTGGATGCCGAGCTGACCGAAAAGCTGAAGGCCCTGCCCGCAGAGCCTGACCCCGCCCGCGCTGAGCAGGGGCTTGCGCTGCTGAACGACTACGACCGCCGCATCAAGGCACTGCTGACCGAGATCTTCGGGGCGGAAAACGACTTTGATAAGGTGCTGGAGGGTGTGAACCTGGCGGGCACCGGGGCCAACGGCAAGCGCGTGGTGCAGAACCTTTTGGACGCGCTGACGCCGATTTTGCAGGACGGCGCCGCGCAGCATCTGCAAAGCACCGCCGCTGCCGCCCGCGCCGAAGCCGACGCGGCCCGTGCGGCCCGGGGCGAGGTATGACGCCGGACCTTTGGGCGCTGCCCGAGACTGTGCGGTTTGCGGGGCGGGCCTGGCGGGTGCGGAGTGACTTCCGGGATGTGCTGGCCCTGCTGCGCTGGCTGGACGGCTCGGCTGACCCTGCACTGACCGAGAGCGAGCGCTGGTATGTGGCGCTGGCATTGTTCTACCAGGATTTTGGTTGCATACCGCCGGAAAATTACCGCGAAGCCTGTGAGCAGATGGCAACATTTATACAGGCGGGCCGCCCCGATGCCGGGCCGTTTGCACCCCGCCTGATGGACTGGCAGCAGGACGCGGCGCTGATCGCAGCGGGGGTGGCGCGTGCGGCCGGACAGGACCTGCGCGCGCTGCCGCACCTGCACTGGTGGAGCTTTTTGGGCTGGTTTGACAGCATCGCCGACGGGCCGTTTGCCACGGTGGTGGCCCTGCGGGACAAGCTGCGGCGCGGCAAAAAGCTGGAGCCGTGGGAGCGCGACTACTACCGCGCCCACCGCGCCGAGGTGGACCTGCACCGCCCGGCCAGCCCCGAGGTGGACGCAGAAAAACAACGGCTGCTCGCACTTTTAAACGACAAGGAGAGGGGATGAGGGGATGGAAACGATTGCGTTTGACGAGCTTTCGACGCTGGAGGTGCCCAGTGCGGCGCTGCGAAGCAGTCTTGGAAAAATTGCCTCGGCACTGGCAAAGGTGGGCACGGCAGGCACCGACGCCCGCACCGCCGTGGACGAGCTGCGCACGAGCCTGTGCGCGGCTGCGGCCCAAAGCGTGAAGAGCGCCCGCACGCTGGCAAAATTTGACGAGATCAACCGGCTGGCCGCGCCTGCCGCCGAGAAAGCGACGCCAAAAACAAACGCTGCTGCGAACAAAACGGGCGGCAGAACGCGCAAGACCGGCAGCAGCCGCAGCAAGGCCAAGGCTGACGGGGAAGTTGGCATCTGGCAGGCGGCGCTGCAAACGCTGCGCAATGCGTGGGATGGATTTTGGTTGTATCTGCAAAGCTACTACGGCCCGGCCATTGCGGCGTGGCAGGCCGCGTGGGAGCAGATCAAACAAACGGCGCTGGCCGTGTGGGAGCCGGTGCGCGCGGCGGCGCTGGAGCTTTGGAACGGCGCGCTGCAGCCGCTGGCCGATTTCCTGCTGACGGTGTTTTTGCCCGGGGTAGCCAACAGTTTTTCGCAGGCTTTTGCCCCGATTTTGGGCGGAACCATCAGCGCAGCCATGACAATTTTGGGCAACCTTTTTGTGTGGCTCTGCGGCCTGGTGGGGGAGCTGGTCAACACCGTGGTGCAGCCCGCGCTGGCCCTGCTGCTGCAAATCTGGCAGGGCGTGATGGACGGCATCGCGGCGGCGTGGCAGACCTACGGGCAGCCGATCCTGGATGGGCTGGTGCAGGCGTTTCAGGGCCTGACCGGGCTGCTGACCGCCCTGTGGCAAACGGTGCTGCAGCCCGTTTTAACGGACTTGATCTCGCTCATCGGCACGCTGTGGAGCGAGCACCTGCAGCCCCTGTGGCAGCAGGTCACGCTGGCGCTGGGCGCGGTGATGAACCTGGTGCTGACCGTCTGGAACACGGTGTTCATGCCGCTGGCGACCTGGCTTGTTACCACACTGGGGCCGGTGGCAGCACAAGTATTTAACGGTGTTGCGTCTGTTGCTGGCGTGGCGTTTGGTCTGGTGGCCGATGCTGTCAATATCGGGCTGACGATTTTGCAGGGGCTGGCGGACTTTTTGACCGCCGTCTTGCAGGGCCGATGGGCCACAGCCTGGAACACAATGGCCGCCACGGTGACAGCCGTTTGGGGCAAAATTACTTCGACGATTCAAAGCGCGGTCAGCGGGATCTTGTCGGTCGTGCGCGGCATGGTCAGCGGCATCCAGAGCGCCATCAACGGCCTGCTGGCGGGCATCGGTTCGGTGCGCAGCGCGGCGGGCGGGGCGCTTCGCTCGCTGGCAAATCACAGCCTGACGCGGGGCCTGCCTATGGTGGCAGGGCTTGAAGATCTGCCTGTTCCGGCCTTGGCGCAGGGCGCGGTCATCCCGCCCAATCGCAAGTTTCTTGCGCTGCTTGGCGACCAGGGCGCGGGCACCAACGTCGAAGCACCGCTGAGCACCATCCGGCAGGCGATGGCCGAGGTTTTGTCCGGCTGGAACAGCTCTGGCGACGGCCAGCCCATCAACGTTTACATCGGCGAAGAACTGCTGGACAGCGTCATCGCCAACAGCGAACGGCGGCGCAGCCTGCGCAGCGGCGGGAGGTGAAGAACATGGACATTTTGCTCATTGACGGCGTGGCGCTGCCCGCCCCGAACGAGTACAAGGTGCAGCTTTCCGACCTGGACAGCAGCGACACCGGCCGCACCGAGGACGGCGTGATGCTGCGCAACCGCGTGCGGGAGGGCATCGCCAAGATCTCTGCCAGCTGGGCGGCGCTTTCCACCGCCGATTGCGCACGGATTTTGAACGCTGTAACGCCGGATAGTTTCGAGGTTGCCTACTTTTTCGGCGCCATGCGCACCGCAAGGATGTACGCGGGCGACCGCACCGCCAACCTGAAAGCCGCCCGTGAGGGGCAGGCCGTATGGGAGGTGGCGGTGGATTTGATTGAGTTTTGATTTTGTTTATGCCTGGCCGGGAGTCACCACCTTGCGGTGACTCCCTTTTTTAGTGGGTTTCTACCCGCTGTGTGTTCCTTTTGGAACCCCAAAAGGAACCGAAAAGGGTCCCGCTACTTCCGATAGCGCGCGCTTGGCGGCGCACAACGAGCGCCGCCATCCCGCAAAGCGGGCCCGCTCGTGTGCTTCAAAGCCCCGCTGGGGCTTTGATCGCTGCGCGACCGCACAGCAGCCCGGCCCAGGGGATTGCGGGGTTGCGAGCAAGGGGCCACGGTTGAGCGCAGCGAAACCGGGGAGCGAGCAATGTTCGCCCCAGCGGGGCGAATAACCGCACGAGCGAGTTTGCGCAGCAAACTGGCGGCGCTCGTTGTGCGCCGCCAAGCGCTCGCCCCTGGGAACCCCAAAGATGTGGTCGAGAAAGCAAAAAGCTAAAACGTGCAGGAGTGCTGCACGTTTCTTAACGCTTTTTGCTTCCTCTCCGTTTGACCCCTCCGGGGCCAAAAGAAACTCTATGGGGGTAGAGGGTGGCTCCCCTTGAGGGGAGCCTTTAAAACCGTGTAGGGGCGGGCAATGCTCGCCCGCAAGAATCCCACGTCACTGCCAAACTCTACGGGCGGATATAGAATCCGCCCCTACAGCCCACTTGTCCCCGCAGGGTGGGGACAACCGGTTAAGGCGCGAACATTGCCATCAAAAACGAAAGGAGCATCACCCCCAAATGCACAACACACCCAAACAATACCAAACCGCCATTCGCGCGCCGACCCGCACCGACGGGCTGGCGGGCAGGCTTACCCTGGCCGACGGCGGCGTGATCCCGCTGGACGACAGCGCGGTCCTTGCCGGGTCGGTCTGCGTGGACAACCAGTGCGTGTCTGGGCAGGAGCTGGCGTTCGGCGGGGTGTACATGGGGCAGGCGTCGCTGCAGCTGCGTACCGAACTTTCGAGTGCTGCTTTCTACGATGCAGCGCTGGAAATTGACTACAAACTTCGCCTGCCCGACGGCAGCTGGTACACCCTGCCCGTTGGCCGCTACACCGTCGCCGAGGCCGAGCGCAGCGCCGCCGTCGTCAGCCTGACCGCCTACGACCACATGCTCAAGCTCGAGCGGCCCCTTGCGGGCAGCGTCATCCAGGGCGACGCCTACGCGATGCTGACCCAGATCGCCGAGACCTGCGGCGTCGAGCTGGGCCAGACCGAGGCCGAGATCCGCGCGCTTTCGCCCAACGCCGAACTGCTGCGCCAGCTGGACGCGGGCTACCATGTGTCCACCTGGCGCGATTGCGCGGGCGCGGTGGCGCAGCTGCTGGCCGGGTTTGCGACGTTCGACCGCCTTGGGCGGCTCGTCGTGCGGCAGTTTGGCGGGGCACCCTGCGCGACGCTTGGTGAAAACGCACGCACCAACGCGAAAATATCTGACTTCTCCTGCCATTATGCGGCGTTGACGATCGAGACAGACGACGACAGCTACACCGCAGGCACCGAGGGCGACAGCGGCCTGGCCATGACCATCGCCGACATGCCGCTGGCCGAGAGCGGCCTGCCGAGCACGAAGCAGGGCATCTGCGACGCACTGTTTGCCCGGCTGCAAAATATGGATTATACGCCCATGACCGTGACGATGCCCGGCGACCCCGCGCTGGAACTGGGCGACCGGCTGACCGTGCCAACGAAGGACGGCGCGCCCCAGACGCTGGTGACGCACCTGGTCTGGAAGTTCCGCGGCACCCAGACGCTGAAGGGCGTGGGCAAGAACCCCTACCTGACCGGCACCACCCGCACCGACACGCGGCTGCGCAGCCTGCAAAAGCAGACCGCAGCCAACAAAGTCATCTACTACAGCTTTTCTAACGGGTCTGACCTGGTGGTGCGCGGCGACGGCGCGGAGATCAGCGCGGCCAATCTGACCTTTGTCACGACGCAAAACACCTCGGCGATGTTCCTTGCGCAGCTGCTGCTGACGGCGGAACCCGAGACCAAAACGGTTGACCTGCCCGTGACCAGCACCGACGAAACGCTGCCCACGGACGCTGCCGCCGCCCTGGAACGCGATGCCGCGCTGACGCTGACGGTGCGGTATTACATGGACGATTCGCTCATCGGGACGTATGTTCCCACCCAGCGGCTGGTGCGCGGCAGCCACGCGCTGGTGCTGTTTTACCCGTTCCCGGATCTGCAGGGCGCGGCCAGCCACCGCTGGAGCGTGCGGCTGCTTTGCACCGGCGGCGTGGTCAGGATCGGCAAAGGCCAGCTGCGCGCGACCATCACCGGCCAGGGCATGGCCGCGGGCGACATCTGGGACGGCACGCTGACGCTGGAGGAGACCCTCGCCCGCGTGACCCGCCCGGCCAACCTGCGGCAAATCCTTGCAATTTACGGCGATGTTACGACGGAAATGCAAAGGTCCCTCGGCAGCACGGCGGCAGAGCGCCTCGCGCGCATCCCGCGCACAACGCCGCGCCGCGCCGTCAACGGGCAGGCCCCCAAGCGCAGCACGACCTACGCGTATTACGGCCTGCCGCTTGCCTTTGATGCCGATTTTGTGCAGCTGGATGCCGACGGCTGGCGGCTGCGCACAAGCTGGCAATACGACGCTGTACCGCAGGAAATCGACACAGGCACACTGCTGTGCGCAGCGGCAGATACGGGCAATTTGGCCGAAGTAAGCAAAATTGAGGTGAGTATATGAACGTAACAAGCCAATGTGTGCAAACACAGAGCGGCACGAGCCTGACGGCGGAGCTTGCGGTGCAGGCCGGGCAGTGGGTGCTGGCGACCGTGACCACCCGCAGCGCCACGGCCTACCCCGACGGCTGGACGCTGGTGCATGAGAGTGCCGCGCTGAACAGCAGCAACACCAACCAAAGAATGGCGATGCTATGCAAAAAAGCAGACGCCGACGGCACGGCGCGCTGCACCGTCACCCAAAGCAGCGCGGCGCGCATCTACCTGAACCTCATCGCGTTTGCGGGCGACGACGTCGCGGGTTTTGCCTACTGCGAGGACAGCGAGATGCTGCAAAACAGCCAGTACAGCAGCTTCACCCGCCCGCGCCCGGCCGCCGCGCGCCTGGTGTGGGGGTGCTCGGCCCCGACGTGGCTCACCAGCCCGCGCAAAACCTGGACGTGCGGCGACCTGACGGCCATCAGCCTGCCGTACGCCAATCAGGCGCGCCAGGCGAATTTTATCGACACCGGCGAGGCCGACACCCGCACGTTTGTGCCGGATACCGACGCTACAGCGGCCATTATTTTCTGCGTTGAGATTTTAGAGCCGACCGTTGCCTACCGCGAGCGGTGGCTCGTGCGCAGCGGCGGGAAGCTCTACAAGCCCGGGGACGCCGCGCTGACGCCGCTGGCCGATGCCGCGCTGACCGGCGCGCTGTTTTTGGAGCAGGGCAGCGAGCAGCCGCCCGACCCCGCCGCACTGGCCGCGCTGCCCAGCCCCGAAGTGCTGTACTGGAAGGAGGGCGGTGCGCCGCCGACGCTGCGCCTGACCGTACACGGCCTGCCCGCGCCGCAGACGCTGACTGCCGAGGTCGATATGCGCGATGCCGCTGGGCTGGCGGGCGTGCTGGCCGAGTTTGCGGGTGACGTGCAGATCACCTACACCGCCGACGGCACGCCCCACGGGCCGATGCCGCTGGCCGAGTTTGCCGCGCTTGACCCGGCTGCGCTGTGGGAAAGCATCGCTGCAACGCGAAAAATGCCCATCCGCCTGCAGCTGGCGGGCGGCGCTGTGCTGAAAAAGCTGAAGTTCACCTACGAAAGCTGAAAGGAGACACTATGCCGATTCATGGCCACACCAAAATTGAACTGACGAACCAGACGACCGGCGAGGTCGAGGTCGTCGAGAAGGATAACCTTGTAACAAACGCTGTAGCGCAGATTTTCACCTCGTTCAACGGCGGCGCCAACCTGCGCACGGCCAACGCCGGCGGCGAATACACCGGCTGGGAGCTGCCCGAAAGCCTGTACGGCGGCCTGCTGCTGTACGACCGCGCGCTGGGCAGCGACCCCGACACCGTGTTTGCCCCGCCCGAAGCCCGGCTGGTGGGCACCGGCGTGCCGCGCATGTCCAATACCGGCAACGGCGTGCTGCGCGGCAGCTACAACAAAATTGAAAGCAACATCGACGTAAAAAACGGCGTTGTGACGTTTGTTTACGACTTTGCCACCAGCCAGGCCAACGGGGTGATCGCCTCGGTCTGCTTAACGCACCGCTACGGCGGCTACTTTGACGAGTCCGTCGCCGCGCTGGCCGAGGCCGACGGCGCGCGCTCGGGCCAGTACCAGTACAGCGGCCTGTTTGACGGCGCGAAGCCTTTCCCGCGTGCGCCCGGCCAGAGCGATACGACCTTGTTTGGCCGCCCGCTGTACGCCGACCCCGAGAGCGACGAGATGCTTTTTGCGGCGCTGGATGGCACCAATCTGGTGCTGCGCCACGTAACGGGTTTGACGACCGAGCTTGACCTGTTCAACCCGGTGGGGACGTCGCGGGTAAAAAACATCGAAACCATGGACATTTCTGACGTGATGTACGCCAAGGGCGACGGCTACTACACCGCCGTGGGTTACGATGCCGATGCCGACCAGATCTACGTCGTCAGCACCGAGTGCGCGCCGCTGAAGCCCACCGACCACATCCGCGTGCGCACCTACGACCGAAAAACGCGCGCGGCCAAGACCTACGAGTTTGCCAACCCCACCGGCGCGCAGCTGATGGGCGGTGTGGGCGGCGACACCCCGCTGCTGCGCAACACGGGCCGTGTGCTGGGCGGGTGCCTGTACGTGGCGGGGTATGTGTCCGATGTATCGTACTCTGCGCCCAAGCTGCAGCCGTTTTATAAGATCCCGCTGGCCGACCCGAGCAAGGTGGAAAGCATCGACAACCATGGACTGATGTTGCCGATGATCCACGACGCGCACGACGGAAAGCTCTACTATTACGGCAGCCTTTACGCAGGCTACGGCCGCGTGCTGAACACCGTGACGAAGGAAATATTGGCGATGGAGGCGTTCAACGATGCTGACCGCTACCCCTACTGCTGCGTGCCGGTTTTGGGCTGCCCGGTGGCACCGTTCATGCTGCAATACGCCTACCCCTCGGGCGAAGGGGAGCTGCGGCAGGGCATCCGCCGCAACTACCTGGCCACCATCAACGACCTGGCCGCGCCGGTGGAAAAAACCGCTGATAAAACGATGAAAATTACCTATACACTGCGAAAGGCGGCGGAATGATGCCGGGCATTTTTACGGGCCGCGTGCAGATAAAATACCGCTATGGCCGCTACGGGTACACGCGCGGCGGCGGCAAGATCTGGCACGGCGGCATGGATATAGTCGGGTTGGATTCGACTGATATACGCATGCCGTATTATAAAGACAAGCGCATTGCCGGCACCGTGACCCGCGCGCGCCGCGTGACCGACCACAGCAGCAAAACGTGGGAATGGGGCTGGTACGTCTGCGTAAAACTGGACGCAAACCAGACGCCGGACGACGTGAATTTTTTGTACTTTTGTCACTGCCGCGAGCTGAAAGTGCAGCCGGGCGACCGCGTCGCCAGCGGCGATCTGCTGGCCGTGATGGGCCAAAGCGGCAACGCGGCGGGCGGCTACGACCACTGCCACCTGGAAGCACGCGCCACGGCAAACGGCAAGGGGCTGGACCCCAGCCAGTACGCGGGCTGCCCCAATGCGGTGGGCGTGTACGGTGAGCAACCGAAAACAAACGATGAACCGATGAATATGCAGCTTATCACGGTAGGCCCGGTGAGCCGCGGTGACGCCGACGCGGTCTACACGCTGTGCCGCAGCCGCGGGCTGGTGGACGCCGGTTTGTACAAAAGTGAATGGAGTGTTGGATAATGGAAAAGAAAAACGGGTTTTTGTACGCAAAAGCCGCCGTGGCCGCGCTGTGCGGGGCGTTTACGGCGGCGTTCGGCTGGTTGGGCTGGCTGGTGCTGGCCTGGGCGGTGTGCATGGCGCTGGACTGGCTTAGCGGCAGTGCGGCCGCCGCCAGCAAAGGGGAATGGTCCAGCGCCGCGGCGCGCGCGGGCATCTGGCACAAGGCGGGCATGGTGGTGGTCGTCTGCGTGGCGGCGCTGACAGACCTTGTTTTGTGCGTGGCTATGCAGAATTTGCCGGGATTTGATTTGGACGTTGATGGAGTGGTGCTGCCGGTGGTGCTGGTGTGGTACATTTTTACCGAGCTGGGCAGCATTGCCGAGAACGGCGCGGCAATGGGGGCACCGGTGCCGGGGTGGCTTTTGTCGCTTCTTGCAGAAGGCAAGGAGAAAGTTTCTAAATAGCGCGTTCGGCGGCCCTGCCTACCTTGCGGCAGGGCCTTTTGTTAGAGGGCTTCTTCCGGGAGGTCTTCCTTTTTTGTGACCAAAAAAGGAAGCGAAAAAAGTCTCGCTGTTCCGAGGCAGCCGCTTGGCGGCGCACAACGAGCGCCGCCATCCCGCAAAGCGGGCCCGCTCGTGCGCTACGCGCAATCCCCGGCCCAGGGGGCCCGCCCCCTGGGAACCCCAAAGGGGGGGGGTCGTTCGGCGGAAAAGCTAAAAAATGCAGGAGTGCTGCATTTTTCTTAACGCTTTTCCGCCGCCCGACAGATTGACCCCTCCGGGGCCAAATTTTGGTTGGCGTAGGGGCGGATTCTATATCCGCCCGGGGAGTTTGGCGGTGACGGTGATTCTTGCGGGCGAGCAATGCTCGCCCCTACGGTGACTAAAGGCTTTCCTTGAGGGGAGCCTTTAACTCTACGCCCCTAGGCCGTGCCCCGCGCCTCGGAAGTAGCGGGAGCCGCCCAAATAAAAAAGGGGACACCGCAAGGTGGTGTCCCCTGTAAAGCAGAATATCAAAAATACTGTTCCAAATCCCGCTTGTCTGCCGAGCATTTCAGCGCGGCTTCTTTCGTGATCTGGCCGGCATCTACCAGCCGGGCCAGGTCGCCGTTCAGGCTGTGCATGCCAAGCGCGGCGCCGGATTGCAGCACGCTCGGGATCTGGAAGCACTTGTTCTCGCGGATGAGGTTGCACACCGCGTCGGTGCCTACCAAAACCTCGGTGGCGGCGCAGCGGCCGCGGCCGGTGGCAAGCGGCAGCAGCTGCTGGGTGATAACACCACGCAGCGTCGCCGAAATTTTCCCCTGCTGGTAAAACACGTTCACGCGGCTGCGGGTGCCGTCGGGCGCGGCGATGGCAAAATCCGCGTCCAGCCGGTGCAGATCCAGCGCTTCGCGGTGGGTTTCGTCCAGCGTGCTTTCGATCAGCGCTCAGGTCGCGTCGGCGTCAAACTGCACGGGTGCTTCCACCAGCACGCCGTCGATGCGGAACATCAGCGGCAGCCCCTGCGAAATGTGGATGTCGCTGGCGTTCCTCTGGCGGGCCAGCGCGGTCAGTTCGTGGATCTGCATACGGGATCACTCCTCATAATAGGTGATTTTCAGCAGCTCTTCGGGGGTGGTCACACCGCGCTGCACCAGCGCAACGGCGCTCTCCCGCAGGCTGCGCATACCCTGACTTTTACGCGCTGCAACGGTCATTTCTTCCACGGTGGCTCCGTCCGCGATCATGCGGCGCAGCTCTTTGTTGATGACCACCATCTCATGGATGGCCACGCGGCCCTTGTAGCCGGTGCCGTTGCACTGCGGGCAGCCGGAGCCGCGCATGACAAACGGGACGCGCGGTCCAAGCAGCTCGGCTTCGGCCTCGGTCACGGGCATCTGCTTGGCGCAGGCCGGGCAGACGCGGCGCATCAGGCGCTGCGCCACCACACCGGCAAGGGAGTTGGCGATCATGTACCGCTCTACGCCCATGTCCTCCAAGCGGACGATCGACGATAGGGCGTCGTTTGTATGCAGGGTCGAGAACACCATGTGGCCCGTGATGGCCGCCCGCACAGAGATCGACGCGGTCTCGGCATCGCGCGTCTCGCCGACCATGATGACGTCGGGGTCCTGGCGCAGCAGGGCGCGCAGGCCGCTTTCAAAGGTCAGGCCCGCCACGTTGTTTACCTGCGTCTGGTTGATGTGGTCGAGGTTGCGTTCGACAGGGTCCTCGATGGTCGAGACATTGACCTGCCGCTGCGCGATGGCTTGCAGCACCATGTACAGCGTGGTGGTCTTGCCGCTGCCGGTGGGGCCGGTCAGGTAGACGATGCCGTTGGGGCGGTCTAGCAGCGGCTTAAAGCGCGCGTAGGTCTCGTCGTCCATGCCGAAATGGTCGGCGTGCTCAATGCGGATGTTGGTGGCAAGCAGACGCAGCACGGCCTTTTCGCCGAACACGGTTGGTAAAATCGACACACGTACGTTGATATCCGGCCCGGTCTCAAGCCGCGCGCGGAAGTGCCCGTCCTGCGGGATGCGGTGCTCGGCGATGTCGAGGTTCGACATGATCTTGATGCGCGCGATCAGCGGCTGATGCAAAGCGCGCTGCAGCTGCACGTAGTCGATGATGACACCGTCGATGCGCATGCGCACCTTCGTTTCGCCCTCGAACGGCTCGATGTGGATGTCCGAAGCGCCGGTGGTGGCCGCGCGCTGGACCAGGCTGTTCAGCAGGCGGATGATGGGTGCGTCGGTATCGCCGCTCTCATCGGTCATGTCGATGGCAAATTCCTCTCTGCGTGCGGCGGCCATGTCGCTGCTGTTGGCCTTGCTGGCGGCCTTGCGGGCGCGCACCTCGGCGTAGTAATACTGGATGCTGCGGCGCAGGGGTTCCAGCTCGGCCAGCACGATCTCAGGCTCCAGGCTGGTCAGCTGGCGGATATCCTCGATGGCGTAGTAGTTCAGCGGGTCGTTGGCGGCAATGACCAGGCTGCGGCCGTTGACGGCGATGGGCAGCATGTCGTACTTTTGCGCCAGCTCGTACGGGACCTTCTCAACGGCGGAAATATCGACGTTGATCTGTGCAAAATCAATCATCCGCAGCTGCAGGCGCTGGGCCAGGGCCTCCAGCACCTGGCGCTCGTTGACATAGCCAAGCTCTTGCAGCGCCTGGCCGACGCGCAGGTTTTTGTGCTCCTTCTGGTAGGCCAGGGCGGTTTGCAGCTGGTCGGGGGTGATGTAGCCGAAGTCGATCAGGACATCGCCAAGACGAATGTTATTCAAGATACCACACTCTCCTTATCGCAGAGGATGACGCTGAGCTGCACGGTAAAGGTGGCCGTGCCGGTGGTGGTGCCGCTTGCATCGGTGTAGGCGGCGTGGTCGATCTGGACGCTGCGCAGCTGCACCGACGGGTACTGCCCGGCGAGGTCGTCGAGCATCGCGTAAAAGTCACTGTCGCTGCCCGTGCAGCGGAAGGTGACGGTGCAGGCTTTAAAGTAGTCGGCATTCGCGTAGACGCGGGTCAGCGGCGGGGCCAGCTCCATCAGCACCGCGTTGGTGTCGGCGGTGGCAAGCGTCGGGTCTGAGGAGTCGATCTCGCCGGGCGCGGCGGTGTCCTCGGCCTTATCGCTGGCGGCGTAGCCGGTCAGGCTCTGGGTGTTGATGCTGCTGATCTCCAGCGAGAGCGGCGCAAGGTTGTGCCCGAGCTCCAGGTTGGAGACCAGCGTGTCAAGGTCGCTGCTGGAAAGCAGGCCGTAGTAGCTGGCGTTGGCCTGCTGCAAGGCGGCCCAGCTCTCGGTTTTGGCGGCGGCGTTGGTGCCGGACAGCGCGATGGTATCCTGCATGGCGATCTGCGCCTGCTGGGCATCGGCGAGGTCGGCGGCGGCCTGGTCGCTGGCCGACAGCGCGGGCATGAGCATGAATTGCACAAAAAAGAAGATAAAAGCAAACATACCTACGACATAAAGCAGCAGCTTGTCGCGGGCGGTGATCTCGGTAGTCATAAGCGTCCCTCCCTGTTATTCCGGTGCGGCCAGCACGCAGCGCAGGTTCAGCGCATAGCCTGCGGGCTCGCCCTGATTGTTGGTGGACTGATAGCCGGTGTAGTCCACGCCGGAAAAGACGCCGCAGCTTTGCAGCGCGCGCACGTAGGTGGGGATGTCGATGACGGTGTCCGACGTGGCGTTGAATTGCAGCACGCCGGTGGCGGCATCGTAGCTGGTGAACTCGACCGTGATGCCGCTGGACGACCCGGCAGCGTCGATGCGGTTGAGCAGGCTGCTGGTCAGATCGGGGTAGCTGTCCAGCAAAGCCGAGACGCCGTTGGCGTAGTCCGCCAGGCTATGGTAGGTATCAGCGGCCTGCTGATCCTGCAAGGATTGCTGATAGGGCGTCAGATTTTGCTCATCGGCGCACCAGGCGCGCAGGTCGCTGGCCTGCCCGCGCATCAGCGCCGTATGCACGACCACGCCGCCCCACGCCAGCAGGCACCCCGCCACGATGATAATGCCCGGCGCGGCCTTGCGCAAAAACGCATTGCGCGCCGAAGTTTTCCCGGCCTTAGCGGCCTGCTGGTATTGCAGATAAAAGTTGTTTTGTTTTGTTGCCATTGTGATGACCTCGCTGAATCTTTATATGCAGCATTTTCAGCCTGCCGCTTGCCGCCACCTTGCGGCGGCGCGCTCGAATATAATGGGCTACTTCCACTAGGCCTACCTTTTTTGGTCACAAAAAAGGAAGGTCTTGCGGAAGTATGACGCTAATTCGAGGAACCGGCCGCATGGTGGCCGGTGACGAAAGCGCGAAACAAATTATCGCCCAATCAAGTTGCCTGCGGCCAACGCCACATCGGCCAGCTTCACCCCTTCGGGCAGCTTCACATTCACCGTCTCGGGGTACTCTGCGGCATCCAGCCGCAAAGCCTGGCAGGCGGGTGTGCAGGCAGCCAAATCGGCGGGGGTGCTGCCGCCGAAATAGACCGCCGTGATGGGGTGCTCGCTCTTGGCGGCAGTCTGGAACTGGATCAGGCCCGAAAGCTTCTGCCCGATCTCGGTGCCGGATGCCTGGGTCCCGCGGGGGTTAAACAACCGGCTGCGGGTCGAGTATTTGTATTGGCCTTCTTCGTAAAGCCCTGCAATCAACGAATCACCGTCAAATTGCAGCACAACAAAGCTCTGCTTTGCCAGGGCGGGGGTGGCACCCACCAGCTTGATCTGCCCGGCCAGCGCCAGGTCGATGCTGTGCAGTTTCAGCCCGCAGGCCGTGGCCAGATGGATGTAATTTTCGATGACCGCGCTCTCCACGCGGGTGGCCAGCACGGTGTCGGCCTTGGACTTTTTGTCGGTGGAAAGCAGCATATAGTCGTCCAGCGGGGCGGTCACGTCGGCGCCGCCGCTGGAAAGCTCCCGCGTCAGCACCGCCGCGCGCTTTTTCTCGTTCATGCGGGGCAGCGTCAGCACGCGATGGTTGAACTGGCTGCCGCCCGCCGCCAGCGCCACACGCTGGGTGGGCAGACTGTTGGCCGCAAAAAAGCCTTGCAGCGCGGCGGTCAACTCGCCCTCGTTGGTGATGATGCCGTTGATCAGGCAGCCCTCGGGCAGCTCGGTCTGGCACGCCGCCGTGAGCCTGGCCCCATTGGCCGCCGGCACCCCCACCGCCGCATACACGGTACGGTTGCAAAGATAAAGCGAGGTTAAAACGGGCATAGATATTTCTCCTTAGATAAGGTGGGATACAAGCTGGGTGGTTTCGGGCTTTGGGCCACCCCTTCGTCCGCTGCGCGGCCACCTCCCCTCAAGGGGAGGCTTTTAGAGGGGGGCGAGGAGCGCTCAAATCGCCCCGCTGGCTCCGCCGATGGTGCCGTACGATTGATAGATCGGCAAAATGACCGCTACAACGACAAACGCGACCACAATGCCCATCAGGATGATCATGGCGGGCTCCAGCAGCGTGACCAGGCGCTTGGTGGCGACTTCAGCTTCAAAATCCAGCGTTTCGCTGATGGTGGCAAGCAGGTCGTCCAGCTTGCCGGTCTCCTCGCCGACCGCGATCGACGACGCCATCGTCTGCTCAAACCCGTCCACCTGCGCCAAGGATTCCGAAAGGCTGCTGCCCGCGCGGACATTGTCCAGCACTTCGTCAAACTGGCTGATGATCCACCGGTTGCCCACGGCGTCGCGGCTGGCGATCAGCGTTGCCACGATGGGCACGCCGCTGGAATACAGGTTCGAGAGGGTCCGCGCGAAGCGGGCCGTGCAAATTTTGCGATTCAGTTTGCCGATGACCGGCGCGTGCAGCTGCAAGCGGTCCCACTGGCGGCGGATGGCGGGCTGCGCCAGCGCAATGCGCCAGCCGACCACCAAAAACGCGAGGACCAAAAGCAGCGGCACCCAGTTTGCACTGATAAAGTCTGATACAGCGAATAAAATTGCCGTTGGCAGCGGCAGCGCTTCCATCTGCTCAAACATCGGCATGAACTGCGGCACCACAAAGCCCATCAAAATGGCAATGACCGCCACGATCATTACCGACAAAATGATCGGGTACATCAGGCTGTTGCCGACCTGCTGGTTGACTTTATGTTCGCGGTCGTAGTAGCGGCCCATGCGCAAAAAACTTGCGTCGATGCTGCCGGTGCCCTCGGCGCTGCGGGTCGTGGCGATCAGCAGCTCCGGGAATGCGGGCGCACACCTGTGCATTGCGTCGGACAGCGGCACGCCCTTGCGCAGCTCTTTTAATAAGGTAGTGTACAGCAGCTTGCTACGGGCGTTCAGGCCGCGCTCGTCCGCCATAATGCGGAATGCACGCACCAGCGGCACACCGGCCGAAAGCAGCGTGCCCAGGCTGCGGCAAAACTCGGCCAGCTCGGGCGTTTTCAGCGGGCGGTAAACACTGGCGGCCGGGCCGATCTCCTTGGCGTCGGTCATGTACAGGTTCTGGTCCCGCAGGGTGGTATACAGCGCTTCGGCACTGGCGGCCTCGCTGACCCCGTGCAGGGTCCTGCCCGACAGCGCCGTGGCTGTGTAGCGGTAACGCGGCATGAAAAACCTCCGGTAATACGTTGAAACTTTATAAAAATCGGCAGTACCACGCAAGCACGGGCTCGCCGAAGAGCAGCGCCAGCACAATGCCGGCGCAGAGGAACGGTCCAAAAGCAAAGTGGTCTTTTTTGTCGGCTTTGTGTGCGGCCAGCAGGTAAATGCCATAAAAACCGCCGCCCAAAATGCCGAAAAACATCGCCAGCAGCGTGTGCTGCCAGCCCAAAAAAAGCCCGGCTGCCGCCATCAGTTTGATGTCCCCGCCGCCGAACGCGCCGGGGATCGCCAGGCAGAGCAGCAGCATCGGCACGCTGACGCACAGTGCGCCGACCACGCACCCGCCCCACCGGGCAGGGGAGAGCAGCAGCTCGACCACTGCCAGCACGGCCACCGCCGCGTTTAAGCGGTTGGGGATGAGCTGCGTTTCGGCGTCGATGAGCGCGATGCTGAGCAGCACGCCGCAGAGCGCCAGTGCCGCCAGCCCCTGCCACCGGATGCCGAACAGCCCGTCCGCCAGCGCGTACGCCGCGCCGAACCGCCAGCGGCAGCCCAGCGCCAGCACGCCGCCGAGCAGCTCCACGGCCAGGTAGCGCGCCGGAATGCGCGCGCCGCAGTGGCGGCACCGCCCGTGAAGAGCCAGCCAGCTGAACACCGGCACAAGGTCGGCAGCGGTCAACGTGGCACCGCACTGCGGGCAAAAGCTGCGGCCTGTCAACGGATTTTTGCCGCGCGGCAGCCGCCAGGCGACAACGTTCATAAAGCTGAAAAGCGCCGCACCCAACAAAAACGCGATGAGCGCCAGCAGGGCCTGCGCGGCCAGCATCACGGGTTCACCCCGCTGTCAAAGCGGAGCCGCGGCTGGTCCTGCAGCCCACGGGCCTTTGCGCCGATACGATCCGACAGCATCCCGCCGCCCCCCCTTCTCTGGATTTTTACACAAATTAAAGTATACTGTAACCAGCGACATTTTGCAAGGAAATTCGACAAGAAAGCACGATGATATTGTAACAGTGCGTGCCCCTGCGGCGGGGGCGCGCAAGCAGTATATTTTCCTTGCAACTTCGGAATCGTTATACTATAATAAACCCATCTATGTTGGAGAATTGCGTCGATTTCCGTCGAGAGCGGGGAGCGGCTTTGCATAGCAACGAACGAAGAGGTAACAAATGTGCTGCCTATTATAAAGGAAGTTAAACAAAAAATGCGCGCGGCCGGGGGCTTTACGCTGGTGGAGCTGATGGTCGTGCTGGTCATTCTGGCCATTCTGGCGGGGCTCGGCGGGGCCGGGCTGATCGCCTATACCCGCCTGGCGCGGTTTGAGCATAACGAGGCCAACGCCCGCACCGTTTTCCAGACGGCGCAGATCGCCCTGACCCGCAAGGACACCGGCGGCGATATGGACGATTTTCTCAAGCAATTGGCCGCAAACGGCACCCAGAACGGCCACTTTACCGCCGAAGGCCTGCAAGCGCAGTACCCCACCGGCGCCGAGGATAAGGCCAAGGAGCTGAATGGCCGCATCGTGGCGCTGTACTACGACAAGGACGCCCCCGATACCGCCGCCAGCCAGCAGGTACACGCCCTGCTCGACCCGTATGTTTACGACGAGTCGCTTTTTAACGCGTCCATCGTGCTGGAGATCGACAGCCTGACCGGACAGGTATACTCTGCTTTTTACGACACAGCATCGGCAAAAATGCGCTTTTCTGCCGACGGGGACACCGACGGCGCGACCCTTGTTGACGACCGCAGCTACACCCACCGCCGCGAAGCTTCGCTGGTGGGCTACTACTCAGCCGAGGATACCGTCAACGTCGTCACCCTGAGCCAGACCCGCCTGAAGGTCAAGAATCCGCAGCTCATCAACAACGAGACCCTCACCTTGAACTGGAGCGGCAACAGCCGGTATAACGACCTGGACACCATCTACGACGCCGAATTTTACAGCACCACAAGCGGCGATACCCCACTGCTCAAGCTGGAAATTGAATGGAGTAAAGTTGCAGGCTACGACCAGAACGCCCGCATCAAGGTCTACAAGCAGTACAATGCGGCCACCCAGACCTGGACGGACAGCGGCGAGACCTACTGCTTCCCGCTCAGCTACAGCAAGGGCCGTTTTATCCTGACGCTGGACGCCATGTGCGACGCCACGTTACTGCGCGCGGCGGAAAATGACCAGACCGCAGCCAAGACGACGCTGTTCAGCATAACGCGGCTGGTCAGCGGCGCGCAGGATATCTATGTCAAGATGAAAGCACGCCCCAACGATGCTTTTGCAGATGCCTGCACCGAGAGCAAGGAGGCGCAGTCCAACACCGAGAACACCCTGTTTGCCGCGGGCAGCACAGGAACCAACGCTGCACTGAAATATTTCCGCCACCTGTACAACCTGCGCTGGGTCAACAGCGGCACCTATACATGGAATGACGGCACGTTGCCCCCCAACGCCGCGACCACGCTGGACTGGACCGACGGCAGCGTGACCGTCTACTGCGCGGGGGAGAAAAAGAACGAATCCGGGCTGACCGAACCCGTCGCCAAGGTGCCCAGCCGCACCGGCGAGGTCGTAGCCTGGCCGACCATCCCCGCCGTGGGCGAAAACGTCACCCTGACCGGCAGTGTGAACAGCCTAAAAATTGGCGGGGGCCACGTCATCATCAGCAACCTGCAGCTGCGCGGCACTTCGGTCGCGGCGCAGGAGCGCAGCAGCGGGCTGGACTACCGCAAGCGGGATCACTATGTGGGCCTGATTGGAGAAAACAGCGGTACACTGTCTAAAATCACCCTGCGCGACCCCGATGTGCAGGTCAATGCCGAGGTCGTGGCAAACGGTCAACAGCTGCCCGATGCCATGCCGATCGACGCGGACGGCACCCGGTATTTGCAGCCGCTTGCCGAGAAAGACACGGCCTACCGCGCACAAATTTACGCGGTGGGTGCGCTGGCCGGTGTGGATACCGGCAGCGTGACCGACTGCACGGTCGACCGCAGCCGCCGCCGCGGGGCCGAGGCCAAGGTCACGGCGGCGCTGACGTTTGGCAGCCAAACCACCAGCACCGCCCGCATAAACGGAACCAACATTACAGACGAGCCGCACGGCATGGGCGGGCTCGTCGGCTTTGCCATGCCTGCCGGCGGGGCGGCGCTCAGCGACCTGACGCTGGACAAAAACGTCACCGTCGCGGGCCTGTTTACCGATGCCGATGCTGCCAAAAACAGCGGCGCTACGGCCAAAATCAGCACGGATGCAGCTGAAAAAGCACGCTATAACGCTATTACGGATACGACCGCCACAAAAACGCTTTGGCGCGCTGTCGGCGTGGGCGGCGTGGCCGGTGTGCTGGACGTCACCAACCTGACGGGCACGAACGGCGCGGTGAGCACCCTGACCGGCATCACCAACCAGGCCACCGTGGTGGGCAACGGCTTTGCGGGCGGCATTGCGGGCAACCTGTACGCGACCGGCGACCGACCCGCCACCCTGACCAAGCTGAACAACGCGGGCACGGTGCGGGCAGGGGCCAACTACCAGGGCGGCACGGCACAAAAAAGCACGGTGCTGGGCCAGTTCTTTGGCGGCATTGCGGGCTGTGCCAGCAACCTGCAGCTGCAAAGCTGCACCAGCGCTACCCGCAGCGGCCTGAGCACTGCCGCCCTGACCAGCCTGGTGCGGGCGGGCTACGATGCGGACGGTACGCTGAACGAGGAAAGCCCCCTGAAAGGCGATTTCGTCGGCGGTCTGGTCGGCTTTGGCCGCGATATCGCCCTGACTGACTGCCGCACCGAGTCCGGCCATGTGCTGGGCCGCAGCTTTGTGGGCGGCTTTGTTGGCGGCTTTGTGGGCAGCGACCTGCAAACGTCCGGCGGCGAGAACAACAGCTATGTGTTCGGCAACCGCTATGTGGGCGGCATTGTCTCGGTCAACGGCAAAAACAGCACGATCAAAAACATGACCAACAAGGGCCTTGTGGCGGGCTTGGGCAAAGGTGCCGCCTACGTGGGCGGCATCGCAGGCGTCAACGATGCGACCTGGGGCTTGCTGGAAAACGACGAACTGACGAGAAAAATTGCCGCGACCCTGCAGGACAGCGCCAACAGCATGTCCACCGTCGAAGCGACCGATAAAAACCGCATCGACCTGCTGAACCAGCTCAGCCAGACCGCGGACGGCACGGAGTACTATGCCGATTTTGTCGGCGGCGTGGCGGGCTACAACGGCACCAACGCAAAGATCCTTTGGACGGCAGAGTCCGAAAACGGCGCGACGCTGGGCGCGGTGCTGTACGGCAACAATTTTGTCGGCGGCGTGGCGGGCTGCAACGCCCCCACGGCGTCCATTGTAAACGAACATACCACCACCCCCAACGTGACCGGCACCATTGTGGCGACCGGTGACTGCGTGGGCGGCGCCATCGGCCTGAACGGCGCGGCCAGCCTGCCCGCCGTGCAGGTCAGCGCCAACAAAATGGAGGGCGTCCACTTTGTGGGCGGCGTTATCGGCGCGAACCTGCCGCAAAATCGTTTCGGGTTTGACAACGCGGACGGCACCGCAGCCCCGGCGGCTACCATCGGCACGGGCAGTCTGGTTGCTGACGGCGTCGCGGGCGGCATCATCGGCTACAACCGCGTGGTGCCGGACAACACCCTGCAAACCGCGCTGGCAGCTGAAAATACGGCCATCGCCGATGCACTGCGCGCGCTGCTGCCGACGTTTGACGACACCACCCACGCGCTTGCAGAGGACGGGCTGACCTCGGCGGGCACCCCGGTTACGCTGACGAGGCTGAGCAACCGGCTCAACATCAAGGCAAACGCCTACGTGGGCGGCATCATCGGCTACAACGCGGCGGGAACCAGCCTTACCCTGACCAACGCCGTCAACGGCAGCCAAAGCAGCGCCCAGTCTTACGGCGGCCTGGCCCGCAGCGACCCGGCGGACGCGGCCAACGGCGGCGCGTACATTTTCTATAACGGCGTCCCGCTGGGCGCGCTTGACCCGGGCTGCAGCGGCTACTTTGCGGGCGGGATCATCGGCTATGCGACGAAAAATACGACGCTGCAAAACTGCACCAACTACGGCAGCGTGCAGCACCCCGTGGCGGCAGGCGGCCTGGCGGGCGTCAACGATGGCACGATCTCCGGCGGCAGCATGCAAAATTCCATGGGCAGCCAGCAGGAGAACTACCGCTATCTCGGCGGCATCGCGGGTATCAACAACGGCAGCATCACCAATGCGGCCCCGGCGGCGGGCGTTACCATCCGCGGCGGCACGAACATCGGCGGTGCGGCGGGGTATAATACCGGCACCATCCGCCTGACCGAAGCCACCGGCAGGGTCGATGGCATCACCGCCGTCGGCGGCGTGGCGGGGTATAATGTGGGCACGATTGTTGGCAATGGCGTGGGCAGCAAGGCTGCTGTCCAGGTCAGCGGCACCAGCCAGGTCGGCGGTATAGCGGGCGTGAATGGTACAACGGGTCGAATCAGTACCAGAAGCATAGACGAAAAAATCACCCTTACCAGCGCGACCAGCGTGACTGCCAACAACGAGGGCGGCGGTGCAGCAGGCCGCAACGAGGGAACGATCTGCAATGTCACCAACGAGGCGGGCCGCGTCCATGTTGATAACCAGTACATGGGCGGTCTGGCGGGCCGCAACTACGGGACTATTGAGGACAGCAACTATTATAATAACAGCACATCCACCGATACGCTGTATGCGGGCGGCGGTTACGCAGGCGGCATTACCGGCTGCAACGAGGCCGGGGCCACGATAGATTCCGTGGGCATCGGCGGTCATGTGACTGCTGCTAACGGCGAGGCTGGCGGCGTCACGGCTCACAACTATGGACATATCAACCGCGCTGCTTTGCTGCACGTTTACGTTCACAGTACGTCCAGCGCCATTGGCGGCGTTGCCGCAGTCAACGAGTACGCCCCCGATGCCACCAGAAATCCGCAGGATGCTGTCATTGAGGACGTTACCCTGCGCAGTGATGACTACGGCGTGACCCTGTACGGCCCGGCTACCAAGGTGGGCGGCTTGGTCGGCTACAACGCAGGTACGGTCAAAAACGGCAAGGTTGAAGCAAAAACCCTCGATTTCTCCCACCTGACCGCCACCGCCAACACCGTAACGGCGGGCGGCGCCGTGGGCGAGAACGTCGGCACTGTCGGCGCGGTTACGGTCGAAACCGACCTGACCCAAAACATGGACAAATATTGCAGCCTGGGCGGCGTTGTCGGCAGTAACAGCGGTGCTCTGGTTCAGTGTACCTATCAGGGCGCCATCGGGGACGGCAGCGGCATCAACGTCGTCGGCAGCACGGTCGGCGGCATCGCGGGCAGCAACAACGGTACCGTGCAGGGCTGCACGGTCAACCACATTACGCTGCACGTGCAGGGCGCGTCCAACGTGGGCGCCAGCCAGGACGCTGCCACCAAGATGGCAAACGCCGCGCACATCGGCGGCATCGTGGGCCGCAACAGCGGCAAGTTCGAAAACAGCCTGATCGCCACCGACAGCACCCGCAGCACGATCACCGCGCATGGCGGCTTTGTGGGCGGCGTGGCAGGCTCCAACAGCGGCAGCATCACCACCAGCGGCGGCAAGGATACGAAGGCCCTCGTGCAGCAAATCAACGACTGGCTGGCCGTGCCCTATAAAAAGGATGCAGACGGCACCACCACCACCGAGGTGGATACCGCCGCCCGGAACGCCAACCTGAACGCCATGGTCCGCGTGCTGACCAACGCCACCTACACCGGGGATGCCGGCAGCAAGCCGCAGGCCACCCAGAGCGCCGACGAAGCTGCACTGGTGACGAAGTTCAAGGCCCTGCAGGGCGTGGATGAAGTCTCCAAGAGCAACACCAAAAACCAGCTGAAAATCACGCTGAAAGGCGGGGATACCCGGGGCAGCTTTGCCAACGGCTACCTGGGCGGCATTACCGGCTTTAACGATGTAACGGGACAAATCTCCGACAGCGCCAGCGGCCAGTGGTTTGTCTACGCTGACAATATCAACCAAAGCTGGGGCGCCGTGGGCGGCATCATCGGCCAGAACGAATCCAACGCCGACTCCACCAGCGGCCTTGTCAACCTTGCTGCCGTGCGCCGGTTTGTGCGCGGTACCCAAAACACCCCCGACGACGACACCAACGCTAGCAACGACCGCTATTCCACCACAAACTTCGACCTTTCGGCCAATAACTATGTGGGCGGCGTCATTGGTACGCAGCAGAACCGCACCGGCGATTTGTGGACGCTGAAAAACTGTGTCAACCTTGGTACGGTGTTCAACAGCCGTTCCAATAACGTGGGCGGCGTGCTGGCCTACTGGCTGGGCTACGGCGGTACGCTGGATAACTGCTTCAACTTTGGCACTATTGCTACCAACTCCAATAACGGTAAAGACTCCGGCACCGTCGGTGGTGTGGCGGGTTATTTCAACAGCCCGGTTGCCGGTACTGCGGTCAATCTGTACAAATGCCGGAACTACGGCAGCGTGCGCATCGTGACCAATGGTGCCAACGATGTTGGCGGTATCTTTGGCAAGGTGCAGATGCAAAAGAAAGACGATGCCATGACCATCAACATTGTTGAGTGCGCCACCGGTTCCAATGTGAAACTGCGCGCAAACAGCATGGCCGTCGGTATTTTCTCTTATATTGGCCCGTATGAGGTCATCCCCAATGTCGAAGTCAATATTGACCGCTGCCGCAACTATTGCTATAACTTGGATTGTGGTAATATCACGGCAGGTATCTTCGGCAACCGCGGAAACCCGTATAACAGCGAGTGGGGCATGAAGAAAACCACGATTACTAACTGCTTTACGCTGGTGGGGGATTATAGTGGTGGTGTGCGACGTGCCGTTACCTTCAGCGATGTATCCGACGCCGTTACTGGCTCCAATAACTACTATATGGATAAGTACAGCTTCTGGCAAACGAGTAGCGGATGGGGTATGGAAGGCTTGACACAGCTGGATCGCACAGACCCTGCGACCAATAATGATTTTGGGGGCGCTTTAAACGGAAACGACGACAAGGAAAATGCCTGGATTCAGGCCCGCCGCCTGTGGGCTGGTATAGATAACGCGGCCAATACAACGGCAGATACGTATACGGACGAAAAGGGAAATGTCCTTTCCAACAATCATGTTTACTTTGGCGCAAGGCTGCGCGGCCCGGAAACAAAAACTACGACCTTGGATTATACTGTTGATCGTTCGAAAATCAAGAGTGACAATGTCAAGATCCGGCTGGAAAGCGAAGCAAACGGCCACTGGTACGACCCGGCCAGCAAGCGCTTGCTGACGAACAAAAACTATAAGGATGGCGACGGAAACACCAGCCAAAACTATGCAGGTGAAATTTTGCTGCTGTTTGACGAAAGCGGTGACAACACCTATGCTTCGATGGCTGACATCACCGACGAAACCCTGCAAAACTATTATACCTACCTGCTGGATACCGCCCGCCCCAGTGCGCCGCAAAACCTGAAAGTGACCAAGAGCGACGATACAAAGAATGTCTACGGCCGCTATACCATTACCTGGGATAAGCCCGCCACCGGCGACCCTACTTATTATAAACTGCGTGTTTATGCGGTCAACGACGACGGTACTGAGGGCGAAACCCTCATTGATTGGTCAGACGTCTACGAGAAACGATTTACGTTTGAGGGCAAGGAAGAATGGACCGGCAGTTTCAATGTCGAGGTCAAGGGCGTAAACACCAAAGGTGACGGTGAGGCTGTACACCTGACAAAACCGGCCAACTTCTACAAGACCCTGCCTACCCCTGATTTGGAAGTGCGCTTGGTCAAAAACAGCGACAACGGTTTCAGCCAGGTGCTGGTGCTGAAAAATGCCGACACCTACAATGCCTTGATGCAAAATGCCGATGGCACACCGGGCCTGCAAAACTGGACTGTCACAGCCCGCACCTACAGCGGCACTACCCAGACGGGCAGTGACTACACCTTTACCAATACTAACTACAGCCCCCGTGTACTGAGCCCGAATAGCCTTGGCTCCCACCAGATTTTACGCGCCCAGGCAACGTCGAGCGACAATGACTACATGCGCTCGGCCCAATATGACGAAACCGTTTATGTGCCAAAAGTTGATGCAAAGTCTGCTTTAACTGGCACTTCCGGCAACCCCGGTCTGGCGGAGGGCGGATTAGCAGATATCAGCGCGTCGGCTGTCAGTGTTACCGGCAGAACCATCGACGATCTGACCTTCACCGCAACGCTTAGTTTCAATCCTACTGTCAGTGGTGTGCTGCCTACCTACCGCGTTATGCTGATGGGCCGTTATATCGGTGCGGACCGCATTGGCGGCGAGGGTACTTCCGGTGCGGCGCTGTACGGCCAGTATATCACCCTTGCTGCGCGTGAGCAGGCTGTGCCCAACAGCAGTACGACCTTCCGCTTCAGCAATCTGCCGGTCAACACGCTAACGGATTACGACAGCTGGGTCGTTGTGGCCGTGCCTGTCAACAGTGGCCTGGGCGATGTTGTTACCCGCTGGGATGCAACCATAGAGGAAGCTGTGGATGCCATTGGCATCGGCGGCAGCAATCGCCCGGCAGCATGGTACAGCGGTATGGAAATTATCCGCCAAAGTGACGGCAGCTATACGTATAGCCACCTGACGCCGCTTTACTTTGCCAACAAGGACGCGACAGCGGATAATACCTGGGCAGGGTGCGCCAACAGCAATAAACAGATCCTTTATTACACCAGCACGATCCGGGTCGAGCGCGCCCCCCAACTGGCGGAAGAAGCAACCTATCTTCTCAACGAAAGCAACCAGCTTGTCTACACCTTTACCTGGACCCAGCCGGACGAGACGACGGAAAACAGCACCCGCTACAAGCTGACCCTGTACGGCGTGAACGAAAGCACCGACGCCAACGGCACTGTGCATACCACCGAGGAGACCATCGCCCTGCCTGCCGGTGCCAACAGCCAGGTACAGTACGACCCGGCTACACAAACCTACCGCTACACGTTGAATATTGATAAAAACCTGGCGACCGACGCCGATAAGACCAACGGCAGCAACAGCTGGCGCTTTGATAAGGTGCGCCTGCGCGTCACCCGCGATACCACCGGCAGCAATGTCATCGGCGCGGCGGACAGCGCCACCTACACCGTGCTGCGCCGCCTGCGGCAGGTCGGCCAGCCGGACCAGTTTGTCCCCGACGACCCCACCAACGCCGAGCAGCTCCGCTACCGCATCATCTGGCCCGCCGTGGCCGATGACCGCGTCGACCATTACGAGCTGTGGGCGCGTGAGCAGGCAGAGGACGGCAGCCTCGGCGCGGCGTTTGAGCTGCACCCGGCGGATCTGGATGCCGACGGCAAGGTGCAGGCCATCACCGGCACGCAGACGGTCGTCGACCTCGAAGCCTATCAGGGCAAAAAGCTGGTGTTCTACGTCGTGGCCTGCCCGAAGGAGGGCAGCACCGACGTGCTGCGCAGCCCCAACGGCGAGGAAAGCGCGGCGCAGACCATTGTTTCCCGCACGGATGTGCCGCAAATCAGCGGTGTAACGTTCAACTGGACGGGCAAGGCCCCTGCCGACGCCCTGCCGCTGATGAATACCTTCTGCCAGGAACTGACCATTGAAATGACCATTGAAATGACGGTCAGCGACAGCAGCGCGGCCGGCTACTTCTTTACCGGCTACCTGTTTGATAACGCTGACGCGTACCAGAACGCCTGCATGCTGGCCAAGACCTGGATGAACACCCACAGCAAGGCCGACCTGGACGCCCTGAACGCAGCCCTTGCGCCCGCGACGCTGATGATCCCCAACGCCGACCGCACCGTGGGCAGCGAGACCCGGACGAGCGGCACCACCGTGTCCTACACGGTCACGCCCAACACCGAGGGCTTTACCATGCAGCCCACCGATGCCAACCGCTACCTGCTGCCCGCCCTGCGCGCCATGGTGCCCAACAGCGGGTCGGCGGAAATATCCTCCGGCTGGACGTTCTATCTGCCGGGCGAGGCCTTGCAGCTGCCCAAGATCCAGCTCGACAAGCCCGAAAAGGACGGCCTTACCAGCCTGACGGCGGTAACGTCCACCGTGCAGGGCGCCCTGTTCGACGGCGAGGGCAACGCCTGGAACCCGTCCGCCGATGCTATCACCATTACCCAGTACGCCGTGCAGTGGCCCGCCGTAAACGGGTACACCCAGAACGGCACCACCCGCAGCTTTGCCACGACCTATCAGCTCCACGTAACGCCCGCCGAGAGCATGCCCGACGACCCCAACAAGGCGGGGTATGAGATCCGCTTTACCGTTGCGCCCGAGGATGTGATGGACACGGACGACGAGGACAACGAGGTCGTAGTTACGCACCGCGGGCAGATTTTGAAGGTGGAAAAGCTGCCCGCCGGTAAAGAAGCAGACAACCCCGACGATTGGCTCGACATCACCGCCGATGCCTGCATCACGGACGGCGACGGCAATGTGCTGGGGTACGATTTGAGCATTGTGGAGCAGCCTGTGCTGGATGAAGAGGGGAACAAGACAGAGGAAACAACGCGTGTGTCTGCCCCCGTCACCCTCACCGGCCACCACGAGATGAACGGCGATAACCCCATCTACCACATTGCCGCCGTGCCCACCCTGCGCGAAGCAACGCTGCTGGATGGCTCGTTCGGCTACCTTGTCACCCTGCCCGATATGGTCGACCCCGCCGAGAGCGATAAGGACATGACCGTGCCCGCCTGCTTCACGGCAGAAGTAACCGTCTGGGCCGTGGGCGATGATACGCGGACCACCAACTCGGAAGCGCTGGCCGTGCCCCTGCCCAACCGGACGCTGCTTACCGGCGCTGACCCGGTGGCGCTGATGGCCCTGGCCCCCCTGAACACCCAACCCGTGCAAAACGCAGAAAGCACCCCGGCAGATGATGCCGGGGCAGGGGTGCCGTCTGCCACCCCCGAGATGGCCGCCCCGGCCGCCTGACCCCGATACTTTCCAGAAAGGAGGGCGCACCATGCCCCAAAAACGCAACGACCCGCTGCACGGCCAGCAGGGCTTTGCCATGATACTGGTCCTGTGCCTGGGCGCGCTGTTTGTGGCGCTGGCTGCTGCCCTTGTGTATGCGGCATCCCTGATGCTGTCCAACGCGGACCGCCAGCTGCCCGAGCAGGACGTCTACGAGCTTGCCGCCAGCTTTTCCGATGTGCTGGAACAGGAGCTGCTGCATTATACCGGCCTGAACGCGGACGGCACCGCCAACGACGACGGCAGCCTTGGCTATTTCATCAACAACACCTATGTCCGCAAGGGCGGCATAAAAAATGTCTATGGCGAGGACACTGACCATACCTTTACCCTGCAGGCCCCGGCGGGTGCGGACGAGCTGACCGTCACCCTGCGCAAGACCCTGAGCGAAGCCTACGGCGAGACCGCCGACGAAAGCACCAGCGACAGAAATATTTTGATATCGTATGATATTGCGTCCAACACAGACCTGCAAAACCTGAGCGAAGTCATGAAAAGCCGCGAGCAGTCCTACGAGGAAAACGGCCTTGCGGATTATGACATCACCGTAACGGTAAAGGTCACAAAGGACGGGGAAAGCTACGCTGTTACGCGCAAATACCGCCATACCGGCAAGTACAAAATCTACTACACGATGGACGACACCGCCGCCCAGTGGACGTTTAAAGACTACCAAAGCGAGGGTACAAGCCCCTATCTGCGTTTTATAAACGCGGCAAATCAGGAGCTTAAAGTTTATAACAACAGCAATACCACCCTGCACATGCGCTACCATATCGAGGACGGCACAGTCTACGGCTGCACCTTCACCCGCATCACCTCGAACGACTAAGGAGGACCGCGAATGAAAAAACTCAGGCAAGCCTTGCAAAATCAGCGCGGCGAGACCATCGTGGAGGTGCTGGTGGCCTTTGTGCTGCTCATGCTGTTTCTGGCGCTGTTCACCGTTTCGCTGCGGTTCGCCCGGCGGGCCTCGGTGCAGGCACAGACCACGCGGGACAACGCCTATACCCTGACCGGGGAGCTTTACCCCGCCACCGGGGACAAGGTAGAATGGACCCCCGGCGACGAAACGACGCTGAATTTCGGCAGCTTCACCGTCCAAAATGTCCAGCTGCAAACCAAGGAAACCACCACCGAAAACGGTGCGGCCCACACCTTTACCCGCTACTACAAGGACGCCAAATACTACCCGGCCGACAACAAAGAGGACACCACCCCATGACCACCCCGCTGAACAATAAAAAAGGAACGACCCTCGTTGAGTTGATGGTCTGCCTGGTGCTGCTGGCGCTGTTCGGCGTGGCGGCGGTCACACTGGTCAAGCCCAGCGCCGAGGCGTATATCTCGGTGCAGCAGCTTACCCGCGCCCAGAACCTGGCCGATGCCCTGACCGAGACCATTCGCGGCGAACTGGCCAATGCCGATGGTACCCTTGCCATCCTTCCTGCGTCGGAGGACGAGGCCACGGCGGACACCGTGCTGCAAGCGGCGACCCGTGCAACCGAGGGCACCGCCCTGCGCTTTACCGTGACGACCGACTATTTTGAAGTGCTGGACGCCGGTTACGTGCCCAAGCTGGAAGCAACGGTCAAAAATGCCGACAAGACCACCACCACGAAAACGCTGTACGACCCGGCCGACACCAGCTTTGCCGCGCTGGACGGCTACCTGCACATGCGCTTTTACAGGACGGCTGCCAACCCGCCCGACGAAACTCTCACCGCGAAATATCCCATCTACGCCTACACCACCGCCTACCCCAACGGTGATTATATGGGGTTGGTCATCTCCAAGCTGAAATTCTACGCCCGCGGCTGGGAAAAGGATGCCGCCACCGGCAAGGTCCACCTTACCTCGCTGACCCTGCAGCTGACCGTCGCCGACCCTGCCACCAATACCGATATCTACACCCACACCGCCGTTATCCCGCTGCCGGGCAGCCCGGAATTTCAATAAAAAATGGCTGCCTGACCACTAGACAATCGGATAAAAACACAGTATACTAGATTAAATACCTATATAAGATTTCCCCAGGAAACGATATAAATGCACAGGAGAGTTTGCCATGGCAGATATTGAGATCCGGATGCTCGGAAAATTCGAGATCCTTATGGACGGCAAGCCGGTGCTTGCCGCGCTGAACCAGTCCCGCAAGGCCACGATGCTGGTGCAGTATCTGGTGCTGCAAAAGGGCGAAAAAGTCACCCACAAGGAACTGACGGATACCCTGTGGAACGGCGAGCGTTCCACCAACCCCGATATGGCGCTGCGCGCGATCATGCACCGCTTCCGCAACATGATCGAAGCCGAGGGCCTGCAGACGATGGAGAACTGCATCCTCACCAGCCGCGGCTACTACCAGTGGAACCCCGCGCTGGAATGCCGTATCGACGTGTTTGAGATGGAAGCCCTGATGGAAGAGGCCCGCCGCCAGCTGAACCCCTCCGCCGCCGTCGCCCGTTACGAGCGCGTGCTGGAGCTGTACGCCGGCCGTCTGCTGCCGCTTTCCTGCAACGAGTCCTGGGTCGAGTTCCGCAGCCTGGGCCTGCATGCGCAGTACCGCATTGCGCTGTTCCAGGTGCTGGAAGCCTGCAAGCGCAAGGGCGAGAACGAGCGCATCGTCAAGCTCTGCCGCCGCGCCATTGAACTGGACCCCTACGAGGAGCGCTTGTACCTCGAGATGATCCAGGCGCTGGAGGCCCTGGGCCGCCACGACGAAGCGCAGGAGCTGACCCGCCGCGGCAACGCGATGGGCTGCCTGCATTATGCCGTCGAGCCGGAGCGCGTGGGCGTTGTCTCCCGCCAGGCCCGCCAGGCTGACCGCAACCTGGAAAATGACATCACCCGCTTGGCCGAGAAATTGCCCGCCGACGACACCCCCGGCGCGGTGTACTGCACGTTTGAAACCTTCCGCCAGATCTACCACTTGCAGCGCGGCGTGCAGGCGCGCTTTGGCATCCCGGTCTACCTGGCACTGCTTACCGTCACCCCGGCGCAGAACACCGACCCCGAGGAGACCGGCGCGATGATGGACCATCTGGGCGAGCTGATCAACAAGAGCCTGTGCCGCTGCGACGCCCTGGCCCGCTACAGCGAGACCCAGTACGTGCTGCTGATCTGCGGCAACAGCAGCGCCGAGCACGGCAACACCCCGCTGGAGCGCATCAAGGCGGCATTCTACCGCATGCCCGCCCATGGCCGTTATCTGCTCAATTACCACCTCTACGCCCCCGAGCTCCACACCACCGAAGCCCGCACCCACAACGATTGATAACGCAGGCACGCCTTTTTTATGGGCGTGCCTTTTTTACGGGCTGCCGCGCTCCCGCAGGGGCGGGGGCTTGCAGCGGCCCGCAAAACCGTATCTTTTTTGTTAAATCATTGCAACTCTCCCGCCATCGTGCTACAATACTGATAACAATGTTAAATCCGTGACAACCTGCCCGGATGCAAAGGAGAAAAACCCAAAATGGCTTTGTTCAACTTCCACTTTGACCGCCCCGGCCCCGGGGTATCGCCGGACGCCCCCCGCAAAAAGGGCCCCGCCCGCTTTTTTGAAATGCTGGGCCGCGATTTTGTCTCGTTTTACCTCGCGGGTATGCTGGCGCTGGCCAGCGCTATGCCGTTTGTGCTGGGCGTGTGGTTCGCGGTCGCTACCCACTCGCTGGTGCCGCTGCTGCTGGCGGGCGTGTTGGGCGGTATGATCGCCGCGCCCCAGCTGTGCGGCCTGCTGGATACCATTCTGCGCAGCCTGCGCGATGAGCCGGGCTTCTGGTGGACGACCTACCGCCGTGCCTGGAAACGCAACGCGAAGGCGTCGCTGCTGCCCGGGGCCATCGGCGGCCTGCTGCTGGCTATGCAGATCTTCACAGTGTTCCACTACGATATCTCTGCCGGCGTGGTGCCGGGTGCGCTGCTGGCCGTGGGCCTGTTTTTGCTGCTGGGCCTGGCTGAGTTTTTGTTTGCCCAGGTCGCGCTGCTGGAAATGCCCTTTGCCGGGATGCTGAAAAATTCGCTCTTCCTGTTTTTGGGCTACCTGCCCCGCGCGGCGTTGGGCGTTTTGTGGCAGTTTGTGTACTGGATCGTCATTCTGCTGCTGTGGCCCATCAGCGGTTTTGCGTTGCTCATCACCGGGTTCTGGCTCCCCGCCCTGCTGACCATGCAGGCGATCTACCCCGTACTGGACAAGGCCTTTGACCTGGAACGCCAGATCAAAGCCAAGCGCGATGCGGAGCTGGATTCTTAATAGTGCCCTTTCTGCGGACGTTGCCACCTTGCGGCAACGTCCTTTTTTAGTGGGCGGCAGCCCATTATAAAAGGAAGCCGCCGCAAGGTGGCGGCTTCTGGTGCGCGCGAACCGTGCCGCAAGCCCCAAAACATCTTGCACCCACCCCCAAAAAAGGTTATAATAACATAATAGCTCATCTATACCCATCTGGGCCAAAAACGCAGACAAAGGGGGCCTCTCGCGGTGAAAATTCTCCTCGTGCATTGCCATTACCGCCTGCCGGGCGGCGAGGATGCCGTCTTTGCGGCTGAGCGCGCCATGCTCGAGCGCCACGGCCACGAGGTCCTCGTGTACGAGCGCAGCAATGAGGAAGCCGCCCACGGCCTGCCCAAAGCCCTCTTGCCCCTGCATGCCGTCTGGAACCGCGCCGCCGCGCACGATGTCAAGCGCATCATTCAAACAAAAAACGTCGATGCTGTGCATATTCACAACACGCTGCTGCTGCTCAGCCCCGCTGTGGTGCGCGCCGCCAAACACACCGGTGTGCCCGTCGTGCAGACGCTGCACAACTTCCGCCTGTTCTGCCCCAACGGCATTCTGCTGCGCGGCGGTCAGGTCTGCGAGGACTGCCCCCATCACGGCCTGGCCTGCGCCGTGCGCCACCGCTGCTACCGCGGCAGCCTGGCGCAAACGCTCGTCGTCGCTGTCGCCTACGGGCTGCACCGGCTTTTGGGCACCTGGCGCGGCGTCACGATGGTGGCGCTGACCGAGTTTGACCGCCGGAAGCTGCTGGAATTTAACCGCCTGCACCCGATGTTCGACGCCGACCGCCTTGTCGTCAAGCCCAACCCGGTCTGCGTGCCGGACGGCCCCGTCACCCCGTGGGAGCCGCGCAAAAACCAGATGCTTTTCGCCGGTCGGCTCGAGGAACTCAAGGGCCTGCGCACCGTGCTCGAAGCCTGGCGGCTGCTTGGCGATGCCGCCCCCACGCTGCTGGTGGCGGGCGAGGGGCCGCTTGGCGACTGGGCGCGTGCGCAAAATTTGCCGAATGTACGCTTTTTAGGCCAGCTTTCGCGCACGGAACTCCACGCCCGCATGGCCGAAAGCCGCGCCGTGGTCGCCGCCAGCCTTTGCTACGAAAGCTTCGCCCTCGTCCCCGCCGAGGCCCACGCCCTGGGCACCCCGGTGCTGGCCAGCGACCTGGGCAATGTGGGGGCGTCGGTCCAGCCGGGCGTGGATGGCCTGCGCTTTACCCCCGGTGATGCCAACGCCTTGGCCGGGGCGGTGCGCGCGCTTGGTCAAATGAGCTTTGACTGCAATGCCATTGCCGCCCGCGCCCGCAGCACCTACAGTGAAGAAGAAAATTATAACGCTCTCATGCGTTTTTATACAAAAGGAACGACTAAATGAACCAGCTCTACCGCGCTTTGCATATCCCGCCCAAACGGCTGCTGCGCAAGCTGACGGGTGAAAAAGAAATTTACACCATCGCCGTGCGCCCCGTCCCCAGGGCCGAGGGGACCGACCCGCTGCCTGCACTGGGCGGCACCGCCTACACGATGCTGCCCGCCCGCCCCGGCTTCTGGTACGCCGACCCGCTGCTCTACCACCGCGATGGCCGCCGCTGGCTCTACGCCGAGGCGATGGACCTCTCTACCGGCCTGGGCCGCATTGAGGTCTGCGAGCTGCACGACGACGGCACGCCAGGGGCGTGGCAGGTCGCGCTGCAAGAGGACTTTCACCTCTCGTTCCCCACGGTGTTCGACTGGAACGGCGCGATCTGGATGATCCCCGAGACCGGCAGCGACCACAGCCTGCGCATCTACCGCTGCAAAAAATTCCCCGCCGAGTGGGAGCTTGTGCAGCGCTTTCCCGTCGACGCCGAGCTTTGCGATACGATCTTGGTCAACCGCACGCCCGATGAGCTGACCCTGCTTTGCAGCGAAACCCTGCCCGAAAACCAGCTCTGGGTGCGCTACCGCCGCTTTGTGCTGCGCCGCGCCGAGGCTCCGCTTGACCCTGTGCCGGGCACCGAGCCGGAACCCGCCGCCCCCGCTGCGCCGTTTGCCCTGCTGCCGGATGAAACCTACAACCTGCAGCACCGCGAAAACGACCTGACCAGCCGCAACGCCGGGCCGCTGTTTGCCTTGGGCGGGCAGGTCATCCACGCCACGCAGGTCAGCACCAAGGTGGATTATGGCGTCTATTTACAGTTTTTTGCCCGCCGCGGCAGCAGCGAGGTGCCGCTTTGCGCCGCCATGCCCCATAACGTGACCATCACCGGCCTGCGGGGCGAGGATATCGTCGGCATCCACACCTACAGCCGGGACGAGGTGCTCGAGGTCATCGACGCGCGCTACCTGGCCCGCCTGCCCAAGCTGACGCCGCCCAGCGACGAGGAAGAGGAACCAACCAAGGAATGAAAACGATCGCTATACCGCAGTTTTACTGCGGCCCCTCGGGCCAGAAGGGCCTGTATAACCGGCAGGAGGTCGGCCTTGCCCGCGCGTTTGCCGCGCTTGGCTGCCGCGCCGTGGTGCTGTACCCCGCGCCGGACGCCAAGGCCCCCACGGTGGAAAACCCCGAGCCGAATATCAGGATCTACTATCTGCCGGTGCGGAAATTGGGCGCACAGGCGTTCTTTCCCAGCTGGCAGGTGCTGCTGGAGGAGCAGGTCGACGCCGTCCACGTCATGGGTGACAATTCGCCCGGCGTGCCGTCGCTCTACCGCTTTTGCCGCAGGCACGGCATCGTATTTTACAGCCAGCTTGGCGCGCTGAAAAGCACCTCCACCCACGCCGCCGTGCGCGCCGTGATGGACCTGCTGCTGCGCCGCAACCTGGCAATTTATAAAAAAACGCCTACCTACGCCAAAACACCGGCCGTCGCCGCCGAGCTGCAAAGTCTGGGCGTGCCCTGCGCCGGGCTGATGCCCGTGGGGCTGGATACCGCCATCATCCCCGATGTGCCCGGCACCAGAGCCGAACTGCGCCGCGCCCTGAAACTGGACGTAGACGCGAAGATTTTTTGCTTTGTGGGGCGGCTGGATGCCTACAAGCGCCCGCTGGATCTGGTGCCGCTGCTCGAAGCTGCGCCCGGCTGGCAGGCTGTCATCATCGGGCAAGGCAGCCAGGGGGCCGAGCTGGCCCGCCTGCTGGACGCCCGTGGCCTGGCCGCGCGCTGCCGCATGATCCCCAGACTGCCCAACGAGTCGGTGCATGTTTATTATCATGCCTGCGATGCTTTTGTGAATTTGAACGACCAGGAGATTTTCGGCATGAGCCTGCTGGAAGCGATGTTTGCGGGCTGCCCGCCGGTGGCCCGCCATGCGCCGGGGCCGGATCTTATCATCGAGGACGGCATCAGCGGCTGGCTGTGCCCCACGGTGCCCGCGCTGGCCGAAGCACTGGAGCGCATCACGCCCGAGATGGGCGCGGCCGCGCAGCGACGTATCAACGAACATTTTTTGTGGCAGAACAGCGCCGAGCTGGCGCTGACGCTGCTGCCTGCTAAGGGGAACCGCCATGGATAACGACAACAAACTGGTGCAGAAGGCGGCAGACGTTTACCGCAGCCTGCGTTTTGCAATGAAATATCGCGGCCTGACGATCCTTTCTGCCGAGGATGGCAACAACGCCATCACCGCCGCTGTCACGGCAGGTGCACCCTACATGGCGGCCCGCTGCGGCGCGACTGAGATGCGCACCGCCGCCGACTACCTGCAAAACGGCGGCACGGGCTTTGCCGAAAGGACGCGGCAGGACATCCGCAACCTGTCCGGCGTGTTCCCGACCGATGACGCCACGTTGGCAAAATTTTGCCGTACCTACATCGAATGTGCCCACACCGCTGACCTGCTGGCCCTCTGGAACGTGGGGGCCGAGCGCGAGGTCGTGCGCGGCTGCGGCCCCGCCACCTGCTACACCAAACTGCGCGCGCTGGAGCCGTACTACCACCCCCACCCGTGGAGCGCAGCGCTGGCCGGCAAGCGGGTGCTGGTGGTGCATCCGTTTAAAAATACGATACAGCGACAATATGCGCGGCGGGAGCAGCTTTTCCCCGGCACGGAGATTTTGCCCGCGTTTGCCGACCTGCGCATCGTACAGGCCGTGCAGGGCCTGGCCGGGGCCGACACCGGTTACGCCAGCTGGTTTGACGCACTGGCCGCGATGGAGCAGGAAATGGACGCTGCACCGTACGATGTTGCCATCATCGGGGCCGGTGCCTACGGCCTGCCGCTGGCGGCCCATGCCCGCGACACGGGCCACGTCGCCGTCCAGATGAGCGGCGCGCTGCAGCTGCTTTTCGGCATCCGCGGCAAGCGGTGGGACGACCACCCGATCATCAGCAAGCTTTATAACGATGCCTGGGTGCGGCCCGAGGAGGGCTTGGCGCACAAAGAAAAGGTCGAAGGCGGAAGCTATTGGTAGTACGTCAGGGTTGCCACCCTGCGGCAACCCTTCCAATATAATGGGTTACTGCCTCTAGTACTTCCTTTTTGTGACCAAAAAGGAAGCGAAAAAGTCCCGCTGTTGCGGGGCAGCGGACCCCGCCTTAGGGGCTGCTCGCCCCTAAGAACCCCAAAGAGGAGGTCGAGAAGTAAAAAAGCTAAAAAACGCAGGAGTGCTGCGTTTTTCTTCACGCTTTTTCACTTCTCTCCACATTGACCCCTCTGGGGCCAAAATAACTCTACCTCACCCTGTAGGGGCCGATGCTCGTCATCGGCCTGCCCCGGGTAGGTGCCTATTTGCGGGGCGATGCAAGCATCACCCCCTACAAACAGCCGGGAGTAGAAAACAAAAAAGTAGAAATTTCGTACCTAGCCATTGTAGAGTGTTGGCCCCGGGCAGGGGCCAGTCCGTCCGCTCTTGGGTTCTTAGGGGCGCGCTTGCGAAGCGTTCGCGCAAAGCGCGAACCCAAGCGCCCCTAAGCCGGGCCTCCCGCGCTATCGGAAGTAGCGGGACCCTTTTCGGTTCCTTTTGGGGTTCCAAAAGGAACATCTATCGGAAGAATGACGCTAACCCGAGTGAGCCGCCGCAAGGTGGCGGCAAACGAAAGCGGAAAACCAAAATCAAAAGCAAAAAGGACAAACCTATGCGTATTCTCATGATCAGCAACCATCTTGGTGTGCAAAGCGGCGTACAGCGTTATGTGCAAAACCTGCTGCTGAATCTGGATACAACTAAATATAAAGTTGACCTGTTTGTGGGCCTTTGCCCGGCAGACCAGGCCAGTACGGCCCCTGCCCTCATCGCCCATGGGGTCACCATCATCGGCGTGCCGGACCATAAAAGGGATCGCATCAAGGCCCTGTATGACCACTTGAAAAGTCATAATAATTATGATATTATCCACTACCACACGGCCAGCAAGGTCGGCGCGCCGGTCTGCGGCATGATGCGCGCGCTCTGCCCGCGTGCCAAGATCATCGTGCACAGCCACATCGTCTATCCGCCCATGACGCTGACCTGGCGCGCCGCGCATGGCGTTTACCAGCTGTTTGCCGATTACTTTTTGGGCTGCGGTGTCGCGGCCGGGCGGTTCGTGTTCGGCGACCACATCGACCGCAAGCCCAATTTTGCGGTGGCCTGCAACGCTGTCGACCAGACCCGTTTTTACCCGGACGCCGCCGCCCGCGCTGCCACCCGTGCGGCCTGGGGCATCACCGATTCCGACAAGCTCGCGGGCTTTGTCGGGCGGCTCAACCACCAGAAAAATCCGCTATTCCTCCTCGAAGCTTTCGCCGCCATGGCGAAAACCGACCCCGCGTGGAAGCTGCTGCTTGTCGGCGCAGGCGAGATGGAACAGCCGATGCGTGCGGCTGCGGCCAGCCACGGCCTGACCGACCGCGTGCTGTTCGCGGGCGTGCAAAAGGACGTACCTGCGTTCATGAATGCGTTCGACCTCTTTCTGCTGCCGTCCAATTTCGAGGGCAGCCCCGTCACGCTTGTCGAGGCGCAGGCCTGCGGCGTGCCCTGCTTGGCGTCCACCAACGTGCCGGATGACGGCTCTGTGACCGACCTTGTACACTTTTTGCCGCTTTCCGCCCCGCTTGCCGATTGGGCCGCGACGGCCAACCGGATCGCCGCGCACGGCGACCATGCCGACTACTGGCCCACCCTCGCGGCTGCGGGCTATGAGCTGAAAACCGCCGCCCGCCGCATGGAACAGCTGTACGACAGATTGGGGGCCCGCGCATGATCTACGCCGAACTGGCCGGGGGCCTTGGCAATCAAATGTTTATTTACGCGTTCGCCCGCGCACTGGGCCTGCGCTGCGGCGAGGGCGTCACCCTGCTGGACCGGCAGGACTGGCGGGATGGCGCCCCCGCGCACACCGTCTGCGCACTGAACGATTTGTCCATAAGCCCCGACGTAAAGCTCCTTGCCGACCCCGGCTTTGCCAAGGCGCACCTGCCCCGGCAAAACACAGCCAAAGCGCTGATGATCAAGTACGAGCAGCGCAAGGGCCTGATGGCGCGCGACTGGCAGCCGTTTGAAGCCCGCTGCGCCCCGGCCTTGAACGCGCTGGGCCTGCACTTTGCCACCGACGGCTACACCCCCGCAAGGCGCGGTGGCGCGAAGGATTTCCTGGCGTGGGGCTACTTCCAAAGTGCGCGGTACTTCGACGATTTTGCCGATGAGATCCGCGCTGAGCTGCGCCCCAAGGCACCCCCCGCCGGCCCCGTGGCCGAGGCCGTTGCCGCTGCGGCGTACCCCGTGGCGGTGCATCTGCGCCGGGGTGACTACTGCCGCCCCGAGAACGCCATCCTGCAGGTCTGCACCCCGGCCTACTACGCCCGCGCCGTGGCCGCTGTCAAGGCTGCCCACCCGGATGCAACATTATTCCTGTTTTCGGATGATATCGACTGGGCCAGAGAAAACCTGGATACCCACGGCCTGCCCGCCGTCTTTGCCCCGCGCGGCACGGCTGTGGGGGATATGGCCCTGATGGCACAGTGCCGGGGCTTCGTGCTCAGCAATTCTACCTACAGCTGGTGGGCGCAGTACCTGGCCGCCGCACCGGACAGGCTGGTGCTGGCCCCCGAAAAATGGTATGCCCACACCAAAAAAAGCGCGCTGTATCAGCCGGAATGGAAATTGATAGAAGTAGAATAGAGAAAGCGGCCCCCTCTGTGAGGGGGCTCCGCCGCAGGCGGTGGGGGAGAGAGCTGCTCCCCGCAAGCTCTCTCCCTCCGTCACGGCTTCGCCGCGCCGCCTCCCTCACAGAGGGAGGCAAGTCCTATGAAAAGGAGACCATCATGCCCCAGTTTTCCATCATCGTACCGGTTTATAATGTGCAGAACTATCTGGCGGCGTGCGTCAAAAGCGTGGCCGAGCAGCCCGGCCCCAGGGATTGGGAGTGCATCCTCGTCGATGACGGCTCTACCGATACCAGCGGCCAGATCTGCGATGTGCTGGCGGCCGAGATCCCCGGCCTGCGGGTGATCCACCAGCAAAACGGCGGGCTGGCCAACGCCCGCAACACCGGGCTTGCCGCCGCGCAGGGCGATTGGGTGCTGTTTTTGGACAGCGACGACGCCATGGCCCCCGGCCTGCTGGAAGTCTTACGCCGCGAGCTTGCCGCCCACCCGGATTTTGACTGGTTCATCGGCAAACATTTAGAGTGGCAGCCCGACGGCACCCTGACCGAGCACACCGGCCTGCGCCTGCTGCCCGGCCCGTTTGACAGCGGCGACTACGCCGCGCGCCTGAAAAGCTTGTACCAGGCCGGGCACTGGTCGGTGTGGAAATACTGCATCCGCCGCGCCTGGCTGGCGGACACCGGCGTCCGTTTTTGGGACGACGTGTGCTGGGCCGAGGACTGGCCGTTTGATTTAATGCTGCTCAACCACTGCACGCGGCTGTATTTTTTGGACGTGGTGTTCACCCACTACCGCGTGGGGCGGCAGGGGAGCCTTTTGACCGACGCCAAAAACCTGCCCAAACGGTTTGAGGCCATCGCCGCCGCACAGCGCCATCTGGCCGCGCAGGCCGCGTTGGGCAAGATCAGCCCCGAGGTCTACGCCGTGATGCTGGACGCCGCCGCCGATGTATTTTGGCCGCAGGCCCGTACCGCCGCCGTAAAGGACGCCGCCCTGCGCAAAGCCTGCCTGCCCGGCCTGCGCCGCCTGCACCCGCTGTACCCCCACGGCACCGAGGTCGCCGCACGGAAGGACTGGAAATTGTTCCAAACCATGATGAAAACGGTTGGGCCGCGGTTGACGCTGTGGATCGCCAGCAGAAAAAGATAACGAGGTACCCCATTTGCGCACCAAACGTACATTATTAAATATGGCCTACGCTCTCGGGTCCAGCCTGCTGCTGCTGCTGCTGGGGCTGGTCACGCGGCGGCTGCTGGTCGATAACTTCGGCACGCAGGTCACGACGGCTTCACAGGTCGTCAGCCAGCTGTTCAACTTTTTCTCGATCGCCGAGTTCGGCGTCGGCAGCGTCATCAGCTACCGCTTGTATGAGCAGATCGCCGCCAAAAACGAGGAAAAGATCAGCAAATACATGTCCATGTACAAGTGGGCCTACCGTGCGGTGGGCAGCGTCATTGCGCTGCTGGCGCTGTGCGGCGCGGCTGCCCTGCCGTGGATCATGCCCGACGTGCCGCTGGCTACCGGCTACACGGTGTACGGCTTGAATGTCGTTTCGACGCTGTGCAGTTATTTTCTTGTCACCCGGCGGCTGATGTACACCTGCACGCAGCAGGGCTACCGCTGCACCCAGATCGACTTCTGCTGCAACGTCCTTACCTCGCTGGCCAAGATCGCCGTGTCGATGTGGTACCCCAACTATGTGCTGTATTTCAGCGTGTCGATCTTCTTCAACGTCTGCGCCAACCTGCTCATCGCCTGGCGGTTCAAAAAGGACTTCCCCTATGTCAAGGATGTCAGGGTCACGCTGGCAGACTTTAAAGATCTTGGCATTTTCCACGATCTGCGGTACTATTTGGTACACCGCCTTTCCAACACCATCTACGGCTCGTCCGATACCATCGTCACCTCGCGCATGGGCGGCTCGGTGCAGACGACCTTCTTGGGCAACTACTCCACCATCTCCACCAGCGCCACCGACCTTGGCAATAAGGTCATGGACAGCTTTGCCGCGGCCATCGGCAACATCGTGTACGATAAGTCCGCCGCCGCCAACGACCACGATAAACAGGTGTTCTGGGGCCTGGACCTGTTCAGCTACCTGTTTGCGAGTTTTGTCGCTGCGGCGTACTTTTGCCTGTTCCAGCCGTTCATGGGTGCCTGGATGGGCGAGCGGTGGCTGCTGCCGCTCAGCTTCGTGCTGGTGTTCTGCCTGAACGAGTACGTCGGCTGGAACCACCGCATGCTTGGCTCCTACCGCGCGGTGCTCGGCCATTTTGAGCAGGACCAGTGGTTCATGGTCAGCTCGGCGGCGGTCAACCTGATCCTCAGCTTTATTTTGTTCCCGCTGTTCGATATCACCGGTGCGCTCATCGCCACCGTCGTGGCGCACTGCATCATGTGGGCGGGCCGCGTGGTGGTCGTGTTCCGCCGGTACATGGCGGGTGGGCTGGCGCACTATCTGGCCGCGCAGGCGCTGCATCTGGTAACGCTGGCGGCGTGCATGGGCGGCAGTTACGCGCTTTGCGCCCGGATGCCCGGCGGCTGGCTGGGGCTGGTGCCCCGCGTGCTGGTGGTGCTCATCGTGCCCAACGCCATCAATCTGGCTGTTTACGGATGGGGCAGGGATGCTGCTTATCTGCGCAGCTACGCGCAAAAACTGGCAGCCAAACTCAAACGAAAGGGGAAAGCAGAATGACGAAAGTCGGCATGCTGTACATCTGCACCGGCAAATACACGGTGTTCTGGCCGGAATTTTACCGCACCTTCGCGGAAAAATTCCTCCCGGGCTGCGAAAAAGAATACTTCGTTTTCACCGATGCCCCCGCCATCGAGTACGAGGACGCGCCCGGCGTACACCGCATCTACCAGGAAGCCTACCCCTGGCCGTACAGTACCCTCAAGCGGTTTTCTATCTTTTTGACACAGGAAGCAGCGCTGTCCAAAATGGACTATCTGTTCTTCTTCAACGCCAACCTCACCTGCACCGAGACCATCACCGAGGAAGAATTTCTGCCCCGCCCCACGCAGGGCGAAAACCTGCTGCTTGTCCAGCAGCCGGGCTTCTGGGATAAAAAGCCGCCCTTTTTCAGCTATGACCGCAACCCCAAAAGTACAGCGTACATTCCGTATAATTGCGGAAAATATTACGTTTCGGGCGGTCTGAACGGCGGCACGGCCCCGGCGTTCCTTGCGCTCTGCCATGAGTTGGAGCGCCGCACCGAGGCTGACCTGCAACAAAATGTCATCGCCCTTTGGCACGATGAAAGTCAACTGAACCGCTATGCGGCCGAGCGCAGCGACTACCGCCTGCTGCCCCCCGCCTACTGGTACCCCGAGGGCTGGCAGATGCCGTTTGAACAAAAGATCACCGTGCGGGATAAATCCCGCTACTTTGACGTAGCAGCGGTAAAAAATAAACAGGCAAAACCGCAAAGCCGGCTGCGCCGCAAGTGGGGCGCGTTCTGCGAAAATTACCTGCCCTACTGGTACTGCCTGCGGGATACCCTGCTGCACAAAACCTTGAAAGGGGGCGGCGCCTGATGGCGCAGACCCATAAAAACCGCATAGTGCCGATGCTTTTTGCGCTGCTGTGCGCCGCCTCGCTGGTGGTCATGGTCCGCAGCGCCTTTGTGGGGCTGGAGATCGACGAGGAGTACGCGCTCTCCCTTGGCTACCGCCTTGTCAGCGGCGACCGGCTGTTTTACAGCATGTGGGAGCCGCATCAATTGTCCAGCCTGCCTGCCGCTGCGCTGCTGGCTGTGTTTATCGGCATTACGGGCGGCACCACCGGCGTGCTGGTGTTCTTCCGGCTCGTTGTGCTGGTCTGCAAGGCGGGCATGAGTTATGTTTTTTACCGCGAGTTCCGCCGCGACCTCGGCAGGCCCGCCGCGCTGCTGGCGGCGTTGGTGCTGTTTGCGTTTGTGCCCAAATGGTTCCTCGGGCCGGACTACACCGGCCAGCAGTTCCATTGGACGCTGGCGGCGTTCCTCTGCCTGCACCACTATGTCACACGCGGATGCCGTCAGCTTTGGCTTGTGCCGCTGGGCGCGGTGTGCGCCTGCTTCGGGTACCTGGCGTTCCCGCAAAGCGCAGCCGCGTTTGCCGTGCTGTGGGTGGGCATGCTGATCTTGGGCAAGCGCCGCGGCGAGCCCAAAGCCCGCGGCGCGTGGGTGCTGCTGGGCAGCTGCGCGGTGTGCGGCGCGGCGTTTTTGGTTTACGCGCTGTCCGGCGTCGGGTTCAGCATTCCGATTCTGCTCGACCGTTTGACTTTGATTTTGCACGACCCACAGTATAATTTTACTACCGCTGAGCGCATGGCTCTGCTGGCTGGCCAGGCGCTGACCGTCGTCAGGTCGCTGCTTTGGCCGCTGCTGGCGTCCGCCGCCCTCAGCGCGGCACTCTACCTTATTAAAAGGCAGCCCATTACGGCGGAGCGGCTGCTCAATTTTTGGGCAGCGCTGGCCGCCGTGCAATGCCTGCTGCGCGCCGTTAAGGACGGCAGCCTTGACGAGCGCCAGTTTGTGCCGGTCGTTGTGCTGGCCGGGGCGTGGGCGTTCTGGCAGGGGCGGGGACGGCCCGGCAATGCCGAGCTGTTCTGGCTGGGTTACCTGCCGGGGCTGGCCGCGTACGCGATGATCCTGCGCTCGACACTGCTTGGACTGGCTCCTACCTTTATGTACTTGACATGGCCCGCCGTCTGCGGTATGCTGGCGCTGGTGAACCATGCGGACGATGCCAAGGCCCGCCGCGCCGAGGGCATGCTCTGCCTGGCCGCGATGCTGGCGTTTTTGCTCGTCTGCCGCGTCTGGTGCGTGCAGACCACCGGCTGGAAAGCGGCCGATGTCACCGACACGCCGCTGGTGCGCATCACCACCGGCCCGGCCAAGGGCATTTACGCCGACGCCAAAGCCGCCGACATGCAGGAATGTCTCTGCGAGGCGCTGCAGCCTTATGCGGGCCAGCCGATTTTGCAGGCCATCGGCGAGCAGCACGGCCTGGGCTTTTTGATGGCCGACGGCACGCTGCAGGTGGCGCAGGCGTCGGTCATCTCGGGCACTGACAGCGACCCACGGTTCGAGCAGTATTATGCGGACGTCCCGGACAAGGAGCCCCGCGTGATTTTGTATGATGATGCCGAGGTCCGCGACATGGCGGAGTTTCATTCCTGGCTGGAAGCGAGCTTTACAATCGTTGACCGCTATACGGTGGCGCATGGCAGCGCCAGTTTGCAGGTCCTTTTGGTAGGGGACGACTAAAGGCTCCCTTGTGCAAAGGGTGACTCCCCACAGCGTGGGGAGATGTCGCGCAGCGACAGAGGGGTCTGGCCGCGTAAGCGGTGTCAGCGAAGCTGACTGAGGGATTGTGACCCTGCTGTTATTGCCGCACTTCCGCTTGCCGCCACCCTGCGGCGGCGCGCTCAGGGGGGACGTCATACTTCCGGTAGTTCTTCCTTTTTTGTGACCAAAAAAGGAAGCGAAAAAAGTCTCGCTGTTCCGAGGCAGCCGCTTGGCGGCGCACAACAAGCGCCGCCATCCCGCAAAGCGGGCCCGCTCGTGCGCTACGCGCAATCCCCGGCCCAGGGGCTGCTCGCCCCTAAGAACCCCAAAGCGGGGGTCGGTCAACGAAAAAGCTAAAAAATGCAGGAGTGCTGCATTTTTCTTAACGCTTTTCCGTCGCCCTCCACATTGACCCCTCCGGGGCCAAAACAACTCTATGACGTAGAGTAAAGGCTCCCTTGTGCAAAGGGTGACTCCCCACAGTGTGGGGAGATGTCGCGCAGCGACAGAGGGGTCCGGCCGCGTAAGCGGTGTCAGCGAAGCTGACTGAGGGATTGTGACCTTGCAATAGCTGCAACCTTATTGTTTATTGCTTACTAAAAATCACCCGTAGGGGGCGGCGTCTCCCGACGCCCCGTGCCACCTTCCCATTACCGAAACCTACCCCCCACACAAACAGGAGCAAATCATGGAAAAACTACTCATTTTCATCCCCGCTTACAACTGTGAAAAGCAGGTGCCGCGCGTGTTGTCGCAATTGCTGGACCCGCGTGTTTTGCCTTGGGTGGGGGAGTGCATCGTCGTCAACAACCGCTCCACCGATGGCACCGAAGCCGCCGTGCAGGACTGGATGACCCGCCACCCGGCCGCGCCCGTGCGCCTTTTGCGCAACGATGAAAACTACGGTCTCGGCGGCAGCCACAAGGTCGCGTTCGGCTACGCTGCCGCCCACGGCTACCAGCATCTGGTCGTGCTGCATGGTGACGACCAGGGCGCAATTGCCGATTTGCTGCCCATCTTGAACGATGGCACGTATAAAAACTACGATTGCTGCCTGGGCTCCCGCTTTATGAAGGGCAGCCGCATCAAGGGCTACAGTGCCTTACGCGTCGTGGGCAACTACGGCTTCAACTGGCTGTTCAGTCTTGTGGCGGGCCGCGCTATCACCGACCTTGGCAGCGGGCTGAACCTCTACGCGGTCGAGCCGCTCAAGACCGAATACTACAAAAAATTCCCCGATACACTGTACTTTAACGACTGCATGATCCTCGCCCTCTGCCAGCTCAAGCAGCGCGTGCTGTTCTTCCCCATTAGTTGGCGCGAGGAGGACCAGGTCAGCAACAACAAGCTTACCAGCTTCGGCATCAGCCTGCTTAAGCTTTGCGGGCGCTACCTGGCAGGCAAACAGAAATTTGTCACCCGCGAATGGCGCGAAAAGCCCATCGAAAATTATACAAGCAGCATTATTGCGTCCAATTTATAAGGAGGCTTCTCTATGAAAGTTCTGGTAACGGGCGCCGCCGGATTCATCGGCGGCCAGCTGTGGCACACCCTGTGGCAGCGCGGCGATGAAGTTGTCGGCATCGACAACTTCTCCTACGGCAACCTCGACAACTTAAAGTTTGACGATCACGATTTCGGCCCCGAAGTCCGCCGCATCGACATCCGTGACCGTGAAGCATTGCCCGCGCTGTTTGCGGCGGAAAAGTTCGATGTAGTGTACAACATTGCGGGCATCGCACCCCTGCCGGACTGCCAGAGCGATCCCGTGCAGGCCATCGAGGTCAACACGATGGGCCTGGTCCACGTGCTGGAATGTGCCCGCCGCACCGGCGTAAAACAGGTCGTGCAGGCGTCCACGAACGCCATGTATGAGAACGAGACCGAGTTCCCGACCGTGGAGTCGAAATTCAACCCGCCCACGCTGATCTACCCCAACACCAAATACTGCGGCGAGCGCTTCGCCCAGAGCTTTGCCGACACCTACGGTATGACCGTGACCTGCCTGCGCTTTGCCAACGTCTACGGCCCGCACATCGACTGCCTGCGCAAGCAGCCGCCGTTTGTCGGCTACATGATCCGTGAGCTGTACTATGACCGCACGCCGGAGTTCCACTCCGACGGCAACCAGCGCCGCGATTACATTTATGTCGATGATCTCATCGCCCTGGCCCTGCGCGTGGTCGAGCGCCCGCAGCCCGGCTTTGACTCGGTGAATGTTTCGAGCAACCAGAGCTACTCGGTGCGTGAGCTGTATGCCATCGCCAACAAGATCATGGGCAAGAACATCGAAGCCAAATACTGCCCCAGCAGCCATTATTGGGCCAAGTACCCCGAGCTGTACGGCGGTGCCTACGGCATCAAGCCGGAGATCCTGGACCACGAGGTCAACAAGTTCAGCCTGTGCGACAACACCCACGCCCGCGAGGTGTATGGGTGGACGCCGCAGGTGGATATCGAGACAGGGCTTTCCCGCGTGATCGAGGCGGAATGCAAGATGCTGGCGGCGCTTTGATTCTTTGCTTCTGCCTGGCGGCAAGCAGGAACGTAAAAAGAGGAACATTGCTATGTCAAAATTACATCTTATTCTCCCCATGGCTGGCCGGGGCAGCCGGTTTTTTGAAAACGGCTTCATCTGCCCCAAGCCGCTGATCGAGATTGCCGGTAAGCCCTTTTTCTACTGGGCTGCCCGCAGCATCGAAAAATATGTCGACTGCGCAGACATCACTTTCGTCGTGCTTGAAGAGCATATCCGCGATTTTGCCATCGACGCCAAGATCAAGGCGTACTGGCCAAACGCCCGCATCATTGCGCTGCCCGCCGTGACCGAGGGCGCGGCCATCACCGCCCTGCGCGGGGCCGAGGGCCTGCCCGACGGCGAACCGCTGCTTTTCAACGACTGCGACCATCTTTTCCTCTGCCGCAGCTTCAACGAGTTCTGCCGCCGGGGCGATTTTGCCAACGGCCCGGACGGTGCGCTGCTCACCTTCGAGAGTGACTCGCCTGCCTACAGCTACCTGCAATACGGCGCGGACGGCAACGTCTGCCACACGGTGGAAAAGCAGGTCGTCAGCCACGATGCCATCTGCGGTGCGTATTACTTCAAGGATAAGCAGACCTACGCCGACGCCTGCGCCGCCTACCTGAAAAACTGCGAATACAAGGAGTTTTTCGTCTCCGGCATCTACAACGTCCTGGCCGACCGCGGCGCGAAGGTGGCGGGCTTCGCCACCGACCTGCACCTGCCCTTCGGCACCCCCGCCGAGTACCGCGCCGCCGAATCCCCGGCCAACCAGGCCGCCTTTGAGGAACTTTTGTAAATGGTCTTTTACCTCGTGTTATCGCTCTTTCTCGTCCTGGTGGGGCATGCGTTCCGCCTGCTGCGGTGGGAGCAGTTCATCCGTATTTATGAGCGTCCGCTGCGCGGCCAGATGCTGCGGGGCATGGCCGGCGGCTATGCCCTCAACTTTGTGCTGCCGTTCCATCTGGGCGATGTGTTCCGCGCGGTGTTCACCGGCCGCCGCATGAAAAGCGGCATCGGCTTTGCGCTGGCGACCGTCATCATGGACCGCTTTCTCGACGTCTGGTTCGTGGCACTGGGCTTCGGGGCCTTTTGGGCGCTGGGCCTGGGCGGCGGTGCCGTGCTGGGCGCGGCGCAGTATTACCTCGTGTTTTCGCTGGTGCTGGCGCTCGGCCTTGCGCTGGTGGTGGCCCTGCGCGACGGGCTGAAAAAGATCTGCCTGGCCGTCTGCGGGCTGTTCAACGATACGCTCAAGCTCGACGGCATGATGTTCTGCTGGAGCCTTATCAATACGTTCAAGGATCTGCGCCGGGTGAAAATCGGACGTCTGGCCGTTAATACCGTGCTGATGTGGGCGGCGTACCTCGGCGCCTACACGGCGCTGGCGGCGGCGCTTACCGCAGCCGGTCAGCCGATGGCCCTCGTCGATGTGTTCGACCTGCTGTTTGGCCGCAACGCGGCGGACCTCAGCGCCCTGCTGCCCGGCGGTGCGCTGGGCACGGCGGCCCCCGCCGCCCGCTGGCTGCTGCTTTGCTGGTTCGCGCTGCCGCTGCTCATCATGTGGTTGGTGACGCTGCTGCCCGAAACGGTGCGCGGCGCGGTCAACCAGGCCACCCAGGCCGCCCCGGCAGGGGAGAGCTACCTCAACCTGCTGCCCCAGGCCGACCCGCAGGATCGCGCGGCGTTTTTGAGCCAGTATTTCGGCCTGCAAAACAAGGACTGGGTCAAGGGCTTTTTAAAAATGAACCAGGGCATCACGATCCTGCAGGACTACTCCGCCGGTTCCAACGCCACCACGATGCTTTGCATGGACGCGGAAAAAACGTTCTATCGCAAATATGCCTTTGGCGCGGACGGCGATAAGCTGGCCGAACAGCTCGCCTGGCTGCGTGCCCGGCAAGACTGCCTGCCGCTGTGCGACATCCTGCAAAGCAGCACCGAGGATGGCTGCTGCTGGTACGATATGGTCTACGACCCGCAGGCGGTGGGGCTGTTCCGCTACCTGCATTCCAACCCGGTCGAGAAAAGCACCGCCATCCTGCGCGATGTGCTTGACACGCTCGAAGAAAAGCTCTACCGCCCCACGGCCCGCCCGGCAGATATGGAAAAAATCGAGCAGTACATCGACAAAAAGGTGGACGGCAACCTGCAAAAGCTGCGTGAGGCCCGCGGCCTGCGGGAGTTGATGGCCGCCGACACCATCTGGGTCAACGGCGTCGAGTACAAGAATCTCAGCCAACTGGCCTGGCTGTTTGATCGCGAACGGTTGAAAACCTTGTTTGCGGCGGACCCGGTCGGTGTCATCCACGGTGATCTGACGATCGAAAACATCATCTGCCGCCTGAACCCCGGCGAAAACGGCGGCTGGTATCTCATCGACCCCAACACCGGCAATTTGCACGAAAGCCCGTTCCTGGATTATGGCAAACTGCTGCAAAGCCTGCATGGCAGCTATGAGTTCATGATGAAAACCCCGCGCGTGACCGTGCAGGGCAACCACATCGACTTCGCGCTGACCCGCTCGGCCGCCTACGATGCACTGTACCGCGCACTGATGGCCGACCTGCAAGGCCGGTACCCCGCCGCCCAGGTGGAAAGCATCCTCATGCACGAGGTCATCCACTGGCTGCGGCTGATGCCCTACAAGCTGGCCAAGGACCGCAAGCGCGCGCCGATGTTCTACGCCGGGCTGGTCATGGTAGCCAATGACGTTGCCCATTTTGCAAAAGGAGAGAACGTATGCTGATCTGCGTCGACCTGGACGGAACGCTGCTCGACACCATCCCCGCCAACGCCGCGTCCTACCGCGCCGCGCTGGAAGAGCAGGGCTTTACCGTCACCGATGAATACTACGCCAAATACTGCAACGGCGGTTATTACAAGCAGTTTCTGCGCCCCCTGATGGGCGGCGACCCTACGCCCGAGGCCGTTGAGCGCGTGCATGACCGCAAAAAGGAGCTGTACAAAAGCTGCCTGCCGATGGTGCGCCCTAATACCAGCCTGCTGGCCATGCTGCAAGCGATGAAGGCTGCGGGCCACGACCTGGCCTGCGTGACGACCGGCAGCCGCAAAAACGCCACCGAAGTGCTGGAATATTTCCACTGCGCGGACTGGTTCGGCGTGTTCATCACGGGCGAGGACGTCGTCAACAGCAAGCCCGACCCCGAGGGCTACCTAAAGGCGATGGCGCATTTCGGCGTCACCCCGGCCGAGACGATGATCTTCGAGGATTCCGGCCCGGGCTTAGAGGCTGCGCGTGCCAGCGGGGCAGCAGTATATAAAGTTGATATTTTTTAAACAGGGTGTATACTGTTGATTTTCTTGTGGCAATGCCTTACAATATAAAATGACAGAACACGGGGAATTTACAGACAATCCCCCGATAATACAGGAGGCAACCCATGGAACATGCCAACCCGATCCTGCTTGGCAATAACAGTCCGCAGAAATTCATCACCATTGGCGAAGTTATGCTGCGCCTGACCCCGCCGAATTACGAAAAGATCCGCATGGCATCCAGCTTCGAGGCCAGCTACGGCGGCAGCGAGGCCAACATTGCGCTGGCGCTGGCCAACCTGGGTGTGGACTCCACCTTCTTCAGTGTGGTGCCCAACAACTCTCTGGGCAAAAGCGCCATCCGCTGGCTGCGCTGCAACGATGTACACTGCACGCCGATGATCCTTTCCAGCAAGGAGGAGACCCCCAGCTGCCGCCTGGGCACCTACTACCTCGAGACCGGTTACGGCATCCGCCCCAGCAAGGTCATCTACGATCGTATGCACAGCGCCCTGACCGAGTACGACCTGGCCAAAGTCGACCTGCAGAAACTGTTTGAGGGCTTTGACTGGCTGCACCTGTCTGGCATTACCCCGGCCCTGAACAAGAACTGCGCCGATTTCATCCTGCGCTGCCTGCGCGAAGCTAAGGAGATGGGCCTGACCGTCAGCTTCGACGGCAACTTCCGCTCCAGCCTGTGGACCTGGGAAGAAGCCCGCGACTACTGCACCCAGTGCCTGCCCTATGTGGATGTCCTCTTCGGCATCGAGCCGTACCATCTGTGGAAGGACGAAGAAAACCACGCCAAGGGCGACTGGAAGGACGGCGTGCCCCTCCAGCCCAGCTACGAGCAGCAGGACGAGATCTTCCAGCGCTTTATCGAGCGTTATCCCAACATCAAGTGCATTGCCCGCCACGTGCGGTACGTACATTCCGGCAGCGAGAACAGCCTGAAGGCGTTCATGTGGTACGAGAACCACACCTTCGAGTCCAAGCTGTACACCTTCAACATCCTCGACCGTGTCGGCGGCGGCGACGCTTTCGCCAGCGGCCTGATCTACGCCATGATGCACGACTACAAGCCCATGGACATGATCAACTTCGCGGTCGCTTCCAGCGCCATCAAGCACACCATCCACGGCGACGCCAACATCACTGACGACGTCGAGAGCATTTGTAACTTGATGAATATGAATTACGATATCAAGCGTTGATTTTATTGACAAACTGCCCCAATTGTGGTTGAATGATAGTACCACACGAAACAACCAACCACCGCCCCAGCGCGAATTTTCGTGCCCGGGCGGTGCTTTGTTTTGATAGGAGATATGCAAACTATGGCAGAAGAAAAACGTAAACGCATCCTTTCGGGCATCCAGCCCACCGGCACGCCCACCCTGGGCAATTACATCGGCGCGGTACGCAACTGGGCGCTGTTGCAGTCTGATTACGACTGCCTGTATATGGTCGCCGACCTCCACTCGCTGACCGTCCGCCAGAACCCTGCCGAGCTGCGCCGCCGCACCCGCGAGCTGTCCGCTTTGCTGCTGGCTGTCGGCATCGACCCCAAGGAGCATGTCCTTTTTGTGCAAAGCCATGTGCCCGCCCACACCCAGCTTTCCTGGGTGCTGGCCTGCAACACCCAGTTCGGCGAGCTGTCCCGCATGACCCAGTTCAAGGACAAGAGCGCCAAGCACCCCGATAACGTCAACGGCGGCCTGTTCACCTATCCCGTCCTGATGGCGGCCGACATCCTTATCTATAACGCCGACCTCGTCCCTGTGGGCCAGGACCAGACCCAGCATCTGGAGATCGCCCGCGATATCGCAGGCCGCTTCAACGGCATCTACGGCGATACCTTCACCCTGCCCGAAGGCTACGTCCCGGCGTCCGGCGCCAAGATCATGTCGCTGGCCGAGCCGACCAAGAAAATGAGCAAGTCCGACACCAACGTCAACGCTTTCATCCTGATGACCGACGACAAGGACACCATCGTGCGCAAATGCAAGCGCGCCGTCACCGATTCCGACGGCTGCGTCCGCTTTGACCGCGAGAACAAGCCCGGCGTTTCCAACCTGATGACCATTTACGGCACCTTTACCGGCAAGAGCATGGACGAGATCGCTGCCGAGTTTGAGGGCAAGGGCTACGGCGACTTTAAGCTGGCTGTTGCCGAGACTACCGCCGACGCGCTGGCCCCCGTCCAGGCCGAGTATGACAAGATTCTTGCCGATAAAGCGTATGTTGATGAGGTCCTCAAGTCCGGCGCTGAGCGTGCTGCCCGCCTGGCTGACCGCACCGTCAAGAAGGTGTACCGCAAGGTGGGCCTGCTGCAGCTGGATAAATAACCGGGTGTCCATAAAATATACTTGACAAAACGGCGCTGAACCGTATATAATATTACAGTTAGTGCGGCTCGTATTGGGCCGCACAACTTTTACTATTTACACGTTAGGAGAAACTACCATGGCGAAAGAAGTCGTTGTTACCCGTGAGGGCTATGATAAATTGGTTCATGATCTGGATGAACTGCGCACCGTTAAACGTAAAGAGGTTGCCGACAAGATCAAGGTCGCGCGCGGCTACGGCGACTTGAGCGAGAACGCCGAGTACGACGCTGCCAAGGAAGAGCAGGCCGTTGTTGAGGCCCGCATCGCTGACCTGGAAGCTACCCTGAAGGTCGCCCGCGTGATCGACGACAGCGAGCTGTCCGGCGATACCGTTTCCATCGGCATGAATGTCACCATCCAGGAAGAGGGCGAGGAGCCCGAGAGCTACGACATTACCGGCTCTACCGAGGCTGACATGAATCTCAACCGCATCAGCGACGAAAGCCCCGTCGGTGCCGCCCTCATTGGCCACAAGCCCGGCGACGAAGTCGACGTCACCCTGCCCAACGGCAGCATCATCACCTACAAGCTGCTGTCCGTCTCCCGCTCCAAGTAAGCGGAAACGCCAGAAATTCTACGGGAAATTGCGTCCCGTTCCCTGCGGCCTTTGCCGCCCAGACTCAAGAACATGAAAGGACGATCTCATATGGAGCAGAATAAGCCCCAGACCGACCAGGATATCAGCCAGCAGGCGGCTGTCCGCCGCCAAAAGCTCACTGACCTGCGCGCCGCCGGCAACGACCCCTTTGTTATCACCAAATACCCGCAGGATGCTTACTCCGCCGATTTGAAAGCCGAGTTTGCCGACCTGCCCGCCGAAGCCGAGACCGGCAAGATCGTCTCGCTGGCTGGCCGTATGATGTCCAAACGCGTCATGGGCAAGGCCAGCTTTGCCCACCTGCGTGACCAGAAAGGCGACATCCAGATCTTTGTTAAGCGCGACCTGCTGGGCGATGAGCCCTACGCCGCTTTCAAAAAGCTGGACATCGGCGATATCATCGGCGTCAAGGGCGAGGTGTTCCGCACCAAGATGGGCGAAATTTCCGTCCGCGTGTCCGAACTGACTCTGCTCTCCAAGAGCCTGCTGCCCCTGCCCGAGAAGTTCCACGGCCTGACTGACCGCGAGGCCCGCTACCGTCAGCGCTATGTGGACCTCATCGTCAACCCCGAGGTCAAGGACACCTTCGTCAAGCGCAGCCAGATCCTGAAAGAGATCCGCGCCTACCTCGATGAGAAGGGCTTCCTGGAGGTCGACACCCCCATCCTGACCCCGTTCGAGATCGGTGCCTCGGCCCGCCCGTTCTATACCCATCACAATACGCTGGATATGGACATGGTGTTGCGCATCGAGACCGAGCTGTACCTCAAGCGCCTGATCGTCGGCGGCATGGACCGCGTGTACGAGGTCGGCCGCATCTTCCGCAACGAGGGCATGGACCCCAAGCATAACCCCGAGTTCACCACCATTGAGCTGTACCAGGCCTTTACCGACTTCCACGGCATGATGGATCTGGTCGAGGAAATGTACAAGCGCTTGACCCTCAAGGTCTGCGGCAGCCTGGAGATCACCTACCAGGGCAAGCAGATCGACATGGGCCACTGGGAGCGCCTGACCATGGTCGAGGCCGTCAAGAAGTACTCCGGTGTTGACTTCAACGACTGGAAGACCGACGAGGATGCCATCGCCGCTGCGAAGGAGCACCACGTCGAGCTGCCCGAGGTCCCGACCAAGGGTGCGATTTTGGCCGAGTTCTTCGACGCCTTTGTCGAGGACAAGCTCATCCAGCCGACCTTCATCTACGACTACCCCGTCGAGATCAGCCCGCTGGCCAAGCGCAAGCCCAACGACCCGGCCTTCACCGAGCGTTTCGAGTATTTCATCGACTGCACCGAGTACGGCAACGCGTTCAGTGAGCTGAACGACCCCATCGACCAGAAAGCCCGCTTCGAGCGCCAGGTCGCCGAGCGCAAGGCCATCGAGCCCAACTGCAAGGCCCAGGTCGACTACGACTACGTCACCGCCCTCGAGTACGGCCTGCCCCCCACGGGCGGCCTCGGCTTCGGCGTTGACCGCCTGGTCATGCTCCTCACCGACAGCGCCTCCATCCGCGACGTGCTGCTCTTCCCCACAATGAAGCCTGTCGACCAGTAAAAACACTTTATATAGACATTCTGAAAAAGAAAACACTATATATTGTGTCTGCCGCGTGGTGTACAGCTCGTTGTGACAGCAATTTGACAGCAAAATTTCAAGGAATCACGCATTCACACGAACGGTTGTGAATTTCAGACAATTCGAATCTCAGGTTTGGATGAACCCCAAAAGCACTTCCCAGAAGATTTCTGAGAAGTGCTTTTTTGTTTGCAGTCAACTTTTGCCACACATTCCCACCATCAAAACAGGAGGCACCTTATATGAAAGAGCAATACAAACCGATTAAAAGCATGAAAGAAGTTCCCGATCAAGTGAGGAAACTGCGCAGAGAGTACATTCGCTATCAGCAGGCCGAACTGATTTACAGCCTGTCCCACAAGAAGCTGCTGGAACTGGCCAGCGATGCGGGCGCTATTTTTCGGATTGACAGCACCGTCCTGATCAATCGTGAGATCTTCAATGCCTATCTGGAGCGTTTCCATGAACCGGCTACCGGCAAATACCGGGGAGGCGATACGGAATGAGCGGAAATGTGTGGATGTTTTCAGATCAGATTGATGATGAAGATCTGGAGTTCATGGCCCATGAATTTGTTACCTATACCATGGCTTGTGCGTATTACGGTCTGGGGCTGAAGCCTCTAACCCGTATGGCACACGAGGCTGGTGCGATTTATAAAATCGGGACTAAGGTACTGATTCGCAGGAGCATTTTTGAATCGTATTTGAGAGAGAAACGCAAAGAAAACACCTGCAATGATTGTAATGAAGGAACCCAAGAACGCTGAAGGAGGCGCGCCATGAAACTGAATTACACCGAAATCAACGGCTATCTCATCCCAGATCTGATCATTCCCGAAACTGACACCCGGCCCACCGGCAAATACGGCGAACTGCGGCGGCAGTTCCTCCGGGAGCATCGTCCCGACATGTTCGACCTTATGCTTCAGGAAGGAACTCTGCACAGCCACCTGGCCGATGTGGACGCCGAAGCCCGGCAGATGGTGGAGGCGACCGTCAACCAGATGGCCCGCCAGCAGGGCGTGGATGAAGCGCTCAAACGGGCCGACCCGCTGGCCTGGGCAGGGCGTATGAATGCAATCAAGAATGCAACCGAGGAAGCGGTCCTGCCGGATCTTCTTTACGAGGACGCGCTGGAGTGATTCCTTTTCAGCCTGTACAAAAATAGCTGTCCGCAGGGGTAACGAGCACTGGCTTTGTATAGCTTTTGCAAGCCATACGCCGCCCCAGCGCAGGGCGCTGGCAATGGGCGCAGCCCCTATGACCCCCAAAAATCCAACAACGCAACAATGCAAAGACCGAGCAGCGATGCCCGGTCTTTTGTTATATGGAGGTGAAATTATGTTGATTCGAAACGTGCAAATGAACATCCGGGTGACACCGGAAGAAAAGCGGCTGTTTGAACAGGCGGCCGCTCGATGCGGGCTGACACTCTCCCAATACATCCGTATGCGGCTGCGTAACCAGATGCCCCGGCCGCTGCCCAGCGACAACTACCGGCGGGTGCTGGATGCCCTCACCGCTCTCTACCAAAAGAACAACACGCCGGAGGTGCAGCGGGAGATCCTGGATACGCTGCTGGCCGTTCAGAGAGCGGTTACCGTGCCGCAGAAGGAGGAATGAGAAGATGGCTGTCACCAAGATCTGGCCTGTAAAAGGGCGGCTGGATGCGGTTATACGCTATGCCGGAAATGAGGGAAAGACCCGCTTGCCGGACCTGACCGGTCTGTCTGCGGGCAAGGACGATCTGAGCGACGTGCTGCAGTATGCTGCCAATGATGCCAAGACCACCAGGGAAAGCCAACTGTTTGTCAGCGGTGTCAACTGTGTCCCGGAGATTGCCCGCCAGCAGATGGAGCTGACCAAACAGCAGTTCGGTAAGACCGGCGGAACGGTGGCCTTCCACGCCTACCAGAGTTTCCGCCCCGGCGAGGTCACGCCGGAGCAGTGCCACGCCATCGGGGTGGAACTGGCCAAACGGGTGTGGGGAGAACGCTTCCAAGTGCTGGTAGCTACCCACCTGAATACCAATTGCTGCCACAATCACTTCGTCATCAACTCGGTGTCCTTCGTGGACGGCAAGCGGTATAACGACTGTAAAAAGACTTACCGTGCTCTACAGAATACCTCGGATGCACTTTGCCGGGAGCAGGGGCTTTCGGTGGTAGACAAAAAGGATGCCCACCGGGTGCCCCGTAACATCTACCTGGCCGAGAAAGCCGGAGAGCCTACTCGGTATAACGTCATGCGCCAGGATATTGATCTGGCCATTCTGCGCAGCGAAACGCCCCGTGATCTACCTCGCATCCTGCGCAAGATGGGCTATGAGGTAGACTTTAATCCCAACCACAAATATGCCACCATCAAGCTGCCCCATGACCGCCGTGCTGTGCGCTTCAAGACGTTGGGGGAGGAATACACCCCGCAGTCAATGTCCCGGCGCATCCAGCAGAATCATGCGATGGGGATTTTCCAACGCATGGAGATTTACAACAAGCGGTATCCGCCGGTGCATCCCCATTATCAGAAGCTGCGGCAGGATTTCCGCAAGGCCATCATGGAGGCGTTCGGGATCTACCGCACCTACCTGTATTACTGCTACCTGCTGGGAAAGTTGCCCACCACAACACCCAACTACAGCCCACCTCATCCGGCCATGCGGGAAGATGCCCGCCGCTGGGCGGAAATTGAAAAGCAACTGCATCTTCTGGAACGGCATTCGCTGAATACCGCAGAGGATATAGCTGCTTTTACATCGGAGCAGGAGCAGAAACTGGCCGCCTTGGAAACCCGGCGTACCAAGTGCCGCAACCGTCTGCGCCGCTGCTGCGACCCGACTGAGTGTGAAGCCATCCACACGGAAAAGAATGAACTGACAAAACAGATCACCCAAACAAGGAAGGAGCTGCACACAGCACAGCAAATTCCTGACCGTGTCAAACGTATGCGGGAGAACATCCAACTATGGAACGACCGGGAGCAGCAGCGCGTCACTCACCGGAAAGAACGATAACAACCTATGCCTGTTATGCTACTTCACCGACCTGGACACCGGCGAAAAGCTCCGTCTGGCATGCTGGCGTGGTGCCGGAGAGCGCTACGCGCCCCGCAAAAGCAACATTGACTTCGTCAAGGTCCGTGACCGCACTGTTTGGCGCTGCACTCTGGCAGCAAACGTGTACGGTATTATTGACTGGATCGATGCGGAGCCGATGTAAGACACATATAAAAAGGCTGCCGGTTCACACCGACAGCCTTACGGTTCAAGATTTTCTTCCTCGAACATGGGCGAATTGAAAAATTCGCTGATGTTCAAATTCATGCCCTGACACAATTCGTGGATGATCCGTAGTTTTACGGAGTCGTACATACAGTTTACAACGTTACCAATGGTAGACTTAGGAACGCCGCTTTTCATAGATAACTGATATTGGGTCATGCCACGCTCTTTCAGCAATTCCTGAAGTCGCTGGCTGACCGCTTCATTCAGTTTCATGTGACCACCGTCCCTTTTGCTGTACTACCACAATTATAGGAGTACGGAACGGCAAAATAGTCCCTGTAACTGTACCATTTCAAGCTATTATGATATGATGGAAATAGTACAGGGAGGTGGACTAGTTGAAAAGTTGTACGTTCTTTGGTCATCGGGATTGTCCGGAAACCATCAAACCGAAAATTCATGCGGCGGTGGTGGATTTAATCGAGAATCACGGAGTAACCACGTTCTATGTTGGAAATCAGGGCAATTTTGACCGTTTGGTGCGTTCAGTTCTGAAAGAAGTAACAACGGCGTATCCAGAGGTTGGATACTCCGTTGTTCTTGCTTATATGCCGTCAGTCAAAACGGCATATCTTTCTGAAGATTTCTCTGACACCATGGTGCCGGAAGGCATAGAAAAAGTCCCCAAACGTTATGCTATCCCCTGGCGAAATAAGTGGATGATTGCCCACTCAGATTATGTAATAACATACGTCATCCATTCATATGGAGGGGCATCGCGTTTTACTACCTTGGCACAGAAAGCACAGAGAATAATTCTGCCCATTGATAAGGCGTATTTTGATCCTAGGGATATATTGCATTAAGCGATTTTTTCTAATTGTGTTGCGAAAATTTGTTGTTGGTAATATGCATATATGGTATAATTAGATGAAGCAAATCACTTGTCGGGAGGTAGCTCATGGCAGTATCTTACAAAAAACTCTGGAAATTGCTTATAGACCGGAATATGAGTAAGGCAGATTTGCGTCGTGCAGCCGGAATAGCTCCAAACACTATGACGAAATTGAACCGCGATGAAGAAGTGACCTTGGAAACACTGGGGAAAATTTGCGCAATATTGAATGTAAATATTGGAGACATCGTGGACTTTCTGCCGACCAATCAAACAACCAAAGGGAGCTTGGAGGCAAAATAAGTATGACGGAAAATGTATTGTGTGCGCTGATTGGCGTAGGGGGAACACTGTCAGGGACCATTGTTGGTCTTGTTTTTCCGTACCTGTGCAGTAGCTTTGGACGCAAACTGCTTGTTATTTCCGATATTGATGTGCGGTTCGGTACGGGCAAGCCAGACGGTGAAGGCGGATATGATGGTTCGTGGATAAATTTTAGGGTTTCGATTCTCAACAAGAAAAATAAATCGTTGATTATTGAGAAAATTGCTTGCGAATTATACAGCGGTTCAAACAGAATTGCCGTGTGCTCCTGTGCCGATAAAGACACCGGCAGGAAAAGCGCAGGAGCCTATAAATATGATGAACTTCGATATATTGACATTTCCCCAAAATCTAGCGCAACAAAGAATATTCATGTATTTGTGCGTGGAGATTTGACCTCATGTGATAAGGTGGTTTTTGTGTATTCATGGGGGATAGTAAAAAGAAAGCAAATTGTTTGGGTCAAGGAGGATACACCCCATGCCAACACTTGAATGGATTGGAAAAGATAAAGTGGTAAACCACCACCAAGAGGTGCCTTACCGGGTACTGGAGCGCCAATACAGCTATGGCGAAGCCGGACAGCACGCCGAGGACAACGGCAGCGAAAACATGATTATCCACGGTGACAATCTGGAAGCGCTGAAAGCCCTGCTGCCCCGGTACGAGGGAAAGGTAAAGTGCATCTACATTGAAATAATCATGCAGACTATGATACAAGGAATAGGAAAAATTAAAAAGTGTGCCTTTGCGGTGTAAAAACAGTCGTTGCGGTGTAAAAGCCTAAGCGACTGTTTTTGTTCGCACAGAAAAACTCCTCACCGCCACAATGGTAGTGAGGAGTTCGTTTGTGTAAGACCGCAATATTTGAGCGGTTTTTGCGGCCTTGGGTACACCCTTTGCGGTGTTGCGGCCTTGCGCCCTTAAGCCTTGATTTCCTGTCCGTTTTTGAAGGTGAACCGCACATCGTCCTTGCTGTACACCGTGGCAAAGTCCACCAGTCCGCACCAAAGGGCTGTATCGAAGGTGTCCACCAGGTTGGCTTTTTTGAGGGTGGTAAGGAAATCTTCAATCGTTGCCCTGCGGGATTGCTTACTGCGGATGGTCTCATCCAGGGATTCATACCGGGCCTTGGCTGCGTCGAACCGAGCAGTCAGTCCGTCATAGCGTTTTTGGTATTCCACCTGGTCGAGGGCAACATGAGCATTTTCGTATATGCACTTTTGGATAAGGTCGGAAACCACCGTCATTTCGCTTTCCAGTTCAGCCTGTTCCGCTTTGAGGGCGGTAAGGTCGAATGCAGTGTCGAGGGATGCTGTGAGAACCGTGATAATCGCATCCTTCTGGCTGATCAGCTGATTGACCGCCGATACGAACATCGTTTTAATGTCCTCCTCCGTCAGGTGCGGGGTGGCACACTTTTCATCGCCGTCAAATTTATGATTGCACTGCCAAATTACACGGCGGTACTTGCTGTTTGAATGCCATACCTTTGACCCATACCATTCGCCACACTGCCCACATTTGATTTTGCCGGAGAAAAGGTGAACGCCGCTGTGCCGTCCTTTGCCCTGTTTCCGGCGTTCCAGTTCCCGTTGTACCTGCTCGAATACATCCGGGCTGATGATGGCTTCGTGGTTGCCTTCCACATAGTACTGTGGGATTTCACCCTCATTGGTCTTTTTCTTCTTGGTGAGGAAGTCAACCGTATAGGACTTTTGCAGGAGCGCATCGCCCTTGTACTTCTCATTGGTAAGGATACTGCGGACGGCTCCGGAATTCCACTTATCTTTTCCACCCGGCGACTTGATTTCGTCGGCGGTAAGTTGGGTGGCGATGCCATAGGGTGTCATTCCCTGTAGGAACATACTGTAGATACGCCGGACAATGACCGCCTCTTCGGGATTCAGAACCAGATTGCCGTCGGGGCCACGGTCATAACCCAGGAACCGCTTGAAGGGTACGGTGACTTTACCGTCTGCGAACCGCTTTCTCTGGCCCCATGTGCAGTTTTCGGAGATAGAGCGGCTTTCTTCCTGGGCAAGGCTGGACATAATGGTAATCAGCAGTTCGCCCTTGGAATCCAGCGTCCAGATATTCTCTTTTTCAAAATAAATCTCCACGCCTTTTTCCTTCAGCTGCCGGACGGTGGTCAGGCTGTCGACCGTGTTTCTGGCAAACCGGCTGACCGACTTGGTGACGATGAGATCGATTTTCCCGTCCAGAGCGTCGGCTACCATGCGCTTGAAGCCTTCACGGTGCTTGGTGTTGGTGCCAGTGATGCCCTCGTCCGTATATACAGCCACAAACTCCCAATCGTCACGCCCCTTGATGTAATTGGTATAGTAGTCCACCTGGGCGGTGTAGCTGGTGAGCTGCTCCTCGCTGTCCGTGGAAACACGGGCATAAGCGGCAGTGCGGCGTTTTTTCTTCTCGTTAATCGGCGTTGCCGTAAACCGGCTGATCGTCGCCGGAATGGTCGTTACTCTCGCCATGTCTTTCCCTCCATTTCTGAATCATAACTTCCCGCATATGCTGTTTACGCTTCTCGGAGTGCTTGGGCATTTTCCGTTTGTTTTCCCATTGGGCTTCAAATGTGTGGCCATCGAAAAAGTGGATAGACAGATGGTACGGCGCGGTAATGTGAATACAAGCTATCTGCTCCCGAAAGGCCGTCTCTTCAAATTCATCCAGCCCCATGGCTTTAGCACATAGCGCCATCAGCGTTTCTTCTTTGATGCTGGGACTGGAGCACTTTGCGGAAGACGCGCACCGCCATACAGAATCAAAGCTGCCGTCCTTATGCCGGGAGCGCTGTCTGCGGTAATTTTCACCACACTGGTCGCAGCGGATACGGCTGGTAAAGCAGGAACTGTTGGGGCCGAGCTGATGCTCCTGAACATAACGTCCTTTCGCGGCACGGCGTTCATCCGTCCAGCAGTCTTTCCGCATGGTGGACTGCCAGCGGTGTGGAACAATGCGTCCGTCCTTAAAATAGAACACCATTTCATACGGAGCGGGAATTTCGATGTGGTCGATCTGTTCCGAAAAGACGGTTTCATCAAATTCGTCCAGCCCGAGGACGGCAGTACAGGCTTCCTTCAGCATTGGCTCGGGAATGTCCTTGTTCTGACACTGCGCATTCCCGGTTTTCCTGCGCGTACCGCAAATCCAGACCGTGTAATTGGCATCGGGGTCTTTACGGCCCTTGCGGTTGGACCGCTGATAGCTTTTACCGCATCGTCCACACTTTATTTTGCTGGTGAAGCAGGAAGTGTTGATGCTCCAGTTGGCGAATACACCGAGTTCCCGGCGGCGGGCTTTTTCCTCCTGCACCGCCTGGTAAACTTCCATCGGAATGATGGCTTCGTGGGTATTCTCAACCCAATACTGCGGAAGTTCACCCTGGTTCTTGCGGCTTTTCTTGCTGATAGGGTCTACGGTGTATTCTTTCTGGAAGAGCAGATTTCCGGTATATGTGATGTTGCCGAGAATCTGCCGTATGGATGTGTTGCCGAAATGCTGTCCCTTGTACGACTTCACGCCCATTTCTTCAAGCTGCTTTTCAGTGGACTCTGCTGACAGGCCGTTCAGAAAATTATCGTAGATGAGTTTGACAATTTTGGCTTCTTCGGGTTCGACCACCAGATGGTCTCCGTCCCAACGGTAACCGTAAATTTGGAAGCGTCCGTTGGGGATGCCCTTCTCAAAGCGTTTCCGGGTACCCCATTTCACATTGTCCGAAAGGCTCCGCACTTCTTCCTGGGCGAAGGACGCAAGCAGCGTCAGCATCAGTTCGCCGTCCTCGGACAGGCTGTCAATGTGTTCCTTTTCAAACTGAACCGAAATACCCAGATCTTTTAAGTGTCGGACTGCATTCAGAAGGTCAACCGTATTTCTGGCAAAGCGGGAGATGGACTTAGTCAGTATAATGTCGATTTTCCCGGCTTCGCAGTCGGCAATCATGCGGTTGAACTCCGTGCGGTCATTTGTTTTTGTTCCAGTGATGCCATCATCCGCATAGACCCCGGCATATTCCCAGGCGGGATTCTGCTGGATCAGGCTGCTGTAATAACTGACCTGTGCCGAAAGGGAGTGCTGTAATCTTTCTGATTCCATCGACACTCTGGCGTAGGCAGCGACCATTTTGCGGCTGGGCATTTGCGGAACTTTTGGCTCGATTATATTGATTTTTCGCATGAAATCACTCCTTTCCGACACTATACATCACTCTAAAAGGCTAATTTATCAAGTCATTTTCGGATAATAATGTACCCAAAGATGGCTGTCTGATACTTGAGTTCAGCCTGAAATGCGGTCTCACTCATTACCGTCACCGCCTTTGAAACGGTCTGCAATGTAGCAGGCGTGACAGCAGTACTTCCGTCCGGCATTGCCGTATGCTGTGAATGGCTTACCGCAGTGAGCGCAGGTGAATTCATATACAGCTTTGCGGTTGACCTTTTCCGGGTGGGTATTCCACCAGGCAACACGACATTTATCCGAGCAGAACTTGATGCGTTTCCTGCCTGGGGTCTGCGTGAGCAATGCACCGCACTGCAGGCAGAAGTCGGCATCCAGGTCGATACGGCTGTTGTCGGTGGCCTTTGTGCCGGTCAGCCCTATCTTTCGGCAGTATGCGACAACGGTATCTTTCTTCAGTCCCACTGCCTTTGCGATGGTGGCATATCCGAACCTCTGTGAGCGCAGGGCGGTAATTTGATCTTTTTGCTGATTGGTCATTATGGTATCCTCCTTCTGAGGGCTTTCCTCAATGACCCATCTGGACAAGAATGCCGACTTTGGCCGAAAGCATAAGAGAAAATCTTGTCCTCGGAAGGGTTCCCTCACTTGCCACCGGACACGATATTGCCGTTTGGTCCCTAAAAAGAGCAAAAAAAATAAGCCCACCGAAGAGAAACATCTCCTCGATGGGCTTCTTGCTTAGTTGGGGATCTTCAGTTTCATACCGCTGTAAATGACATTGGAAGTCAGGCCGTTCAAGCTGACGATCTCCTTATACCGGGAACCGTCACCAAGGTACTGGGCAGCGATCTTCCAGAGGGTATCGCCGTGGACAACGGTATGGACCCGATAGCTTACCGGGTAAACCAGGGTGCCGTTGCTGTCGAACACACTGTAGCCCGGATTGGCATCGGCGCATTTCTGGGCATTGGCCAGAATCTTGTACGCGCCCTTCTGGGATTTGGCATCCGCCCAGGTCTTGCGGACGCGGTACAGCACTTTCGTTTCCGTTCCTGTGGACGGAGTGGTCGTGGTGGAAGTGCCGTCCAGAGCCGCCGTGACCTTAGATGCCAGATCGCCCAGGCGGCTGTACAGCCAATCACCCGGGCAGGACTTGTTGGCAAACCAGCGATGGACGGTCAGCACCATTTCGTCAGACTGGGGCGTGTAGTTCAGCGTCTTGGTCTTGTCCGCAAGCCAGATCAGCTTCTTTTTCCCGTTGCGCTGGCAGATATCCGTACACAGCTTGACCGGAGGTGTCGCTGGCGCACTCAATGGTGACGGCACGCTGGTCATTCTCCCTGCTGGAAGAACACCAGGAGCGGTCCTTTTCCTCCACACAGAGAGAAACCCTGCCGTCCGTGCCGATGCCGTAGTTGCAGCTGGCCTGACGGTCAGGGCTGATGAAGCAATCGCAGATGCGTTCTGCGGTGGCCTGTCCCACAACACAGTGGGGCGTGATGCGGTCAATGCTGTGAGTTCGCTGACCGGAGTGGTTGGGGCTCAGCTTGGTGTATGCCACCAGAG
>SFKI01000024.1 GCA_004554775.1 Subdoligranulum variabile
CCAGATGATCCTGGACGGCCCGCAGCGTAAGGGCGACCTGCGCCGCGCTCGTGCTGGTGCTCAGAACATCGTTCCTAACTCCACCGGCGCTGCCAAGGCCATCGGCCTGGTCATCCCCGAGCTGAACGGCAAGCTGATCGGCTCTGCTCAGCGCGTTCCCGTTCCCACCGGCTCTACCACCATCCTGGTTGCCGTTGTCAAGGGCAAGGACGTCACCAAGGAAGCTATCAACGCTGCTATGAAGGCTGCTGCCTCCGAGAGCTTCGGCTACAACGAGGATCCGATCGTTTCTTCTGACGTTATCGGCATGCGTTACGGCTCTCTGTTCGACGCTACCCAGACCATGGTTGCCAAGATCGACGACGACACCTATCAGGTTCAGGTCGTTTCCTGGTACGACAACGAGAACTCCTACACCTCTCAGATGGTCCGCACCATTAAGTACTTCGCTGAGCTGTAATCGAAAGATTTTAGCTGCGAACTGCTGAATCGTAGGTAAGCACCGCGCCCCTTCCGCTGGAAACAGCGGCGGGGGCGCTTTTTGTTACCAGACGTTTCGTTTCTCATTTCTCACGCTATCTGGCAATGAGAAACGTTTGAGAAACGTAATGGGCCGCCCCTACATCCACCACGCACCCGGCCAGCCGTAGGGGCGGATTCCATATCCACCCGCCTTTTGTGCCTTCTTTTGGCTGGTAGAATATGTAATGGGATGCCCGGGAAGTACATTGGTAGTTTTCAAGGTATTCTTAACGATACCTTGAAACTGCAAATGTACCTCCCGATGGAAAATGGAGCAACCAACGCAAGGCCGCACGGGGCGTCGGCGCTTGGCGGCGCACAACGAGCGCCGCCATCCCGCAAAAGCGGGCCCGCTCGTGCGGTTCAATGCCCCACTGGGGGCATTGATCGCTGCGCGACCCCGCAACACCGCCCACTACAAACAAACTGTCAAACGCAATTGTGACTGTGTGGTTGTTCGCAGGGGCAGATGGCGATACCCTGTATACCGCAGACGAATACGAATATAAAGTAAGCACGGTGTCCTGGTGCCAGGACGGTATCTGCAAACGATAAAGAAAACCGGCATCCCCAACGCAAAGGGATGCCGGTTTTTACTATTTGATTTTTACTTTGCGCCGCGGCCGGCAAATACTACGTACACTGTCTTAAACAAGATCTTGATATCCCCCCACAGGGACCAGTTGTCGATGTATTTTACATCCAGGCGGACAACTTCCTCAAAATCCTCGATGTCGCTGCGGCCGCTTACCTGCCACAGACCGGTGATGCCGGGCTTCATTGACAGGCGGCGCTTGTGGTGGCTCTCGTACTGGCGGTACTCGTCCAGCGTCGGCGGGCGGGTGCCTACCAGGCTCATATCGCCGCGCAGCACATCAAAAAACTGCGGCAGTTCGTCAATGCTTGTCTTGCGGATGAATTTGCCCACCTTGGTAATGCGTGGGTCATCCTGCATTTTGAACATCAGGCCGTTCATTTCGTTCTGGGCCATCAGGCTCTTTTTGCGTTCCTCGGCATCCATATACATGCTGCGCAGCTTATGGATGTAGAACACGCGGCCGTTCAGGCCGACACGCTTTTGCTTGAAGATCAGCGGGCCGGGGCTTTCCAGCTTCAGCGGGATCGCCGTGATGGCGATGATGGGGATGCTGATGAGGCAGCCCACCAGGCCGCCCACAATATCCATCGCGCGCTTCAGCACGCGGTCGCGCAGCTTCAGATCCAGGGTGCCCATTGTGACGATGTTGCCCCCGGCGCAGCGCCCCAGCATGCGGGAAAACCGTACCGAGCTCGTCTCGCCGCAGCAGCGCTCCTCGATGTGGTCAAGCAGCAGCAGGCGGAAATGCACGGTCAGGCCCATGCTCTCCATCTCTTCCAGCACGGGGATGAACGACTCGCCGCTGTCCATCGGGATATCGACGTAGATCTCATCCAGCGCGGCCTGCCGCAGCCAGTCCATAAAATTATCGTAGTTGGCCGTCACCTTAACCCCGGCCAGCGTGCTGCCCACGTCGGATGCCGGGGCTTCCAGGATCGCCACGCCGCTGATGTGCTTGGACCAGTCGCGCTGCAGCTCGGCAATGAGCTTTTCGGCGCGGTCCTGCGTGGTGATAAGCCCGACCAGGCTTTCCAGCCCCGACGTGCTCTGCATTTTCAGTAACCTGCGCTTGAGCAGCCCGTGGGCGATGGGCAGTAAAATAAAGTTGATGAGCGGCACCGCTAAGGTGAAATACCGCGAGTCCAGCATCGTGGCCTTGGTCAGCAGCATGGCCGTGGAGTAGACAAGCCCCAGCAGCACATTGAACTTGATCGAGAGTCTGACTTCCTCCCCGTAGGAGCGGTTGACGATGTTTTCCGCCTGGTCAAAGCAGATAAACGTTGCCACAAAGGCCAGCATCAGCAGGCAGATCGTCTGCACCCAGTCGCTGGGCTCGTAGGGCATCAGGTGGTTCAAAATACCGTCCGTCAGCACCCAGGCCAGCAGGGTGCTGAGCAGCAGCACCACAAAGTCTGTCAAAAAAACATAAATATATTGCAGCTTTTCACGCTTGGTGATCATCCGTGTTCCAATTCCTCCCTCAAACAGCAGAGCCGGGCGGGGCTTTCCACAATGCCGCCCCTATAAAAGCTCATGTATGCCTTATACTATCATATTTGGCCGAGCTTTTCAACAAGCGTTTGATTCTAACCGCAAAGCGTGTCGAAAATTCAGCACTTTGCTATGTTTCAAAAGCGGCTTGACTCGATATTTTGCCGAATTTGCTTGCCATAACGCCCTTTCTGATTTATACTATAAATAAGTATAGACTTGTGGCTGAGGGAGGATCTCTATGGCTGCCATTGATATCAACCAATATATAGAGCAAAGCGGCATGCGCAAGGCGCGTTTTGGCGGGTACGAGCCGGACGATGTGCGCCAGGCCATGCTGAACCTGTGCAGTGAGTACGAGCAGCGCCTGAACACGGCCGTGCAGCAGGTGCGCGGTGCCCAACAGGAGGCCGAAGCCCTGCGCCGCCGCTGCCAGACGCTGATCGGCCAGAACCAGAACCTGGCCGCGCAGAACGCTGCGCTGGCGGGCAAGGCCGACCGCATCGCCCGCGTGCAGAGCGATATGGAAACGCGCTACTCCAAAGTGCAGGAGCGCAACCATTCGCTGACCGACCAGGTGGCGATGCTGCGCTTAAAAAACACCGATCTGGAGCTGAAAAACAAAGAGCTGACCGAGCGTGCCGAAAACGCCGACGCCGCGCTGCGCATCAAGGGCCGCGAGCATGAGCAGGCCAAGCAGCAGGTGCTGGCCGAGCGTGACTCCGTCGTGGCAGGCGCGCAGAAAGAAGCTGCCCGCATCCGCAGCCAGGCCCGCGAGGAAGCCGACCAGCTGCTGAAGGATACCAACCTCAAGGCCGAAGCGATCGACCAGCTTGCGCGCGAGCAGGCCATCGGCCAGGCCCGCAAGATGGTGCAGGCTGCGACCGAGGAGACCCGCGAGATCCAGAACGCCCACCGCCTGCGCCTGCAGGACCTGCAAAGCCGCATTGACGCGATGGAACAGCAGCGCGGCAAGCTGATGGACTTTTTGGCCAAGATGATCGGCGAATTGCAGGAAACGCAGGACTACGCCCGGCAGAACAGCCCCCAGCCGCTGGAAAATGCCGAGACCACCGAGCCTTCGGCTGAGCCGCAGCTCGATCTTTCGCCGACGGCGGTCGACGCTGCTGCCAGCGCCCTGCGCACCGGGGATACCCCCGAGGAAACGCCCGCCCCGGCCCCGGCGGATACCGGCGACCAGCCGCGCAACTGCGTGGTGGCCCCGGTGTGGAACGACCACGCCAACGATACCCGCGCAGCCCGCCCCGTGCCGGACGGCCCCGAAAAGCAGCCGATGCCGGAATACTTCGACACCACCCCCACCGCCAACGAGCTGCACACGATGCAGGCCCCGCCTGCCGAACCTGCCCAAAAGCAGCAGGGGGAGGTTGAGATCCCGGGTGCGATCTTCTCCTACCCGATCTTACGCCAGAAGGGCGAGCCGATTCTGGACGAGGAACCGCCGGTGCGCGGCCCCCATACCCCGCTGCTGCCGGAGCTGGACGCCGATGAGGAAGAGGACGACCCCCTCACCGCGCCTGCCGCCCCGGCACAGCCCGCCCCGCAGCCTGCCGCCCCTGCGGCCGGTGCCCCGGCCAGGACCGTGACCAGCGGCCTGCGCCGCAAGAAAGCCGTAATGGCCCTGCGCGCTTTGCGCCGCAAGCTGGGAGAAGTTTAAACAAGACAGGAGGCTTTTTGTGAAGAGCCATACATACCGGGCGGCGGCGCTGGTGCTGCTGCTTGCCCTCTGGTGCGCCCCCGCCGTTTGGGCCGAGGATACCACCACGGCCTCCTCCGGGTCGGCGGGCAGCTTCCAGCTGGAGCAGGTCTATGTCAACGCGCCCGAGCTGGACGTCTATTTCTACGCCACCGACGCCAACGGCGATTCCTACAGCCCCATTGTTGTGCAGGCGCAGGAGGTGGAAGCCACCCTTGGCGACCGCAAGCTCGACACCGGCATGATCGGCGTGGCCGACGACCCCATCTGCTATATCATTGCGCTGGACAACAGCAGCTCCATCAACGCCGAGGACTTCCACAAAATGCGCACGGCGATCTGGAAGCTGGCCCAGACCAAACAGGAAAAAGACCAGATCATGGTCTACACGCTGGCGGGCGGCGTGCAGTGCGCCCTGCCTGCCACCAACGACAAGGCGGAAATTTTCAACACACTGCGCACGATCGAACAAAGCGAGGGGGCCATCGACCTGACCGGTGCGGCAGCCTCGCTGGCGGCGGATATCCGGGCCGAGTACCAGTCGCTGGCACCGCGCAAGGCCGCGTTCATCTGCACCGATGCCTCCCAGGTCATGACCAACCTGGCGCTGCTGGGCGGCACGCTGGGCACCGACCAGAGCAGCCTGAACATGGCGATGTACACCTTCATCTGTACCGCCGCGCCCGAACGGCTCGAATCCATGACCCAGATGACAAACGGCAAGGTCGTAGCCTGCCGCCATGAGGACCTTGCCGCCGAGATGCAGGCCAAACAGACCTGGTTTGCCCAGGCGCTGACCCTGCGTACCGAGGTGCCGGAAAGCCTGACCGGCGAGCGGCAGGAGGTGTTCACACTCTCGGTGCCCAAGCTCGGCAGTGCCGTAAAAAGCAGCACCACCGTCTACATGGGCTTTAAAATGGAGAAGCCCCAGGTTACAAAGGTGGAGCCGCTGGGCCGTACAAAACTGCGCCTGACCTTTAACCAGGCGGTCAACGCCAACGCCGACCGCCCGCAGTATTACCGCGTCTACACAAACGATGTGTGGGGCTGGTACGTCAAAATTGAATCGGTCGAGCTGAGCGAGGATGGCCGCACCGCCGTGCTGACCACCGAGCCGCTCTACCAGGGCCGTTACAACGTTGCTTTAAATAAGGTATCCAGCCGCATGACGCCCGCCAACGTCAGCACCCGCCAGCAAAGCTGCACCTTTATGGTCGCGCGCTGGCCGCGGGACCGCAAATTCTACATGGGGCGGTTCAGCATGCCGCTGACCATCGCTGCGGTGCTGCTGGGCGCACTGACCCTGAACTGGCTGCTGCTGCGCCGCAAGGAGCGCGGAGCCGAGCAGGCTGCCGAGGCCGAACACCTGCTGGCCGGTGCGGCCAGCCTGGACGGCACCGACGCGCTGCCCAAGCGCTGGGTAACGCTGTTTTGGGCCAAGCGCGGTTCCATCGCCGAAAGCCGCTGGGCGGGCATTGTGGAAAGCAGCCTGATTTTGGGCAGCGATGCCGCGCAGTGCGACCTCTGCCTGCCGGACAGCCGCATCCGCCCCCAGCATGCCGTGCTGGCTGTACGGGACGAAGCCTTGCTGGTGCAGCCCCTTGGCCCCGATACGACGGTGTTCGTCAACGGCGAAAGGATCGCCGGGGAGCACTGCCTGCAAAATAACGATACCCTGCGTCTGGGACGCACGACGATACGCCTTGTGCTGTGAGCGGAGGAACGACGATGAAACTGACCAAATGCGCCAGCGGCCATTTTTATGACGCTGATAAATACCCCGAATGTCCCTACTGCAATACCGATTTGCAGACCGATTCGTCCATCGTGCGCAGCGGCATCCCCGAGTCTGAAACCGAAAAAGCCCCGGACGCCCCCGCGCCCGAGACCCCGGCGGCAGCACCGGCCGGCCCCGTGGCCGGTTGGCTGGTCGTGCTGGACGGGCAGGCCAAGGGCCGTGATCTGCGCCTGGGCGTGGGCCGGACTTTCTTAGGGCTGGATGCCGACGGCACGCCCGTGACCCTGAGCGCCGATGCCCCGCTGCATCTGCGCCAGGCTGTGCTGGTCTACGACGGCGAGGCCAAGACCTACACGCTGCTGCCCGGTTCCTCGCAGGAGCTGTGCTACCTGGAGGGGACGGCCCTGCTGGCCCCGCAGGAGCTGGCCGGGGACGAGACCTTGCGCCTGGGCACTGCCGCGCTGAAATTTGTGCCGTTCTGCGGCCCGGATTTCAGCTGGTAAGGGGGTGGCAGCGTGGCAAGCGAAATTGTCTTTTTAATTACCGAACAGCGCAATAAACAGCGCATCACCCTCCCGGCGGGCAGCTATCGCTTTGGCCGCAGCGCCCAGTGCGAGTACGTGCTGCGCCGCAATAACGTCGGCGAGGTGCAGTTCATCGTGGCCCACACCAAAGAGGGCTGGACCGTGACCGATTCCGCGACTGAGTGCGCGACCTGGTACAACAACCGCTACCTGACCCAAGGGGAGACCTGCCCCTTGCAGGAGGGGGACGTGCTGGGCCTGAACACCGACGGCGACACATCGACCCAGGAGATCACCTTCCGCGTTGAGGAGATCCGCACCGTGCAGGGCGGCGAGACCGGCTTGCGGCAGGAACAGACCGACAACGCCGTGCTGCGCGAGGTGGACGTCCGCCGCAAAAAGCGGGTGCTTATCGGCCGCGGCGACGACTGCGACATCAAACTCGTCAGCGACCGCGTATCCCGCCATCACTGCGAGGTTTTGTATAAAGACGGCCACTACGAACTGCGTGATTTAGGCTCGACCAACGGCACCTATGTGGACGGTGCCCGCGTGACCGGCACGGTGCTGCGCAGCGGCGCGGTGATCAACGTGCCTACGCAGGTATTTGCGTTTTCTGGCGGGCTGCTGCATTACCACGAGCATAAAAGCGGCATCAGCGTGCAGCTGCTGAACGTGTATAAAACGGTCAAAAACCGCAATACCGGCAAGCCGCTGAACATCGTGGACGGTACGAGCTTTGAAATTGAGCCCAACAGTTTTGTGGTGCTGGTGGGCGGCTCCGGCACCGGCAAATCCAGCTTGCTGACCTGCATCACCGGCACCGCGCCCTGCACCAAGGGCAGCGTGCGGTTTGATGGCCTTGATACCGCCGACAACCGCAACGCCTTTGAAGCCGTACTGGGCTACGTGCCGCAAAAGGACATCATGCACGACAATTTAACGGTCGAGCAGAGCCTGACCTTTACGGCCAAGCTGCGCATTGCGCACGACGCCACCAAGGCCGAGATCAACGCCGCCGTAGCCCATGCCATTGAGGCTGTAGACCTGACCGGGCGCGAAAAAACGCTGATCTCGCAGCTTTCCGGCGGGCAGAAAAAGCGCGTGTCCATCGCCATGGAGCTGCTGGCCAACCCGCGCTTACTGATTCTGGACGAGCCGACCAGCGGCCTTTCGCCCGACCTGGACCGCAGCATGATGGAGCTGTGCCGCAAGCTCAGCCACCAGAACTGCACGGTGCTGATGGTCACGCACAACATGTCCAACATCAACCTGTGCGATAAAATTGCCTTTTTGGGCGTGGGCGGCGTGCTATGCTACTACGGCGCGCCCGAAAACCTGCACCGCTACTTTGATGTGGAGCTGACCAGCGATATTTTTGAAAAGCTGCGGGTGCCCGAGCTTATCGAGCAGTACCGCCAGCAGTATTTTACCACGCCCGAGTTCAACCGCCTGGTGGCGGCCTGGCCCGAGGCAGCGCAGGAGGCGGATAAGCGATGCAGCCAATCAAACTGATGAAATTCTGGCGCCAGTTCACGGTGCTGGTGCAGCGCAATCTGCGCCTGATCTTAAACGATAAGCTCACGATGGCCAGCCTGATCTTGCAGGCACCGTTTATGGTGCTGGTCATCAAGATGGTGGTCGACCCGGACTGCTTTACCTCTAACCTCATCAACATCGGCAGCCGCACGGCGCTGTTCATCATCAGCGCCATGGCCGCGTTCATGGGCACACTGAACTCCTACCGCGAGATCTGCAAGGAGCGCGAAATTATTTTGCGCGAAGCCTCGGTCGGCGTCAGCCTGCTGGCGGTCGTGCTCAGCAAGGCGTTCGTGCTGCTGCTGATCGAGGATATGCAGGCGGCGATCCTGACGTTCGGCTTTGTGCGCATCGTCCACATCCCGCAGAATCATCTGCTGCTGGACACAAATGTCGAAATTTTTATCTCGATTTTGCTTATGCTCGTGGCATCCAGCGCCATCGGGCTGCTGATCTCCTCGGTTTTCAAAAGTGGTGAGAGTGCAATTCTGGTCGTGCTGGTGCTTATGATCGGGCAGGTGGTGTTCAGTGGCATCATGTTCACGCTGACCGGCGTGGCCGCCCGGATCGCGGCGGTCATCGTCTGCCGCTGGGGCATGGGCGCGCTGGGGGCTTCCACCGACCTGAACAGCCGTCTTGCCTGGCTGAAGCAGGGCTTCGACAGCCCTATGTACGATGCCACGGTCGCCAACCTCATGCACTCCTGGCAGATGATGGGGCTGATCACGGTCGTGTGCTTGGCAGCCGCATGGCTGGTGCTGCAGATTTCGTTTAATCGCAGAAAAGCGTAATCCTAAAAGGCACCCTTGTGTAAAGGGGGCTCAGACTGTCGAAAAAGTGCTTTGTAGGGGCGCACAGTGTGCGCCCGTGCCCACTTGTCATGTGAGAAGCTTTCCTGAAAAGGCGTTGCTACGTTTAGTTGGCGGGCGAACACGGTTCGCCCCTATATCCTCTGCATGGCAAAATTGGCATTTTTTGACACACAAGGGAAGCTTTTTTAATAGCAGCTAAGGCAATACCGCACAATTCTAAGTGCCGATACGGCGAGCGAGGTGCGGCAGCTGCTAAGCCAAAAGCGCAGATAATACTTTGTGCTGCAAAGGTGAGCGGAGGCCGTGCCGCAGCCGCCGAAGCGGTGCTTAAGCCGTAAGGCGGGAATTGTGCGGTGTTGCCCTAAAATAAAACAGGAGCACCCCATCCTCGGTGGTGCTCCTGTTTTCTGTCAAATCACTTTTTATCCGGCGGAAACTCGCCCTGGCGTTCGGCTTCCAGGCGGCTCAGACGGGCTTCCAGCTGGGAGATGCGCTGGTTGACGATATCCGGCAAATCCTGCTGATCCAAATCGTCCGACGGGCGGCATTCTTCGTTGCGCATGCGCACGACCTCGGCGGGTACGCCCACAGCGGTGCAATTGGCGGGCAGGTTCTTCAGCACGACGCTGCCTGCGCCTACACGCACGTTATCGCCGATGTATACCGGGCCCAGCACCTTGGCCCCCGCGCCGATCAGCACGTTGTTGCCCAACGTCGGGTGGCGCTTGCCGGTGTCCTTGCCGGTGCCGCCCAGCGTTACGCCGTGGTAGATCGTGCAGTTGTCGCCGATTTCGGTCGTTTCGCCAAATACGATCCCCATGCCGTGGTCGATAAACAGCTTGCGGCCGATCCTCGCGCCCGGGTGGATCTCGATGCCCGTCAGGTGTCGGGCCAGCTGGCTGACAAACCGCGCCAGGAAGAAACACTTGTGGTTATACAAAAAATGCGCAATCTTATGCGTAACCAGCACGTGGAAACCGGGATACAAAATGATGACCTCGGCCACATTGCGTGCGGCGGGGTCTTTATCCCGGATATTTTTGGCATCTTCCCAAAGGCCCATGACGTTTCCCTCTATTTCTTAATGACATACCAATTTAGTATATATTGTAGCACAATTGCGCGCAAAAGGCAATGCCAGCGGGCCTTCTGGTGCATTTTGTCAAAATGTCCAAAAGTTGCGGCAAAACTCCATAAAATCCCTAACAGACCAAAAAAGCCTATTGCATTGACACCGCTGCCGGGGCATGGTACAATAATTAAAATCTATGTAATGCAAAGGGAAGGAGTATGCCTGCATGTTGATGAGTGGTTTCGCAAGCTTTGAGATCAACGGCGCAGCGTCCTTTCCCGCCACTGTGCATGGTATGACTTTTTAACTTTTCCCATTTTGGGAAAAGTTTTTTTTTGCCCAAATGCACAACAGGGAGGTATACACTATGCTGATCCGCAATGCAAAAGACACTGCCGGCAAGTCCATCGAGGTCTGGCTGCGCGGCGATACGATCGCAGCCATCGGCCAGGGCCTTGTGGTGCCCGAGGGCGAGGACGTGCTCGACGCCAAGGGCCGCACGATTTTGCCCGCGTTCATCGACACCCACTGCCACTGGCGCACCCCCGGCTTTGAGTATAAAGAGGATATCGCTACCGGCTCGGCAGCCGCAGCCGCAGGCGGCTACACCTTTGTAAACCTGATGCCCAACACCAAGCCCGTCTGCTCCACGCCGGAGATCGCCCGCGCGGTCGAAGCCGAAGCCAAGCGCATCGGCCTGTGCGATGCCAACCAGACGGTTTCCATCACGAAGGATTTTGACGGCAAGACCATCGACCATCTGCTGACCCTGCCCGAGGATATCAAATTCATCACCGAGGACGGCAACGGCGTCATGAACAACGCCGTCATGGCGCGGGTCTTTGCCATCGCTACCGAGCGCGGCCTGACCGTGATGTCCCACGCCGAGGACCGTGAGATCAGCCCCTGGGACTACCGCCTGGCCGAGAACATCGAGACCGTGCGCAACTGCCACCTGGCCGAGTATTACGGCACCCGCCTACACATGTGCCATGTCTCCACCAAGGAGTCGATCGACGCCATCCGCATGAGCCGCCTGAAGGGTGCGCGCGTCAGCTGCGAGGTCACGCCGCACCACCTCTGGTTCGATGACAGCCGCCTGCAATACAAGGTCAACCCGCCCATCCGCAAGGCCGACGACGTCACCGCCCTGATCGAAGCCATCAAGGACGGCACCGTCACCTGCATCGGCACCGATCACGCGCCCCACACCGCCGAGGAGAAGGAGAAGGGCGCCGCCGGTATGGTCGGCCTGGAGACCGCGTTCGGCGTCTGCTACACCAAGCTTTGCCGCGAGCAGCGCCTGCCGCTGGAACTGCTGAGCTTTTTGATGAGCGCAGGCCCCGCCGCCGTGCTGGGCCTGGCCGACCACAAGGGCATGCTGGCCCCGGGCTACGACGCCGACGTCGTGCTGGTCGACCTTGACCACATGTACGAGGTCAGCGCCGCCGAGCTGCACAGCAAGAGCAAGAACTGCCCCTACGACGGCACGCTGCTGTACGGCAAGGTCGTCACCACCATCAAGGGCGGTAAAGTGACCTTTCAAATCGAGGAATAAACAACCTACATCATATAAACGGGGGATCACACAATGTTGACGAATATGGATAAACTGTACGAAAGCGTAGCGGCCAACGGCCCGGTTTGCGTCGGTCTGGACACCGAGATCAGCTACCTGCCCACCACCGACACCGCCAAGACGGCAGGCGAAAACGTGCTGGACTTCAACCGCGCACTGATCGCCGCTACCAAGGGCGTGGCGGGCTGCTACAAGGTGCAGATCGCCTACTATGAATCCCTGGGCCTGGACGGCATGCGCGCCTATGCCGAGACCCTCAAGCAGGCCCGCGCCACCGGCCTGCCGGTCATCGCCGACATCAAGCGCGGCGACATCGCCAAGACTGCGGAAATGTACGCCAAGGCGCACTTTACCGGCGACTTCGAGGCCGATATCATCACGCTGGCCCCCTACATGGGCCTCGATTCCATCAGCCCCTACCTGCCGTACTGCGAGCAGCAGGGCAAGGGCGTGTTTGTCCTGTGCCGTACCTCTAACCCCGGCGCAAAGGACTTTGAGTACAAAAAGCTGGATGATGGCCGCCACGTCTATGACCTGGTCGGCGACAGCCTGACCGCCCTGGGCAAAGACTACATGGGCGAGCACGGCTATTCCAGCATCGGCCTGGTCATCGGCGGCACCCATACCGAGGAAGCCACCGCCATCCGCGCTGCCTACCAAAACACCTTCTTCCTCATCCCCGGCTACGGCGCACAGGGCGGCAAGGCGGCCGACATTGCCCAGTACCTGACCAAAGGCAACGGCGGTGTGGTCAACTCCAGCCGCGGTATCCTGCTGGCCTACAAGAAACAGCCCGGCGTAGCCTTTGACGAGGCTGCCTACAACGAGTGCGTGCGTATGCGGGAGGACATTCAGGGTGAGTGCAATAAGCTGTAATTTGACGGTGCTGCAACAGGAAACTGTTGCACCCGATATCCGCCGCCTGACGGTGCAGTGGCAGGACCCCCGCCACGAGCCCCATGCAGGCCAGTTCTACATGCTGCGTGCCTGGGCCGCGGACGCCACGCCGATTTTGTCCCGTCCCATCAGCGTGAACGATTTTGACAACCAGACCGGAGCGCTGACCTTTTTGTACCAGCTCAAGGGCGAGGGCACGCATAAAATTGCCGCCCTGCAGCCCGGCCAGACGCTGACCGTCACCGGCCCCTGCGGCAACGGCTTTGACGCCGCCGCGCTGGCGGCCAGCCATCAGCGCATCGCCGTTGTGGGCGGCGGCATCGGCACCGCGCCGCTGCTGCTGCTCTGCAAGCAGCTCTGCCGTGCCGGTGTGCGGCCGGATGTGTACGTCGGCTTCCGCGATGCGACCTACGGCATGGACAGGTTCGTGCCCTGGTGCCACGACATTTTTGTGGCGACCGACTCCGGCAATGAGGGCCACCACGGCCTTGTGACGGACCTGCTGGACGCTAAAAACTACGATATTGTGCTGACCTGCGGCCCCATGGTCATGATGCGCGGCGTTGCCAAGCTCTGCGCCGCTGCCAACGTGCCCTGCCTGGCAAGCCTTGAAAAGAAGATGGCCTGCGGCCTGGGTGCCTGCCTGGGCTGCACCTGCCACACCAAGATCGGCCCCGTCACCGTCTGCAAGGACGGCCCGGTCTTCAACGCACAGGAGGTGTTTGACTGATGGCGGACCTGCATGTAGATTTCCTCGGCAAGCGCCTGGCAGGCCCGGTCATCGCGGCCTCGGGCACCTTCGGCTTTGGACCGGAGTATGCCGACATTGAGGACCTGCGCCTGTTGGGCGGCATCTCCGGCAAGGGCCTGACGCTGAACGGCCAGCCCGGCAACGAGGGCGAACGCTTGTACGAGACCCCGTCCGGCCTGATGAACTCCATCGGCCTGCAAAACCCCGGTGTGCAGCATTTTATCGACCACGAGCTGCCCGCCATGCGGCAGTGCGGCACTACCGTCTGGGCCAACCTGGGTGGCCATACGATCGAGGAAAATATCGAGGGCGTGGCCATGCTTTGCGCGGCGGGCGTCGATTTTATCGAGCTGAACATCAGCTGCCCCAACGTCAAGCAGGGCGGCCTTGCGTTCGGCATCCGCGCCCGGGACGCCAGCGAGGTGGTCAGCGCGGTGCGCAAAGTCTGCACCATGCCGCTGATCGTCAAGCTCAGCCCCCAGGCCGAGAGTATCCCCGAAATGTGCAAGGCGGTCGAAGCCGCCGGTGCGGACGCCATCAGCCTGTGCAATACCTTCCAGGCCTGCGCCATTGACCTGGAAAAGCGCCGCCCGGTGTTCAACAACACCTTTGCAGGGCTTTCCGGCCCGGCGGTGCGGCCCATTGCGCTGCGCATGGTCTGGCAGGCCGTCGGTGCCGTCAGCATCCCCGTGGTGGGGCTGGGCGGCATCCTGACAGGCCGTGACGCGCTGGAATTTATTATGGCCGGTGCCGCAGCGGTCCAGGTGGGCACAGCAAACTTCCTTGACCCGAAAGCCTGCACCCGCATCACCGCCGAGATCGCCCAGTGGATGGACGTCCACGGCGTCAAGACGCTGGATGAGATCAGAGGGTGCGCGAGAGGGTAAGAAGGAACCGCGACCAAGCTGTAGAGGTCGATGGTCGCATCCGCCCCTGCAAGCAACGACGCGGGGCATGTAGGGGCGAACATTGTTCGCCCGCAGAGCCTTACGCGGCCGCCCAAAGAAACGGGCGATTTGCCTAAGCACAGCAAAATAAATATACAATTATCTTGCAAAAATATACACAATATGCTACAATAAACTGAAAAATATACAGGAGGAAAGTATCATGGCGAGAGAAGCACTGGAAGTTTTGAAGGAATGTGAAGCATTTTTGGAGGGGCACTTCCTGCTGTCGTCCGGCCGCCATTCCGGCGCATACTGCCAGATGGCGTTCCTGCAGCAGTACCCCGATAAAGCCGCTGAAGTCATGGCCCCGGTCGCCGAAAAGCTCAAGGAGCTCAACGTTGACGTTGTGGTCGGCCCGGCCATGGGCGGCATTGTCTACGCGTACGAGCTGGGCCGCCAGCTGGGCAAGCGCGCCATCTTCACCGAGCGTGTCGATAACGTCATGACCCTCAAGCGCTTCAAGATCAAGCCCGGTGAGCGCTGCATCATCGCTGAGGATGTCGTCACCACCGGCGTTTCCAGCCTGGAGACCAAGCGTGTCATCGAGGAAGCCGGCGGTGTCTGCCTGGGCATCGCCTGTGTGGTCGACCGCACCCGCGCCGCGGCTCCGTCCCCGATTCCCATCGTTGCCAGCGCGCTCAAGCTGGATCTGCCCAACTACGCCCCCGAAGAATGCCCCATCTGCAAAGAGGGCAAGCTGCCCCTGGTACACCTGGGCAGCCGCAAAATGAAAGAGCAGGCAAAGCAGACGCTGTAAAAAGGAGACCCATTATGCAGGCATATCTGATATTGGCAAATGGCCGGGTGTTCCGCGGCGTCAGCGTGGGCTGCCCCGGCACGACCATCGGCGAGGTGGTGTTCGCCACCGGTATGGTCGGCTTTGAGGAGACCCTCACCGACCCCAGCTACTACGGCCAGATCATCACCCAAACCTACCCCCTCATCGGCAACTACGGCATGAACAGCCAGGATGTCGAGAGCGGCAAGATCTGGGCCAAGGGCTACATCGTGCGCGAAGCATGCAAGACCCCCTCGAACTTCCGCAGCGAGGAAACGCTGGACGCATTCCTGAAAAAGAACGGCATCATCGGCATTGAGGGCATCGACACCCGCAGCCTGACCCGCACCCTGCGCGAGAGCGGCGTTATGAACGGTGCCATCACCACCGAGTTTGACCCCGACGCCGAGCCCGAGAAGAAAGCCGCCCTGCTGCCCGAGATCGCTGCCTATGCGGTGGTCAACGCTGTCAGGACGGTCACCTGCCGCGAGGCCGAAGCCTACGAGCCGACCGAGGCAGGGGAGTGGGGCGATACCCCGCTGCATGTGGCCCTGCTGGACCTGGGCTGCAAAAAAAACATTGTGCGCTGCCTGCAAAAGCGCGGCTGCCGTGTGACCGTGCTGCCCGGCACCACCACCGCCGCCCAGCTGGCCGCGCTGCACCCGGACGGCCTGATGCTCTCCAACGGCCCCGGCGACCCGGCTGAGAATGTGGAAATTATTGCAAACATCCGCGAAATGCTTTCCACCGGCATCCCGACCTTTGGCATCTGCCTGGGCCATCAGCTTACCGCCCTGGCCGCCGGTGCGCACACCCGCAAGCTGAAGTACGGCCACCGCGGCGCCAACCAGCCTGTTACCCATGCCGGTAAGGCCCGCACCTTCATCACCAGCCAGAACCATGGGTATGCTGTGGAAAGCGAAACGTTGCCCGCCGATGTGGGCACCGTCAGCTACGTGAACGCCAACGACGGCACCTGCGAGGGCGTCGACTACTTCCAGTGGAACTGCTTCACCGTCCAGTTCCACCCCGAAGCCAACGGCGGCCCCAAGGATACCGAATTCCTGTTTGATGAATTTGTCAGCCGCATGCTGGCAGCGAAAGGAGTGATCGCCGATGCCTAAGGACCCGCGTATTAAAAAGGTGCTGGTCATCGGTTCCGGCCCCATCATCATCGGCCAGGCAGCCGAGTTTGACTACTCCGGCACCCAGGCCTGCCGTGCCCTGAAATCCGAGGGCGTCGAGACCGTGCTGGTCAACTCGAACCCCGCTACCATTATGACCGACCCCGACATTGCCGATCATGTCTATATCGAACCCCTGACCGCTGAGGTCGTCGAGCGCATCATCGAGAAGGAAAAGCCCGATGCCATCCTGCCCAACCTGGGCGGCCAGATGGGCCTGAACCTCAGTATGGAATTGGCCCGCAACGGCTTTTTGGACCGCAGCGGCGTGCGCCTGCTGGCCTGCAGGCCAGATACCATCGACCGCGCCGAGGACCGTCAGCTGTTCAAGGACACGATGGAAAAGCTGCATCAGCCCATCATCCCGTCCAAGGTCGTAGAGGACCTTGACGACGCGCTGGATTTTGCCGAGGTTATCGGCTATCCCGTCATCGTGCGCCCGGCCTTTACCATGGGCGGCACCGGCGGCGGCATCTGCGAGGACCGCGAAAAACTGCACGAGATCGCCACCAACGGCCTGCGTCTTTCCCCCATTCACCAGATCTTGGTGGAAAAGTGCATCTCCGGCTGGAAAGAGATCGAGTACGAGGTCATGCGTGACTCCAAGGGCAACGTGATCACCGTCTGCAACATGGAGAACCTCGACCCCGTCGGCATCCATACCGGCGACTCCATCGTTGTGGCCCCCAGCCAGACCCTTTCCGATAAAGAATACCAGATGCTGCGTACCGCTGCGCTGGATATCATCACCGAGCTTGGCATCGAGGGCGGCTGCAACTGCCAGTTTGCCTTGAAGCCGGACAGCTTCGAGTACGCCGTCATCGAGGTCAACCCCCGTGTGTCGCGCTCCTCGGCGCTGGCCTCCAAGGCCACCGGCTATCCCATCGCTAAGGTCGCCACCAAGATCGCCCTGGGATACACGCTGGACGAGATCACCAACGATGTTACCGGCGAGACCTGCGCCTGCTTCGAGCCTGCGCTGGACTATGTCGTCGTCAAATACCCCAAGTGGCCGTTTGACAAGTTCGTCTACGCCGACAAATCCCTCGGCACCCAGATGATGGCCACCGGTGAGGTCATGGCCATCGGCAATAACTTTGAGCACGCCATGATGAAGGCGGTCTCCTCCACCGAGCTGGGCCTTGATACCCTGACCCTGCCCGACTTCGAAAAGCTCTCCACCGAGGAGATCGTCGAGCACCTGCATGTGCAGGACTCCGAGCGCGCGTTCTGCGTCTACGAAGCCCTCAAGCGCGGCGTGCCGCATAAGACCATCTACGACATCACCAAGATCGACTGGTGGTTCCTCGATAAGATGCAGCACCTGGCTGATATCGAGATGGGCCTGAAAAATGGCGAACTGACGACCGAAAAGTATCTGAACGCCAAGAAGTTTGGCTTCCTGGATAAGACCATCAAACGCCTGGCCGGTGTGGATACGCTGCCCGCGCACCCCGTTGCGGCCTTTAAGATGGTCGATACCTGTGCCGCTGAATTTGCCGCCAAGACGCCGTATTTCTACTCCACCTTCGATGAGGACAACGAAGCTAAGCAGTTTATTGCCGAGCGCAGCGACCCCAAAAAGAAGAAGGTTCTCGTTTTCGGCTCCGGCCCCATCCGCATCGGCCAGGGCATCGAATTCGACTATTGCTCGGTCCACGCCGTCTGGACACTGAAAAACCACGGCTGCGAGGCGGTGCTGGTCAACAACAACCCCGAGACCGTTTCCACCGACTTTGACACCGGCGACCGCCTGTACTTCGACCCGCTGAACCCCGAAAGCGTCGACCAGATCATTGAGACCGAGAAGCCGGACGGCTGCCTTGTGCAGTTCGGCGGCCAGACCGCCATCAAGCTGGCCAAGCATATGGACGAGATCGGCCTGCCCATCCTGGGCACCCCGGCAGATGCCATTGACGAAGCCGAGGACCGCGAGCGCTTTGACGAGCTGCTCGAGCGCTGCGGCATCCCCCGCCCCGAGGGCCGCACCGTCTTTACGCTGGAAGAAGCCCTGCAGGCCGCGCAGGAAGTCGGTTATCCCGTGCTGATGCGCCCGTCCTACGTATTGGGCGGCCAGAACATGATCGTGGCCTACAACTCTGCCGATGTGACCGAGTACATGGGCGTTATCACCAAGCATGTGGACATGAGCCATCCCGTGCTGATGGACAAGTACATCCTTGGCACCGAGTGCGAGGTCGACGCCATCTGCGACGGCACCGATTATCTTGTGCCCGGCATCATGCAGCAGGTCGAACGCACCGGCGTACACTCCGGCGACTCGATCTGCGTCTACCCGCCGTACACCTTCAGCCAGAAAGTCATTGACACGCTGGTCGATTACACCGGCCGCTTTGCCCGCGAGCTGAAAGTCGTCGGCCTGGTCAATGTGCAGTACGCTGTGCAGAACGACCGCGTCTACGTTATCGAGGTCAACCCCCGTTCGTCCCGCACCGTGCCCTACATCTCCAAAGTCACCGGCGTGCCGATGGTCGACCTGGCCGTGCGCTGCACCCTGGGCGAAAAGCTCAAGGATATGGGCTACGGCACCGGCCTGTGGCGGGGCGGCAAAAGCCCGTACTACGCCGTCAAGGTGCCTGTTTACAGCTTCCTGAAGCTGCACGGCGTCGATACCATGCTCGGCCCCGAGATGAAGTCCACCGGTGAAGTACTGGGCATTGCGCCCACCTTCCACGAGGCCATGATGAAAGGCCTGGTCGCCGCCGGGTATCAGTTCAAGGTGCCCGGCCCCGGCTCCTGCTGCATTGTTTCCGTCAAGGACAGCGACAAGCCCGAAGCCGCCGAACTGGCCTGGAAACTGCATGACTACGGCTACAAGATCTACGGCACCGCTGAGACGGCCCGCTACCTGAACAGCCAGATGATCCCGTGCAGCGTCGTACGCCAGATGAGCGGCGCACGCCCGAATATGATCGACCTGCTGGAAAGCGGCCTGGTGGATTACATCATCTCCACCAGCCCCCATGGCCGCGACCCGCACCGTGACTCGGTCAAGTTCCGCCGCAAGGCTACCGAGCTGTCCATCCCCTGCATCACGTCAATGGACACCGCCCGCGTGCTGGTCGATGCCCTGCGCGGCGACCACGACATCAGCCAGATGGAGCTGGTCGATATCGCCCACCTCCACCGCGAAGCCGCTAAAGGGGAATAAAGCATAACCGCAAACCGCACCCGCAGGGGTGCGGTTTTTTATGTGCTGCCGCAGGAATGGCCCCTCCGGCGCTTCGCACCACCGCCGCCCGGATGGAGGAATGGGGCCGCAAAATATGCACGATTGGCCGCTGCATGCAACTGCAGGATGGTGAAATTTCGCCATGTGACGAAATTTGCGGGTTTTAGCACGGCAAATTTTATGTTTTTTGCTGATTTTTGGGAAAATTCGACTGTTTTAGCAAAAAACCCTTGATTCTGCGCGGAATTTTCTCTATAATAAAGCCCGTAAATACTAACAGGCGTGTGGCCTGAACAATAGGGAGTAAAAGGAATTATGACTAGATCTCAGTTGATTACCAAGGTTGCCAACGACACCAACATGACCAGCGCTGAAGTCGAGAAGGTTATGGACGGCATCTTCGGCACCATCGGTGACGTGCTCAAGAGCGGCGACAAAGTTACCATCGCAGGCTTCGGTCGTTTCGAGATGCGTGAGCGCCAGACCAAAAACTTCACCAACCCCAAGACCAAGGTCACCAGCAAGCTGGAGCCCACCGCTATCCCCGGCTTCAAGGCCAGCGGCCGCCTGAAGGAAAAGGTCGGCCAGTAATTCTGCCCCCTACATACAGGTTTTGCAAGCCCGCAGCCGCTGTGCTGCGGGCTTTTTTGTATGCCGCGCTATTTTAAAGCAAAAAAATTGCCGCCAGATATTGACAAGCCCCGCCACACCTGCTATACTATTAGGGCTGTGAAACAGCAAACAGAGATGTGCCCGTAGCTCAGTTGGTAGAGCATCTGACTTTTAATCAGAGGGTCCAGGATTCGAGTTCCTGCGGGCGCACCAAAAACCGCTTGAAGCATTGCGCTTTAAGCGGTTTTTTGTTTTATACGGTTGTTTCGGTGCGGTGGAGTAAATCCCGCTGCCCCTCTTGTCAAATGCGGCGCGGCGCGGTATAATAATATGTCTGAAAGAATACGGGTGCCGCGCCTCGCGCGCTGCCCGATAATGTAAAGGGGACAGGAACTATGGAAACGATGGGGAACCTGCGCCGTACCAACTACTGCGGCGAGGTCAGCCTGGCCAACGCCGGGCAGGAAATGACCGTCTGCGGCTCGATTGCCCGTGCACGCGATAAGGGCGGCATCATCTTTGCCGACCTGCGCGATACCACCGGCATTTTGCAGCTGGTTTTTGACGAGGATACGCCGAAAGACGTTTTTGCCAAGGCCGAAAGCCTGAAGAGCGAATACGTGGTCATCTGCCGCGGCAAGCTGCGTGAGCGCGCCGCCAAGACCGATAAGATCGCCACCGGCGACGTCGAGCTCTACGTCAGCGAGCTGCGCATTCTGAGCGAGGCCCAGACTACGCCGTTTGAGCTGCGCGACGAGATCAACGTCAACGACGACCTGCGCCTGCGCTACCGCTATCTGGATCTGCGCCGTCCCTCGATGCACGAGCCGATCGTGCTGCGCAGCAAGATCATGCAGATCATCCGCAGCTATTTCTGCGACAACCACTTCACCGAGATCGAGACCCCGACCCTCATCAAGTCTACCCCCGAGGGTGCGCGTGACTATCTGGTGCCCAGCCGTGTGCAGCCCGGCCATTTCTACGCCCTGCCGCAGAGCCCGCAGCTCTACAAGCAGATCTTGATGCTGTCCGGCTTCGACCGCTACTTCCAGATCGCCCGCTGCTACCGCGACGAGGACCTGCGCGCTGACCGCCAGCCTGAGTTTACCCAGGTGGACGAGGAGATGAGCTTTGTCTCCGAGGACGATATCATGACCATCAACGAAGGTCTGATCAAGCGCCTGTGGAAAGAAATGCTGAACATCGACGTGCAGACCCCGTTCGTCCGCATGCCGTGGGACGAGGCCATGGGCCGCTTCGGCTCCGATAAGCCGGATACCCGCTTCGGCCTTGAGATCCAGAATGTGACCGAGGTGTTCAAGGGCACCGAGTTCAAGCCCTTTGCCGCTGTGCTGGAAGCGGGCGGCACCATCCGTGCCATCAACGCCAAGGGCCTGGCCGACAAGCTCTCCCGCAAGAACATCGACAAGCTCGGCGAGGTCGCCAAGACCTACGGTGCCAAGGGCCTGGCGTACAGCCGCCTGACCGCCGACGGCACTTCTTCCAGCTTTGAAAAGTTCCTCTCCGACGCCGAAAAGGCCGCCCTGTATGCGGCCCTGAACGCCGAGACCGGCGACGTGCTGCTGCTGGTCAGCGACACCGACTGGGTCAAGGCCTGCACCGCCTTGGGCCAGGTTCGTCTGGACATCGCCCGCAAGCACGGCCTGATCGACCCCGATAAGTTCAACTTCCTGTGGGTCGTCGACTTCCCGCTGTTCGAGTACAGCGAGCAGGAGGGCCGCTGGATGGCCATGCACCATCCGTTCACGCTGCCCAAGGCCGAGGATCTCGACAAGGTCGAGAGCGACCCCGGTGCCTGCCACGCCGTGGCCTACGATATCGTGCTGAACGGTGTTGAGATGGGCGGCGGCTCGATGCGTATCAACGATCCCGCCTTGCAGGACCGCATGTTCCGCGCCCTTGGCTTTACCGAGGAAAAGGCCCGCGAGAGCTTCGGCTTCCTGATGGATGCCTACAAGTTCGGTGCACCGCCGCACGGCGGCATGGCTTACGGCCTGGACCGCATGGTGATGCTGATGCTCAAGAAGGACTCCATCCGCGACGTCATCGCCTTCCCCAAGGTGCAGAACGCCGGCGAGCCGATGAGCGGCGCCCCCGACGTAGTCGACGACCAGCAGCTGAAAGACCTGAACATCGCCCTGACGCTGAAGGATTGATTTGTTAAAAAAAGGCTCCCCTCATGGGGAGCCTTTTTTGTATATATCAATACTTCGGCTTCGGTTCCTCGCCGTTTGCCTGCGGGGTGTACTCGGCGGGCTTGGCGGGAGCAGCGGGCTTCACCGGCTTGGGGTGATTCTTGCGGCGGTGTTTTACGATTTTACGCACGATCACCACAAGGACACCCGCCACCAGCAGCACCGGCCACAGGTAGATCACGGCCAGGATAAAGCCCTGGATAAACACCACAAAGCCCTGCCAGCCGCCCGCAAAGGCATCGGCAATGCGCTCGCCAAACGTGGTGCCGGTCGGCGTCAGGGTAGCTACCTCGCTCAAGCGGATATCCACCGTGGAATAGCTGACCTGCTGGTCCATGCTGCGCAGCTGGCGGGTGTAGTTTTCCAGCTGATACTGCACCTCGGAAAGCTGGCTTTCAATTTCCAACAGGTCGGCGGTGGTCTCGGCCTGGTCGGCCAGATCGTTCAGCCGGTCGCGCTGTGTTTCCAACGCGCTCAGGCGGGCCTGCACGTCAATGTAGCTGCTCGTGATGTTTTCGGCGGTCTCGCTTATGTCCAGCACGCTGCCTGCCTCGCCCACATCGGCCAAAAAAGTGCGGTAGTTTTCCACCGGCACGCGCACCGTGTAATAGGCGTAGCGGTCGTGGTCCTTCTCGCTGCCGCTCAGGCTGGAATATTCCAGCCACGCGTCGTTGGCATCCACCGCCGCCAGCAGGGTATCTCGCGCAGCGTTGAAATCGGTCGATTCCATTCGCATGTCGGCATTATAGATGATTTTTTGTGCCGTCTCGTCGGTGGCGTCGGGCAGGTCCTCGGGCACGATGGCGCTGCTGCCCGCCCCAGCGACGGTATCGTAACCGGCTTCGGCGCTTGCAGCTTCGTTTACGGAGTAATAGCCGCCGTCTTTACTGCTGATGCTGCTGCCGCATCCGGCCAGCAGTACAGCCGCCAACAGGGCAGCGGATATGCGGGAAAGTTTTTTCATGGTGGATGCTCCTTTCCTTTCGGGTGTTTTTTCGTCCCTTCACCCCTAGTAACGGCAGCGGGGCCAAAATGTTACGCACCCTTGTTACAAAAAGTGGGAAGTGCCGAATTTTGGTACTTCCCACAAATTTACTGTAAATTATTCGGCTTTCTGCCCAAGGGCTTTGATATCGTCGTTGTCGGCAAAGGCAACGGCGTTGAACCCGGCGGCCTCCAGCGTGCCGAACTGTTTGCCCAGCTTCTTGGCCTGGGGCAGCACGGTCACATCGTAGTCGGCGCGCAGCGTTTCAGCCTTGGCCAGCACGGCGGCAAAGTCGGCGTCTTTCAGGTACAGCAGCGCCAGATGCGGCTTGGCACCGGGGATCTGGTAGCCCTGCTCCAGCAAAATGCCGCAGACACGCTCGAACCCGATCGAGAAGCCCACGGCAGGCACCTGCTGGCCGATGAACTTGCCGACCATGTTGTCATACCGGCCGCCGCCGGCCACCGCACCGCTGAACTGCGGGCAGGTGACTTCAAACACCATGCCGGTGTAGTAGCCCTGGCCACGCACCAGACTGGGTGCGTAGGCGATGCCGTACCGTCCGCCCGCGATCTTCTCGCTGGTGGCGATGACATAGCGCAGGTCGGCGGTCAACGTCTCGTCGTCCACCTTGGCGGCGACGGTCTCCAGGCTGAAATCGCCTGCGCGCAGGAAGTCGTCCAGCGCGGTGACAGCCTCGGCGGCAAAGCCCTTTTCGGTCAGCTCGTTCTTCACGCCGTCCGCGCCGATCTTGTCCAGCTTGTCAAAGCTGATGCAGACGGAATCGAGCTGCTCCTCGGCAAAGCCCATCTTTTGCAGCATGGCGCGCAGGATACGGCGGTCGTTGATGTTGACAGTGAAGCCGGTAAAGCCGATCTTCAGCAGCGCGCGGGCGGTCACGTCGATGAGTTCGACCTCGGCATTGGGGGAAGAATCGCCCAGAATGTCGATATCGCACTGCACGAACTCGCGCAGGCGGCCTTTCTGCGGGCGCTCGGCGCGGTAGACGCGGTCGGTCTGGATGACCTTGAACGGGCTGGGCAGCTCGTTGCGGTTGGCGGCGTAGTAGCGGGACAGCGGCAGGGTCAGGTCATAGCGCAGCCCCATGTCGGAAAGCTGCTTCTCGTCGCCGCTCTGCAATGCGGCGGCCAGCTTGTCGCCGCGCTTGAGCACCTTAAAAATCAGGTTCAGATTGTCGCCGCCATCGCTCTTGTCCAGGTTTTCCATGTCCTCAAGGATCGGGGTGGAAATGCGCTGGAATCCTGCGGCGCGGTAGGTGGCCAGGATCTGGCCCTGAATATAATCGCGCAGAGCCTGCTCGCGGGGCAGTAGGTCGCGCATACCTTTTAACGGCTGGGTTTTCATGTTGTACTCCTTTATATTGGCGGGGTGTGGCCCCTGCGTATCTACTATCTTATAATCATAGCCCGCGCACCGCATTTTGTCAATCAAAACCGGGCATACTAACACGACAGGGGAGGGGTGTGCCATGGCAAAAGCAAATCGCGGGCCGTACATTCTGGCGGCGGGGGCAGCGGCGCAGCTGCTTACCGGCATCCCGGCGGCGTGGGGCGTGTTCCAGCAGCCGGTCATGCAGGGGTATGGATTCAGCCGCGGGCGGGCTATGCTGGCGTTTGCGGTCCTGGTGGCGGCCTACGGCGCGGGCTGCGCGGTGGGCGGCTTGCTGCAGGATGCCCACGGCCCGCGCTTTGCCGGGCTTTGGGGCACAGCGCTGCTGGCGGGTGGATTTTTTGCGGCCGCGCTGGTGCCGCCCGCCAATGCGGTATTGTTTTTGCTGGTCTACAGCCTGCCTGCGGGACTGGGCAGCGCGTTTTTGGCCCCGGCCGTGCTGGCCTGTGCGCAGAAGTGGTACAAGGATAAAAAGGGCTGGGCCACCGGCGTGGCCGGGGTGGCGATGGGCCTTTCCGGCGCGTTTTTTACGCTGTTTGTCAAGGGTGTGGGCGGCGCGTGGGGCATCCGCGTCTGTTTTGCGGCGCTTGGGGCTGTGATGCTCGTCGTTTGCGGCGCGGGTGCGCTGATCCTGCAGGACCCGCCCGCGCAGGCACAGCCCGGCAAAGCGCAGCCGGGGCTGGACTGGCCGCAGATGGTGCGCACGCCGCAGTATAAGCTGTGCGTGGCGGCGGTGGCGCTGTCCGCCCCGGCAGTGCTGCTGTTCAGCCCGGAAATTTTTAAAATTGCCGCCGAGCGCGGCCTGCCCGAAGCCGCCGCGCCCTACAGCATCGTGTTGGGCTCTGCCGCCAGCGCGGCAGGGCGTTTGCTGCTGCCCGCGTGTAGTGATAAGCTGGGCCGCAAGCCGGTGCTGTATGCGGTGTATCTGGGGCTGGCGGCGGGGTCGGTGTGGTTCGCGTTTGCGGCCAACTGGTGGGTGCTGGCGGCATACGCGCTGCTGACGTTTTTCTACTCGGGCGGCGCGGCGGTGCAGCCTGCGTTCAATACCGACCTGTTCGGGCTGCCGCACGCCGGGGTCAACTATGGGTTTATTGCCCTGGGCATGAGTGGCGGCAGCCTGGTCAGCTATATCGGCAGCCAGGCCCTGCCGCTGGCCGCGCGGCACTGGCTGGCCGGCGGCTGTGCCGTGGCCGGGCTGGTTTGTGTCAGACTTGTAAAACCTTGCCAAAGCAGTTGAAATTTTGCGCTGTACAGGGTACAATAGAGCCTTGCCGGGGGTATAAGGCCGCGATATCGTAGGGGGCGACCATTGGTCGCCCGCGGGCGGGCAATGCCCGCCCCTACATGACGGTTGGCAACCCCTAATAACGGCCCCCTCTGTGAGGGGGCTCCCGCGCAGCGGGTGGGGGGAGAGAAACTTGCGAGCATTCGAAGTTTCTGGCATTGAGAAGGTTCTCTCCCTCAGTCAGCTTCGCTGACAGCTCCCTCGCAGAGGGAGCCATTCAGGTACACGTTCCGATAAACTCCCCCCGCAACCACATAAACTCAGGAGGCCCTACTCTATGCAGCAAACCCAACAGCTGCGGCAGATGGCGCAGCGTTCCGCTGCCGCGTTTTTGCTTGCGGTGCTTTGTGTGTATCCGCTTTATATTGATAAATTTTCCAACCTTGGCGTCGTCAAATTCACCGGTGCGGCCACCCTGTGCTGGGCGTTCTGCCTCTGGCTGGGGGCGCTGGCTGCAGTCGGTGCGCGCCCGCACGTGGGCCGTCTGCTCTGGCGCAGCGACCCCGCCCTCTGGGCACTGGGGGCTGTCGTGGGCACCGGGGTGCTGTCCACCGTCACATCGCTTTCACCCGTTATGTCGCTGTGGGGGCTGGGCGGCTACTACGGCGGCTGCATGATGGTGCTTTTTACGGCGGCATCCTACCTGGCTGTGCGCGCCTTTGCGTCGCAAAAACTGCTCAACGGCCTTACGTTCTGCGTGGGCATCACCACAGCGCTGGTCACGGTGCTGTATGTGCTCAATATTTTTAATATCGACCTCATCGGCACCTATGCTGATACCGCCGTGGTCGAGCGCGCACAGTTTTTCTCGACGCTTGGTCAAAAAAACTTCTGCTCGGGATTTATGGCGTTTGCGCTGCCGCTGGTGTTTTACGCGTTTTTGGTGGCGCGCGGGGTGCGGCACACGATGCTTTATGGCATCCCGACGTTTTTCGGCGCGCTGGCGCTGGCGGTCGTCGATGCTGATGGCCTGGCACTGGGCATCGGCGCGGCAGTGCTGGTGCTGATCTGCCAGAGAATCTTCACCACCCGCACGCTGCGGCGGCTGGCGGTCGTCGGCATGTTTTTCTTCGCCGATGCAGGCTGGATGCAGTATATGCGCACCCACGTCTACACGCAGGGCGGCAAGCCGATTCTGGCGTCGTTCGGCCACTATGCGCAGGTGGGCTTTGCGGTCTGTGCGGCGGTGTGGGCCGTGCTGTTCTTTGCGCTGCACGGCCGTGAGATCCCGCTGTGGAAAGCGGGCCGCGTGCTGGCGGCTGTGGTAGTCAGCCTTGGCGTGGTGCTGGTCGTGCTGGCAAACTTCCTGCCGGGCTTCCCGAGCCTTGGACAAAAGCTCGATGATCTGCTGGTTTTCAGTGATGACTGGGGCACCTACCGCGGCACGGCATGGCGCATCAGCTGGTCGGCGTGGACGGCGCAGCCGCTGTGGCGCAAGCTGGTGGGCGTCGGCCCCGGCATGATGCACACCGCCGTGGCGCAGTGGGCGGGCGCGGACATCACCGCCAGGATGAAAACGTTCTACGCCGCGCACAACGAGTATCTGGAGCTGCTGCTGACCGGCGGTGTGCTGAGCCTGGCCGCCTGGGTGTGGTTTGTGGCCGCGCACCTGCGCAAAGCCGCACAGAACTGGCTGCGCCCCGGCGTTGCGCCCGTCACGCTGGCGCTGGTCAGCTATCTGGCGCACGCGGCGGTGTCGATCCGTGTGTCGATGATCTTCCCCGAAATCATGCTGCTGTTTGCGTTGCTGCAAGTGTTCTGCCTGCCGCCGGAAGAAGATGCTGTGCCTGCCCCGGCCAAGGGGAAAAAGGGCAGCCGCGCAGCCGAAGGATCGGCACAGCCGGGATTGATCCGCATCTGGGCAGGGCCGATCGTTGCTGCTGTTGTGATGATGGCGGCTTGCGGGGCTGCGTCCCGCGTGGTGTTTGGATTCTTATATTAAAGGGCAGCTTCCGCTACGCGCCACCATCCCGAAAAGCGGGCCCGCCCCCTAGAAACCCCAAAGAGGCGGGCGTTCGACGGAAAAGCTAAAAAATGCAGGAGTGCTGCGTTTCTCTTCACGCTTTTTCACTTCTCTCCCTATTGCCCCCTCCGGGGCCAAAATAATGGGTGTAGAGGGCGGCTCCCCTCAAGGGGAGCCAAGAACCTCCGCCCACCAAATTCAAAACTTCTCTCGCCCGCCCTGTTTCGGGGCGGGTTTTGTGTATTCTCCCAAATTCTCCAAAAAACAAAAGGTTAGGCCAGACTAACATCTTGAAAATCGCACCCGCACCCTTTATAATAAAGACAGCTGTGAAAAGCCTAACAAATGCAAAGGAGAGAAAATTATGATCGAATACTCCGCACAGGTCAATAACATGTGCCCGATCACAAAAGGGCCCAAGCACGGTCCCGCCCCGATCCCCGAAGAGGGTCAGTGGGTCAAGGCCTATAAAATTGAGGATATCAGCGGCTACACCCACGGTGTAGGCTGGTGTGCCCCCCAGCAGGGTACCTGCAAGCTGAGCCTGAACATCAAAAACGGCATCATCGAGGAAGCCCTGGTCGAGACCATTGGCTGCTCCGGCATGACCCACTCCGCCGCTATGGCTGGCGAGATCCTGCCCGGCAAGACCATCCTCGAAGCCCTGAACACCGACCTCGTCTGCGATGCTATCAACGTTGCTATGCGTGAGCTGTTCCTGCAGATCGTCTACGGCCGCAGCCAGACCGCTTTCTCTGAGAACGGCCTGCCCGTCGGCGCTGGTCTGGATGACCTGGGCAAGGGCCTGCGCTCTATGACCGGCACCATCTTCTCCACCAAGGCCAAGGGCGTCCGTTACCTGGAGCTGACCGAGGGCTACATCCTCAAGACCGCTCTGGATAAGGACAATCAGGTCATCGGCTATCAGTTCGTCCGCCTGGGCAAGATGATGGAAGACATCCGCCACGGCAAGGACCCGAAGGAAGCCTACGAGAAGAACATCGGTACCTACGGCCGCTTCTCTGCCGAGCAGGGCGCTGTCAAGTACATCGACCCGCGTGAAGAATAAGAGAGGGAGGAACATAGATTATGGCAACTTTTGAATCCCAGAATCGCCGTATGCCCAACTGCGACAAGATCATCCGCGGCATCCAGCCTATCTGCTTCGATAACGCCGTTTGGGCTTACACCCTGGGCACCGCCATCGCCGTCAAGCGCGGCCTGAAGAGCGCTGCTGACTGCGCTGCCGCCATCGGTGAAGGCCTGGAAGCTTTCACCATCCCCGGCTCTGTTGCTGAGCAGCGTAAGGTCGGCCTGGGCCATGGTAACCTGGGCGCTATGCTGCTGCACGAGGACACCCATTGCTTCGCCTTCCTGGCTGGCCATGAGTCCTTCGCTGCTGCTGAGGGCGCTATCGGCATCGCCCGTACCGCCAACAAGGTCCGCAAGGAGCCCCTGCGTGTTATCCTGAACGGCCTGGGCAAGGACGCTGCCCAGATCATCAGCCGTATCAACGGCTTCACCTATGTCAAGACTGACTACGACTTCGCCACTGGCGAGCTGAAGGTCGTCGAGACCATTCCTTACTCTGATGGCGAGCGCGCTGCTGTCAAGTGCTACGGTGCCAACGACGTTCTGGAGGGCGTTGCCATCATGAAGGCTGAGGGTGTTGAGGTTTCCATCACCGGTAACTCCACCAACCCCACCCGCTTCCAGCACCTGGTCGCCGGTACCTACAAGAAGTGGGCACTGGAGAACGGCAAGAAGTACTTCTCCGTTGCTTCCGGCGGCGGCACGGGCCGTACCCTGCACCCGGACAACGTCGCAGCTGGCCCCGCTTCCTACGGCCTGACCGACTCCATGGGCCGTATGCACGGCGATGCCCAGTTCGCTGGTTCTTCCTCCGTCCCGGCTCACGTCGAGATGATGGGTCTGATCGGCGCCGGCAACAACCCGATGGTCGGCATGACCGTCGCCTGCGCGGTTGCTGCTTCCCAGGCCAACGCCTGATTCCCTTTGCAATAGCTTTTATGGGAGAAACCCCGTTTGTGGGTTTCTCCCATTTTTTATGCCCTTTTTTGTGTATCGCGCCAAACTTGCGCGTGGTACCTTGTGCGGATACAAAAAACTATGATACACTTTGCATATAAGAGAGAACAATGTAGGGGCGAGCATTGCTCGCCCGCCAACTTTGCCACAACGCAAATGCCCACGAGCGACCAATGGTCGCCCCTACATGCTCAACCAGGTTCAGCAGAATCCGCCAATCCCCAAAAAGGAGGGACCCATTATGAAGCTTGCCGCCCGTATCGCCTTGGGGGCGCTGGCTGTTGTGGCCGTGGCCGCCGTCGGCTTCGGCGCGCTGTATGCCAGCCGCATCCGCACTGCCAACTCCATCGTTAAACTGACCGACTACGACGAGTACAACCTTTACCGCATGCAGGTCAGCTATGACTACGACCTGGACAAAATGATCGCCAACACCACTGCCGACAACCAGAGCTTCATCGACGAAGCCGTCAAGCAGGCGCTGCCGCTGCTGCCCATCTCCATCAAAGCGCCCAGCTTCGGGTGCAGTGCGTTCCACGCGCAGGCCACGGACGGCGACCACATGATGGGCCGCAACTACGACTTTAAGCGTGATACCTCGGCCATGCTGGTCTGCACCGCGCCCAAGGACGGCTATAAGTCCATCGCGTTTGCCGCGCTGGATAATCTGGGCATCAAACAGGCCGATGCCAGCGCCAAGGGCAAGATCGCCAGCCTGCTGGCCCCGTTCGCCTGCTTGGACGGCATCAACGAAAAAGGCGTGTCGATCGCCGTGCTGACACTGGACAGTGAGCCGACCAAACAGGATACCGGCAAGCCGGTGCTGGCCACCACCATGGCTATCCGGCTGGTGCTGGACCGCGCCGCCACCACCGCCGAAGCTGTCGAACTGTTGGAGCAGTACGATATGTTTGCCACCAGCGGCCGCGACTACCATTTTTATATCACGGATGCCACCGGTGACGGCCGCGTGATCGAGTTTGACTGCGACGACCCGGCACGCCCGCTGGTTGCCACGCCCAACCCGCAGGTGACGAACTTTTTTGTGCTGTACAAGGATAACGCACTGCCCAACCAGAAAAACGGCATCTACGGCCATGGCCGTGAGCGGTACGATGCCATTGAGGAAATCCTGACCGCCAACGCCGGGGCCATCACGCCCGATATCGCCTGGCAGGCGTTGCAGGCATCCAGCCAGGCCCCCAACCCCGAGGACGTGACTAGCAATACGCAGTGGTCAATTTTGTATAATAATACGAATTGTACGGCAGCCATCGTCCTCCGACGCGATTGGAGCAATACGACCGAGATTGATTTGCAAAGCGTGACTGCATTTTAACGTCCACTTTCCGCGTCCTGTTGACAAAATACAGCATCTGTTCTATAATCAGATGCTGTAAAACATAGTAAATTAGTAGATTAATGCCTTGGACGTGAGGGGAACGGAATGCTCAATCAATTTTCGAGAACGGAACTGTTGTTTGGCCATGAAGCCATGGAAAAACTGTACAATGCCCGGGTGGCGGTATTCGGCGTCGGCGGCGTCGGCGGCTATACTGTCGAAGCCCTGGCCCGCAGCGGCATCGGCACGCTGGACCTCATCGACGACGATAAAGTCTGCCTGACCAACATCAACCGCCAGGTGTTGGCTACCCGCAAAACCGTGGGCAAGTACAAGGTCGAGGTCGCCCGCGACCGCATTCTGGAGATCAACCCGGACGCCGTGGTCAACATCCACCAGACGTTCTACACGCCCGAGACAAAGGACCAGTTCGATTTTACCCAGTACGACTACGTGGTCGATGCGATCGACACCGTTACCGGCAAGCTGGCGCTGGTCATGCAGGCCGAAGCCGCCGGTACGCCGATCATCAGCTGCATGGGCGCGGGCAACAAGATCAATGCCGCCGCGCTGGAGGTGGCCGATATCTACGAAACCTCGGTCTGCCCGCTGGCCCGCGTCATGCGTACCGAGCTGCGAAAGCGCGGCATCAAGCACCTGAAAGTGGTTTACTCTAAAGAAAAGGCCATCACCCCGGTGGATGACATGGCGATCAGCTGCCGCCAGCATTGCATCTGCCCGCCGGGCACGGCCCGAAAATGCACCCAGCGCCGCCAGGTGCCGGGCAGCACCGCCTATGTGCCCGCCGTCGCCGGCCTGATCATCGCCGGCGAGGTCATCAACGACCTGACCGGCAAACAGCCCGAAATGGTGCAGAACTAAATAAACAAAAACCCGGGGACACCTTAAAACGGGTGTCCTCGTTTTTTTGCCCCTTCTGCGCGACAGAGAGTTTTTCTGACACGGTTCCACTCATAAAAATGGTAAGCGTGTTCCAAGCTGTGTTCAAGATAAAGCAAAAGGCGCAGAATCAAACGATTCTACGCCTTGGCTTTTTATGCCGGTGGTGGGGTCTCCCGCGCACTAAGCAAAGCCCCACTGGGGCTTTGCTTGCCGCCATCTCCGGCCTAAGAGCCGCCGCTGCGCGTCGGTTGGCCTCCGAAACGCGCCTGCGGGCGCAGTGCGGACGGCCGTGCTGTTCGACCCCTCAAAGTGGGTGCTGGCCGGTGGCGGAGGTCTCCCGGGAAAGTCCCATCTTCCGCACCAAACAAAGGTCCCCATGGCGTACCCCGCCATGGGGATTTTTGTTTGGTATTCGGAGCTGAGGGCTTGCTGCAAAGGCGACCGCCGCCTGCGGCGGATACGCCGTACACGTTTCCGATAATCACTGATGTAGAATTGATTTGTGTTTAGGAGGACAAAGCGGCAGATATAATGTTAAAAGTACTTGCGCGCGCACGCATATTGGTGTATAATACGTTCTGTTTGGAGGTATATATCTATGCAACTATTAAAATGGCTTTCCGTAACAGACCGATTTTACAAAATCTATTTGGACAAGCAACTTGCCCCCTATGGAATCAACAGCAGTCAATATATGTTCTTAATCAAAATCTGTCGTTCGCCCGGTATTCTACAAGATTCTTTGCTGAATATGTTCTATGTTCATCCAAGCAATATTGTACGGACGGTTGCGACATTGGAAAAGCAGGGAATGATTACACGTTCTCCCAATGATAAGGATAAGCGGACATGTAAATTGTATCCTACAGAAAGAGCATTGTCTATTATTGACGAGATACAGATGATATGCGAAAAGACAGAAGCTCTTTTATTGCAGGGTATGAGCGAATCCGAGCAGAACCTTTTTATGGATTTCTTAATACAGGCGGGCAGAAATATCACATCGGAACTCCATATAGAGAGAAAGGGGGAGGAGTTCAATGACTGAAAATCCTCTGGGCTATGAAAAAATTCCAAAGCTGTTGAAAAATTTTGCCGTTCCTAGTATTGTGGCGTCTCTTGTCGGCTCGATCTACAATATTGTGGATCAGATTTTTATTGGTCGAGGGGTCGGTTATTTGGGAAATGCAGCAACCAATGTTTCCTACCCGTTTTCTACCATCTGCCTTGCCATTGCACTACTGGTCGGAATTGGCAGTGCTTCCCGTGTTTCCCTCTTTCTTGGATGCAAAGAGCCGAAAGCTGCCGCCAAAGCAGCGGGAAATGGTATTGTTCTGATGGGAATTTTCGGAATTATTTATTTGCTGGTTGGAGAAACTTTTCTGCCTTTGCTCCTAAAGGCATTTGGGGCAACGACAGCTGTATTTCCCTATGCAAAGCAGTATGCCAGCATAACATTGATTGGAATGCCGTTTCTCATTGTAACGAATGGTATGAGCAATTTGATTCGAGCAGATGGAAAACCAAAGTATTCAATGGTCTGCATGGTTGTGGGAGCTATTATCAATACCATTCTTGACCCCATTTTTATTTTTGTTTGCGATTGGGGAATTGCCGGCGCAGCTTGGGCAACGGTTATTGGGCAAATTTTTTCTTTCACACTCGCACTCCGTTATCTATGGCGTTTCCAAACAATCCATTTTGAAAAAAAGTCGTTTTTATTTGACATTAAAGAAAGCCTGAAAATTTGCAGCATGGGGATAAGCAGCTGCTCAAATCAGATTGCAATTACCGTGATTCAAATCATTCAGTACAATTCGTTGACTTATTACGGCGCATTAACAAAATATGGAACGGATATTCCCTTGGCAGCTTGCGGAATTGTTATGAAAACAAATGCCATAATCCTTGCGATTGTTGTAGGAATCTCGCAAGGGATGCAGCCGATTATCGGTTTCAACTATGGAGCAAGGCAATATCATCGGGTACGGGAGGCTTACCTGCTTGCGGTAAAATGGAACCTTGTTGTTTCCACAATTGCTTTTATCGCATTTCAATTTTTCCCGCGATCTATCATTTCACTATTCGGAGACGGGGACGAGCTGTATTTTGAATTTGCTGTTTTGTTCATGCGTACCTATATTTTCATGGTGTTGGTAAATGGTGTGCAGTTGCTTTCTTCCGACTTTTTTACCGCAATAGGAAAAGCGTTAAAAGGTGCTCTGTTGGCATTAACAAGGCAGACCTTTTTCTTGATTCCGCTTACCCTGCTGCTCCCGCTTCGTTTCGGAATTATGGGAGTATTGCTAGCGGGGCCTGTTGCTGATTTTTCAGCGTTTGTGCTATCTGCAAGTGTTATCAATACCGATAACAAAATGATAACATTAGCTTATATAGGCAGGATAATATGGATATATCAAATAATCAAAGGATTTACATGACGGTGCGTGAAAAGTAAAGTGCCCGCGGACTAAAAAACAGTCCACTGGACTGTTTTTTGCGCACTGCGGTGCGCCGTCCTGTTCGACCCCTCAACACCGGAGATAAAAAACAACTCCCCAGCCGGGATACGGCTGGGGAGCTGTTTTTTATGCCGGTGGTGGGGGTCGAACCCACACGGTGTCACCACCAACGGATTTTGAGTCCGTCTCGTCTGCCAATTCCAACACACCGGCACAGGAAACTATTTTATTATAGCGGCTCTTTTGCCAAAAGTCAAGATGCAAGTTTGGCTATTGCGGCTTTTTTTGCGGGAACGGTTGTTTTTTGCGGCCCGGGCGTGTATAATTTATCCTGTATAATTTTGTTCAAAATGTGAGGAATGTCTATGCTTTCCGACCCGCAGCTCCATTATCTGGATAACGCCGCCACCACCCGCGTGGACCCCGCTGTTACCGAGGTCATCCACGACGCGCTGGTGGAACTCTGGGCCAACCCCAGCAGCCTGTACGACCCCGCCGTGGCCGCGCAGGACGGCATTGAAACGGCCCGCGCCCGCATTGCCAAAACGCTGCATTGCCGCAGCGACGAAATTTATTTTACCGCCTGTGGGTCAGAGAGCAACAACATGGCCATCTACGGTGCGGCGCTGCCCCGCCGCCATTGGGGCAATAAGATCGTCGTCACCGGCTTTGAGCACCCCAGCGTGCAGCTGCCCATCCGCGCATTAAAAGAGGAAGGCTTCACCGTCGTGGAGATCGCACCCGAGCGTGACGGCCATATCGACACCGAAAAATTCCTGGCGGCCATCGACAAAAACACCGTTCTGGCGGCCTGCATGGCTGTCAATAACGAGACGGGTGCCCGGCAGGACATCGCCGCCCTGGCCCAAGGCATCAAGGCCAAAAACAGCCGCACGCATTTCCATGTGGATGCGGTGCAGGCCTGGCTGCGTATCCCCATCGACCTGCAAAAATGGCCCGGGGTCGACACGCTGTCTGTCTCCGGCCACAAGATCCACGCGCCCAAGGGCATCGGCGCGCTGTTCGTGCGGGACAGCCAGCGCCAGACGCTGCACCCGCCCTACATCGGCGGCCATCAGGAGCGCGGCATGCGCCCCGGTACCGAGAACACGCCCTACATCGTGGGCCTGGGGCTGGCGGCGGCCAAGGGCGCACAGCGGCTGCGCACCAAGGGCGGCCATATTCATGCACTGAACCAGCAGCTGCGCGCGGGCCTGGCCGAGTTGCCCGGCATCACGCTGAACTCGCCCGCCGATGCCGTGGACGAGGTGGTCAACTTCTCCACCGGCTGTATCAACAGCCAGACCTTCATCAACTACCTCAACGGGCGGCTGGTGTTTGTCTCGGGCGGCAGTGCCTGCGATAAGGGCGAGCCGAGCCACACCTTGCAGGCCATGGGCTGCGACGACCTGACCATCCGTACCGCACTGCGCGTCAGTCTCTGCGCCGACAACACCCCCGAGGACGTCGACGCCCTGCTGGACGGCCTGCGCGCGGGCCTGCGCGAGCTCCAGCACATTTAACGTAACACCCCACCAACGAAAGGCGTATTTATATTATGAAAGAGATCATCCTGGCATATCAGGGCGAAATGACCCTGAAAGGCCTGAACCGCGGCAAGTTTGAAGCCCGTCTGTCAAAAATCATCCGCTGGCGGTTGGAACCGCTGGGCAAGTTCAAGGTCTACCAGGCACAGAGCACCGTCTTTATCGAGCCGAAGGAGGACGGCCTGGACATGGACGAGGCGTTCCGCCGTGTGTCCCATGTGTTTGGCATCGTTAAGATGAGCCGCGCGGTAGAGTGCCCGAAAGATTTTGATGCCATCTGCGAGACCGCCGAAGCCTATCTGGGCGAAACGCTGCGCGGCATCCGCACCTTTAAGGTCGAGGCCAAGCGTGCCGACAAGACCTACCCGATGAAGAGCCCCGAGATCTGCCGCGAGCTGGGCGCTTACCTGCTGGACAAGCACCACCACCTGCGTGTGGACGTACACAACCCCCAGCTGGAGGTGATGGTCGAGATCCGCGACCATTCTGCCTACATACACGGACCCAAGGTCGAAGCTGCGGGCGGTCTGCCGGTCGGCACCAGCGGCCGTGCGCTGAACCTGCTCTCCGGCGGCATCGACAGCCCCGTCGCGGCCTGGTGCATGGCGCGCCGCGGCCTGGCGCTGCATCACATCCATTTTGCCAGCCCGCCGTACACCAGCCTGCGCGCCAAAATGAAGGTGCGCGACCTGGCACGCGAGCTGGTTGAGTACACCGGCAACTGCACGCTTTTCGTCGTGCCCTACACCAAGCCGCAGGAGTACATCCGCGACCATGCGCCCGATGTGCTGTTTACCGTGCTGATGCGCCGCAGCATGCTGCGCATTGCCGAGCGCGTAGCCAACAAACTGGAATTGCAGGCGCTGATCACCGGCGAGAGCCTGGCGCAGGTCGCCAGCCAGACGATGGCGGCGCTGGCCTGCACCGATGCCGCGCAGAGCCTGCCTGTGCTGCGCCCCTGCATCGGCATGGACAAGACCGAGATCATCGCAATTTCGCGCAGGATCGGCACGTTTGAAACGTCCATTGAGCCGTACGAGGATTGCTGCACGATCTTTACCCCGCCGCACCCCAAGACCAACCCGACGATGGAAGAGATCCTCGCCGCTGAGCAGGGCATGCCTGACCTGCTGGCGCTGGAAGCAGAAGCGGCGGAAAATGTCGAGAAAATTTACATCCGTATGGGTGGGGAAGAGGATGATCTGCTGTGACTGCTGAAATCATCTGCGTCGGTACCGAACTGCTGCTGGGCGATATTTTAAACACCAATGCGCAGTTTTTGAGCCGTGAGCTGGCCGAGCTGGGCATCAGTGTGCTGCACCAGCATGTCATCGGCGATAACCCCGCCCGCCTGCGGGAGCTGGTGACACAAGCCAAAAGCCGCAGCGACCTACTGATCTTCTCGGGCGGGTTAGGCCCCACCGAGGACGATCTGACCAAAGAGACCGTGGCCGAAGCCTTTGGCGATACGCTGCATTTTGACGAGGCGGAATGGGACAAGATCCTGGCCTTCTTCGCCCGCACCAACCGCCGCCCCACCGAGAACAACCGCAAGCAGGCCATGGTGCCGACGAACGGCCACAAGATCATCAACGACCACGGCACCGCGCCCGGCGCCTGGTTTGAGGACGCGCAGGGCCATTGCGCCGCGCTGATGCCCGGCGTGCCGCGCGAGATGAAAGCCATGTGGCTCGAGCAGGTGCGCCCGCTGCTGCTGGCCCGCCAGAACTGCACCATCCACAGCCATACGCTGCGGGTGCTGGGCGGCGAGAGCGCCATCGCCAGCAAGGTGGCCCCGTTGTTTGAAAGCACCAATCCCACCGCCGCCATCTACTGCAAGACCGGCGAGTGCGAGATCCGCGTAACCGCGCGGGAAACTACCCCCGAAGCCGCCGAGGCCGCCTGCCGGGAACGGCTGGACGAATTCCGCCGCATATTGGGCGATGCCGCCTACGATGTGGACGTGCCCGCGCTGGAATACACCGTCGTGCGCGTGCTGCGCGAAAAAGGTCTGCACGCCGCCACAGCCGAAAGCTGCACCGGCGGCATGATCGCCGAACGGCTGACCAATGTCCCCGGCTCGAGCGAGGTGTTCGGCTACGGGTTCATCACCTACGCTGAAGCCGCCAAGCAGAAGCTGCTGGGTGTCCCGGCAGATTTAATTGCACAATATAACGTCGTTTCTGGCCCTGTGGCGGTGGCCATGGCCTTTGGCGCGGCGAAGGCCGCCGGGGCCGAACTGGCCGTGGGCATTACCGGCATTGCTGGGCCCGGCGGTGCGCTGCCCGGCAAGCCGGTGGGCACAGTCTACCTGGCCGGTGCCGACGCCCGCACCAACACCGGGCACGTGATGCGGCTGACCCTGGGCGGCTACCGCGAGCGCAGCGTCATCCGCGCCCGCGCCGCCATGTACGCGCTGGATATGCTGCGCCGCATGGCACTGGGCCTGCCCGTGCCGGACAGCCTGACCGTCACCCCGGATACCCCGGCAGAAACAATGGATATGTAACAGAGGTTTAAAACCATGGTAAACACAGAGCTTAGAATATTGCGCGTCTTTGGCCCCACGGCGGCGGAGGTTTCGGCAGTGCTGCGTCAGGCACGGGCCGACGGCTGCCCCGGACTGCGCCTGCTGGAACGCGACGGCGAGTTTGCCGTCTGCGTGCAGGTCAGTGCGCCCAACCGCAGCATGGCCGAGCAGTACTGCGAAAAATGGGTGCAGCGGCTGCGCGGCAAATTTGGCGATGATGTGTTTGCCACCGGCGAGACCAGCTTGGCCCAGGCCACGCTGGATACCCTGCTGGAAAAGCGCAAGCTGCTGGTGGCGGCGGACGAAACCACAGGCCGCCTGTTGGGCGCGCTGCTGCAGCCGCTGCCCCACAGCGAAGCTGTGTTTGACTTTGGCACCGAGAGCTATGCCGACCCCAAAAAGCAAAAGCAGATCGTCGTGCCGCCCCAACTTTTGAAAAAATTCCCCGGTGATGTGGTGCAGGCCGCCGCAGGCCGCGCGCTGGCCGCCATGCAGGTGGCGGGGGCCGACTTCGCCGCCGCGTACATGCCCGCCACCGTGGGCCAGTGCCCCTTTGTGCTGATCTGTGATAACCACGGTGCTGCCGCCTGTGCACTGCCGCCGGATTTGAACGATGCGACCATCGGCAACCAGATCCTGGACCTTTTGCGCCGCCGCGTGCTGGGCCTGCGGCTGACCGATTCCTGCATCATCTTCCGCCCTGGGCGGGAACGGCCGCTGCTCATCGTGTCCGAGGCCGGACGCGAGCGCGGCAATACGGTGCGCTTTTCGCTGCGCCGCCGCACGCCGCCCACCAAAGAGCCTGACCGTACGGCGGACTTTGAGCCGATGCTCGACTTTGACACCGCCGAGCCGGTCGCCCCGCCGCCTGTGGAAACGCCCGCCCCGGCCGCGCCCGAAGGACCGCCGGAGGGCACCCGCCACCTGAATGTGCCGCGCGCCTACACCGCGCCGCCTGTGGTGTCGGAGCCGACCGGGACCATCCGCTTTGAATCGGAATTGGAACAGGAAGCGGAAGAACGGCAGCCCGCCGAGCCTGCTGACCCCCTCGCCATCCGCACCGCAGGGCCCGAGGCAGCCCGCACGGCCCGCAGCCTGCGGGTGAACCGCCGCCCGGCCCCGCTGGCAGACCCCGAGCCGGAAGCCCCGGCACCGTCCATATTGGACGATGATGTGCCGGATTTCTCGGCTGAGCTGGACCCCGAAGCGCTGGCCGCTGCGCAGGCGGCGGACGAAGCCGATGCCGCCGCAGGCCGCACCACGAGCGCCGAGGACTTTACCAAGGCCGCCAGCCGTCTGTTTGCCGACGACGATGACAGCGGCGAGACCGAAGAGGAAGCCGCCCCGCGCCCGCGCCGCCGCAGCAAACAGGAAAGCCGCAGCGACGAGCCGACCAACAGCATCCGCAACCATAGCCTGGCGATGATCGAAAAGACCGAGAAGCGCCGCCGCCGGATGGTCATTACCATTCTGGTCGTGCTGGCGCTGGCGCTGGCCGCAGGCGGCGCGGCGCTGTGGTGGTTCATCAGCCACGACCTGGGCGCGCGCCCTGCCGCCAAGAGCTACGGAACCGCCCTGTACGACAACACCGCCGAAAGCTACCTCGCCAAAGGCACCGAAAAGCTGCCCGGCGTGGTGGGCTACCTCGGCTTCCCCGGCATGGATGGCCGGTTTGTCTACGCGACGGACACCGCTGCCGCCGAAAACGCCGAGAGCGACAGCGCCCGGACCTACTTTGCCACGGCCAGCGCGCTGAACAACACCGCGCCCGGCAACACGGTGCTGCGATCCACCGACGCCCTGCTGACCCCGCTTACCACCGAGGACGGCATCAAGGCCAACAGCGGCTTTACGCTTTACCTGCCGGGCCGCACCTACCGCTGCAAGGTGTTGGCCGTCTACTACTACGACCCCGCCGAGCAGGGCGACGGCGCGTTTGACCTGTACGGCAGCACCGATCTTTCCAGCTACTACGATTACCTCAGCTTTGTGGCGGGCATCCAGGCCCGCAGTCTGTGGGACACCGAGGTCGAGGTAGGGGACGCGTCCCACTTCCTGACCTTGACCGCCCCCAGTGACGACACCGGTGTGCAGCTTTGCGTGACCGGGCGGCTCATCGAGGACGGCGAAGCCGAGGTGCTCAACACGTCGGCCATCACGGCAGCGGACGAACCGCTGCTGACCGCCGTGCAGTACCAGAGCAAGAACCAGCCGATGCCCGCTGTCAGCACTTTGCTGGGGGCCAGCATCGACCGCTACGCCAAGCAGAGCGCCGCCACCGCCGCCAACCGCGGCAGCAGCCAGAGCAGCGACACGGCCGATAATACCGCCGACCTGGCGCAAGCCGCCAGTGAGATGCAGCAGCGCACCGACGCACTGCTTGCCAGCACCGACAAGCTGCTGGCAGGCCTGACCGACGTGGCAGGCTCGGCCAACGCGACCGAGACCGACCTGAACAAAGGCGCCGAGGGCACCCTGCCCGAGCAGACCATCACGGTCGACCAGATCACAAGCGCCACCCCCACGCCTGCCCCCACCGAGGCCCCGGCGGACAGTGGATCCGGCAGCGACAGCACCGACAGCGGCACCGACACGACCCCGGTGCCCGATAACGGCGGCGGCAGCAGCGCCGAGGGCGAGACCATCAACGTGACGATGAACGGCACCGCCCAGACGATGGACCTTGTGCGCTGCCTGGCCATGGTGGCCCAGAACGAGCTGGGCCCCAGCGCTCCCGCCGAGGCCTACAAGGCCCAGTGCGTGGCAACGCACTGCTGGATCCTGAGCCAGTCCGGCTATCCGTCCGTATTGGGCGCTGAGCCGGGCGCGGCGGCACTGGCTGCCGCGCAGGAAGTGGCCCATGTGCTGGTGACTTACAACGGCCAGGTCTGCTTTACGCCGTACTTTGCTTCGGCCAGTACCGGCACGGCCTCGGCCGCCGAGGTCTGGGGCAACGACCGCGCCTGGCTGCAAGCCGTGGACAGCCCCTACGACCAGCAGGTGGCCTCCAACTGGAACACCAACGGCAATTCCAGCGGCACGGCCCGCTTCTCCCGCCAGACCTTGCAGGACCGCATTAAGGACGTGATGGACATCGACCTTTCCGGCGTTGACCCCAACAACTGGTTTACTATTCAGTCTGCCAACGCGTACGGATGGGTAGCCAAGATCCAGGTCGGCCCGGACGCCGGTGTCGGCACGGTCAGCGGCCGCTGGTTCCGCGAAAACCTGCTGGCCCGCCAGAGCGTGGATGGCCGCAGCCTGCGCAGCCAGTGCTTCACCGTCAGCTACAACGCCGATCTCGACTGCTTCATCTTTGATGTGTACGGCTACGGCCACGGCTGCGGCATGAGCCAGTGGGGTGCCATCGGCTATGCCCGCAACGGCTGGGGCTACCGCGATATCCTGACCCACTACTTTGTCGGCACGACGCTGACGACCTATTAAATAAAAATCCCATGCAGAGGATCTGCATGGGATTTTTTTGTTGAAAGGCGGAAAGCTTACGCCCCGGCGCGGGGGACGAAGGAGACCGCCGCCAGGTAGGCAAAGTAGACGACCAGGCAGGCGGTACCCTGCCAGCGGTGCAGGCGGCGGCGCAAAAGCGGCTCGATGAGCAGCAGCAGCGCCATCACGGCGCAGGCGGGCACCTCGTAGGTGCGGAACTGCGCACCAACCGGCAGGCGGTGGCGGTACATCAGACTGGACATGGGCAGCGCGAGGGTCAGGTTCAGAATGGCACTGTTCAACAGCTGGATGGGCAGTGTGTCAGCCGGGTAAAAGCGGCAGCGTGCGTCGAACCGCTTCCAGACGGAGCCAAACGGGTGGCCCAGTGCTTCGGCCAGCAGCGGCAGGCAGAAGCCAAAGCTGATGAGAGTAGCCGCCCACAGTGCCTGGATGGTCCCGGTCAGGTTGGCAATCGTCGTTGCGCTGTAAACCAGCGCCTGCGCGCCTGCGGCCAGCAGTGCCAGTCCGCCCAGCACCCCGGCCAGATTTTTGAGCGAGTTGCCGAGACTCATCACGGGGAAGGCCATTGTGTGGGCGGTGTAGCCGTAATCCTGCGCCTGGGGCAGAGGGGCATCGGCGGCGGTAGAGATCGGCTCGTACCGCTCGCCATAAATAAACTGGTGCTGGTAGACGATGCTGGACAGGATAAAGACGACGAACAGCAGCATCAAAAGCCCGGTGCCGGTGTAGCTCAGGGTGCCGTCGCGCACAAACAGGGCCAGCACTCCGCAGGCGGCGGCCAGCAGCAGGCACTTGCGGCAAAACTCCTGCCGGTCGGCCACCACGGGCTGGCCGTTGACCCCCAGCAGGCAGAGCGCCAGCGCCAGCCCCACGTTGGTAACGGCACCGGCCAGCGCCGTGCCGACGGCCAGGCCGGTGATGCCCATACCGGCGGCCAAAAATGCCAGCATCAGCTGCGGCAGCGCCAGACAAAACGGCGCGACCGTGCCGCCCACGACCCACATGGGCAGGCCCAGCAGGGCACAGCACCAGGTGGTGCAGCGCCCCGCCAACCGGCTGCCGATGGCCGCCAGCAGCAGCCCCAGCATGTACAGCCCCAATGTTATAACCAGCACAGACATAACTTCACCGTACAAAAACTACAGAAAAAGCGGCGCTTTTTACGGCACCGCTTTTGTGGGTACAATCAGTAAGCAACGCCCCAAACGACCATCTTCTGGGCGGGTTTGCCGCAAACGGGGCAGACATCGCTCAGGTGCTCCTGGGCAAAGGGCATGCAGCGGCTGGACAGCCCAGCCTGCTCTTTCATGGCTTCCTCGCAGGCCAGGTCGCCGCACCACATCGTCTTGATAAAGCCGGTGTGCTCCTTGGCGAGCTGCTTGACCTCGTCCATCGTGGTGGCACTGTAGGTGCGGGCCTCGCGGTTTTTCAGGGCACGCTCGTACAGGTCTTTGGCCAGGGCGTCCATGGCGGCGGGGATGGCAGTGGCCAGCTCGTCAAACTTGACAAACTGCTTCTCGCGGGTGTCACGGCGGACCAGCACGCACTGGCCATTCTCGATATCGCGGGGGCCGACTTCCAGGCGCACGGGCACGCCCTTCATCTCCCACTGGGCAAACTTCCAGCCGGGCTGCTTGTCGCTGTCGTCCAGCTTTACGCGGGCGTACTTGCCGATTTCGGCGGCCAGCTCACGACACTTGTCCAGCACGCCGGGCTTGTGGGCGGCCACGGGCACGATAACCACCTGGATGGGGGCGATGGCCGGGGGCAGGATCAGGCCGTCGTCATCGCCGTGGGTCATGATGATGGCACCGATCAGGCGGGTAGAAGCGCCCCAGGAAGTCTGGAACGGATACTGCAGGGTGTTGTCGCGGCCGGTAAAGGTCACGTCGTAGGCGCGGCTGAACTTATCGCCGAAGTAGTGGCTGGTGCCGCTCTGCAAAGCCTTGCCGTCCTTCATCATGGCCTCGATGGTGTAGGTGGCCTCGGCACCGGCAAACTTCTCCTTGTCGGTCTTGCGGCCCTTCACCACGGGAATGCACAGGTCATGCTCGGCAAAATCGGCGTAGCAGTTCAGCTGCTGCTCGGTCTCGGCCTTGGCTTCCTCGGCGGTCTCGTGGATGGTGTGGCCCTCCTGCCACCAGAACTCGCGGGTGCGCAGGAACGGGCGGGTGGATTTCTCCCAGCGGACGACGCTGCACCACTGGTTGTACAGCATGGGCAGGTCGCGGTAGGAGTGCAGCACGTGGCTGAAATGGTCGCAGAACATCGTCTCGCTGGTGGGGCGCACGGCAAGGCGCTCCTCCAGCGGGTCGCTGCCGCCGGCTGTGACCCAGGCAACCTCGGGTGCAAAGCCGTTGACCAGCTCGCCCTCCTTTTTCAGCAGGCTTTCGGGGATCAGCACGGGCATAGCCACGTTCTCGTGGCCGGTAGCCTTAAAGCGGCTGTCCAGGTTTTTCTGGATGTTCTCCCAGATGGCGTAGCCATAGGGGCGCAGCACCACAAAGCCCTTGACGCTGGAATACTCGACCAGCTCGGCCTTGGTGCAGATATCGGTGTACCACTGGGCAAAGTCGACCTCCTGCGCGGTGATCGCTTCGACCATTTTTTTCTTATCGTTTGCCATTTTATCCTCACACTTTTCTTAATGAAGCTTATACTTTTTACATTCTATCCTCAAGATAGTTCACAACGTCGCCGACGGTGTGGAAGGTTTCGATGTCCTCATCGGGGATCTCGACGCCGAACTCATCGGACAGGGTGGTGATCATGTCGATGACATCGAGACTGTCTGCGCCGAAATCGTTGACAATGTCGCTGTCCGGGGTGATCTTTTCAGGTTCAACTTCCAGCTGTTCAGCCAGGTAATCACGAATACGTGCAAATACTTCGGAATCCATACAATAACTCCTTTAAAACAGATATTCATTTATTATATAGCCTATTACCGGGGGGTTGTCAAGGATTATTTTTACAAGACCTCATACGGGAGCGGTGCGGCCCCCTCACAGAGGGAGCCTTTCTTACGCTTCTGCATTTTGTGCCCCCGGTAGCAGGGTGACAATGTCCCGCAGCAGCACCAGCGGGTCCTCGCCGTGCTGGACGCGCAGGCTGAAATAGGGGCGGCCCAGAGCGTTGTACAATACGCGGTGGGGGTAGCGGTCCATCAGCGCCGCCAGTTGCTTGGGGCCGATGACGTCCGAGTACAAAATCAGCTGGTCGCCGCGCTGTACGATCTCGGCGATGCCCACGCGGGCGGCGGTCACGCGCACCAGCGAGACATCGACCAGCCCCTGCACGCTCTTGGGCGGGCTGCCGTAGCGGTCAATCAGTTCATCAATGACATCGTCCGCGTCGGCGGTCGTTTCAATGGCCGCAATGCGCTTGTAGGCTTCGATGCGGCCCGCCGCGTCGGGGATGTAATCCTCGGGCAGAAAGGCGTCGACCGTAATGTCGATCAGGCAGTCGCTCTTGTCGGGGGCAGGGGTCTCGCCGCGCGCGGCTGCAATGGCCTGGCCCAGCATCTTGACGTAGAGGTCATAGCCGACCGACTCCATGTGCCCGTGCTGGCTGTGGCCCAAAAGGCTGCCCGCGCCGCGGATCTGCAAATCGCGCATTGCAATGCGGAACCCGGAGCCGAACGAGGTAAACTCTCGGATGGCCGAAAGCCGCTTGGCGGCGACCTCGGTCAGCACCTTATCGCGTGTGAACGTGAAATAGGCGTACGCCTTGCGGGACGAACGCCCCACGCGGCCGCGAATCTGGTAAAGCTGGCTCAGGCCCATGCGGTCGGCATTTTCAATGATCAGGGTGTTGCAGTTGCGCACGTCAACGCCGGTCTCGATCAGCGTTGTGCAGACAAGAATGTCGATCTCGTTGTCCAACAATTGCTGCCACACCGACGAGATCTGCTCCTCGCTCATCTTGCCGTGGGCAATGCCGATGCGCGCGCCCGGCACCATTTTGCCGATGCGGGCGGCACACTCGTCGATGGTGTCCACGCGGTTGTGCAGGTAGTAGACCTGCCCGCCGCGCGCCAGCTCCTTGCGGATGGCCTCGGACACAATGCCTTCGTCGTACTCCAGCACGTAGGTCTCGATGGGCTGGCGCTCAAACGGCGGCTGCTCCAGCGTGGACATATCACGGATGCCGGACAGCGCCATGTTCAGCGTGCGCGGGATGGGCGTGGCCGACAGCGTGAGCATATCCACGCCGATGAACGCTTCCTTCAGCTTTTCCTTGTGCTTGACGCCGAAGCGCTGCTCCTCGTCGATGATGACAAGGCCCAAATCATGGAACTTGACGTCGTTCGAGAGCAGGCGGTGCGTGCCGATGACGATATCCACGGTGCCGTCTTTCAGGCCGCGCAGCGTTTCCTTTTGCTCTTTGGCGCTGCGGTAGCGGGACAACAGCCCGATGCGCACGGGGAACGCTTCCATTCGCGCAATGGCCGTGTTGAAGTGCTGCCACGCCAAAATCGTGGTGGGGGCCAGGATCGCGCACTGCTTGCCGCCCATCACGCATTTGAACGCCGCGCGCAGGGCGACCTCGGTCTTGCCAAAGCCCACGTCGCCGCAGAGCAGACGGTCCATCGGCCACGGCTCTTCCATATCGTGCTTGATATCGGCGGCGCAGGTCAGCTGGTCGGGCGTTTCCTCGTAGGCGAAGCGCTGCTCAAAATCGCCCTGCCAGGTATCGTCCGGCGGGAAGGCGTAGCCCTTGGCCTGCTTGCGGCGGGCGTAAAGCTCAATGAGTTCTTTCGCCATCTGCTCCGTCGCGGCCTTGACCTTTTTGCGGGTCTTGGCCCAGTCATTGCCGCCCAGGCGGCTGAGCTTGACGTTATCGCTGTCGTTGGGGGCGGTGTAGCGGGACAGCAGGTCCAGCTGGGTGACGGGGACGTAGAGGACATCCTTTTTATCGTACTCAATGCGCAGGTAGTCCTTGGTCACGCCCTGCACGGCCATCCGCTGGATGCCCGCATAGCGGCCAATGCCGTGGTTCTGGTGTACGACCAGATCGCCCACGGAAATCTCGCTCAGGCTATTCAGCGCGTCTTTATTGCGCTTTTTCTTTTTCTGTGCGCTGCTGATGCCGAACGCCCGCGCCGTGAACAGCGCGTACTTGGCAAACGGCACGCTGCACCCGGCGGAAAGCTGCCCCGGCAAAATCTGCACAAGGCCCGCACGGGGCGCGGCATCGGGGTCGGTCGTGACCAGCATCCCCTTGGTGCGCAGGTCGGCGGCCAGGCCAGCCGCCGCGCGCGGGGTGCCCGCCAGTACGGTGACGGCAGCCCCGCCGTTGCAAAGCGGCTGCAAATCTTCAAGCAAACTCGCCACCTCGCCGCCCCAGGCGGGCAGCGTGTGGGCGGGCGCGTTGACGATCTCTTTTAAGGGAATATCCGGCATGCTGCGGGCAAAGTTCTCGGCGCAGATCGTGCGGTGGGTGGTCGTCTGCGCCCAAAGATAGCCGCTTTCGGCGTAGAGCTTGTCCAGCCCGGCGGCCAGCACGCCGTCCTGGAGCAGAGCGGAAAGCTCCTCGCCCCGGCGGTAGGCGGTGGCGCGCTCAGCTTCACGCAGGGAGGCAGGTTCCTCCAGCACCAGCAGCGGATCTTCGAAATAATCCAGCAGCGTGGCGGGGGTGGGGTAGCGCACGGCGAGATATTTGTCCATGTTTATGGGCAGCGCGCCGCCGTCCAGCTGCGCCAGCTCGGGGGCCAGGCAGGCTTCCAGTGCGGTGCGTTTTTTGCCGCGCGCCTTTTTGATAAACGCCCGCAAAAGCTCAGCAGCTTCGGCCGGGGAGCCGAACAGCACCTCCCGCGCGGGGCTGACGTAGATCTTCTCGATGGAATCCTCACGCCGCTGGGTAGCCAGGTCGAAGGTGTGCATCGTGTCGATCTCGTCGCCCCAAAACTCCATACGCACGGGCAGCTTCATGTCGGGCGCGTACAGGTCCACGATGTCACCGCGGATCGAAAACTGGCCCGGGCCGTCCACCTGCGCGCGGCGGGCGTACCCGGCGTTGTACAGCAGCGCGGTCAGCTCGGCGCGGGGCACGGTGTCGCCGGGGTGCAGCGTGCGGGTGTTGCGGCAAAATTCCGCGCGCGGGGTGGTGTACTGGGTCAGCCCCTCGTCCGGCACGCAGACGGCTTGCAGCCGCCCGCCGACGATATCGCCCAGCACACTCAGGCGGCGGTACTCATATTCGCGGGCCGTGCCCTCGATGGGGCGCAGCACGTAGTCCCGCGCGGGGAAGACGGCGGCCGCCACGCCCAGCGCGTTCAGGTCTCCGGCAAAGCGGGTGGCCTCGGCCTCGCCGGGGGTTACGATGCACAAAAACCGCCCCGTGGATCTTGCCAGCGCGGCGTAGACCATCGCCCGGCCGGAGCCGGGCAAACCGAATAAGGCGCATGCCCCCGGTGCAGAGAGCGCATGCGCCAGCTTTTCATATTCGGCTGTTTTGGCAAAAAGTGAAGAAAACAGCATAGTTACATTGTTTATATAAAATTACTGGTTCAAGAACTCAACCTTCAGCCAGCCGTACTTGTCGCCGATCTGCACAACGACCCAGCTGCCGTCCTCGTTGGTGCCCAGGGCGGTCACGGCGGTGCCGGCGGGGACGCTGGTCACCTTGTCGTAGTCGGTGCCGGGGCCGGCGCGCAGGTTCATGCTGGCGTCGGGCGTGGTGGTGTAGGCGGGCTGCTCACCCTCGGCAAATACGGTGGCGGGCTGCTGGGCCAGGCCGTCAAAGCTGACGGGCTCGGGCGTCGGCTCCGGGGTGGGTTCCGGCGTCGGCTCGGGCATGGGTTCCGGCTCGGTGGTCTCGGGGGTCTGGGGCTCCACGCTTTCGCTGGAAGCGGAGATGCTGTCGGCATTGGCGCTGCCGGACGAGGCGGTCTTGCCGTCCAGCTTGCCGGTCAGCAGCAAAAAGGCAAATGCGATGGTGGCGATCAGCATGACCGCGCAGATCACAATACGGATCATGGCTTGCTTGCGAAGTTTGCTCATGGTTACATCCCCTTAATGGTTGAACTTGTTTTGGGCGTATTGCAGGTTGCCGTCCATCAGCAGCTTGCAGGCGTCCTCAATATCCGGGTAGCGGTCGGTCATGGCTTTGCGGTCGGCGGGGGGCAGCTTGCCCAGCACCCAGGCGGCCAGGTCGTACTGCGGGTTGGGCTTGGCCCCGATGCCAATGCGGATGCGGCTGAAATTCTCAGTGCCCAGGCTGGCGATGATGCTTTTCAGCCCGTTGTGCCCGCCAGCCGAGCCGTGCGGCCGGATGCGCAGGTGCCCCGGCTCCTGGGTGATATCATCGCACAATACAATGACATGGTCGGCCGGGATCTTGTAAAAGTTGGCGGCGGGGGCAATGCTCTGGCCGCTTAAATTCATGTAGGTAAGCGGTTTTAGCAGCACGACTTTGTGTTCGCCCACCTGGGCGGTGCCGTACAGGCCCTGCCACTTGGACTTGGCAATGTCGCAATGCCACTGCGCGGCCAGATAGTCCAGCGCTTCAAACCCGGCATTGTGGCGGGTGCCGTCGTATTTCGGTTCGGGGTTGCCCAGCCCGGCGATCAGCCAGTCTGCCCCGGTGGTCATTCCTACCATGGTGTGTCCTTTACTTGTTTTTCTTGTCGGCTTCCAGCTTTTGCTTTTTGGCGATGTATTTTTGCAGCTTGTTCTCGCCCCAGCTGTCGATCTCGGTCTGCTTGGCGCGCTCAATGCTCAGGGCACCGGCAGGCACATCGTGGCCGATGGTGGAACCGGCGGCGGTGAAGGCGTGGTCGCCCACCGTGACGGGCGCCACGAGGTTGGTGTTGCAGCCGATGAAGGCGTAGTCACCGATGGTGGTGTGGTACTTGCCCTCGCCGTCGTAGTTGCAGGTGACGGTGCCGCAGCCGAAGTTGCAGTACTTGCCCACGGTGGCATCGCCGATGTAGGTCAGGTGGCTGACGGTGTTGCCCTCGGCAAAGTCGGCGTTTTTAGTCTCGACATAGGCGCCCAGGTGGCAGCCCTCGGCAGTTTTGGTGCCGGTGCGCACATGGGTGAAGGGGCCGATTTTATTGTTGGGGCCGATGTGACTCTCGTAGCACTGGCTGGCGTTGATGGTGGTGCCTGCCTCCACGACGGTATCTTCCAGCAGTGTGTTAGGGCCGATGACGCAGTTTTCGGCAATGACAGTCTTGCCGCGCAGGATGCACCCGGGCAGAATCACCGTGCCGGGGGCAATGACGACTTCTGGCTCAATGCAGACATCCTTGCTGATAAACTCAACGCCGTTATCCAGATGGCGCTCAAACGTAGCAGCATAGCGCTGCTGGGCCAGTTCAAATTTTTCCTTGGCAGTTGACATGGGGAGAAATCCTCCTTTATATACATTTTATATTTACGCAGCCCGCAAGGGGGCAGGGGATGGGTTACGGATATCCCTATTGTACCCCACCTGCGGCGTTTTCGCAAGGTGGTTGAGAAAGTTTTAGGGGCAAATGGCTCCCCTTGAGGGGTGACTCCCCACAGTGTGGGGAGATGTCGCGCAGCGACAGAGGGGCCCGGCCGCGTGAGCGATCCCGCGCAGCGGGTGAGGGATGGGCCTTGGGGAACAAACATGCCGCTCGGCCACCCCTCAGTCACCTTCGGTGACAGCTCCCCTCGAGGGGGCCTTTACGGCGGCAGTTAGTATACAAAAAACGCCCGGTGAATCCCTAATGTTTTTGTATGAAATTGACGAACTGTATGACTTTGCGGTTTCAGAACTTGCAATTCCTATAAAAATGGTATAGTATACTTAGGTAGAGCAAATACTGCCTGCCGGGGGCATTTTACCCCGGTGATTCACTTGGAGGTGTTTTTCCATGAGCAGCCCGCTGCTGGAAGTTAAAGATTTACAGGTCACTGTCGGGGAGGAAAATAAAGTCCTTCTCGATGGCCTGAACCTTACCGTGAACCCCGGCGAGACCCATGTTCTGATGGGCCACAACGGCGCCGGCAAGTCCACTTTGATGAGCGCCCTGATGGGCGACCCGCGCTACACCGTCACCCGCGGCCAGATCCTCTTCCGCGGGCAGGATATCACCCACGAGACTGCCGATGTGCGTGCCCGCGCCGGGATGTTCCTGTCCTTCCAGACGCCCGAGGAGATCCCCGGCATCACGCTGGAGAGCTTTTTGCGCACCGCACAGGCCGCCGTTACCGGCAAGCCCGTCAAGGTCATGAAGTTCCGCCACGAGCTGGCTGCCCAGATGGACGCGCTGAACATGGATCCCGCCTACGCCGACCGCTACCTCAACGTCGGCTTCTCCGGCGGCGAGAAGAAAAAGGCGGAAATCTTGCAGCTGCTGATGCTCAAGCCTGCGCTGGCCCTGCTGGACGAGACCGACTCCGGCCTTGACGTTGACGCGGTCAAGACCGTGGCAAGCGGCATCAAGGCCTACCACAACGAGTCTAACGCCCTCATCATCATTACCCACAACGCCAAAATTCTGGAGGGTTTGCAGGTCGACTATGTCCACGTGCTGGATGATGCCCGCATCGTGCGCACCGGTAACGGCGCGCTGGTGGGCGAGATCATCGAGGAAGGCTTTGCCGCGCTGAAGGAGGACGAAGCCGAATGAGAGCCTTTGAGACTGAGAAAACCGAAGTCGCCGAGGTAGACCGCAGCATTTACGATATCAAGGATGCGGCCAACGCGGCGTTTGAGGTCAACTCCGGCCTGACGCCGGAGATCGTGGAAAAGATCAGCGAGGAAAAGCACGACCCCGAGTGGATGCGCCTTTTCCGCCTGAAAGCACTGGAAACCTACAACAAGATGCCGGTGCAGAACTGGGGCCCGTCCATCGAGGGGCTTGACATGAGCAACATCGTTACCTACGTGCGCCCCAACACCGAGATGCGCGGCAAGTGGAGCGAAGTGCCCGACGATATCAAAAACACCTTTGAACGCCTGGGCATCCCCCAGGCCGAGCGTGCCAGCCTGGCCGGTGTCGGCGCACAGTACGACTCCGAGGTCGTCTACCACAATGTCAAGGCCGAGGTCGCCGCGCAGGGCGTTGTCTACACCGATATGGAAAGCGCCCTGACCGGCCCCTATGCCGAGATGGTGCGCAAGCATTTCATGAAGCTGGTCCCGCCCACCGACCACAAGTTTGCCGCTTTACACGGCGCTGTGTGGAGCGGCGGTTCCTTCGTCTACGTCCCGGCGGGCGTGCATGTGGACATCCCCCTGCAATCCTACTTCCGCCTGAACGCACGCGGCGCAGGCCAGTTTGAGCACACCCTCATCATTGTGGACAAGGGTGCCTACCTGCACTTTATCGAGGGCTGCTCCGCCCCCAAATACAATGTGGCCAACCTGCACGCAGGCTGCGTGGAGATCTTCGTCGGCGAGGGCGCGCGTGTGCGCTACTCCACCATCGAGAACTGGTCCAAGAACATGTACAACCTGAACACCAAGCGTGCCAAGGTCGAAAAGGGCGGCACCATCGAGTGGGTGTCCGGCTCGTTCGGCTCCCACACCAGCTGCCTGTACCCGATGAGCATTTTGCAGGGCGAGGGCGCACGCATGGAGTTTACCGGCATCACCTTTGCCGGTGCCGGGCAGGATCTGGACACCGGTGCCAAGGTCGTACACGCGGCCCCGCACACCACCAGCCATATTTCTACCAAGAGCATCGCGCGCGACGGCGGCATCTCCAACTTCCGCTCGTCGGTCGTGGTGCTGCCGGGGGCCGAGGGCAGCAAGTCCAGCGTGAGCTGTGAATCCCTGATGCTGGACGACCGCAGCCGTTCCGATACCATCCCGGAGATGGACATTCGCTGCGACGCCGTTGATGTCGGCCACGAGGCCAAGATCGGCCGCATCAGCGAGGATGCCATCTTCTACCTGATGAGCCGCGGCATCTCCGAGGAGGACGCCCGCGCGCTGATCGTCGGCGGCTTTGCCGAGCCTATCGCCAAAGAGCTGCCGCTGGAATACGCCGTTGAGATGAACAACCTCATCCATCTAGAGATGAAGGGCAGCATCGGCTGAGAGGGGGAGAGCATAGTATGAATACGAAGATGAACCGCCTGCCGGTGCCTACCTGGAACCACCTGGGCGTAAACTTTGCCCCCGCCGCGGCTGCACTGCCGCAGGTCCCGGCTGATGGCTGGGGCACCGCCAATGCCACCGCCGCCGTGCCTGCTGGCATCCGCACAAACGGCCCGGCGTCTGAAATTTTCGACACGTTTGCCGAGTCCGGCATGGGCATGGCTGCGGACGCTTTTCTGGCGGCCAACGCCAACGTGAAAGGGCATATCGCCGTCGGCGAGGGTGCCGCCATCGAGACGCCCGCCGTCCTTGAGGTGAAGCTTGACGAAGGCCACCCGTATGCGCTGAGCTACCTGACCATCGACGCCGCCAAAAACAGCGCGCTGACCGTGGTGCAGGTGCTGCGCGGCGATGCCGAAAACGGCGTGGCTGCCTCTTTGGTGCGCATCAACGCCGCCGAGGGCGCGCATGTCAAGCTTGTGCAGGTACAGCTGCTGGGCAGCAATGCCCGCCGCTGGGGCGCGGTCGCCATCCAGCAGGCCGAAGGCTCCCATGTTGAGCAGGTGCGCATTGAGCTGGGCGGCAAGGTTTCCGCCTGCGGCACCCGCACCCTGCAGGACCACAATAAGAGCGAATACGACCTGGACGCCGTCTATTTTGGCCGCGATAACGACGTGCTGGACTACAACGATGTGTCCGTCCAGATCGGCAGGGATACCCTGTGCGAGATGCACACCGCCGGTGTGCTGACCGGCAATGCCGATAAGATCCTGCGCGGCACGGTGGATTTCCGCCGTGGTGCCAAGCGCGGTGTCGGCCACGAGAGCGAGGACGTGCTGCTGTTCAGCCCCACGGCCCGCAACCGCACCGCCCCGCTGATTTTGTGCGGTGAGGAAGAGGTCGAGGGCCAGCACGCCGCCAGCGTGGGCCGCCTGGATGAGAGCAAGCTTTACTACCTGCGCTCCCGCGGGTTGAGCGAGAGCCAGGCGCGCCGCCTGATGGTCGATGCCCGCTTTGCCCCGGCCATTGAAAAGATCCCGCTGGAGGAGCTGCGCACCGAGGTGCGCGAAACTGTTGCACGGAGGCTTGATGATGAACAACTGGACGGCTGATTTCCCGATCCTGGCGGCCGATGAAAACGGCAACCGCCTGGTCTATCTGGACAGTGCCGCCACCACCCAGCACCCCAAGCAGGTGCTGGACGCCGTGGTGAACTACTATAAGAAAGACAACGCAAACCCGCATCGCGGCGTATACGAGCTGGCCATGCGCGCCACCGACGCCCACGAGGGGGCCCGCCACACCGTGGCGAAGTTCTTTAACGCCGCGGATAACGAGATCGTCTTTACCCAGAACACCACCGAGGCGCTGAATCTGGTGGCCTACAGCTACGGCATGCACTTTCTGCATGAGGGGGACGAGATCGTCATTTCGGTGGCGGAGCATCACTCCAACCTTGTGCCTTGGCAGCGCGTGGCCGAAGCCACCGGCGCAAAGCTCGTCTACCTGTACCCCGGCCCCGACGGCCGCCTGACGCCGGACGAGCTGGACAAGAAGATCACCGAAAAGACGAAGCTGGTCGGCATTGCGATGGTTTCCAACGTGCTGGGCCTGCGTGCCCCCGTCGAGGAGATTGTCAAGCGTGCCCACGCCGTGGGCGCTGTGGTGGTGCTGGACTGCGCCCAGAGCGCGCCGCACACCCCTGTGGATGTGAAGAAGCTGGATGTGGATTTTGCCGCCTGCTCGGCCCACAAGCTGTACGCCCCCATGGGCATGGGCGCTTTGTACGCCCGCGCCGAGCTGCTGGACAAAATGCCCCCGTTTATGAGCGGCGGCGATATGATCGGCGCCGTGCATGAACACAAGGCCACCTGGGCCGAGGGCCCCCGCAAGTTTGAGGCGGGCACCCGCAATGTCGGCGGCGAGGTCGGGTTTGCCGCTGCCATTGAGTATATAAACGGCATCGGCTGGCAGGCCATGGAAGCCCACGAGCATATGCTTTTGGATCGTATGCTGTCCGGCATGCGCGCCATGCCCTGGCTGACTGTCTACGGTGAGCCGGTGGCCGAGGGCCGCTATGGCGTCGTCAGCTTCAATGTCAACGAGGTACACCCGCACGACGTTGCCACCATTCTGGACGCGGGCGGTGTGGCCGTGCGCGCCGGGCACCACTGCGCCCAGCCCTTAATGGAATACCTGGGCATCGGCAGCTGCTGCCGCGCCAGCGTGGCCATCTATAACACCGCCGAGGATGTGGACGCCCTGCTGGAAAATCTTGAAAATGTACGAAAGGTGATGGGCCTGTGAACCTGAACGAACTGTATACCCAGATCATTACCGAGAACAGCCGCAGCAAAGAGAACCGCCACCCCGTGCTGGGTGCCACCCACAGCCTGGAGGGCGTCAACCCCAGCTGCGGCGACGATATCACCCTGCAGCTGCGTGTCAACAATGGACAGATCGAGGATGCCGGGTTCATCGGCAGCGGCTGCGCCATCTCGCAGGCATCGGCTTCGCTGATGATCGACCTTGTCAAAGGCCGCAGCGTCGAGGACGCACACCGTCTGATCTCGCTGTATTTTCAGATGATCAAGGGCAAGATCACGCCCGAAGAGCTGGATGAGCTCGAGGACGTTGCCGCGCTGCAGGGCATTGCCCACGTGCCCGCCCGCGTAAAATGCGCGGTGCTGGCCTGGCACACCCTCGAAGAAGCCCTGGACGGCGAAGGCAAGACCGATAAAGTGACCACCGAGGATGGAGAATAATTTTGTAGTGCCATAAAACAAGCGGCAGAGCGTGAAACTCTGCCGCTTGTTTTGTTTGCCTGTGTAAAATGGGAAATGCAGGGGCAGGCAATGCCCGCCTGCGGGGCTTGCGCTGCCGTACAATGGCACGGGCGGATATAGAATCCGCCCCTACAATGCGCTTTTTCGACAGCTACCGCAAAAGGCTCCCCTCTAGGGGAGCCTTTAAGCTCTACTGGTTCCCAAATTTTCCTTCGGCGTAGTCACTTTCCGCAATCATCCAGCTGCGGTCTACCAGCCACATACCGTTTTGCCATACGGCCTGGATGGTATAGTAATCTGTGGCGGTCTCCACGGCGTTGGTGGTGTCGTTCACGGCTTCGTAGCTGGCGGCGGCGTTTACCGTTACGGTGTTGTCGCCATAGTCGATGTGCGCGGTGTCGCACACCATGTCGGACTTGTCCAGCGTAAAGGTCACGGCCCCGGTCGCGCCGCTCTCGATGCCTTCGCTCAGACTCTGACGGTGCAGGTCAGTCACATAGCGCAGCTCATCGGGGTCGCCGGTGTTGGCAGCGCGCAGGTAGGCGCGGTAGTACACGGTCAGCATCGCGTCCAGGTATTCCTCGTCGGGTTTGGCGTAGCCGTCGGCCTTGCAGGGCACAAACGTGCCAAAGGCCGCGTTCTCGTTGCTCGGCTTGGATACCAGCGCCAGCGCCGTGCGGTAGCCGTCACCCTCGGGCGAGACAACGCGCAACAGCGTGTCGGTGCGGGTCAGGGCGCTGCGGGCCATGTAGTAGCGGCCTGTGTCACTGGTGCCGTGGGGCAGCTCCACGCCGTCCGCCGTCAGCGTAAAGGTGATGTTGGTGGGCAGGTTGTCCAGGTAAAAACGGTCGGCCTCGTCCAGCGTAAAGGCCGTGGCTTCGGGCGTGACCTCAGCAGGCAGCTGGACATCGGCGGGCAAGGCGGCGGGCTTGTGCAGGGCAAAATACACAACCACCACCGCCACCACCGAGAGCAGCACCACAGGCACCCACGGGGGCAGCCTGCGCCGGGCCGCGCCAGCAGGGCCGGACAGCGGATTGCCGCAAACCGGGCAGGTCTTGCGGTCGGGCTGGGTGATGGGCGAATGACAGTGCGGGCAGCGTTTCATAGCGGTCCCCTCCTTACATATGTTTGGGCAACACCGCGCAATTCCCGCCTGGCGGCTTAAGCACCGCTCCGGCGGATCTCCGCGCCAAGAGCCGCCGCAAAGCGTCGGTTGCGCTCCGAAGCGCCTCGCTGCGGCTCGGTGTGCGGCACGCGCAGCACAAAGTATTATCTGCGCTTTTTGCTTAGCAGCCAGCGCACCTCGCTTGCCGTATCGGCACTTAGAATTGCACGGCGTTGCCCTTTGTACCCCGAGTATATCGGCAGGGGACAGGCTTTGTCAATCACCTTTTTTCGGAAAAAACACACGGGCGCGGGCGTATAAAAGCCCCGGCAAAACAGCGCGTATATTTTGCAGCGGAAAAAGGGTACTATTCCGCTACCCGCAGGGGGATGGATACTGAATTACTAGAATAATACCCCGGTACCCGCAACCACTAGCACAGTTTAACGAGTGATTGAAATTGGAAATTAAAATTATATAATTAACATATATAAGTTATTTTTATATATATAAATTGGAAAATTGGGAACTGCTATGCCGGTAATTGAGTAGGGCCTCAGAACCCTGCTGGCAGTGCCCGAACGCCCACCGCAAAATCCGTGCGCACAAGCGGTGGGGCGGTATGGTATAATAGGGGCAGCGTGATGCAGCCGGGCACGACTGCACGGGCGGATATAGAATCCGCCCCTACGTTATCTTTCCGCAATTTTATGGATTCTCGTAGGGGAGCATTCCATATGCTCCCGTGCAGCCTTGCGCCGCCGCGAATCCACCCCTACAGATAAACATGAAGGAGACTCCCCATGCCCACCCGTCGATTTTTTACTGCCAACCAACTCAAGGCCATTGCGCTGGTCTGTATGCTGGTGGACCATCTGTGGGCCACCCTTGTCCCCGGGCGGGAGTGGATGACCTGCATCGGGCGCATTGCCTTCCCGATTTTCGCGTTTGAGCTGGCGCAGGGCTACATCCACACCCGCGACCTGCGCGGCTACGCCAAACGGCTGGCGCTGCTGGCTGTCGTGTCCGAGGTGCCGTTTGACATGGTGGCGGGCGGCACGTACTTTTACCCCTGGCACCAGAACGTGGCCTGGACGCTGCTGGCCGGGCTGTGGGCCTGCCATTGCGCCGACCGCTGCCGCACGGCAGCTACCCTGCCCGCCAAGCTGCCGCCCCTGCTGGGCCTGCTGACGGCGCTGCTGCTACCCGGCCTGCTGCTGACGGACTACGGCACGGCGGGGGTCGTGATGATCTTGCTGTTCTGGCTCACGCGCAGGGGCGGCTGGCGCTGCTGCGCAGCCCAGGCGGCGGGGCTGTTTGTCATCTGCCAGTATATGCTCATCGGGCAGGTGTACCTTGTGGGCCCGTTCGAGATCCAGCAGGAGTGCTTCGCCCTGCTGGCCCTGCCGCTGCTCTGGCTCTACAACGGCCAGCACGGCCGCAAAAGCAAGCCCCTGCAGTACGCCGCCTACGCGTTCTACCCCGTACACCTGCTGGTGCTGGGCATACTGTTTATGGCGAAGTAGGGAAAATTTTAAAGGCTCCCCTTGAGGGGGGACTCTAGGAGCACGAACAGCCTCCCAGCTACCCCTCAGTCACCTGCGGTGACAACTCCCCTCCAGGGGAGCCTTTTTATTATTCGCGCTTACTTTCTCCGCTCCATATACTCTCTCACCACGGCGGCATCCTCAAAAGGAACTTTTCTCCCGTCGCGGTCGATCGTTGTCTCGTGCCCTTTGCCCAATACCGCGATGATATCCCCCTCGCGCCCAAGCCCCAAGGCGTACAGCAGTGCGTCGCGGCGGTTGGGGATCTCCACGCACGCCGCGCCGTTTTCCACGCGGGCAATCCCGGCGCGGATGTCGGCAAAAATGTCGGCAAGCGGCTCACCCCGGCTGTTGTCCTCGGTCACGATGCACACATCGGCCAGCCGGGCGCAGGCTTCGCCCATGCCGGCGCGCCGCAGGCGGCTGCGCCCACCGCCGCACCCGAACACCGCGATCAGCCGCCGGGGGTGATACGCCCGCAGCGCGGTCAGCACGCCTTCGGCCGCCGCGGCGTTGTGGGCGTAGTCCAGCACCACGGTAAAGGGAGCTGGCCCGGGCACGACCTCGCACCGGCCGCGCACCGCCGCGCCGCGCAGCCCGGCCTGCATGGCCGCCACCGGCACCCCCAGCACACCCGCCGCCGTGATGGCCGCCAGCGCGTCCTGCACGCTGAACGCCCCGGGCAGCGGTACGGTGAACGCCGCTACCCGCCCGCCGGGCATCCGCACCGCAAAATCCGTGGCCAGCGCCGTGGCTGTGCGCTGCGCCGTAAACCCCGGCAGCGCCTGCCAGTCCGCCGGGGCGACGATGCCATACCGCACCACCCGGCAGCTGTGCCCGGCTAAAATAGCGGGCGTTTCGCGGTCGTCGGCATTCACCACGCCCACCCGGCAGCGGCGGAACAGCACGCTTTTCCAGGCGCGATACTCGGCATAGCTGGCGTGCTCGCCCATGCCGATGTGGTCGGGCGACAGATTTGTAAACACACCTACGTCAAATTCTATCCCGCCTACCCGGTCCATCTTCAGCCCCAGGCTCGAAACCTCCATCACGCAGGTGTCGCACCCGTCGTCGGCCATGGCGCGCAAAAGGCGCTGCAAATCGCAGCTTTCTGGCGTTGTGCAGCCCAGGTCGTGCCGCTGGCCCGGCCACGCCGCGCCGTTGGTGCCCACGCACCCCACGCGCCGCCCCGCCGCCGTCAGCATCGCCGCCAGCAGGTGGGCAGCGGTCGTCTTGCCCTTGGTGCCCGTGATGCCCACCATCGTCATCCGCCGCGCGGGGAAGCCGCACAGCCGCACTGCCATCTGCGCCAGCACACGCCGCGCCTTGCCCGGCTCTACCCGCACCAGTGCCGGGCCGGGCGGCGGGTCGGGCAGTGCGTCCTCATACACCAGCACCGCCGCCCCGGCAGCCGCCGCAGCGGGGGCAAAACGGCGGCCATCAGTGTGCTGCCCCGGCAGGCAAACAAACACGCACCCGGGCGTCACAGCGCGGGAGTCACAGCAGACGGCCTCCACCGCAAGGTCGGCGCGGCCCCGCACAAGGGTACAATCCAACGCCTGCAAAAGATGGCAAAGCATCATAGGGCATCCCTCGCTTTCCCTAAGGCAACCCCGCACGATTCCCGCCGTATCGGCACTTAGACTTGTGCGGTATTGTCTTGAAAAGGTGTTCAGCTCCCCTCGGCGGGGGAGACACAGTATACTATGCACGCCGTAACCCCAGGTTGCCGCTTTGCCAAGCCCGCTTGCTGGACTTTTGCGGCCCGCCCTGCTACAATAAAGCCAAAAGGAGGTGGCTGCGATGACACTGGGCCAGAATTTGCAGGCCGCGCGCAAGGCCAAAGGGCTAAGCCAGGAAACGCTGGCCGAAAGGATCGGCGTCAGCCGCCAGGCGCTTGGCAAGTGGGAAAAGGACACCGCCCTGCCCGGCCTTGATAATTTGCAGGCCGCCGCCCAGGTGCTGGGCGTGTCGGTCGATACGCTGCTGGGCACCGGCTGTGCCGACCCCGCCCCGGCGGTCACGCTGGACGCCATGCGCGACCTGCTTGCCGCCCGCGATGCCGAGCAGCGCAGGCGCCGCCGCCTGTGGGGTTTGCTTGGCGCGGCAGGGGCGATCGTGGCCGTGCTGCTGCTGGTTGTACAAAATATGGCATATCAGCGCAAAATGCAGAGCCTGACCGACAGCTATGCCAATTTGCAGCAGCAGTTGAGCAGCACCACCGCTGCCCTGACCGCCCGCATGGACGAGTTGCAGGACGCCGTGCGCCAGGGGAAATCCACGGTGATGGACTGGCACTGGATACCGCTGGATAAACTGCATAAGGACGTGCAAAACAGCTGGATGCCCGTGCTCGTGCAGGTCACGCCCAGCGAGAGCACCGCCGGGGTGACCGCGCGGCTTTCCGTGACCTACGGCGACACGACCGGGCTGTACGATATGGACGAGCTGCCCGGCAGCTGCTATCAGGCGCAGCTGGTGTTCGAGGTGGGGCAGACCTACGAGCTGACTGTGCAGTGGACCGCCCCCGACGGCACCGCCGCGAATGAAAAATTGGGCACCGTGGACTTTACCGAGACCCAGACCGAGCCGGAGCTGGCCTGGGGGCGGACGGGCAGCAGCCTGGACTACGGGTATTACCTCAACCGCAGCGGCAATAAAAAGTACCTGCAATTGAGCTGCTATCCCGTCGAGGTGGAGCTGACAGTGCCGGGCTGGATGAAAATTGCCGATGTAACGCTGGAGCTGCGCACCGGGGAAGCCGGGGAACCGCTGGCCACCGCCCCGCTGGCCGTGGACGGCTGGTACAGCGTGGGCGAACAAACCACGCAAAGCGCCGTCTGGCGCGGTACCTTTTATAATGATGACGGCCCCAACGAATGGCTGTACACCGACGGCAGCCCCTTTTACCGTGCCGTTGTGACCGACACCACCGGTACGGTGTGGACCTTTGAGATGCTGCTGGAAAATAAAAATTAAGAAAATTGAAAAAAGTTGTTGACAACCGGCCCCCGGATTGCTATAATATCATACGCAGCGTGCCCCATGGATGGGCAGAACCACTATGCGCCCGTAGCTCAGCTGGATAGAGCAACTGCCTTCTAAGCAGTGGGCCGGGGGTTCGAGTCCCTTCGGGCGCATTTATGGTGCCTATGGCGCAGTTGGTTAGCGCGCCAGATTGTGGCTCTGGAGGCCGAGAGTTCGAATCTCTCTAGGCACCCCACCAAAGACCGCACAGTGATGTCGCCAAGCGGTAAGGCAGAGGACTTTGACTCCTCCATCCGTCGGTTCAAATCCGGCCGGCCCAACCACAAGATTGTTCATTTACACTGTAAACTATATCTGTAAACCATAGAACAAGCTCATAACGACAATGTTTATGAAAATGCTTCTATACTTTACAGTTGGCCGAATGTGTAACGGAACAAACGAAGAGCTCATCTTGCATGAATGTGCAAGGTGAGCTCTTCGTTTTAGACAAAAGCCGCACGACTTAGTAAGGTCGTGCGGCTTGCTTTTTTAGAGCTTAATTAAACGTTTCTCTTGAAGCTTCTGATTCATGCCAAGGACTTTGGCGTACTTGACTTTGAGCTCATCATAATCCTTACGCAACTGAAGATTCTCTTTTGCAATCCGATTGTTACGATTACGGGCTTGTGAGAGTGCGCTACGGAGTTTTTGATTCACTTCCTTCAATGTTTGATTGGCTTCGAGGATAGATGTTGATTCATTATTCGGACAGAATTCTGGATACTTCTTCAGATATTCAGTGATTTCTGGTTTGTTTAGAGTAACACGACTTATTCCACTTTCTCTGCTGAGGGAAGATTTACTGATAGGTTGATGTGTTGTTGATAAATACTCGTATGCCTCATCGATGCGAGACATAGTGTCATTACGTTTGTTCTTTTGATATTCTATAATGCCGTTGTTCTGTCTTTTCATATGACTTCACCTTGGTTAGTATATCGATTATTAGAATCTATTTTTTCGAGATAGCTGTTAAAAGTATGAATGTCTTTCAGATTCTGTTGAAAAACGATATCGCTACCATGCTTTTTAGCAATCAACTCGTTTGCTTTTTTGAGGCGTTCTATGGCGGCAATAATATACTCTTTGTACTGCGGGTCTGGAATAAATGAATTACAGTGGAAACATTTTTCGAATTGTGGTGAACACTTGCGATTGAGACAGAGGCCGTAGCAAGGAATAATTCTGGTTGTAGGTTGCTGTGCGAGTATTTCGTATTTGCGCTGTGGGACAATTCTTGGAGTTGGTGTAGTGTTGAGAATGGTTGGAAGAATGGGAGTTACGATATTGGCAAGATGTTTGGCTTCGTCATGCTTGGAATAGTAACCATAACCCATTGTATCTTCAACGCAGGTATGGTTGCATTCAACGGAGGTCCGTTCCGGGGATACAATA
>SFKI01000025.1 GCA_004554775.1 Subdoligranulum variabile
TTTGCAGCACAAAGTATTATCTGCGCTTTTGGCTTAGCAGCTGCCGCACCTCGCTCGCCGTATCGGCACTTAGAATTATGCGGTATTGCCTTAAATTTTTTTAAAGCAAAGATTATATCTTACGCTATTTCTTTTTTCATTGCCTTGTAGCCGATTAGTACGGTCCACACGTATGCACAGGTTTTTGGAATCATCAGCATGCCGATCATCGGAATTACATCAGCCCACAGTACAACTGGAATATAGAATGCAAAGCTCAGGACGATTGTCAGCCACATCCAACGGAAAGAGCTATCATTATTTCCTTTTGCACTTTTATAGAATAAAACGATGATAATGAATCCCATCAGTGCAAACGGAATATTCCGATAGATTCCCCAGGAAAGCGGGGCAGCTGCGCTGAACCAAGCATTTTGAGGCATCATGCACAGAACGATTCTTAACCCTGCAAGACCATAAATGGCTGCTGTAGTTGCTTTATAGCCTTTAATCTGATAACGCTCACGCCATATATGATAGAGTACGATATAAAAGATAGTCATAGTGATAGAGGTAATCCACTTGCCTAACCCCAGCTGTACAGTAAAGTTCTCAAGACCAGTTGTACAAAGCGCTACTGCACGAGGAACAAGATGGAATGCATCTCCACTTCCTAAAAGAACTGCCATAATTCCAAACATGGTAAACTGACGGTTTCCTTTGCTTTTGCGGATCATTAAAATCCCAATCGTGATTACCGAAAACAAATATACGGTATCAAATAAAGTTTCTACAATTGCCTGCATAATAAAAATCCTTTCTTATTCTGAAATTTTATATTGAACTATGTCTTGCTGTTAAAGCTGCTTTCACATAATTACAACCAAGGACAGCTTTAAACGCGTAAGTGAACGCTGTTCACTTTGATTAAAAAATTTCCCCACAATCAAGTGTGGTAGGATTTTAGGCAATACCGCACAATTCTAAGTGCCGATACGGCGAGCGAGGTGCGGCAGCTGCTAAGCCAAAAGCGCAGATAATACTTTGTGCTGCAAAGGTGAGCGAAGCGGTGCTTAAGCCGTAAAGCGGAAATTGTGCGGTGTTGCCTTTAATATAATGTTTTATTGACCAACATCAATATCGCAGACGGATCATAATCCTGACGAATCATTGATACTAATATTAAAGAAAATAATATATCTGCAAACTGTTTTTCTGTGAATTGTTGATCAAATACATCTGAACGAATCTTAGGATCAATCTTTAATATATTACACAATTCATTTAGAATATGTTCCCATGCCTGCAACATTTTCTTCTTCCCATCCGTTTTTTCATCCTTCATAAATCCAAACGAATGCAGAGAAAAGAAGCCCGGAAATTGCGTATTTCCATATTCCAACCTTTTATAAATCCATGAGATACAGGCAGCAACATCTTTAAAGACCTGCTCATCTTCAGAGTGAAAAAAGATTTCACGCCAAATACTCTCAATTGTATCCCCAAGCAAATCGGCCTTGGATTCATAGTAATTGTAGATTGTCCCAGCCGAAACAGAACATCGGGATGCAACAGCACGTATGCTTACAGCAGTCCATCCGCTTTCTTTGATTAGCTCTCTGCTTGCAGCTAGTATGTCTTCTTTTGAGGTTGCAAGATGGTTCATGAATTCACTCCTCTTCAATATATTGGCATATTGGCATTTATTTGTTTTGCTAGATGAACACTGTTCATGTTTAAAATATACACCGTTCATTTTGATTTGTCAATATCCTTTTTATATTTTTTTACTGTGAAACATTTTGCATAAAGCGTTTTCCATAGGTACGATATAGATAAACAGCTAGCAAAATAATCGCTGCTTCTGACAATGGCATAATCGGCCATATTCCAGATACACCAACGATTCTTACTCTCATAAACAATAGAAAACCCAGAACTGTTGGCTGAATCAGCTGTGCAGTTCTGGGCTTCTTGTTATCAGGTCAAAATACTGTTTTGCGGGGCTCCTGCCATATGGCGGGGCTCGCTTTTTCTATAAAAACAATCAATTATTTCAGCATCTTATAAATAGCTTCCATATCGCTCTGGTGCAGCACCTTGGCGGAGCCTTTGGCGCCGCCGCAGGCGCGGGCGCAGCTGGCGGCCATCTCGGCAATCTGCTCGTCGGTGGGGTCGATGCCCAACTCCTTAAAGTTGATGGGCATGCCGATGCGATGATAGAACTCTTCCATCGCGGCGATACCGGCCAGCGCGGTCTCTTCGTCGGTCGCGCCGGGGGTTACGCCCATAACGTCGACGGCGTACTTCACAAAGCGGGGCAGGCAGTCCTTGTAAACATAGCGCGCCCAGCTGGGCCAGACAGCGGCCAGGCCAGCGCCGTGGGTGACGTTGAACATGCCGCCCATCTCATGCTCCAGCAGGTGGGGCATCCAGTCGCCGCCGTCGCTGCCGCAGCCGGTCAGGCCATTGTGTGCCAGGGAGGATGCCCACATCACCTCGGCGCGAGCATCGTAGTTGTGCGGGTCGGTGTGCAGCACTTCGGCGTTGTGCATGACGGTGCGCAGCAGACCTTCGGCCAGCGCGTCGGTCAGCTCCATCGTGCCGCTGTTGACAAAATAACGCTCCATCGTGTGCATCATGATATCAGCACAGCCCGCCTCGGTCTGGTAATCGGGCAGGGTCATGGTCAGCTCGGGATCCATGATGGCAAACCTCGGGCGGGCGAGGTCGTCGTCGTAGGCACGCTTTTCGTCGGTGTCGGTGTTGGTGATGACGCAGCTGTTGCTCATCTCAGAGCCTGCGGCGGCGATCGTCAGCACGGATGCAACCGGGAAGCAGGCTTTCGCCTTGCGCTGGCCTGCGTACAGCTCCCAAACGTCATGCTCGGGCTCGGCCAGGCCGTAGGCGATGGCCTTGCAGGAGTCGATGACCGAGCCGCCGCCGACGGCCAGCAGGAAGTCCACGCCGTTGGCCTTGGACAGCTCGATGCCCTCGCGCACCTTAGCCAGATGCGGGTTCGGCACAACGCCGCCCAGTTCCACGTGGAAGATACCGGCCTCGTCCAGCGACTTCTTGACGCGGTCGAGCACGCCGGAACGCACAGCGCTCTGGCCGCCGTAGTGGATCAGCACGCGGGTGCCACCAAACTGCTTCATCAGTGCGCCGACCTTTTCGACGGCACCCTTGCCAAATTCGACCTTGGTCGGGGTGTAATAGGTAAATCCTAACATTGGTAAAACCTCCTGCTCACTTTGGGGCTGCGGCTCTCGTGCAATCTACACAAAATTTTGACACACAAACCCACTTTTTCTAATCATAACACGGAACGGGACCGTGCGCAAGAGGAAATTCTAACGGTTTTACCCCTGCGGCAAAGCAATCTGCCACTGGGCCAGCACGGTGAGCGGGTCGGTGTTTTTGTTCACCATGCGGGCGGTCAGGGCGGCGTCCTCGGCGGGCACAGCATCAAAATCATAGGTCACGGCGCTGCCGTCGCCGTCCGGGCGGCTGTTGGCACATTGCAGCTTCTGCCCGTCCGGGGTGAACAGCTGCAAGACTGCGCCGTCAGGGGCTTCGGCGGGCAGCTGTACAGTCACGCGGGTCTCGCCGGGGGTGGCGATGACACCGGTCATCGTGTAACCGTTGGCTTCCGGTTCCACAGGTGTGCCGATGCGGTTGGCGGTGTCGCCGGCGGTGGCGGTGAAATGCAGCGTCCAGCGGCCATCCAGCGCGGTTTGCCAGTAGTGCCCGTCGGCATCGTGGGCATCCTGCGTGCCGTTCAGCCCCGCCACAGCCAGGGTGCAGTCCATCGCGTACGTGCTGCCGGTGTAGTCGGACAGGTCGTAGTCCATGGCGGCAGCAAAGGTGTGGTCATCCACCTTTTGGAATACAAAGCCGTTCTGCGGGTATAGCACCTGCCCGTCCACCAGCAGCGTACCGTCGGCGTGGTCCTCGCAGATGGCGAGCCAGCCCTTGCCGCCCGGGTCCTGGGCCAGCCAGTCATACCCGGTCAGGGTGGTATCCCCCTCGGGGAAGGTCAGCGTCAGGCCGATGCGCAGATACAGTCCATCGCAATAGACCTGATTCAGCGTCAGCGTGTAAGGGGTGATCTCCCCTGCCGTGCTGTCGACGGCGCAGGCGGTCCCGCCCGCGGCTAAGCCTTGTGTTTACGGTGGCGACGTTCAGGTGCAGTGCGGCGGCGATCTCTTTGCCGGGCTGCATCAGGTAATATTTGCGCAAAAAAATCTCGCGGTCAGGCGGCTCCAGCGCTTCCACCAGCGCGGCCAGCTCGTCCGCCGCGTCCCCGTTGGGGTCGGCGGGCAGGTCGGCAATGGTCTCGGCCAGTTCAGTGGTCAGCGGCAGGGTGTTGTGCCGCTGCAAGCTGCGGTAGCGGTTGATGGCCGTATTGCGCGCCGTCACGATGAGCCAGGCACGCACGGGGATGTCTGCGGTTTCCAGCCGGGAGGCATTGCGCCACAGCGCGACAAATACATCGGCGGTGCATTCCTCAATATCGCGGTCCTGCCCCGGCAAGATGCGGCGGGCGATGACCCGCACCAGCGCGGCGTAGTCCCGCATAGCCCACCGCAGCCCGGTGTCCGGGTCCTGCCGGATCGCGGCCAGCAGCGTGGGTGTGGTGTTCGTCTGCATGAGCTTCAACTCCTTTGTTTTCGGCGCCTTTCACCCTTATAGACAAGCGGGACGGGGAGAATCTTACAGGAAACAAAAAATCTCCCCGATTTTCATCGGGGAGATGATGTACTTATTGCTTGTCGCCCATGCGGTCGATCTGGTCTTGCAGCAGCTGCGAAACCGGGCAGTTTACGCTGCGCAGGCGGCGTACCGGCTTGGTGGGCGCACGGTGCGGCGTGGCCTTGACACGGAACTTCTCCGGCTTTGGCGGTGCGGCCTGGGGCTGCTGCACGGGCTGTGCCTGCGGTACAGGCTGCGGCGCGGGGGCGGGCGCTTCTTCCACCGGATCGACCGGGATATCGGTCTCCGGGGTGCCCTGCGCATAGTCACGCATGTCGAGACCCAACTCTTTCAGCTCGGCCTCGGTCTCGTCCAGCGCCTGGTAGATCGCCAGCGTCAGGTTGTCGAGATCCAGTGTGGCGGCGCTCAGGCGCTGATCCACGCGTGCCAGACGGTCACGCACCAGCATCACGCCGGAAGCAATACCCCGGGCGTTCTCAGCCATGCGGGATTTCTGGGTGTCGGCCTGCTGCTTCAGCTCCTTCTCGGCGCTTTCGGCGTACAGCTTGGCGTCGGCCAAAATCTTCTGGGCCTCCAGCTTGGCTTCCCGCACCACGTCGGGCGTGGGGGCCGGGGTGGCATTCAGCTGGCGTGCTGCGGCCAGTTGCTGCGTCAGCGTTTCGTTCTGTTGCTGCAGATCGTGGCATTTCAGCTGCCAGATGTTGGCATTTTTCTGGATCTCCCGGTGCTCGCTCTGCACACCCTCGGCAGCTGCCTGGGCTTTTTGCAGCTGCTCGTCGCTTTCGCGGCGCTTGGCTTCGGCCTGGTCGGCCCGCTGGTTGGCAGCAGCCAACTCGGCTTTCAGGGCGTCCACACGGGCTTCGGCGTCCGCGCGCTGGCTGCGCAGATCATCCAGCTGGGATTGAAGCTGGCGCAGCTTTTCCTGGTATTCCAGTTCATGCTGCTGGGCTTCGTTGGCGAGCGTGTTCATGTACGCCAGGACATCATTTTTATCGAAGCCGCCAAACATACGGGAGCGGAATCCCTGCTCCTGTATGTTCATGGAATCAGATGGCATGGCGTTTTACATCCTCTCGCGGAAAATTTAAAAGACGGTGCGATCAGCTGCGCTTGTTCAGGATGCTGAGCAGATCGTCGAAGTAATCGCCGTCGTCCTCTTCCTCAGCCGGGGCCTGCTTGGCGGCGGGCTGTGCGTCAAAAGACTGGGTAAAGATGGGGTTGGGCATGACAGGGTTGATGTCCTGCTGCGGGGCGGCGGTGCGCTGTGCGGGCTGGGCAACTTCGGCCTGGACGGGAGCCTCAACAGGCTGGACGGCAGGGGCCGCAGTACCGGCACGCTTGGCATCGACATGGGCCTGGATAGGCTCGTCGACCTCGGGCGTGCTCTCGAAGCCGGTCGCAACGACGGTGATGGACATCTCGTCGCTGAGGCGCTCGTCGAACGCAGTACCCCAGATGATGTTGGCATCGGGATGTGCGGACTGGGTGATCATAGAAGCAGCAGTCTCGACATCCTCCAGGCCGATATCGGGGCTGGAAGTGATGTTGATGATAACACCGCGTGCACCGGCGATGCTGGTCTCGAGCAGCGGGCTGGAGATAGCAGCCTTGGCGGCGTTCTCGGCCTTGCCGGCACCCTTGGCAACGCCAACGCCCATGTGGGCAAAGCCAGCGTCCTTCATGATGGAGCGGACGTCCGCGAAGTCCAGGTTGATGAAGGCCGGGATGTTGATCAGGCTGGAGATGCTCTCGACGCCCTGACGCAGCACGTTGTCGGCAGCTTCAAAAGCGTTCATCAGGGTGATGCGCTCCTGGCTGATGAGCTTGAGGCGCTCATTGGGGATGACGATCAGAGAGTCGACGTGCATCATCAGAGAGGCAATGCCCTGCTCGGCCAGGCTCATCTTGCGCTTGCCCTCAAAGGCAAAGGGCTTGGTGACGATGCCGACGGTCAGGATGCCCAGGTCATGGGCAGTCTCGGCCACAACAGGGGCAGCGCCGGTGCCGGTGCCGCCGCCCATACCGGCGGTGATAAAGACCATCTGGGCACCCTTCAGGGCGTTGGAGATCTCGTCCTTGCTCTCCTCGGCAGCACGCTGGCCGATCTCAGGATCAGCACCGGCACCACGGCCCTTGGTGAGCTTGGCGCCCAGCTGGACCTTCTGGGTGGCTTTGGAGTTGAGCAAAGCCTGCTGGTCGGTGTTCATTGCAACGAACTCGACACCGGAGAGGCCGGACTCCACCATGCGGTTGACAGCGTTGCCGCCGCCACCGCCCACGCCGATGACTTTAATGTTGGTTACATTTTGCATTTCTTCGTCAAGAACGAATGCCATGAGTGTATCCCCCTAAGTGTTTGTTTAAAGTGGCACAGGACCCAGGGCAGGCCCTGTAAATGGGCACACTGGTCCGTGGATTTTTTGCATATAACTGATTATTAGAATACCAAATTTTCTTGTCAATTTCAATACCCACGCCACAATTTTGCAAAAAAATGCCTGCATCACCGCAGAATCCACCAATCCGGGCCGGGGGGATGCCCGGATTTTGGCAGGAACGTAGAAAAATTATGTCTTTTCTGTGACACAATCGGCCCCAAGGGTGTGCAATTCGCCGGGCAGGTCGGCGTATCCGCGCGGGATATGCCCGGGGTCACGCAGGCGGGTGACGCCGTCAGCGCCCAACGCGGCCAGCAGTAAAGCTGCCCCGCCGCGCAGGTCGGGGGCGGTCACTTCGGCCCCATGCAGCGCTGCGCCGCCGTCAAGATACAAAGTGCGGCCCGTGGTGCGGCACCCTGCGCCCAAGGCGGCAAAGCCGTCCGCACACGCAAAGCGGCGGGCAAACAGGTGGTCGTAAATCTCACTGGGGCCGTCGGCGGCCAGCAGCACGGCGGCGGCCAGGGGGGCAGTGTCGGTGGCAAAGGCGGGCCAGGCGTTGGCGTAGAGCTTTTGTCTGCCGCGCAAAGGCTGTGCGGGGGCGCGCGTCAGCGTGACGTCATCGCCCTGCCGGGTCATCTCCACACCCGCCGCCTGCAAAAAGTCCAGAAAGGCCGCGTAGTACGCGGGGGCGCAGCCGGTCACGGTCACTTCTCCCCCGGCACAGGCCAGCGCGGCGGCGTAGGTGGCGGCGGCAATGCGGTCGGGCAAGGGCGTCCACACAGCGCCGTGCAAGGGCTCGCCGCCCTGAATGACCAGCACCGGCGTGCCCGCTCCGGTGATGTGCGCCCCGCAGGCGCGCAGAAAATTAGCGAGGTCGCTTATCTCCGGCTCACACGCCGCACCGCGTAAAATGGTGGTGCCGCCCGCCTGGGTCGCGGCCATCAGCAGGGTCATGGTAGCCCCTACACTGGGCAGGCGCAGGGTGAAGTCCACCCCGTGCAGCGGCCCGTGCCGCCGCAGCGTGACGGCGATGCCCTCGAGCTCGACGCTTGCGCCCATCGCGGCCAGCCCGGACAAATGGATATCCACAGGGCGCGGGCCGAGCCGACAGCCGCCCGGCAGCGGCAGACGCACCATCCCCACCCGGCAAAGCAGCGGTGCCAGATAAAATACCGAGCTGCGCATTGCCCCGGCGAGGTAGTCCGGAATCTCCCCTTGCAGCGGCCCGGCGGGGGTAACAACAAGGTCGCTCCCCTGCCGCATGGCCCCGGCCCCGACGGCTTGCAGCAAAGCCAGGCTGGTGGCAACATCGGCCAGCGGGGGCACCGCCCGCAGGCGGCTGGGGGTACTGCCCAGCAACGATGCCGCCAGCAGGGGCAACACGCTGTTTTTGGCGGCGGCGGGCCGTATCCGCCCGTGGAGCGTCCGCCCGCCATGGATGGTGGTGATCTGCATGGAAACCCCCTTTTACGCCTGCTGTGCCCGCGGCGCATAAAAATGGCAGAGGATGTAGGGGCGAACAGTGTTCGCCAACTGAACCGTATGCTGCCGCAAATATCCACGGGCCGATATGGAGTCGGCCCCTACGGCGCAAGGTAAATACTGTGCCGACCCGTAGGGGCGGATTCCATATCCGCCCGTAAGAACTTGAATTATTTATTATATATGTGCTTACATCCGTGCGCATTACAGCAGCAGCGGCTGCAGCTGCACGCCGCGCAGGGCGCTTTCCAGCGTGTCGGGGATGAGGGTGAAATCGCTTTTGATGCTGCACGGCTTTTTGTAGCTGTCGTCCTGCCCAAAGGGCACAAAGTAGTAATGGCGGCGCTGCAGCAGCTGTGCGATGGCGGGCGCACTGCCCGAGAGTGCATCGTTGGTGGATGGTGCCACAATAACAGGCCGCCCGCCGCGCAGCAGGCTTTTGGCGGCCAGCGTGACCGGGGTGGCGCTGATGCCCGCTGCCAGCATGGCCATGGTGGTACCGGTGGCCGGGGCGATAACCAGCGCCTGTGCCAGCCCTTTTGGGCCAAGCGGCTCGACCTGCTGCAAGGTGGTCAACGGCGTTTCGCCGGTCAACTCCCGCAGTTGGGTGTGCAGGCTTTCGGCGGTGCCGAAGCGGGTATCCAGTGCGGCGGCGCTGCAACTTAAAATGGGCAGCACCCGCCAGCCCAGCGCGCGCAGGCGGCGGACCTGCGGCAGCACAGCCGAAAAGCTGCAAAAGCTGCCGCACAAAGCAAAGGCGACGGTACGCGGGCCGTCAGGCCGGTTCGTCATGCAGATCACCTCTTTCTTGCAGGATGGTCAGTACGGTTTGGGCGATGAGCGTCCCGGCGGTATCGGGAGCGCACTTGCCGGGAAGCGCCAGCGCGTGTTCGGCCCGGATGCCCAGGGCTTCGGCGGCGTCGAAATCGGTGCCGCCGGGCAGGCTGGCAAGGTCGATGATGAGTGCGCCGCGCGGCAGCTTTTCCAGCATTTTGCGGGGCAGCACCGGCGCGGGGATCGTGTTGATGACGGTGTCCTGCCCGGGCAACAGCACCGGCAGGCGGTCCAGCGGGGCCGCGCGGTGGCCTGCACACCGGGCATTGGCGCGCTGCACGGCGCTGCGGGCGGCCACGGTGGTGTGCCCGCCCAAAAGGTCCAGCCGCCGCGCCACGGCCCGCCCGATGCGTCCATAGCCAAGCACGAGAAAATCACTTTCCCAAATGGTGCGGCGGCGCAGCTGCAAAAGCAGCGCCAGGCAGCCCTCGGCGGTGGGCACGGCGTTCAGGCATTCCAGCTCGGGCCGCTGGAAGTAGTCAAGCAGCGGCAGGCTGGCCTGCCGGGCCGCCGCCTGGATGGGCGAACCGGGCCGCCCGGCCAGCAGCAGCGTGCCGGGGCGCACGCCCTGCAAGGTGCGGGCAACTTCATCGCTGACGCGCTCCTGCGACATGGGCAGCAGGGCAAAATCTGCCAGGCAGGCATCCTCGGGCCCGATGACGCGCAGGCCCGCCGCCCGCAAAACCTGCGCAGCCGCCTGCTGGCGGGCATCATGCCCGACCACGCAAAAGGTTTTTGGCATAGGCTATTCCCCCCTTTTGGGTGTGCTTTCGCCATAGTATGCAGGGGAAGCCAGAAATGGTGCAAAAGGCTCCCTCTGTGAGGGAGCTGCAGACCGTCGAAAAAGTGCTCTGTAGGGGCGCACAGTGTGCGCCCGTGCTCGTTTCCTGTATGAGTGCCTTTCCCGGAAATGCGTTGCCACGTCAAGCTTCCGGGCAAACAATGTTCGCCCTTACAGTCTCGACGATGGGGAAATGGTTTTTTGACAAACTGAGGCTCCCGTTGTGAGACAGACTCCCCCGATACGGGGGAGGTGGTGCGAAGCACCAGATGGGGAGCGCTGTCACCGCAGGTGACTGAGGGAGAGAGCCTTGTAAGAGGCCGAAGCTAAAAGCGGGACTCTCTCCCCCCCCCCACCCGCTTCGCAAGAGCCCCCCGCAGAGAGGGCCTTTAATACAAAAAAATCCCGGCCCCCTTTGGGGGCCGGGAAAACGCAATGATTTAATAATACTTCAACCCATTGCACTGCCCGCGCCAGACGGCGATGGGGTCGATGGGCACGGTGCCGATGCGCATCTCGGCCACGGTGATCTTGCCGCAGGTGGCAAGGGTCTGGCCCTGCTTGATCTGCTGCCCGGCCTTGACTTCAATGTCGTCCAGGTTGTAGAAGATCGTGCGCACACCGGCGCCGTGGTCCAGCACCAGCGTGCAGCCGTAGTCGCCGCCGAGGTCCTCGGCCAGCTCGACCTTGCCGCTGGCGGGGGCGATGACCAGCTCGCCGCGCGTGGTGGACAAAATCACATTGGTGCTGGTACGCCCGCCTGCGCCGGTGTTGCTGCTGCGCTGGCTGTAACTGCGGCCTACATACTCGGTCGCGCCAAAGGTTAGCTTGGTGTTGATGCGGTTCAGGAACGGCTGCACAAACCCGGCGTCCGCCCAGCCGATGGCATTGGGTGCAGCGGTGAACAGCTTGCGCACCTTAGAAGGGGCATCGTCCTGCCCGATATAGGGTACGGCGCGCTGCGACTGCGAGGAATAATCCTTGTGCGCAAAGCCGCCGTCTGTGATTTTCAGGTACATCGTGTAGGAATAGCTGCCGACCTGCACCTCGATGGTCTCGGTGCCCAGGGGCGCATTCCAGGGGATGGGCAGGTAGCACACCCAGCCGTTGGAGGACTGGATAAAGCCCTGATTTTCCAGCGTGGTGGTCAGGGTCGGGGCAGTGTCCTCATAACTGCCGGTCATGCGGAGGGTAGCCACGCTGCCCTGCTTGATGGTTTGCTCGCTCAGGTAGATGGACGGCTCGATGGCAATGTCAAAGGTGAACAGCCAGGTCTCCGAGCCGGTAATATCGGCCGCACCGGCTGCGCGGGAGCCAGTGACGCTGGCTACCAGCTTGGCGGTGTAGGTGCCGGTCTTGGCAAAGCAGTAGCTGCTGAACTCGGACAGCGTGCCCTCAAACACGATCTCTTTGTCCATATCGGTAACGGTCAGCTCGGTGGCATAATCGGCAGAGCTGATCGTGAAATCGGGCGAGAGCGAAGCGACCGGATCCTCCAGCGCTGTGGGGACAGAACTATAGGTTTCGGCGTAGGTGCGTTTAAACCAGTTGCCTATGACCGGCACATGCCACTTGTAGGCCGAGGGCTCCAGCACCTGCCCGGCAAAGGTCACGCAGATATTGGGCAGCATGTCGGGCGTGGCATTGCGGTACAGGTAGGCTACGCCAAATCCGGCCACGACCAACACAAAGAACACCACCAGCAGCAGCCACTTGGCCATGCCGGTCACGCCGGCGCGTACCACATCGCCCACCGTGGCGGGGGCATCGTCGCTTTCCTCGGCGAGGGTGTCGTAGTGGTCGTCCGTGCTTTCCGCAGTGGGGGCATCGTCCATGTTGGACATGATCTGCTCGACCGAAAGCTGCACCGTGCGGGTCATATCCAGCAGGCGCTTTTCGTCGATGGGCGGCAGCTCGACTTCCTCGTCGTCAGCAAAAGCGTCCCCGTCGGCGGGGGTGTTGCTGTCATTTTCTGGGGTGGCGCTCTCTGCGGCGGGGGCGGGTTCCCCGGCGGCGTCAGCAGCTTCCGGTGCGGGCGCAGCCTCGGGGGGCTGTGCCGGGGCGGCTGCGGGCGTTTCCTCTGCGGTCTGCACAGCCGGGGCTTCCTCGGGCTGCGGCGCTTCGGCGGCAGCCGGTTCTGCGGGGGCGTCCACGGTCGGTGCAGCTGTGGCGGGCGTTTCTGCCGGGGCGCTCTCCCCTGTTTCGGGGGTCGGGGCAGGCTCGATAACCGGCGTCTGCTCCGCTGCAGGCACCGCAGCGGGGGCTTCGGCAGGGGCTTTGGCAGCCACATCTACCGGCCTCTCGGTGGGTGCAGCGGTCACGGCTTCCGTCGCCTGTTCTGCAGGGGCGTCCACCGGTTGTTCCGTCTTCTTGGCAGGGCGTTTCTGGGGTGCTTTGGGTGCTTTTTCTGCTGTGTCCACCGGCTTTTTTGCCGTTCTGGTGCGCTTTTTGGCAGGGAATTTATCTGTCGGCTTGGCCGCGCCGTCCGCAGGGGCAGCTGCGGCGCTGCCCGCAGCCGGGGCAGACTTCTTCGCCCGGGCAGGCTTTTTGGCCCGGGGCTTCGGGGCGGCCTCGGCAGGCGGGGCCGAGGTCCACTCGACAGGGATGTTTTTCTCGTTGCTCATCTGTACTCTTCCCAAATTCTCTTGTGGTAAGGAACGCTGTAAGGTTATTCCGACTCGCAATATTGCAGACCACTGCGGCCCGCCATGGCAGGTTCGGGGTCTACAGATTTGCTGCCGATGCGCAGCTCAAAGATCAGGTCATGCTCGGTGCCGGCTGTGCCCACGGGGGCCCCGGCTTCGATGGATTGCCCGCGCTGCACCGTTATATTTTTTAGCCCGAACAGATAGCTTTTGACGCCGCAGCCGTGGTCGATGACCACCGTGCCGCCGGTCAAGGTCAGGGTGGTGGCCAGCACGACGGTGCCGCTCTGGGGTGCGGTGACGGTCTCGCCATCGGGCGCGGTGTAGGTCAGCCCGGTAGACTGGCCGCTGCGCTGGCCGCCGCGCATCTGGATATCGCCGTAATGCACGGCCACAGCGCTGCTGCTGGGCGCAACGAACAACCCGCTCCACAGCTTCTGGCCGGTGCTGTTGGTATACAGCGGCCAGATGGCGTTGCGGTATTCCTCGGCCCCGCCGACATCTTCCTCGGCGGGCAGCTCAACGGTTTTATGCTGGGTGTTCGTCACGGTCAAAGTCAGCTCCCGCGTCAGGCTACCGCAGGTCAGCTGCAAGGTGTGGTCGCCGCCCTCGGCGTTGTAGGTAACAGGGATGTACCCCATGTAGCCGCTGGCGGTTTTGCGGAACCACACGGTGCCGAGGTCGGTCTCAAGGCTCGGTTCGCCGTCCAGAATGCCGGTCAGATACAGCGCCACCACGCTGCCCTGGGCGGCGCGGTCGCTGCTCAGCGTGACGGTGGGGGCCATTGACATTGTGTACCCGGCGCGGTAGGCGTACCAGCCCTGCGCGTCGGCGGGCGGCTCGTTTTCCTGATGATAGGCCTTTACGATGATCTGATAATCACCGTTGGCGGCGTAGGTATAGGTGTTGCAGCTTGCGGCGTCGCCGGTCCAGGTTGTGCCGTCTGGCGCAGTGATGGTTACCTCAGCGCGTGTGACCCAGCCCGGCAGCACCAGCTGGGGCGCGGTATCGGTAAAGGTGCCCAGCTTTTGCACGGTCAGGTTGGTGGGGCTTTGGTAGTGCTTGTTGACTTTGTCGCCCAGTACGGGGATGGTCCAGTCCCACCCGTTGGGGGTGAGGGTATCGTCCCCGAAGGTGACGGCCTCTTGCGGGAGGTCTTTTTCGCCGGTGCGGCTGTAGAGAAATGCGGCGGTGCCGCCCAAGATCAGCGCGACCATGGCAATGACCATCGCAAGCCAAAGCAGCAGTTTGCGCATAATTTTCTCCCAGATGTAAAAAGCCGGACACGCACAGGGCGGGCCCGGCTGACAAAATTGTGGTTACTCGGCGTCAGCAGGGGCGCTGTCGCTGTCCTTGGGCTCGGTGGGAATCTTTTCGTAGACGGTGTCGTCCTCGAAATCATCATCGTCGTAATCGTCCCCGTCATCGCTGAACAGCAGACGCTCGTACTCGTCAAGCTCTTTTTCGCGGTGATAGAGGTAGAGGGCGGCGGCAGTCAAAGCACCGGCGGCAGCAAAGAAAAAGGCCAGCACAGCGCCGAAAGTGGATTTCTTCATCATGGGGAAAGCTCCCTTCCTGACGGTAAAAATACCGACGATACGTTTTATTTGTTGGCGCGGTCTGCCGAGAGGGCATCCGCTATGCTCTTATTATACCCGACCTTGGGCCGGAATACAACACAAGAATTGTAAAATTTGGAAGTTTGTTTGTTACCAGGCAATCGCTTTAGCGCTTTAAAGAAAGAGATTGACAATTGCGGGGAAATGGGGTTTACTATAATAATGTGAAGCAGCAAAGGCTCCCCTTGAGGAGAGCCTTTCGCCGGGATGCCCGTAGGGGCGGATGCTTGCATCCGCCCGCGGGAGCATATAGAATGCTCCCCTACACCCCCGCAAGGCAACCAATTCTCCGTTACCGTAGGGGCGGATTCTATATCCGCCCGGGCAATCTTACGCTGTCGCCAAACTCCCCGGGCGCACACTGTGCGCCCCTACGCCGCAACACAAAGGCGGCTTTACCTCCCGAACAACTTTAAACAATAAAAAGGAAGAACCCTCATGCAAAAAGACCTCACCACCGGCAGTGTGTTTAAAAATGTGCTGTACTTCTCCCTGCCCTACCTGCTCTCCTACTTTCTGCAAACGCTGTACGGTATGGCAGACCTGTTCATCATCGGCCAGTTTGAGGGCACGGCCAGCATCACGGCGGTGTCCATTGGCAGCCAGCTCATGCACATGATCACGGTCATGCTGGTGGGGCTGGCGATGGGTGTCACGGTCGGCATCGGCCGGGCGGTAGGCGCGCATGATGAGCGCGGCGCGGGCGCAGTCATCGGCAACGCGGTCACACTGTTTCTGGCGGTGTCGGTGGTGCTGGCAGCGGTTTTGACCGCACTGGTGCAGCCGATTTTGTCTATCATATCAACCCCGGCCGAGGCAGTGCCCGGCGCGGCGGCCTACCTGACGATCTGCTTTATCGGCATCCCCTGCATTACGGCTTACAATATTATTGCTTCGATCTTCCGCGGTCTGGGCGATTCCCGCAGCCCAATGTACTTTATCGCGGTGGCCTGCGCGGCCAATATAGCGCTGGACTACCTGTTTATGGGAGCGTTGCACCTGGGCCCGGCCGGGGCGGCGCTGGGCACCACCTTGGCGCAGGGCATCAGCGTTGCGGTCTCGCTGGTGGTGATTCTGCGACGCAAAAGCGGTGTCCGGCTGCGCAAAAGTGACCTGCTGCCGAAGAAACCCGTCACAGGCCGCATCCTGCGCATCGGTGTGCCGGTGGCCTTGCAGGATGGACTGATTCAGATTTCGTTTTTGCTCATCACGGTCATTGCTAACCGGCGCGGCCTGACGGATGCCGCCGCCGTGGGCATTGTGGAAAAGATCATCAGCTTCATCTTCTTGGTGCCGTCCTCGATGCTGTCGACGGTGTCGGCGCTGGGGGCGCAGAATGTGGGCGCGGGTAAGCACGACCGCGCGGCCAGAACGCTGTATTACGCCATCGGCATTTCGCTGACGTTCGGGGCCATCGTGGGTGTGCTGGTGCAGTTTATTGCGCCCAATGCCGTGGCGCTGTTTACCACCGATGCCGCCGTGGCTGCGGCGGGCGGCTGGTACCTGCGCGGGTATATCTGGGACTGCTTCTTTGCAGGCATCCACTTCAGCTTCAGCGGCTACTTCTGCGCGTATGGCCGCAGCGAACTTTCGTTTTTGCACAACATTCTGGCCATCGTGCTGGTGCGCGTGCCGGGGGCGTATTTCATGTCGAAGCTGTTCCCGCACACGCTGCTGCCCATGGGCTTGGCTACCGCCGCCGGGTCGCTACTGTCGGTGCTCATCTGTCTGATTGCGTACACGCTGTTAAAGCGCAAAGGCACCTTCGGCGGGCGGACAGCATAAAACAATAAAGGCTCCCTCATACCCGAGGAAGCCTTTTTATTATCTCTTTACATACGCCCCAAACGCATTGGGCACGGGGTAGACCTCGGCCAGCTGGTCCGGGGCGGCCCAGACGAACCCCTCGGGCAAAGTACACGCTTCGGCCCGGCCGCGCCAGCCGGAAAGCTGCCATACGCGGTGGGTAAACACATGCTTGGCGGGCGGCAAAGCATCGGTCAACTCGGCCTGTACGCCCAACGCCGCCAGTGCGGCGGTCAGTTCATCTTTTGTCAGCGCTTTTTCCCAGGCGACGGGCTGCCAAAGCCCGGCCAGCAGCCCCTTGGCGGGGCGGCGCTGCAACAAAAGCCCGGCGTCGCTCTCCACCAGCGCGACCGTGACAGGCACCGTCGTTTTGGCTTTGGGTGCGGGTTTTACGGGTAACGCCCCTGCCCTGCCGGCGGCGCAGCCTAAGCAACAGTCGGCCAGCGGGCAGGCTTCACAGTGCGGCGTGCCGGGCACGCAGACCAGCGCCCCCAGTTCCATCAGCGCCTCGTTGTAGGGGCCGGGCGTGGCCTTGGGCATCTGGTCCAGCACACGCTCCGTGAACAGCCGCTTGGTCGCGGGGGTCATCACGTCGGCGTCGTCATTGTACAGCCGCGCAAACACCCGCAGCACGTTGCCGTCCACAGCAGGGGCCGGGATGCCAAACGCAATGCTGGCGATGGCCCCTGCTGTGTAATCGCCGATGCCCGGCAGGCTGCGCAGTGCATTGTAATCGGCAGGCAGGTCGCCGCCGTACTGCTCGCACACGATGCGGGCGGCCTTTTGCATGTTGTTTACGCGATTATAGTACCCCAGCCCCTGCCACAGCTTGCGCAGGGCGTCCGGTTCGCAGGCGGCGAGGTCGGCGGGCGTGGGCAGTGCCGCGATAAAGCGATTATAATACGGGATGGCCGCGGCTACGCGGGTCTGCTGGAGCATGATCTCGCTGACCCAGATATGGTAGGCAGAAGGCTCCTGCCGGAATGGCAGGAGCCTTTTGTTAGCCTGAAACCATTGCAGCAGCGGTGCAGCAATGGGCTGCATCAAAAACCACCGCAGGTGCGGGGGAACGGGATGACGTCGCGGATGTTGGGGATGCCGGTGACGTACATCAGCAAACGCTCAAAGCCCAGGCCGTAACCGGCATGCTTCACGCTGCCGAAGCGGCGCAGGTCAAGATACCAGTCGTAGTCGGCGGGGTCCATGCCCAGCTCTTTGATGCGGGCGGTCAGCACGTCAAGACGCTCCTCACGCTGAGAGCCGCCGATCAGCTCGCCGATGCCGGGCACCAGCATATCAGCAGCAGCCACGGTCTTGCCGTCCTCGTTCTGGCGCATGTAGAACGCCTTGATCTCCTTCGGGTAGTCGGTGACGAACACCGGCTTTTTGAAGATCTGCTCGGTCAGATAGCGCTCGTGCTCGGTCTGCAGATCGGTGCCCCACTCGACCTTGTACTGGAAGTTGTCGTTGTTCTTCTTCAGCAGTTCGATGGCGTCGGTGTAGCTGACGCGGGCAAAGTCAGAACTGGCGACGAGCTCAAGGCGCTCGATCAGGCCCTTGTCAAAGAACTGGTTGAAGAACGCCAGCTCGTCGGGGCAGTGGTCGAGCAGGTAGCGGATGACATAGCGGGTCATGGCCTCGGCAGTCTCGAGGTAGGTGTTCAGGTCGGCGAACGCCATCTCGGGCTCGATCATCCAGAACTCGGCGGCATGGCGGGTGTCATAGCTTTTCTCGGCACGGAAGGTCGGGCCGAAGGTGTAGACGTTGCCCAGCGCCATGGCCATAGCCTCAGCTTCCAGCTGGCCGGAAACGGTCAGGTTGACAGGACGTTTGAAGAAGTCCTTAGTGTAGTCAACACCGCCCTCTTCGTTGCGGGGAATATCGTTGAGGTCGAGGGTCGTGACCTGGAACATCTCGCCCGCGCCCTCGCAGTCAGACCCGGTGAAGATGGGGGTATGCACATAGGTGAAGCCGTGCTCATGGAAGAACTGGTGCAAAGCAAACGCTGCCTGGCCGCGCACACGGAACGCCGCGTTGAAGGTGTTGGTGCGGGGACGCAGATGGGTCATGGTGCGCAGGTAGTCCATGCTCATCTTTTTCTTTTGCAGCGGGTACTCGGGGCCGCAGGGGCCCAGCACGGTGATTTCCTCGGCGTTGATTTCAAACGGCTGTTTGGCGTTGGGGGTCAGCACCAGCGTGCCGGTGACTTCAAAGCTGGTGTACAGGCCGCACTTGGCGATCTCGGCATAGTTGGCGAGCTTATCAGCCTGGAAAACGATCTGCACAGGCTTATAGCAGCTGCCGTCAGACAGCGAGATGAAGCCGATATTTTTAGAATCGCGCACAGTTTTTGCCCAGCCGCAGACAGTAACCTTAGTACCATCCGCAGGGGTAGCCGTGTACAGCGATGCAAGTTCCGTTCTCTGCATGGAAAGTCCTCTCCTCTATTTATACAATAATTATACTTATTATAGCGGGTGGAGAGGGAAAAGTAAAGAACTGATTTTTGCGGCTTGCGCTTGCCGGGGACGCCGCCCCTACACGCAACCACACGGTGACTGTAGGGGCGAGCATTGCTCGCCCGTTGAACCTTGCGCTGCTGCCAAATCGCACGGGCGAACACTGTTCGCCCCTATACCCCTCTTCCCCTCGGTCCTGTAGGGAGGGGCCTTGATCCCTCCAAGGCATCGTGCAATAACTGCAACCTTGCCTACCCCACGCACATATTACCCTCCTAACAACTCCGCCAGCGCCCTTGCTGCAAACTCCCCGCCGCGCAACGCTTCTTCAAGCGTATTCGCATGCCCGCCGATCTCGATCAGCAGGCTGCCCGTCGTCAGGTCCTGGTTATAAAACCGATACCCGCACAAAACGGGCCGCGTCAGGCCGGGGAAGCGGCTTTCCATCGCTTCTTCCCAGGCGGCGGCAAAGCGCAGGTTCAGCCGCCAGTTGGGCAGGCTGATCGTGCTGCCGTTGTCGCACCCGGCAATGATCATCACCTGGGCGGTGCTCTCGCCGTCGATCGTGCATACCGGCTTGACCCGCGTGCCGTCGGCGTCCTCGATGGCGTCGCGGTGGACATCCAGCACGACCTTGATGGACGGATACCGCCGCAGATATTCCTCGGCAGTGGCGCGGCTGCGGTCGTAGCTCTCGGTATAACTGGGCGAGTCGTGCAGCGTTTCGTCGTGCAGGGTGTTGATGCCTGCCGCATTCAGTACCTCGGCCATGCGGGCCCCCACGGCACACATATTCAGCGCCGTATTGCGGGTGCGCGCGGTGAAACTGCGGTCATACACCAGGTCCGGCCAGGTCTGGTAGGTCTCGGTGGCGTGGGTGTGCAAGATCAGCACCTGCGGCTCGTCGCTGTTCAATTCGATGGTGAACGGCAGATTTTCGGTCGACACCGCCGCCCGCAGGTCGGCGTCCGCATTGGCGGTGCTGTTGCGGATGCTGCCCGCCTCCAGCGTGATGCTGCTCTCTCCCCTGCCATGGCGGAACTGCTCGGCCCGGATAGCCCCGGCATCCTCGATCTCGGGCGCGGTGCTGGGCACCGGCGTTGGCGTGGGACTGGGCGCGGCGGTTGGGGTCGGTGCCGCTGTGGGCGCGGGCGTTGGCTGCACGGGGGCCGCCGTGGGTGTGGGTTTGGGCACCGGGCGCGGCATGGCACAGGCCGCCGCAGCAGCCGGGGACTGCATGGCCAGCAGCCCCTGCTGCAAAATGGCGCGCTCCGGCAGGCAGGCTGCTGCTGCCCAGACCGACACCGCCGACCCCGCGAACAGCACCCCGCCTGCCAGCCAGGCGGCAGCGCGGCGCACAAAATCCATGCGGGCACCCCCTTTCCCAACCAATTTATGCGGAATTTCCAACTTTCATGAAGTTTTTTTTTGAAAAACACTTGCAAGACCGAAAAAAATGTGGTAGGATAACTTGTACTGTTATGGGGAACCAAGGAGGTGGAACGAATGCCTAACATTAAGTCTCAGAAGGATCGTGTTGTCCAGTCTCAGAAGGAGGCCATGGCCAACAAGGTCGTCAAGTCCAACCTGAAAACAGTGATCAAGAAGGCAGACGCTGCCATCGTCAGCAACGCCGCTGATAAGGACGCTGCTATGAAAGCCGCTGTTTCTGCTATTGACTCTGCCAAGAGCAAGGGTGTCATCCATAAGAACACCGCTGCCCGCAAGGTCAGCCGCCTGGCTAAGCGCGCTAACAAGGCCGCTCAGTAATTGATCGCATGAACAATGCCCGCCGAAAAATCGGCGGGCATTTTCATTTGTGGGTAGAGGAAAGGCTCCCCTTGAGGGGAGCTCCCGCGCAGCGGGTGAGGGGTGGCTACGCTAGCCATGAGCCACACCCAGCCACCCTTCAGTCGCCTTCGGCGCCAGCTCCCCTCAAGGGGGAGCCTCTTACTTCATTTCATCACAAACAACGTCTTTCTCTTCACCCAATAATACCCTGCGCCCACGGCGTCGGCCAAAAACCAGCCGATGGGTACGCTCCACCAGATGCCGACCACACCGATGGCGGGCACAGCGGACAGCGCGTACGCCAGCGCCACGCGGGTGCCCAGAGACATCACCGTAAGCACGACCGACATGCCGGGTCGTCCCACGGCGCGGTATAGCCCGTAGAATAAAAACAGGCAGCCGATGCCCGCGTAGAACGCGCCCTCAATGCGCAGATACCGCACACCCTCGGCGATGACGGCGGTCTCGGAGCCGTCAATAAAAATCTGCATCAGCGGGGCGGCAAGCACAAACACCAGCGCACTGACTGCGATGCTGAACCCGATGGCCGCAGCCGCCGCACCGCGTATCCCCTTCTGGATGCGGTCGGTTTTCTGCGCGCCGTAGTTCTGCGCGATGAAGATCGAGAACGCGTTGCCGAAATCCTGCACGGGCAGGTAGGCAAACGCGTCGATCTTGACCGCCGCCGCAAACGCCGCCATGACCACCGTGCCAAAGCTGTTGACCAGCCCCTGCACGGCCAAAATGCCCAGATTCATAATCGACTGCTGGATGCAGGTCAGTGCCGAGAACCCGGCGATTTCTTTCATACGGCTGGCCTTTAACCGGCAGCGGGCCGACTCCCGCAGCAGCGGGAACTGCACCCAGGTGTACACGGCGATGCCCACGCCCGAGACATACTGCGCAATCACGGTCGCCTCAGCGGCACCGCACACGCCGCGCCCCAGCCCGCAGACAAACCACAGGTCAAGCGCGATGTTCAGCCCGGCAGACAGTGCCAGAAACAGCAGCGGCACGACTGAGTTGCCCAGTGCCCGCAGCAGCGACGCAAAATAGTTATACAAAAATACAGCCGCCAGCCCGGCAAATATGATTTTTAAGTAGGTGCGCATCAGCGGTGCGATCTCGGCGGGCAGGCGCAAAAACCAGAGAATGCCCTCGAACCCGAGGTAGACCGCGCCGGTCAGCACAGCAGTGACGGCGGCCAGCAGCACAAAGGCGGCCAGGATGCCTTCCCGCAGGCCGGATTCATCCTTTTGGCCGAACCTGATGGAAAACACCGTGCCGCTGCCCATGGCAAGGCCGAGCAATATGGATGTGAGAAAGGTCATGAGTGTAAAGGCCGAGCCGACCGCCGCCAGTGCGTTTGTGCCAATGAAGCGGCCGACAATCAGCGTATCGGCGATATTATAACACTGCTGCAGCAGATCGCCCAAAACCATAGGCCCCGCAAACCGCAGCATGGTAGGCATAACGGGGCCTTGGGTTAGTTGCTTTTGCATGGGTGTGGATTCCTCTTTCCCTTTCTTACGAGTGTTTGGTAAACTGGAATTGTTCAAGCTTTTCAAATACTAACGTCCTTAATTCTGTTCAATAATTGATTTATAGTAGTTACCAAAGTCAGCAAGTGAATTAACAATTGGAAGCATTTTTGTTCCGAGTTCCGTTAAGCCGTATTCAACTCTCGGTGGCTGCTCATGGTAATCGTGGCGATATGCCAGCCCATCACGCATCATTTGTCTTAAACTATCTGTCAAAACCTTTTGTGAAATACCATCTATACTTCGTTGTAGCTCATTGAATCTCCATGGACGCTCTTTCAAGTTACGCAAAATCAGCAGTTTCCATTTTCCTCCGATAAGAGATACCGCTGTTGCAACTGGGCATTCTGGTAATTCTTCTTTTGCTCGCATAATTCTCACCTCCGAGTCTATTGTAACACATTCATTTTTGAGTGTACAGTTACAAAAAGGTGCGTACTTGTTTTTGTATGTGTCTCACACTATACTAATACCAAGCAACCAGAAACTACAAATTAACTATGGAGGTTATTATGGCAAATTACACAAAAACAACTATTGGAAAGGAAAACCGAATTGAGCTGCATGAAAAGTTGTCTTTAACAGGTGCAGAAATCAGTTTAAACGAACTACCTGCAGGAGCAAATGTCCCATTTGTTCATTCTCATAAAGAAAATGAAGAAATCTATGGAATTCTTTCAGGTAACGGCAAAGCCATAATTGATGGAGAAGAAATTGGCCTTTCAACTGGAGACTGGCTAAAAATCGCACCTATTGCAAAGCGTCAGTTTTTTGCATCCAATATTTCTGGAATTACTTATATCTGCATTCAGGTAAAAGAAAATTCTCTGGAACATTTTACAGCAGAGGATGCCGTAATCGGCTAATTAAAAGTATTTATTTACAAAAATGCACAGTTCACGATAAGCTAAGAACTGTGCATTTCTTTTTTGTTCAATATTACGTTTTCTCAATTTTTCAAACAAGAAGTTATCAGTGATTATCTTTTAGAAA
>SFKI01000011.1 GCA_004554775.1 Subdoligranulum variabile
GCTATTTTGGTGAAAATTACGCCATTGCACCGGTTCTGAACAACATCCATGCCTGCGTTTACTGCTGGTTTGCCATTCTTGGAATCCTTACAACGATGAGAAATTATGCCGACAGCTCAACCGCATTCACACACTGGATGGCGAAGAAGTCATGGGGGTTGTACATTTTTCATTATCTGCCTATTGCTGTGATCTCGTATGAACTGCACGAACACGCCCCAAACACGCCGGAAGTGCTGGTTTATCTGCTCGTGGGTATCGGTGCCTTTGTGGGCGCGTTTCTGCTGAATGAACTCATCAGTCGAATCCCGATCCTGCGCTGGTGCGTCCTTGGAATGGGAAAGGAGAAAAAACGTGTTTAAGGACAATTTGGTCTCGCTTCGTAAGATCCACGGTTACTCACAGGACGAACTGGCAGAAAAAATCGGAGTGACCCGCCAGACTTTATCAAAATACGAGACCGGAGAATCTCTGCCGGATATTGAACGGTGCAAGCGGCTGGCAGATGTTTTCGGCGTTTCCATGGATGACCTCGTGAACTACGAGAAAACCGACCGGGAAAACTTAGGACTGGAAGTGCCACCCAAAGGAAAACACGTTTTCGGCATGGTGAAAGTGGGAGATAAAGGGCAGATCGTCATCCCTGCAAATGCACGGAAGATATTTGACATACAACCGGGGGATAATCTGCTAATCCTTGGGGACGAGGAGCAAGGCATCGCCATCCTCAAAGAGAAAAGTTTTCTTGAACATCTGCGTCTGATGGAACGTATGCGGCACATGGAATCCGGCGAATGATCAGACCCTGCATAAGACGCCCTCCCTGCACCGAATACTGCGAAGCTGAGTATGATTTATCCCCAGCAGACCAATCCTCTGTACGCGCCAAAGTTGAACATGTTTTTGCTGTGGTTAAGCTGCAGCTTCGTTTTCGAAAGACGCGATACCGAGGGTTGCAAAAGAAAATCGCAAAAATGAATATTATGCTTTGTTTGTCATAGAACGCGCACGAGCAGAGGATGCCGCGGCGCTCTTGGATTATCTGAAAATCATGGGCGGAGAAACCGAAAATCTCAGCTTTGGTGAGGAGGGAGTGCAGCTCGACCTTGAAACGGAGCAAGCCTATCTGCGTTCGCAGTGCGAATCAGCGGACAATGTGCAGTATCTTGCCAAAGCTAACGGTGAAATCATCGGCACGGCAAGTCTGAACCGCAAGCCCCGGCGCATGAGCCATCGCGGAGAGTTCGCCATCAGTCTGAAAAAAGCGTGGTGGGGCTGCGCCGCGGCGTCTGCGCTGACAGAAGCAGTTCTTGCCTTTGCCAAGGAGAACGGCTTCGAGCAGTTGAATCTGGAGGTGCGCAGCGACAATGCCCGCGCCATCAGACTGTATGAAAAATACGGCTTTCGGAAGCTGTGTACATTTCCGGATTTTTTCAAAATCGACGGTGAATCTATTGATTTTGACTTGATGAATCTTGAATTGACCCCCGGCAGGCGACCAACAAGGGCAAGCTGCGGTACGTTGACGGGCGGCCGATGGTCGCCCCTGCACACGCAATAAGGGAAGAATGCAATTTTTTGACGGTCTGATTTAGTATCCCAGCGTTTTCAGCACACCCGTCACATCATCGATCTGCGTGGCAAACTCTGCCTTTAAATCGGTGGGGGCAATGTTCATCAGATACGGGTGCGCTGCGGCACGGAGCATGGGGGCATCGTTGTAGCTGTCACCGAAGGCGTATGTGTTTTCCTGCGGGATACCGAAATGTGTACACAGCAAATGCAGCCCCTTGTCCTTGCCCGCCGCGGTAAAATCCAGCCAGTGCTCGCCCGTGATGGCGGCACCGATGCGGTCTTGCCAGAGGGGCAGGATCTCCTTGGCCGGGATGTTCATATCCCCTGCGGAGATGGCGGAAATCTGGGTCACATCTCCTTTTACCTCGCTGAAATCCTTCACGATACGGCAGCCCCCAAACTCAACGCCCACCGCGTCCAGATTCGCCTGGGCGGCAGCGGTTGGTACAAAATAGTAGCGGCCTGTCGTGGTGCAGGCGCGGGAAACACAATCCGTGCGCGTTCCCAAATAGGCGACCAGCTCGGCGCAAAGCTCCCGCGGCATGGGTATGGTATGCAGCAGCTCGCGGCCATAGCAGACATAGGCAGCATTCTCGGACATATAGGCGATTTCGTCTGCCACGGGGGCGAACAGCTCCCGCAGAGCGTCAAGGGGGCGGCCGCTTGCAGCGCAGAACAATACCCCGCAGTCATGCAGGCGGCGTATCTCGTCAAATACGGCGCAGGGAAGCACGGTCTGTCCCTCCGGCAGCAGGGTGCCGTCCAGATCGCTGGCAACTAAGGTGTGAAACTGTATCATCCCAAGGTCTTTCCTTTCCCGATTGGTCAATGCCGTGCCATGCGATAGCTGCGCGGCAAAATCATTCCATATGCTCCACCAAAAAATCAATAAAGGCGGTGTAATCCCTGCACAGAAGGGCACCCTTCAAATTGTTGCTGTCCAGCAAGATCATGGACAAAGGCTCAAAAATATCGTAAAAAATCTTGCGGTCATTGGGATTGAAGCTCAGCATGATCACAAGGCTGACAGCCGTGTCGCCCCAGCAGATGGGGGTGCGGCTGACATATACGGCCATACAGGTGCGCGGGCTGCACATTTTCAGCGTGTGGGGTATCGCAAACTGCCCAAACGCCGTGGACGAAATGCTCTCCCGTTCCATGACGGCGGCCTCGAACGCCGGGGTCGTGCAGCCCAGCGCCAGCAGGCGGCTGCACATGTGGTGGACTACTTCCTCCCGCGTGGTACAATGGGAGCCTGTTTCAAACAGCTCCGGCGTCAGGATAGCCGACAGGCTGCGGCGGAAGTTTTCACGCCGCGCCTGCGTGTTGATCTCCTCCACCTTGCGGTTCAGCGCCATAATGTCGGAGTTTGTCAAAAAAGGCGAGATAAGCACAAGCGGCATATCCAATACCCTGTGGAGCCGAACGGTAGAGATGACCAGCGCGCTGCCGGTAAGCTGGTCAAGAAGGCTCTCTTTTGTAAAGACATTGGTAAGCAGAATTTTACCCTCCATGCGGCGGCTGATGCGGTCCGCCAGGCTGCTGTCCATATTGTAGTAGCTGGGGCAGTACAGCACGGCGGGCACGCGGTTTGCCAGTTCCTTCTGTGTTTCCAGCGCACCGCCCAGATGCAGCGCGATGTAGGCGATCTCATCCTCATCGAGCGTGATGCCTGTCTTTTCGCGGATGATGCCCGAAAGCTGCACAGACACATCGTAAATCAGCGGGCAGCTCTGGCGTATCTCACTGACCAGCGGATTCTTGCAGAAGCTCCTGTTCTGCGCGCGCACCAACAGATTGTGGGTATGCAGCGCAAAGCGGATGAAAAACTCCGGCTCGTCCAGATTGATGTCGTAAAAATCCTTTACGGTGTTGATGAGTTGGTGCACAAGGTCGGTGCAGTCGCTGCCGATATAGTCAGCAATGTTGTCTGGCGTGATGGCCGCATAGTCCAGCATCGAGGTACGGGAGACGAGCAGCAGCGCCATTTCATATTGTTCGGCTGCGGAGAAGCGGATGTTGAAATTGCGGGCCAGCCTCTCGGTCAATTCCTGTGCAAGCCTTTCATTTTGCGGGTCCAGCGGGTGCATAGTACTGGGGGCTTCCGTGTAAACGCAGCCGTTCTGTACACGGTTTATGGCGATGGCAATGTGCAAAAGCAGATTCAGCAGGGAATAGTCATTGATGAAGTAGTGGTTTTCGTTCAGCACATCCATGACATCCGCGCGTACTTTCTCAATGTCAATGCTGGGAAATGCTGCCTGCAGGGAGTCCGTGCTTGTAAACGCGCTGGCGGATTCATGGTACAAAAGTCCGCTGAGCAGACGGCGCTTGTTGCGCTCACTGCCCGTCAGTGTTACGGCGTCACCGCTGACGGCAAGGCTCAGGTCGTACTCCCGTGTCAGGCGGCGCATCTTGCCCATCAGCGCGTGGAAGGTTGTTGCGCTGATATAAATTTCATCGCACAGGTCGTACAGGTTCAGGCTGCCGCCCTTCTGTACAAGGCGGTTCAGGATGTAGGTGCAGCGGTCCTGCGCGTTCTGGGGGATGTCGTTCGGGCTTTGGTGCAGCATCTGCTGCGCCATAGCGGGCGCAATGCGGTACCCTGTCGGCGTCGAGACGATGGCATCCGGGTATTGCGCATTGACTGCATTGATATAGTTATGTACCGTGCGCACCGATACCCCCAGCGAATTGGCAAGCTGGGTGGCATTGAGCTGCTGGTTCTGATCCAGCAATGTCTGCACGAGCTGGTTCTGCTTGCTAGCCATGAACGGTGGATCCTTTCGTTGAATAAGTGGTAGAAGATCGGCTTGTCCCCTCCGGGCGGGCGCTGCCGTAACTGCCATATTGCAGGGTGGGGGACACCTCACCTTACATTATATCTATAGTATACCCCACCCCGGCCCAAAAAGAAAAACGGCAATTTTCACAGGGGGTCTGCAAAAAGCTGTACAAAATGCTAAAAAGTATGATTATTCTGTTGCAAAAATCTGTAAAAGCCGCTTTTTTAAGCAGGGTGCACAAGTTTGATGTGCAATTTTTTTGCACATCGACGGATTGCACCAACGGTGTGCAAAAGTCGGGGTTGCACTGTGCAAAAAATTGCAGTATGCTGACAACACAGAAAAGGTTCTGGTATGAAGACCCGCAAAAATATGAGGAATTTAACACGAAAGAGGTAAACAACTTATGAAAAAGCACAATGTTCTGCTCGTCTGCGGTTCCGGCGCATCTTCCGGCTTTATGGCTGCCAACATCCGCAAGGCTGCCGCAGCCCGTGGCCTGTCCATCACTGTCAATGCACGCAGCGAGTCCACTGTTGAGGATTATGTCGATGAGATCGACTGCCTGATGATCGGACCTCACCTCGCCTCTACTCTGCCCGATATGGAGGAGATCTGCAAGGGTTATGATGTCAAGGTCGGCGTCATTGAGCAGGCTGCCTACGCACGCCTGAACGGCGATGCTGCGCTGGATCAGATCCTTGGCATGTTCGGCGAGGCCTGATACTCTACGGTACCAAGCAGGGAAGCGGCCCTGCACTAAATAGTGCTGCCGACCATCGGCAGCATAAATGAGGAGGAAACCAATGGATAAACTCATTAAATGGCTCGAAAATTCTTTCGCGCCGAAACTGCAAAAGATCACGAACCTGACTTGGGTCGTGGTCATCAAGGACTCGGTGATGCAGCTGCTGCCCTTCATTCTGGCAGGCTCTATCTTCTGCGTCGGCACCATCCTGAACGACTACATTCCCGCTCTGCCCAGCTTCTGGACTCCCTTCGGCTGGACGATGAGCAAAATCGGCCTGATGGCCTCCTTCCTGATCCCCTTTAACTACTGCGAGAAAAAGCGCTTCCGTAAGCAGTGCATCCTCGCGGGCTTCACGGGCATGATGCTCTTTATGATCTGCATCGACCCGCAGTCTGCTGAGGAAATGGGCCAGGGCCACACCCTGTACGGTGCCAACGGTATGTTCGTTGCCATCTTCACCGGCATTATCGTTGGTCTGGTCTTTGGTGCGTTCGCTAAGTTCTCTTTCTTCAAAGAGGATTCCGCCATTCCCGACTTCGTTCGTCAGTGGTTTGACTCCCTGCTGCCCATCATGCTTGTGATCGCGGGCGGCTGGCTGATCGTTCAGGTCGCCGGTGTCGATGTTGCCGGTGCTGTGCAGGCCGTCTTTATGCCGCTGCAGAGTGCTTTGACCTCTCCTGTCGGCTTCGTGTTCTTCTGCTTCCTGAAGTGCTTCATCTACTCCATGGGTATCTCCACTTGGGTGCTTACCCCTGTTGATGAGCCTGTCAAGCTGGCTGTTATCACCGCCAACCTTGAGCTGGTCGCTGCCGGCGTTGCCACCTACCAGAACCTGGGCATCTTTACCGAGACCTTCATGTTCTGCACCTATCTGTGGATCGGCGGTATCGGCTGCACGCTGTCCCTCTGCCTGTTGATGATGACCATCTGCAAGTCCAGCGAGCTGAAGGCCCTTGGCCGTGCCTGCATTGTGCCCGGCATCTTCAACATCAACGAGCCCATCATCTTCGGTGCCATCGCCTGGAACCCCCTGTTGATGCTGCCTATGTGGATTCAGGGCATCATCCTTCCCATCGTGACCTACATCTTCACGAAGGTCATCCCGTTTGCCCCCATCCCGCGCATCCAGTTCGACCTGTGGTACTGCCCGTACCCCATCAGCACCTTTATCTCCACGCAGGGCAGCATCACCGGCGTGATCTTCGCCATCCTGACCTTTGTTCTCTCTGCCGTCATCTGGTTCCCGTTCGTGAAGGCCTATGACGACCAGAAGGTCAAGGAAGAGACTGCCGCCATCAAGGCCTGATAGCCGCAAAACGCTTACAGGTGCCGCTTGATCTGTAAGTTGAAAGTGAAAAAAGTACCGTCCGGCCGGCTCTACTCGACCGGGCGGTATTTTCATCAGGGCGCAGTCACACAACATCCTATAAGTCACACGATTTAACCATAACGAATACAAAGGAGCATTTTTATGGAAGAGGAAAAGAGCCCGATGACGGGTATGACCCAGGAAGAAAAAGATGAATATGTCATGGGCAAGGCCATGGATATCATCATGGGCTCCGGTGACGCTCGCCTGCACGCCAGCAAGGCTATGGACCACATTGCCAAGGGTGAGCTGGACGAGGCCAGGGCTGAGCTGAAGGAGGCTGACAAGCTGCAGGCCGAGGCCCACAATGTTCAGACCGAGATGATCCAGGGCGACATTCGCGGCGGTGATGAGAAGATGGGCTACTATGTCCTGTTTGCCCACGCACAGGATACCCTTATGACGATCCAGGTCGAGATCAACATGACCAAGAGTATGCTGAAGATCGCCCAAAACTATGAAAAGCGTCTTGCCGACCTTGAGGCTAAGGTGCAGGGCTGATTTCTGACAAGGAGAATCTAAAATGGAAAAGATGAGCAAATACAACGGTATGCCGAAAGACTTCCTCTGGGGCGGCGCACTGGCCGCCAACCAGATGGAGGGCGCATGGAAAGAGGGCGGCAAGGGCTGGTGCCTGGCAGACATCAACCGCAGCCAGTATGACATCCCGCCGGAAGAGCGCTACAACATGGAGATTGACACCGCATACATCAAGCGCGCCATGGCGGAGGACGACAAGTTCTACCCCAAACGCCGCGGCATCGACTTCTACCACACCTACAAGGAGGACATCAAGCTGCTGGCAGGCACCGGCATGAACAGCCTGCGCACCTCCATCAACTGGGCCCGCATCTTCCCCAACGGGGATGATGCCACGCCCAACGAGGAGGGCCTGAAGTTCTACGATGACCTCATCGACACGATCATTGCCAACGGCATGGAGCCGCTGATCACGGTCAGCCACTATGAGATGCCGCTGAATCTGGCCCTGAAATACAACGGCTGGGCCAGCCGCGAGGTCGTCGACTTCTTTGTGAAGTACTGCGAGGTGCTGTTCAAGCGCTACAAGGGCAAGGTCCACAAGTGGATCCTCGTCAACCAGATCAACCTCATCATCCACGAGAGCTTCAACCATCTGGGCATTGCCAGCGACAAGGTCGACAACCTGCTGGAGGCTAAGTATCAGGGCGTCCACAATGAGATGGTCGCCTGCGCCAAGGCTACCAAGATCGCCCATGAGATCGACCCCGCCAACGAGATCGGCATGATGTTCTGCTCCAACCTGACCTATCCCATCAGCCATCGCCCCGAGGATGTGTACTGGAATATGCGCCACAACCAGATGGAATATCTGTACGGCGACATCATGGTCCGCGGCTATTACCCCGGTTACGCCCTGCGCTATTACGATGAGCACAACATTCATATCAACTTCTACCCCGGTGACGAGGAGGCTCTGAAAGAGGGCACGGTCGATTTTGTATCGCTGAGCTACTACTACAGCCGCCTGTCCGGCGAGGAGCCGTACCTGCACACCGAGCTGGGTCAGGTGCCGAACCCCGACATTCCGGCCAGCGACTGGGGCTGGGGCATTGACCCCCTCGGCCTGCGCATTGCGCTGAACGAGTACTGGGACCGCTACCAGAAGCCCCTCTACATCACCGAGAACGGCCTTGGCGCCTACGATAAGGTCGAGGCCGACGGCTCCATTCACGACCCGTACCGCATCGACTATCTGCGCAAGCATGTTGAGCAGGTCGTCGAGTCGGTCAAGGACGGCGTTGACGTGCGCGGTTACTATCCGTGGGGCCCCATTGACATCATCTCCTGCTCCTCCAGCGAGATCGAGAAGCGCTATGGCTTCATCTATGTCGATTACGACAACCAGTTCAACGGCACCGGCAAGCGCAGCCTGAAGGACAGCTACTACTGGTACAAGAAGGTCACTGCTTCTAACGGCGAGGACCTTGGCTAAGGGAGCTTTTTGACAAAAGCAAAATATCCGATTACAAGGGAGTACGGACTGTGAAACAAAAGGAAACAGCAGCAGTGCTGATGGTGCTGCTGGCAGCGGCCTGCTGGGGCGCAAACGGCATCTTTATCAATATCCTGACGGCCTACGGCGTCAACGGCACCCAAATGACCCTCGTGCGTATGGCCTCGATGGCCATTCTGACAGGCATCTGGCTGGCGGCGAAAAACCCCGCCGCGCTGAAGATCGACCTGCGGGACCTTGTCTGGTTCGTCCCGGCAGGTGCATTGGGGCTGTTTATGTTCGGCCTGTTCTACACCTACTCCATCCAGCGTGTGGGTATGGGCACGGCTGCCGTGCTCATCTACCTTATGCCGTCCCTTGTCATGCTGTTCAGCGTCGTGTTCCTGCATGAAAAGTTCACCCCCGGCAAGGGGCTGTGCCTTGTGCTCAGTCTGCTGGGCTGTGCGTTAGTCAGCGGCGTGGCGGGCGGCGTGACGCTGGATGCGGGCGGTGTGGCCTACGGCCTTGGTGCCGCGCTGTGCTATACGCTGCAGAATATTCTGCTGGCCACCAAGCTGAAAAAGTACAGCCCGATGACAAATCTGTTTTACATGTTCCTTTTCAGTGCAGCGGCAAGCCTTGTGTTTACCGCCGCCGCAGGTGAGCTGCCGGGCGTTGCCTATATCCTGACAACGCCCGGTGCGCTGGCCGCCAACCTCGGGTTGGGGCTGGTGTGCTCTTTGGCGGCGCAGTGGCTGTACACCGCCGCACTGAAAACCATCCCCGCCAGCCGTGCGTCCATTGCCGCCACCTTTGAGCCTGTGGCCGCCGCGCTGTTCGGGCTGGTATTGTTCGGGCAGAAGATGGATGGATTCGGCGTAGCCGGCATTGTGTGCGAGATCGCCGCGCTGGTGCTTTTGCAGCTGCCGGCCCCCGCAAAACGGAAAGGATAAGCAAATGGCAAAGAAACAGACCCCCACGGTACAGGATTACCACAAGAGTGAGACCTACAAGAACGCTGATACCGAGACCCGCCGCAATCTGCACCGCTATAAATCCGAGCTGAACATCACAGACGAGCAGATGAACTGGCTGATGGCCTTGGAGGACGTGCGCCTGACCCCGAAGGAGCAGCGCCGCAAGGGCAATGCCACCGCGGAAATGATGGTGATCGGCTCGACGGTCACCTTTTTGCTGGCCGTCAATGTGGGACAGCGTGCGTTTATGCTGATTGCCAGCGTATTCTTCATCTTTGCCGCAGGGCTGTACCTGTCCGGCGCCCTGAACCCCTACAGCATTGCCATCCGCAAAATGAAAAAGCAACTGAAAGCTTACCCAAAAGTTCCGTCCTTTAAAGAGTGGAGCAAACCAGCCGACAAGGACGACAACGAATAAGCCATTCCCTTGCTGCGTTACACAGCATTCCTCATATTACACAAAGCCCCTGCCGCAGCACTGCGGCAGGGGTTTTGTGCCGTAGTGCGCCCAGCATGCTTTTACGGTAAATGATCAAATGGGCGAATCGTGCAAGTCCCTACGAGGAAACCCATCGACTAAAAAGCAGCCCCCCTCCGCATACCGCTGTTGCTGGCGGTGTGGGAGGGGGGCTGCTATTTAGGAAACTATGCGGGAATTACTTTTTGCTGCGCTTTTTGCCTACGATCAGCAGGACAAGCGCGCCGCCACTGATAGCCAGAATCGCGATCAGCAGCGTCAGCGGGAATGCGTCCGCCGTCTGCGGGATATACGCCATCGGGGCCGGTGTTGCGGTAGCAACAGGCTCCGGGGTTGCGGTAGGTGCGGGGGTAGCAGAGGGCTTCGGGCTGGGTGTGGCTGCGGGGGTGGGCGTAGGCGTAGGCGTGGCCTTCGGCGTGTAGGTATTCGTAAAGGTCATGCTTTCTTCGGGCACTTCAAGCTTTGCCTGCATCTTGCCGGTGCCATCGTCCTGCACCTGAACTTTAAAGGTGTAGGTTCGGTCATCATAGGTTACGCCCTCGGCGTTGCCCTTGACCTCCGAAACCGTGTAGGTGTAAGTGGTGGGGTCGGCATCACTCTGGCCGCGGTTAAGATCCTCATAGGTCAGCGTAAAGGTCACCTTGCCGTTGGCATCGTTGGTGGCGGTCAGGCCATCATGCGCTGTGTCCGCCGGGCAAGACAGCTTAAAGGTGAATTCGCCTGCGTTCAGAGCACGGCCGGTCAGATTCTTTTGCAGGGTAACGGTTACTTCGTCGGAAACCGCTGCTGTATAGCTGTTGTTGAAAGTCGGCGTACCGTTAATTTTCTCCAACTCGGTTCCGTTGACCTTATAATAGGTAACGTTATCGTAATCGACAGTCAAGATACCCTTGCCATCGCTGACATCATGAAGCTTCACACACAACTTATAGACGGTGGAATCGTAGGTAATGCCGTTGTTGGTATTGGTAGGCTTGACCTCGCTGATGGTGTACCAATGTGTCAGCAGTTTTTCCACTTCCCCGTCGTTGTTGTCATCGGGGGTCAGCGCAAGCAAAGCGGGCTGGTGATGCACATCGGGCTGCTTGTCCTCGGTGAACTGCTCGTCCTCGGTGGGTTGCTCAGTCCCGGTGGGCTGCTCAGGCTCGGTGGACTGCTCAGGCTCGGTGGACTGCTCAGGCTCGGTGGACTGCTCAGGCTCGGTGGACTGCTCAGGCTCGGTGGACTGCTCAGGCTCGGTGGACTGCTCAGTCACGGTGGGCTGCTCAGTCACGGTGGGCTGATTGTTCTCGTTGGACGAATTGTTCCCGGTGGGCTGCTCAGGCTCGGTGGACTGCTCAGGCTCGGTGGACTGCTCAGGCTCGGTGGACTGATTGTTCTCGGGGGTCTGTTCGGTCCCGTTGGGATCCTCAGTCTTGTTGGAATCCTCGTCCTCGCTGGTCTGCCCGTCATCAGTGGGCTTCCCGTCTACAACGGGCTTTTCATCCACGGCAGGCTGCTCGGTCGGCAGGTCGGCAAGCAGTGCGGTATACGCTGCCTGGGCCGGGCCGAAGCCAATTTTGCTGAAGGTAATGTTGCCATAGCCATCGTTCTTGCCGGTGGAAACCTTGTTGCCTTCTTCATCGGTAACAATGAAGCTGAACTCGCCATTCTCCAGATCACGGCCGGTCAAAGCCTTGGTGGCCTGGGGAGTGAAGGAAACGTCCGCGCCCGGCATTGCCGTGTAGGTGTTTACAAACTTTGCGTCGCCAACATTTTCGCCTTCACCGTTCAGCTTATAAACAGGGAGGGTGGCTTCAAGCTGGCCATTACCGTTATCTTTGATGGAGAAAGAGACCACGTATTTATTGGTATCGTAGGTGATGCCGCCGAGTTTGCCATCCACCTCACGGATGATGTAGGTCTTTTCGCCTACAGCATCAAAAGAGAGGGTCTTGAATTTAATATTGCCCTCCTCGTCGTTCGATGCAGTGTCAACAAGAGTTGTGCCATCGGCTTCATACAAATTGAACGAGAATTCGTTCGCCCGCAAGTCACGCTTGCCGACTTGAACGACCAGAGTCTTGTGAGCGGTCAGAGTAACCTGAGCGGGCTCGGCAGAATAGGTGTTGGTAAACGTGGCAGTTGTCGCAGGGGTTTGCTGGTCATTGCCGGGCACCTTCACCATGGAGGAGGAATCCACCGCCAGCTGACCCTTGCCATCGTCCTTGATTTTGACAGTCACGTGGTAGGAGGAGTTGTCATACGAAACGCCGGGGATATTCTCGCCGGGGATATTCTCGCCGGGGATAATCTCGGTGATGTCGTACTCATAAGTGCCGGGTTTCGTGAAGGTGACACTTCCGAAGGTAATGGGAACAGACATTCCGGCGGTGCCAGTCTTATCCTTCACCGTGTACTCAGTATAGCGTATGCCAGTAGATCCAGTAACCTCTTCAGGCAGCGGAGCGTCAGCGACAGCCTGCAGCCGGAAGGTAAAGGTATCGCTGGCCTGCCAATCGCGGCCATTCAGAATCTTTTCAGCCTTGAACGGATAACGGTCGGTATCCGGGTCTACCGTAATTCCCTCGGGGTTATAGGTGTTGGTCACCATAACTTCTTGGGCTGTACCTGCCGTGACCTTGCCCGTGCCGTTATTAATGCTCTTGTTGGTATAGCCGTTGGGCAGACTTGGCTCCGTGATGGTATAGGTGCTGCCTACGGGCAGGCCTTTAATCTCGGCAGTCTCGCCGTTTTTCAGGGTGAAAGTGCTGCCGTTCTTGATGGTTTTGGTTTCCTCAGTGCCGGTAACAGTATACTTGTACTCGGCATTGGCGTCCACGCCCGCCAACTCAAACTTCATCGTAAAGTCGGTGTTTGCGTCCGGGGTCAGGCCCACGTCGGCTTCCACCTTCTTGGTAACCTTCACGCTGCCGGTGGCGCCCATGGTCAGCTTGCCGTTGTTGCCAAGGTACAGCACACCACTGCTCTTGTCAAGGTTCCACTGGAAGTCAACGCGGCGATCGGCAGTGCCGGTTATGTTCTCACCCTTATCGCCCAGCTGGCTGTCATTGGCGGAGGGCAAGCTGACTTTTTTGGTGTCCTTTTTGATGTAGCAATTGCCATCATCTTTTTTAGTAATGCAACTATCGATTTCTTCCGTAGTTGCAATGCTAATGGGCACATAGTCGGTCTTGGGAACCGTTACTGTATGATTGCTGTCGGGGGTAAGATGCAAGTAGTTCAGCTGATAGTAATAGGTCTGCTTCGGCAGTACCTCTTGGGCTGGCTCATACTGGCCTTCAGCAACTTCGGTATACAGCAGGGTATCCTCGGTATGATAGTAGAAGCTATTGCTTGTTGCCGGGGTAAAGGTAGCCGTGGTCTGGCCGATGGTTTTGCCATTTGCCGTTGTTAAGCTGCCGTCATATTTGTTGGAGTAGAAGCTGATCTCGCCGTTTTTGGCATTTTCTGTAACATAGTTGGCAAGAGTTTTATCGGTTATATTGCCGGACGCAATCTGATCGCGCACCGGTTTTTTAAGGCCAACAGAGTAGATGACGCTGATGGGCTGGGTACCCGTAACTGCCAGCGTAGAGTTGTTATCCTTATCAGTTGTAACCTGGTAAGACCGCAGGGGCAGCATACTGGCAGGGATCTTGACCTGCACCGTATCGCCGACACTGTCGCTGCCACGGGTGACAGTGATAAGGATGTGGCTCAAATTGGCTTTACCGGGGTAAGCGTTGCTGACCGTGTCGGTACACTCGCCCGTAAAGATGTAGGTATCTACGGTTTTACCGTTTCCATCGGTGCTTCTGCTCTGTTCGGTGGTCTTGTAAACACGACCGGCAAAGGCAACGGCCTCAAAGTCTTTGACCTCCATATAATCGCCCAGGGGATCATAGAAGGTCACATAGCCGCTATTTGTCGGATCATTGTTAACCAATTCCGTGGGGCCGGCCAGATTCTTAGTTATAGACTTGAAAATACTGTTAAAGACCTCGTTCAGCCCGTTAGCGCTGGAAGCCGCCAGATAGTAATTTGGGTTGGCAGCCGGGGCACCGAATTCCCAGCTATAGCCATAGCTATAGCCATCCCACCCATAGGTGTAAGCGGCCTGGGGATAGTTGCTGGAGACTGCCTGCATGAACTTGTTTTCGTTCGTAGTCTCCTCGCCGGTGACGCTGGCAGTCGGGTCGGCACCGCTAAAGATGCCGACCGTGTAAACCTCGGCACCTGCATCCTTTAGGGATTTAGCCGTTTCAACCGTTTTGGAAGCAATGTCATTGTCAAACCCGCTTTCATCGTTAGGCGAGCCATCCGTAAAGAAGATGACGACCTGTTTGGCATTTTTGCGCGCAGATGCAGATGCCAACGCAGCCTTGGCACGCTCCATGCCATTATCCGCACGGGTAGCACCGGCAGGTTCTATGGCCGTTACATTGGATTTGAGCGTATCAACAGCTGCGCCCTCGCAGACAGTAAGCTCCTGCATAATCTGCGAATAGTTGCTTTTGCGCCACAATATGTCTCGGTAAGTATTGTTGCCAATCCAGACCGCGCGTTGGCCTGCAAATTTCACGATGGAAAGCCGGATTTTCTTGTCCTTATCCGTGATTTTATTATTCTTCTCCGCAGTGCTGTCAATAAAGGCATTGACGGCCGTTTTCAGCGCGTCAATGCGCTTTGTGCTGCTGTTCTCTTCTATGGGCTTGTCCATACTGCCGGAGGCATCCAGCACCAGCACTACATCCAGCGGCTTTGCATCGGTGGTAGTGGTAGACGCATGGGAGGACAGCGCAGACAGCGCGACCAGGAAATCGGCGCCTTGGGGCACCTTGATGGGGTCCTGGCCTTCCAGGTCGCCGGTGAAGGTGATTTGTTCTTTCTCCACCGTTTTATCGGCCCAAATACGGCCTGTGGTGGCGTTGTTATAGGCCTGCGTATCCACCCACGCATTAAACGTGTTGGGATCGCTGATGGTTTTACTGTTGGCAGCTCCCTGCGCCGCGGGGGGTTCCCCCTCTGCATAGGCAGAGACAGGAACCAACACCGTGAACAGGAGCGCAAGCGTCAACAGGGCGGTTTGCAGCCGTATAAGTTTACTGTGCATAGTTTCCATTCAATCCTTTCTTTTTGTTGCGGAACATCTATAAATAAACAGGGCCAGGCCCCGGTAAGGCATGATACACTGCACGGAACAACGCAATATATTCAACATACAGTCTATTGTATTATTATAACTTATAAATAGGGCGAAATCAATGCGCATTGTGACAAAAATTGTACGATTTTTTCATCCAATGGCAGCCCCCACCGTTTTTTTGGGGGTGTTGGGTACAAAAAATCCACTATACTTAGTATAGTACAGCGAATTTGCCCAAATATCTATTACCCAAAGGTTAATAATTTGCCATCCATGGCTACAAAACAGCGCGCCCCGCCGCAAAAGTGCTCTGTAGGGGCGCACAGTGTGCGCCCGTGCAATCCCGCACCGCCGCACAATCCCCCGGGCGGATATAGAATCCGCCCCTACGCCAACCAAAATTTGGCCCCGGAGGGGTCAAACGGAGAGGGACGGAAAAGCGTTAAGAAACGCTTGCAGGTGTCTGCTGTTTTTGCAGCGCGAACCGCAAAGGCTCCCCCCCAGGGGAGCCTTTTTGGGTTTTTATGGTTTTTTATAATTCGTACGTAGGGGCGGCGTCCTTGACGCCCTGGGAAATTTACGAGTATTACAATCTCATCTCCCGCTGGGGCACAGCAAAATAATCCGGGTACAGCTGCACCAACCCATCCTTCTCCGCAATGATTTTCCGCACATGGTCGGTCAATTCGCGGCGCAGGGCGTCGATATCCCGGCGGCGGATCTGATCCATCATTACCTCATGCTGGCGCACCGCGCCGTCAAAGGTTGCGGCATTCTGCACAGTCAGCACGCGCAGACGGTTGTAATGCGGGTTCGTGGCAGCCACCACGTCCCAGCTCAGATCCTGGCCGGCAATCTCAAAAAATCGCTGGTGGAACCGATTGTCCAGCGCGATAAATTCCAGCGGCTTCAGCCCGGTAAAACAGGCTTTCTGCTGCTCGATCAACAGCTCCAGTTCCCGCAGATCCAGCCCGGTGCAGTTTTGCAAAAACAACGGCAGAATGGCCGTTTCCAGACTTTCCCGGATGAACCGCTCTTTCTCGGCGCGGGCCAGATCAATGCGGGAGACCATCGTGCCTTTCTGCGGCGTGATCTCCACAAGGTCCTCTTTTTGCAGGCGGATGAACGCCTCCCGCACCGGTGTGCGGCTGACCTGCAGCTTGGCGGCCAGCTCCTGCGTGCTTACCGTGGTGCCGGGCGCAAGCTGCAGGGCGGCAATATTCTCTTTGATTACGCGGTAGACATTCTCCCGGATGGAATTGTCCTGCGTTTTGGGGGTCAGGCTGGGCATAAGGCGCTCCTTACTCTGTAACTGACATGTCAGCATGCCAGATGGCTTATTGCTATTGTAGCACATCCGGCAGGGGACTGCAAGCGTAAAATGCCGCAAACGATTGTGGAGGTGTAGGGGCGGGCATTGCTCGCCCGCCGCGTTCTGCCATGGGCGCAACCTCTTATAAAGTGCGCTGCATCATCTGGTTCTCGGGCGAGCAATGCTCGCCCCTACATGCGCAATCCTGCAAAACAGCGGCCTGCTTGGGGGATGTATCGTCTGCCTTTATACACTTTGCGCAAAAACTCTCCGCCGCATTTTGTCATTTTGATGAATTGCAAAACAGGTGTTGACAATCCCAAACCGCCATGCTACAATGACGATGTTGAAACTGACATGTCAGCATGCAAGCATGCCAGACGCGCCGAAGCAAGCCATTTCTGTACATGAGAAACCCGGGAGGTTTACACATGAAAGCAGTTCAGATCGTAAAGCCCAATGATCTCCGCATCATTGATATGGACAAGCCCACCATCGACGTTAAGAACAACGTCCTGGTCAAGATCAAGGCCGCCGGTATCTGCGGCTCTGACGTGGGCATCTACCACGGCACCAACGCCGCCGCCACCTATCCCCGCGTCATCGGCCACGAGATCGTCGGTGTTGTTGAGGAAGTCGGCGACAACGCCAAAAAGATCAAGGCCGGCGACCGCGTCATCGTGGACCAGGTCACTGCCTGCGGCACCTGCTACGCCTGCCGCAAGGGCCGCCCCAATGTCTGTGAGCACTTGCAGGTTCGCGGCGTCCACATCGACGGCGGCTATCGTGAGTACATGGCCGTGCCCGAAAGCGACGTCTACGTTCTGCCCGAAAGCCTGAGCTATCAGGATGCCATCATGATCGAGCCCACTACCATCGCCGTGCAGGCTTGCAGCCGCGCTCAGCTGGAGTTCCAGGACACCGTCATGATCATCGGTGCCGGTGCACTGGGCAGCAGCATGCTGCGCATCGTCGCCCTGTACAGCCCCCGCAAGGTCATTGTCGTCGATATCGACGAGCCCAAGCTGGAGGCCGCTCTCCAGAACGGCGCTACCGACGTTATCAACTCCAAGAACGAGGATGTCGTTGCGCGCGCCAAGGAACTGACCGACGGCTACGGCCCGACGGTCGTCATCGACTGCGCCTGCTTCCATGGCAGCTTCCTGACTGCCTGCAAGGCCGCCGGCAACGCGGGCCGCGTTATCACCATGGGCTTCAGCATCGCCCCCGATGAGATCAACCAGTTCGTCATCACCAGCAAGGAACTGGACGTCCGCGGCAGCCGCCTGCAGAACCACAAATTCCAGACCGTCATCGACCTGGTCAACAAGGGCAAGATCAACCTGAACGGCTCCATCAGCCACACCTTCAAGCTGACGGACGCCCAGGCTGCGTTCGACTTCAACGATACCCACGATCCTTCCATCCGCAAGATCGCCCTGCTGAACGACTGATCGTAAACTGCGTTTCTCGTTATAAAAGCGATTCCTGATACAAAACACCCCGCCGGGGCTGTGCATTGCGTACAGCCCCGGCGGGGTGTTTTTGTTGATATTATACAATGTCCCATTCGACCGGCGTGGTAAACAGCCGCATGGCTTCGGTGCGGTTGTTGGTCTGGCCCAGGGCCCACATCAGCTTTACGGCCACGGCCTCGGGCGTCATGTCCCTGGCCTCCAGCACGCCGGGCAGTTCTTTGACCGAGCGGCCGACCTCGTACACGGCCAGATCGCACCCCTCGTGCGGGACCTGGGTGGTAAATACGGCCAGGCGGCCGCTGGCGCACCAGTCTTGCAGGCGGGCGTACATCTCGCCATGCTCGCCGCCGGGCAGCCCGCCTACGCCGAAGCTTTCCACCACCAGCGCGCGATAGTGCGGAGCCAGCAGCGGGATAATGTCGGCCCGCATGCCGGGCACCAGCCGCAGCACAAACACGGCGGGGTCAAGCTGCTCGTAAAACTGCACGGGCGGCATCGGGTCGGGGCGGCGCAGAAAGGGGATCAGCCGCATATCCCGGAATACGGCGGTCTCGGGGTAGTCGATGCTGGAAAATGCGTTGAAGCTTTTGGTGCGCGTTTTGCGCGCGCGGGTACCCAGAATGACCTTGTTGTCAAACACCAACTGCACGCCCCAGGCAAAATCGCTGCTGGCGTACAAAAAGGTGCGGTACAGGTTGTTGCGGGCATCGGTATCGCGGTTGTAGATAGATTTCTGGCTGCCGGTCAGCACCACGGGCTTGGCGCTGTTCTGGATCATGTAGCTCAGCGCAGCGGCGGTGTAGGCCATCGTATCGGTGCCGTGGGCGATGACGAAACCATCGTAGGCGGTATAATTTTCGCGGATGGTATGCACGAGCAGCCGCCACTGGTCCGGCCCCACGTTGGTGGAATCCAGGCTGAACAGCTGCACGGCGTCGATCTCGCAAAGGTTTGCCAGTTCCGGCACAAAGGAGAGCAGCTCCTCCGACGTGATGGCGGGGGCTAAACCGCCTGCGGCGGTGGGCTTGCTGGCGATGGTACCGCCAGTGGCCAGAAGGAGGATTTTTTTCATGGTTTTGTTTACCTTTCGTGCTTTCGTTTCGCGCAATCTTGCGGTGCTCGCCCTGTGCAATCCTGCGCCGCATTACAAATCCCAAAGCAAGCGCTTCTCCGCAACTAAAGCGGCATCCAGCTTTTTTACCCGCAGCCCGGAAAATTCTACGGTTACAAACCGCCCGTCAAACTCCCGTACAACGCCGCGCCCAAACACGGCGTGCTGTACGGTAGCCCCCACGCGGGTCACGGCGGCCCTAGCTACCGGCGGCAAAATCGGCACCGGCGCAGCGGAAACACTCCGCCCCCATACGCGGTCGGCCTCGGCTCTGGCGCGCTCGCGCTCGGCCTGGCTTTCGGGCAGGCTGAAAATTACCTCCTGCACAAAAGCAGAGGGCATCGTGCGGCAGTTGAACAAAACCAGCTTGTGCTGCGCCCGCGTCATGGCAACGTAAAACAGGCGGCGGTCCTCCTCATACTGGCGGGTGTCCTCGGGCGTGCGGCAGCAAATTTCCGGCTTGGCGGGCAGCACGCCGTCAAAGGCATCCAGCAGCACCACGCGGTCATATTCCAGCCCCTTGCTGGAATGGATTGTTGACAAAATAAACGGCACATCGCTGCTTGTTTCGCTGCCTTTCGCCGCCATCAGCATCCGCAGTTCTTCCAGCCGGTCCAAAAGTCGCAGGGCGTGCGGCTCCTGCCCGGCCAAAATTTCCAAAATCGCCAGCTTGCCGGTGTCCATGCCTTTTTGGTTCAAATACGCACCGTAGCCGCAGCTGTAGCGCACGGCATCCACGGCGTCGGCGGCGTTCAGCTGCGGGATGCGCTTGAACGCAGCGTAAATATCCCCCAGTGATTCCCGCATCCGGGTAGAGGTCTCGGGGCTGTTGATCAGCTCTTCCAGGATCGGCCGTCCGCTGCGGGCACTGGCACCGCAGGCAGTCAGCGCCTTCTGGCGGGAAAGTGCCAGCCCGAGCTTATAGTAAATGCGCAAAAACCGCTCGCCGTTGGTCGGCTCGTAGGCAAAACGCAAAAAATCCACGCTGTCCAACACAATTTTGTGCGTAAAAAACGTCAGGTCGGCCTTTTTAAAGCGATAGGGCACGCCGTTGCGCTCGCACAGGTCGACCAGCGGCAGCGCACTTTCGTTGTTACGGAACAGCACCGCTGTCTCCCCGCCGCCGTGCTGCGCCTGCGCAAACAGCCATTGAATCTGTTCCTCGCGCCGGGTGATGGGGCGTATCTCCACCGGGCACTGCGCCCCCTGGGTGGCGCGCAGCGTTTTGGGGCGGCGGTAGCGGCTGCGGGCCACAAAGGCGTTGGCTGCGGCTACGATCTCCTCGCTGGAGCGATAGTTCTCTTCCATCAGCAGGACGCGTGCGCCGGGGTAGACCTGCTCAAAATCCATCAGCGCCTGCGGGTAGGCCGCGCGGAAGCCGTAGATGCTCTGGTCCTCGTCACCGACCATGAACAGGTTCAGGCTGCGCCCCGCCAGCAGCCGAATGATCTCGTGCTGAATTTTCGAGGTGTCCTGCGATTCATCCACGCAGAAATACCGGTACCGCTGCTGGAAATACCCCAACACCGGCGGCGCGGCGCGCAGAATTTGCAGCGCAAACACCATCTGGTCGTCGTAGTCCATCTGCCCGGCGCGTTTCAGCGCGGCCTGGTAGCGGCGGTACAGCTCGGGCAGGTTCGCCAGGTCGGTGTCCATGGCCTCGATCTCCGCGTCGGTCAGCGCCATATTTTTGATGTAGGTGATGGCGGTGCGCAGCTCTTTCAACGTGCTTTCGGTCGCAAATTCGCGGTTTACCTGCTGCCAGATATCGCCCAGCAGCCGGGTAATATCGCCCTCGTTCGTCAAAAGCTCGGGCTGGCGGCGGCCGTACGTGCGGCTGTAATACTGCAAAATCACTGCCGAAAGCCCGTTGATGGTGCGGAATGTCATCTCTGCCGCCAGCTCATCCCCGAACCGCGCGGCAAACCGGCTGCGCATCTCGTGCGTGGCAGCCACCGTGTAGGTCATTGTCAAAATCTGCGCGGGGGGCACATGGCAGCACAGCACCATGTAGCCCAGCCGCGTGACCAGCACGGTGGTTTTGCCGCTGCCCGGCACGGCCAGCAGCAGCACCGGGCCGTTCACGGCCTGCACGGCGGCCAGCTGCTGGGGGTTCAGCCCGGCGGCGTATTGTTGTATAAAGGAATCCTTCTGCAAAGCGCAGCCTCTTTCATCGGCCCAGGCGGTGCAGCAGACCGTCCCAGGCGGCGGTCACGCGCTCCCGCGGGAGAAAATAGTTCACCAGCAGCGCGGCAATAACGCCAATGGCTACCAATGCGGCGGTGAAGGCGGTTTTGATGGTTCGCCAGCCGACATGCAGGCGGAACTCCGGGCGGGGCGGCAGATTCATGGGCTGAAACTCCTTATAAATTAGACTGCATGAACAGTTTACAAATTAGACTGTATTAACAGCATACCATGCCGCCGCGCCGGGGGCAAGCGTTACTTTTTTATTACAAAGCAGGGCAGGGGAGCAGTGCTGGCCCAGTTGGCAAACTCGCAGACCAGCACGGTATATTTTGTCAGCGGCAGCGCACGGAAAAAGCACAGCGCCGCCTGCTTTTCGCTGTCGCCGATGACCTGCCCGCTGTACAGCACCGCCGCCAGCACGCCGCGCGGCTTTAGGGCATCCAGCGCGGCCTGCAAGGCGGGCAGGCTGCCGTCGGCGGTCGAGTGTACCTCGTGGTCAGCCCCGGGCAGCCAGCCAAAATTGAACAGCACGCAGTCCGCCGTGCCGGGGGCGACCAGCTCGCCCAATTTGGCGTGGTCATGCACAACGGCCTGCCCGATGCCGCCAAGCCCGGCGGCATCCAGCCGCGCGTTGGTATTCTGCACGGCAGCAGGCTGGATATCCAGCGCCAGCACCCGGCCCGCAGACCCGGCCAAGCGGCACAAAAACTCGGTGTCATGGCCGTTGCCGCAGGTGGCGTCTACGTACAGCCCGCCCGGCAGCAGATGTGCAGCCAAAAATTCATGACAAAGCTGCACGGCCGAAAGATCCGGCACGCGGCGACGCACCATCGTGTCCCCCTGCGGCACAAAGCCGAACTTTTGCAGCAGCGCCCCGGCGGCTTCGCTTTCGGGCAAGGCGGCAGTAAACAGCGTTTCGCGCTTGACGTCATACCCGCCGTTTTGCTGCAAAATTTCTTTGACAAGGTAGCTGCCATACCCGCGCCGCCGCCAGCCCGGGGCGATCTCCACCCAAAGCCGCCCCGCTTGCAGCGTGGCCGTGCCGATGGCGGTTTTTTCTTTATATAAAGTATAGTTTCCGGCAGTGTGGGTGATGTTCATGGTGGGATTCCTTTATATTTGTATTGATAGAGATTGTAGGGACGGACTAAAGGCTCCCTTTACACAAGGGAGGCATTTCGTTCCCACATGTTACCAGCATACAAGCTGCAAATCCCCCTGTCAACCCCGCTGTTTTCACATTGTTTTCACTTACCCGAGAAACCTATTTCACAATTAGCCTGTATACTGTAAGCATAGAAAGCAAAAAGGGAACAAAAACCCCGCAGGCTCTCCCAAATCTCACGCGAAAGGATGGACCAGTATGAGCAACGAATACGATTACTCCGGTCTTTACAATAACGGCCAGGGCGGCAATACGCCCGACCCCAACCAGGGCCAAAATCAGGCCCAGAACGAGGCCAGCCAGGCTTCTGCAAATCAGCCCGGCCAGCCCGAGCAGGGCGGCTACCCCAATGTGGGCAGCAGCGGCATAAACACCGCCAACACCGCCCGCACCGATTACTCGGCCTCCAGCCCCAACACCTACAATCAGCCGGGCAACACCTACGGCCAGAACCCCAGCCAGAACCCCAGCCAGAACAACGGCTACGCCAGCAGCTTCAGCGGCGGCAATGGCAGCAACGGCGGGTATAACGGCTACAGCTACGCCAGCGCGCCGCAGCAGCCCCCCAAGCATGAGAAAAAGAAAAACAAAGTCCTGCTGCGCGTCCTCGCCGGTGTCGGCGTCGTCGCTTTGGGCTTTGGCGGCGGCTTCGGCGGCGCCATTGCGGCCAGCCGCGCAGGCCTGACCGGCAATCAGGTCGTCGTGCAGGAGATCCAGCGCGATACCAGCACCGATGCCACCAGCACCGGCAGCACCGATGGCTCGGCCATGACGATGCAGCAGATTGCCTCCGTCGCGTCCCCCAGTGTGGTGGCCATCACCACCGAGCAGATGAGCAGCAGCCAGACCTGGTTCGGCGGCTACTATGTGCAAAGCGGCGCAGGCTCCGGCATCATCATCAGCCAGGATGGCTATATCCTGACCTGCGCCCATGTTGTCAGCGGCGCGACCAGCGTCAAGGTCCAGCTCAACGGCAGTGATGAGACTTACGATGCGACCATCGTCGGCGAGGATTCCACTTCCGATATCGCCGTGCTGAAGATCGAAGCCACCGGCCTGACCCCGGCGGTCATCGGTGACAGCGATAAGTTGGCCGTCGGCGAAACGACCGTGGCCGTGGGCAACCCGCTGGGTACTTTGTCCAACACCGTTACCCAGGGTATCGTCAGCGCGCTGAACCGTCAGGTCACTGTCGAAGATAACGATATGACGCTGATCCAGACCGATACTTCCATCAGCCCGGGCAACTCCGGCGGCGGTCTGTTCAATGCCAATGGCGAGTTGATCGGCGTGGTCAACGCCAAGAGCAGCTACAGCGAGGCCGAGGGTATCGGCTTTGCCATTCCCATCAACACGGCGATGGATATCGCCCAGCAGCTGATCGAAAACGGCGCTGTGGCCCGCCCGGTTTTGGGCGTCAGCATCCTGGATATCAGTGATGCTTCCGCCGCCCAGCAGTACGGCGTGTCCGCAATGGGCGTCTACGTGGCAGATGTCACCAAGGGCGGCGGTGCCGAAGCCGCCGGTGTGCAGCGCGGCGACCGCATCATCGCAGTGGATGACACGGCTGTCAGCAGCACGTCTACGGTCAAGAGCTATCTGGCCGACAAAGAAGTTGGCGACACTGTCAGCCTGCAGGTCGAGCGCGACGGCAAGGTCCTGACGCTGAACGTCACGCTGGGCAGCAGCGCACAGTAAAAGTAGGTGCAACTGTAGGGGCGAGCAGTGCTCGCCCGCGGGTCGATGCAAGCATCGGCCCCTACAAACTCACCGCACGGGTGGATTCCATATCCGCCCGTGCAGCTTGATGCTGCCGCCATTTCACGGGCATGCAATGGATTCCACATCTTACGAAATTCCGCACGTTTTCTTCCTGTAAAAACATTTTCTCCTTCTTTTCCTTCCATCCATTCCCCAAAATGTCCTGCAACGCGTAGCCTGCGTTGTGGGACATTTTTTGCATTTTATACGGTTTGTTCATAAAAACTTTGTTTGACAGCCCATACCACCGTACAGTATAATTTAAAATATACGCAACGTATAAAAATCTTTCATATCCGGGAAAGAATCTGGATGAATTGTCCACCAACAGGGGAACAGAAGCAAAGGAGGTCTACCCATGAGCGATTACGCAGCCATTGAAAAAGAAGCCGCCATTTTTACGGAGGAATGTGTCACGAACAACCGCATCGACCCGTCCCTCTTTGGGCAATACAACATCAAGCGCGGCCTGCGCGACCAGGATGGCAAGGGTGTGCTGGCAGGCATTACCAACATCTCCCGCATTGATGCCTTTGAAGAACGCGACGGAAAAAAAGTGCCGTGCGATGGCAAACTCTGGTATCGCGGCTATAATGTGTATGACCTGATCCGCGGCCTGCGCGGCAAACGCTATGCCTTTGAGGAAGCCGCGTATCTTTTGCTCATTGGCGACTTGCCCAACGAAGCGCAGCTCGAAGCGTTCAAGGACAGCCTGGTCAAATGCCGCGATCTGCCCACCAACTTTGTGCGCGATGTGATCATGAAGGCCCCCAGCCGCGATCTGATGAACTCGCTGACCCGCAGTGTGCTGACCCTTGCCAGCTACGATGACGACATCGGCAAGACCGACTTGCAGACCCAGCTGGAACAGTGCATCAAGCTGATCAGCGTGTTCCCAATGCTGGCCGTCTACGGCTACCACGCCTACCATTATTATGAGTGCGGCGGCAGCATGTACATCCATCGCCCCAAGCCGGAGCTTTCTACCGCCGAAAATCTGCTGCAAATGCTGCGCCCGGACCAGAAATACACCGAGCTTGAAGCCCACGTGCTGGACATTGCCCTGCTGCTGCATATGGAGCATGGCGGCGGCAACAACTCCACCTTTACCACCCGCGTGGTCAGCTCGTCCGGGTCGGACACCTACTCGGTCATTGCGGCGGCGCTTTCCAGCCTGAAAGGCCCCAAGCACGGTGGCGCGAACATCAAGGTCATGCAGATGATGGACGACATCCGCGCCCATGTTGACGACCCTGCCGACGAAGCCGCCATGCACGACTACCTGTCCCGCATCGTTGACCGCCAGGCCTTTGACCAGAAGGGCCTGATCTACGGCATGGGCCACGCGGTCTACTCACTCAGCGACCCGCGCGCCGTGGTGTTCAAGAACTTTGTGCACCAGCTGGCCGATGCCAAGGGCCGCGGCCGCGACTTTGAATATTACAATACGATCGAACGGCTGGCCCCGCAGGTCATTGCCGAAAAACGCCATATTTATAAAGGTGTTTCGACCAACGTCGACTTCTACTCCGGCTTTGTCTATGATATGCTGGGCATCCCGGTCGAGCTGTACACCCCCATCTTCGCCGTCGCACGCATCGTGGGCTGGTCGGCCCACCGCATGGAAGAGCTTGTCAACGTGGACAAGATCATCCGCCCCGCCTACCAGAGCATCATGACCCCGCGCGACTACGTGCCGCTGGAAAACCGCTGACCCCCTTACCCGTAAAAAGGAGGCCGAATGAACGAAAAGCTCAAAGAAAAGACCCGCGAAGCCCTGACCAGCGTACTGCCCATCACGATCATTGTGTTGGTGCTCAGTGCCACGCTGGTGCCGATGGAGGTCGGTACACTGGCCCTGTTTTTAACGGGGGCGGTGCTTCTCATCGTCGGCATGGGCTTCTTCCAGCTCGGGGCCGAAATTTCCATGACTCCCTTAGGCCAGGGCATCGGCGGGGCTATCGTGCGCCAGAACAAGACCTGGCTGGCCATCGTTATCTGCTTTGCGATGGGCGCGATCATCACGATCTCTGAGCCGGACCTGCAGGTGCTGGCAAACCAAGTGGCGGCTATCCCCAACGCCGTGCTTATCTGGACTGTGGCGGCGGGCGTCGGCGTGTTCACCGCCGTGGCGGTGCTGCGCATTTTGTACCGCGTGCCGCTGGCAAAAATGCTGCTGTGGCTGTATCTTTTGCTGTTTGTCGTGTCCCTTTTTGTTCCCAAGGAATTTCTGGCCGTCGCGTTTGATGCAGGCGGTGTGACCACCGGCCCCATGACGGTGCCGTTCATCATGGCACTGGGTGTCGGCTTCTCGGCCGCGCGCAGCGATAAGGACAGCGCCAACGACAGCTTCGGCCTGATTGCGCTGTGCAGCATTGGCCCCATTTTGATGGTCATGCTGCTGGGTATCTTCTACCACCCGACCGAGACGATCTACGACGCCGTGCAGCTGGCCCCGGTCATCACCACACAGGATGTGGCGCTGGCTTTTTTGCAGGACCTGCCGCATTACACGGCCGAAGTGCTGCAAAGTACGCTGCCCATCGTGGGCGTGTTTGTGCTGTTTCAGGCGCTGACACGCGGTTTTCAGCCGCGCCAGATCGTGCGTATGGTGCTGGGCTTTGTGTATACCATCATCGGGCTGATCCTATTTCTCACCGGCGTCAACATCGGCTTTGCCCCGGTGGGCAACCTGCTGGGCAGCGGTCTCGGAGGCGGCCCGCTGCGCTGGACGCTGCTGCCCATCGGCATCCTGATCGGTTACTACATCGTTAAAGCCGAGCCCGCTGTGCAGGTACTGAACGAGCAGGTCGAGGAACTTACCGGCGGCAGCATTTCCCGCCATGCGATGAACCGTGCCCTGCAGGCCGGTGTCGCCGCTGCGGTGGCGCTGGCGATGCTGCGCGTGCTGACGGGGGTAAGCATCTACTGGGTACTCATCCCCGGCTACGCGGCAGCACTGATCATGAGCCGCTTCGTCCCGCCGGTGTTCGTGGGCATTGCGTTCGACTCCGGCGGCGTCGCCAGCGGGCCAATGACCTCGACCTTTCTGCTGCCGCTGGCCATGGGCGCGTGCAGTGCGGTAGGCGGCAACGTCGTTACCGATGCGTTTGGCATCGTGGCGCTGGTTGCACTGGCCCCGCTGATCGCCATCCAGATCATGGGCCTGCTGTACGCCCGCCGTACTAAGGCGCAGGCCGCCCCCAACACGCTGGACGACACCGTAGTGGAACTGGAGGAATACTGATATGGCTGCAACGCAACAACGCGCGCCCTGCCTGCGGCTGCTGCTCTCGGTCACGCAGGCCGAGGATGAGCACTGCGTGGCGGAAGTGCTGCAAAAAAACGGCATCCCCCTTTGTTTTGAAGCCCGCGCCAAGGGCACGGCCCCGTCCGAACTGCTGGACGCCATCGGCCTGGGCGGCACCACCCGCGTACTGACGGCGGGCCTGCTGCCGCGCGCCAACGTCCCGGTAGTGTTTGAGGCCATCAATAAAGCGCTTTCGTACCACAGGCGCGGGGCGGGCATCGCCCTGACCCTGCCGCTGACCGGCGTGCAGAACAGCATCTTGCAGCTGACCGCTCCCGATGGTCGCTGCAAACCAACTGCCGAAAAGGAGGACCATGCCATGAGTGAACACCCTTACGCCCTGCTGTGGGTATCCGTCAAAGCGGGCCACGGCGATGAAGCCGTTGACGCTGCCCGCAGGGCTGGGGCTCGCGGCGGCACGGTGCTGAAAGGCAGCCGGTGCAGCAGCGAAACCGCCAGCAGCTTTTTGGGTGTTTCTATCCGGGAGGAGCAGGACCTCGTCATGATCGTGCTCCCGGCAGAAGCCAAGCCCGCCGTCATGTCCGCTGTCACCACCGCCTGCGGCCTCAACACCCCCGCGCACGGGGTGGTGGTATCCATGCCGGTGGATGAGGTGATGGGGCTGGAATAAGTAAAGGCAGAGTGTTGTAGGGGCAGCCACCCCTTCAATGCCCTATTTGCCAACAGGTGTAGGGGGCGGCGTCCCCGACGCCCCGTGCAGCATTGCCATAACCACAAAATAAAAAGGATGCAAGGAACATTGCCCTTGCATCCTTTTTGTTTTGTTGAATCGTTAAAAATTTACCCGGCAATTGCACCAAACGCCGAGAATCCCAACAAACTGACGGCCCCCATGATGCAGCCAGCCAGCAGCACGCCGCCCATGCAGGCGCGCACGCTGGATTTGAAATCCATGTCCAGCAAACTGGCAGCCAGCGTGCCGGTCCAGGCACCGGTGCCCGGCAGGGGAATGCCCACAAACAGCAGCAGCGCCCAGGGCAGGCCGCGCCCGGCTTTGGCTTTCAGCTTTTCGCCGCCCTTATGGCCTTTTTCCAGGCAGAAAGTGAAAAACTTGCCGATAACCGGCTTGTCTGCGCCCCATTCCAGCACCTTGCGCGCCAGAAAGAAGATGAACGGCACCGGGATCATGTTGCCGATGATGGAGATGATATACACCTGCCACAGCGGCAGCCCCAGGCCCACGCCGATGGGGATCGCGCCGCGCAGCTCGATCAGCGGCACCATCGAAACGAAAAACACAGTTAAATATTTTGTCAGCATAATAAACCTCATTGTAGTGTTGCTCTATAAAAACAATAACATTTTAATTATACAGGACACCGCCCAATTTGGCAAGTCCTCATTTGGAATCGACCCTCCTGCGGAACCTTTCTGTATTGATGCTATTCCCTTATGCCACCCTAATTGAACAAACGGTAAACTTTCATAATTTTGTACAAGGTTAGTTATATAAAACTGGCACCCTGCACGAAAATAAGTTAATTTGCCCTAACTGCTTGACTTTAGGGAGTTAGCTATGCTAAACTACCATCGCAAGCGGTTAGATTATTCTAACCGCCCACTTTTGCTTGAACGGTTAGTGTATGCTAATAGGGGCGCGAAAAAGTACATAAAGGGGTGTTTATGCTATGCCTTTGACAATGGCAAAAGCAGGTGAGACCGTCACGATCCAAAAGATCACCGGCAAGGATGAAGTTCGTCTGCATCTGGCAGAGCTTGGTTTTGTCGTCGGCGAGACCATCACGGTCGTCAGCGAGATCAGCGGCAATCTGATCCTTCAGGTCAAGGATGCCCGCATCGCGCTGGATAAATCCATGGCCATGCGCATCATGGTCGCCTAAAGTTTGGAATCCTTCCCCGCCAACCCCGGGGATCAGATTTACAGTATGGAGGAGGAATCGTATATGAAAACTCTTAAAGACGTCAAGGTCGGCGAGACCGCTACGGTCAAGCGCCTGCACGGTGAAGGCCCTGTCAAGCGCCGCATCATGGATATGGGGCTGACCAAGGGCGTGGAAGTCTATGTCCGCAAGGTCGCTCCCCTGGGCGACCCTATGGAGCTGACCGTCCGCAACTACGAGCTCAGCGTCCGTAAAGCCGACGCCGAGATGGTAGAGGTCGAGTAAAATTGCTGCGTTCCCTGCCTAAAAGCGGGAAAACATAGAAAGGGGTATACGAATGGCAATCAAAATTGCATTGGCCGGCAACCCGAACTGCGGTAAGACCACCCTGTTCAATAACCTGACCGGCTCTAACCAGTACGTCGGCAACTGGCCCGGCGTTACGGTGGAAAAGAAAGAGGGCAAACTCAAGGGCCACGATGACGTCGTGATCCAGGACCTGCCCGGTATCTACTCTCTGTCTCCCTACACGCTGGAGGAAGTTGTCGCCCGTGGTTACCTCGTCAACGAGAAGCCCGATGCCATCCTGAACATCATTGATGGCACCAACATCGAGCGTAACCTCTACCTGACCACCCAGCTGATCGAGTTGGGCATCCCCGTTGTCATGGCAGTCAATATGATCGACCTGGTCCGCAAGAACGGCGACAAGATCGACCTGACCAAGCTCTCCAAGGAGCTGGGCTGCCAGGCTGTTGAGATCTCCGCCCTGAAGGGCGAGGGCTGCCAGAAGGCTGCCGAGGCTGCGATCGCCGCTGCCAAGGCCGCCAAGAGCGTTGAGCTGCCCCACGTCTTTACCGGCAGTGTTGAGCATGCCATCGCCCACATCGAGGAGTCCATCCAGGGCAAGGTCGATGACCGCTTCCTGCGTTGGTACGCCGTTAAGCTGTTCGAGCGCGACGACAAGGTCGAGGCTGAGCTGAACCTCGGCAAAGACCTGCTGGATCACATCGGCCAGCATGTCACCGACTGCGAGAACGAGATGGACGATGACGCCGAGAGCATCATCACCAACCAGCGCTACGCTTACATCAACGGTGTTGTCGACAAGGCTGTCAAGAAGAAGGCCCGCGCCGAGCACCTGACTGTTTCCGATAAGATCGACCAGATCGTTACCAACCGTATCCTGGCCCTGCCGATCTTCGCAGCCATCATGTGGCTGATGTACGCCATCGCCATGGGTACTTCCGTTGCCGACGGCGGCATCGGTATCGGTACCTTCGCTACCGACTGGACCAACGACGTCCTGTTCGGCGAGATCGTCCCCAACACCCTGGGCGGCTTCCTGGAGGGCATCGGTGTTGCCGACTGGCTTTACGGCCTGATCATGGACGGCATCGTCGCCGGTGTCGGCGCGGTCCTGGGCTTCGTTCCCCAGATGCTGGTCCTGTTCTTCCTGCTGTCCATCCTCGAGGATGTCGGTTACATGGCCCGTGTTGCGTTCATCATGGATCGTATCTTCCGCCGCTTCGGCCTGTCCGGCAAGAGCTTCATCCCCATGCTGGTTGGTACCGGCTGCGGCGTTCCCGGTGTTATGGCTTCCCGTACCATCGAGAACGAGCGTGACCGCCGTATGACCATCATGACCACCTGCTTCATCCCCTGCGGTGCTAAAATGCCCATTATCGGGCTGTTCGCCGGCGCTCTGTTCGGCGGCAGCAGCTGGGTCGCCACCTCTGCTTACTTCATCGGCTTTGCAGCCATCATCATCTCCGGCATCATCATGAAAAAGACCAAGTTGTTCGCCGGTGATCCTGCTCCGTTCGTTATGGAGCTGCCCTCTTACCACGTGCCCGCCTGGGGCAACGTCCTGCGCGCCACCTGGGAGCGCGGCTGGTCCTTCATCAAACGTGCCGGCACTGTCATTCTGGCTTCTACCATCATCCTGTGGTTCCTCCAGGGCTTCGGCTTCGAGGACGGCGTCTTCTGCATGGTCGAGGATCAGGACAATTCCATCCTGGCTATCGTTGCAAGCGCAATTTCCTGGATCTTCATTCCGCAGGGCTTCGGCGACTGGCGCGCAACCGTCGCTTCCATCTCCGGCCTGATCGCCAAGGAGAATGTCGTTGGTACCTTCGGCGTTCTGTACCACTATGCTGACGAACTGTCCGAAAACGGCGACGAGATCTGGCCCGAGGTTGCTGCCAACTTCACTGCGATCTCCGCTTACAGCTTCATGATCTTCAACCTGCTGTGCGCTCCCTGCTTCGCTGCTATGGGCGCCATCAAGCGCGAGATGAACAACGGTAAGTGGACCGCTATCGCCATCGGCTATATGTGCCTGCTGGCTTACTGCGCTTCCCTGGTCGTGTACCAGATCGGCGGCCTGATCGCCGGTGAGGTCAGCTTCAACTTCTTCACGGTTGTTGCAATCGCCATCATCGCCCTGACCATCTACCTGCTGTTCCGTCCCAATAAGTACGAGGGCGTCAACGAAGTCAAGTTCGACGAGAAAAAGGCTGTTGCTTCCAAGTAATGCTGACAGAAAACCTGCCAACTCTTCAGAAAGGAGCGATTTTCTATGATGGAATTTCTGGCAACCAACTTTAATCTGCCCACGATCATCGTGTCGATCATCGTTTTTGGCGGTACGGGCTGGCTTATGGTTCACGAGCATAAGACCGGCGGCCTTGGCTGCTGCGATGGCTCCTGCGGGGGCGGCGGATGCCATAGCTGCGGCGGTAGCTGCCACGGCTGTGATGGCAGCTGCTGCCACAGCAAATAAGATTCCCAAAGAGTCCTAACGGGGGTGCGGGTGGAGACATCCGCACCCCCGTTTGGTTTAAACAGCCTATAAGGAAGGGAAGTGCCCTTGACCCTGACCGATACGAACCTGCGGTATCTGCTGGCGATCTACCACCTGGCCAAAACCATGCCGGAGGTCACACCCCTGGCGATGTCCGCTGCCCTGCCCGCAAGGGAAGTTGATGCCAGCTGTGCGGTGTTGTACGGTGAATAAGCATAGTTCTTTGCCGGCATTTGCTTGCAAAAAAGTTCCCGGCGTGGTATGATAAGAAAAATAGATTCCGTAAACCCGGGAAGGAGGCCACACCTGTGAACATTCACGAGTCGGCAGAAGATTACCTCGAAAAAATTTTGATGCTGCAGGAGCAGAAAGGCTCTGTGCGGTCCATCGACATTGCGGTTGCCATGGGGTATTCCAAGCCCAGTGTCAGTGTGGCAATGAAAAACCTGCGTGAGAACGGCTATATCTCGATGGACAGCGACGGTTTTATCAAGCTGGAAGCCCCCGGCATGGAGATCGCCAACCGCATCTATGGCCGCCACCGCAAATTGACCGCATTCTTTGTGGCGCTGGGTGTAGACCCCGAGATCGCCGCCAAAGATGCCTGCAAAGTCGAGCACGACCTGAGCGAAGAGACCTACAGCAAAATGATCGCCTTCGCCGAGAAGAATCACGCGGAATGAATCTAAAAAACAAGCCCTGCGCCGTAAAAAGCGCAGGGCTTGTTTTCATTTGGTGCGTTAAAGGCTCCCCTTGAGGGGCGACTCCCCACGGTGTGGGGAGATGTCGCGCAGCGACAGAGGGGCTCGGCCGCGTAAGCGGTGTCACCGAAGGTGACTGAGGGGTGGTTGGGAGACTGTCTGTGCTCCTGGAGCCCCCTCACCTGCTGCGCGGGAGCTCCCCGCTAGGGGAGCCTTTTCGGTTGTCACTTCAACCCCGCGCAAATCTCTTTAATGATCTCCCGCTCCACAAAGTGCACTTTTTTACCCTCGATCAACTGGTAATCCTCGTGCCCCTTGCCGGCGAACAATACAATGTCCCCGTCCTCGGCCATCTCAATGGCAGCGCGGATGGCGTCGCAGCGGTCGGCGATGCAGGTGTAGGGCGCACCCTCGGGCATGTGGGAGGCAATCTCCTCGATCACATGCTCCGGCGGTTCGCAGTCCGGGTTGTCGCTGGTGATGATGCTGTAATCGGCATACGCTCCTGCCGCCTCGGCCAGCTCCCTGCGGCGCACCTGGGTGCGTCCGCCGACCGAGCCGAACACGCAGATCAGCTTGTGGGGCTTGTACACCCGCAGCGTTTTCAGCGCGCTGGTCAGCGACAGCCCGTTGTGGGAGTAGTCGACGATGAACGTTCGCCCGGGCAGCCCTTCCACGACCTCAAACCTGCCTTGCACGGGAGTGTGGGCCAGCGCCTGCGCAGCCTGGGCCGGGCTTATGCCGAACGCCCCGCACAGCGCAATGGCGCACAGTGCGTCGGACGCGCTGAACTCGCCGGGGGACAGCACCCGCACGGCGGTAGAGCTGCCGCTATGCTCGCACAAAAAGTCGATGCCCAGTGCGGTCTCGCTGCGGAACTGCGCCAGCGCGGTGCCGTGGTAGTCGGCGGCGCGCTCAATGCCGTAGCTGGTCTGGTGGCCGCCAAAGCCGGTGCGCATAAAGGCGCTGGTGTCGTCGTCGGCATTGTAGACCATCTCGCGGGCCTGATAGTCCGCAAACAGACGGTGCTTCGCGTTTTTGTAGTCCTCAAAATCGGGATGCTCGCCGGGGCCGATGTGATCCTCGGACAAATTGGTGAACGCCACCACCTCAAACGGGATGCCATCCACGCGGTTGTGGCGCAGCGCCTGGCTGCTCACTTCCAGCACCACATGGTGTACATTGGCGTCCAGCATCTTGCGGAACAGCCGGTGCAGTTCCAGGCTTTCCGGGGTGGTGTTGGCGGTGTTCTCGTGTACGCCCGCAATGTCTACGCCGTTCGAGCCAATGTAGGCGCAGGGCAGGCCTGCCTCGGTCATGATTGCAGCGGTCAACAGAGCGGTGGTCGTTTTGCCTTTGGTGCCGGTGATGCCGATGATGTGCAGCTGGTCAGCTGGGTTGCCGTAAAAATCGGCACCGATGACGGCCAGCGCGGCGCGGGTGTCGGCCGTTATGATCTGCGCGGCGTCGGCGGGCAGGTCAAGCGGGTGCTCGCACAAAAAGGCGCGGCAGCCGTTTTTGTAGGCGCTGGCGGCGTAGGTGTGGCCGTCCAGCCAGGCACCCACCAGGCAGACGAACAGCGACCCGGCCGCCGCCTTGCGGGAATCGTAGGTGATGGCGGTGATCTCCGCGTCCGAAGCCCCGGTGTGGGGGATGTGCTGGACCAAATCGTTCAGTTTCATAAGAGACATCCTCTTTCTCTTCTCGCAAAAGCACCGCACACCCCCTGCCGGTGGCGGCTGCGGTAAGTATGCGGTGCTGCGTTATGTTTTAGTTCTTTTTGGGATAATAAGTCTTGAACTTCTTAAACTGGCGGCGCAGTTGTTCCAGCACGCAGGCATAGCGCACCGGGTTCCAGCGAAGATCCGGCTTGTACAGCAGCGAGCAGGCCTCTTTGCCCTCGGCTTTCAGCTGGCGGGCATGCTCCACCAGAGCCTTGTCCTCAGTGTAGGTAAAGGCCACCTGGGCGGGCACGTGGTGCCAGAACACCTCATTGCGGTTCAGCACGCAGTCATTGCCGCCGTCGTTCCACTTTTCCACCACCAGGCGGGCAATGTTCATGCCCGAAGCAGTAACGTAGAAGTTGCTGCGGCCTTGGCGCAGGTTGATCTCAAATACGCGGAAATCCGTGGGGTCATCGCCAACTTTGATATCAAAGTTGGAAAAGCCCGTGTAATGGCTGGCTTCCAGCATCTGGCGGATGTTCTCCACCAGCGGCAGGGCGGTGGTGTCCTCGGTCACGATGGCGGCGTGGTTGCCCAGGCCATGCGGGGTGTGCTCCTCCACCATCGTGTGGCCCAGGCACATCGCGCGGACCTTGCCGTTTTCGTCAGAAAATGCCGTCAGCACGCGCATATGGTCGTCGCCGCCCGGCACCATTTTTTGCAGGATCATCTTGTCCGGGTAGCCGCTGGCGTAGATATCGCGCACGATCTTGGCGGCTTCGTCGGGACTCTTGGCAGTATAGACTTTCTTCATGCCGTCAAACGGGAATTTCCAGTAATCCACGCTGGACGACGGCTTGACGATGATCGGGTACGCAAAGCCCAGCTTGGCGGCGGACAGTTCGGCGGAGTCCACCGGCGCGGTCAGCACCTTGGTAGTGGGGTAGGGGATGCCGAACTTGTCGCACACTTCATAGAACTCGGCCTTTTTCTGCACGGTGGTGTACAGGTCAGCGGCGGGGCCGGGGGCGATATACTCGGGCAGCTCGGCCTTGCGGCGGATGATCATGGCCGCGTAGTCGTCGGTGCAGCCGAACAGATACAGCCTCTTGCCGGTGTGCTGCGCGGCAAACTCGTGCAGGATGCGCAGCATCGTGTCCTCGTTGTCCATATCGGGCACGGTGGTAAAGTGTACGATCTTGGAATACTTGGTCGGTGCCATCGGGTAGCGGCCGTAGGCGTAGCTCTCCACGCCGTATGCCTCGTGGAAAGCACGGGCAAAGTTGTAGCAGTTCAGGTCAGCACCCAGAAATACGGGGATAATATCGGACATTATTTCCATCTCCAAATGTCAGGCAGTGCGCAGCACTGCTTAGAATTTACGCGTCAAATTTCTCAAAGAACTGTTCATGCCAGGTCAGGAAGGTGTAGGCCGTCCAGATCTTGCGGCGCTCGTGCCTGGGGTCGTCCAGCATGGCCAGCAGCTTATCCTGGTCAAAGTATTCCCCGGCCACGTCGCTGGCAAAACTCTTGCGCACCTTGGCGGAAAATTCCGGATCCTCCAGCCATTTGGCAATCGGCACGGGGAAGCCTTTCTTGGTGCGGTTGGCCCAGGCATCGGGCAGGGTTTTGTTGGCGGCGGTGCGCAGCACAGCCTTGGTGTCGCCGCGCAGCTTGTAGTCCACGGGGTAGCTCTGTGCCTCGCGGAACACCTCACGGTCAAGGTAAGGCACGCGCAGCTCCAGGCTGTGGGCCATACTCATCTTGTCGGCTTTCAGCAGGATATCGCCGGGCAGCCAGAGGTTCAGGTCCAGGTACTGCTTCTTCTCCAGCTCGCTCAGGTCCTTGACGCGGTCGTAGATCGGCGCGGCGACCTCGCGGGCCGTGGGGCCGACGCGGTACTTGGGTTTCAGAATGTCGTAGGCGTCCTTTTCCTCAAAGACATGCGCCTGGCCGATGAACCAGTCCTCGGGGCGGCCGCTGCCTTTAATAATGAAGTCGTGGCCCTTGAAGTAAGGCAGATGCTGGCTCACATCGCTGGCCAGGTGGCGCACCCCGGCGGGCAGACGCTTGTACTTCTGCATCAGCGGGGTGTCGGCGTACCATTCGTATCCGGCGTAGATCTCGTCCGCGCCCTCGCCCGAAAGCACGACCGTGACATGCTGGCGGGCCAGCTGGCACAGGAAGTACAGCGGCACGCTGGACGGGTTGGACTGTGGCTCATCCATGTGGTACTGGATGTCGGCAAAGGCGTCCAGGCACTGCTCTTTGGTCAGCATTTCGCGGTAGTTGCGGATGCCCAGCTTCTGGCTCAGCTCACCGGCCTCGGTGGTCTCGTCAAACTTGTGGGTGCCGTCGGGGCTTTCAAAGCCGACCGAGAAGGTGTCGTCGGGCATCAGGCAGGCCGTGATATAGCTGGAATCCACGCCGCCGGACAGGAACGAGCCAAGCTTCACATCGCTGATGCGGTGGGCAGCCACGCTCTCGCGCACGCGGGCGTCGATCTCGTCGGCGGCCTGGGCGTAGGTCAGGCTGGTCTTGTGGCGGAAATCGGCATCCCAGTAGCGCTCAATGTGCATCTGGCCGTCCTTATACTCAAACCAATGGGCGGGGGGCAGCTTGTAGGTGCCTTTAAAAAAGGTCTCGTTCATGGCGCTGTACTGGAACGTCAGGTAGGGGCGCAGCGCTTCGGCGTTGACCTCCCGGCGGAAACCGGGATGCTCCAGCAGGCTCTTGATCTCGCTGCCGAACAGCAGCTCGCCTTCATCGGTCTGGGTGTAGTAGAACGGCTTGATGCCAAACATATCGCGCGCGCCGTACAGCGTGTTCGTCTTGGTATCGCAGACAACAAAGGCGAACATGCCGCGCAGCTTGGCAGCGATGGCGGTGCCGTATTCCTCGTAGCCGTGCAGGATGACCTCGGTGTCGCAGTGGGTCGTAAAGATGTGCCCCTTGGCCTGCAGCTCGGCACGCAGGTCCATAAAGTTGAAGATCTCACCGTTGAAAACGACCACGACGGTGCCGTCCTCATTATACATAGGCTGCTTGCCTGCGGCCAGGTCGATGATGCTCAACCGGCGGAAGCCCAGCGCCACGGCATTTTTGGGGGTGTCACCGCTCAGGTGGTAGCCCTCCATATCCGGCCCGCGGTGGATGATACGGTCGGCCATCTTATGCAGGATGGCTTCGCGTTCCGCGCGCATACCGGTAAAACCAACAAAACCACACATAGTTTTTATTCCTTTCCCTGTAGGGTGTATGTGGATGCTTACTACATTATATTTATAGAATACTTATAGACTTTCCTATTGTACCACAAGAAATCCCCCCAGTACAATACAGAACCGCCAAAAACCGAAAAATGCCAACAAAAAAGCCCCTGCTGCTGAAAAATGCGCAGGGGGAGGCCTTTACCATACAAATTGGAAGTTATAAAATCGCAGTCCAAAACAGGGCACATCTTTTAACTGCAATACTTTATTCGTGAATTTCCAGGGGAAGATTGTCAGGGTCATGAAAGAAGGTCATTCTTTTTCCTGTGTAAATATCGAGTCTGATCGGCTCAGTTATGATGCCCCTTTCATTCAATTCTCTTACGGTATTATCGACCGAATCCACAGCAAAGGCGAGATGCCGGAGACCGTAAGCCTCTGGATAACTGGGGCGCTTCGGACAATTTTTAATGATAAAAAGTTCTAATTCCATGTCATCGAGTTGAAGATCAATTTTGTAATCATCACGTTCTGGTCTGTAATTTTCTCGAACAATAGAAAAACCTAACAAATCCACATAAAAGTGCCTTGATTGCTCATAGTTGCTCCCAATAATGGCAATGTGATGAACTTTTTTCAAATCCATAGTGTATTTGCCTCTCTCCTACTTTGTTTGAATACATGAAATATAATATCCTAAGAACGCATGATAGCCATTGATACCTGCCTACTGTTAATGGCACCAAACCCATTGCGGCTACCTCTCGCCAACTTCCGATTTAGATGTCCTCTTTCTTACGGTGAACAGAAGCCTGTGTATCAAACCCGTTTGGGAAACGTCTGTGCAGTTTGTCAAGATTCTCTTGAAATACGGTTTCCAACGGTACATCCAATGCGGTAGCTGCTTCTGCCAGATACCATGCTACGTCGCCAAGCTCCTTTATCAGATGCTCCTTGTCCAATTCGTGTCCCTGCATCAGCCATTTTTTCACAATATCAATTGCTTCCCCGGATTCACCGCATAAGCCCATTACGCTGTTGATAAGAACATCTTTCCTGTCAAGCGTAGGATTCAAGGTGGTCATTGCAGACTTCTGATATTCATTGACATCCATTTACGATTCCCCCAAATACAACGCAAGCAAGAACGGACTTTTTGCACTGTGCTTTCTCCGGCTTTCGATTGATGGGAAAAAATCCCCGCGGTAAACACCATCAAATTGTTAAATAAAAACAAAAAACGGGAAGATTCAAAACTTTCTCAACTTTCCGCCCAGTATAGTTTAACAGATTTTTGTGCAAATTGCAATAGGTAAGGCAAAAAAGTTTGTCTATTTTTCGGCTAAACTATTTAGTATTTTTTTAACAAACTACTGGAAATTCATTTTGCAGTCTGTTATAATGGACTACGCAAACATGATATGTAATGCAAAATACGTCACCCGGTGATGCAGAAAACATCACCCAAATTGGGAGGTAACTATGAGCAAGAAATTCTTGTATCTGTTCAAAGAGGGCCACGATGCCTTCGGCGGCGACCAGACCACCATGAAAAATACTCTTGGCGGCAAGGGCGCTGGCCTGGCAGAAATGACCCACGCCGGTATGCCGGTACCGCAGGGCTTCACCATCACCACCGAAGCCTGCACCCAGTACTACGCTGACAACCGCGAGATCAACGATGAGATCAAAGCGGACATCTTCAAATACATGGGCATCCTGGAGGAGCAGACCGGCAAGACCTTCGGCTCCATCGAGAACCCCCTGCTGGTTTCCGTCCGTTCCGGCGCACGTCAGTCTATGCCCGGCATGATGGACACCATCCTGAACCTGGGCCTGAACGACCAGGCTGTTGAGGGTTTGGCCAAAAAGACCAACAACGCCCGCTTTGCGTATGACTGCTACCGCCGCTTCATCCAGATGTACTCCGACGTTGTCATGGAGCTGGGCAAGAGCTTCTTTGAGGAGCGCATCGACGCCATGAAGGAGCGCAAGGGCGTTACCCAGGACGTTGAGCTGGACGCCGAGGATCTGAAGGAACTCGTCAAGGAGTTCAAGCAGATCTACCTCGAGAAGCAGGGTGAAGAGTTCCCGCAGGACCCCAAAGAGCAGCTGATCGGCGCCGTCAAGGCCGTTTTCCGCTCCTGGGATAACCCCCGCGCCAACGTCTATCGTAAGATGAACGAGATCCCCTACGAGTGGGGCACTGCCGTCAACGTGCAGCAGATGGCTTTCGGCAACTCCGGCATGCGTTCCGGCACCGGCGTTGCTTTCACCCGTAACCCCGCTACCGGCGAGAAGAAGCTGATGGGCGAATACCTGATCAACGCCCAGGGCGAGGACGTCGTCGCCGGCATCCGTACTCCTTCTCCCATCAGCAAGCTGCATGAGGAGATGCCCGAGGTCTACGATCAGTTTGTTGAGATCGCCACTCGCCTCGAGAACTACTACAAAGATATGCAGGACATGGAGTTCACCATCGAGGATGGCAAGCTCTTCATGCTCCAGACCCGTAACGGCAAGCGTACCGCCCAGGCTGCTTTGCAGATCGCCTGCGACCTGGTCGACGAGGGCGTGATCGACGAAAAGACCGCCGTCCTGCGCGTTGAGCCCAAGCAGCTCGACACCCTGCTGCACCCGCAGTTCGATGCCGCTGCCCTGAAGGCCGCCCAGGCTATCGGCAAGGGCCTGGCCGCTTCTCCGGGATCTGCCTGCGGCCGCGTTGTCTTCTCTGCTGAGGACGCCGAGGAGAAGGTCAAGGACGATGCCTGGAAGAAGGTCGTCCTGGTTCGTCTCGAGACCAGCCCCGAGGATATCGTCGGCATGCAGGTCTCCCAGGGCATCCTGACCGTCCGCGGCGGTATGACCAGCCACGCTGCTGTCGTTGCCCGCGGCATGGGCACCTGCTGCGTTTCCGGCTGCGGCAACGACAACAACGTTGCCATCGACTATGACGCCAAGGTCATTACCATCAACGGCCACACCTTCCACGAGGGTGACTGGATGAGCATTGACGGTTCCACCGGCAACATCTACGAGGGCCAGATCGCTACCGTGGCTTCCACCGAGAATGCCAACTTCAAGCGCTTTATGGGCTGGGCCGACGCCAACCGCCAGATGAAGGTCATGACCAACGCTGACAACCCGCGCGACGCACAGAACGCCGTCGATATGGGTGCTGAAGGCATCGGCCTGTGCCGTACCGAGCATATGTTCTTCGCTGAGGACCGCATCGCCGCTGTCCGCGAGATGATCTGCGCCCGTACGGTCGAAGAGCGCAAGAGCGCTCTGGCTAAGGTCGAGCCGTTCCAGGAAGCCGACTTCACCGCTATGTACCGCATCATGGGCGACCGTCCGATGACCATTCGTTATCTGGACCCGCCTCTGCATGAGTTCCTGCCCACCAAGCCCGAAGATATCGAGGCTTTGGCAAAGGACATGGGTATGACCACCGAAGAGCTGAACAACGTCGTTGTCAGCCTGCACGAGTTCAACCCCATGATGGGCCACCGTGGCTGCCGTCTGGCTGTCACCTATCCCGAGATCGCCGAGATGCAGACCAACGCCGTCATCAAGGCTGCCATCAAGGTTTCTGCCGAGACCGGCCACATGATCACCCCGCACATCATGGTTCCTCTGGTTGGCGAAGTCAAGGAGCTGAAGTACGTCAAGGACGTCATCGTCAAGACTGCTGATGCCCTGATCGCCGCTGCCGGTGTTGACATGAAGTACGAGGTCGGCACCATGATCGAGATCCCCCGTGCAGCCCTGACTGCCGGTGAGATCGCCAAGGAAGCGGACTTCTTCAGCTTCGGCACCAACGACCTGACCCAGATGACCTTCGGCTTCAGCCGTGACGACGCCGCCAAGTTCCTGACCGCTTACTATGACACCAAAATCTACGAGAGCGATCCGTTCCAGCACCTGGATCAGATCGGCGTTGGCAAGCTGGTCAAGATGGCTGCCCACGATGGCCGCGAGACCAACCCGAATCTGGGCCTGGGCATCTGCGGCGAGCACGGCGGCGATCCCAGCAGTGTCGAGTTCTGCCACAACGTTGGCCTGGACTACGTCAGCTGCTCTCCCTACCGTGTTCCCATCGCCCGCCTCGCCGCTGCCCAGGCAGCTATTAAAAATCCCAGAGCGAAGTAATTGATTTTTAACGAAATATCGTTAAAAACTAAAGCCCAAAAAAGGCTGAAAATTGACTGAAATGTGCGCCGCTGCTTGCCAGCGGCGCACATTTGTGTTTTGCGTAAAACATACACCTCGACCCTCAAATTTGTCCGGGAACAGCGCCTGAACCGGCTCGGTATACCGCTTTTTCCAACAGGTCATGCAGCACGGTGCTACAGTTCTTGGCTGTGTCGAAATCGCCCGAAGCAAAAGGTGTAAGGCAAATAGTTCGTACAATAATCATCAAGATGAGAGAAACGGTCATAGCCAAGCGGTAATCCCTGCGCCGGTATCCGTTCAGGCTTGGCAGGCTGCTTAGGGGCAGGGGAAAAACTACATCTTGCCGTGTAGAACATGATGATGTAAAATAGAAATAACGAGATGTTCCCTTCGTAAAGACAGCGATACGCCATAACCAAAGTCTGCTGATGATGCAATAATTTACAGCCGTGCAGTTCGCGCCGAGGGCCAGGAGAATACAATTCGTTGGAGGTGTGCCTTATGCCAAAGCCAAAATGGAATTTGAACACCATTTACATATCTGAGCGACTGCAAGAGAGCCTGTGGCCTATTTCCCGCTGCGCCATGACGACAGTGGTTGCACCTATGGGCTATGGAAAAACCACAGCGGTGAACTGGTATCTCGGCGAGCGTGCCAAAGCAGAGCCGCTGCATATTATCCGTATCAGCGTGTATTCTGACAACCTTGCGATTTTCTGGAAGAGCGTACAGGAGGCGTTTGCCCGCGCAGGGTTCACCTTCCTGCGCGAGTATCCCTGCCCAACGGACGCGGCAGGCGGCGGGCTGCTGGTGGACGACCTCTGCCATATGCTGGCGGGCGAATCCCCCTGTTATATCTTTGTTGACGATTTTCATCTGCTGACGGACAAGCGCGCACCTCTGTTCCTTTGCATGTTGGCAAATCGGCTGCCTGCAAATGTGCATGTGATCGTTGCAAGCCGTGACCGCTTTTTGCCCGCTGCGGAAGCGGTGCGGCTGGGGGGTAAGGTATATCAAATCAGCATGGAACAGTTGCGCCTCAACCATACGGAGCTTGCAGTTTATGCCCACCGCTGCGGGACAAACCTTTCCGATGCGCAGGTGGAAAGCCTTCTCTATTCCAGCGAGGGCTGGTTCTCTGCCGTATATCTGAACCTGCGTACCCTCTCCGAGCGCGGCGTGCTGCCCAGCCGAAACTCTGACATCTACGCTACTTTTACCGCCGCTATGATTGATCCGCTGCCGGAAAGGCAGCGGGAGTTTTTGGCGATAATGGGCCTTGCCGATGAGTTTACCATCGAAATGGCGCAGTATATCACAGGGGATGCGGATGCGGCGCAGATCCTCGCCATGCTGACCGAGCAGAACGCCTTTGTCACGCGTTTGCCGGATGGCGTGACCTATCGCTTTCATCACATGATGAAGGAATGTGCCGAACGGAGCTTTCACGAGATGAAGGCGGAAACGCAAAAGCTCTATTGGGAGCGTTTCGGGCAGTGGTATGAAAACCAAAGACAGTATCTTCACGCTATTGCTGCCTACCGAAAAAGTGAGGACTACCATGCGCTGCTGCGGGTCATTCGCGGTGATGCAGGCATTCTGCTGGCTTCGCTGAAGCCGGAGGATGTGCTGGACGCCATAAACAAATGCCCCGCCGAGACATTGAAAGCCAATCCCTTTGCCATTTTGGTCCTGATGCGGCGGATGTTCACATGGCGGCAGATCCCGAAGATGCTGGAGCTGAAAGAACTGCTGCTGACAGCCATTGAGGAACACCCGGAATTGTCGGAGGAGGAGCGCGGCAACCTGCTGGGGGAGTGCGACCTTATCCTGAGCTTTCTCTGCTATAATGACATCAGCGCCATGAGCCGCCTGCACCGCAGTGCCAGCAGGCAAATGTCCCGCCCCGCCATCAGCATCCAATCCGGCGGCGGCTGGACCTTTGGTTCGCCGTCCGTCCTGATGATGTTCTACCGTGCACCGGGAGAGCTTGAGGGCGAGCTTGCCGAGATGGACGAGTGTATGCCCCATTACTATAAGGTTACGAACAACCACGGGCAGGGCGCGGAAACCATCATGCGCGCAGAGGCATTGTTCTGCCAGGGGCATTTTACCGATGCGCACATCGAGCTGGAGCGCGCCTACGCGCAGGTCAGGGACAACGGGCAAATCAACATGGCGCTATGCTGCGATTTTCTGTCGTGGCGGCTTTCTCTGCATACCGATGTGGAGCAGCGATATACCTTTGCGGAAAGATACGCAGCGCTGCTGCAGTATCACGATGCATCGTGGATCAACATCTGGAGTGCCACCAGTGCCTATTATCACGCGCTGCGGGGGAAAGCAGAAGAAATCCCGGAGATTTTTTCGCAGCACAGGCTCGCAACTATCAATATGCTTGCGCCGGGCAAGCCCATGATGGAAATGATTGAAAATCAGGTGTACCTTGCCCAAGGCGCTTATGCCAAGGTGGTGGGACGCAGCGCAGAGCTGCTGGCGGTATGCGAGGCGATGCACTACGCGCTGGTGGCGCTGCATATCCGCATCCAGACGGCGGCAGCCTATGAGAAATTGGGCAAGACCGAGGAGGCCCGTGTATGGCTGCGGAAGGCGCTTGCCGACGCGGAACCGGACGGCTTTGTGATGCCGTTCGTGGAGAACTACGCCCGCCTGAAGCCAATTCTTGAGTGTGAGATGAAGAACGACTTGATCGTGAAGATCACGGACCTTGGCGAAGCAGCAAAGGCGCGAAACGCCGCAAGCGTGCGTCCGGCAGCATTTGATGTGCTGACAGCGCGGGAATTTGACATCGTAGAGTTGATGGTGCAGCGGCTCAGCAACCGCGAGATCGCCGAAAAGCTCTATCTCTCCGAGGGAAGCGTCAAGCAGTACGCGAACCAGATCTATTCAAAACTTCATATCGATGGCGATACCCGAACCAAGCGAAAGCAGCTTGCCGAACTGCTGGGGAAAAAGCCCTAGCCTTTAGTTAATGGTTATCCCACCCGATCCACCGTACAATGCAGGTACGGTGGATCTTTATTTTTACAGAAGGGAGGATCTACACTTGAACCGAAGGTATCTCACAGCTGTCACGCCGCTGTCTGATTATATTCTGCAGGTCGATTTTGTGTCCGGAAGTCGGCTTTTGCTGGATATGAAGCCGTATCTGGATAAGATCCGGTTTCGCCCGCTTACTGATGCGCGGGTGTGGAACAGCGCTGTGACCAACGGCATCTTTGTCCGCTTTGGTGATGTGGAACTGAGCCACGATGAGATATTGTCTATGGCGGAGCAGGAGCATTGACACGGTTTATCTGACAAAGGAGCGTATCACGATGAAACACTTAGAACAATTTTTGTCTCTCGCTTTGGCGCTGATGCTGTGCCTGAGCCTTGCTGCCTGCGGCGAGAGTAATGAAGATTACGGCGATGACGGCAGCGACTACAATTTGTACGGTGTTCCGGATTCCATCGAGGGACTCGTCAAGGACAGTGAACAGATGGCAAATCTGTACTTATACGGCGGCGCATGGACAGGTGAGGACAATGGAAGCCTGATTGCTGCCACCAGTGATGACGGCGATGAGGTGCGCTTTGCACTGTATGATGCCGATGAAGAACTGACTGCCAGCGGATTCATACAGTTTGTACCGGAGTATGACTATGACTATTTCTACAACGAGCACGACGGGATCGCGTATCGCAGCTGGTTCGATGAGGACGGTGCGCTGTATGTGGCAGATCTCGGAACCTTTACGCGGGTGACAGGCGATGCACCGGGCGAAAATATTGGCGACACCGGCTTTGAGATGATGGCAGGCACCTGGTATCTAGATGCAGAAGCGGACGCGCGCAGCATCATTGTGATGGATGAAAGCGGCGGTTGGGAGCTGATGGAGCGTCCCGACGGCGATGAGGAGCCTGCCACAGTGGACAGCGGCACCATCGAGATGGCACCCGATGACGACGAAGAACTGTATCTTGCGGTTTCTTCCCGGTTCGAGGATGTAGTCTATGAGTTCACCCTGATCGACCACGATACAATGTGCTGGGGCGGCGAGTTCGAGTACTATCAGAAGATGGCATAACAGTCACGGCAAGGAGGGGGGTATCATGAAAAGACGAGGAAAGAACGCCGCGTTCTTCGCGCAGGTGATGGTGCTTTGTCTGTGCCTTGCCGCCTGCGGCAATTCCGACGATGCGGCGGGGGACGATTGGCGCACAACCGGCATGGTGGTCGATAGCGGAACCATCACCCATGACGGCGACAGCGTGGATGTTCTGGTCACAGTGAGCGAGAGCAGCGCAGCCTTCTACCGGGATATCCCAGAGCAGGTGCTGTTTGACAGCGTTGCTTTCCCCATGGATATTCCCGATGCGGAGCAGGCGTTTCACAGCATCTCCTTTGACGATCTGGACGGCGACGGCGAGAGCGATGTATGGGTGAGCTTTCTTCACGAAAACGGGGATGTGACCGATCTGATCTGGATCTGGGATCCGGAGGAGCGCTATGTCTATCGGGAGGATCTGTCCGCGATTCCGGCTGACGAGGGCGATCTGAGCGATTATGCAGGGCTTTGGGAGTACCCGGACGAAAAGCTTTGGCTGCGTATCTATGAGGATGCGACATGGGAATTTGTAAATGATCAGGAGGATGTCCTTGAATACGGCACGCTGTGGGAGGACGAAAACGGTGTGACGCTGCACTTTGACGGCAGCGGTGATACCCTGCAACTGGATCGTACCGTCAGCGGCGATCTCATCAACAGTGTGAACGGCGGTATGCTTTTCCCGACAGAGGGCATCCGATAAGGCAGAATAGGAGACGAATATGGAAGAAAAGAATAAAAACCTGACAGATGAACAGCTTTCGCAGCAGCTCCGCAAGAGTAAAGGCGGAAAATGGGGCGGAATGCTCCTTTCGCTGCTGGGCGGCGTGATTGTCTTTGCGGGTATCGTGCAGGGCGGCAATCTTGTATTGATCGTTGCGGGCGTTGTGATCCTCGCACTGGGGCAGACAGCAAAGGGAAAATCCAGGGAGCAGGCCGACCGCCAGACCTTCGATGCCCTGGCGCCGGATATTGTAAGCACAGTCTTTGACAACATACAGATGGATCCCACCCCGCACATGCTGGATGCGAAGGATACAAACATCCCTCTGCCCGGCCACACCTATTGCAGCGGTACCGGATATATCCGCGGAACCTATCAGGGGCTGACCACCGAATTGTGTACCGTCAGGCTGGCGGAGGTGAACGAGTTTCAGCGCGAGGAAACCGGTCAGTGGGAGAAAAACGAGCGCGAGGTCTATACCGGGCAGTGGATGCCGTGCGAGCTGAACCGGGAATTTCCGACCTGGCTTACGATCTGGCCAAGAGAGCGGATGGATAAGCTGTTCGGCAGCAAAACCATCCGGACAGGAAACGAGACCTTCGATAAGCGCTTCAATGTAAGCAGCGAGGATGAAGCCGCAGCCCTGCACATTCTGACGCCCGACTGTGCAGAGAAAATTCTGGCGCTGGCAGATTCCTCCTTCGGTAAGCTTGCCATAAACCTCAACAGTGACGGCAGACTGTATCTCGCGGTTCACAGCGGGCACGGCTTTTTTGACATCGGCAAGGGCCGCGAAAATCCGGCACAGCTGCGCCAGCGCTTTACCCGTGAGCTGATGTGGTTTGCGAATATGATCGATGTGTTCCGCAGCGTGTAAGGGAGGTGGGCAATATGCCGCTTTGGCTTGCTGTGGTGCTGTTGGCATCGGCAGTTATCGGTATCGTGCTGTGCCGTAAATATCTGCGCAGAAGCAAAACCGTGCGTATCCTTGGTATCATTATCTGTGCGCTGCTGGCGCTGGTCTGCATCCTGTATATCGGTCTAACCCTTCTCTTTGTGGATGCGGTGCAAAACCGGCCGCCTGCATTGTGACATGAAAGGCACCGGCAGAGGGGTGAAGGAGGCCGTATGAAAAAGAATCGAATCCTTATTATCAGTATCGCTCTTGCGATAGCGCTTGTGGCATGTCCCATAGAAGCTACGCGGAACATCACAGCGGGAATCGGCTTCATTCTCGGGGCTGTGTCGGTGGCATGGCTCGGGGTACGCCGGCGGAAAGGCGCACAGAAGGAATACGAGGATACTGTGCGGCGGTACACAGGCACCACGATGATGAAGGTGGTATGGATCGAGGAATCGGTCGATGAAAGGTGGGAGCAGCAAGAGGACGGCAGCGAACAGCTGCGCCGGGAAACGGTCTATCTTCCGACCTATGAGTACACCGTGAACGGCAGGACCTATCGGTACGCAAGCCGTCAGACTCTTTCCAGCAAGCGGGAACTGGGACGGCAGGTGGTCGGATATTACGATCCCAATCGGCCCGACCGTATTACCGAAAACAAACCGCGAAAGCCTGTTTTTGGTGGGACGGGCTTCTTCTTGTTTGCCGCATTCCTGCTCTGGTTCGGTATCATGTCCTTTGCCGGTATGCTTTCCGTTTCCTGATACTGCGTACACATGCCGGGTCGCAACAGGCGCATTTCAGCCAAAAAACTTGTATGCGCAGCGTGTGCTGCAAAAAACAGCATATGGCTACAATACTTTTCATAAGCAAAAGGGCGGTGAGAGCATTGTCGGCTTTCACGAATCCGAGGTTAAACCAAAGTGCACCACCTGTAAAAAGGTGGTGCGCTTTTTGGTGTTGTGGGAAAATAAATAATAAAGGCAGCCGCCAGGGGCTGTGTGCTCCTGGCGGCTGCTTCTGCCGCTGTTAAATGCTTTTATTACGCGTCCAGATCCTCAAACGCTTCCAGGCCCTTTTTGGCTTCGGCCTTGGCGTCGCCGTGCTTTACAAAGCACATGGTCACAAAGCTCAGCGCCACAAACAGCGCCGCGTAGGGAAACAGCACGCGGTAGTCAATGGCCCGCATGAGCGAGCCCGCCACGATGGGCGTTACGACCTGGGCGGCCATCGAGAAGGTGTAATAATACCCAGTAAACTTGCCGATGTCGCTGCCGCGGCACATCTCTACCACCATGGGCAGCGAGTTCACGTTGATGGCGGCCCACGCCAGGCCCACCAGCGCAAACACCACGTACATGATGGGCTGGATGCAAGAGTAGGTCGTGGTCAGCAGGTAGCCCAGCATAAAGCAGGTGGCCAGCAGCACAATGCCGCACTGGATGGTCCGCTTGCGGCCAATCTTGGCGGCCAGCGCACCGATGGGAATGTAGGAAACGATCGCACCGGCGGTCGCCACCAGCAGGCAGGTGGACGCACCGCCCAGGCCCTCGCCCATGACGGCCTCGACATACTTGGTAAACCACGTGGTAACGCCGTTATAGCCGATGAACCACAGCGAGATGGAGACCAGCAAAAATCCCAGGCTGCGCTTGACGGGCGCGGGCAAGACCTCGTGCCCGGCACCGTCGTCGGTGGCAAGGTTCCACTCGGGGTGCTCGGCCTCCAGCTTTTGGTTTTCGACTTCCAGCTTGGGTTCTTTGATGGTCAGGTACAAAATGGCCACCGCCACGACCATGATCATCGAAACGATAAAGAACAGCGGCCGGTAGCTGACGTGCGCCATGCCCTTGGTTTTGGAAGCCGGATACAGCACCGCCGCCAGCGCCAGGTACAAAATGCCGCCCACGGCACCCATCAGGTTGATGATAGCGTTGGCGCGGCTGCGCAGGGGCTTGGGGGTCACGTCGGGCATCAGCGCCACGGCGGGGGAGCGGTAGGTGCCCATCGAAACCAGCAGCAGGCCCAGCACCACAATAAACAGCACCAGCGTGCCGGTGCTGGGGGTGGCGGCATAGCGGTCGTCCAGCAGCGGGATCAGGTTCATCAAAATGGCCGCCGCAGCGGTGCCGCCCACAATAAACGGCATGCGCCGCCCGATGCGGGTGCTGGTCTTGTCGGACAGCGCCCCAAAGAACGGCAGCAAAAACAGCGCCAATACGTTGTCTGCCGCCATAATGGCACCGGCAAGGGTTTCGTTCAGCTTAAAAGTGTCGGTCAAGATCAGGGTCATCACGCTGTCGTACATCTGCCAAAAGGTGCAGATCGACAAAAACGCAAGGCCCACCAGAATGGTGCGGCGGTTGTTCAGCTTCACGGCAATTTCTCCTAACTTCCTAACTTATTGATTGATAGAGGACAAAATCCCCCTTGTTTACCACATTGTAGCATTTATTGTGCTACTTGTCCAGAATTGCGCGTGTGTACTGCAAAATTTACGCAAATTTGACGAAGCGAATACTACGCTGCCAGCATCCGCCACCCTCTAATTATGAACATTTTCCAAATATTATGCTGCCCCTCTTGCACCCTGGTGTGGGAAAGACTATTATATATCACGCAAAAATAATTAACATATGATAATAATTAACAGGAGGTGCTCTATGCCGGGCTCGGAGATCCCCAACCTACACGGTGTGTTTCGGTTTGTTTCGCGGCTGCATACGCTGGCTAAGCGCGGGATGCGCGGGGCGTTGGCGGATTGCCCCAAGTGCCACTTCGGCATGCTGGAAAATCTGCACATCATCATCCAACAGCACGGCGTGGACGGTGCGGTCTATGTTTCGGACGTGGCCCGTGCGGTGCGGCAGCCGATGCCTGCTATCTCGCGCGGACTGCGCACAATGGAACGGGACGGCAGCATCGTGCGCGAGACCGACCCCAACGACCGCCGCAAAACGCTGGTGCGCATCACCCCGCAGGGAGAGCAGGCTCGCCTGCAAAGCGAGCAAGCGCTCAACGACTACTTCGCCCGCGTGATGGCGCGGCTGACGCCGGAGCAGCTCAGCCAGATGAATGCCCTGCGCGGTGTGCTGCTGGACGCCATTGAGGCCGAAAACGACGCACAGGAGCAAAAGCGCAGCCTTTTAAGTCACGCAAAACAGCCAAATCGTGCAAAATCGACAAACCAAGGAGAACCCGCCAATGACTAAAATTTTCAAACAGCTGGCGCGCCATTGGGCGGCGTGCCTGGCCGTGGTGGCCCTGCTGATCGTGCAGGCCTACTGCGACCTGTCGCTGCCGGACTACACCAGCAAAATTGTGGACATCGGCATCCAGCAGGGCGGCATCGAAAGCCCCGTGCCGGAGAGCATCCGTGACACCACCCTGCAAGCGTTGGAGCTGCTGATGCCCGAGGACACTGCCGCGCAGGTCGACCAGTGGTACAGTATGAAAGACGTGGATGGCCTGTGGCATCTTTCGCCGGACGCCGACATGGCCGAGCTGGAAGCTGCTTTTACCACGCCCGACGTGGTGCTGTACATGGCCGCTGCGCAAAATGCCGCGCAGGCCGCAGGCAGCGCCGAGACCATGACCCCCAGCATCTATGACTTGGATGCCGTCAGCCGGCAGTTTGCGGCGATGGCTCAGGCCCCCGACGTGCGGGAAATGCTGCAAAATCAGCTTTCCACCGCCATCTCTCAACTGGACGCGACGATGGCTGACAATCTGTCCAGTCAGGCCGTGCTGCTTGTTGGGCTTGAGTACGAGGCCCAGGGCACCGCGCACGATGTGCAGATGGCCTATCTGCTGCGCATCGGCGGGCAGATGCTGGGCCTGACCCTGCTGATGGTCGCCGCAGCCGTGGCCGTGGGCTTCATCGCGTCCCGCGTGTCGGCTGCCATCGGCCGCGACCTGCGCCGTGAGGTGTTCGCCACCGTCGTGGGTTACTCCAACGCCGAAATTGAAAGGTTTTCCACCGCGTCGCTGATAACCCGCACCACCAACGACATCCAGCAGGTGCAGTTCGTCTGCGTGATCCTGCTGCGCATGGTGGCGTACGCGCCTATTTTGGGCATTGGCGGCATTTTGCATGTGGCAGCGGGCAATACCGGGCTGGAATGGATCATCTTTGCGGCGGTTGCGGCGCTGTTGGTGCTCATCACGATTTTGATGAACCTTGCCATGCCCAAGTTTAAACTGATGCAGACGCTGGTTGACCGGCTGAACCTTGTCAGCCGCGAAATCCTGACCGGCATTATGCCGATTCGCGCGTTCAGCCGCGAAAAATTCGAGGAAGCACGCTTTGACAAGGCCAACCGTGACCTGATGAGCACCCAACTATTCACCAACCGCACAATGACCGCCATGATGCCGTTTATGACGCTGATCATGAACGGCACCAGCCTGCTGATCGTCTGGTTCGGCGGCAAGGCCATGGACCTGGGCACGATGCAGGTCGGCGAGATGATCGCCTTCATCACCTACACGATGCAGATCGTCATGTCGTTCCTGATGCTGGCGATGGTGGCGGTCATGCTGCCTCGCGCTGGTGTGGCGGCGGAGCGTATTGATGAGGTCATCCGCACCCCGGCAACCATCCACGACCCCGACGCTGCTACCGCAGAACCGACGATGAAACGAAAAAACTGGAACGGCGAAGTCGAGTTCAAGGATGTCAGCTTCTGCTACCCCGGTGCCGACAGTGACGCGCTGGAGCACATCAGCTTTACGGCCAAGCCCGGCCAGACGACGGCCATCATCGGCTCGACCGGCTGTGGCAAATCGACACTGCTCAACCTCATCCCGCGCTTTTACGATGTCACCGGCGGCGCCGTCTGCATCGACGGCGTTGACGTGCGCGAGATGCCGCAGGCTACCCTGCATGACCTGATGGGCTATGTGCCGCAGAAGGGCGTGCTGTTCAGCGGTACGATCGAAAGCAACCTGAAATTCGCCGGGGAGCACATCACCGACGAGGATGTGCGCACGGCGGCGGGCATCGCCCAGGCGGCCGAGTTCATCGACGCCAAGCCCGAGGGCTACGCCAGCCCCATTGCACAGGGCGGCAGCAATGTTTCCGGCGGGCAGAAGCAGCGCCTTTCCATTGCGCGTGCCATCGCCAAAAAACCGCGCATCTATCTGTTTGATGATAGCTTCTCGGCGCTGGATTACAAAACTGATGTGGCGCTGCGCCGCGCGCTGAAGGCCCAGACCGACAACGCGACGGTCATCATCGTGGCACAACGCATTTCAACCGTGCTGCATGCCAACCGCATCCTCGTGTTGGACGAGGGGCGCATCGTGGGCGACGGCACCCATGCCCAGCTGCTGGAAAGCTGCCCCGAATATCAGGAGATCGCGCGCAGCCAGCTGAGCCAGAAGGAACTGAATCTGTCAAAGGAGGGTGAGTGATATGCCAAGACCCGGACGCATGACCACTGAGCGCGTCAAGAACTTTAAGGGCAGCCTGCTGCAACTGCTGCGGGCGCTGGGCAAGTACAAGCTCTCGCTCGTCGTAGTGGTTGCTTTTGCCATACTTTCGACTATTTTTAACATTGCCGGTCCCAAGGTCCTCGCCAAAGCCACCACGGCACTGGCCACCGGCTGGATCGCCAAGCTGCGCGGTACGGGCGGCATCGACTTTGGCTACATCGGCAAAATTTTGCTGATTTTGCTGGGGATGTACCTGCTGTCCTCGGCGTTCAGCTTTATTCAGGGCTGGCTGATGAGCGGCCTGTCCCAAAAAGTCTGCTATGATTTCCGCCGCCAGATCAGCGAAAAGATCGACCACCTGCCGCTGGCCTACTTTGAAAAGCGCACCGTCGGTGAGGTCCTTTCCCGCATCACCAACGATGTGGACACGCTGGGCCAAAGCCTGAACCAGTCGGTGACGCAGCTGATCACCAGCGTTACCACGATGATCGGCGTTTTGATCATGATGCTGTCCATCAGCGGCAAAATGACGCTGATCGCGCTGCTGATCTTGCCAGTCTCGCTGGCGCTGGTGCTGCTGGTGGTAAAATTCAGCCAAAAATATTTTAAGGCACAGCAGGCAACGCTGGGCGTCGTCAACGGCCAGGTCGAAGAAATTTACTCCGGCCACAACGTCATCAAGGCGTTCAACCGTGAGGAAACCGTGCTGGCGGATTTCAACGTCGCCAACGATAAGCTGTACGAATCTGCGTGGAAAAGCCAGTTTCTTTCCGGCCTGATGCAGCCTATCATGAACTTTGTGGGCAATCTGGGCTATGTGGCGGTGGCCGTCGCGGGCAGCATTTTTGCCGCAGCCGGGGCCATCACCATCGGCGATATCCAGGCGTTTATTCAATATGTCAAAAACTTCACACAGCCCATCCAGCAGCTGGCACAGGTGTCCAATATGCTGCAAAGCATGGCCGCTGCGTCGGATCGCGTGTTTGAATTTTTGAACGAGGCGGAGGAGGACCAGCAGGCCGACCCCGCCCGCCGTGCCGACCCCGCCGCCATCGACGGCCAGGTCACGTTCGACCACGTGCGATTTGGCTACACGCCGGAAAAGACCGTCATCCACGATTTCAGCTGCGAGGTCCAGCCCGGCCAGAAAGTGGCCATCGTCGGCCCCACCGGCGCAGGCAAAACCACGATGGTCAAGCTGCTGATGCGCTTTTACGATGTGGACGCCGGTGCCATTACGCTGAATGGCCGCAATGTGCGCGATTTTGACCGCAGCGCCCTGCGAGAAGGCTTCGGCATGGTATTGCAGGATACCTGGCTGTTCAAGGGCACGATCATGGAGAACATCCGCTATGGCCGCTTGGATGCCACCGACGAGGAAGTCATTGCCGCCGCCAAAGCCGCGAACGCTGACCACTTCATCCGCACGCTGCCCGGCGGCTACCAGATGGAGCTGAACGAGGACGCGTCCAACGTCAGCCAAGGCCAGAAGCAGTTGTTGACCATCGCCCGTGCGATTCTGGCCGACAATCGCATTTTGATTTTGGACGAAGCAACATCCAGCGTCGATACCCGCACCGAGCAGCGCATCCAGTCCGCCATGGACCGCCTGATGAAAGGCCGTACGAGTTTTGTTATTGCGCACCGGCTGTCTACCATCCGCGATGCGGATAAAATTCTGGTCATGCGCGACGGCGACATTGTTGAACAGGGCACCCACGACGAGCTGATCGACCAGGGCGGCTTCTACGCCGACCTGTACAACTCCCAGTTCGAGGATGTGACGGCGTAAAAGGCAGGGCCGATCTGCTGTAGGGGTCGATGTTTGCATCCGCCCCTACTATTATGGCTGCGGCTATTTCTTTGGCTCCGGCCCAAAGGAGCCTTTTTATCCCCCGTATTTCGCTGCAATACTTCTTGACAATTGCCTTAAATAACGATAAAATTGTAAACAGGAATAAAAGGATCATCGCCGCACGTACCCGCTGCCTGTGCGGCTGCGTCCATAGGGTGTCGCCCACCGGGAACACCGCTTTTTTACAATACAGTATCCGCCTGTTTTTGGCTTAGCTATGTTTTATATTGCTGCACTGTGGCATAAGTGTGCTGTTTTGGGCCCACTTTGGCCGCGCTGTGCTGCTTTTGCCATAAAAAACAAACCGTATATTGAAAAAGCGTCCCGCTGTGCTGCGCCCTCCTGAATTTGCAATTTGCCAAAATTAAGGAGTGAACTGACCATGAGCCCGATTATCACTGTGCTGCTGGTCCTTGTTGCTGCTGCTGTTTGCGGGGCGCTCGGTTTTTATCTGGGCGGCGAAAACCGCAAGCGTACGGCCGAAGCCAAGATTGGCTCGGCGGAAGACGAAGCCAAGCGCATCGTGAACGATGCCATCAAAACGGCCGAAGCCAAGCGCAAGGAAACCATCGTAGAAGCCAAAGACGAAGCTTTTAAACTCAAGAGCGAAGCCGACAAGGAGATCAAGGACCGCCGTGCCGAGATCACCCGCCAGGAGCGCCGCATAGACCAGAAGGAGGAAGCGCTGGATAAGCGCACCGCCGCCATGGAGCGCAAGGAAGAGGACCTCAAGCGCCGCACCGAGACCGTCGAGGCCCGCCTGGACGAGCTGGAACAGCTCAAAATGCGCCAGATGGAAAAGCTGGAAACTATTGCCGCCATGAGCCAGGAGGATGCCCGCGCCGTGCTGCTCAAGCAGGTGGACGACGAGCTGACCCACGAAAAGGCTATGAAGATCAGCGCCTACCAGGCCAACATGAAGGACGAGTGCGACAACATCGCCCGCGAGCTGGTCGGCCAGGCCATTGCCCGCTGCGCCGCTGATGCCACCAGCGAAGCCACCGTCAGTGTGGTGCCGCTGCCCAGCGACGAGATGAAGGGCCGCATCATTGGCCGTGAGGGCCGCAACATCCGCGCCCTCGAGACCGCCACCGGCTGCGACCTGATTATTGATGATACGCCCGAAGCCATCACACTTTCGAGCTTTGACCAGACCCGCCGCGAGGTCGCCCGCATGGCCCTCGAACGCCTGATCGCCGATGGCCGTATTCACCCCGCCCGCATCGAGGAAACTGTCGACAAGTGCCGCCGCGAGCTCGAAATCCAGATGAAGCGCGAGGGTGACAAGGCTGTTATGGATCTTGGCATCCACAGCCTGCACCCCGACCTCGTCAAGCTCATCGGCCGCCTGAAGTACCGCACCAGCTACGGCCAGAATGTGCTGAGCCACTCGCTGGAAGTGGCCTGGCTGGCTGGCCTGATGGCTGGCGAGCTGGGCGTCAACGTCCAGTTGGCCCGCCGCGCCGGTTTGCTGCATGATATCGGCAAAGCGCTCGACCACGAGATCGAGGGAAGCCATGTGCAGATCGGCGTTGACATCTGCAAGAAGTACCGCGAGAACCCGCAGGTCATCCACGCCATCGAGGCCCACCACGGCGACGTGGAGCCCAAGACTACCCTGGCGTTCATCATCATGGCCGCCGATGCCATCTCCGCTGCCCGCCCCGGTGCCCGTCGTGAGAACATGGAGAGCTACATCAAGCGTCTGGAAACGCTGGAAGCCCTCTGCAACGCCTTCGAGGGCGTCGAAAGCTCTTACGCTGTGCAGGCAGGCCGCGAGGTCCGCATCCTGGTTCAGCCGGACAAGGTCAGCGACGATCAGGTCATTCTGCTGGCACGCAATGTCGCCAAAAAGATCGAGAACGAGCTGGACTACCCCGGCCAGATCAAGGTCAGCGTCATCCGCGAAAGCCGCGCCACCGAGTACGCCAAATAATTTCCGCAGCCCGCCGCTTGCCGGTGGGCTGCTTTTTCGTTCAACCGTCTTGCATATTTTCCCGCTAAGCCTTATAATAAATAAGAATACTCTTATAAGGAGGGGTACGCCACGTCACAGCAAAAACTGCCGCAAAACCCCCACAAGGAAGTGCTGGGCATCCTGGGCGGGCTGGGGCCTGCCGCCAGCTGCTACCTGTACCAGATGCTGATCGACCATACCCCTGCATCCTGCGATCAGGATCATATCGACATCGTCATTTCTTCCCGCGCGTCCACGCCGGACCGCACGGCGTTCATTATGGGCAAAAGCAAAGAGGATCCCTTTGCCGTCATGGAGCAGGACGGCTCCAGCCTGGTTCACTACGGTGCCACGGTCATTGCCATCCCCTGCAACACGGCCCACTATTTTTATGACCGCCTGGCCGAAGCCCTGCCCGTGCCGGTGCTGAACATGCCCCGCCTGACGGTGGCCGACGCCAAAGCCGCAGGCTGCACCAAACTGGGTATCCTGGCAACGGACGGCACCTTGCAGGCCGAGACCTATCAAATTGCCTGCCGCGACGCTGGCATCGACTGGGCTGTGCCCACCGGCGACCACCAGGAGGACGTGATGTCGGTCATTTACGACGACATCAAGCAGGGCCGCCGCGCCGATATGGCTAAGTTCGGCGGTGCCGTGCATGACCTGAAAAAGCAGGGCTGCGACATGGCCGTTTTGGGCTGCACCGAGCTGAGCCTTGTCAAGCGCGATGAGCATTTGGGCAAGTTCTTCATCGACAGCACCGAGGTGCTTTGCCGCCACGCGTTGGAAGCCTGCGGCGTAACGCCCATCGGCTTTTGAACCAAAGTAAACACACCTACGCGGTTTGTTATAAGGAGAGAATCATGGATCAGAAAAAATTTTATATCACAACGCCGATCTACTACCCCAGCGATAAGCTGCACATCGGCCATACCTACTGCACCGTGGCGACTGATGCCATGGCCCGCTACAAGCGTTTGCAGGGCTACAACGTCAAGTTCCTGACCGGCACCGACGAGCACGGCCAGAAAATTGAGCTGAAGGCCAAAGAAGCCGGCGTCACCCCGCAGCAGTTTGTTGACAACATCGTCGAGGGCCCCAAGGGCGTCAAGGATCTGTGGAAGCTGATGAACATCAGCTACGACCGTTTCATCCGCACCACCGACGACTACCACGTTGCCGCCATCCAGAAGATCTTTAAAAAGATGTACGAGAAGGGCGACATCTACAAGGGCACCTACAAGGGCAAGTACTGCACTCCGTGCGAAAGCTTCTGGACCGAGAGCCAGCTGGTCAACGGCTGCTGCCCGGACTGCGGCCGTCCCGTCGTCGACGCCGAGGAGGAAGCCTACTTCTTCCGCCTGTCCAAGTACGCCGACCGCGTGCGTGACCTGCTGGTCAACACCGACTTCCTGCTGCCGCGTTCCCGCGTCAACGAGATGGTACATAACTTTATCGACCCGGGCCTTGAGGATCTCTGCGTTTCCCGTACCAGCTTCAAGTGGGGCATCCCGGTCGATTTCGACCCCAAGCATGTCGTCTACGTCTGGATCGACGCGCTGTTTAACTACACTACCGCGCTCGGCTTCATGAACGATAAGTACCCCGACAGCGACTACGAGACTTTCTGGCCTGCCGACGTGCATTTTATCGGCAAGGAGATCGTACGTTTCCATTCCATCATCTGGCCCGCCATGCTGATGAGCATGGATATGCCCCTGCCCAAGCACGTGTACGGCCACGGCTGGCTGCTGCTGGACGGCGGCAAAATGTCCAAGTCCAAGGGCAACGTGGTCGACCCCTATCTGCTGGCCGAGCGTTACAGCGCCGACGCCCTGCGCTACTTCCTGCTGCGTGATTTCCCGTTCGGCTCCGACGGCAACTTCTCCAACGAACTGCTGATCAACCGCATCAATATGGACCTGGCCAACGATTTGGGCAACCTGCTGTCCCGTACCACCGCTATGGCGGACAAGTATTTCGGCGGCACCTTGCCCACTGACCAGGCTGAGGGCCCCGAGGATGCCGCCCTGCTGGAAAAGGTCGGCGGCCTGCGCGCCCGTTACGAGGCCGACATGGAAGCCTATGCGTTCCAGAACGCTCTGGCCGATGTGTTCGAGGTTATTGACAACGCCAACAAGTACATCGACGCCACCGCACCTTGGGTGCTGGCCAAGAACGAGGACACCAAGCCCCGCCTGGCCCGCGTGCTGTACAATCTGGCCGAAACACTGCGCGTCTGCACGGTGCTGCTCCAGCCGTTTATGCCCGACACCTGCGAGAAGATCTTTGCCCAGTTGGGTGTGGATGACAGCCTGAAAACCTGGGACAGCGCCGCTGCCGTAGGTTCGATGCCTGCCAACGCAACCCTGCATAAAGGCGAGAACATCTTCCCCCGTATTGACACCGCCAAAGAACTGGTCGAGCTGGAAGCCTTGGAAGCTGCCCAGAAAGCCGCTGCCCAGGCTGCCAACGCCCCGGCTGAGGAGCCAAAAGCCGAGGCTGCCGCTGCCAGCGCTGAACTGATCGGCGACCATGAGGCTGAGATCAGCTTTGACGATTTCTGCAAGGTGGAGCTGCGCGTAGCCGAGGTCCGCGCCTGCGAGCGCATGAAGGAGAGCAAAAAGCTGCTGCACCTGACCGTTTTTGACGGCGAGCGCGAGCGCTGCATCCTGTCCGGTATCGCCAAGTGGTTTGCGCCCGAGGATTTGATCGGCAAAAAGATCGGTATTGTTGCCAACCTTGCCCCCCGACCGATGATGAAGGGCAAGTATGTCAGCGAGGGCATGATCTTTGCCGCCGATACCGATGTGGACGGCGGCTGCTCGATCGCCTTCTTCCCCGACAGCACCCCCGCCGGTGCGCGCATCCACTAAGTACGAGAGTTTTGTTCCTTTCTTGAAAGAAAGGAACCGAAAGAACTTTTAACAAAACAAAAATGAGGTCGTAGGGGGGCGGCGTCCCCGACGCCCCTCGTTTGCCTGGACCCGCAACATCCCCGCGTCTGAGCAGTTTTGCTTTGCCGCGTGTGGTGTATAGGTTTAAAATTTCTTTGGTTCTTTCTTCCTAAAGAAAGGACGAAGAGGAGTCCTTTGTGGAAAATAAAAAATCACGGTTGGACACATTCTTTTCTAACCCCGCCGCTGCGGTGGCTATGGCCATCCTCTGCAACATTTTGTGGGGATCGGCGCTGCCGTTCATCAAAATGGGCTACCGGATGTTTGCCATTGATTCCGCAGACACGGCGTCCATCCTCTGCTTTGCGGGCGTCCGCTTCATGATGGGCGCAGCGCTGGTCTGGCTGGCCGGGCTGGCACTCAACCGCCGCCCGCTGCCCATGCCGCGCGGCAAACAGCTGGCATCCTGCTGCGGGTTGGGCTTGTGGCAGACCGCCGCGCAGTATTTCTTCTACTACTCGGCCGCGGCGCTGCTTACCGGCGCTATGGGCGGCATCATCAACAGCACCCAAAGCTTTATGGGCGTCATTGTGGCGCACTTCCTGTACGGCAAGGCCGACCGCATGACCCCGCGCAAGGCGCTGGGCTGCGTGTTGGGCTTTGGCGGCGTGCTGTTTGCTACCCTGGGCAACTACGGCAGCGGCAGTGCCAAAGGCATCGCCTACATGCTGCTTGCCTCTGCCATCTTCTCGCTGGCGGGCCCGTGGAATAAGGCCGCCGCCAAAAAGACCGACAGCTTCACCGTCTGCGTGCTCAACCTGGGCTGCGGCGGTCTGGCGCTGGCTGTCCTCGGCTTTGCCATGGGCGGCACGCTGCGTCCGCAGCAGGCCGGGGCCATTGCAGATCTGCTCGTGCTGGCGTTCATTTCCGGTGCGGGCTATGTGCTGTGGGCCCTGCTGATGAAGAACAACCCAATCTCTCGCATTGCCATCTTCGGCCTGATCATCCCGATCATGAACGTGCTGCTGTCCGCCCTGCTCAACGGCGAACCGTTGTTTGAGTGGCAGTACATCGTCGCGCTGGCACTCGTCTGTGTGGGCATCTTCCTCGTAAACCGCGCCCCGCAGCCAAAGGAAAGCTGAACCATGACCAATATTTTTGACACCCATGCCCATTATGCCAGCGGCCAGTTTAACGGCGACCGTGCCGACCTGCTGACCGCCTTGCCCCAGGGCGGCGTGGTGGGCGTGCTGGAATGCGCCACCCACTCGGGCGATGCGCAGAAGGTGCTGGAGCTGGCGCACACTACGCCTTACTTCCACGCCGCCCTGGGCATCCACCCGGAAAGCCTCATCGAAGAGGACGCCGCCACCGTGGCCGTCTACCACGGCGATTGGCGCGCCGAGCTGGCCGCCATGCGCCCGCTGTACGCCGACCCTGCCGTCGTCGCGGTGGGGGAGATCGGGCTCGACCATCATTGGCCCGTCCCGCGCGAGGAGCAGTATGCGCTGTTTGAAGCACAGCTGCAGCTGGCCCGGGAGATGGACCTGCCCGTGTCGGTCCATGACCGCGAGGCCCACGCTGAAATGTACGAGCTGCTGCGCAAATATAAGCCGCGCGGCGCGCTGCACTGCTACAGTGGCAGCGCCGACGATGCCGCCTGGCTGGTCGAGCAGGGCATGTACCTGGGCTTTGGCGGGGCTGTGACCTACAAGGGGGCCAAGCGCGCCGCCAAGGTGCTGGCCGCTATCCCGCATGACCGCGCCTTGCTGGAAACGGACTGCCCCTACATGGCACCGGAACCTGTGCGCGGCACCCGCAACGACAGCCGCAGCATTGCCCATGTGGCAGCCTACATCGGCACGATCTGGAATATGGATGCCCAGGCCGTGCTGGACCAGACTGCCGCCAACGCCCGGCGCTGTTTCAGGCTGTAAAATTACCTGAATATACAAAATGTATATTTTTATAAAAAACACAGGAGCGTATTATTATGAAAGCACGTATCCCCAAGCACCGCGAATTTATCATTGATTTCCCCCAGAGCATGGACCAGGCCAAGGCTGACGAGGGCTGGGCAAAGCTGAACGAGATCGTAGAGGAGTACAAAAAGACCCACAACGGCCAGAGCGTCTACTCTGCCACCTTCATTGAGGACTGCGAGCCTGCCGTGAAGAAGCTGCAGGAAGAGTACGGCTTCAACTACACCATCCAGGAAATCAAGTGATACGAACGGCGGACAAGTGCGTCCGCCGTTTTGCTTTTGTATAAGGAATGGGGGAATGAGTATGCCCAAGATCACGATCCGCCCGGCGGAAGAAAAGGATATCCGGGCCATTCTGGCGTTGTACTGCCAGCTGGACCAGGCGCTGGTTGATTTGCAGCCGGAGTTTTTCTGCGCCGCCCCGCGCGAGGACGCGTTTGTCCGCCAGGCGGTTCAGGCCAACGACGCAGACTACCTGCTGGCCGAAGCCGACGGCGTGGTGGTCGGCTTTGCGCTGGTGAACTATGCAGGCTGGACGCCGGAGTTCAGCTGCGTGCTGCCCCATCGCTATGCCTGCCTGGCAGATCTGGTGGTAGATGCGGAGCACCGCGGGCAGGGCATTGGCAGCACATTGTTGGGGGCCGCCAAGCGCTGGGCGCGCGACCGTAGGCTGGAATATCTGGAACTCAACGTCCTTGCCCAAAACGTCCCTGCCATCGCCCTGTACGAATCGCACGATTTTGTAGAGGCAACAAGGGTTATGCGGTGTATGCTGTAAGCGGGGGAGACTCCCTATAATGTGGGGGGATGCTTGCATCGACCGATGAATCTTGCGCTGCCGCTAATCCCCGCGGGCGCATATGGAATGCGCCCCTACGCTGTCATGAATAATTCGTGTTTCGTAGGGGCGGATTCTATATCCGCCCGCAGCAATGTATGGCAATACAAAACCGCACAGGAGAACACGGTTCATCGCCTGCATCTCTAGTGGCAACATGTACACACCAAAAAGCCGGGGCGAACATTTCGTTCGCCCCGGCGGTCTTACTTCTTCGGAGTCATAGCCTCATAACCCTTGCTCGTTATTTTTCGGACTGTACCCTTGTTTTCATGGGGGATCATCCTAACCTTTGCGATTTTGTTGAACCCTTTCAGGATCTTAGTTACCTGTTCATTGGTCTTACCCTCTGGTTCGTTATTTGCTTAAAAGCATTTGTGGAACGTGGTAAAATCGGTTTTAAGATCGGTCCTGGGGTCTTGGGTCTGATGCTGAGGACTGCGCCTCTTAACTCTTGTACATTGGAGTGTCTCCTTGTGGATCAGATGAAATTCAGGTTCTTCCTGTTCGGCG
>SFKI01000026.1 GCA_004554775.1 Subdoligranulum variabile
GCTGTTGCTGGTGCCGGTGACCTGCGCCATCAGCATCTGGTTGAATTCGTGGCGGTATTCGTTCAGACCGTCATCCTTGTCGGGCAGCAGGACGCTGCGCTCGAACTCGGCCTTGTTGATGCGGCGGTTATAAATCGTGATTTTGGCTGATGCGCCGGAGTCGAGAGCATTCAGCAGTTCCGAATAGTCGAGAAACATGGATGTTTTGTCCTCTTTGCTGGCGATGGCATAGTTGATGTCGGTAAACGACCATGTTTTGGAATACTGGTTGCCGACTTGGAAAATCCCATCCGCAAAGATACGGCGGATGGGAATGGCATCCTGTACGCTGCGCGGAATACGGAACTTTTCGCGTTCCATCTTCTGCGCTTTCGACAGGGTTTTAATCAAGCAGTTTCCTCGCTGTCATGGGTGTTTTTCTTCATAGGCAACCCTCTCTTTCGTTTCATGCCCGCACGGATGGCAGGCTTCATGGCTTTGTAGTAATAGCTGTCGGACTTGAACACGAGGCGCTTCGGGCAGAGGATTTCGGACTTGAACCAAGCCCAAAGCACCTGTTCGGCGCTCATGCCGTGATAGGTGAAGAACCCGCAGGCGGCAAAGGGTGCGGCACCCAGAATGCACATCCAGCCAATTTCTTCGGTGCCGACATACGGCTGCAAGGCAAAGTAAATGCCCACCGCTACGCCGACCGCCAGCACCGAGCAAATAAACTGCCGGGTGTTCAAGCCGAAAAAGATGTTTTCGTGATAGTCGCGGACTTCTTTCGGTATTTTGATTTCGATAAGGCAACACCTCTTTACAATCCCATAATTTCTTTGACGATGCGGTCACAGCCCTTGATGGCTCCCACCAGCACCAGCAGGTTAAATGCCAACTCGCCAACATACGTCCACACTGCCGTCACCACAGATGCACCGGTATCCACGGCGGGTGGGCTGGACGAGATGGCGGAGAAAATGATGCAGGACAGTGCAATCACCACGCCCTGCAAACATACACCTGCGTAACCGCGGATGAAGTTTTTGCCCACGCTGCTGGTGGGCTCACCCGCAAAGGTAGACAGCGGTATCGGCGCAATCGCAGCGTACATCCACAGGCTGAACATTCTGCCGTAGACCGTGAGAATCATGGTAAAAGATAAAACCGTAATCAGCAGCCCGCCGATCAGCGTAACCGCCCACGGTGATGATGGTCGATACCATGCCCTGCACAATGGAGAACACCGCCAGCATCAACTCCAACCCATACGTCACTGCGCCCTTTGCCAGCGCAAAGCGGATAAACAGCTTGAGCGCGTGTTCAGGCTTTTTGACTTCCACAAAGCTGCCGCAGGTTTTCATCACACCAACAGCAAAAAACAGAACCAGCAGCCCATAGCCGATTGCCTGCAAAGCGCCGTGGATGCCGGTCATTACGCCCCAGACCTGCCCACCTTTGAAGGTCTGCGGGCTTTCTGTCAGCAGCGACCATATTTCTGCCAGCTTGTCATTCCATGTGGAGAGCGCGGCGTTTAAGTTGCTGACGATCCATGACTCACCCACAGGGCATCACCGCCTTTCCTCTTGGAGCACTCCTCACGCGGTAATGAGGTCGAGGATTTCTTTGGCGAAGGTAATCACCAGCCCGCCCGCCAGCGTCAGAAAACCTTGGCTGCGCTGGCTGGGGTCGTGGCTTTGCAGCGACAGGCCGACCTGCACGATGCCCCAGCCCAGCAGGATAAGACCCACCGCGCGGATCAGCGAAAAGATGAACGTGGAGAGGTTCTCCACGACCACCAGCGGGTCATCTGCGGCGAACGCAGGCAAGGCAAAAACAATACCGCACACCATGACGGCGTACAGCATGAACAGGTTGCGAGAAATTTTTACAGCTTTATTATTTTTCAAATTCATGTAGACCTCCGAATTCTTTGTATGGCAGGCTTCATTTCTGCGGGTTCAGCGGGCAGAAAATCGTCCATATCCAGTAGTTCATAATTTTCAGGTGCGCCGGGCAGATCGTCCAGCGCATTGTCGGCGGCGGTGTAGTCGTAGGGAGCTGCGCCGCCGTCCTCGGTATAGCGGATGTTCGGGTGCTTCAGCAGGTTATATTTCAGGTCAACCACCGGGCGTTCCCCTCGGATAAACAAAATGCACTTGCTGTTGTCCAACAGGCGCACCTCGTCCGGAGTCATAAGGTCACGCCCGGATTGCTGGTGGTTGATGCTGTAACTGCCGCTGCGACCTTTGCTCTGGTTGTAACTGGTGGTGGAGATGGTTTCTTTTCCCAGCAGTTCCGAGACGTATTTGTGTGTCTCTTTCTCGGTGCCTCCGAGGTAGAGGAACTCATCGCACAAGCCGACCAGCGATTCCCAATCGTCCTTATACATGGCTTTCAGCTGCGCCATGTTCTGCACGATGATGGAACAGAAAATGGCACGGGAGCGCATGGTAGCCAACGCCGACAAAAAGGTGTCTTTCGGCAAGGAAATGTTCGCATACTCATCCATCAAGCAATGTACCGGCACAGGCAAGCGGTCTTTATGCACACGGTCTGCTTGGCGGTACAGCGTCTGGATAAGCTGCGTATAGATCATGCCGACCAGATAATTGAGGGACTTGTCCGAGTCCGGGATGCAGCAGAATAGGGCGATTTTGCGCTCGCCCAATTCCTGCAAGTGCAGTTCATCCGTCATGGTCAGCTTGGCGATGGACGGCAGATTAAATGCCGCCAAACGCACACCCACACTGACAAGGATGGATTTTGCCGTCTTGCCCGCTGCCTGCTTAAAAATACGGTACTGCTTGCAGGCGATGCTGTCGGGTTCGCGCATTTCCAATCGCTCAAACAAAATGTCCAGCGGGGATTGATAGTTATCATCATCCTCGTGAACTTCGGCCGCCGCAATCATCTCCATGACCATCGAGAAGTTTTGTTCTTCGGGTGGGGCCTCGTGCAGCAGATACAGCATAAGGGCTTGAAGCAGGGCTGTTTCGGACTTTTCCCAGAAGGGGTCTGAGCTTTGAGAGTGCGACGGAGTGGTGTTTTGGATTAGATTGCTGATTAGCGAAAGTACATCCTTATCATCCTGCACATAGACAAAAGGGTTATAACAGAATGATGTAGCGGGATTTATAAGGTCAAATACGATAACCTCATAGTCCTTTTGCTTTAATAAATTGCCGGTCTTTCGCAAAATTTCCCCTTTGGGGTCCGTAATGACCATAGAACAAGCACACTCCAGCACATTCGGCACACCATAGGTTCTCGTCTTGCCAGCGCCGGAGCCACCGACAATCAGGATATTGGTGTTGTGTTTGTGTTTATACCCATCAATTCCAATATGGAAATGCTGTGTCAGTAGCAGATTCGGCCCGCGTCTGTCCATGTAGAATTTATTCAGCCGAAACACATCACCCCAGGCCGCCGAGCCATGCTCCGCGCCGGGGCGGGTGTTCTTCTGATCCGTCACGGCCACGATAACCGCTACCGCATAAACCACCGTAAACACCAGCAAAAAGCGCGGGCTGTCGCCGACCCACGCCAACGCAAACGGCTCTGCCAGTGCGCTGTTCAGCGCATCCAGCAGAGCCGTTATTTTCATACCCGGCTGCCAGCGGTAAGCCACCGCCAGCGCCGCCCACCATACAACAGGCAGCGGCAGCAGCCATACCCACCAGGGATTCTTTCTTCCCAGCGTGTTTTACCTTTCCTCGCCGTGGTAACGCGGGTGTTTTATCCGGTCGGTATCCCATGCCTGACGTTTGGCTAACAATTCGGGAAGAGCATCAGCAATATCCCGTGCCAACTGATTCGGCTCGATTCGCGGCAGATCTGCCAGCGCTTTCGCCTTTGTCAGTGGTTTCGGGGCGTTTTCGGAATAAAACCTACCGTAGCAGTATTCCAATTTGCTCTCTTTAATGTAGTGCTTTACCTCCGTCCGAAGCACCTGCCGTTCCCAATCGGCATCTGGCAGGCGGTAAGGCATGAGTAGTTCCAGCATGATTTGTTCATTCAGTGCACCCGGCGTTTGCAGCAGTTCTGGATACTTACGCCGTAGGCTTTTGGCGATGCCCTCTGTCTGAAAATAGGTTTGCAGCACTTGTCCGGCAAAGGCGTTTCCCATAATGCGGGGACAGATCATCCATTCGGCGTCATTGAAAGGGATGGTAAGCGCTGCCAGACTATCCGGGGCAACCATTGCCTGCTGGTAGGTAGATTGACCCTGCATGATCAGCCAATCCCGAAAATCCGAGAAGCGGTCATCGGAGCAGCCTCCATTAATGATACAGGCAGCCGCGTACAATTTCGTGTTGGCAGCTTCATCCTTGTAATCTTGCCAGAGACAATCGAAGGCGAGGATATTCTTCTGCGGCAGCCGAATCAGCTCCCTGTACAAGCCTTCTGCAACCGAGCGTCCATCCTGCACAGATACCTTGGCTCGGACATTGTCGATGATTTTCCAAAACTCATCTTTGGACATGAGTCCTTTTTCCTGCCAGTTTTTCTCTTTCACGATGTCGGTAAGCGGCTTACCGTAAACCGTGCGGCACTGCTCCTCCAGCCTGGCAAGGATGAGTTTCTGCTGGCGCTCATCCAAGGGCACACGCAGGTGGAAATCTCCGTCCAGGGTCGAATGGTTGTCGTACTCAATGTCCAAATCCAGCGTGGATGCATCTCCGATGCACCATTCAGCAGTCAGATATATATCGTCACTGCTGGTGTCCTTGCAGACATCCAAACCGAACGCTTTGTTCGCATCAAACGTGATGGGAATATAGGCAGCGATGTCATCTTCGTCAATTTCCAATTCATCACTTTTGTCGAGTTGGAACGTCAAAAATTCTGCTTCATTGAGAATTGGCAGTTCTTTCTTGGCTGCCAACTGCTTGACTCTATCGATATGTTCATTCTCTGTCATGGCTTCAACCTCCCAAGACAAATAACGGCGTGTGTGCGTGGATCAGCCGATTCAGTGCATCATCCACCGCATCGGTATAACCGCCCTCGGCCAAGCGCTGGGTGCGCAGCTGGTTGAGGGCGCTTTTCGCCAGTTGGTATTCGGCAGTGGTCAGTGTCAGTTTTCCGCCTGCGGGCAGATCGTTGACCCGCAAGATGAGCTGGCTGGTGGCATCGGTGCTACCGCCGCCCGCGCGCTGGTGGTAGTAAACTGCACCCAATGCCCGGAGCAGGATGCTTTTATTCGCACGGTTGAGTTTCACTTTACGTTCTGTCATTGTTTTTTTTACCTCCTGCCGCCAACATACCACAAGAACGGCCCAATAGCTATCTGCCAATTGAAAACAAAAGGAAAACAATCAGCCGCGCTCCTGCTGGCGGGTTTGCTTCTTAGCGGGAACGGCAACGTCATATTCTGCGGCAGGCGCTTCGCGGGTCTGCGCGGCCAGTGCGCGGTCCAACCGCCTCAGAAGCCCGCCGCCAACGGCGTTTACATCGGACAAAAATCCTTTCTGCTGTTCTGCGTCCAGCTTGCCGTACAACGCAACCACGCGGTCAAAGTTGAATGCAGCCGTGTCCAGGCCGTACCGATGTGCGACCATGTACGCGGCGCAGTAGCTGGGCGCGGCGTAGGCTTGGCGGTTATAGGTATAATCTTTGTGGAAGTCAGCCTGTGCACATTCCCGGATAATGGCACACAGCGTTGTTCCCGTATCCATGCCATTGCGAACGTAGATGGTTCGCGCTTTGGGAACATATTGCGCTTGGATACCATCCGGCAGGCTGTCGGAGATTTGAATCGGTACCGGGCTGCTCTCGATGGCGGCGGCAATCAATTCTTCCACCTCGTAGTGGGCAGGCGGTGCCACAGGTCTGCCGCGTGTCTGCGTGATGTCAAAGACTTTGCCGACATTGTACCCGGATGCCTTGCAGCCATTATTCTCGTACACCTGCCCGATGATGGCGGTATAGCCTTCCTCGCCGGTACGGATATGCCGCCCGGCGTCCTTCCACTGCTGGAATGTGCGGGCATCCGTGATGTCGGCGTTCTGGCCGGAGAGCAGCAGTTGGTTGGGCAGTGAGCCCCGGCATTGCAACATAAAGGCGAGGAATCCCTGCAAGGTCGGGCCATCTGCCAACACCTCGCCCATGCGGATATCCACCTGTGCCCAAACAGCATCGCGCTCGGCTTTCTTCATGGCAGCGTATTCTTCCTTGGAATACTGCGGTTCAGGCGGCGCAGTTTTGTTGATATATTTGTTCAAGTCCATTTACAATACCTTGTCCTTTCGGTTGATTTTGACCGGCATCCTCGGCAGGCGGACCTGCTGGCTGTCCGTTTTGGTTTTCAGGTAAGCGGTAATGTCGGCCAGTTCCTTGCGGACGCTGGGGCGTTCACCCTTCGCCCGAAGCTGATCGGCGTGCGGCGAGGGAGAGTTTGGCAAAGACTTGCTGCTGTCGGAGGAAGGCCCGGACAGAAGTTCTTCCCGATCCGAGCCCTGCGGAAAACCCAGGTTGAACAGTTCTTCTCCCTCTCCGACCTCAAAGTCTACCGCGCCTGTCTCGGTCTGGACACGTTCTGTCTCCGGGGTGTTTTCTGCTCGTTCCTGCTGCACATCTTCCAGAAGTTCTGCCGTGCCGGTGTCCACAGTATCCAGCTGTAATTTATCAATGATGCGGTTGGCCTTGGAGGAATCTTCCTCTAAAATGGCAATCTCGATATGTTCCGGGTCGGTGCGGTCACGGATTGGGCAGAACAGCAGACCGTGGGATTTTGCCGCGCGGGCAAAGGCGTGCATATCGTACTTGTCCACCGTGAAAAACTTCAGCGGTTTCTGCTCGCGCAAAAGGCGGATGAGCTTGGTCCGGCCGTGGGTCTTTTTGCTGTCATGCAGCACCGCCTGTGCAAAGATGACAAAATTCTTGGCCGCCATGCCGGAGATTCGCAGGGCAAATTCCGCGCCCTCCAGTGAGTAGCGGACGACCTGGTCTGCTGGTTCAGAACCGTAATTCATCTGGCATCACCAGCCTTTTCTTTGGGCGCAGGCAAGCGGCTGAACGAATCCACACCGGGGATAAGTGCGAGGCCGCGCCCGCAATCCCACTGCACATGGATTTGTCCGGCATCATCGATAAACTCCACCGTGCCCATAGATCCGGGAGGCACAGCCATCTCATCTTCCATGCAGCTAAGTTGCAGCCGGGTGCCGGGCGGATACTTGCTGCGCAGGTGTTCGATATATTCTTTGTTGGGATAAGGCATAAGCAGACCTCCTTTAAAATGTTCATAAAGATTTTAGAATGCGATTCACAATAAACATTGATTTTTTTCGTGAAATCGCATATAATAATATTGAACCAAAAAGGTTCCGTGTAGCGGCACGTATAAGCTGTACTGCGCTTGGGCAGGGTAATTACCAAGACGCTTCGATGCTCGGAAGGGCATCACGCCCGCACCGGGGAGATAAGGTGAGTCCGCGCCGGGGACTTAATATTCCGGCGACTCACGATGCTCGGAAGGGCATCACGGCTGACAGCCAGCATAAAACCGCTACTTTTGAATGTTAGGCGCCGGGAAAATCATTCCGGCGCTTTTTTTGTGAAGAAGTAAGGATGTTTACCAATGAGCAAGGAACTGGATCGTGCATCACTTGTAAAAGAAATTTGCAAAGCTGCCCGTCTTTACAAAGAGCATTTGGTCGGCAATCGATTTCTGTATGCTTTCGATGGGCGCTACATAGAGGTCCTCTATAAAGTTGCTAATTTCAAACATCTTACAGGTGTTGAAACAAATCTCTCTGCCAAGAAGTTTTATGAGTATGCCGTAAAGAACCAGCTTCAGGCTTCGCAGATTCACTTCTCTGCACAGCATCCCTATATGCTTTGTACCCGGAAAATCAAGCACATTTGTCAAGTAGCAACGCTTGCCAGCTCTGAATGTTTCATGCTGGAGGAAATCAAAACTAATACCCAAACCTATAAGTTTGGAACAACAGATTTAAATTTTTCGCTCTGCATGAATAAAGAATTTGACCGCTACGGCTATGCAAAAGACGATTGCTATATTGTACAGTCTCTACGCGATGAGGATTGCTTCAGCAAAAGCAAATCTGCTTATGTTGTGACCCATATTCTGTCGCGCAAAAATGATGCAAAAGCATATACCGAACTACGGTATATGAATCAATCTTCCACGTTAGAAGATCTTTCTGCGCAGATTTTGGCGATGGTTGACTTAAACCTTTTATCGTTATAAGGAGCGGGCTTTTCTTTCCTCATTATGATGCCGTTCTATCCTATATAGAAAAATCTATGATCGGGCGATGGTCACGTTCACGCTCTTTCTCGCGTAACTGTTGCTCGGCGCGGTCGCGGCGGGCTTCGGTGAGGTGTTGCTGCACCTCGATAGAATGTTCAGCAATTTTGCGGCAGAGACGTTCCTCTTGGCGAAGCTGTCGGAGGACGTTGCTTATTTGCTCCCGCTGTGCGTCTGCTTCAACAGTTTTGGGCAGTTGCTTACGTTTTGTAAGTAGCTGCCCAATTTTTGTGTGTAGATCCTGCCGGTGGGCTTCAAGCTGCTCCAGTGTATCAATGCCATTTTGGGATAAAAACTCCATCTGCCGGATGCGTTGGTCCAGCTTGCGGGCATCCTGCCGCACAGCATAGCTGGGATAGCGCGGTTTGCGGGGTAAGGCTCCCAACTCGTACAGATAGCAGTAGTACAATGCCCGCAAGCCAGTCAGCTTGCGGCGGGAGGTGGGGGTGCTGCGCAGATGGCCGTGCTGAACAGTTGGCGGCTTTCGGACATACGGGCGGTGCGTTTGCGGATACAGGATGCGAGTCTGAATCGCTTCGGGGGTATAGCGGGCACCTAAGGTTTTGAAGCGGACAAACCGTTCTTTGCCAGGCGGGCGCAACACCGGGTACTTGCGCCCCATGCGGACTTCGTAGCCTTTCCTTGCCAGCACAGTAAGGAATTGCCGCCAGGTAAGGCTTTGCTGGATGGCATCGTCCACGTCCTGACGGATGGCTGTGCGCCAGGTTGGCTGGCCGTTTTTCTCGGCCAGCCATTCCGCGTATGGCTTGGCTGTGGCCTCTGACCTTTCAGTGTCTATAACCGACAGCTTGTATTTTCGGCACAGTTCATCCGACACAGCACGGATCTGCGTCACATAGGTTTTGCCGTTGCTGTGATATTTCTTGCCGTCTATTCGGCTGACCGAGTTCCAGACGATGTGCGAGTGAATGTGGTCAGTGTTGAGGTGGGTGCCGATGACATACTCATATCGTCCACCCAGTACACGTTCTGCCAATTCCTGTGCAATTTGGTGCGCCAGTTCCGGTGTAACTTCATCAGCGGCAAAACTCTGTACCAGGTGATACCCCTGCACACCGCCCAGCTTGTGCCAGCGCTCTTTCGTTTGGCGCATATCCTCAAAAGCCGTTTCCAGTGTGCAGGCAAAAGAACTCTCAAAGCAGGATTTCTCGGTTTTGTCGCGGTTGCCCGCGTAGTCGATGGCATCCTGCAAGGATACCGCCGTGGTCTTTTCCTTATTCATAACGTAATCCACCGCCCGGTCAAGGCGGTGGACGGGGATAATGGATGTATAGGCCATGTTTCATAGCTGCTCCTAATATTTTATTTTTATCTCATGCCAGATTTCCTTTGCGATGCGGGTTATCTCATCCACGCTCTGCTGCCCAGCCACGCCGGTGCTGTTGGCGCGGTGGGCCAGCTGGTTAGCGTTATTGCAAAGGCCCGCCACCTTGCGCATCAGTTCCTCGTGGTGCGTGCAGGGGCGCGGATGAATTGTTCTGCCCATAATAAGGCTGCGCAGATATTCTTCACGCGGCAGGCCGCTGATTGCCACTTGTTGGCACAGGTGACGATATTCCCGGTCATTAAGGCGCAGCGCAATAACATGGTCCCGTCTGCGGGCCATCAGCGCTCCCGGTCATGCGATTTTTTAGCAGGCGGTTTTGTACTAAGACTCACACACCGCCATGCCAGACTTGCAAAATCGATCTGCTTAAAATTGTCATGCGAAGCCGCATAATATTTTCCGTCCATTTTGCTGAGCAAGATGCAGCTAGGGTCGTGGATGTCCAGGATGATCGTACAGTGCAGTTTTCCTGTTTTGGGGTCAAGGCAGTTTTCCGACAGTTCCCGCATAAAGGGATAGTCCGGGTTTTCTTCGTGCCAGAACATACGGTAGTCGTCTGCCTGAAGAAAAATAGCGGTGTCTACCACAAACGGGTAAACGGTGCCGGACTCTTTTGTCTCCTGCAAGTCGGTCATGTTTTTATCGTAGGGCTGAAACGGAATGTGTAAAGTTGGATAAGGATATGGCATTTTCTACCTCGATTCTATAACTGGGGGTTTGGGGTGCTCCCCAAAGGTGCGTTTGGATATCCAAACGCTATGCTTGCAAAACACGTCACCCCGTCAAAACGGTTCACGAGGCAAGGTCGTCACCCTCCGAAACGGCTTTCTTCAAACCGTCCAGGGTCGTAACGATGCGGTTATACTTCTGCGCCAAGCCGATCTGTGCGTTGGTGGTCGCGTCCTGATTCCGGCTGCAAACCACCAGCATCGGGCAGCGCAGCAGCTTATCCCGCACAATGGCGGCATATTCGCTGCGCTCAACGGGGTCCTCCAGCATCAAATACTGGCCATCCTGCAATTTGGGGCAGATGGGCAAATAGCCGAGCAGGTACACTTCCCGGCAATAATTGCGGAGATGTTTGGCAGTTGCGCCTTCGCTGGCGCAGATAAAAGCCCAAGGTCGTTTCATTTTAGCAATTTCCTTTCATAAAAGCAGAAAGTATACTGTTCTGATTCACTAAAAAATGTAGAGTCGTAAAAGTGAATCAGTTCAGTATACTTTCGTCAGTTTAGACCCCTGCGAGGGCCGTTTTCAGACGTTCGGAGCTGCGCTGAAAGTAGGTGTCTGACATTTCAATGCCGACCGCCTCATAGCCTTCCATCGCAGCGGCCAGCACAGTAGTGCCAGCACCGGCAAAGGGGTCGAGGATGCGCCCGCCCGGTTCGCAGATCTGCACGAGGTCACGCATGAGCTGCAACGGCTTCTCGGTGACATGGATGCGGTTCTGCGCGTTGGGGTAACGATACACGCCCGGCAAACACCCAACATTTCTGTCCACCGGCATCTTGCCGTTGGAGCCCCAGACAACATATTCCACTTGCTGGCGGAAACGTCCTTTCTGCGGGCGGCTGGAAACTTTGTCCCAATCCACGATGCCGCGCCAGGTCCAGCCCGCCCATTGCATGGCCAGGATCATGCTGGGCAACTGCCGCCAATCGATGAACACGCAGACCGGCGCACCGGGCTTGGCGGCACGGCGGGCTTCTTGCAGCCACGAGGCCGTCCAGAACATCCAGCTCAGCTGGTCCATCTGGTCAGAATCAAAGTCCGGCAGTGCGCGGTCGCCGCGCACGCTGCTGTACTTTTCACTGGTGGTACGGTTCTTGGTGTTCTGGTTAGCCCCGCCGCTGGCATAGGGCGGGTCGGTGATGATGGCATCGAAGCTGTGCGATTCAAACTGGCGGACGATCTGCAGGGAGTCTCCGTGCAGGATTGCCCAGCGGTCGCCGCCGCAGTGTTCGGGCATCTCAAAGTCGGGTTTCAGAATGTTGAGTCTGTTCGGGGTGTTCGTCAAGGGCATCTTCCTTTCGTCTTATCGTTCAATATCTTTTGCTTTCGGTTTCTGCTGCGGGCACACATCCTGCCGGTTTTCGCCCGGTGCCAGGTAAACTTTGTCGCCGTTCAGGATAAACAGGTCTGGGGTCGGATTTCGCAGTTCCGTGCCGGGCAGGATAATAGCTTCTCCGCAGCAATGCACACTTCCGCTGAGCGTACCGTAAACGTAGGCAGCCCCGGAAACTTCGGGTACTCCCTCACTGTCGAGTTCTTTTGTCAGTTTTGCTTTGCCACAGATACGGGCGCTTTCGGACACATAGCCTTCCAGTACAATGGCGTAATCCTGCACGATTGCCTTTCCGCCAACTTCAGCATTGTTGCTGACCAGCGCGGTACCGCGGGCAACGGCCTGGTCCTTCAGGACAGCATTACCGGAGACCCGCGCGCTTTCGCAGGCAATCGCGTCATTGAAAATCCAGCAAGCGTCCTCTTGAGATAGGTTATCTTCGCTTTCCACAAAGCCGCCCAAATCACCAGGCTCGACATCCTCTCCGATATATTCCAAGGCCCGGATGCGGTGCCACTTCGAGTTGCTGGGGTGGGCAATGTCGGTGATCTCATACTTTTTCTGTTCCATAGCATCATTCCTCTCAACAAGATTTTCTTTGCTGACAATAGAAACGAATCCAACTTCGACATTCAGTTCCGCATCGGAACCAAAATGGAGATGCAGGGTACCGTCCTCCACTTCGATTTCCTGCTCGGCAATATCTCTGCCCCAATCGGATTGGTATTGCTGTTGGGTATAAGTGAGCAGCAGTTGCCGCTCATCTGCATTCAGCGGTTCGTCAAGATAGACGTTCAAACAGCCATAGAGATGGCCGTTCTGTTCCTCTACGGTGGGTGTGGCATACCTAACTTTGCTGCTTAGAGAGTCAATGAATGGATAGGCGGACATAAAGTTAAAGCGGCCTTCTCGTGTCTCGGCATCAACAGCAGCTTTGATTTCACTGGCATAGCGTTTCAACCCATCGCTGTCGATATGCTGAATGATCAGGTCACTGAAGTCGGGGTCTATTCCCGGCTCAAACCCTAAAAATTCAGCCGCAAGGGTTGAATAGATTTTCATAACAAAACGAGTGTTCGGCGTTTTCGAACGAATCATCTGGCCTCGCTGCGGTCGTGCTTGGTATTCGTCATTTTCGGCTTTTCGGAGATTTCCGTCTCCACATACTCGGAAACGACCTTGAGAGCGGCCTCATAGCTCAGGCAATCCATGACGCGGCCGCGCATTTCTTTCGCCTTATCGGCCTGCCCGCTGTCGCTCAGCAATCGGGATGCGCGGCCCATAATGGCGAAGATATTGCCATCCTGACCGGCCAGCTGCATTTTGGGGCGGCTCGGCGCTTTTTCAGGCTCCGGCACATCGCGTTTCAGTTCAAAGCCGGTGGGCTGCCAGAAATGGACGGACAGCTTGCCATCGCCAACGTCGACCTCGCGCTGTTCGAAGCCCTCGCCCCAACCATCGCTGTACTGGCCGGAGATGTAATCGCAGAGTTTGGCCTGCTCCTCAGCGGTCAGCTCGGCATTCGTGTCCACGCAAAGGGAGCCAACCAGTTCGCCGTTCACCTCATCCACGCCGGGCACAGCGCGGACGACCTTGCTGCGGAGAGAATCATCCTCGTGATAATACTGCATCAGGTCGCCGTTGAAATCCTTCACATCTTCTTGGATGGCTTTGCGGATAATATCCCGGTAGCCGGTCAGTTCCTCGCCGATGTAGGGGATGCCCTCGGATTCATCGTAGCTGTCGCCAAGGTCTGTGGGATCATTGGGGAAGAAATCTGCGGTCAAAGTAGAATAAAATTTAATCTGCATACACGTTACCTCGTTTTCCGCCGCACAGGTCATGGTCGATCTGTGCGGCATAATAGTTCTCGATCGTTACTGGTGCATTGTAAAGCGCCGCCAATAAGTATTGCTTGATGTTTCGGATGCGGGGTAGGCTGTCTTTCAGGCAATCCAGAACATACTGGATATGTGGAGCTTCCAGTCCTAAAAGCCTTGCCTGTACAACGTCAGTAGGCATGTCCTCGCCGGAAATGCGAATCATGCTGCGTTTCGAACAGATAACATCCAGCATCAATTCCACCAACTCATCTAATCGCATCGTATCCATCGGGTTGTTCTGTGCCAGAATGCTGTACTCGATATTTTCCAGCAACCGGGCACGGCACTGCGCCCGCTGGTCCGCTGCGCTGATTTGATTCGATACGTTATTGTTCTTTTCGTTATTACTTTCTTTAGTATTTAATTGTGCGGGATTTTCCTGTGCAGGTTTTGCCGTATCCGGCTTTGCCTGTACAGGCTTTTCCCGTACAGGTTTTTTCGGTGCAGACTCATCCAAAACGGGCTTTTCCGGTTCAGGTTTCTGGGGCTGCTCGAACACGGTGTATTCCATGCCACGCACCTTGCCGCTTGCATCGCGGACACGGCGGCGGACGATGTACCCCGCAACTTCCAGTTCCCGCACCGTGGCACAGATGCCGTCTACACCCTCTTTGCAGATGGATGCCAGCCCGCGGGTGGTGTAATCCCAGCTGTCCGGCAGGGACAGCATCAAAGATAAAAGGCCCTTCGCCTTGAGCGAAAGGGCCTTGTTGTTTAAGTGATGATTGGACATGATCGTGTAATTGCCCGTCTTTTGAATACGAAACACAGCCATTGCGGCACCTCCTATGTACCCCGCGAGGGGGCGAACGATTTCTTGCTTTCATAATGAGTTCTCTCTATCGGCAGGTACCGCGTTCTGCGGCGATCCTTGCCATCAGTTTGTTTTTTGCCACATCTGCATAATCTCCATTCACGATTTCCGGCGGCAGGTCCAGCACCTTGTAGCGCTCGGCGTACACTTTCTGGATGCACTGGCTGGCCATGCGGCCGCGGGAGTCGTTGTCCAGCCGCAGCTCTATGGTCGTCACTTCCGGGTGGCGGCGCAGGAACTCCTGCAACGCCAGCGGCTCTTTCTCGGTAGCAGAAATACCGCCCAGAGACAGTCGGTACTTGTCCGCTTTTCCACCACACAGCGTCATTTCTGCCATGGCATCTATGGCGGCTTCAAACACCGCTACGGTGCGGCTTTCCCCAGCCGGTGGGATACAGAACCCGCAGCGCTTATCGCTGCCTTCCTGCTCGATTTTGAACGTCTTACCGTAATCGTAAACACCGCGCAGGGCGGCGTACTGCGGCACGCCTTGCTCATCCAGCCCCAGGAACACACAGTTGTGGTAGCCTGCACTCTCATACAGGATTTTTAAATCGAGGCAATATTGGATGACTGGCAGCGAAACGCCGCGCCCCAGCAGATACCGGGTGACGCGGTTATTATTCGCCGCTTTCGGCGGCAGCTTAAACGGCAGGCGGTTTTTCTCGACCTGTTCATGCTCCACCGGGATGTAAGTTGGGCTTTCTCCGCACAGCATCTGCACGGCTTCTACGAAGCTGACATTCTCAACGTAGATAAGATAATTCAGTGCTGACCTTCCACCGATATTGTGGCTTTTCCAGTGCCAAACACTGGACTCACCGTTGATTTTGAAGCTGTCGTGCGCCACCAGCTGGTATTCGCCGCGGGCGCTGCTTTTCTCCAGCGCACCGGGGCGGTAACGGCGTAAAAACTCAATGGCCGTCATCCGTTTGGCGGCCGCGATCTGTTCTTTGCTGACCTTCCGCAATTACTCGATGCAGGCCGTGAACTCGCTCATGGACTCGATGGTCTCCCACGGGAACGCTTCGCGGCCGAAGTGCCCGCCGGTGGCCGTGCGGGCGTAAATAGGATTCAGCAGGTTCAGCTGTTTGATGATGCCCGCGGGGGTCAGGTCAAAAGACATCCGCACCGCCATGGCGAGACAGTCATCTTCGCACACTTTGCAGGTGCCGAACGTGTCCACCGACACCATGACCGGCTCGGCCTGGCCGATGGCATACGCCAGCGTGACCTGGCAGCGCTGGGCAATATGGGCTGCCACAAGGTTTTTGGCGATAAATCGCGCCATGTAGGCCCCGCTGCGGTCCACCTTGCTGGGGTCTTTGCCGCTGAATGCACCGCCGCCGTGGGGCACAAAGGGGCCGTAGGTATCCACGATGAGCTTGCGCCCTGTCAGGCCGGTGTCAGCGTCCGGGCCGCCCTGGATAAAGCGGCCGCTGGGGTTCAGAAGAAGCTCCACATTGTCCGCGGGCATGCCCTTGAACGCCAGCGGGAACAGCTTTTCTCGCAGCATGTCCCGCAGATTTTCCAGGCAGGTTTCGGGGTTGTGCTGCACGGACACGACCACCTTGGTGATGCGCACGGGAATGTCGCCCGCGTATTCCATGGTGACCTGGACTTTGCCGTCCGGGCCGATGTCGGGGAAAGTGTCCATCATGCGCAAGACCTCCAGCAGTGCCGCAAGGTGTTGGGCAGCGACTACCGCCATAGGCATGTATTCGGGCGTTTCATCGCAGGCATAGCCCACCATAACGCCCTGATCACCAGCGCCGAGGGTGTCATCGTCCTCATCCTCGGTCAGTTCCGGCTCGACCGCCCCGGCAATGTCGGGACTTTGCTCATGGATAAAGCTGTCGATCTGGTATTCCTTGGGGTCATAACCGACTTCCCGTAATGTGTCGCGGGCAATGTTGAACACATCCGGCATGGCGGTGGTGGTAATTTCACCCGCCACAATGATGTGCCCACGGGTCGCCATGACTTCACAGGCCACACGGCTGGCAGGGTCATACCGCAGACATTCGTCAAGGACGGTGTCGGCAATAAGGTCGCACAGCTTGTCCGGGTGGCCGCGCAGGACAGCTTCGGCGGTGTAAAAGCGCGGAGTTATATCTCTGGTTTCAGGGTCAAATGCAGTTTTCATGGTCTTTTTTCTCCTTGGTTTGGTTATTTTGGGGGTCGAATTTATCGAGCGTTTTTTCCATCATGGCATCGTATTCTTCCGGCGTGACATGGTCTACGCAGAGGGTGTTGCCAAGCAGGAAGAATACCTGCGGGTCATGGTAAAGTTCCTCGTAGTGCTTGATCTGCTGGGGCGTAAGGTCGGCAAAATCCTCGTGGCTCAGGCCGCAGATGAAGAATGTGCCGTGGATAACATCGTAGTCACCCAGCATGCGGTTCAGCGGCAGACCCAGCGCGATACCGTCATCGTTGCAGACGATACAGGCCCGGTCTCGCCAGGGATAGACAGCCTCAATCGTGCCGCCCACGATCTTCTGCTCAGCCTGTAGGGTATGCTCAATGTCAGCTTCGCGGGGATATTTGCCCGGCTCAACGATCAGGACTTTCATTCTTCATTTTCCTCGTCTTGCGTGTCCTCGTCCAAATCGACAAGGATACCGGGGTCGCGGCGCTTGACCATCACAAATACAATACCGGCTGCGGAAACCACTGCCGTGATGACGATTGCCAGCAGCAGGAAGCCGTCCTGCGTTTTGGGAATCGTGGGTGTGGGCGCAGGCGTGGGCACCGAGGTAGGCTGCGGCGTGGGTTTGGGCGTTTCCGGGGTAGGGTTCGGTGTGGGGCCGGGTGTAGGGGTCGGCGTAGGCGTGGGAGTCGGCTTGGCCTTGTCCACCATTGTGATGAGCCGTTTGTCTGCACGAGTCCATTCGTCGTTAGATTTTTCGCGTATATACAACAAAATGCCATCATCTTCAGACACAATCTTGAACTGCACCGAGCTGGCGATCTCAAAGCCATCAGGAGCGGCATCTTCGGTGAGGGTGTAGATATTTTCGGTGGTATCGTCCGAAAGGTGGATACTATCATCCGAGATAGGAACGCGGTGGGTCTTGTAATCCGTTACCCAGCTGTCGATGACCGTGCCATCTTCTGTGCGGATTGTCAGGGTGGCACCAGGCAGCAGGTTTCCGCTGACATCGGTCTTGTCGATGTCCAATGCCGGGGCATCCTGCATGACTACAGTGCCATCGTCCAGTTTTTCCCAGGTGTCGCCGGATTTTACAAACACATCGTTGGTCTGCTCACTGCTGTTCTGCACCAGTTTAAAAGTAATGCTCTCGGCTTCAACGTAAGTATCCGGGGCGCGGCGCTCGGTCAGAATGTATTCTTTTTCGAGTTCCAGTCCGCGCACGGTGTGGGGTGTTTTGGCGGAAGTCCAGCCAGCCACCACGTTGCCCTCGGCATCTGTGATTTCCAGCTGGGCACCGGGCAGTTCTTGGCCGTTGGTGATGTCCTGTTTAGAAATATTCACGGTGGTGCGCAGGTTCGTAGCGGTAGCATCAACAATCTGCCAGGCAACTTGCTGACCCTCGTAGATGAAAGTAACGTCAATGGGCGTGTCGTCCAGCAAATAGCCTGCCGGGGCCGTGATCTCTACGATCTGGTAGCGGCCGCTGTTCTCGCGGCTGGTGCTTCGCGGGCCTGCCGGGTCAAGGTAGAACTCGCCGCGGATGGGCACATCCACATCAAACCAGGTGAAGCCGTTTTCATCGGTGGGGCTGCTGGTTGCCAGTTTGGTTCCTGCATCCACCAGTTTCGTACCGTCTGCCGCATAGATGTCATCTACTGTGTACAGCTCATACGCCGCACCCGACAGATAAATCAACGCTTCACGGTCTTTTTTATAGACGCCAACGCCAATCTTGCCAACCGTATCGCCGGGCTTTTCAGGGACAGGCAGTACAAGGGCGTTCTCGAACACAAGGATCTGCCCGTCCTTATGGGCATCCGAAGCCTCCTTGACGTTGACAATACTGTAGGAACATTCCTTGTCGCCGTCCTGCTCGTGGCTGACGATGGTTTTTGCCAATACGATGTCGTTTTTCTGGTTATCCCATCCAAATTCCACCGTGTAGCTCTGCTGGGTCAGCACAAAGCCATACGGGGCCTGCACTTCGGTAATGGTGTATTTGCCCAGGGGCAGCGTGACCGTGACCTCGCCTTTGGTGCCGTCATGGCTGGCCGTCAGGAAATCGTAGGTTGCTTGGGTTCTGGTGGGGCTGAATTTCACCTCATCCACCTGACCATCTTCGCCGGTGGTGACGGTCGCCACAAGGTCGCCGTCTTTATACCAGCAAGTGCCCTGATGGTCCGGCGTGGCAACATCGCCGTCCGCGTGGATCTCGTACACCGCGTCCGCCAGGGTGTCCTGGGTGTAGATGAACTGGCCATTCTGGTAGTCAGTTAGGATATTGCCCAGCTTGCGGATGGTGAGCTGGCCCAAGGTTTCGCGGTTGAAATACTTTTCTTCCACGATGTACTCATCCATGTCATCCGTGGCGTTGCCGACCACTTGCCAGACACGGTCGCTCTTGATCTCAAACTCTACCGAGTAGGCCGGGTCGTTATAGTAGCCCTCCGGTCCCTGCAATTCCTCGATGAGATAACGGCCCAGGGGCAGCTTTTCGGGTGTTTTCATAAGACCGTCCGCGTCCGTGTAGAACACATCCGTTTTCTTGGTTGCATTGCCGCTGGCGGGGTCGATCATGGAAATGCGGGTTTTGCTTCCATTCTCGTCCAGCTTGTACAGCGCAAAGGCTGTATTGGCGATTTTTACCGCTTTGCCAGTTTCGAGATCGGTTTTGATGAGCTGCAAATAACCTTCCAGTTCCTCATCCAGCACGTTAAAAGTCATGTAGTTGTTGGTCGGCGTGGTGATGCTGCCTGTGGGGATCGTAAAGCGACTCTGCGGGCTGTGGGCATCCACTGTCACGATGAACGGGTCGCACTGGAACACATCCTTCGGGATGGTGGTTTCTACGACAAGGCATTGGCCATAGGGTAGGCCCTCCACGCGGAAGATGCCCTCATCATTGGTGAACATTTCTCCCAGCCTGTATTCCGCATCCTGATCCGTGGGGACCCAGCCGTTGCCTTTTCCGTTGGCATAGTCGCCGTCTGCGGTCAGTGTCTTGTTGTAGGCGCTGACCATGTCGGTATCGCTCTCGAACATGTTGGCGATGGCCTGGCCCTCGCGGGTGAAATCGTACTTGAGGGTGGCGTTGTCGTAGTTGTCCTTGCGGTAGGCATCCAGGATGCTGGCGGCATCGTAGCTGCCGTCCGGATTCCGCTTGAACTGGGCCGCCTTGCTCAGCTTGGAGATGCGGTAGATCGTAAAGCCCGCACCCTCCAGCTTCAGCGCCGGGGCAGGCTGGCCGGTGGTGGACACCAGCTTGTTCAAGGAAAAGCCTGATTTCAGCACTTCATCCTGGCTTTCCTGCTCGGTTTGGATGTAATAGCTGGACTCATCTGCATAGGTCAGCGTTTTGTAGTGGTTGACCTCATCGCAAAGGTGGCCCTTGGCGTAGGATAAATAATAGCCGTCCCAAGCTTTGCTGCCGTCCAGTCGGCGGCTTTCGGCTACGGCGGAATACTGATTTTTATAGATGTAATCGCTGTATTCGCCGTCTTTGGATGCAAGATCAGCATACCGGCCGGTACGCTCCAACTTTTTATTAAGGAGAGGATATTTGCCGGTGACGTACAGCTTTCCGTTACCGTCAATGGGCAGAACCAACCCGGTGGCACGTTCGACCAAGTAGTAGCGGCCCAGGTAGAGGTTGGCAAACGCAAGTTTGCCGTCCTTGATCTGGGCGGAAGCGACCAGCCGGTCTTTTTGGAGGATGGGCAGATAATCCGTATCCCAGCCGCCGTTGGTGAGGACAGTGGTGTGCCAGATGGGTTGGCCTCTGCTGTCCGTGATCTTGCTGTAGTCCACGATGCCGGAAACACCATCCGGGTGTTCAATGGTCTCGGCGGCGTACAGGTCGTACACGGCACCTTCGAGTGTCGAGTCGCCATTACTGCCTGCGACCAGGTACCGGGCGGCATCCAGATCGACCTTGTCCAACACAATGCTGCCAAGGACACGGTCGTTCTGGAACTCGTTGGAATTGGCGTGCATGGTATAGGAATCTTCGTTATTGGCGATGCCGGTAGGGTCGGTGACATAAGTCTTGTCGGTCTCGCGGTCGCCAAAGGTAATCGTGACTACGCCCTCGCCGGTGTCGATGAGGATGCCGCCATTATCGGCTGTTCCGATGTCGGCGTTGTAATCGGCGTTGCCCAACTGGATAGTTTTGCTGTCCAGATTTTTCGTGATCTCGATGGCATAGGCCCGCTTACCAAGAACAGAACCTGCCGTGCCGGGATTGATTATATCTGTCCAATCGCCATAGTACCCGCTGGGAGCACATTTGTGCCGTGTCGGCCACGGGGATGGCGTTGTCGATGCGCATAAGGTCTACCGTCCAACCGCCCAAGTCCATAAGGAGCATGGACGGCTCGTCTTGTAGGAGCCCTGTTTCGGTCATAAGGGCAGCATAACCTTGAGGAAAGATGGCAACTTCTTCAAAGGTGATGCTGTATTCCACACCCTCGAAGCGGAAATTCACAGGTTGCCTGCTTCGCAGCAGATAATCCCGAAACTTCGGCTTGTCGCGCCCGAAACTGGTCAGGGGTAAGCCTGCCGCAATTCGCACCGAACATTCGGGCGGCAGGCCGCGCTGCTGAATCTCCTTTGCAATGGCCGCCAGCGTCAGCAGGTAATAGTTGTCGTTCGTAGTCTTATCCCGCTGGATAGGCTGCCGCCCGGTGCCACAAACAAAAAAGCACCCGGCAAGTTCCAAAAGACCTTGCCGGGTGTAGGGTTCGTGTTCTCCGTAGCTTGTAAGTCCAGCCGGAAACGAGCAGTGCGCTGTCTTGATGGCGTAGTAGCCGTGGTCGATGCCGATAATGATGCTCATGAACATCTTCCTTTCCATTTGGTCGTTTTAGTGTTATTTAAATAAAAATGTGCGGTGTACAGGTATGCCGCACATTTTTATTACCGTTGTTAAAGCTATAATTAGTCGTATAACGAAAAAGGAGTAAGTTGGTAGTAAGTTTCTTTTTGTGCTACAAATTATTGCCGATGAATCGTTTTATTTCGTTTGGACTTTAAATACTGCCGTGGCAGATAAAAAGCAGTCTGATCTTCTTTTCCATTTCTCGAAAAATCCTCGTCGTTTCGTGCTTTTAGCGCTTTTTGTAGAGCACCAGCTCCGGGGCCTCACCTTCGGGGCCGTAGGTGGAGATCAGGATAAAATCCATCGCGGCCAGCACGCCGAAGCATCGCTCACCGCCAAACTCGCATTCCAGCTGGCAGCCCAGATAGGTCGTCTGGTCGTTCAAAAACTTGACGGCCAGGCCGCTGGGCAGCGGGTAGGCAAGGTTCACGTACTGGCCCACCAGCGCGTTCAGCTTTTCCACTTTGGGCATGCCCTCCACGTGCAGGTCGTTGATCTCCTGCACCAGCTGGCGCTTGAACGCCTCAAACTGGCCGTGGTCGCTCAGCTCGTCGTAGCGCTTCCAGTAGTTCAGCGTGGGCAGCAGCTTTTTCATGTAGGCGCGGGCCTGCTCCTCGGTAAAAGCCTCGTTCGTCATGTGCTGTACGCAGACGTCGATCAGATCGTCCATGCTGCTGTAGGTGTAGGTGCCGTCGGCGTAGCACCACTTGCAGTAGTCCTCGTTGGGGGTGCCGTCGCTGTTGTGGCTGATGATCGCATCTTCCAGCGGCATGCCGCAGCACTGGCAGACCAGCTGCCGCGGCGCGCCCAGCAGCGTGTTGATCGATACATCAAACTCCTGAGACAGCAGCTTGAGCGTTTCGGTGTTCGGCACGGTCTCGCCAGTTTCCCTTAGTTAAAGATATTGTTGGGTATCTCAAGATGTGTCATTCGATTTTGCCGATAAAGCGGTAGAAGATTTCCACTTCCTGTTCCCGGCT
>SFKI01000027.1 GCA_004554775.1 Subdoligranulum variabile
CGGGGCCTCATTCCAGTTGCAGACGGTATTCACGCCGTCATCAGCCAGGCCCAGGTTCAAGCCGGCGCCAGCATAGAAGCTGTACAGGTACCAGCCGTTCGCAACGTCCATAGAGACTTTCTTGCCTGCGGCGGCTGCCTTCTCCATCATCGTGTCAAGGCTCTTGACGTCGTCCTCGGTGAAGAAGCTCTTGTCGTAGAACATGAAGTAGCCGTTGTCAGCGGTCAGGGGGTAAGCATACAGCTTGCCATCGACCGTGGCAGCATCGACAGACGCGGGAGTGTTGCGGCTCTTGATATCGTCCGCATTCAGCTGCACTTCCTGCAGAGCGCCAGCCTTGACCAACTCGTTCAGCTGGTCATCGGCAAAAGCATAAACATCAGCAGCGGCGGTGGGGTCGGTCAGGACGGTATCCTTGGCCGTGGACTCGGACTGAGTTCCCAGATTGATGGTGATCTTGCCGCCGTAGTTGCCGTACTTCTCGATGAACTTGTCGCTGATTTCACGCAGCAGATCCTGATCCTCTTCAGCGCCCCACATGGTCAAGGTAACATCCTGAGCGAAGGCAGCGGCAGCAGCCTGGTCGAGAACGTCGCCCTCAGCGGCAGTGCTCTCTGCGGTGCTCTCGGCAGTGGAAGAAGCAGCCTCAGCGGTAGAGGTTGCTGCGCTGCTGGCGGAGCCGCCGCCACAGGCTGCCAGAGACAGGGCCATGGCACCGGCCATGGCAAGGCACAATTGCTTTTTCATAGTTGTGTTCTCCTTCTTCTTGTTTTTGCTCATTGCTCAAACAATTCGCAGTGCTGCGCAATCATGTTGCGCAGCCGCTTTACAATACTTAGAATACAAGATTTTTGCGCCGGTGTCAATGCACACAATTGACGGGGTTTCCTATAATTTTTTGTAGGTTTTTACCCATAAGCTTCGCGTTTTTCTGCCATTTAGCACCGTTTTGCGCAATTTCTTGTTGCGCAAGTTGCCTTTTTTGACAGATTTATGCAAATTGTAGCATCACTTTGTGGATTCCCGCAGGATGACCTGATAGCCCTGCACCTGGCGCAGCGGGATATCCTTGCCCGCCATCACGTCCAGCAGCATACGGCAGGCCGTAGAACCCAACCGTTCAGCGTCAAACTGCACGGCCGAGACGGCCGGGGTCGTACTAGCCAGCAGCTCGCTGTCGTACAAGCTGGCCAGCCGCAGCTGTTCCGGCACACGGATATGGCGATTGCGCAGTTCGCGCATCAAATCAAAGGCAATGCGATCATCGCAGCACAGCAGACAGTCGGGGTGCTGCTCCAGCACAGCTTCGAGCGCGTCGGTGCGCTGCTCGTCGGATTCAATGCCGGTGCGGATCAGCGACTGGTCGGCGGAAGCACCAAATTCCGCCAGCCCGCGCAAATAGCCGCGCAGGCGGTCGGCGTTGACGGTGTAGGTGCCGCTGCCGCCCAAATAAGCGATGCGGCGCGCTCCCATCTGGAACAGCACGCGGGTCATCTCGCTGGCAGCACCCAGCTGGTCGTTATCCGCCTGCGGTATATCGTCGTTTTCAATGCGGCCGATGGCAACAAAGGGCACACCGTACTGCTGCAGCAGGTCAATGCTGGGGTCATCACTCATCGTGCGGGAGAGGATGACGCCGTCCACTTTATGGCTGGCCAGCTGGCGCTCCAGCTGGACGGTATCGGTATCGCTGACGTAACAGAGCAGCAGGTCGTACCCGCGCTGCGCCGCCATGGTGCAGACACCGCCCATACACTTGCGCAAAAACGGCAGGTCCAGCTGCATGAAGTGCTTTGGTATCACCAGCGAAAGATTGTGTGTTGCGCCGGGATCCTGCCTGCGCACTGGGGTGCTGCTATTACCCCCCGGGCGGCCCACATAGGCAAACACCTTGGCGCGGGTCTCCTCGCTCACACGTCCTTTGCCTGACAATGCACGCGATACTGTTGTTTTTGATATGCCAAGTGCCTGTGCGATCTCCTCGATTGGCGGACGTCCATCCCGTCCCTGACCCGTAGCCATGGGCTGTACTCTCCTGTTCTTTTGCGCAACTTCTTAGCGAAAAGCCGCGCAAATTGATTGTGCTTTTCTTCAAGCATACGCACCTGCGCAATTTTTGTCAAGCCGCAGAACCGCCAAAAAGCCGGGCCAAATTTCGGCACAATGTACACTTGTCTAATTTTCAATTCATAGTATTTTAAATTCATAGTATTTAATATGTTATCTATTGCTTTTTGGCGGTTTATCGTGTAAGATAGTGGTATAGTTCAGCCGGGCTCTGCCCATACTGACAAACACACGATAAAAGGAGGAATTTCCCTATGGTACAGGAAGTTCATCATAACGATTTGACCGCTGCACTGGCCGCCCCCGTGGCCGTACTGGATTTTAACGCCACCTGGTGCGGCCCTTGCAAGATGCTGGGACCCGTGCTGGAAGAAGTAAGCAATGAGATGACCGACAAGGCCGCCTTTTTTGGCATTGACTGCGACGAAAACCCGCAGCTGGCCGCACAGTTTGGCGTGAACAGCATCCCCTGCCTGGTGGTTTTGAAAGCTGGTAAGGTCGTTGCCACCCAGGTTGGCTTCCAGCCGAAACCGGCTTTGACAGCTTGGATCAACGGGGCTCTTTGATTTAATAGCGCAACCATCGTGGCTCACCACCTTGCGGTGAGCCACTTTTTTAATGGGCCTCTTCCGGTAGTGCTCCCTTTTGTGACCAAAAAAGGGAGCAAAAAAGCGATGCCGCTTTCCCGCTGCATCGCTTTTTCTTGTCAATTCGTTTAAAGCTTCTTTGCCTATTTTTTCAAAGAAAGCAGGCAGGTCAGCCCTCGTCCGCAGGCTCTACTTGCACCAGGCGCGTGCTGTACTTTTCCAGCTCTACGCCGTCGATCTCTACGCTGTGGTCGTTGCAGTTTTGCATAAAGACGAAATCCCCGCGGCGGGTAGCCAGCACACCGGCTGGCAGTGCCTCGGGCCAAGCGGGTGCAAGGCGCGCTTTTTCGCATACCTGCGCATAAAAGTCATTGTAGAAATCCGCATTGAAACGGCTGGCGAGGTAGTACGCATAGCCCTTGCCAAATCCATGCACCGCGGCGGCGGGGCGGCCTGCATAGTAATCCTCGGTGTAGAGCATCAGCGGGGTAGCGGGGTCGGCGTCGTTCAGGGCCGCTACTTCGCAGAGGATGCTGCCGTCCGCTTCGAGCACACCATTGTCAGGGGCAGCACAATGGCAGATCTCGCCGTCATACATGCCGTCGATCTCCTCGCGGCGCAGGCCGAGCAGGTCGGTCAGCCCGTAGGGGGTATCACCCCGATAGCACAGGTCGCTCTCATCCACCACACCGGTCCAGTAAGTCACGACCACGGTGCCGCCCTGGGCGGTGTAATCGCAAAGCGCTTGCGCAAATTTGTTGCGCAGCAGGTACTGCATCGGCACAATAACCAGCCCATAGCCGGTCAGGTCGCTCTCCTGGTTGACAAAATCCACCGTAACACCGCGGCGTGCCAGGGCGTTGTAGTGGCAGGCCAGCTCTTTCCAGTAGCCAAGGCCACAGTTGCGCGGCCCGGCCGAACCCTCGAGCGCCCATTTGTTCTCCCAGTCATGCACGATGGCCACCTGTTTCACGCGGCGGGTGTCCGCCACAAAGGCCAGCTGTTCCAGCGTTTCCCCCACTTCGGCGGTCTCGCGGAAAGGCCGTGCATCCTCACGCCCATCATGGCCGATCACCGCACCGTGCAGCTTTTCCTCAGCACCACGGCTGGCGCGCCACTGGAAGTAGCACACACTGTCCGCGCCATGTGCCACCGCCTGCAGCGCCGAAAGCTCGGCAATGCCGGGGCGCTTCTGCTTGCTGACAGGCTGCCAGTTGGTAAAGCTGGGGCTGGACTCCATCATCAGGAAAGGCTTGCCCTTCAGCGAATAATACAGGTCGTGCATCATCGCGGTGTCAAGCGCCGTCTCCTCGACGGTCTCGGTCGCCTTGTGCCAGGTGGGGTAGTTGTCCCAGCTGGCGACGTCGATCTCCTTGGCAAAGTCAAAGTAGTTGATATCGTTGAAGCGGTACATCATGTTGACGGTAAATTCCGCCTTGGGGGCCAGCTCGCGCACACAGTCGCGCTCCCACTTATAAAAATCAATGCTCTGGTAGCTGACGAAGCGCTTCCAATCCAGCGCCAGGCCCTGCACTGCGTTTTCACCCTGGGGAGCCGGGCTTTCGATCTGGCTCCAATCGGTGTAGTTGTGGCTCCAGAACGTTGCATTCCATGCCTTGTTCAGTGCGTCAAGGCTGCCGTAACGCTGTTGCAGCCAGGCGCGGAATGCGTTCTGGCAGAGCTCGCAGTGACACTCGCCGCCGAACTCGTTGCCGATATGCCACAGGATCACGGCCGGGTCATTGCCGAAACGCTCAGCCAGCTTGCGGTCGATGATTGCCACTTTTTCACGGTAGATCGGCGAAGTGTAGCAATGATTCTGGCGGCGGTTGTACAGTTCGCGCACGCGGTCGCCGCGCACACGGCGCACCTCGGGGTATTTCTGGGCCAGCCAGGCCGGTCGTGCGGCGCTGGGCGTTGCCAAAATGGTCGAGATGCCGTGTGTGTACAGGTTGTGGATGATATCGGCCAGCCAGTCCAGGTTGAACTCGCCCTCCTGCGGCTCGAGCGTGGACCAGGAGAACACACCCAGTGTAACCACGTTGACGTGTGCTTTTTCCATCAATTCCACATCTTTGGCAAGGATATCCGGGCGGTCCAGCCACTGCTCGGGGTTATAATCTCCGCCGTGGAGAAGTTTGTCTAACTGCATACTGTTTTCCTCCGCTTTGCTTGTGCGTAAAAAGTGATTATGCATCTTTGATGTTCAGTATAGCAACAAACTCTGCACGGTGCAAGCCGCCAGGGATAGATATTTGTTGCAATCAGCCGGAAAAAGGGCGCAAAAAAGCTCTCCCACCGGGGGGAGAGCCCAATTTTATTTGCCGTAACTTGCCAAGAACTTCCGCGTGCGTTCCTCCTGCGGGTGGTCGATGACCTGCTTGGCGTCACCCTGTTCCACCACGACGCCGCCGTCCATAAACAAGATCCGGTCGGCCACATCGCGGGCAAACTTCATCTCGTGCGTTACGATGATCATGGTGGTCTTGTGCTCGGCCAAATCGCGCAGAACGCGCAGCACTTCACCCGTCAGCTCGGGGTCGAGGGCCGAGGTCGGCTCGTCAAAACACAGGATATCGGGGTGCAAGGCCAGTGCGCGGGCGATCGCGACGCGCTGCTGCTGCCCGCCGGAAAGCTGGTGCGGGTAATGCCCCGCCCGGTCGGAAAGCCCCATCTGGGCCAGCAGTTCCCGGGCATGCGCTTCCAGCTCGTCGTGGATCTGCTTGCGGTTCTGCTTGTAGTCCGGGCGCTCTTTCGCCAGCAGTTCGCCCGCCAGCATCACATTTTGCAACGCCGTATACTGCGGAAAAAGGTTGAAATTCTGGAACACCAGTCCGAAGTGCAGCCGCTTTTTGCGCAGCACGGCCTCGCTCTGGGTGCGGGCATCGTCCGCGCTCCACAGCGTTTCGCCCGCCACGGTGATAGATCCTGCGTCGGCAGTCTCCAAAAAGTTCAAACAGCGCAGCAACGTTGTTTTACCGGAGCCGGACGACCCGATGATCGCCAGTGCTTCGCCTTTTTGCAGTTCAAACGAGATATTTCGCAGCACGGCTGTGCTGCCGAAGCTTTTGCCGATGCCGGCAACTTCCAACAATGCCATAGCCGTACCCCCTTAGCGGAAATAGTCCAGCCGTTTTTCCAGCCAGCCAAAAAACAGCGTCAGTACGCCTACAAATACCAGGAAGAACACGGCGGTGGAGAACAGCGGCCAGATCAGGCCCTTGGCGCTGTACTCCTTGGCCATCATGATGATATCCTTGTTGGCGATGACGTTGGCCAGGGAGGTATCCTTGACCAAGGTGATGATCTCGTTGCCCATGGGGGGCAAAATGCGCTTGACCACTTGCAGCAGCGTGACCTTAAAAAAGATCTGGCTGCGGGTCATGCCCAGCACCTGTCCGGCCTCGGTCTGGCCTTTGGGCACAGCTTCGATGCCGCCGCGGTAAATTTCGGAGAAATAGCAGGCGTAGTTGATGGCAAACGCCACCACCGCCGCCACCAACCGGCCGCTGCCGCCCGACGGCCAGGGGTTGGTAAAGCCCATCAGGCCGGGCCCTAAGTAGATGACCAGGATTTGCAGCATCAGCGGTGTACCGCGGATCGCCCATACAAACGTTTTTACCACGCCGCGCAGCGGGGCAAACCGGCTCATTGAGCCGAACGCCACCACCAGCCCCAGCGGGATGGCAAAGAGCAGCGTCAGACCAAACAGCTGGCAGTTCAGCCAAAATGATTCGGTCAGACGCCCCCAGATTACAGCCGCCTCGCCCATCAGTCAGCCAGGCTCAGGCTGTATTTGTCAGCCAATTTCTGCATCGTACCGTCGGATTTCAGTTCATCAAACGCAGCATCGACGGCCGCGGCCGCATCGCTGCCCTTGCGGAACGCAACACCGTACTCCTCGGCGTTCAGCTCGTCCTTGATGGTCAGGTTGGCGTAGTCAGTGCCGTCGCCGATCATGGCGGTAGCCAGGGTCAGGTCCAGCACGGCGGCGTCGGCTGTACCGGCGGCAACTTCCATCAGGCAGTCGGTCTGGACACTCTTGCTGATGTAATCGGCCTGGGAAAGACTCCCGTCGTCCTGGATGGCGCTCTCACCGGCGGAACCGGCCTCGGCCACAACGGTCTTGCCCACCAGGTCAGCGGTGGAGGTGTAGTCGGCGTCGGCTTTCATCACGACGACCTGCGCATTTTTGGCGTAGGCCTTGGTGCAGGCGGTGTTCGCCATAATCTCATCGGTCAGGGTCATGCCGTTCCAGATGCAGTCAATGCTCTTGGCGTCCAGCTCAACGATCTTGGTGTCCCAGTTGATCTCGACAAAGTCCGGCTCCACGCCCAACTTTTCACAAACGGCGGTGGCCAGCTCGGTATCAAAGCCGGTAAAGTTGCCCTCGGCGTCGGTGTAGTTCATCGGCTCGTAGACGGTGTAGCCGATGGTCATTTTGCCCTTGCCCTGGATATAGGCCAGGTCGCTGTCGGCTGCGGCCTCGGTGGTGGAAGCAGTGCCCGAAGCAGCCGAATCCGCCGCAGGGGCAGACGAAGCCGCACCGCCACAGGCTGCCAGACTGACTGCCATACCGGCAGCCAACGCCATGCTGATCAATTTTTTCATCGTTATGACCTCCTCAAAATGCTTTACACAAATCCCTCTTGCGCCCGCTTAATTGATTCAGCGCAATAAAGCAGGTACATGCTGTAATTTTACCGCAAAATGTAAGTTTATGCAAGATTAAACTACAAAAAACGCATAAACAAATCAGATCCGCACCATATCCCGGGAAATATCAGCCAGCGTGGCCGCGCCGCACAGCCGCATGGTGTCGGCCAGCTCAGCGCCCAGTTTTTCGGTCAGACAGGCAACACCCTCGGCCCCGCCGCCATACACCGCCGTAACATACGGGCGGGCGATCAGCACGGCGTCTGCGCCCAGTGCCAGCGCCTTGAACACGTCACCGCCGGTGCGGATGCCGCCGTCCACAAACACTTTGGCGCGGCCCGCCACAGCTGCTACGATCTCGGGCAGCACCTCCTCGGTGGCAGCGCAGTCATCCAGTACACGGCCGCCATGGTTGGACACCACAATGCCCGCCGCACCGGCCTGCACAGCCTTTTCCGCACCCTTGGCCGTCATGATGCCTTTCAGGATAAAGGGCACCCCGGCTTCGTGGGCGATCTCCTGCAGCTGCTCCACCGTTTTGCTGCCCGCGGGCGGGGTCAGGTTTTGCAAAAAGGGCAGGCCCGCCGCATCAATGTCCATCGCCAACGCAAAGCAGCCGGACTCCCGTGCCATCGCCATTTTTTGGGCGACGGTCGCATTATCCCACGGCTTGACGGTGGGGATGCCGAAGCCGCCGTTGGCCGCAATGGCCGCCGTTGCGCCCTCCATCACCTTGGGGTTGGTGCCGTCGCCGGTAAAGGCGGCAATGCCCGCAGCCGCGCAGGCTGGCACCAGGATGGAATTATAATCCATATCGTTGTACTTGTCGCCGTAGTGCAGCGCCATAGCGCCTACCGGCCCGGCAAAGAACGGATATTTGAACGTACGGCCAAACAGCTGCAAACGGGTATCCGGGGTAAAATTCTCATGGATGGTGTCCATGTTCAGCCGCACGCTGCGCCAGGCGTCAAAGTTGCGGATCGCCACCGTGCCGCTGCCCTTGGCACCAGGGCCGGGGATGTTGCCGCCGCAGGCGCGGCCGTTGCACACGGGGCAGGCATGGCAGGGGCCCATCTGCCCGCGGGCCGCCTGCAACAGTTCTTCGTAATTCATGATTTTGCCTCCCTTAAACAAAGGGCCTCCGGCTTTGCGCCAGAGGCCGCAGTTCCTTACAGGACCTTGCTCAAAAAGTCGATGGTACGTGGTTGTTTCGGGTGGTCGATGACCTCCTCAGGGGTGCCCTCCTCCACGATGTAGCCGCCCTCCATAAAGATCACGCGGCTGGCCACCTCACGGGCAAAGCCGATCTCGTGGGTGACGACGACCATCGTCATACCGTCCGCCGCCAACTGCTTCATGACCTGCAAGACCTCGCCGACCATCTCAGGGTCGAGCGCCGAGGTCGGCTCGTCAAACAGCATGATGTCGGGGTTCATCGCCAGCGCGCGGGCGATCGCCACACGCTGTTTCTGGCCGCCGGAAAGCTGTGCCGGGTAGGCTTCAGCCTTTTCGGCCAGGCCAACACGGTCCAGCAGTTGCAGCGCGCGCTCTTTGGCCTCGGGCTTGGTGGCCTTTTTCAGCTCTACCGGGGCCAGCATCATGTTGCCCATAACGTTCAGATTGTTGAACAAATTGAAATGCTGGAACACCATGCCGACGTTCTCACGCACCTTATTCAGATCCGTTTTCTTATCAGTCAAGTCGTGGCCATCCACGATGACATCACCGCCGGTGATCTCTTCCAGCCGGTTCAAACAACGCAGGAACGTAGATTTTCCACTGCCGGACGGGCCGAGGATAACGACGACCTCGCCCTCGTAGATATCGGTCGAGACATCCTTCAGTACTTCCAGTTTGCCGAAGTTTTTCTTCAGATGCTCAACGTGAATTTTAACGTTGTTTTTATTGACGCCCACGGTTGAGCCTCCTCTCTACCTTTTTGGCCAGACGGGACAGCAGCGTAATGACCACCAGGTACATCACAGCAACAATCGTCCATACCTGGAACGCGCTCATCGTGTTCGCCACCACGTTTTTGGCGGTGTTGACCAGCTCGGGGAAACCGATGACCGACAGGATCGAGGTGTCTTTCAGGGTAATGATAAACTGGTTGATGATCGAGGGGATCATCGTACGGATCGCCTGCGGCAGCACCACGCGGTACATGGCGCGCCAATAGGGCAGGCCCAAGCTGCGGGCTGCCTCCATCTGGCCTTTGTCCACACTTTCAATACCAGCACGGATGATCTCTGCCATATAAGCACCACAGTTCAGCGCCAGGCAGATGGTGCCCGCCTGTAGTGCCGAGAAGGTGATCTGCCCTTTCATGCCCAGCATCGTATTCAGGTGCAGGATGTTGTTCAGCAGCATCGGCACGGCAAAATATACATAAAACGCCAACACGATCATTGGCACACCGCGGATGATATCCACAAACACGGTGGCAATGATGTTGCAGGCCCGGTTTTTCAGCACGCTTAAAATGCCGAACACCAAGCCCAGAATACAGGCAAAGAACAGACCGCACAGCGCCAGCAGCAGGGTTTGCCCCATCGCCGCCAGCAGCAGTCCGCCATAGTTGGTAATGATTCTGGCCAAGTGGCAGCACGCTCCTTTTCCCTATCGCAAAAATGCGGGGACCTCCTGCGAAAACAGGCGTCCCCGCGCAAACCTGGTTCAGTTGTTGATGGCGCAGATCTTAGCCCAGGTACTTGGCCAAGATTTCGTCATACTTGCCGTTGGCCTTGATGTCGGCCAGGCCAGCGTTGAACATATCCAGCAGCTCCTGGCTGTCTGCGCTGAAGATTGCAAAACCATAGGGGGCGGGGTCACTGGCGGTATCGTCCAGAACCTTCAAGGCCAGGCCGCCGTCCTTGATGGAAGCCTTCATGATGGGGGTATCCTCGAAGCAGGCCACGCACTGGCCGCCCAGGACAGCCTGGTACATCGTGGGAGAGTCCTCAAAGTAGGTAATGTTGAAGCCGTACTCGTCCTTCAGGCTTTCGGCATAAGTAGCGCCCTGGGTGCCGGTCTTGACAGCAACGGTTTGGCCGTTCAGGTCAGCAAAGCCGGTAATGTCGGAGTCCTCCGCCACGGTCATGGTCTGGGTGGCATCATAGTAGCCGTCAGAGAAAGTCCAGCCGGAAGCCTTGCGTTCGTCGGTGATGGAAGCGCCGGCGATCATACCATCGGCCTGGCCAGCCTGGCAGGCAGCGATGGCGGCATCCCAGCCCAGACTCTTCATCTCGTAGTCAAAGCCCTGATCCTCGGCGATGGCCGCGACAATATCAACATCAATGCCGACAAAGTTGCCGGAAGCATCGGTGTACTCAAAAGGCTTAAAGACCGTGTCGGTAGCGATGACCCAAGTCTTGCCGGTGGCATCGGTGGACTCGGCAGCGGACTCGCTGGAAGCAGCCTCAGAGGAAGCTTCGGAAGCGGCCTCAGACGGTGCAGCGCTGGAAGCAGCGCTGCCGCAGGCAGCCAGAGAGAGGGTCATGGCAGCAGCCATGCCGAAAGCAAATAGTTTTTTCATGTTGATACGTTCCTTTCCGCTCCATAAAATGCTCCGCTGCCGCGCAGCGGGCAACCGCTTAAAAACAGAAAAGGGCAATAGGGCCCAACTGGTGCCGCTATCGCCCTTGATAGTTTTTAAACCGTATGTGAATATTATATCATCCTTTCCTTAAAAGTCAAGCCGAAGCCGCGTTATTGGGTTAATAGAATTAAGCCTTTTTGATTTCTCGCAAAAGAAAGTATGATTTTTGGCATAAAAATACAAAAAGAGGGGGCAAAAGCCCCTCTTTACACTGCGGAAACCTTGATTTTCTGCGAGCGCACCATGGGTATCCCACGCGTTGTCGTCGGATGGTTTGTAGGGGGCGACGTCCCCTACGCCTCGTTTGTTGCGCATGCCTTTACGGATAGCCCGCAAATTTTATAACCCGCGTAGGGGCAGATTCTATATCCGCCCCTACATTTGCTGCTTCTTAAATATCCTTCGCCGCGCAAAGCAAAATCTCCAACGCCTTATCAATGCCCAGCTTACTTGTGCACAGCGTCAAGTCGTAGTTGCGGCTGTCGCCATATACACGGCCGGTGTGCTTAACGCAATAGTTCTTGCGTGCGCGGTCGGCCTTGTCCATGTCGACTTCCAGCTGGTCAAACGGCGTATCCGGCATCAGCTTGCGCATGTGCAGCAGGCGCCAGTTACGGTCGGCATGCACAAACACGCGCAGGCAGTGGTCGAACTCGCGTAGGATGTAGTCCGCATTGCGGCCAACGATAACGCAGCTTTCCTTGTCAGCAATCTCGCGGATGGCCCGTACCTGGGCGTCCCACAGCTCTTCGCTCAAAGGACGCTCATAAAAGTTGAACAGGCTTTGGGTAAAGCCGAACTCATGCGGTACGCGCTCGTCCCAGCGGCGCACCTGCTCAGGCGTCAGATGAGCGCTGGCTTTGGCCGTGCGCAGGATAATATCGCGGTCGTAATAGGCGATGCCCAGTTCCCGCGCCAAACGCCGCCCCAACTCGCCGCCGCCCGCGCCGAACTCGCGCCCGATAGTAATGATCTGTTTCATAAAGGGAATCCTCCTTGTTGCGGTGCAGCTCCACAAGCCGCCCATTCTGCTGTCTTTATTGTAACAAATCTACCGGGATTTGCAAGGGGGCACGCGATTGGAAACGGCAAAAACAATTGTATTGCTTGTATTGTTAGCGCGTGACACTCATGCGCCGCTGCTGCCGCGGGAATTTACACTCATCGGCGGGGCCGAGCTGTAAAACGCCTTGCCATTTACTGCTCCCTGCGTCATGCCGATCAAGTCCAGCAATTGGCCCTCTGTGTACTGCGTTGTATCGCCTTTCAGTTTGTCTGTATTGCACGCATACACTCCGTCAGCTACAGAAACCACACCCAAGACGCTCAGACTGGCCAGCATCTTGTCGATTTCCTTCTGATTGCACTTGGTTCCTTTTTCTGCAATCGCTTTCAGCAGCTGTGCCCTTGACATCGGCTTTTCTTTCAGCAAAAGCGCCAGCGCAAGTTTCCGACCGTTCAGATAATAAGGCAGTATCCCCTTACTGATCCACACCCCGCCAACACCATTTTTCATTGGCAACAGCTCCTTTCAAGCTTATTATCGTTATTTTAGCACATTCAAATGCCGCTTGCAATTAATGCGCTGCAAATTCAACGTATTCATCCTCATTCTACTCCCCAACATTTGTAGGGGGCGGTCTCCCCGACCCCCCGCTTGCTGTTATATCTTTGTGACGAGTTCCTCACAAAGACTCCTCCTCGAGGGGAGCTGTCACCGAAGGTGACTGAGGAGGCAAGATGCCGCCCCTTTTTAGTAACACCTAGGGCAGCCCCTACGCATTCGCTGTTCTCATCTCAGATGATGCACCTGGTTACACTTTCCCGCAAAATAGCAACAAAAAAACAGCCCTACGCTTACCGTAAGGCTGTTTGTGGTGCACCATCGGGGACTCGAACCCAGGACCCACTGATTAAGAGTCAGTTGCTCTACCAAACGGTCAATACTAATGGTGTAATTATAACTCCCCATGAAGATCACCTCCCATCAGAAACTGCCGATAAGTTCCTCTCACATGGATCGTAATCTTATACCCTTTCCCTACCTCCACCTTCTCGAACAGCTGCGCCAGAATAGCTCTTTTTCTCTCGATGGTGGCAAGGTCAAACTCGTTGGCCCAGCCGAGAAATTCATCGTAGTAACTGCGGATTTGTTGCACCGTAGTTCGGTCATCGATGTTCTGCAGCATGGACGCGTATTCATCTTTTGCCTGCCTGACTTCTGCCTCTGCCTGTGCAATCAGTCGAGCCAGCATCTCCTGCGAGAAGGCGCTCTCCCCTTCCAGACACTTCAGCACTTCATCCTCATAGCGTTGCTGTTTATACTGGGCTGCCTTAATCTTCTTCTCGGCAGCCTGCTTTTTTCTATTATGGTTTGCTTCTTGCTGACGAATCTTAAACCTTACTATTTAAAAAATAAATTTTCACGTTCACACATCACCTTTCCTTTTGATTCAGGAAAAGTTCATTACGGTGGCGAACGACAGTTTTGTACAAAAGCAAAAAGAGCAGAAAAACAGATATAATCACGTACCCTTTTTCTGCTCTTGAAGGCAAAGTAGAAATATTTTTCTATTGCTACACTCGAATGAGTAAAGACATCAGGTAAAAATGTTTATTGGTTTAATGATTTCTTGTAAAACAAAATGTTTTGTCACAGCCGCCTTTCTTCTTTCATGTAATTAATTTTCCAATAAATATAGAAATATAATTCGTTCAACTCTATTTTCGACACCTATACAATATATTCGTAACTCGTAAAATATCGAAAGTGCTTATTTGGGGGTGAACAGAATTGTACGAATTTTCCGAAAATCTCGCATCTATTGTTCAAGCTGCGCGTATCGCTCACGGCTTGACGCAGGACGAGTTAGCAGAACACATCGGTGTCACAGGAAAATCAATTTCCAATATTGAACATGGTATTGCCAACCCAGAATTCGAATCCATCTATTTACTGTTCCGTTACTTAGGCATCAATGTCAACGATGTTTTCTTCCCTGGGCATGGAGACACCTCTAATCTGCAGGAACAATTTCATCATTTAATCGACACTTGTACACAAGATGAACTTGAGATGCTGCTTTCCATTAACCGTGAAATCTTAATTCACACCAGAAAAAAAGACTCGGTTGGTAAGGTTCAGACCGTATAAAGAAAGACCCGTTTTTCACACATTCGAAAAGCGGGTCTTCCCTTTTGTTTCTTTTACTGAGAACAGAAATAAATTATTCCTTGGATGATATCTACCTTCATTTCCTTTTTGCATCGGGGGCAGTAGAGCGGAAAACGAAGAAGAATAGAATCATCAAGTATTTTAGTCTTAGTTTTCGCCTGACAAAATGGACATAGTACCCATGCAGATTTCATCTCACCTTTATCCGTCAATTTCTTGTTTATCAAATTTTTCACGTTGCCATCCTTGAAAATGTTTCTCGCCTCAAATTATTTTCCATACTTGAGCGATTTAAAAATCTTGTCCGTTCGCCCCCCCCTGGGCAGTTATTTATACTTACAGTGATCCAAATCGCGAAACATAAAACCGCGCCGGTTTTATCTTACCCGGCGCGGTTATTGGTTCAGGATGTTATATTGTAAATTTCAGCTGTCGGCGTTCTCAAGGGAGGCCGCTTGACTCAGGACTCCCACTTCCAGTCCAGGATCTCGGGCAAGTCCTGGCCCACTTCGTGGATGTAGTTCTTGTGTTCCACCAGCTTGTTGTTCATCTGCTGGATGAGATAAGCACCGCGATTGCCCAGCTGGGGCAGATGCTGCACCGCATCCTTGACCAGGTGGAAGCGGTCGATCTCATTCTGCACCCGCATATCGAAAGGCGTGGTGATGGTGCCTTCCTCCTGGTAACCGTGGACGCTCAGGTTACGGTTGACGCGGTCGTAGGTCAGCTCGTGGATGAGGGTTGGATAGCCGTGGAAGGCGAAGATAATGGGCCTGTCCTTGGTGAACAGGGCGTTGTAATCGGCGTCGGACAGGCCGTGGGGATGCTTGGTGTTGGGTTCCAGCTTCATCAGGTCCACCACGTTGACCACCCGGATCTTCACCTCCGGCAGGGTCTTGCGCAGAATGGTGACGGCGGCCAGGGTCTCCAGGGTGGGGGTATCACCGCAGCAGGCCATGACCACATCGGGTTCTTCGCCGGCATCGTTGGAGGCCCAGTCCCAGATGCCTACGCCCTGGGTGCAGTGCTTGACCGCCTGTTCCATGGTCAGCCACTGGGGCCGGGGATGCTTGGAGGTGACCAGCACGTTCACATAGTCGCGGCTGCGGATGCAGTGGTCAAAGCAGGAGAGCAGGCAGTTGGCATCCGGCGGCAGGTAGAGGCGCACCACGTCGGCCTTTTTGTTGGCGATGTGGTCCAGGAAGCCGGGGTCCTGATGGGTGTAGCCGTTGTGGTCCTGCTGCCAGACGTTGGAGGAGAGGATCAGGTTCAGGGAAGCGATGCTCTGGCGCCAGGGCAGCTGGTTGCAGACCTTGAGCCACTTGGCATGCTGGGCCACCATGGAGTCCACCACCCGGATGAAGCTCTCGTAACTGGCAAAGAAGCCGTGACGGCCGGTGAGCAGGTAGCCTTCCAGCCAGCCTTCGCACAGATGCTCCGACAGCATGGCGTCCATGATGCGGCCATCCCCGGCCAGGAACTCGTCCCCTGCCACGGTGGTGGAGTTCCAGTCGCGGTTGGTGGCCTCGAAGCACTTATACAGACGGTTGGACATGGTCTCGTCCGGTCCGAAGATACGGAAGTTCTTGGCGTCAGCGTTGAGCTTGAACAGGTCGCGAATGTAGCCGCCCAGTTCGATCATATCCTGTTTTTCCACGCTGCCGGGGGCGGGCAGATCGACGGCGTAATCCTTGAAGTCGGGGGTGCGCAGATCCCGCAGCAGCTTGCCGCCGTTGGCATGGGGGCTGGCCGCAATACGGCGGTCGCCAGTGGGGGCCAGCTCCTGCAGTTCGGGGATCAGGGTGCCCTTTTCGTCAAACAGTTCCTCGGGATGATAGCTGCGCAGCCATGCCTCGATCTCCTGCAGGTGTTCTTCCTGATTGGGGGTGCCCAGGGTGATGTCGATGGGCACCTGATGGGCGCGGAAGGTGCCTTCGATGACCTTGCCGTCCACCACTTTGGGGCCGGTCCAGCCTTTGGGGGTGCGCAGCACGATCATGGGCCACTGGATATGGCCCGTCTCTTCCCCGGCGCGGGCGCGGCGCTGGATGTCGTGGATCTCCTCGATGACGGCATCCAGGGTTTCGGCCATCTTGGCGTGCATGGTCATGGGGTCGTCGCCCTCCACAAAGTAGGGCTTCCAGGAGCAGCCCAGGAAGAAATGTTCCATCTCCTCGTGGGTCATGCGGCCGAACACCGTAGGGTTGGAGATCTTGTAGCCGTTCAGGTGCAGAATGGGCAGCACAGCGCCGTCCCCCTTGGGGTTCAGGAACTTGTTGGACTGCCAGCTGGTGGCCAGGGGGCCGGTCTCGGCTTCGCCGTCGCCCACCGTCACCGCGCAGATCAGGTCGGGGTTATCGAACACGGCACCGAAGGCGTGGGCGATGGAATAGCCCAGCTCGCCGCCTTCGTTGATGGAACCGGGGGTTTCGGGCGCCACATGGCTGGAGATACCGCCGGGGAAGCTGAACTGCTTGAACAGGCGTTTCATGCCTTCCTCGTCCCGGCTGATGTTGGGGTACACCTCGCTGTAGGTGCCGTCCAGGTAGGCGTTGGCTACAAAGAAGTTGCCGCCATGGCCCGGACCGGAGATGAGGATCATATCCTGGTCATACTTCTTGATGACCCGGTTCAGGTGTACATACACGAAGTTCTGGCCGGGCACGGTGCCCCAGTGGCCCACAATCTTCTTTTTCACGTCGTCCCGGGTCAGGGGGCGGCGCAGCAGGGGGTTATCCAGCAGGTAGAGCTGGCCCGCCGCCAGATAGTTGGATGCCCGCCAGTAGGCGTTTATGCGCTGGAGTTCCTCTTGGGAAAGACTCATGGACAATTCCTCCTTATGGTTTCTAATCCTCGCAAACGAAAGGAATCACAGAAATTATGGATGCAAGACGTCTTGCGTTACTTTTGCCCGTAGTATGCGTTGGGGCCGTGTTTGCGCATGTAATGTTTGTCCTGCAGGTACTGGGGAGCCGGGGCGGCGCTGGGGTCCACCTGGCGGGTCAGCAGGGCCATCTTGGCCACCTCTTCCAGCACCACGGCGTGGTAGACGGCCTGGGCCGCGTCCTTGCCCCAGGTGAAGGGGCCGTGGCTGTGGCAGATCACCCCGGGCACCGCCACGGGGTCGATATTCCGGCCGGCAAAGGTCTCGATGATGACCTTGCCGGTATTTTTTTCGTAGTCCTCGTCCAGTTCCGCCTTGGTCAGGTGGCGGGCACAAGGCACCGGGCCGTAGAAGTAGTCGGCGTGGGTGGTACCGTAGCAGGGAATGTCCTGCCCGGCCTGGGCCCAGGCCACGGCGTAGGGGCTGTGGGTGTGGACGATGCCCCCCAGCGTGGGGAAGGCCTTGTACAGTTCCAGGTGGGTCTTGGTGTCGCTGGAAGGGTTCATCTCCCCTTCCACCCGGTTGCCGTCCAGGTCCATCACCACAAGATTTTCCGGCGTCAGCTCGTCATATTCCACGCCGGAGGGCTTGATGACCACCAGGCCCTTTTCCCGGTCGATGCCCGACACATTGCCCCAGGTATAGGTCACAAGGCCGCGGCGGGGCAGTTCCATATTGGCTTCATAAACCCGTTTGCGCAGTTGTTCCAGCATAGGGCACCTCACTTCAGCTTCCAGGCCAGGTCCGCCAGGAAGAGGTCCTGTTCCAGCTTTTCGGGGGTGGTGTCCTTGCCGATGTGGACGAACTCAATGCCCATCATGTTGGCCCAGTCGTGCATCTGTTCGGCGGTGACGTCGTAGCTGAGCACGGTGTGGTGGGCGCCGCCCGCGGTGATCCAGCATTCCACGCCGGTGGTCAGGCTGGGCAGGGCTTTCCACATAACACGGGCAACAGGCAGGTTGGGCATGGGCAGGATGGGCTTGACGCACTCGATGTCCTGGCAGATCAGCCGCAGACGGCCGCCCATATCAATGAGGCTGACCACGATGGCGGGACCGGCCTTGCCCTCAAACACCAGACGGGCGGGGTCCTTCTCGTTCATACCGATGCCCAGGTGATGGGTCTCGATGCGGGGCTTTTCCGCAGCGCAGCAGGGGCAGACTTCCAGCATATGGGCGCCCAGGCTGTACTCCGCACCGGGGGTCAGGTTGTAGGTGTAATCCTCCATGAAGAGGGAGCAGCCGTTGCCGCCTTCGCCCATGGCTTTCATGATGGCGGTCATGGCGGCCACCTTCCAGTCGCCCTCGCCGCCGTAGCCGTAGCCCTGGGCCATCAGGTGCTGGCTGGCCAGACCGGGCAGCTGTTCCATGCCGTACAGGTCCTGGAAGGTGTTGGAGAATGCCTTGCAGCCCTCGGCGTCCAGCATCTTCTTGATGGCGATTTCCTCTTTCGCCTGGTAGCGGATGGCTTCGATGTTGTCGGTAGCGAAGTCGTAGCTGGCGCGGTAGGTCTCCATCAGTTCGTCGATCTCGGCGTCGGTGACCTCGTTCATCACCTTGACCAGGTCGCCCACGGCCCAGGTGTTCACCTGCCAGCCCAGCTTGGCCTGCACTTCCACCTTGTCGCCCTCGGTAACGGCCACTTCGCGCATGTTGTCGCCAAAGCGCATGACTTTCAATTCGCGGGAGACGGCCACGCCCACGGCGGTGCGCATCCAGCGGCCCAGACGCTTCTGGACATTCTCATCCTGCCAGTACCCGGCAATGATCTTGCGGGGCATCCGCAGCCGGGCGGCGATGAACCCATGCTCCCGGTCGCCGTGGGCGGCCTGGTTCAGGTTCATGAAATCCATGTCGATCTCCTCGTTGGGGATCTCCCGGTTGTACTGGGTGGCAAAGTGGCAGTAGGGTTTCTGCAGGTCCACAAAACCGTTGATCCACATCTTGCTGGGGCTGAAGGTGTGGCACCAGGTAATGATGCCCGCACAGCGGGGGTCATAGTTGGCTTCCCGCACTACATCGGCAATTTCCTTGTTGGTCTTGGCGGTGACCTTGTACACCAGCTTGCAGGGCAGGTTGCCCGAAGCGTTCAGCACCTCGGTCATTTCGGCGGCACGGTTGGCCACGGTTTCCAGCACTTCGGGGCCGTACAGGAACTGACTGCCCACCACAAACCAGAATTCATACTCTTGCATACGCATGGGTAAATACCTCCTTACGATACTTGCCGGCAAACCGTTTTTCCGGTTGGCGGCAACCTCTCTTGGAAAATGAAACCAAGCTGTATTCCTGGTGTTATCATACTCCCTGCCCCCTCGGTGCGAATAGTCATTGATGTTCGATTTACTGGACTTTTGTTCGAATTTCTTGCAAAAATCCCGGGGCAATCAGGAAGAGCATAACTTTCCCAAAGCGCCGTTCGTTTTGACGGCAAAACAAAAACCATCCTACGGTTTTGGCAGGATGGCCTTTTCTACTCGAGATCGGATATGGGAGAACTCCGATTCTCTTCAATATCAGAACGCACAGCTCCTCCGCAGGCAAGCCACTCCGGACTGGACGGTCCCGCCAAAAACGGCACTGCCCGCCACAATGCTCCTTGCCCCCGCTGTATAGGCTCCGGGCAAAGTGCAGGGGGTGATTCCCCCGTCCACTTGAATTACCGCAGCACTCCCCCGCTCTTGCAGCAAGGCTCGGGCGGCGGCAATCTTTTCATTGCTGCCGGGCAGATAGGCCTGCCCGCCACGGCCGGGGTGCACCGTCATCAGCAGCAGCTGAGAGATGTGTTTCAGGTACGGCAGAGCCGCTTCCACCGGGGTTTCGGGGTTGAGCACCAGCCCCGCCTGCATCCCGGCGGCGCGAATGGCCCGCAAAGCCGCTTCCGGCCCGCCGGGGATCTCGGCATGTACCGAGACCCGCTTTACTCCCAGCTCGGCCAGTTCGGGCAGAAAATCCAACGGATTTTCCACCATCAGGTGCACATCCAGGGGCTTGCTGGTCAGGCGGGCCATGGTGCGCACCATATCGGTGCCGAAGGAGATGGCCGGCACAAAATGGCCGTCCATGATGTCGATGTGGAAGGCATCCACACCGGCGGCTTCGGCGGCGCGGACGTCCTGTTCCAGATGGGCAAAGTCAGCCGCCAGAATGGAGGCGCAAAGTTCAAACATTATTCTCCCTCCAGCTGGGATACCCGGCGGCGGTGGCGTTCCTCCTCAGAAAAAGGCGTGTCCAGGAAGATGTCCACGATCTCCAGCGCCAGGCCGGGACCGGTGACCAGCGCTCCCAGAGCCAGCACATTGGCGTTGTTGTGCTGCCGGGTGGCCCGGGCGGAGAAGCAATCCCCGCACAGGGCACAGCGGACGCCGGGCACCTTGTTGGCAGCAATGGAGATGCCGATGCCGGTGCTGCAGATGACGATGCCTTTTTCGCATTCGCCAGCTGCCACCGCATGGGCCACCGCCTTGCCGTAGACGGGATAATCCACCGAGGCGGTGGAATCACAGCCGAAGTCCCGGTATTCCAGCCCGCGGTCCCGCAGGTGAGCCAGGATCTTCTGCTTGAGTTCGTATCCGCCGTGGTCGCATCCGATGGCGATCATCTCAGACCAGCTCCTTCACAGCGGCCACGATGGCGTCGGAACGCAGGCCGAACTGTTCCAGCAGTTCCCAGGCGGGGCCGGAATGACCAAACACGTCCTTGACGCCCACACGACGCATGGGGGTGGGACACTTTTCGCCCAGCACACCGGCCACCGCTTCGCCCAGGCCGCCGAAGATGCTGTGCTCTTCGCAGGTGACCACCGCGCCGCATTCCCGGGCGGCTTTCAGCACCATCTCCTCGTCCAGAGGTTTGACGGTGCACAGGTTGATGACCCGGGCCTGGATGCCCTCCTTTTTCAGCTGTTCGGCGGCGATGAGGGCCTCGTTCACTTCCAGGCCGGTGGCGATGATGGCCACGTCGTCGCCCTCGGTGAGCTGTTCGCCCTTGCCGATCTCGAACTTGAAAGTTGCTTCGTCATGGAACACCGGCAGAGCCAGACGGCCAAAACGCAGATAGACGGGACCGTCATGCTCGTAGGCAGCCTTGACGGCGGCCCGGGCTTCCACGTCGTCGGAGGGGCAGAGCACCGTCATGCCGGGGATGGACCGCATGAGGGCGAAGTCCTCGCAGCACTGATGGGAAGCGCCGTCCTCCCCCACCGAGATACCGCCGTGGGTGGCGCCGATCTTCACGTTCAGGTGGGGGTAGCCGATGGAGTTGCGCACCTGCTCAAAGGCGCGGCCCGCCGCAAACATGGCAAAGCTGTGCCTTCCGCAATGCCGCAGTCAAAATGGCGGTCAGGATAGGCTTTCTTGAACATACCGGTCTTGGTGGCGGCAGCCAGGTCGGCATCCAGCACCACCACGTCGGGGTGATCTTTCGCCAGTTCCACCAGCGCGGCGCCGTAGCTGTCGCGGGTGGCGATCTTCTTCACGTCACTCATTCCTGCGCCTCCAGTTCCGCCATATGAGCCTGCAGCTCATCCATGGCGATCTTGTATTCCTCGTCGTTGGGGGCCTTGCCGTGCCAGCCCACGCTGTTCTCCATGTAGCTGACGCCCTTGCCTTTGGTGGTGTGCATCAGGATGGCAGTAGGGGCGCCGGTCTGGGCGTGGAAGTACTGGAACGCGTCCTCGATCTGGGCGAAGTCATGGCCATCGATGGACACCACACGGAAACCGAAGTCCCGCAGCTTGGAGTTCACGGGGTCGGTGTTCATAACGTCCTTGGTGGCGCCGTCGATCTGCAGACCGTTCAGGTCGATGATGACGCAGAAGTTGTCCAGCTTGTAGTGGGCAGCAAAGAGGAAGGCTTCCCACACTTCGCCCTCGGCAATTTCGCCGTCACCCAGCAGGGTGTACACCCGCACATTGTCCTTGTTCAGGTACTTGGCGGCTTTGGCCATGCCCGCAGCGCAGGAAACACCCTGGCCCAGGCTGCCGGTGGACATATCCACGCCGGGCACCGTGTTCATGTTGGGGTGGCCCTGCAGGTAGCTGTCGATGTGGCGCAGGGTGGGCAGGTCCTCCACCGGGAAGAAGCCACGATAAGCCAGGGCGCTGTACAGGCCCGGCGCGGTGTGGCCCTTGGAGAGGACGAACCGGTCCCGGTCGGCAGGGTCCACCCGCAGTTCCTTGTTATACAGATAGGCGAACATATCGGCAGCGGACAGGCTGCCGCCGGGATGTCCGGCCTTGGCGCCGTGGGTGGATTCGATCACGCCCATGCGCACCTTGCAGGCTGCTTTCTGCAGCGCCAGTTTTTCTTGTTTTGTCATATCACTCACCAAACACCTTGATGTAATCGGCCTTGAACTTCTCGATACCGGAATCGGTCAGGGGATGATGGATCATCTGCTCGATGACCTTGTAGGGCACGGTGGCGATGTCCGCACCGGCCAGGGCGCAGTCGTTCACATGGATGGGATTGCGGACGCTGGCAGCGATGATCTGGGTCTCGATGTCGGGGTAGTTCAGGAACATATCATGGATGCTCTGGATCAGCTCGATGCCGGGCTGGGAGATGTCGTCCAGACGGCCCAGGAAGGGGCTGACGTAGGTAGCACCGGCCCGGGCGGCCAGCAGAGCCTGGTTGGCGGAGAAGATCAGGGTGCAGTTGGTGGGGATGCCCTTGGCGGACAGAGCCTTGATGGCCTTCAGGCCCTCGGCGGTCATGGGAATTTTCACCACCATGTGGGCGGGGTCCAGGGCGTAGATGGCTTCGCCCTCCTTCACCATGGTTTCGGCGTCGGTGGTGGTGGCCTTGACTTCGCCGGAGATGGGGCCGTCCACGATGGTAGCGATCTCCGCCAGGGTCTCGGCATAGTCCCGGCCCTCCTTGGCGATGAGGCTGGGGTTGGTGGTGACACCGGCAATCACGCCCATGTCGTTGGCTTTGCGGATTTCTTCCACGTTGGCGGTATCAATGAAGAATTTCATACGGTTACACTCCTTGTTTTCTTTGTGATTAGAAATGCTCCACGGCGGCGCGTTCCGCCTGCAAAGCAGCCTTGTATCGTTCCAGGAACGCGGTAAATCCGCGCACATCCTCTTCCCTGGGTTCCAGGGTGGTGCCCATGGAGCCGGCAAAAATCTTCTGTTCCAGGTAATCCGCCAGGTTCAGCGGGCAGCCTTGCAGCACCGCCAGCCGATAACCGGCCAGCAGGGCCATGCCGTAGGGGCCGCCTTCCCCGGCCGTTTCCATGACGGTGACGGGCGCCTGGGCAGCCGCCGCCAGATACCGCTGGGCAACACCGGGAGTCTTGAAGAGTCCGCCGTGGCCCAGCAGACGGTCCACCGCCACATTCTCCCCCTGGAGAATGTCCAGCCCGATCTTCAGGGTGGCCATGGCTGAATAGATGTGCGCCCGCATGAGGTTGGGCAGAGAGAAGTCGCTGCCCGCCGTGCGCAGCAGCAGCGGATGGCCCGCGTCAAAGTGGGTCACTCCCTCGCCGGAATAGTAGTTCACTGGCACCACATCACCGCAGTCCGGCGCACCCTCCAGCGAGGCATGGAAGAACAGCGGGAACAGCTGGGATGCCTGCACTTGTGTGCCGCACAGGGCAGCCACCTGGACAAACAGGTTCACCCAGGCGTTCAGGTCGCTGGTGCAGTTGTTGCAGTGGACCATGGCCACCGGAGCTCCGTCCGGTGTGGTGACCAGATCGATCTCGGGGTAGACGCTTTTCAGCATCTTTTCCAGCACCACCATGGCAAAGATGGAGGTGCCTGCACTCACATTGCCGGTACGCACCGCCACCGTATTGGTGGCGGCCATACCGGTCCCGGCATCTCCCTCGGGCGGGCAAACCGGCACGCCGGGGGTCAGCGTACCGGTGGGGTCCAACAGATGTGCCCCCGTCTCCGTGAGGGATCCAGCATCCTGCCCGGCGCAGAGTACCCGGGGCAGCAGGTCCTGCAGGCGATAGGGCATTCCGGCCCCTGCCAGCAGTTCATCGAAACTTGCCATCATGGCGGCGTCGTAGTTGCAGGCGGCACTGTCGATGGGGAACATGCCCGAGGCATCCCCGATGCCCAGCACCTTTTCCCCTGTGAGCTGCCAGTGCACATACCCCGCCAGCGTGGTCAGGAAGTCAATGTTCCTGACGTGGCTTTCCCCGTTGAGGATGGCCTGGTAGAGATGGGCCACGCTCCACCGCTGGGGAATGTTGAAGTGGAACCGCTGGGTCAGCGCCTCGGCGGCAGTCTGGGTGGTGGTGTTACGCCAGGTGCGGAAAGCCGCCAGCTGGTGGCCGTCCCGGTCGAAGGGCAGATAGCCGTGCATCATGGCGGAAACACCCAGGGCCCCCACCGTGGTCAGCGGTTCGCCGTAGGTTTTCTGATACTCTTTGGCCAGATGGCGGTAGGCATCCTGGATGCCCTCCCAGACTTCCGTCAGGGGGTAGGTCCAGTACCCGCCCTCAAAATAGTTTTCCCAGTCGTGGGCGCCGCTGACCAGCACCGAACCGTCGGGGCCCGCCAACACTGCCTTGATGCGGGTAGAGCCTAGCTCAATGCCCAGCGCAGTGGATTTTTGTTCAATTTTTTTCATAAGATCACCGCCTGTGAGATAGAGAATGGAGAGAAGATTGACAGCGCCACCGGCGCCGTTTACAATACAGATAAAGGGACAAACAAGGAGGCGAAGGACATGGGTGCGGTCTTCGACAAGAAAGAACTGCTGGTTCTTCTTCAGGATTTTTACGAATTGACCGGTTTACGCACCGTCGTGTTTGACGAGTGGGGCGTGGATGTTTTGTCCTATCCTTCGAATCTGCCGGCCTTTTGCCAACTGGTGCGAGCCACCCCGGAAGGGGCTCTGGGTTGCCGGCTGTGTGACCAGAAAGCCTGCCGCCAGGCCCGGCAGGAGCGCAAAACGCTAATCTATCCCTGCCATGCCGGCCTGATCGAGGCCATCACCCCCATCCAGGTGGACGGAGTGGTGGTGGGCTATCTGCTGCTGAGCCACATTGTGCAGGGGGCGGACGAGGAAGCGGAATGGCGCCGGGCCCGGGAATTGTGCCGGAAGTACGGCATTGCGGAAGATGACCTGTCCAAAGCCTACCGGCAGCTGCCCCGCACCCCCTACCGCATTTTGCGCGCGGCCGGGGATCTGCTTTCCTTTTCGGCCCAGGCGCTGTGCCAGGCCCAGATGGCCCGGCTGGTGCCCGGCAGCCTGAAAGAACGGCTCAACCACTTTGTATCGGAACATCTGGCCGAAGATCTTTCCAGCGAGCGGATCTGCACCGCCTTGGGCGTGGGACGCACAGCGCTGTATGAACTTTCCAAACAGACCTACGGCTGCGGCATCCATGAGTATGTGCGGCAGCTGCGCATCCGGCACGCCATGCAGCTGCTCACCACCACCAAGCTGACCAACAGCGAAATCTGCCAGAAAATCGGCATTGCCGACTACAACTATTTTTTCCGGGTATTTCGCAAGCAGACCGGTTTTACGCCCCAGGCTTACCGCAAACAGTTCGGAGAAACGGACTGAGCGCCGGTTCTGTGTTTATCATACATCCTGCGTCTGGCAACGGATAGTCATGGATGTTCATTTTACTGGATTTTTGTTCGCTTTTTTCCAGGTTGATTCTTGCAGACGCAAAGGCAGCCTTCTTCCGACGGACCTCGAGGGGCCGCCGGGAAAGAGGGCTGCCTTTGCGTTTGATTCAAGTTGTCTTTTCAGACGTTGCCTATGGCTTTTTGCGGAGAAAGAATGGTTATGCCTTTTTCTGGCTGGGGAAGATCAGTTTCATAATGGGGAAGAACACCCAGAAGGCGATGCAGCACTGGAGGAACGCCGCGATCAGACCACCGATGGCCTCCCCCAGAGTGCTGTACAGCCAGGGCTGATAGATTCCGTACAGGGCGTTGGCCCCGACCGTGATGACCAGGAAGGCCGCAAAATACCACATAGCCTGCCAGGCGATATTGCCGCTGGACTTGAAGGTCACTTTGCGCTGCAGGAAGAAGCTGACGACCTGGGAGAGGATCAGCGGGATGAACGTTGCCAGAAAGTAGGCAACCCCGCCGTGAGCCAGGTAACTGCCTGTGATGCCGTTGAGGGTCCTTGTCACCAGGGTGTTCACCGGTCCGCCGGTAAAGTTGAAAACATAGTAAGGGTTCAACCCGCTGACGGTCTGGCCTGCGGTGGTCACCGTGGTCATGGCCTGGGGATCACCGATCGGGCCGAACAGATGCAAGTCCACATCCACCAGGCTGGTGCCGCCCAGAATGGGCTGCAAAACGGGAATGAGCACCAGCTGCACCACCGTGGCCAGGTTGCCCACCATAAAATAGGTGATGAACTGGGCAATACGGGGATGTGCTTTCCAGCAGCGGACCACCGCTTCCCAGGGTCCCAGCTTACCGGTACGACTCATGGCCATTGCCTTCCTTCCTCTCTCCATGGGATTTCTGTCTGTGCCGACCCCAGCGGGCTTTCCGCCGCGAACTGCACGGGACCGGAGCCGTCCGGTCGCACAATGGCCAGCGCTTCTCCGTAGTAGGTGTCGGTGCTAGAGGTGAGATACCCCGTATCGTTATAAGGGCATCCGTTGCCCAGCCCCAGAAGGGTGCCACCTTTGACCGAAACATGAATCAGGCCGCGGGCCAGCGGCTTGAGGGCTCCCTGCCCGTCGGTATACCGAAGGCGGATATAGCAGAGTTCTCCCGGTGCCACATCGGGCTGTTCGGGGCAAATGGTAAGGCGGGTTTCCCCCTGGGCGCTTTGCAGGCTGGTGCGGCACAGTTCGTTGCCATCGGCATCGTATGCCACCGCCAGCAGCACCCCGGGCCGGTAGGTTACCGGAAATACCACCCGGCAGTCCTTCTGCGGGCTCTTCTCCCCCAGTTTTTCGCCGTTGAGGAAGAGGGCGACCCGGGCCCCGCGGGCGTACACCTCCACTTGGGTCGTCTTCCCTTCGCAACCGTTCCAGGACCAGCTTTCCCATGCATTGGTCATCCGCCAGGCAGACGGCGAATGGGGCGCGCCTGCGTTGTCGGCCGGCACCACGCCGATGCGGATGGGCGAAAGTTCAAAGGCCACCTGGGTGTAGGCGACTTCCCCGTTGGGACGGCCGGTGATGTCCAGCCGTCCGGCACCGGCGGTCAGCCAGCCCACACCATGGTCAAATTCCGGCGCATAGTCTTTGTACTCCCAGGCGCCGATGCCGCATTCGCCGATATAATCCATGCCCGACCACACGAAATCGCCGATCAGGGCGGGATGCTCCTTGGCCAGTTCCCAGAAGCGGTAGGCGTCGGAGCAGAAGGTCTCGCTTCCCAGGATCACCCGGTCGGGATAGCGCCGGAAATCCTTGCGGTACCGGTCAATGCCGTAGTTGTAACCGGCCACGTCCATGCGGGCGTAGGCATCCCGGGTCTTCACGTCGCTGCCGTGCAGGGTAGCGCCGAACTTCATAAAGCCGGAACCGGCCAGGCCGGCCAGGTTGTTGAAGAATTCGCTGCCCACGGCCTTTTTCTTTTTGGAAACGCCCTTGCGTTTTTCCGCCTGCCGGGCCTCTTTTTCAGCGTTTTTGTCGCTGTAGACCCCCAGGCCCAGGGAGCTGAGGAAGTTGAAGAAGATGTTGACGCCGCAGGTCACAGGGCGGTCGTCCATTGCGTGGAGATATTCCACCATCTGACCTGTGAGTTCGATGCCACGCTTTTGGGCTGTCTCTGCCACCTCATTGCCGATGGAGTACATCACCACCGCAGGATGATTGAAGTCTCTGTCCACCAGAATTTTCAAATCCTCCTGCCAGCGGTCAGGCAGGTAGTCGGCGTAGTCATACCGGGTCTTGTGGATATACCACATATCGGCGTATTCATCGACCAGCAGCATGCCCAGCCGGTCGCAGGCGTCCAGCAGGGCGGGGGAGCAGGCGTTGTGTGCCGCGCGGATGGCGTTGTAGCCGGCCTGCATCAGCAGGCGGACCTTGCGCTCCTCCGCAAAGGGGTGGGATACCGCGCCCAGCAGGCCGTTGTCATGATGGATACAGGCGCCGCGCAGGATGATCCGCTGCCCGTTGAGGCAGAATCCCTGTTTGGCGTCGCACCGGATCTGGCGGATGCCGAACCATATCACCCGCACATCCTGGCCGAACTGCACGCGGCAGAGATAGCGCTTGGGATGCTCCGGGCTCCAGAGTTGGGCTCCGGGCAGATCCAGAGGCAGACGGACCTGCCCAGACAAAGAGACGGTCTGCCGGGAAAGCAGCGTCTCGCCGTCCAGAATTTCCACACAGGCGTCCCCGGCGCAGGGCGCATCCAGTGCCACCTCGATGGAGGGGATGGTATAGTCCCGCGTACGGATCTTTACACCGTCCAGCGCCAGATGCTCCTGGGGGAGCAGCAGCAGCCAGACGGAGCGGTAGATCCCGGCACCGGAATACCACCGGCTGTTGGGTTGGTCGGCGTTACGGGCAATGACCCGGAGGGTATTTTCCTCTCCGTAGCGCAGATGCCGGGTCAGCTCCACCCGGAAGGGCAGGTAACCGTTGGGGAAAAAGAGCAGCTGTTCCCCGTTGAGCCAAACCTCGGCCCGGTGGTAGACGCCTTCAAAGGCCACAAAGACCTGTTGGCCGACCCATTCGGCGGGGGCTGTAAAGGTTTTTTCGTAGAGATAATCCGATCCGACGAACCAGCCGGTGTTGGTGCCTCCCGCAGATTCCGGGGTGCGCGGTTCGGCCAGCATGGCGTCGTGGGGCAGGGTGACGGGCTGCGGTTCGCCTCCGTTTCCGGCGTTTTCCAGCCGCGTAAAGCACCAGCCCTGGTTAAAAAGAATCTTTTGCATGTATCACCGCACTCTTCTCGTCATGGAATAGAAAAAGGGAGAGACCCAGCAGGAAACACTATGCTGTTGGATCTCTCCCGGGTAAGGTTCCGATTATTTGCGATCGCTGGTAAAGCAGGCGATCATGCTCAGCAGGATACTGACAAATTGCAGGACCAGGATGGCGATGACCACTTCCAGGATCGCGCCGCGTTCGTTCATGCCGTAGATTTTGTTGATCATCTCTTCAAACATGATGACGCGGTCATTGATGTACATACCGAACGCCAGGGAGAACAGGATGGCGGGGACCAGGGGGGCGGATCTCTTGTCGGACAGGGCTGCGAACACCGCGCCGCAGACGCCCAGGACCATCAGCCCCAGCACCACCGGGTCGAAATGTCCCACCGAGGTGCTGTATACCGTGTAAATGACGGCGGTGATCAGACCGATGGCGCCGCCAAGCAGGCCGATTTTATAGCCAACATTGTGGCTTGCAAGCAACTTTTTCACCTTACTTGACCTCCTTGGTCTTCTTCTTTTTTTCGTTGACAAGGAACAGCGCATACAGTCCGGCGGTGATCACGATGAGGGCGATGTTGCCGCCCAGGATCACAGGCTGCCACCACGGGGTGACCGAGACGATGTCGTAGGCCGAAGCCAGACCGTTCATCAAATGAGAGTGGGCGTAGGTGTAAAAGATTCTGTGGTTGATTTCTTTGAGCTGTTCTACGATGCTACCGTCATCGTTTTCGCGGATGGCTGCGTTGATTTTCTTGATACGGCTGTCGCCCGCAGCACCAGAGGTGTAGCAGAACATATCGGTGCCGTTCATCAGGGCATCCACAGAGTGCATGTAGGAGTTGACACCGGCGGCATCGGTGATGACGAAACCCTGGAAGCCCCATTCACCACGCAGGATGCCGTCCTGAATGTCACTGGAGTGGCCGATCCAGGTCAGACCCACACGGTTGAAGCAGGTCATGACGCTGCTGGCGCCGCCCTTGGTGAAGGCGCCCTCGAAAGCGCGGAGCTGAATTTCACGGAATCCCTGCTCGTTGCCGAAGGTAGAAACGCCGGTACGCCAGGTTTCCTGATCGTTGGCGAAGAAATGCTTGGGACCTACCGACACACCCTTAGCCTCCATTTCGGCGGTCTGGGCGGCGGACAGTTCGTAAGCCAGGATGGGATCTTCACTGTAGTATTCGAAGTTGCGGCCGCCGAAGGGGGTTCTGTGGGTATTAATACCGGGGCACCAGACTTGGTGTGCGCTCTTAGCCAGCACGGCATCCTCGCCCATGTAGTAACCGCGTTTGGCCAGCATCTCCTTGCTCCAGGAAGCAGCTGCCACGCTCTCGTTGACGTAGGCGTTGCCGGCGATGCCGTCGGGGCCGTCGCCGTTGCTGGTGGCGGGGGAACCGATGCTCAGGTTTTCACCAATGCCGCCGTTCTCCATGGTGTTGGCGATCAGATCAGCCAGAGGGATCTGGTTGATGAAGGTATCCCACAGGGGATCATCGTAGTCCAGCCCGTACATATCGGCCAGCTGGAGGCCGCTGTCCACGCCCACGGGAACGCTCAAAGCGGAAGGTGCATCCTCGGCCTTGGTGTAGTTGCCGTCGCAGAGCTTGGCGATCATTTCCTCGGTGGCCGTGATCTGGGTAGCCTGCTGAGGATAGGTGCCGGCCCAGTCCTTACGGGACAGGTAGGTCACGCCGTTCTCGATCCAATGGTTCAGGTCGGCTTCGTCCAGGCGGTTGGTGACTTCGCCGTACTCGGTGGATTTGTAGGTTTCGGTGTCCAGTGCCGCCTCATTCCAGGTGTAGACCTTGTTGGCGTCGCCGTTGACCGCATTGCCGTTTTCTTCGTACATACCAGTGGCCTGTTTCTTGGCCAGGATGTTGTTCAGGGCATCATGGGCATTGTCTCCGACAGCCAGGTAGTAGTCGCCTTGGCTCATGATATAGCCCTTGGCATTGGTGTAGTCGTAGCTGGCCAGGAAGTATTTGTCAAAGGTAATCTCGTAGTCCACGGTGGCACCAGGCTCGATCAGATCGGTCTTGGTGAAGCCCACCAACTGTACAGCGGACTTCTCCACGTTGTTTTCTTTCTCGTAGTCGCCGTAGGGAGTCTGGGCGTAGAGCTCCACCACCGACTTGCCGGCCACGCTGCCGGTGTTGGTGACGGTACCCTTGACGGTCATGGTGCCGTCGCCGTTATCTGTGGTTTCGTCCATGGTCTGGGCGAAGGTGGTGTAGGACAGGCCGTAGCCGAAGGGATAGGAAACCTCATCGGCATAGTTCCAGCTGCTGCCCTGGGAATCCCAGATACCCACGTTGGCATCGGCGCCGCCCTGGCCCAGAATCAGATCCTCGTAGCGGGTCTCGTAGTATTTGTAGCCCACATAGATGCCTTCGGCCTGGACCACGTAGTATTTGCCTTCGGCGGCGTTGTCCGTCATGCCCTTGGCCACATCGGAACTGTTGGTGTAGGTGAACTCACCAAAGTTCACCGTAGCCGGGGCGGACAGGGAGTTGGAAGCGTAGGTGTCCACCAGGCGGCCAGAGGGGTTGACATTGCCCACCAGCAGGTCAGACACACCGCGAAAACCGGTGCTCCGGCCGGGGCCACCGATGAGCAAGATGGCATCTACACCGTAGTTGGCCAGTTCCTTGACCTCCATGGGGTGGCCGCTGTTCAGCAGAACGATGACCTTTTTGAACACGCCCTGATCTTTGTACTGTTTGACCACATCCAGCATGTCCTTCTCGTCCTGGTGCAGAGCCAGCTGGCTGATACCTTCGCTGTCCTTGGTATACAGGTCGTTGGACTCGGCACCTTCCCGGGCCAGGATCACGATGGCTGCATCGGAATAGTTCTGGAAGGTGGCCTTTACCTCATCGGTGTACACCGACTTGGGTGCTTCGCCGATGGTACGGGCGGAAGAACTTCTCTTCAAACCGCCTTCATCCAGTGCTTTATACGCATCAATCAGCGCCTGGTTCACCTGAAAGCCTGCACGTTCGGGATCGGTCAGGGCGTCCACATAGGTAACCTGGGTACCACCGCTACCGCCGCCGGAGTTGCCTTTCATGTAGGGATTCACAGTAGCCTGGCCGAACAGTGTGACCTTGCTGCCTGCGGCCAGGGGCAGGGCGTTGTTGCTGTTCTGCAGCAGGACCGCGCCTTCCTCCTCTTCCTGTTCCACAAAGGCTGCCACAGCCTCATTTTTGGTTGCGATCTCCGCCTCGGTGGGGTTGTTCACGTCCTGGGCAAAGTCACTGATAAAATACTGGGGTTTTTCCACATCGGCCTCGCTCTCGATGCCGTCCTTGAGTACCAGCTTGCTGGTGGAAACACCCAGGGCGTTGTTGATGACCGCCGCATTGTCAAACGCTGCAAAGGACAGCCCCAACGCTACGGCCTCTACAAAGGCGACCACCGAGGTAAAGCCTCGGAGCAGATTGTTTTTTTTCATTGCAGTTCCTCCTCTTTACTGTGGATACTTCACATCCGGAGTCAGTACCTGAGACCAGTCGGCATAGGAGCAGAAGTAGTTCATCGTCCAGTTGCCTTTGAGCTGGTATTTGAAGGATACGTTGTTCTGCTCATCATACTCCAACTGCATTTCGGTTTCGAAATCATCAAAGTCCTCCATGCTGCGGTAGATGGGAAGCATTATTTTCAGGGTCTCGCCATCCCAGCTCCAGTGGCCTTTCTCGGGGCCGGCATAGTCCAGGAATCCGCCCCGCAATTCCAATGTGCCGTCGGCGTGGAGTTCGCAGCGGTCAACGCCGTTGTTCAACGTCAGGACGATTTTGTCACTGGCAGAGATGACCGTGATGGGATTTTCAAAGGTGTAGTCGCCGTACTGGATGGTCACCACAGTGTCGTCCGCGGTCAGGGGGCCATCAGGGGTGTAAGTGTAATCGGTGACTTCCTGACGGGTTCCGTCAGAGTAGACCTCGGTAAGCATAATGCCGGTGGGGTCAAAGCTCTCACCGATAATGTACTCTTCTTTGTCTGCCGTCATCATCAGCTGCACGTCGGTGACGGTCGGCTTGGAAGCGCAACCGAACAGGCTGGCAGCCAGTGCAAACACCATGGTGAGGGCCGTCACCATTTTGATTGCCTTTTTCATTTTTTTACCTCCGTTTCTCTCCTTTTCCCAGGGGTTCAGGGTGGGATTTACTGTTTGTTGTTTATGGGCGCCTTCATAACCTGATTTCATTATCATCATTTTTCCCGGAATCTCAAGTGTCTTTGCACACTTTGTCATTCTCTTTGCACACATTGCGTTTGTAACAAAAAAGCGGGCTTTTCAGGCCCGCTTTTTATACGTTATCTCTATCCGGGATCGGCAAAATCACCCGCAGCGAAAAGGTCTGATGATCGGCATTGACCGTCATCTCACCGCCGTATTTTTTTGCGATCTGCCGGATCAGCTTCAGGCCGTACCCATGGAACCGGGGGTCGGTCTTGGTGGTTCGGGGCAATCCGTTGCGGAAAACCAGCCGCCCGGCATACGGATTCTGGATTTGGATCATCAGTACCCGCTCCCAACAGTACACTTTAAGATCCACCACCCGGCGTTCAGGGGTTCCCAACTGGCACACCGCCTCTATGGCATTATCCAAGCCGTTGCGCAAAAGCAGATACAAATCCCCCGTTTTGACAAACTGCAAACTTTCACAGTCCGCCACACACATGATCTGGACGTGATGCTCCCGGCAATACAGGCTGCGCTCCACCAACGCAGTGTTCAGCGCCTCGTTCTTCATCCAGTATTCCCCGTCGTACAGCATCAGATTCTGCTCAATCTGACGCAGCAGGTCATCGCGCTGGGAATCGCTCTGGGGAACCAGCATATTGGCTACCTGATGTTTCAGATCATGCATCAGATGGGTAAGAAGATCACGATTCTGGCGGCTGTTTTCCAGCTGCTCATACCCCATATGCTGCACATAGCTTTGCATATCCAGTTCGTGCTGGTAGTCCAGGGCCTGTTTCTGGTTCACCTGGATCCACATCAGGAAAAAGCAGCACAGCATCTCATAGATTTGGCACAGCAGGAACAGCGGGCTGTCGGCTGGGGGATGGGTTCCCTTCACCGCTACGCTGGTGAATGCTGCCACTAGGAAAATCAGGCAGGTAGCAGCCGTGAGCCTTAGGTTGTCCAGCTGGTAGACGCCGTTTTCGCAGATACGCCGGATACTGTAGCGATAAAAGATTAAATAGATAACCGGCACGGTAAGAAACTCGATGAGGAACGCATAGCCCAGCCCACTGCCGGGCACCGTTCCCAGCAGTAGCAACTGAAACGCCGCAGAAAAGTGCTGAATACACAGGCCCAACGCCACACAATAGACCAGCTCTTTCCAGTCGGCGGGGCAGCAAAAGACAATAAACAGCGCAGACACCAACGAAAATGCCGCAATAAAGATTGTACAGCTGACCACCACGTTGGCAGGGCTTTGCCAGATTGCTCGGGACCAGGCGCTGTTCATGACAAAGAAAGAGACCAGCTCCGCCACAAGGCAGAATACCACGACGCGAAGCCAGAAGAGTTCGCGCCTGCGGTGAGGCAGCATAAACAGAAGGCAGGCCCCCAATATTTCCGTGATATACTGGTTGCCCCGGAGCATCGCAAAAATATCACTCATAGGGTCCCCCCGAGATAATCCGCCAGAGCCTGCATGAACTGTTTGCGCTTGGGGCGGCTTACTTTCAGCCGATTGCCCCCGGCCAACAATTCATTTTGCCCTACCCATGTGACATACCGCAAATTGACCAGCAACCCGTGGTCGCAGCGGAAAAAGTCGGCGCCTTCCAGCTGTTCCTCTACCCATTTCATGGTGCAGTTGGTTTCAAAGACGCCACTTTCCGTATGAAAGCACATCTTATGTTTGTTGGCTTCCACATAGATCAGTCGATCCACCGAAATCTTCCGGGTTTCGTTGCGGTTACTCAGCAGCAGTTCCCGTTCATTCTGGCCAGAAACGCGCTGGAGCAGCAGATCCATGCGGAAGGCAAACGCCTCATATTCCAACGGCTTGACCAGAAAATCCATGGCCCGCACCTCGTATCCCTTCAGCGCATATTGGGCCATGTGGGTGACAAATACCAGTATGACCTCGGCATCAACGTTCCTGATCCGCCGCGCTGTGGCCATTCCATCCATATTGGGCATCTCGATATCCAGAAAAATCACATCATACACCGGCTGATAATACTCCATAAGGTCAGCACCATCGGCAAAACAGCTCACCTGAAATACCAGCTCGTGCTCCTGCCGATATCGTTCCAAATAGTCTGTCATCCGGGCCATTTCCTCGGGCGAATTTTCTGCCACTGCAATCCGAATCATCAGTTTTTCCTCTCCTTTAGGTTGCGGTACCGGACGGGCATCAAATGCCCTCAGCGCCTCTATTATATCAGATACCTCAAGGGCGAGCAACCGATTTTCCCATTGCGTTTCAAAATGCAAAAAATACTCACCGTTTTTGGCGTCGCACTGCATGTTTCGGTTAGGTACCAACCACCTTGGCTGCACAGTTTTTACAGTCATCCGGTCAGACAAAATCGTGGGTTTCCTCCTTCTATTTTGTTGCTTTCTTGAGGTATGCTGCTCTAAATGATACCTACGTCCGCGCCTACTGCCATGTAAACGACAGCTTCTATTGGGTGTATGCCAATGGGCTTTGATATGAAAACCAGAATTTCCCTTGTCCATCTCCAATGTTGCCATAGCTGCCGGCGGTTTGTTTGCCACGGTCCTCTGCAGCTTGTGGGGCTAAGTTTTCGCCAACCTTTTCCTCCCCTTCCATTTGAGATAAGCGGAAAACAACTCAGTTTGTGAAATGGATATAATGCTTACCAAACCAATGTAATTGGGTCTGTACGCTGACCGCCGATGTAGGCTTCAAAGTGCAAGTGACTTCCGGTAGCTCGTCCTGTATGTCCCACATAAGCAATTACCTGTCCTGCCTGCACCTGTTGCCCTAGCGTTACGCAGATACTTGAGCAATGCGCATACAGAGTTTCAAGCCCATTGCCTTGATCAAGTTTCACAAGCAAAGCAACTGCAAACGCAAGAAGAAAGCCATTCACAAAAACCAACGATAATACATCGAATGCAATGTCCAAAACACATCATAAGCAACAATAGAGATTGAGCGATCAGTCGCAGAGGGACGCCAAAAAATCCAGCGTTTGTTTGGGTACCTCTTTCTCCGCAGTCGGTTTTGTAGATTCCTGGATCACACCGCCGTATGTGAGTTCTTCTCGGATTATATCCCGCAGCATCTGTTTGAAGGTGTCCCGTTGTTCCTCGGCCAGGATTGCGCGTACCAGAAAATCTTTGCGCTGATTTGCCGGCATCTGCTGAAGATAAGCCCAAGCTTTCCGGTGATCCGGGATGCTCAGTTGCGGCCTGAAAACGTATTGCGGGCGCTTCACCCCTCGCTCACCGCGCCTTGAACGCGGCCCAAGGCGCGCTCGAAACCGATGACGTTCACCCGGTCATCCAGCAGCGGAATCACGCGGCACAGGCCGTCTTTGGGGCTGATGTGGCGGTTCACAATGCAGGCCCCACCGCCCAGCATGACCAGCGGCATAGCATGCAGGTCAAAGCCCGCTTCCATAACCGCGGAGAACAACCGCTCGGTATACAGCCGGCCCTGTTTGTTCACGATACTGCGCACCTCGTCCGACAGGCTGCAGGGCTAGCCTGCCAGTATCTGCTCAATCTGAGCATCGGTAAGTGAAAGTCCGGTTTCCTGGCGGACCCGCTCCCGAATCTCATCGATGCAGCGGATCATCCCCAGTTCCAGGCTATGCGCCGTTTCCGCTACCGGCAGGGCGTTGTCGATCCGCATCAGATCCACCGTCCAGCCGCCGATGTCCATGAGCAGCAGCGACGGTTCGTCGGTCAGCAGATCCGGCTCGGCCATCAATGCCGCAAAGCCCTGGGGAAACAGCTGCACATCTGCGATGGTGATGCTGTATTCCACACCTTCGTAGCGGAACTGAACCGGCTGGGAAGGACGAAGCAGATAGCTGCGAAACTTCGGCTTGTCACGGCCATAGCTGGTCAGCGGCAGCCCCGCCGCAATTCGAACCGTACACTCGGTGGGTGCGCCTCGGCTGCGGATTTCCTGCGCCAATGCTGCCAACGTCAGCAGGTAGTAGTTGTCGTTGATGGTTTTGTCGCGCTGGATTGGCTGCCGTCCGGTGCCGCAAACAAAAAAACACCCGCCGGACTCAAGGAGTCCCTGGCGGGTGTAAGGTTCGTGGCTGCCGTAGGCTGTAAGACCGGCTGGGAAAGAACAATGCCGCGTCTTGATAGCGTAGTAGCCGTGATCGATGCCAATGTTCATGGTTTTTGCCTCGCTTTCGTTTTTCGTTGAGATTTGCGGATCTATGTAAACGGCTGGTAGATAACTTTTCTTCCCAGCCGGTAAATTTATACTAGGGGGAGAGGTGTGGAGAGGGGGAAAAGCAAAAAGCCGCCCGGTTCCGGTATTACCTGGAACCGAGCGGCTAAAAATGGGCGCACTTGTCCCATGTAGTTTCACCACTATATACTTACAATATATGTCCCCCGAGCGCCGCAATAGTCTTGATGACTCTATAGAAATGGTTACAAAGGATTATGGAGTTTCCAATCGAGATAGCCGCTTTGTTTAATTGCTCCATCCGCAAGAAGAGCCTTTACGGTGTTCCAGTTTCCAAGAAACACTTGGAAAGCTGTATCGCGTACTACAACGGTAACTTTACTTCAAAACAATATATCTTTGATAACTTGCAATTGATTTCTCCCCTTTCGATAGGTTCTGTGGCAGATTATGTATACCGGGCAATTTGTGTTTCCAATTTTCTAATTAAATGTTGTAGCTGTTTTTGAAATGGAGTTTCTTCATAATCAAAGTCTACCAATGAAATCAAGAAAGCTCTATATCCACACATATATTGCACAAATTGAAAAACAGTTTGAAATGGATATTCACTTAAATCTCGATGTCTCAACGACAATTTGTTTACCTCGAGAAGAAATTTCTCACTTCCGTATGTTTTTATAAGACCGTGATTTTTCTTCGCAAAAGCAACCACATGTCTAATGTCCGAAAGGCGGCTCCTTGATAAACAAATGCCATTATCCGAAATTGTATATCCATTAAGTACCAACACATCTTCTCCAAACTTTATTTTAGAATAGTTCAGATTCAAATTCTGAGAAGACAAAATATATTTGATTTTCTTTAGAAACCACTTTCTATTTTTAAAATCAAATTTGGCACTTGAAAACAACAAGTCATCAGCATATCTTGAATATCGAATATCAAACACTTGACAATACTTTGTTATTCTTTGATCAATTCTTGCCATCACCAAGTTAGATATCGCTGGAGACGTACTCGCCCCTTGCGGTAGGGAGCCATTCAGCGTAGTTATAGCACATATTAAATTTAATAATTTTTCTTTTTCTTCATCAGAATCACATGCCAACAATCTGGACAGCTCATCCTTGATTTGTGCTTCTTTCACCGACGGAAAAAATGACGAAATATCAATTCGCAAAAAAAACTTCGAACCAATGTGCTCTGACAAGAAAGTTCGATAGCATTCACCTTGTCGAAACCCCTTTACACAAACGGGGAGACTTTGTTTTTCTAGAAAGTTCCTAAGTAATTTTTGTTGCAGATTCCACATCTCTGTGTTTCTATCGAGATAGTTTATTACTCTGGAACCACCCTTTTTGGGAATTTCAAACTCTTTATAAGCCTCTTTCGTTACGCTTTGGGAAACTTTTGAATATGATGTTTCCCAAATAGCATTGCAAAAAGATTCTGCCGTAAACATGGAATCCTCCAAAAGAAAAATAAGCAGTAAGTAGCACACAAGTACTTTCCTAACAAATCGCGAAGCGCGTGCTATGATCTGCACATGGCCAGGAATCGCACGACACAGCGCGGGGGGTAAAGCCAAATAGTGACCTTAGTTCCTTGGCACTTCAGCTTGCTACACTGACATCAAGGCCTTGATTACTCAAGCATTGCTACTTGTATGCTACTTTACTGCTTACTCATTAATCATACCATACAATCGCTCAATAAGCGAGTATAGTTCAAAAAAATTTTCTTCAAATAAACGTAATACATGTTTTCTTTTATCCTCACTCTCCAAATACTTGCGGAATTTCTTTTCAGTAAAAGTGTCTTTTATTTCATCTGCAGTCTCTTTGAAAAAATCATCTAGATACTTTGATACCCAACCTGAAGTTTTTCCACCTATCGTTACCGTATCAAGTGTATCCCTAATTTCCGAATTCACAAGTTTAAAGGCTTCTTTTCTAGACCTAAGAAGATCGCTTTTCCCATTAAAAAGCATCCGCAAAAGATTCAACCTGTCCGTTTT
>SFKI01000028.1 GCA_004554775.1 Subdoligranulum variabile
TTCCGAGCTGGGATTGTCCGCTGAAGCGGCACGGAACCTTTATACCGGCAGAACCAATCCGCAGGTGGTAAGCCGTCTGCTGGAAAACCGCCGCTTCGCGCAGCTTACCAACATGATTGCTCTGTATTTTGATGATACCCTCGCCTCCGGTTTTGTGGTGCAGAACCAGATATTTCAAACGCTCAGTTCCATGCTGTTGGGGACAGGGAAAGAACAGCCCGATGCCAGGAAAGCAGCCCAGCAAGCAGCACAGGTTGCCGCTCTGAATAAGATGCCCGTCTATCAGGCAGACCTGACCAATATCCAAAATCAGTTTATGGCTGTTTTGCGGGAGATCAAAAAAGAAATCGGCGCAGAAACAGGGGAGCCGCTGACCAAAGAAGTGGTGGAACAGATGTATTCGGAAACGATGAAAGAGCAGGATGCGCTGCATCCATCCGTTTCGCCGGAACAGTTTGTGGATTTAATTATTGCCAGTGTCTCCGGGATGGAACTTGCCGACGCCGATTCTCTTGGTGAAGTGCGGCAGGCGCTTCTTCACATGGTACAACGGATGGCGGAACAGGATCATGAAGCCAAAAACAAATGAGCAGCTCTGCGTACTGGCTCAGCGAGGGGATGCACAGGCGCAGGAGCAGCTGGTTCAAAATAATCTGGGATACATACAAAAGGTTGCAAATGAATTGTATCAAAGCGTGGGGCTGGGCAACAGTGAGCTTGGTATTGACCACGATGATCTGATTCAGGAGGGAAGCATCGGCTTGCTTCGTGCAATCTCCCTGTACGACCCAGACAAGAATATAAAGTTCCTGACCTATGCCGGACAAGCCATCCGCAATGCTATGATGGATTTGATTTCTGCCGCCTTTGCCACCTTTGAGCAGCGGCTGCAATCAAAAGAGGATAGCTTTCCTATGGAACGGGTCAATCTGGACGATCTGCTCCCCGGCGAGGACTCCATGCAGCGTTCCGAGCTGATTGCGGATCCTTATGCGGCGGAACCTGAGAAGATCATGATTGAAGAAGAAAACCGGCGGGAGCTGTACGAGGGCCTGAGACGCATCTCCGCAAGAGACAGGGCATACCTCCTGTACCGATTTGGCTTTGAGGACGATCTGGAACACCCTCTGATTGGGACGGCACTGCATTTCCATCTCAGCGAAAGCCGGGCAAAATTGACCGAGGCTCTGGCGCTGGACAATCTATGGCTGGAACTGCCGTGGTGGTTTTAACGGTGGATGCTGCGGCAGAACGGGGGTTTTTGATATACCTTTGTTCCGCTGCTGACCGGCTGGAAGAAGCTGCTTTTCGCATCTTCTTCCAGCCTTTTTCTGTTGCTCAGACTGCCCCGTTTATGGGACAACCTTTCCCCCAAGAACGCCGGAATTGCAGCACAGATTCAAGAGTGTGCTACATTCCCGGCTGCCATCCGCTCCACAAAGGTATAACACACTAGACTTTCCTACGGAAAATCGTGTGCCAAGGTGGACGCTGTCCCCTTTGGATACCCCTGCCAAGGGCAACGCTGTTTCCCTTTGGATACCTCCCGCATTTTCTGCGACCGTGAGTACCCAAACTGCAAAAATGCAGTTCGGATACCACTTCTTGAAAATGAAAAACCGCTGCAATTCTTATCCTGTGCGGGGATGAAAATTGTAGCGGCTTTATTGTTCTGTCGAACTAATATCAGTGCAGGACGACATTAATAGTCTTTAATTGTTTTCGTGGCTCTGAGGCTCAACGCATCATCCAAATCTGTTGTGGAGTATTTATAATCAAAGCCGTTTTGGTCAACCATTATCAGAGTTTCAGGATGATCTACATATTTGAAGTGCAGACTATAAGACCATTCGTCACCGCCATCATGATACGTAATGATTACTTTGTCATTTAACGTACCGGAGTCAATCTTGAGCCGGTCACAGGTTGAATCGCCGTTTCCGTCTGTAAAGTAATATACATATCCTTCATCAAAGTCGATTATCCAGTAGATGTCGTAAGAATTTCCTCTGTCTCTATAAGAGAACACACCGGAATTGCCTTCCTTAGCAGCTTCATAGGTGTTAGTAGAGTAGAATACAGGGCTATCTTCTTCAACATTAGGTGTTTCGCTTTCGACAGGCTTATTCGGGTCATCTTCTTCCTTCATATGATATGTGATCACGATAGGTGCATCTTTCTTGAAAATATCTCCCTGATCAAAATCCGTTTTCCCATCTACAGAAATGTTTTCTATCTCACCTTCATCTGTCCATCCCAACACAATGTCATAGAGTATTTCAAAAGAAATATTGGTGAACCCAGCATCGGTTAGTTCCTTTTGCACATCTTCGTAGTTATCAAATTTATACGAGGAAGCGGATTGCGGCATTGGCGCTTCATCTTCGCCATATTCAGCAATGGTACCTACAATGGTTTCCACATCAATCTTAGTACTTGTACAGGAAATTTTGTACCTGAGTGATTCATCTTGATGAATATCAATCACTACCGTTCCTGTAACCTCATCATCTTCTGCATTCACAAATCTTATTTCATATGTGCCTTTGGACATAGTCACAGCAAAGGTTTCAGTAGTTCCGTGGTCGATAGTGCCCTCAAATGAATCATCAATGTAGACATCTACATCATATTTGCTAAATGCCCAGTTCTCCACGCATTCAATTTCAATGGATACTTCATACTCCGGTTCATCCACGGAAATGGAAATTACACTGTTACCCTGATACGAAACAGACAGTTTGTATCCTTCGCTGTTTTCTGCGGAATAGGATTCATCGGACTCATAGGCATCGATATTGAAACCCCTATCAGCACATGCCGCCACATAATTCTTAAACTCATCAATCGGGGTATTGCTTACATAAGCCTGAAAACCCTTATCGTCATCTTGCGTGATTTCTCCTGTTGTTGAAGCTGGAACTGGTAGCATACTTGCGATTATACTGTCAGGCCATACAAGCGTTCCATATTGCTCGGCAGCGTCAACGCCGATATGCATTTTGCTGTTGCTTTCATCATAGTACAAGGATAATTTGTAGCCGTCAGCATTATATGCGTAATAGGATTGCTCAGACTGGTCGGCTTCAACGGTAAATCCCTTTTCCTTGCAGGCGTCAACATATTCGCCGTAGTCTGCTGCGCTGGTTCTATACACATACAATGACAAATACTCGCTGGAGTTCCCTATAATTTCTCCAAAACGCGATTCAGGTTCGGGAACAACATCTGCCAACAGAATGTCAGACCAAGCAAACTTTTCAGCGTCGCCATAATCCAGCTTAAACAAGCTCACGTACGGCACTAACAGGACGACGGCAAGTGCCAGAGCGACAAAATGAATCCAGCTCTTTGGCACTTTAATGATTTGCTTCTTCATAAGAAGCGCAGCTACGGTCAGCACGATTTGCAATACCGCAATGATACCGGCAGCGGTTTTCCCAAAAAGAAACGCCACAAGACACAGCAACACAAATACAGCAATTGCAACTGTTGTGACTTTGCTGTATGTATTCAGCTTACGCCACTTATCAGATGCCTTATCTTTGATTTTATCAGCCAAAGACTTTGGGGCATCGGATCTCGGAGTGCTTGCATTGGCTGGTTCGCTTTGAGAGGCATCAGGAGTTTCGTCATCTTCCACGATGGGGGGAGGTGTGGTTGCTTCTATTTTGTTGCCGCAGTATGAGCAAAATCTTGTGTCATCAGACAACTCTGCTCCGCACTTAGAACATTTAATCATCTCTCTGATCTCCTTTATTCTTTTGTTGGGGGAATAGGCGGCATAGTGACGAATAGGTTTTTCAATTCATCGACTGTTCCTGCCTTTACCCATTGTGCCATACCGGCTTTCCAAACCAAACTATTTGCTGTTAGTTGCTCAGTGGCTGCCATTTGTGCAAGCACAGACATATCAAACGGTCCCGTAGCTTGTCCGTTGACCGCAACGTAATATGCAACCGTCGGAATAGGTGGCGGGGTTGTATTGGGTTGCCCCATACCACCCATCATATTGTTCATGGCTCCGGCAATGTTCTGGCCGACAGCCCCACCAACAGCCATGCCCGCCATCATAGCTGCTATATTGAAGCCTTCACCACTGCCGCCTAAGTTCACATCACCCGCTCCGATAGCCCCCATCTGTCCAAGAGCCTGTGCACCTGCGACACCAACTTCCGCCTGCTTTTCCACCTGAAAAGCACCGATATTTGCGGATTGTGTCTGCTTATGCATAGTGTACTGACCTTCTTGCCGCTGAATGCGAAGGCGTTCCACATAATCTTGTGTCTCCGCCGCAATTCTCGTTGAGGCAATATCTTTTGTGACGGCCATAAGCTGGCGATAGCCATCACTGGATTTGTCGATCTCTATTGCTCCAATATCAACACCCGAAACGAGAACGCCAAAATTTTCTTTTAGTCTTTCGCTGAGATCATATTCGATCACATCATTGATTTGAGCGATTTTGCTTTCAAGCTGGATAACCGGAATGTTATTAGCGGCAGGGGCATTAGCAACAGTATCCTTCACATACCGGCTGACTGCATCACGGATTTGGTGCTGAAAGCTCTCAAGATTAAAACTGTTTAGCCGATGCAGCTTAATAAATTCTCTGTAATCAGCAATGCTGAAGCTGACCGTGCCTCTAACCGCAACAGGCACACCAAAATCTGAAAATCGGGGGTCATATACATCAAAAAACGGAACACCAAACTTCACTTGGATAATACGAGCGAGGTTAATAAAATAAACCTCCGCTTGAAAAGGCGTACCGCCCTCATATGCAAGTCCCACAAGCCCTGCAAAAACAGGAAGGTTTGCTGTGTTGAGGATTACGTCACACGGCCCCTCAATATACTCCTGCGTGATTCCGTCATACTGTGAGTAGACAAATACCGCCACTTCACCATCCTTAACCCGCAGAGAAGAACCCCAGCGAATAGCGTTTTCTCTGTCTCCCTCACCGAGCTGAACGCCTGAGGGATGCCATTTCCAAATCAGATATGACGGTTCATCGCAGCGAATTTCATCCATAAAACCGCCATTTCTCTTGCTTTTGTCAAATAGAGACATTCTCCTTCCTCCTTACAAACCGCCTATCTTTTTTTGAATAGGATAGCCCCAATTATTACCAAAACCAAGACGCCTATAGAAATTGCGATTGTTGCAGCCGGATTCCAGAGCAAACCGATCAAGAAGAACCAGCCAGCGACGCAACCTGCACCAATCAAAAAGCCTTTAATTTTCTTGTTTTTCAGTTCTTTCTTCTTGCGGTCATAGATGCTTTTGATCTGTGCAAAGTCAGGGTGTCCGCCCATGGAAATCTCAGCTCTCTGATAAACTTGATCCAACTTAGAGATCCATGCCTTTGTCACATCATCGTCAACGCCTTTCTTGACGTCTATATTCGAAGCAGCTAATATCATAAACTCCATAATATCCTCTTTTGTATTAGGAACGGAAAAGTTGATGATTAGCGATGCTTTCTCTCGGTTTTTCTGGCTCTCAAAGCGCTTGAGAGCTTCTTCGGCTTCATCTTCCTCTTTGAAGTCTTTGCCAAAAACCATCTTCATGACAGACTTCTTTTCCTCAAAGGCCGGCATTTTCTGTGCTGAAATGCGTTCCAATTTCAATGCAAGCTCTCGAACAGAAGTTGATGATCTAACATCTCGAATCTCATGACCACAAGTAGGGCAAACTGTAAGAAACGCTTCCAATGTCTCGCCGCAACTCGGACACTTATGTATATATCCCTCATAGACGGTCGTGCGTTCTGTCGGGTTTCCGGCAAGCGGTTCCTCTCGTCTTGCTTTCCGAGATCCTTGGGCATTGCCGACAACAACTTCACCACAATTCTTACAAAAGCGTGCCCCCTTGTCCAGCTTGGTCCCACAATACGGGCAAAAACACCTTTCTTTTTGATCGGTTGATTCTGCTTGATGTTTCTCGTCCCCAAACGCCGCCATAGACTATCTCCTCTTTTATTAGTGATCAAAATCTGATATCGAATGTAGCAAATCGGAAGATACAAAATACGGATTATTTGTATCTCCAATTTTTTCGATAAGAACAGCATCTGCAGCTATTTCCAGAACACGAAATGTGTCTCCGACTGCAAATTGTAACCCTTCGTTGCTCTTCCCAGCAGAATGCACCGTGTAAATTGTGGTATTCTCTTCTTTAACTACAAATCGTTTTTTTACAACTTTTGCAACTGCCTTTCCACCAGTTTCCGCAGTTCTTAAGACGATATATCCTCCAACAGCTACTGCGCCAAGAAATTGTAAGGGACCGCCCATTTTCTTTGCCCATGTTGTCATTTTCTGGTATAACCCTAAATTACTCATAATATGTTCTCCTCTGAAATGTTCAGATTATGCCGTATGACAGACTTACTCGCCTTCAACCTTCACGGCATCGCAAATATCTCCGATGTTACAATCCAAATATTCACATATTCTCAGCAGGACAGATAGCGCAACTTCTTCATTTTTACGAAGTTTTGTCATCGTTCCGGTTGCAATGTTCAAATCCTTTCTGAGCGTAGCGGGAGTAATTTCCTTTTCAATGAGTAATATCCAAAGCTTTTTATAACTAATTCTCACATCACACACCTTCTACACATTGTGACTGCCTACTTACAATATAGTATAACCTTATATCGCCAAAACGTCAATATATTTCTCTTGAAGTAACATGAATATCGCAACTTCTTGCGATACTACACATATAAAATCCCCTGATAGACAAATGACTATCAGGGGAAAATTATAAAGGAATCATATTGTTAATAATTATCAAATCACTATACCTTACATTGCTCCATTACCGTTAAGTACAACCTCATTATCGTTGAATACTCTGTCGAGATCTTCCCATGTCGCCGGTTCAGCAATACTAAGTGGTACTATTTGCGAGTAAGAAACTATTCGTGTTCTCCCGCCCATTCCTTCATCAAAATTCAAACTGTTTGATTTCAACGCTTTTGCAAAGCCAGACAACACATAGTCCACACCGCCATGTTCTTTTTCTTGTTGGTCAAACAAGCCGTACTGATACAACGAAGAAACCATGGCAGTCAATGCCGTCTTTTCTTCGTAGTCAAACAAAGCAATATACTCTAATTCTTCAGGTGTACACATTGTTAGAAATCTCGCAAGTTTGTAGTACAAAGCGTCTTCCATATCGGTTAGCAAATAGCATCTTGTAAGCTGTGCAAAAAAATCAACTTTTTTGTCGTCATTGATTTCATTTATAAGGTGAATTTGTTTCTTGACAAATTTCTCATAATCGCCATTGCCTAAGCAGAATTTCTCCGCCATTTTTACTTGCTCACTATAATCCCTAAAGGTGCCAAACATATATCTCTGCATTTTGTCCCAAAACAATACCGTAGGTGCATGAAAAACCAAATTTTTTATATCGTTAGCGCTGTCAAGCAACGCACCAGCATCTCCTAACGAAACAGCCTTAACAATATTCCAAAATCCATCTCCGGCATAGCTCTGAATATCAGTATCTTTCAAAATAGCCGTTAAAGCTGTGACTTGCTTCTCAAACATTTTATTCCTCCATTCTGATTGATTTGAGTGCATTATATTGTGTCGTATATTGAATAAAACTAATGTCATAGCATCACAAAAACACAGGTAAAGAAGCTGTCTGTCAATTATCAAAGGTCTTGTTTACGGTAACAGTTTTCAGATACTTTGCAGGATTGCCGTTAAAGATTAGATCTGCATACGCCAACGGATCATTGTAGATCAGGTAATCCAACTCTGACCGCTGATACATATTGTCAGCAACCTCGTTCTCCACAGCAATTGTGTCAATGGCAATCATACCGCCGTCTCTGAATTTCAGTTCCACACAAGCGGTATCCATGTTAAACTCACAAGAAATCAATCTATCCATAAGAAACCTCCATTTTGCGGGATATTTAGATCATCCCAAAATATTTGAATGCTTCTCGGATTGCTTTCTCTTTTTCCGGCGGACACTGGGGTTGTCTGGAATCCTCGGACTTTGGCAGATTATAGTTCTTGCCGACCTCAATCCCGCATTTCCGTTTAATCTGTGAGATATAGAGGTTGGACACCTTTAACCCGGTATGCTCCAAAACATACTCCTTGATCTGCGGATAGGTTGCTCCATCCTGGAACTCCGACATATCCATATCTTCCAAAGAGAACTCAACCCGAATCTTTTTCGAGTCGACCTCACCCTTGGAAAGCAAGACAACCGTCTCCACATGTTTCGTCCGGGGGAAGAGGTCTACCGGCTGCACCTCTTCGGCCTTATACCCGTGCTCTACCAGCCAGCGGGTGTCGCGGGCGGCGGTGGCGGCGTTGCAGCTTACCATCACCACCGTGCGCGGGGCCATGGCGGCGATGGCTGTCAGCGTGGCTTCGTCGCAGCCTTTGCGCGGCGGGTCAACGACGATGACATCGGGGCGCGCGCCCTCGGCGGCCAGCTGGGCCGCAGCGGCACCGGCGTCCTGGCAGCGGAAGTCGGCCTTGTCGGCGGCAAGGCCCAGGCGGGCGGCGGTCTCCTTGGCCCCGTCCACAGCCTGGGGCACGACCTCAACGCCCACCAGGCGGCGGCAGTCTGGCAGCATCGAAAGCCCGATCGTGCCCATGCCGCAGTAGAGATCCAGCAGAAAGTCGTCCGGCGTCAGCGCGGCAAATTCCCGCGCTTTGGCATACAAGGCTTCGGCGGCGGGGGTGTTGACCTGGTAAAATTCGTGCACACCCATCCGAAGCGAGACCCCGGACAGTGTATCCTCGATATACCCGGGGCCGAGCGCCACACGGGTTTTAGCACCCAAAATCACATTGGTGCGGGCGTTGTTGCGGTTGATGAGAATGGTCGTTAAATCGAACTCTTTTTGCAGTGCTTCGCAAATCTCCGCCTCGTTGGGCAGGCCGTTGCCGTTCACCACAAAGCAGAGCAGCCGCTGGCCGCTGTGCCAGCCCTGGCGCATGTACAAATGGCGCACGCGGCCGGTGTGCGTTTCCTCGTTGTAGGCGGTGATGCCGTTTTCTTCCAGCAGGGCACAGGCGCGGGCGGCCAGGGCGTTCATCCAATCAGGCTGCAATTTGCAGTCGGCGCAGGGAACAATGCGGTGGCTGCGGCCCGCAAAAAAGCCCGTGACCAGATGCCCGTTTTCGTCGGTGCCGACGGGCAGCTGCACCTTGTTGCGGTAGCGGTCGGCGGCGGGAGCATCCAGCACATCATGCACCGGCACGTCCAGCTTGCCCAGGCGGGCAAACGCGTCGCGCACAAACTGCGTTTTGGCAGCACACTCGGCTGCATAGCTGATATGCCGCAGCCCGCAGCCGCCGCAGGGGCCGGCCACGGGGCAGTCCTGCTTCACGCGGCCGGGGCCGGGGGTCAGCAGCTTTTCCAGTTTGCCAAAGGCATAGCCTTTCATGGGCTTGACGATGCGCACCTCGGCCATATCGCCGGGGGCGGCGGCAGCTACAAAAACGGCCTGGCCGTCATGATGGGCCACGCCGCTGCCGTCGTTTGAAAGGGATTCGATCGAGAGGGTAAGGATCTGATTTTTCTGAAAGGCCATGTTTGCTCCTTAAAATTGCTTTTTATTGCTGTTGCTGCGCGGCTTTTTGCTCGGCTTCCAGCGCGGCAAGGAACTTGCTCGGCGGGACCTTCTTGACCTTTTTGAACACGCGGGAGAAGTAGAACTGGTCAAAGAAGCCGACGGACACCGCGATCTCGGCGATGGACAGCGTCGAGGTTTTCAGCAGGCTGCACGCCTCGCTGATGCGATAATGCGTCAGATAGTCAATGGGGCTCTGCCCGACATTGGTCATAAACACGCGGTACAGATGGCTGCGGCTGACGCCGACGGCCTTGGCGATATCGTCCACCGAGATATCGTGCGAGTAGTTGAACTGGATGTACTTGATGGCGGCCAGTACGTACTGGCTGCTGGACGACCCCACGTTGGGCATGGCGTCGCGGGCCTCTTGCATCAGGTGAGCCATAAAGATATAGAGGTAGCCGGTCATCAGGGCTTCGCACTGCGGCTCGGGCCCGCGGGACAGGTAGATATTGTACAGCGCTTCCCGCACGGTCTGCGGGTCCTTGCAGCGGTGTACGGGGTGGCTGTCCGAGAATGGCGTCTGCTGCACCAGCTTATTGGCGCATGCGCCGTTGAAGCCCACCCAGTAATACTCCCACGGGTCGGTCTCGTCGGCGGCGTAGGTAATAAGCTGGTTGGGCTTGGCCAGAAACAGGTCGCCCTCCTGCAAGGTATAGGACGCCCCGTTGACCTGATACACACCGCGCCCCGCCACGACCAGGTGAATGAGGTAATGGTCGCGCACGCCGGGGCCCCAGGTGTGGCCGGGCTGGCAGTATTCGTGCCCGCAGTTGAAGATGGACAGCTCTACATTATCGGTGTAGCTCTGTTTGTAGGATTGCTTGGTTTCGTTATCCATGACGGCTCCCTCTCTGCGTGGCACCGGGCGGCACCGCGCCTGCCTTGCCTGCGGTGGACAGCAGGCAAAATTATAGTAATTTTATTATAGCAGGGGATTCATCAAAAGTCCATAAAAGCGCCGTAAAAAAATGTTTACTTTCTTCCAAAATTTGTTATACTAAGACTAAGAAACCGGCAGGCGGCGTGGTACTTTGTCCGTTTGCCCAAAAGACATAGGCTCTTTTTGTGCATACTGGCAAAAAGGGCCGCGCAGCAGAAAGGCGAGTGCAATTATGGCGAACACCATGGAATTGAAACAGCAGATCCGGCAGGGCGATTACGACGCCGCTTTTACCAAGCTTTACGGCGGCGACGTGGACGCCGCCGCCCAGCGTGAGCGGTATATTTCTCTCCTTGACCAGTTTGAGGAAGAGTTCGGTGCCGAGCGCACCGTGCGCCTGTACTCGGCCCCCGGCCGCACCGAGATCGGCGGCAACCACACCGACCATAACAACGGTGTGGTGCTGGCAGGCTCGGTCAACCTGGACATCGTGGCCGTCGTTTCCCCCAACGAGGAGAACGTCATCCGCGTCAAGTCCCTCGGCTTTGAGAAAATCGACGACGTCGATGTGACCAACCTTGTCCCGCAGGAGCATGAGAAAGAGCACTCCGCAGCGCTGATCCGCGGCGTGGCGGCAGGCATCGTCAACGAGGGCGGCAAGGTCGGCGGCTTCGACGCCTACACCACCAGCAACGTGCTGCGTGGTTCCGGCCTGTCCAGCTCGGCGGCGTTCGAGGTCTGCATCGGGGCCATCCTGCGCGGCGAGTACAACAATAACGACATGGAGAAATTCTCCCAGGTCAAGATCGCGCAGATCGGCCAGTACGCCGAGAACGTGTTCTTTGACAAGCCCTGCGGCCTGATGGATCAGACCGCCTGCGCCGTCGGCGGCGTTATCACGATCGACTTCAAGGACCCGGCACATCCCATCGTGGGCCAGACGTCCATCGACCTGGCCAAGCACAAGCTGGCTATGTGCATCACCGACACCAAGGGCAGCCACGCCGACCTGACCGACGACTATGCCGCCATCCGCCGCGAGATGGAGAGCGTGGCCGAACAGATGGGCAAAAAGGTCTTGCGTGAAGTGGACGAGGATGCGTTTTATGCCGCCATCCCGCAGCTGCGCAAGGCTGTGGGCGACCGTGCCGTTGTGCGCGCGATCCACTTCTACAACGACTGCCGCCGTGCAGCTGCTTTGTGCGAGGCCGTGCGTGCGGACGACATGGATACCTTCCTGAAGCTGATCGTCGAGGGCGGGCATTCGAGCTTTGAGTTCAACCAGAACGCCTACAGCATCAAGAACTACAAGGAGCAGGGCGTGCCTCTGGCGCTGGCCCTGAGCCAGAAAGTGCTGAACGGCCGCGGTGCCTGGCGCTTGCAGGGCGGTGGCTTTGCCGGCACCATCCAGGCGTTTGTGCCGTATGATCTGCTGGATAGTTACAAGGCAACGATTGATGCCTGCTTTGGCGAGGGAAGCTGCCATGTACTGAATATCCGCAACTATGGCGCAGTGCCGGTTACGGCGGATATGTAAACGGCGCTTATGAATCCGTAAATAAAAGCCGCAGCTGCGTAAAAACAGCTGCGGCTTTTGCTGTGATGTTATGAATTCCGTTCCCAAATCAAGGCCAGGCCTTTAAACAGCAAATCCCCATCATACAAAATTTTCCGCTTGCAGCAGGGCATGATGTAGGGGGCCAGGCCGCCGGTGGCTACTACGGTCAGCGGCTGGCCAAGCTCGGCTTCTACGCGGTCGGCCAGGCCGTCCAGCATGGCGGCGGTGCCAAACATCGCGCCGTTGTTCAGCGCTTCCACGGTGTTGCGGCCTACCAGATGTTCCGGTGGCTCGGGCGCGATGGGCGGCAGCTGCGCCGTGCCCGCGCTGATCGCCCGCAGGCTGGTCTGCACACCGGGCACGATGAACCCGCCTAAAAAGCACCCCTCGGCCGAAAGTACATTATAAGTCGTGGCAGTGCCCAGGTCTACCGTCATGCAGGGCAGAGGATAGTGCGCCGCCGCGGCTGCGGCATCGGCCAGTCGGTCACGCCCCACGCGGTCCGGCTCGTCCACGGCAAAGGTCAGGCCGGTGTTCAGCGCACAGCTTACGATCAGCGCATCCTGCCCGGTCAGCCGCTTGCAGGCATGGGCCAGCACCGGGGTCAGCCCCGGCACTACGCTGCACACGATCACGCCCTCGCAGGCGGCGGGGTCCACTTTCAGCCGCGCCAGCAAAAACCGCAGCTCGGCGGCGTATTCGTCCGCCGTACAGCGGGGCCGCGTGACCATGCGGGTGGTAAACAGGATGTCGCGGTGCGCTTCGCCCGCCAGCCCGCCGATGCAGATGTTGCTGTTGCCGATGTCGACTGCTAAAACCATAGTGCCTATCTCTTTTCCTGAAAATGTAGCCCCATTATAGCAGATTGACGGGCGCGCTGTAAACGGGTATACTACATATTAAAGATAGTAAAGGATGTGATTCACCCATGAATTTAAAAGGCAAAACCATCGTCCTCGGCATCACCGGGGGGATCGCTGCTTATAAAATGCCCAATGTGGCCCACGCGCTGGTCAAGCTGGGGGCCGATGTGCACGTGCTGATGACCAAAAACGCGACCGAGTTCATCGCGCCGCTGGTGTTTGAAACGCTGACAAACCGGCGCTGCATCGTGGATACGTTTGACCGCAACTTCCAGTACGACGTGGCGCATGTCAGCCTTGCCAACGCCGCCGACCTGATGCTGATTGCCCCGGCGACGGCCAACGTCATTGCCAAAATGGCCCACGGCCAGGCCGATGATATGCTGACCACCGTCACGCTGGCGGCACACTGCCCCAAGCTGGTGGCCCCGGCCATGAACACCCACATGCTGGAAAATCCCATCACGCAGGATAACATCAAAACGCTGGAGCATTACGGGTTCACGGTCATTCCGTCCGGGTCCGGCCTGCTGGCCTGCGGCGACGTGGGCTCTGGCCGTCTGCCAGAGGAGAGCGTGCTGGTCGACTACGTGCTGCGCGAGCTGGCCTGCGAGAAGGACCTTGCGGGCAAAAAGGTGGTCGTTTCGGCCGGTGCGACCCAGGAGCCGATGGATCCCGTGCGCTACCTGACGAACCATTCCACCGGCAAGATGGGCTACGCTGTGGCGCGTGCCTGCATGCTGCGCGGGGCGGATGTCACGCTGCTGAGCGCGACGAGCTGCACGCTGCCCGACGTGCCGTTTGTGAAAAAGGTGCCCTTTACGACGGCCAAAGATCTGTTTGAAGCCGTGCAGGCCCACGCCATGGACGCGGATGCTTTGGTAATGGCCGCTGCCGTGGCCGATTACCGCCCGGCCAATGTAGCCGCCGACAAGGTGAAAAAGCACGATGGCGAGATGAATATTGCGCTGGAACGCACCGATGACATTCTGGCGTGGGTCGGCGCGCACAAGCCCGAAAAGTTGTTTGTCTGCGGCTTCTCGATGGAAACGCGCGACCTGGTCGAGAACTCCACCGCCAAGCTGAACAAGAAGAACATGGACATGATCGTAGCCAACAACCTGAAAGTCCCCGGTGCCGGTTTTGGCGTGGACACCAACGTTGTGACGATCATCACCCGCAACGGCGCAGAGCAATTGCCGCTGCAAAGCAAGGATGATGTGGCCATGGCAATTGTGGATCGCTTTGCGTAAAAATTCTAAACCCCCCTTTTTCCGCATACTCATGCAAGAGAAGAGTACAGCGAAAAGGGGGATTTTTATGTGTGGGATCGCAGGGCAGATCGGGCGGGACCCGCGGGTGATCCAGGGGCAGTACGCGGCCTATTGCGCGATGCAGCAGACCTTATCCCGCCGTGGGCCGGACCAGCGCGGCATGTTTATCAGCGGGCGCGCGGCGCTCATCCACGCGCGGCTGGCGGTGGTGGATATCGAGAACGGCCTCCAGCCCATGCAGTTGGACTGGCAGGGCGAAAGCTACACGCTTGTGTATAACGGCGAGCTGTACAACACGCCGGAACTGCGCGCCGCGCTGCAAAACGCGGGCCACCGATTCACCGGGCACTCAGACACCGAAGTGCTGCTACATGCGTTTGCGGAGTGGGGCGCAGGCTGCTTAGAGCGCTGCAACGGCATTTTTGCATTTGCCGTCTGGGCGCAGCGGGCGGGACGGCTGTTTCTGGCGCGGGACCGCTGCGGGGTCAAGCCGCTGTTTTACGCCAAGACAGGGGACAGCCTGCTGTTTGGCAGTGAGATCAAAACCCTGCTGGCCCACCCGGCTGTGCCGCCGCAGGTGGACGCTGCCGGGCTGGCCGAAGTGCTGCTGCTTGGCCCCGGCCGCACGCCGGGGTGCGGGGTGTTCAGAAACGTGCAGGAACTGCTGCCCGGCCAGTGCGCCGTCTACGAGGCCGACACCGGCCGCCTGACCCTGACGCGCTACTGGCAGCTGACCGACCACGACCACCCCGACGACTTTGAGACCACCGCCCGCAACGTGCGGGACCTTGTGGTAGATGCCATCCAGCGGCAGCTTGTCAGCGATGTGCCGGTGGCGACATTTTTGTCCGGTGGGCTGGACTCGAGCCTGATCTCGGCGGTGGCGGACACCTATTTTACCGCGCGGGGGCGGCAGCTGCAAACATTCTCGGTCGGGTACAAGGACAACCGGCGGTATTTCCGTGCGACAAAATTCCAGCCCGGGGCCGACGCGCCGTACATCCGCAAAATGAATGAGTTTTTGGGCGCGCAGCACCATTGGGTCACGCTGGACACCCCCGAGCTGGTGCTGGCGCTCTATGCGGCGGTGGATGCGCGCGACCTGCCCGGCATGGCGGACGTGGATTCCTCGCTGCTGCTGTTCTGCCGCCAGATCAAGCCGCACGCCACGGTGGCGCTTTCGGGCGAGTGTGCGGACGAGATCTTTGGCGGCTACCCGTGGTACCGCGACCCCGCCGTGCGGGAAAAATACGGCTTCCCGTGGGCGCAGTCGACGGCGTACCGGGCGTCGTTTATCAAAGACGGCGTGCTGGGCGGCATCGACCCGGCGGCGTTTGTGGATGCACGCTATAGGCAGACGCTGGCGGAAACTTCCGTTCTGCCGGGGCGCGATGCCCTTGAAACACGGATGCGGCAGATGGTCAACTTGAACTTTACCTGGTTCATGCAGACGCTGCTGGACCGCAAGGACCGCATGAGCATGTATTCGGGCCTTGAGGTCCGCGTGCCGTTCTGCGATTATCGCATTGCTGAGTATTTATACGCTGTTCCGTGGGATTTCAAGGACTATCAGGGCCAGGAAAAAGGTCTTTTGCGGTACGCCATGCAGGGCGTTTTGCCCAAAGAGGTTTTATGGCGGCGCAAAAGCCCGTACCCCAAAACGTGGAACCCGGGGTATTTGGCGGCTGTCAGCACCGAGCTGCGGCGGGTGATCGCCGACCCGGATGCGCCGCTGCTTACGATGATCAAGCGGGAAGCGTTGGAAAATCTGCTGGCCGCCGGGGCGGATAACCCGGTACCCTGGTACGGGCAGTTGATGACTACCCCGCAGACGATTGCCTGGTTTTTGCAGGTGAATTATTGGATGAAAAAGTATCGGGTTGAATTGGTTTGATTTTTCTGCTTTGCGGGAGATACCACCTTGCGGTGTCTCCCTTTTATAGTTGGTGTCTACCCGGTAGCCTTCCTTTTTTAATTGTTACAATCTTACGACGGAAGCGCTCCCCAAAAACCAACCTCCATAATTTTTCAAACCCCTATCGCACAATTTTCACAAATGGCGGCTATAATGCAATACGATACAATCTCTGTACACAAAAGGAGAGATACAACCTTGATCCAAGTCGAACATCTGACAAAGCGTTACGGCAGCCATACGGCGGTGGATGATATCAGCTTTACCGTTGAGGATGGCTGCATCTACGGCCTGCTGGGGCCGAACGGCGCGGGCAAATCCACTACCATGAACATCCTCACCGGCTATCTGTCGGCCACCGATGGCACCGTGACCATCCATGGCCATGATATTGCCGAGGAACCGGCTGCCGCCAAGGCCTGCATTGGCTACCTGCCCGAGCAGCCGCCCTTGTACCAGGACATGACCGTGCGGGAATACCTGCTGTTTGTGGCCGAGCTGAAAGGCACCCGCAAAAAGGCTGACCGTATCGCGGCGGTCGAAAACGCCTGTGCCCGCACCGGCTTGCAGGAGATGGCCGGGCGGCTCATCCGCAATCTGTCCAAAGGCTACCGCCAGCGCGTGGGTATTGCCGGGGCGCTGCTGGGCAGCCCCAAGGTCATCATCCTGGACGAGCCGACCGTCGGCCTTGACCCCGCGCAGATGATCGAGATCCGCAGCCTGATCCACGATCTGGGCAAGACCCATACGGTCATTTTGTCCAGCCATATTTTAAGCGAGGTGCAGACCGTCTGCGACCGCGTTCTCATCATTGCGCATGGTAAACTGGTAGCCCAGGGTACACCCGAAGAATTGGCCGGCAAGCTAGCCGCCCGGGGCACCATCTCGGCCACCGCACAGGGCGGGCGCGAAGCCGTGCTGGCCGCCGCTGCCACCGTGCCCGGCCTGACCGACCTGCGCGTGACCGCCGAAAAAGGCGGCGAGGTCAGCTTTACCGCCGTGAGCGAGAGCGGCGCTGACCTGCGCGGTGCGCTGTCGCTGGCGTTGGCTAAGGCCGACTGCCCGGTGCTGAACCTGAGTGCCGAGAGCATGAGCCTTGAAGACGTCTTTTTGCAGCTGACCGAGACGCCCGAAAATCAAGAAACAAACGAAGAGGAGGCAGAGTAAATGGCTGCCATCTTTAAACGGGAAACCAAAAGTTACTACACCGGCATGGTGGGCTACGTCACCGCGGCGGTCAGCCTGTTTTTCCTGGGGCTGTATTTCACCAACCGCAATCTGATGTACGCGTCGTCGGACTTTGCGTCCGTTTTGTACACCACAACGCTGATCATGCTGTTTCTGCTGCCCGCTATCAGCATGCGCAGCTTTGCCGAGGATCGCCGCAATAAGACCGACCAGCTGCTGCTGACCAGCCCGGTCAGCATCCCCGGCATTGTGCTGGGCAAGTTTTTGGCGGAATGCGTCGTGTTTGCGCTGCCGCTGACCGTGGCCGTCCTCATGCCGCTGATCTTAACGGCGTTCGGCACGGTATCGCTGGTGTCGGCGTTCAGTGCGCTGCTGGTCTATCTGCTGCTGGGTGCGGCCTGCCTGGCCGTGGGCACCTGGATCTCGGCGCTGACGGAAAATCAGATCATCGCGTACCTTGCCACGTTTGGCGCGCTGCTCATCGCCTACCTGATGAACGGCATCAAGACCATGTTCACCAGCGGCAATCTGCTGGCGCTTGTCGTGTTTCTGGTCGTGCTGCTCATCGCAGCCGTTTTGGTGGGCGTGCTCTGCAAAAGCCTGCCGGTCGGGCTGGGGGTGTTTGCCGTGGGTGCGGTCGTGCTCGTTGTGCTGTTCCAGCTGCGCCCGGCGTGGCTGCTCTCGGCCTTTAACGCGGTGCTCGGTGCGCTGGCGCTGTTCCAGCCGTTCAACGGCGTGGTGGGAGGCATGTTCAGCGTGTCCGCCATTGTGTATTATCTTTCGGTGATCGCGCTGTTCCTGTTCTTGACAGGTCAGTCGCTGGAACGCCGCCGCTGGCACTAAGGGGGCGTGGAGCATGAAAAAAATTGATGTAAAATCCATGCAGGGCAGCAAGCGCACCCTGCGCAGCGGCAGCTATGCTGCGGTGCTGGCCATGGCGGTGCTGGCCGTGGTCATCCTTATCAACCTTGTGGTGCAGGCACTGCCCAGCAAATGGACCGAGTTTGATATCTCCACCTCGTCACTGTTCACTTTAAGCGATACATCGAAGAATCTTTTGCACGAGCTGAACAGCGACGTCACCGCCTACTACCTGGCGGAGTCCGGGCAGGAGGACACCAACATCACCCGCCTGCTGGACCGCTATGCCGACGAAAGCAGCCATTTCAGCTGGCAGCAGCGCGACCCCGTCTTATACCCGACCTTTGCGCAGCAGTACGACGGCGCGGCCAATGGCTCGGTCGTGCTGGTGTGCGGCGACAATTACCGCGTGGTGGGCTACAATGATATGTACCAGATGGACATCGAGACCTACTACACCACCGGCAGCCAGCAGTACACGTTTGAGGCCGAAAACGCCCTGACCAGCGCCTTAGCTCAGGCCAGCCGCACGTCGGCCTACAAGCTCTACCAGCTGACCGGCCACGGTGAATTGGCGCTGGACAGCGATTTTACCGACACGCTGACCAACGCCGGTGTGACCACCGAAGAACTGAACCTGACCACGGCGGGCAGCATCCCCGACGATGCCGACAGCCTGCTGCTCAATGCGCCGCTGGCCGATTTGACCGAAGCGGAAGCTGCCTTGCTGAGCGACTATGCAGCAAACGGCGGCAAGCTGCTGGCTGTGACAGATTTCACAACGGACACCCCCCGTCTGGATGAAATATTGCAAAGCTGCGGCATGACCCGCCAGAACGGTCTGCTGATCGAGGCTGACGCCAACCACTACCCCTACGGCTACCCGCAGACCTACCTGCTGCCCACCGTGCAGAGCAATGAAATTACGGCCGGTGTGGGCAGCGGCATGATGGTGTACACCCCCATTGCACAGGGCATCGTGAAGCACGAGGACGGCGACTATACCTTTACCAGCTTGCTGTCTACCAGCTCGACCGCCTACTCGATGGAGAACTACGCCACCGCCGAGACCGCCCAGAAGGCCGACACCGACCCCGAGGGCAGCTTTGACGTGGCCCTTGCCGCCGAGAACACGACCACCGGCACCCGCGTGGTCTGGATCAACTGCCCCAACTTCTTGCAGGGTACCATCAACCAGAGCGTATCCGGCGGCAACGCCCAGCTGCTGGGCAGCATCGTCAACTGGTTCGACGGCGAGCAGACGACCGCGGTCATCAGCGGCAAGAGCCTGAGCGCCGCCAGCCTGAGCGTGCCCAACAACATGATCGTTATGCTGGGGGTGCTGTTTACCCTCGTGCTGCCCATCGTGTGTGTGGTGGCCGGGCTTGTGATCTGCGTGATCCGGCGCAGAAGATAAGGAGATCCCCATGAACCGTAAAAAATGGCTGCCGCTGGCCCTGCTGGCGGCAGGGGCCGTGCTGCTGGGAATCCTGCTGGCAGTGCTGACCCGCGAAAAGAAAGCCGAGACCGACACCGGTATCCCGTTGATGGACTTTGCGGCGGCGGACGTAGACAAGCTGGCGTACTCCGGCAACAATGTCGATGTAACGCTGTTAAAAGGCAGCGAGGGGAACTGGATGCTGGATTCTGACCCGACGCTGCCGCTGGACCAGAACGCCGTGCAGAGCCTGGTGGAGAAGTTCGCCGCGCTGACCGCCGCCCGCAAGCTGCAGGACAGCGAGCTTGGCGAGATCCCCGCGATGAGCGACACCCCGGCGATGGTGTTTACCCTGCAGGCAGGGGAGACCACCCGCACGCTGACGGTGGACCAGCTCAACGATGTGGCGGGCGTGTACTATGTCTACGACGACGCAGGTGGGGTGTACACAGTGGCGAAAAGCGATTTGAACAACCTGTGCAAAGCCCCGCGCAGCCTGTACGCGGCGCAGACGCTGACCGACAAGACCGCCGACGATGTGACTGCCCTGACAGTGGGCGACTTGCCGTTTGTGCTGACCGACGGCGTCTGGCAGCTTGCCGACGACCCCGATTACGCGCTGGACCAGAGCGCCGTGAAGCGGATGGTAAGCACCCTTTGCGAGATGCAGACCGAGTGGAGCATCACCAGCCCCGAGGATGACAGCGCGTACGGCCTGGATACACCGGACGCCACGGCGGTGCTGACGTTTACCGACGGCACGAGCCTGACCGTGCGTTTTGGCGCGCTGGTGCCCGACACGGATACGGATGCGGATACAAGCACGACCACGAGTTTGTGCTATCTGGCGTCCAGCGGCGCGCCCGGCGTGGTCTACGAGGTGAAATCCGCGCATAAAGATGCGTTTGCGGTTACGAAGGAGAACTTACTGGATACCGCTACGGAAGAAACAGCGGCTGTTGATGATGTAGCAGCGGAACATTAAGATAGAGAAAAGGCTCCCCTTGCGGGGAGCCTTTCGCATTTTTTATGGGTCCGCGTCTTTTTCTTGCCCCCATGCCAGCTTTATGGTACAATAAGCTAAGGCAACACCGCACAATTCCCGCCTGACGGCTTAAGCACCGCTCCGGCGGCTGCGGCACGGCATCTGCGTTGCCAAAATGCTCGATAATACACAAATTAGAATTGTGCGGTGTTGCCCTAAAACCAACAAAGGGGGGCTTTCCGATGAAAAAACTGCTTGCAGGGGTCGTTTTGCTGGCGGGGACGCTGTGCGCCTGCGGGTCGCAGCCGGCGGCGCAAAGCGCCGTGACATTGCCCATGGCAACCGAGCGGCCCGGCGCTGTCGACCTGCCCGAAGAACCGGAAGCAACCCCGCAGTCTACCCCAAGACCCGATATTACATCCCTGACCACCGCCGACCTCACGCTGGAAGAAAAGGTCGGCCAGCTGTTCATTGTCCGGCCGGATGCCCTCGATCTGACTTTGCCGCAGGAGACCATCGACGACGCCAAGGCCGACGGTGTGACCGAACTGACCGACGCCATGCGCGGCACGCTGCAAAAATACCCCGTGGGCGGCGTGTGCCAGTTCGGCAAAAACATCGAAAGCCCCGCGCAGATCAAAGCGTTTAACGCCTTTTTGCAGGAGGCCTCGGACATTCCGCTGTTCATCACGGTGGACGAGGAAGTCGGCGCGGTGGCGCGGCTGGCCAACAACGACGCGTTCGACCTGCCCCAGTATACGAGCGCTGCCGCCATCGCCGAGGGTGGTGCGGGCAATGTCAATTTTATTGGCAGCACCATCGGCGGCTATCTGCACATGTACGGCTTCAACATGGATTTTGCCCCCGTCGCTGACGTGAACACCAACCCGGATAACCCCATTATCGGCACACGGGCGTTCTCGTCCGACCCCGCCGTGGCGGCAGAATGCGCCGTAGCTATGGCAAAAGGTCTGGCGGAGGAGGGCATCCTGCCTACGTTTAAGCATTTCCCGGGGCATGGCGACACGGCCGAGGACAGCCACACCGGCCTGGCCTACAGCTGCCGCACGGTCGACGAGCTTGCCGCCTGTGAGCTGCTTCCCTTCGAAGCTGCTGCCGAAGCCGGGCCGCACGCCGTGATGGTGGGGCACATCGTCGTGCCCGAGCTGACCGGCGACACCCCCGCGACGCTGAGCGCTGCCGCCATTGCGCTGGTGCCCGATGCCGAAAACACCTTAATTGTCACGGACTCGCTGGCCATGGGAGCTATCACCGACAGCTACACCCCCGGCGAAGCCGCCGTGCTGGCCTTGCAGGCCGGGTGCGACGTGCTGCTGATGCCCAACGGCCTGGCCGATGCCTACGACGCTGTGCTGGCAGCGGTGCAGGATGGCACCATCAGCGAGCAGCGGCTGGACGAGAGTGTTGCTAAAATTTTACGTATGAAAGCGCAATTTTGCGCATGAGGGAGGCTGCCATGCAGCAAACCGTCTGGGCCGTGGATGGCTCGTTTTTTGCCCAGCGCGTCTCGGGCATCCAGCGCTACTCGCTGGAATTGCTGGCCGCGCTCGACGCCATCGCCCCGGCAGGACTGGTAGAGATCGTCGTGCCCGTAGGGGTCGAAACGCCCGTTTACAGGAATATAAAAGTTGTGCCGTACGGCACCCGGCACGGCCTGGCGTGGCAGCAGCTGGACTACCCGCGCTACTTAAAACGGCGCGGCGCCAAAGGGCTGGCTACCTGCAACGTCATCCCGTGGTTTGGGTTCCGCGGCATTGCCGTTGTGCATGATGTCTGCTACCGCGCGCGGCGGGATTTTTATAAGGACAGCCGCCGCGACCGGCTGAGCGCCGCGTGGCACTGCCTGCAATACCGCCGCATTGCCCAAAAGGCCGGGCGCATTATTACGGTGTCGGAGTTTTCTAAAGCAGAAATCCATAAATACTACGGTGTGCCGCTTGAAAAAATGGATGTCGTCTACAACGCCTGGCAGCAGATGCAGCGTATCGCCCCGGATGACGGCGTGTTTGCCAAGCATCCGCAACTGCAAAAAGGCGCGTACTATTTCAGCATGGCGAACCTTTTGAAAAACAAAAACTTCCCCTGGGTGCTGCGCGCGGCCAAGGCCAAACCCGACGCAGTGTTTGCCATCGCGGGCGGCGGCAGCCTGGCCGAAGAAGCCGCCCGCCTGGGGCTGGCCGACCTGCCGAACGTGCTGTACCTGGGCTATGTCAGCGACGGCGAAGCCAAAAGCCTGATGGCCCACTGTAAGGCGTTTTTGTTCCCGACACTGTACGAGGGGTTTGGCATCCCGCCATTGGAAGCCGTGGCCTGCGGGGCCAGGCAGATTTTGGTCAGCGATACGCCCTGCATGCGTGAGGTGTACGGTGACTGCGCGGGGTACATTGACCTGGCGGCGAACCCCGGCAACGTGGACGACACCACCCCGCCGAAAGATGACCCCGCCCGGCTGCTGCAAAAATACAGCTGGGAGAAAAGCGCGGAGAAGCTGCTGGGGATCTTGCGGGAAAACGGGTAAAATGGGATGTAGAGTAAAAGGCCCCCTTGTGTAAAGGGTGACTCCCCACAGTGTGGGGAGATGTCGCGCAGCGACAGAGGGGCCCGGGCCCGAAGGGCTCCGCCGATAGGCGGTGGGGGATTGTGACCTTGCCCGTGTATCGACTTACCCTCGTAAGGCCACAATCCCTCCGTCTGCGCTATCGCGCAGCCACCTCCCTTTACACAAGGGAGGCTTTATCGCGGGTCGATGCACAGCATCGACCCCTGCAAAAAGCACAACAGGATGTTAAAAGGGAGGACTACCATGTTTGCTAAGGTCACGAGCCTGGGGGTGGCGGGGCTGGCGGGGTATGCGGTGCAGGTCGAAGCCGACCTCTCCGGCGGTCTGCCGCAGTTCACGCTCGTGGGTCTGCCGGACTCGGCTGTCAAAGAGAGCAGCGAGCGGGTGCGCAGCGCGGTCAAAAACCTGCATTATCCCTGGCCGTCCAGCCGCATCACCATCAACCTGGCCCCGGCGGACGTGCGCAAGACCGGCCCCGTGTACGACCTGCCCCTGCTGGTGGGGCTGCTGGCCGCGCAGGGCGTGGCGCCGGTGCCCGCCCCGCAGCAGGCCTTTTTGGGCGAGCTGAGCCTGGACGGCACGCTGCGCCCTGTGACGGGTGTGCTGCCCATGGCGCTGGCTGCGGCCAAGCTGGGCATAACCGAGCTGTTTGTCCCCGCCGAAAACGCCGCCGAAGCCGCCGAGGCTGCGCTGACCGTCTACCCGGCGCGCAGCGCCAGCGACGTGGTGCGCCACCTTTGCGGCGAGGAACCCATCCCCCCGGCCGCGCCCGGCGGCTATGACGAAGCCGGGACCTGGCTCGGCCCCGATATGGCCGATGTGCGCGGGCAGGCCGAAGCCCGCCGTGCGCTGGAGATTGCCGCTGCGGGCGGGCATAATCTGCTGCTTGTGGGGCCGCCGGGCACGGGCAAAAGCATGCTGGCCAAGCGCCTGCCCGGCATTCTGCCGCCGCTGACCTACGAGGAAGCGCTCGAGACCAGCGCCATCTACTCCGTGGCCGGGCTGCTGCCTGCGGGCGGGGGCCTTTTGAAAGAGCGGCCGTTCCGCAGCCCGCACCACAGCGTCAGCGCCGCGGCCATCGCGGGCGGTGGGTCGACCCCGCGCCCCGGCGAGGTGAGCCTGGCCCATAACGGCGTGTTGTTTTTGGACGAACTGCCGGAGTTTTCCCGTGATACCCTCGAAGTGCTGCGCCAGCCGCTGGAGGATGGCGTTGTTACGGTCAGCCGGGTACACGGCAGCGCGCGCTACCCCTGCCGCTTTATGCTGGCCGCCGCCATGAACCCCTGCAAGTGCGGCTATCTGGGCCACCCCACGCGGGAGTGTACCTGTACGCCCAGCGCGGTCGAGCAGTACCGGCGCCGCATCTCGGGCCCGCTGCTGGACCGCATCGACCTGCATGTCGAGGCCATGCCTGTGGAGTATGAAGCCCTGGCCGCCGAGACCGGGGGAGAGAGCAGCGCCGCCATCCGCGCCCGCGTCACTGCCGCGCGCAAGGTGCAGCAGGCGCGCTGCAAGGACCTGCCCGGTGTGCGCTGCAACGCGCAATTGCCCGGTGCGGCCCTGCGCCGTTACTGCCGCATGACGCCCAGCGCGGAAAAAATTCTGCGTGCCGCATTTGAGCGCCTTGGCTACAGCGCCCGCGCCTACGACCGTATTTTGCGCGTGGCGCGCACGATCGCCGACCTGGACGGCAGCGAGCAATTGGACGCCGCGCACCTTTCCGAAGCGCTGCAATACCGCACGCTGGATCGGAAAATGATGAGATAAACGAAAAGGCTCCCCTCGAAGGGGGAGCCTTTTGCTGTTATGCGGTTAGACTTTTTGTTGTTATGCGGTTAGACTTCTCCCGCCGGTGCATACGGTGCGGGCGTCCCATTTCAGATCGGTGCCGGGGTAAATGGCGAAGGTGTACTGCACGGCGGGGGTGCCGTCCACGCTGCCGGTGGCGGTGAGGGTCTCGCCGTCGCGCGCATAGGCCCAGGTGTAGGCGGGCGTATCGGGCAGGGCGGGGGCGGTGTCGCCAAAGCCGGGCCAGTCAAGGGCAAAAAAGCGGGCGTTGCTGCTCCAATCGTCCTCGGTGGTAAAGTCGATGGTCAGCAGCATATTGGCGAACTGCTTGTCCCCACCGGGCCAGGAGGTGTCGGTCATGCCGTAATCCTGCCCGCGGGCGGCAAAGTAGGATGCCGTCTGCTCGTCGGTCCAGTCGGCGGGGGCGGTAAAGTCGGTGATGCCCGCCGCGGCCAGCGCCCGGCACTGGTGTACCAGCATCGTGTGCTGCCACTCGTTCAGCTTTAACGCGGCGGCTTCGTCGCTGGTTTCGGGGATGGCAGAACTGGTTGCATCCCCGCGCCAGCCGCTTAAAACTTCGCAGGGTTTGGCGTCGTCCGCCGGAACCAGCACGTAAATGCTGTTGGTGCCGTCGCTGTACTGCGGGCCGAGGTAGTTGGCCTCGGGCGCGTAGACGACGTAGAAGCTGACCTTGACCAGATAGGCTTCGCCGTTGTCGACCTGCTCGCGGTAGGTGGTATTTGCGTTTGTGTCGAGAAAGTTCAGATATTCGGCTGCGTCCGTGTCGTCATTGGGGTCGACCACGCCCGACATGCCTACGTTGGCGGTGAGGTAACGGAAGGCGGAATCGTCCAGCTCGGCCTGCCAGTAGTTGACGGCGCGCGTTGCCGCCAGAGACAGCTGGGTCAGATATTCAGGGTCGACGGGGCTGCGGCGGTTGGGGTCCAGCGCCGTGGACGCGGCGGGCTCGGCGGTGGGCTCGGGTGTGGCGGCAGCGGAACCGGATTCCGATGCAGGGGCGGCGCACCCGGCCAGCACCCCGGCGCAAAGCAGCACAGCCGCCACCCGGGCGGCACGGCGGGAGAGAGCAGACATAGACAAGGCCTCCTTTTTTGATTGAATAATAATAGGGAAGATAGCTTTAGTATACTGCCCCCCCGGGAAAAGTCAACGGCTGATGGGGAAAATTTACAAGTAGGCGTCTCCAGGTTGCGGGCATATAAAAAGGCTCCCCTCGAGGGGAGCCTTTATGTAAGTTATATTACGCCAACAGCGGTTTGCAGGCTTCGGCGAGTTTTTCTTTCTGGGCTTCGGCTTCGGCGAGATCTTTGCCCTTGGTGGTGAAGTAGGTCTTGATCTTCGGCTCGGTGCCGGAGGGACGAACGACCACGGTGGCACCGCTTTCCAGCGTGTAGATCAACACGTTGGCGGCGGGCAGGCCGGTTTCCTCGGGCTTTTTGTAGTCCACGACCTTGACGACCTTGTCCCCGGCGAAATCCTTCGGCGGGTTATCGCGCAGGCCCTGCATGATGCCGGCCATCTTGTCCATGCCGGACAGGCCCGGGAACTCGAAGCTGTCGACCTTGTTCAGATAGCGGCCATATTCGGCGTAGATACGCTCCAATTCCTCTTTGATGGAGGAACCCTTGGCGCGGTAGTAGGCGGCCATCTCGCAAATCAGCATCGAGCCGATGATGGCGTCCTTGTCGCGCACGTAGGGGCCGGCCAGGTAGCCATAGCTCTCCTCAAAGCCGAAGATGAAGCGGTCCACTTCACCGGCGGCTTCCAGCTTGGCGATCTGGTCGCCGATCCACTTGAAGCCGGTCAGCACATTGCGGCACTCGACGCCGTAATGCTCGGCGACCTTGTCAGCCAGCGGGGTGGAGACGATACTCTTGCACATGACGGCATTCTTCGGCATGGTGCCCTGCTCGATGCGGCCAGCGCAGATGTAGTCCAGCAGCAAAACGCCTACCTCGTTGCCGGAAAGCAGCTCATAGCTGCCGTCCTTGCACTTGACGGCGATGCCCACGCGGTCGGCGTCGGGGTCGGTGGCAAGCATCAGGTCCGCGCCGGATTTCTCGGCCAGCTCCAGGCCCAGGCGCAGGGCCTCGAAAATTTCGGGGTTGGGGTAGGGGCAGGTGGGGAAGTTGCCGTCCGGGTCTTTCTGCTCGGGCACGATGGTGATATCGGTAATGCCGATGTCGCCCAGAACATGGGTGACGGGCACAAGGCCGGAGCCGTTCAGCGGGCTGTAGACGAGCTTCAGGCCAGCCGTCTTGCAGATGCCGGGGCGGATGGAGCGTGCCTCAATGGCGGCGTACAGGGCGTTGATGCAGTCGTCGCCGACATACTCGATCAGGCCCTGGGCCATGCCGTCCTCAAACGAAATGAGCTTGGCACCGGTCAGGATGTCGGTCTTTTGGATCTCGGCGTAAACGATGTCGGCGGCTTCGTCGGTCATCTGGCAGCCATCGGGGCCGTAGGCCTTATAGCCGTTGTACTTGGCAGGGTTGTGGCTGGCCGTGACCATGATACCGGCGTTGCAATTGTAGTAGCGGGTGGCAAAGCTCAGCGCGGGCACGGGCATCAGGGCCTTATAAATGCGCACCTTAATGCCGTTGGCGGCCAGCACTTCGGCGGCCGTTTTGGCGAACACGTCGCTCTTGATGCGGCTGTCGTAGCTGATGGCGACGGTCTGGCTGCCGCCCTGGGTCTTGACCCAGTTGGCCAGGCCCTGGGTGGCCTGCCGCACAACGTAGATGTTCATGCGGTTGGTACCGGCGCCGATGACGCCGCGCAGACCTGCGGTGCCGAATTTCAGGGCCACAGCAAAGCGGTCCTGGATGGCGGCATCGTCGTCTTTGATGCTTTCCAGCTCGGGCTTTAAGTCGGCGTCGGCGAGGTCCGCCGCCAGCCAGCGGTCATACATGTCTTTATACATACGTAAATACACCTGCACTTTCTATGGTTGGTACTATACTAAATATACCAACTTTCAAGGGTGGTGTCAATTGAATTTTGGCTATTTTTACCGATTTATTACTTTGGCGACGCCCCGGGCAATCCTGCGCTGCCGCTCAATACCCGTGCGGTCTTTTTACCGCACCGATCTTGCCCTGTCATGCAACTGTCTGGCACCCCACACATACTGAAAAACCTTCCAGACACCCCGGGTGTTTGGAACTGGTTGCAAAGTTTTACAAACAGTTATATATAACTTAGATATGTAATTTTTATAAGTGTTTGTAAGGTTTTTCAGGAGTGTCAGGGAACTGCAAAAACACACACCGCAAAAAAGATGCACCCTGCCAGGCGGCGGAATGCTTTTTGCGTACGCGTTTTCCATGCCCGCCCCCTGACAAAAAGGGAAAGTAAAATCCACCGGCGGGGGGAAGCGTGCAAAAAAAATACTTGACAAATACGCGGAACTTCGTTATAATATTTCAGCAATCGTTCAGATGGCTGCTCCGTCCGCACAGGATGGCGGGCGCTGGTAGCCGCAATTCGGAGATTGTGATGAGCACATATATCAAGTATGGCTCCTTGAATCATGATCGAGAAAGAGGTGAAATAACCATGAAGAAGGGCATCCATCCGAACTATGTGGACTGCACCATCACTTGCGCCTGCGGCAACGTGATCCACACCCGTGACACCAAGCCGGAGATCCATGTTGAAGTTTGCAGCAAGTGCCATCCGTTCTACACCGGCAAGCAGAAGCTGGTCGATACCGGTGGCCGCGTCGAGCGCTTCAAGCGCCGTTTTGCCAAGTCCGGCAAGTAATTTTATCGCACTTCGTACCCCAGATGGAAACATCTGGGGTATTTTTTACGTTGACCACAAAGGAGCGCCGCCATGCCCGATTACAAGACCCTGCGGGGGACCTCGACCTTCACGTACGAGGAAAAGCGCAGCCGCTTTATCGCCACCGCCGCCTTTGCCGATACCGAGGAAAAGGCCCTGGCCGTGCTGAACGCCGTGCGCGCCGCCAACCGCACCGCGCGCCACAACGTCTATGCCTACGTGCTGCAAAACGGCCGCACGCGGTATTCTGACGACGGCGAGCCTGCCAAGACGGCAGGTACCCCCGTGCTGGAAACGATCGGCCACGCGGGGGTGTCGGACGTAATTGTTGTGGTAACGCGGTATTTTGGCGGTATTCTGCTGGGCACCGGTGGGCTGGTGCGCGCCTACACGGCGGCGGCAGGCGGCGCCCTGCAAAACGCCGAGCTTGTCAGCATGCGGCTGGTGGTCGATTGCAGCCTGCGCGTGCCCTACGCCTTATTTGAGCAGGCCCAGCGGATGATCGCCGCATCCGGTGCCCGGCTGGAAGAGCCGGTATTTGACGACGCCGTAACGCTTTGCTGGCGCATGCCGGCCGGGGAGGAAGCGGCGCTGTGCGACAGACTGGGGGAGTTGACCCGAGGGGCGGCGGAAGTTTCGGTTTCGGCAGCGATGTATGCGCCGTTTTAATGTAGCCGCCAAGCGGCCCTGCCTACCTTGCGGCAGGGCCTTTTGCTAAAGGGCTTCTTCCGTTAGACCTTCCTTTTTTGTGACCAAAAAAGGAAGCGAAAAAAGTCTCGCTGTTCCGAGGCAGCGAACCCCGGCTTAGGGGATTGCGGGGTTGCGAGCAAGGGGCCACAGTTGAGCGCAGCGAAACTGGGGAGCGAGCAATGTTCGCCCCAGCGGGGCGAATAAC
>SFKI01000029.1 GCA_004554775.1 Subdoligranulum variabile
TGGCGGTCTGTTCACGATCGGTCTTTGTTGGGAAGTGCTTTAAGAAAGTGGCTTCGCTTGGAGTTCTTATCTCCTTATCTCCGGCTGTTTTCTTTCTGTGACTATACTATAGCATAGCCCTGGCGTTTCGTCTATTCGCAGAGCAAACAATCCTTACGTGAAATATTTGTGCATATTAAGGATTGATAAGTGCATGTGCGGGGTGCTATAATAAATATGTTGGGCTGCCCTATGCGGCCGCCTGACAGCCGCCGCCTTTGCGGTACGCGCCCCGGCCAAACGGCTTTGCAGCATGCCCATCACAGCGGCCATCAACGAGCTGTAACCTTTTATAAAAGCACAACGCCCCACAGGCAGTTACACGGCTGCCTGTGGGGCATTTGTTTCGCAAAAAACGCGAGAACAACAAAGAAATCCATAAAACATGAAAAAACTTTCCGAAAATATCGACGAAAATTGCACGACACTATTGCAATATAACAAGATAGGATGTACAATGAATACGATTAAACGTTACATTGCAACTTGCATACAACCAGTACCCGGGAGAGTGTATGGTAAAAGGTTTCTATCAGGAGTCGATTTTCTGCCGTGAATGGAACAAGGAATTCATGGCACAAATAGAGCATAAGATACAGCTTTTGCTGGCGCAGAACAACGGCGTCGGTGTGGTGGGCGGCAGCTATGCGCCCGGCCTGCCCATCACCCTTGTCAGTGAGCTGGCCCTCAACGCCCTGGGCTATGCGAATGTGGAGCAGTTCCAGCGGCGTACCGCCATGCTGTTTACCAACTGCCTGTCCACCAAGGATCGCGCCTTGCAGGATGTGGAAACGTTCCGCCGTTTTACCGGCGAAAAAATCTTGGCGCTGCCCACCCAGCGGGGCGAGGAACGGTGGTTCCGCCTGTGCAAGGGCGACCAGACGCTGCCGGACGGCGAGAAAATATGGCTGTTGACCATCAGCGACTGCGACGCCCGCCAGAACCGCGAACTTGATCTGATCGAAGAACGCGACACCGCTGAAGCCGCCAGCCGTGCCAAAAGCAACTTTTTGTCCGGCGTCAGCCATGATATCCGCACGCCGCTTAACGGCATCCTGGGCATGGCGCATATCGCCAGCGAACATGCCGACGACCCCGAGATCGTGCGCGAATCGCTCGAAAAACTGATCGCCGCAGGCGAACAGCTTGAAAGCCTCATCAATGATATACTGGACATGAGCCGCCTGGAAAGCGGCAAGGTCGAGCTGCTGCACCAGCCGTTTGATTTGTACAGTCTGCTCTCCTCGATCGGGGACAGCCTGCACGCCCAAAGCGAAAAAATGCAGCTGAAGATCGGCCTGCATTTCAACATGACGCACCGCCATGTTATTGGAAACCCGCTGCATGTGCAGCGCATCATTGCCAATATCAGCTCCAACGCCGTCAAGTACAACCATGTGGGCGGTTTGCTCGACTATACGCTCGAAGAATTTCCCATCGACGCCACCCACGCGACCTACCGCTTCACCATCCGTGATACCGGCATTGGAATGAGCGAAAAATTTTTGACCCATCTGTATGAGCCGTACTCCCGCGCCAATACCGCCGACCCCGAGCACTATGAGGGCACGGGGCTGGGCATGTCCATTACCCTGGCGCTGGTCAAAAAGATGAACGGCACCATCCAGGTACAAAGCCAGTTGGGCAAGGGCATGACCTTTACGGTCGACCTGCCGCTGGAGCTGGACACCGAAGCCTGCGCCACCAAGGACAACACCGTCTCAAACTCGACCGAACTGCCCGAGCTGCCCAACTTGCAGGGTATGCACATTCTGCTGGCCGAGGATAACGACCTCAACCGCGAAATTGCCGAGTATATCCTGACCGGTGCCGGGGCTGCTGTGACCAGCGCCCGCAACGGCAGGCAGGCGGTGGCGCTGTTTGAAGCATCGGGGCAGGGGAGTGTGCCCGTGTTTGATGCGATCCTGATGGACATTGTCATGCCGGAGATGGATGGACTGCAAGCTGCCCGCGCCATCCGTGCCTCGGCCCACCCGGGGGCTGCCACGGTGCCCATCGTTGCACAGTCCGCCAATGCCTTTGCCGACGATGTGCGCAAAAGCAGCGAAGCCGGCATGAACGGCTACGTCACCAAACCCCTCGACGAGACCCGCCTGCTGCGGGAGCTGGCACAATATAAAAAATAGTTTGCAGCACCTTTGGCTTGCCTCCCGCAGAGGGAGGCTTTTTTATTTCCTCATCTGTGCCGCTAGCAAAAAATCTGAAAAATTGCCGTTATACAGCCGCCCATTGGTATACTCGGCCCAGCTGTAGTTGTTCATGTATTCGCCCGCATAGCTGTTTGCGGCGTCGGGATTGCCTTGCAAAAACTCGTACAGGTCGCACTGGATCTTGCTCACATCAATGCTGGTGCGGTTGCGGGAGCGGATGAGCAGATCATCAAATCCGATGCTGTGCAGCGTCTTGCGCAGCGAATGGAACAGCGTGTACAGATATTGCTGCGAGGGCGGGTCCTCCCATAAAACAGCTTCGATCTCGCTATTGGTCATAGAAAGCCCCTGCCGGTCAACCAGCAGCGCCAGCAGTTCCCGGGCTTTCTCCCGCTCAAAAGACACCGGCGTGCCGTTGTACAGTACATCAAAACTGCCAAATGTGTGTACCACCAGTTTGTGGTCGTGCGGTGCGCCGTCTTCCGGCGGAGTGCCCAGCTGTGATTCAATATGCAAAATGGCGTCCCGCAGCTTTTGCTCAGTGACAGGTTTCATCAGATAGCCCAGTGCCGGAATGTTGTACGCCTCCAGCGCGTAGACGGAGTAGGCCGTGCAAAAAATAATGCGTGTCTGCGGGCAATGCTCCCGGATGCGCCGGGCTAACTCAATGCCCAGCATGCCGCGCAGCTTGATATCCAAAAACGCGTACTGCGGGGCACGGCTCTGCGGTGCATCCAGGTAGGTGAGCACCTCATCACATTCGTCAAAGGTCAACAGCTCTGCATGGGGAAAGACCTTTTCTAATTCGCTTTTCAAATGCAGCAGCATTGTGCGTTCGTCGTCAATAGCCAGAATTGTCATATCCCTCGTCACCTTTCCCGGGGCAAAAGGATCGTTACCGTTGTGCCCCTGTCTTTTTTGCTGTTAAAGTACAATCGCCCTTTTGTAATGAATTCTACTCGGTGGCGCACATTCGCCAGGCTGGTGATCCCGCTCGCCTTGGGGGGCGGCAGGCCATCGGGACTCACGGTGTCCACACCGCAGCCGTCGTCCTGCACGGTGATGCGCCAGTTGTCCGTGTCGGCCTGGGTGGCAATCGTCACGGTGCCGCCGCCGTGCCTGTTGCCAATGCCGTGGGTGATGGCGTTTTCTACCAATGGCTGCAAGGTCAGCGCAGGGAGAAAGAAATCCTCTACTTCAATGTTGTATTCCACGCGCAGCTTGCCGCCAAAGCGCATCTGTTCCAGCGCGGCGTAGTTGCGCACATGCGCCAGCTCACGCTGAAATGCGATAGGCCCGTTAAATTCAAACGCGTCGGTGCTTACCCGCATATATTCCGCAAACTGGCCCAGGGCGTCCTTGGCACCGGCGGGGTCGGCATCGAACAAGATCTGGATGGTGGACAGCATATTGCTGATAAAATGGGGCTGGATCTGGCTTACCGCCGCCTGGGTGGTAGTCTCTTTTTCTACGGCGCTTTTTTCGCGCTGGGCGTACAGCAGCATGCCAACCATGTTGCGTGTTTTGTGCCAGGCCAGGTACAGCCCGAGCAGCGCCGCCCAAAAGCAGGACATTAAGTTTGTCAGGCGCTGCGGGTCGGGCAGATAAAGCTCCCAGACCGCCACGCACGCCAGCCCCGAGGCCGAGACCGCCAGGTTGTACCCGGGGCGTGAATCAAACAGCAAAGGCTGGATCAGGATGACCAGGCAGATCAGCACATTGATCTTATCCGGGTGGCGAATCAGATCATAATAAATGCCCAGTAAAAAGATCAGCGTCGTGAACAGCCCGGCCAGCAGCCGGGAATAGTGTACAAGGGAAGCCACATCCCCCATGCAGCGCAGCGCCGCACGCCGCAGCAGCAGGGCAACCCCGGCGGCCAGCAGCAGCGGCATAGCTTCGGGCAGCGAGAAAACCCCAAACGTGCAATACAGCACCGCCGTGGTGATAAAAAGTATGCCGCACAGCCTGCCGTAGTTGGTCAGCGTGGCCAGGTTGTCCCCGGCCAGAATCGGCTCAAAAGGGGAAAGATCCTGCCCGGCATACCCCAAGTTTGCCCATTGGGAAGTATTCATGCGCGGCCCTCCCACCCGTGACTGTTTACCTGAATAACATACAGTATACGAAAATTCCCCTACAAAAGTCTTACAAGTCGACAGCAAAATTTGCTGAAAAGCAGAGAAAAATGCAAAATTTCACAAAAAATACACACTTTCACGGTAAAACGAAGCAACAAAACATATGTTTTGTATAAAACAGCCCGATGCGTATGCAAAGACCCCCGGCAGAGACACACTTCTCGCCGGGGGCTTCTTATATTTGTGCTGGGGGGACAGGTCACACAATCGTAAACTGGCAGCCACGCAGGGCGTCCAGCGCCGTCTGGTGGGACTGCGGCGTCACACCGGCGCAGCAGTCGGACAGGATCTCAATCTCGGTCTCGGGGAACGCCGCACGCAGCACCATAGCGTTGCTGATGACGCAGATGTCGGTGCAGTAGCCGTACACAAGGATCTTTTCAATATCATCCACGGCCTTGTTGTGGGCCATCAACTCATCCAGGATATCACTGGGCAGCATGTAAGCGCCAAAGGTCTTTTTGCACACGATGTGGGAAACCTCCGGCTCGGTGCCATCCAGCGCGTCCTCCAGCTCGGGGGCAAAGTTCCAGCCGTCGGTGCCCTCAATGCAGTGGGCGACCGGCAGATTGCGGCCCTCGCGCGTGGTCAGGTATTCCTCGGGGTGGGTGTCTTTGGTAAAAAACATCCAGTGCCCGGCCTGGGTGTGGGCTTTGGCAACCTCGGCCAGATGTGCCACATTAGCCTGCGCCTGCTGGTTTGCCAGCGCGCCGGTGATAAAATCCTTCTGTACATCCACCACGATATCAAGGGTGATTTTCTCGTTTTCCATAACTGCCTGCTCCTATTCCATAAAAGTTGGCCTGCGGGCGAGCACTGCTCACCCCTGCAATAGTACCAGTATACCGCAGTCGCACCCGCCTGTAAAGGCCGGGCTCTTACCCCGCCAACTCTGCCGCCAGAGCTCGACATAGTACCGATGAGATCATCCTGCACTACGCGGAATAAAGAACAATGCACTATAGATGAGCTTGTCAACTGTTTTTTCCGCCGAGCGTTTCGGCGCAGAAATCGTAAAAGCGGCAGGCGTCTGGATCCAGAGCCTGTTCACCTCCGCCACGGCCTTTTTCAGCCTGTTTGCGCTGCCGCTTACCGGCCAGTTTGGCTGGACCAGCTCGCAGTTCAGTATGTCATACACCATTTATATGTTCGTCTACTGCGCTATGGGCTTTGTGGGCGGCCTGCTGGCCGAAAAGCTCCAGCCCCGCGTAGCCATCTACATCGGCCTGGTATTCTTCGCCGCTGGCTGGTTCCTGACCGGCTTTGCTTCCAGCATCCCGCAGCTTTACCTTTTCTATGGCGTTATGGCGGGTGCCGGTGCGGGCACGATCTACCCGGCCTGCCTGCCCACCGCACTGAAATGGTTCCCCGATAAAGCCGGTTCCATCTCCGGTCTGGTGCAGGCGGGTGCATCCTGCGGCCCCTTCATCATGTCGCCCATCGCCCAATGGCTCATCGACACCTACGGCGCACAGATGGCCTGCCGCATTCTGGCCGTTGTGTTCCTGATCGGCGTCGGCGCGGTCGCGTGGATGATCGTGCCCTGCCCCGAAGGCTGGATGCCCGAGGGCTGGACCCCGACCGCCACCCAGGCCAAGGAGCTGAACGCCAAAAACTACAATATCCCCGGGATGGTCAAGACCCCGGTGTTCTGGGTCATGGTCGTTATGTTCATCTTTGCCAACGCCGCCGGTACGATGATGGTCAGTGCCACGTCGCCCATCGCGCAGAACCAGATCGGCCAGAACGCTATGACCGCCGCCATGTGTGTTTCCATCATGACGCTGGCCAACATGTGCGGCCGCATCGGCTTTGGCTTTATCTATGATAAGCTCAAGGGCTGGAATTCGCTGATGCTGGTATTGGTTCTCAACGGCCTTTCGATGTGCATGCTGACGGTCGCCAAAACGCTGCCCTACTTCATCGCCTGCATCTGCCTGGTCGGCTTCTCGTTCGGCGGGCTGCTGGTCGTGTTTGCGCCCATCGTCAAAAACGTGTTCGGCAGCAAATATTACAACCGCAACTATGGCCTGATCTTCATCGGCTACGGCATCGGTGCCTTTGTCGGCCCCAAGATCAGCGCAACATTCTACGATTCCACCGGCTCTTATGTGGCCGGGTACATCGGTTCGGCCCTGCTGGCCGCTGCCGCTGTGGCCCTTGTGTTTGCCGCCCGTAAACTGGCGGCCAAAATGCAGGAAACTAACTGACAGTACCATTCTCGTTTGTTCTGCAAATTGTTCTTTTCAAGCAAAAGACCCCGCTACGCCGCAAGGCATGACGGGGCCTTTTGCTGTCTTGTATAAAATATATATCCAAAAACTTGCCATACCCCGTCTAAAAGTGCTACAATACCCATGTATGTTGCCCAATGGCGCACAAAAGGAGTGTAAGAAAAAACCGAATGGGAACCCAAAACAAAACGACTCTGACCGAAGGCAGCGTAGCAAAGGGCATGCTGCTGTTTGCACTGCCGATCTTTATCAGCAACCTTTTCCAACAGTTATATAATGCGGCCGATTCACTCATCGTCGGCAATTTTTTAGGCGGTGAAGCGCTGGCGGCAGTCGGCTCCTCGGGCAGCCTGATTTTTCTGCTGACAGGCTTTGTCAACGGCGTGTCTCTGGGCGCGGGCGTTGTGGTGGCACGCTACTTTGGCGCCAAGGACTGGCAGCGGATGCGCCGCACCATCCACACCACGGTAGCGCTGGGCCTGGCCGCCGGTGTGGTGCTTACGGTGGTGGGCGTCTGGCTTACCCCGCAGATTTTGCGCTGGATGGGCACGCCAGAAAACGTGCTGGTCAACTCGATCGCTTACTTCCGCATGTACTTTATGGGCTCCATCGCGGTGGTTATGTATAACGTAGGCGCGAGCATTTTGCAGTCGGTAGGGGACAGCCGCAGCCCCATGCGGTATCTGATCGCGGCATCCATCATCAATATCGTGCTGGACCTGGTTCTGATCGGTGGGTTCCGCATGGGCGTGGGTGCGGCGGCATTTGCGACCATTGCATCCCAGACGGTCAGCGCGATCCTGGCATTTTCCAAGCTGATGCGCTCCAAAGAGGAATGGGCCGTCCATCCGCGCGAGGTCCGCTTCGACGGTGCGGCGCTTAAAGCCGTCGTTGTGCAGGGCCTGCCCTCGGGCATCCAGAACTCGGTCATTTCGCTGGCCAACGTCATCGTGCAGTCCAACATCAATTCGTTCGGGGCCAATGCTATGGCCGGCTGCGGTGCGTACAGCAAGGTCGAGGGCTTTGCGTTTCTGCCCGTGACCTGCTTTGCCATGGCGTTGGCAACGTTCGTCAGCCAGAATGTTGGCGCGGGCCAGCCGGACCGTGTGCGCAAGGGCATGAAATTCGGCATCCTCTGCTCCATCGCCATGGCCGAAATCGTGGGCGTCAGTATCTATCTGGCGTCCCCGTGGCTGATCGGCGCGTTCAGCAGCGAGCCGGACGTTATCGCGTTCGGCGTACAGCAGGCCCACACGGCGGCGCTGTTCTACTGCCTGCTGGCGTTCAGCCATTGTTGCGCGGGCATCCTGCGCGGGCTGGGCCGCCCCGTCGTGCCCATGATGGTCATGCTGGCCGTCTGGTGTGTGCTGCGCATTACCTACATTACGATTACGCTGCATTTTATCCATGCCATCGGCGTGGTATTCTGGGCCTACCCGCTGACCTGGAGCATCTCCTCGCTGCTCTTCGCGTGGTACATCCGCCACTGCCCCATCCCGCAATTGGGCGGCGGCGCACCGCAGTAATTTGCCAAATTCCACCTGTTTTGCCGGGCGGAATTTTTGTTTGCAAAAGGTGTTGCTTTTTGCCTGCGCATTTGCCATAATACTGTTATATAAGTTTACCGGAAAAGGGGGCCTGCCGCGTGGCTCAAATTGCTGTAGTTGAAGATAACGACGCAATGCGTGAGCAGCTGTGTGGGTTCATCGCACAGTATGCGCGCGAGAGCGGCCGCCAGCTGGATGTGACCGCCTTTGCCGACGGTGCCGAGATCGTCGACCCCTACCGCCCCGGCTTTGACATCATCTTTTTGGATATCGAGATGCCCACCCTGGGCGGCATGCCCACGGCTGAGCGTATCCGCCAGGTGGACCCCGACGTCGTGCTGGTGTTTGTCACCAACATGGCGCAGTACGCCATCCGCGGGTATGAGGTCGACGCGCTCGACTTCGTGCTCAAACCTGTCAGCTACTACCAGTTCAGCACAAAACTGGAGCGCGCCTTGCAGCGCATCCAGCGCCGCCGCGGCGGGCAGATCGCCTTGCAGGTGGGCGGCGGTGTGCAGCTTTTGAACACCGACGAAATTTTGTATCTCGAAACCCGCGACCGTCTGCTGCACTATCACACGGCCAGCGATACCTGGTCGGTGCGCGGCAGCTTGCAAAAGGCCGAAAAAGAGCTGGCCCCCTACCATTTTGCGCGCTGTAACCAGTGCTACCTTGTCAACCTGCGCCACGTAAAGGGCGTGCAGGATGATTTTGTAACGGTCGGGCAGGAGCGGCTCGAGATCAGCCGCCGCCAGCGCGTGGCATTTCTGGCCGCAGTCGCAGCCTATGTCGGGGGTGCGCTGTAGTGGCCCCGCTTATCACGCTGCTGACCAGTGCGCTGTGCATCTGGCTGGCCCAGTTGGCCTACTGGCTGCCGCTGAAACGGCGGAAAAAATACCAGCTGCGGTTTCTGTTGGATTTGATAGCCACCGTGCCGTTTGCACAGGTCATCACTTGGGCCAACAGCGGGCGCACCACGGCCCCAGCGCTGATCGCCATTTACATCGGCTACTTTTTGTGGGTGGGAATCTCCACCAGACTGTGTACCCCGCTGGACGCTGCCGCCAGCGCCTATTGCAGCGTCTGGATCGTGCTGACGTCAGAGTCGATTTATGAGCTGTGGCGTCTGTTGATCTGGGTGGCGGGCCGGGCCGGTTTGCAGCAGTCCGCGCTGACCAGTGTGCCGATGCTGCTGGGGCAGATCGGCTTTACCTTTGCTGTTTGCGTTCTGGTGCGTTACACCGTCGCCCGCCTGATGCCGGACGAGGGACTTTACCGCATCGGCCCGCGCCAGCTGCTGAGCGCGGCACTGTTGGGTGGCATGTTCATCTTCCAGTTTTTTGCACTGATGTCCACCCTGCAAAATAAGAGCGTGGGCCTGTCGCTGGTCGCGCCCGCCTTTTTGACGCAGCTCTATTGCCTGACGCTGCTCTATTTGCAGACCGAGCTTTTCAAAAAATCTGCCATGCAGAAGGAAATGGACACCCTCAACCTTTTGTATGAACGACAGCGTCAGCAATATCAAATTGCACGCCAGAACGTGCAGATCATCAACCGCAAATGCCACGAGCTGAAAGTGCAGATCACCGACCTGCGCCGCCTGAACCCCGATGCCGCCGCCGCGCAGAACGTAACCGAAGCCGAGCGCGCCGTGCAGCTGTATGACGCTACCGCCGACACTGGCAACGAGGTCTTGGACGTTGTGCTGACCGAGAAAGCCATGCTGTGTGAGGCGCAGCATATCACGCTGAACTGCGTGGCCGATGGCAGCGCCGTGACGTTTGTTGAGCCGGGCGACCTCTACGCGCTGTTCTCCAACGCCTTGGATCAGGCCATTGACGCCGCCGCCCGCCAAATGGACGAGCCCCGCCGGATGATCGACCTGCTGGTCTGCAAGCGGCAGGGATTTATCGTCATTAACGTCATTGCGCCCGCCGTGACCGAAACACCAACCCGCACGGCCCGCCAGCACCACTATGAGCAAAAAGTCATGCGCCGCATCGTGCAAAAATACAGCGGCACGATGACGAAGGAAAACCAGAACACATTGAGTGCAGTCAAGATCGTGCTGCTGCCGCCCAAGCCATAAGCCTAAATCCACACCCTTGATTTTGTGCATGTTGTACAAAATCAGGGGTGAATTTTTTGTCAAGCAAAAACCGATTATCCCACTAAAAGTACCACTTTTCGCAAACCCATTGCGTAAAACAGCGCTGTTGTGTACAATATACAGCAGAACAAACACACTACGGAGGGACGCTATGCGAAGCACGACCACGCTGATGAAAAACTGGCAGTTCACTGGGCCGGACGGCAACACCACCACGGTCGACCTGCCCCATACCTGGAATAACATCGACGGCCAGGATGGCGGCAACGACTATTGGCGCGGCAGCTGCACGTACCGGATACACTTCGCAGCGCCCGCCTTTGACCCCGCCGCCCAGCAGGTATGGCTGCAATTTGAGGGCGTGGGTGATAGCGCCAAGATCAGCCTGAATGGCACCGAGGTCACTTCCCACGATGGCGGCTTCTCCACCTTCCGCGCCGATATCACGGCCCTGCTGCAAGCGGATAACGAGCTGACCGTCGTTGCCGACAACAGCAAAAACGACACCGTCTACCCCCAGAAAGCCGACTTCACGTTCTATGGCGGCATCTACCGCACGGTCAGTCTGCTGGTCGTCAGCAGGGATCACATCGCGCTTGACTATTACGGCGGCCCCGGTGTGCAGATCACCCCGACAGTCAACGGCAGTAGCGCCGAGATCCGCGTCGAGAGCAAAGTCAACGGCGGTGGCAGCGTCGAAGTTGCCATCCTCGATGCCGAGGGCAGAGAAGTGCTGACCGGTTCCGGCATGGACACCACCCTCACGCTGGACCGCCCCCACCTGTGGGACGGCGTGCGCGACCCCTACCTGTACACCTGCGTTGTCCGCCTGATGAAAGATGGGCAGGCGGTGGATAAAGTCCGCCAGCGCTTCGGCGTGCGCAGCTTCTCGGTTGACCCCAAGCAGGGCTTCTTCCTCAATGGTCGCCCGTATCCGCTGCACGGCGTCTCCCGCCATCAGGACCGCAAGGGTCTGGGCAATGCCATCACGCGCGAGATGCACGACGAGGATATGCAGCTCATCAAGGAGCTGGGCGCGAACACGATCCGTCTGGCGCACTATCAGCACGACCAGTACTTCTACGACCTCTGCGATGAGGCCGGCATGGTCGTCTGGGCTGAGATCCCCTACATTTCCGAGCACATGCCCAATGGCCGTGAAAACACGATCAGCCAGATGAAGGAGCTGATCGTCCAGAACTACAACCACGCCTGCATCGTCTGCTGGGGCGTCTCGAACGAGATCACGATCTCGACGAAGGACAACCGCGACATGCGCGACAACCATCATGTGCTGAACGATCTCTGCCATGAGATGGACAAGACCCGCCTGACGACGCTGGCCTGCTACGCGATGTGCGGCCCCTTCAACCCGGTAGCGCATATCACGGATCTCGTCAGCTGGAACCTGTACCTCGGCTGGTACGTGCCGGGCCTCTTTTTAAACGACCTCTGGATGGACTTCTTCCACCTCTGCTACCCGAACCGCGCGCTCGGTTTTAGCGAGTACGGCGCCGAGGGTATGCCGAATCTGCACAGCAGCCATCCCCGCCGCGGTGACCACACCGAGGAATACCAGGCCATCTACCATGAGTACATGCTCCGCTGCTTTGACCGCCACAAATGGCTGTGGGCGACCCACGTCTGGAACATGTACGACTTTGCCGCCGACGCCCGCGACCAGGGCGGCGAGCCGGGTATGAACCATAAGGGGCTGGTCACGTTTGACCGCAAGACCAAGAAGGACAGCTTCTACATCTATAAAGCGTGGTGGAGCGACGAGCCGTTCGTGCATATCTGCTCGAAGCGCTATGCGGACCGCACCGAGAATGAAATCGAGGTCAAGGTCTACTCGAACCAGAAGAATGTTACGCTTTACGTGGACGGCGAAAAGCTGGCCGAGCAGGAGGGCGAGCACATCTTCAAGTTCCGTGTCAAGCTGAACGGCGAGACGAAGGTCCAGGCCGTGGCAGGGGACAGCATCGACGATGCGGTATTCCGCAAGGTAGATGCCCCGAACCCGGACTACAAGCTGACTAAGAAAAAGTCCACCAGCGCAAACTGGGTGTAATGCCCAAAGTCTCCCCTCCAGGGGAGCCAGAGAACTTCCGGAAACACACCGCACTCTGCGGTTGGTTTATACAAAACAAGGAGAAAACATAATGGATGATCTGAAAATGCAAAAGCAGACCTTGAAAAAGGCCTACAAAAAGACCAAGCGTAAGCACATTACGCCGTGGAAGATCCTGGCAATCATCTGCGCCGTGGTGATGATCGTTTCGATCCCGCTTAGCATCTTTCTGCAAAAGTTCGACAACACGGTTGCAGCTTTCGTAGGCGGCACCTTCTGGAACCTGCAGAACGAGGACCCCAGCGCTCAGTATTTTACCTCTGATTTCGCTTCCGCCGAGGAAATGGTCGATTACGGCCTGGTCCTCTGCCAGCAGGTCGAGGCCGAGGGCGCAGCCCTGCTGATGAACAACAACAATGCGCTGCCTTTGGCTTCGGATGCCAAGGTCAGCACTTTCTCCACCTCCAGTGCGAACCTGGTCTACGGCGGCACCGGCTCCGGCAATATTGATGCCTCCAGCGCCGATACACTGCGCACTGCCCTGGAAAAGGTCGGCGTTTCCGTCAACCCGACCCTGTGGGATTTCTACACCACCGGCGCTGCTAAGGACTATACCCGCAGCAATAGCGGCACGGTTGCTACGGCCAGTGCCACCACCGCCGAGGCTCCCTGGGACATCTACACCGACGACGTGAAAAATAGCGTGACCGAGTACGGTGATGCCGCTATCGTCACCCTGTCCCGCGTTGGCGGTGAGGGTGCCGACCTTGCCTACGGCGAGGTTGACTACCTGACTCTGGACCAGAACGAGAAGGACATGCTGTCCAACCTGACCGAGATGAAGAAGAACGGTCAGATCAAAAAGATCATCGTCCTCATTAACTCTGCCAACGCCCTGCAGGTCGATTTCCTCAAGAACAACGAGTATGACATCGACGCCGCCCTCTGGATCGGTGACGTGGGCATCTCCGGCATCAACGCCGTGGCCGAGATCCTGACAGGCAAGGTCAACCCCTCCGGCAGTCTGGTGGATACCTACTGCTATGATAACTACAGCGCCCCCGCTATGTGGAACTTCACCCCCGTTACCTATGAGGGCTATGTCGAGGGCGGCGATGTTCCCGCCAAGGGCAGCAGCTACATGATCTATCAGGAGGGTATCTACGTAGGCTACAAATACTACGAGACCCGCTATGAGGATTTCGTTACCGGCAGCGGCAACGCTGGCGATTATGCCTACGGCGACGTGGTCGCTTACCCCTTCGGCTATGGCCTGAGCTACACCACCTTTACCTACAGCGATATGGATGTGCAGTATAACGCTGCCGACGATACCTACACTGTCAATGTCAAGGTCACCAACACCGGCAAGGCCGCCGGCAAGGAGACTGTGCAGGTCTACGTCCAGAGCCCTTACACCGACTACGACAAGCAGAACGGTGTGGAAAAATCCGCTGTCTCCCTCGTCGGCTTCGGCAAAACGGCTGAGCTGGCTCCCGGCGCTTCCGAGACTGTCAGCATGACCGTCAACAAGCGCGACATTGCTTCCTACGATACCTACGGCGCAGGCACCTATATCCTGGATGCCGGTGACTACTACTTCACCGCTGCCACCGATGCCCACAACGCTGTGAACAACATCCTGGCTGCCAAGGGCTACACAGTTGCATCCACCAGCGGCAAGATGACCGAGGATGGCAACGCCGACCTGACCTACACCTGGACCGAGGACGCCCTCGATACCACCACCTACGCCACCAGCGAGAATGGCGCTGCCATTACCAACCAGCTGTCCTGCGCTGACCCCAACCTCTATGAGGGCGTTGATGAGACTGTCACCTGGCTGAGCCGCTCTGACTGGAACGGCACTCTGCCCACCGAGACCGTCAAGCTGACCCTGACCGAGATGCTCAAGAAGGATCTGCAGGATGTCCGCTACGACGCTGCCGACTACGAGAGCGTTGATATGCCCACCCTCGGCGCCAAGAACGGCGTCAAGCTGTACGACATGATCGGCCTGGACTACAACGATCCCAAGTGGGACGAGTTGCTGGATCAGATGACCTTCGACGAGATGAACTCCCTGATCGGCGACGCCTTCCACTGGACCATGCCCGTCAAGAGCGTGGAGGCCCCCGGCACCCGCGACGAGAACGGCCCCCAGGGTCTGACCGCCTCTCTGCTTGGCTCCGGCAAGACCCAGCTGACTGCCACCGCCTTTACTTCTGAGGACGTGATGGCTGCCACCTTCAACACTGACCTGATGACCGAGATCGGCAAGGTCATCGGCAACAACTGCCTGAACGCCAACATTGCCTGCCTGTACGGCCCCGGCAACAACATTCACCGCACCCCCTACGGTGGTCGTAACTTCGAGTATTACTCCGAGGACGGCTTCCTCTCCGGCATGATGTCCGCTTACGAAGTCAAGGCAATTCAGGACAAGGGCGTCCATGTTGTGATGAAGCACTTTGCCCTGAACGATTGCGAGCAGGATCGTATCGGCCTGGGTGTCTGGGTCAACGAGCAGGCTGCCCGTGAGGTTTATCTGAAGGCCTTCCAGGCTCCTGTTGAGGTCGGCAACGCCAACGGCGTTATGATCGCCTACACCCGCTGGGGCGCTGTCTGGTCCGGCGGCAACTACGGTCTGGTCACCGGCATCCTGCGCAACGAGTGGGGCTGCGACGGCATGGTCATCACCGATAACGTTCTGACCCAGTATGTCAACGGTCCCGATGGTGTCATGGCCGGTGTGTCCATCTACGATGCCATGATGTCCTTCGTCACCGACACCCTGCCCAAGTACAAGAACGACCCCGTCATCGTCACCGCCATGCGCGAGGCCTGCCACCACAACCTGTATGCCATCGCCAACTCCTGCGGCATGAACGGCGTGGGTGCCAACACCACCATCAAGGTCACCCGCCCGATGGTTGTTACCATGAGCATCATCATTGCCTGCGCATCCGCCTTCTTCTGCCTGCTGGGCATCGTGATGTGGATCATCGGCGGCATCAAGTTCCGCAAGACCGAAGAATACAAGGCTTATAAAGATTTCAAAAAATCCCTGAAAGCCGCTAAGAAAGCCTAACCCCTACAGAATCCCGCAAGCTCCCCGCCGGCCCCGGCGGGGACTTTTGAGTAAATTCTCCCCCCCAACAAGGAGCAGCCCATGAGTGAAAATGCAAAGGCGGCGGGCGTCAACCGCGCCAAACTTTACCAGCTGGTGCTTTTCCCGCTGAACAACGGCGCCACCAACGTTTACTATGTGCTGGTGCTTTCCTACATTGCTACGTTTGGCAGCAATGTGCTGGCACTGGGCACGCTGTTTGCCTCGGTCATGGTTACGGCCATGCGCCTGTGCGATGCCATCACCGACCCCATCATCGGCGCGCTGATGGACCGCACCAACGGCAGGTTCGGCAAGTTCCGCCCGTTTATGGCCATCGGCAACGCCATCATGGCCGTCAGCATCCTGATTTTGTACGGCATCACCCCCATGATCCCCGCAACCATGATGTGGGCGCGCTATGCCGCCTTTGTGGGACTGTACTTTGTGTGGGTCATCGGCTACACGTTCCAGACCAGCTGCACCCGCTCGGGCCAGACAGTGCTGACCAACGACCCCAAGCAGCGCCCGCTGTTTACCATCTTCAACACGGTTGGCAGCCTGCTGGGCATGGGCGTTATGCAGTTCTTTGCCCCCATCCTTGCCAAAAACTTTGAGGGCGGCTATTCTTCTGCCGGGTTCTTCCGCACGCTGGCCCCCGTGGGCATCGTCATGTCCATTGTGCTGACCATTCTGGCCATCATCGGCATCTGGGAAAAGGACCAGCCCAAATACTTCGGTATCGGCGGCGAAAAGACCGAGAAGGTCAAAGTCTCCGAGTATATCCAGATCATCAAGGAAAACAAACCCATGCAGCGCCTGATGATCGCGGGCGCGGGCACCAAGCTGGCACTGTCTATCGCCAACAATACCACGGTGCTCTGCATGCTGTACGGCTGCATGATGGGCGCGTACGATGGGCTGTATCTGCCCATGATGGTGCTGGGCTATGTGTTCAGTGTGCCGTTCTTCCTGCTTTCTGTGCGCACCAGCCAGAAAAAAGGCCAGAAAGCCAGCCTGACCAAATATGTCAGTGTGGCGCTGGCCTGCTATGTCGGCGTGTTTGTGCTGCTGGCGCTGTGGGGCCGCGGTGATGCGTTCCACCTCTCTTTGCTGGGTGAGAACGGCCTTGCCATCAACCTGTACACGGTGCTGTTCATCCTCTTCTTCGGCATCGGCTATGGCGCGTACTACGCCACTGCCGACATGCCCATCCCTATGGTGGCCGACTGCTCTGACTACGAGACGTACCGCTCCGGCAAGTACATCCCCGGCATCATGGGCACGCTGTTCAGCCTGGTGGATAAGCTGGTGTCCAGCCTGTCCGCGACCGTCGTCGGCATTGCCGTCACCTTCATCGGCCTGAACACCCTGCCCACCCAGTACGACCCGTACACCCCGGGCATGAACATTGTGGTCATTGTGCTGTTCTGCGCCATCCCGATGTTGGCCTGGGCCGCGACCCTCATCGCCATGAAGGGCTACAGCCTGACCGGCGAAAAGATGAAAGAGATCCAGGCGGTCAACGCCTGCCGCCGCGATGCTGTTGCGGGCGGTATGACGCTGGAAGATGCCATGGCCAAGTGGCAGACCATCGACCAGCTGCCCGCCGAATACACCAAATCCGAGTAATACCCCTCTCTCTTCTCCTTGCCCCGGGCCATTTGTCGGCTCGGGGCTTTTGTGTTTGCAGAAAAGACAAAATGTGAAAGCAGAAAAACCTATTGACAGCATAGGCTGCGCGTGCTATACTGCAAACACTTTAATACACTAAACCGATGGAGCAGAAGTAACGGCAGCTATGCCCGCACAGAGAGCCTGCGATGCTGAGAATAAATACGCGCTGCGCTGACGCCTGCCATTCTCCCTCCATTAAAATACCCCCGCCAGGTCCCTCAACCTGACGGGGGTATATTTTTATGTCTGCGGTTTACCGATTTTTTTCTTCCGTTCCCAGGCCATCCAACCAAACGCCGCCGCCAGCGCGGCCAGGCTGCCTGCTGCGCCGGGCAGTACGCCGGGGTGGGTGTAGCGCAGGGTCACGGTGCAGTCGCCCTGCGGCAGCGGCAGGGCAAGCAGGCCGCCAAACAGCGCCACGGGCTGCACCGGCTCACCGTTGACGGTGGCGGCCCAGTTTTCATCATAGGCAAAGCTCAAAACCAGCAGGTCATTGCCGCCATGGACTGTGCAGGTTACGTCGATCGCGCCGCCCTCGCGGATGTCAGCATCCACGGCCTGCACCTGCTGGCGGGCAGTGTCCAGTGCGGCGCTGTCCAGCTGGTAGATCTGCGTGTTGGTGTGGAAAACCGCATCATCCGCAATACCCAGCACCAGCGTCACCTGCTGCCCGGCGGTAAAGCTCGGCAGGCAGATGACCCCGCCCAGGCTTTCCGGCTCAAAATACTGCGCGTACAGTTCGCTGTCGATGACCACATCCATCGGCAGCTGTTCGTCCGTGCCGGGAATCGCCAGGTACGCAGGCCCCGTGATCGGTGCGGTAAAGTCCACCTGCACGGTGCCTTTCTCGGTCACGCTAAAGGTCGGCTCCACGCTTACCAGCGCAGTATCTTCGCTGCCGGTCAGGCTTTGCAGCATGGCGTTTTGCAGGGTAAAGGTGTTGTCGTCCAACGCGTCGGCGTCCACGGCCAGCGCGTCCCGGTGCGCCAGATACGCCAGCGGGAATGCGGCATCGTTCTTATATAAAGTGTAGGCCGAGTCACAATCCACCGGCTGCCAATGCCCGGCCACCGGGCGGGAACCATCGCTGTACAGCCAGCGGATGCCCAACAGGCTGTCGGCCACGCCGGTGCTGCCCCAGCCGTAGGTGGAGTACCCCACATAGCCCAGCTGCTCCAGCAGCTCCTTGGCCGTACTGGCCTTGGTGCTGGAATAGTGGCTGATGCCCCAGTACCCCAGCAAAAACGGGTCGTTCAGCGTGTGCAGAAAGTTCTTCTCAATGCGGCAGTCGCCGTCGGTCTCGGCTTTGGCGGTGGTTACGGCCAGGGCGGCGTTATCGTAAAAATCGGTAAAATCGGCCAGGTCGAACTGCTCAAACTTGCGCAGGGCCAGCAGGGTGTTGGCACCCAGGTCGGCGGCGGTCAGCAGTGCGGCCGCCCCGTACAGCAGCCTGCGTTTATTCAAGGCGGGCTTTTCAAGCAAGAACCACGCCGCCACCAGCGAGGCCGCACAAAGCCCCGCCGCTGCCGCCAGCTTGCTGCGGCTGAACAGCTCCGCCCCGGCGGCAAGGGGATACCCCGCCAGCCACACAGCGGTAAGGCCAGCGGCCAGGCCCCAGGCGCGGCGGCGCTGGGGGCCGCCGGTCAGCACCCGTGCGGCCAGCAGAATGACCACGGCGCTGAATAAAAAGCTGTACCGGTAGGGGAACCACACGGGCTGCTTCATGCCGTGCCAGAGCCGGTCGATGCCCTTTATCCAGAAACTGCCCGCCAGTGCGGCCAGCAGCGCGGCAAAGTCCAGCTTTTCACGCCGGGGCGCATTACCGCAAAAATACAGCAGCACCAGCGGCACCAGCACCACACCGCAGTAGATGTTGGGCAGGCCGTTGGTCACATCGTTCCAGAAAAAGTTGCCGAAAAACAGCCGGTAGGGCAGCTGCAGCAAGTTGAACTGCGGGGTCAGGCTGAAGGTGAAATCAAACAGTCCGCCCTTGCTCTCCTGCACCTCCAGCAGTATGGGCAGCAGAAAGAAGAGGCTCAGCGCCGCCGCCAGCACGCCGCTGGCCGCAAAACAGCCAAACCGGCGGCGAAGCTCCCCCTGCCCCTGGCTGGGCCACAGGCACAAAAAGTACAAAATGCTGAACAGGCACACCGGCCAGGCAATATAAAAGTTCAGCAATATGCAAAGGAGGATAAGCCCCGTAAAGCCCCAGTGGCGGCCCCGGCGCATTAAATCGTCCAGGGCGGCCAGCACCAGCGGCAGCAGCCAGACAACATCCATCCAGATAATATTCTGGTTATACACAATGCAAAAGGCGCAGAACGCATAGCACTGCGCCAGTACCGCAAACAGTGGGTCAGCCTTGGCAAAGTGCCGCTGCAAGTACCAGCAGAACGCCGCCGCGGTAACGCCGGTGCGCAATAAAAAGATAAGCCCTGCCGCCTGCGGCACCATGCGGGTGGGCAGCAGCAGAAACAGCAGGTTGAACGGGCTGTTCATGTAGTAGGCAAACAGCCCCAGCGTGCTGCCGCCCGCCAGCTTGCCGAAGCTGTAAAAGAAGCCGCCCTCCTTCACGCGCGCCCACATATCGGTGATGTAGTTCACGTACAGCCCGCGCAGATCGCCGGTAAGCACGGTGCCGGTGCCAAACGGCCACCAGCCCAGGCAAAAATAGACCGCCGCCATCAACAGGCAGCCGCCCGCAAACGCCGCCAAAGTCAGCGGCCGGTATTTCTTCTTTTCCAAAATGATACCCTCTATCACAAGAATGCAGCGACTTACATGGCCCCCTCTGCGAGGGGGCTC
>SFKI01000003.1 GCA_004554775.1 Subdoligranulum variabile
TCCCGCCGGGACGGTTCTCTTAACAACACCATATAGATTTTTTGTACGCCGCCGCCCGCCATCGAGCAGAGTTTTTACACCTAATTGGGGATGAAACAGGTCCCGCCCAGGGGCATCATCGGCAAACACCTGGGAGATCGGCACCTCCTTGTGTACCACGCACCGGCTGCCGCCCAGCAGGGCGTTATCCAACGCGTGGTTGAGGTTCTCCAAAAAGGCTGATTCCGTCCGCGTGCTGTACGGCTTGATGCCCAGCGCCCGGGAGTTGGCGGGCTTTTCGCTGACCTGGGACTCGCCCTGCGTGCGGGTGTACTGCACGAGTTCGTAGAGGTCATCGTCGCCGTCCGACCCGCTGTGCAGGCGGTCCAGCTGCGCCATGTTGGACAGGATGACCAGCTGTTCCCGCGCGCGGGAAACGGCCACGTTGATAAGCTCCTTATTGTTTTTCAGCCAATTATAAGTGCGCTGCTGGGTGCGGTTCGTCAGCGCCAGCGAGAAGATGACTACGTCCTTTTCATCCCCCTGGAACGCGTGTACCGTGCCGCAGCTGGCATCGGTGATGCCGTTGGTCCGCAGGGTGTCCTCGATCAGCGCGCGCTGCCGCGCAAAGGGCGTGATGATGCCTACGCTTTTGTCCGGGTACTGCTGCAAAAAGCGCAGGATCGGTGCGATCTCGCCGGGCGCAGTATTGCGTTCCGTCGCAGTATCGTTCTTTACTTCAACGTAAACCAGTGGCTTTTCGCTCTCCACACGGCTGGCAATATGCAGGCGGTGGTTGTAATATTTGCGGTTGTTGAAGTCGATGATCTTCCTGTGGCAGCGGTAGTGGTAGCTCAAAAGCACTTCGTCGCTGACGGCATCGCAGGCCAAAAAGCACTTGTAGATGGAGTTTTGGATATAATCGTACTCGTCGGTCACGGCATATTTGCGGCGCAGGATTTCATTATCGCGCGGGTCCAGCACCACCACGGGGCTAAGCTGCTGCGGGTCGCCCACCAGCAGCAGGCTGCGCCCGCGCAGCACCGGCACCAGCGATACCGCCGTGCTGCACTGGCTGGCCTCGTCCATGACGACCATGTCAAACAGCGGCTCCGGCTCGCCCAGCTTATAGGCCGAGCTGCACGTGGTCGCCACCAGCGGGAAGATGCGCAGGAAGTTTTTCAGGTTTTCCTGGTTGGACAGATACTTATTGAAATCCTGCACCAATTCCCCGGCATCCAGCGGGGATTCGAGGATCTCCCGCAGCGGGGCGTTTCGCTTTTCGCCGATACGGCGCAGATATTTGGCAGAGGTAAAGTTCAAATAGCGGTACAGCTCGGTGTAGTTGCGGTCCAGAAGTGTCAGCGCATCCTCGGTCGTAATGGTTCCGCTTTTCGCCAGCTGCTTTTTCACTGCGTCCAGCTGGCCCAACAGCTCAACCTGGAAGTCCATCTGCCCGCGGGCTTCTAACAGACGTTCCAGCGTTTCTTTTCGTTCCTGCAATTCCAGGATATCCTCGTACCGCTTCAGCAGCTTGGCCAGTTCCCGCGCGCGGACGGTGCGCTCTTTTTTGTTGCGGTCCAGCGTTTCTTCAAACACCTGCATCTGCTGGCAGCGCGCCCAAAGCGCGCGCATCGTGGCAATGGCCTCTTTGACCATGGCATTGCTGCCCAGCCGGATAATGGGAAACGGGATCTTTTGGCCTTTGTACTCGAGATTTTGCAGCTTTTCCACCACGCCGTCAATGGGGTGGTTGTTGTAAGATGCAAACAAAACCGTGCGCTCGTTGAAAAAAGCCGTGGTCAGCACGTTTAAAATCGTGTTGGTCTTGCCGGTGCCCGGCGGCCCCTGCACATAGGCCAGCTGGTTGCGGAACGCATGGTTCATCGCCAGCAGCTGGTCAAGGTTGACTTTATCGTTCAGCAGCGCCAGCGGCACAGCCCCGCGGCGCGGCGGCTCTTTGGTCAGCTCGCCAAAAAATGCGCGGATCGGCACCGGCACGTCCTTTTCGCTTTCGCCGCCGTACAGCGCCAAAATGCCGTTGTACTGGGTCTGCAAATCGACCAGGCAGTCCCTCCCAATGGCGATCAGGTAGGGCATGTCGTCCACACCGCCCAGCTCGGGGTTCTGGCGGGTGATGCAGTCCTTGATGCGCTCCTGGTTGCGCTCGAAATCGTCCAGCAGCGTGATATCGTCGCCGTCCAGGAAAAAGCGGATGCTCTGCGCGGCGCGCGGGTCGTTTTTATAATCCAGGCAAAACTCCCGGCAAAGCACAACATCTCCGGCCGTCAGGCAGCGGCTGCGCACATCCAGCCGCAGCGGCCGGTAAGCCAGCACGTACAGCCCCTGCCGGGTGTTTAAGCTGATAAGGTTCAGCCCCAGGCTGGTGATGTGTACCGGTTCCCCGGGGCGGTGTGGCTCGGCAGTTTTCTGCTGGAATCGCGTCACGATCTCGACAAACTGCTCGTCGGTCAGCGGGCACTTGCCGCCCTGGAACTGGCTCTCGTCGATTTTATGGATCAGCTGATAGTCCACCTTGTAGGGTGTCGAGTCCAGCTGGCTGCATGCCGCCAGATAATCCAGTACTTTCAGGTTGGTGATGTGGGTAAAAAACCGCGCGTAAGCGTGGGGGCGCTCGGCAATATCCTTGATCAGCGCTTCGTTGCGCTCGCACCAGGTACCCTCCACGATCTTGGCCGATTGTATGCCGTCAATGTGTAAAAACAGACGTTTCACCGTATAATCGTGCAGGTGCATGCCGTCGACCTGCACCATGCCGCTGCGCGGGTTCAGCCCGCATACACTGCCCCAGAAGTTGGTCGTCTGACCGGACAGGTTTTTGTATTCAATGCTCAGCCATTTGCCCTCGTGCAGGGCGCGAAACAGATTGCGGCTGACAGAGTCCATCGTTTACGCCCTCCTTTCCAAGGTCAATAGGTCATAGCTGCGGCCCAAGGTCCGCTGTCGGGTGGTCCTGGCGGTAAGCCTCGATCTCGGCGAAAAATTTCTGGCCGTATTTGGCGTATTTTCGTTCGCCCATGCCGTAGATCTCTTTCATATCCTCCAAGCGGCGCGGGGCCTTGGCGCACATGTCCACCAGCGTTTTGTCGCCAAAAACCAGATACGGTGGCAGCTTTTCGGCCTGGGCCAGCTGCATGCGCAGCGCGCGCAATTGCTCGAACAGCGCGGCCCCATCGCCGGTAAGCCCGCCCTTGCCCTTTTGCGCAGCCTTGGATGCCTTGTGCCTTTGGGGCGCTGCATCGGCAGGTTCTACCTTGGGCGGCAGCTTTACCAGCACCTGCGCGCCCTGCTTGAGCGGCGTAATGTTGCCCATGCGCAGCACGGCGTACTGATCGTCTGTCTGGATGAGATAGCCGTCCTCCAGCAGCTGTGCCAGCAGGCAGTTCAGTTCTTCCCGCGTGCAGTCTTTCAGCTTGCCGTAGGAGCGGTAGTCCATCGCGCCCAGTTCCCGCAGGCGGGCCATGTTGGCACCGCGCAGCGTGTTCAGCACCACACCTTTGCCGTAGCGGCCGTGCGTTTCGGCCACGCAGTTGATCATCCACTTGGCCTGGGCCGTCATGTCGGTTTCGGCATACACGCGGTCGCAGTTGCCGCAGCTGCCGCAGGGGGCGGCAGGTTCCTCGCCAAAATAGCGCAGAATGTAGTTGCGCAGGCAGCCGGTCGTCTGGCAGTAGTTGGCCATGGCCTGCAGCCGCTGGTTGTCGCGCTCGCGCAGCAGTTCGGCGGCTTCGTCGTCGAGGTCGTCGACCTCCTTGTGCTCCAGCAAAAAACGGTTGATCATGATATCTTGCGGCGAAAACAGCAAAATGCACTGCGACGGCAGCCCGTCACGTCCGGCGCGGCCTGCTTCCTGGTAGTAGTTCTCCATGCTTTGGGGCATGTTGTAGTGGATGACATACCGCACGTTGGATTTGTCGATGCCCATACCGAACGCGTTGGTGGCCACAATGACCGGCGCGGTGTCGTAGATGAAATCGTTCTGGCTCTGGCGGCGCTCCTCGTTGGTCATACCCGCGTGGTAGCGCGCCGCGGCAATGCCCTCGTCTTGCAGCATTTCCTGCACGGCATCGACATTTTTGCGCGTAGCGCAGTAGATAATGCCGCTCTCGCCGGGGTGGCTGCGCACATAGTCTGCCACAAAGGCGTCCTTGCGGCGGGTCGGCTCTACGCGGTAGTAAAGGTTGGGGCGGTCAAACCCGGTAATAACGATCTCCGGGTCTTGCAGGCGCAGCGTTTCGGCAATGTCGTCCTTGACCTCGCGGGTCGCAGTAGCCGTAAAGGCGCTGACGATGGGCCGCTTGGGCAGCGTGTCGATAAAATCAAGGATGCGCAGATAGCTGGGGCGGAAATCCTGCCCCCACTGGCTGATGCAGTGTGCTTCGTCGACCGTCAGCATCGAGATGTCCGCCAACGCGGCAAAGGCCTGAAACGCGGGACTTTCGAGCCGCTCCGGCGCGACGTAGACGATCTTGTAGCTGCCCTGCGCGGCCATCTGCAACGCCTTGGCGATCTGGTTTTCCGTCAGCGCTGAGTTGATGTACGCCGCCGGGATGCCCGCCGCACTCAACCCCTTGACCTGGTCCTGCATCAGCGAGATCAACGGCGAGATGACCAGCGTCAGCCCCGGCAGCAGCAGCGCCGGGATCTGGTAGCAAAGCGATTTTCCCGCGCCCGTGGGCATGATGGCCAATGCGTCCCGCCCTGACAAAATGGCCGATACCACAGTGTTTTGTCCCGGGCGGAACGAATCATAGCCGAAATACGTTTTTAAAGCTTCCTGCGCTGTCATAGCTGCCTCGATCTTTGGGCCGCACTGCGTCGCCTGTGGTGCTGCCGTTGATTTCTATTCATTAAGGTATTATAAAGGATGTGCTGCAAAATTGCAAAAAAACTTGGCAGTCAGTCGTATTATGTGATATACTGATTATGTAGCTAAGGCAACACCGCACAATTCCCGCCTGACGGCTTAAGCACCGCTCCGGCAGCTGTGGCACGCTGTCTGCGCTTTTTGCTTAGCAGTCGGCGCACCTCGCTCGCCGTGTCGGCACTTAGAATTGTACGGTATTGCCCCAAATTTTATGGGAGGCCGCATCGGCATGGGTTTGCTTTCTACGATTCAAAACAAAACAGAACAGGCACGCGCCAAGGAGCGCATCAAACCTCTGCTGGAAAGCCGCATGATGCGTGACATTCTGCTGGAAGTTGGCCAGCGCGGCACCGAAAAGCTGGACCCCCAGAGTGTCCCGCTGGACCAGCGCCCCCGCGCCGCCAAGCTGGCCGCCGAAAACGGCACCGCCGGGCTGCTGCAAAGCGTCATCAGCGAGGTCGTGCTGGACGAAAAGAGCATCACCCTGCACGCTGGCAGCGACGAAGTGCAGTTTTTGTACAGCGATTACAACTATGAGGACATCGACGACACCGACTGCCTGCCCGCCGTGGCGCAGTTTTTGGTGCAGCACCTGCGCGGGTATTATAACATCAGCCGCACATTTTATTCGGTGCCCAAGCACAACGGCCGCACGGTAACGGAAAAGACCCGCCAGGTCTTTATCCGCCGCCACCACGAGGATACCCCCTTCGACCCCACCCCCACCCAAAAGCAGCGCCTGTTCTGATTGACAAATCAGGATAAGTTTGGTATACTAAGGCATACTGTGTTGGTAGGCCGCCCGCGTCCCACGCAGCAAAGCACAATAAGCAGACGTATCGAAGCGGTCGTAACGAGATTGACTCGAAAGTTTGCATCCGGCAGGTCACCTTGTCCGCAGGAAATCCCATAACGGCGGGCTTTATCGGGTGTCGCGTACCCAACTTTTCATCGTTATCTTGCATCGAAATCTCGCATTTTTCCAAACGCTATGCGGGGCGGTGCGATAAAAACTAAATAAGCAGACGTATCGAAGCGGTCGTAACGAGATTGACTCGAAATCAATTTGACAGCAATGTCACGTGGGTTCGAATCCCACCGTCTGCGCCAAAGGCAGCCCCCTGCGGGGTGCTGCTTTTTATTTTTGCAACAAACTATGCAGGGGTTGCAAGGTGGGATTCGAACAGCCCGTGCCCGGCGCTTTGCGTCCCGCCGGGCTGCAACAGTCCTGCGGACTGTTGCAAGGGCGCGGGAGAATCCCACCGCCTGCGCCAAGTATCACTACTCAATTTCACATTGGGTAGTGATTTTTTTATTGCCGCTTTGCAAAATCCTCGTGCTTTTCTTATAGGCATCTCCCCTTTATTATCAAGTAGTGATTTTCGGGTTCGGTACAAATCATACCAGCAATCGCGGGAAATAGCTATTCACAGAACCACACAAGATTCTTCCCGCAGCTTGGGTACAAATTGACAGCAAAAAAGACGGCACCCGATTTCTCAGGTGCCGCCCTCTGTTCATGTTACCACTTCTTTATGGGCTGCGCTTCTGGCAACGTCAGCGTGTTTGCCATCGTCCGCGCGCTCAGGTTCTTGGACTGCGAATCCAGATGCGCGTAGATGTTGGCTGTGGTGGAAATATCGCTGTGCCCTAACCACTCTTGAATCTGCTTCATCGGTACACCCTCTTTCAGCAATAGGCTGGCGCAGGAGTGGCGCAAATCGTGAAAGCGAATCCTGCGCAGACCATTCTCTTTCAGCAGCTGCGGAAAGCCTGTTGTCACGGAATCCGGCTGGATCAGATTTCCCATTGCATCCACGAATACATAACCGAGATATTCTTGGTTATAGCAGTTGCCGCAGATTTTCTGGTTGTATTCCTGCTGCTCTTTGACGGCTTTTAAGCGTTCGGCAATCGGGTCTACCAGCGGCAAGGTGCGCAGACTGGATTTCGTTTTGGCTCGGTCAGCCTCCACCAAAATCTTCTTGCCGTCGATGCGGGTGCTGGTCACGATATGCCGGATGGTCAGCGTCTTGGCTTCAAAGTCGATGGCCTCCCACCGCAGCCCCATCACCTCGGCACGGCGCAGTCCGTAAAAAGCTGCAAGCTGGATAATCAGTTCCAGCTTATGCCCTTGCGCCGCTTCAAAGAGCTTTTCCATTTCCTCGGCGCTGTAATAGCTTGCCATGAACGCCTGCGGCTTGGGGCGGTCAACCTTGTCCACCGGGTTGCTGGTGATCAGGTCGATGCGCACGGCGTATTTCAGCGCTTTGTGAAGATTGGCGTGGAATCGCAGGATGGACGTGTTTTTCAGCGTTTCCGCTTCGTGCAGATAAAAGCTTTGGATTTGTCGCGGCTGCAGCCCTGCCAGCGTTACGCCCAGCGGCTCAAAGTAGGGAATGATGTGCTTTTCCACATTGAAGCAATAGGACGAATAGGTTGTTTCTGTTACAGTGGTCCGCATCATTTTCAGCCAGTACCGCATATAGTCGCTGAATGCCATATCCGGGCTGAGCTCGGACACCTGCCCCTTGGGAATCGTGAAATTCTTTCGCGTTTCTGCCAGCATTTTTTCGGCGCGTTTCTTGTTTCCCTTTACCGTCAAGCCCGTAGCAATCCACGGCTGGCGGCGTTTGCCCGCCGAGTCTGTGTAACTCAGCACAATGTAGAAAAATCCGTTCTTTTCCTGTAAGCGTCCTGCTACCATAGGCATCTCTCCTTTTTTCAAGTTGCTGCATTTTGGGTTCGGTACAACGATACCAGCAATCCCGCCGGAAAGCTATTCACAGAATTGCACAAGAACCTTCCTGCATATTGGGTGCAAACTGACATCATTCGCGCACCTGCTCCCGCCTGCGGCGGCGCGGCTGGGGATGCAGCGGCATCCTGTTTTCCCGGTCAATACGGTTGGATTCGCGTGTTCTTTGGATGCGTTTGATGGCGCCCTCTGCGATTTTATCCTCTTTACGAAGTTCGGCAATTCTGCAGGTCAGCATTGCTCTACGGTCTGCCAGTTCCGGAGGCGCATCTTTCCGGCGCATCTGTTTGACGATTTCAGCTCGCTGTGCGGCAAGGGTTTCTATCCGCTGGGACAAGCCCTTACGGTAGTCTACGATTGCCTGTAAAGAGGGAAACTTGTGGTTGTGGACAAAGGCGTGTTCTGCAAGGATTTTCTCGGTGTCTTTCCAGATGCGCTCCAACTCCGGGCGGTTGATGCGTGGCTGTTGCTTCTTTGGTAGAATACCCAACTGATAGCAGTAGTACAGATATAAGCGGTGCATCCGGGATTCCCCAAAGAATACCTCCAAGAAAATTTGAAGAATGCCTTTTCCCGCATAGGTATTTTTGGGACGATACCGCTTCGCCGTGTTGTGCCGGGGCGGGTGCTTCAACTCATACAGCCTTGGTCCATACAGCAGGTAATTTCCGCGCAGTCTGTCATCTATGGCTGCAAGATCGTATTCTTCTCCCAGCCTATAAAGCCGCACGGCTCGACCACCATCCCGCGCCCGGATCGTTGCATACCTGCGGTTAGGATCACTGCCGAAAATATACCCCTGCCGATACAGCGCCCTGTGAAAGTCCTCTGCGGTGCTGGCGTCCTCACAGGCTTGGTCGATGGCCTCCCGCATCCGGGCATACCTCGCTGGTTCCTTGGCCTTGGGCTGCTCCACTACCGACAAGCCGTACTCTCGGCACAGCTTGTCGGATGCCGCCCGGAACTCGGCATACTGGCTGCGACGTTGTTCGTACTTCTTGCCGTCCACATACGATACGGAATTGATAACGAAGTGGTTGTGCAGATTATCCGTGTTCATGTGGGTGGCAATCAGCACTTGGAATCGCTTGCCCCAGACCTTGCGTGCCAGCGCCACGCCGATCTCGTGGCACTGCTCCGGGGTAACCTCTCCCTCGCGGAAACTTTGGTAGGCATGGAGTGCCACCACGCCGTCTGTTTTACCAAAGCGTTCCTGTACAGCCCGCATATCTTCCCACGCACGGTCCGCCCTGCAATGGATGCCGGTGACGAGCTGGGCGCTCTCGTTCAGCTTGGTCTTGGCATCATTTTCTGCATAGTGGAGAGTCTGGGCAAGGGCATCGTATTCGGTCTTGTCCGGGTTGGCCGCATAGTCAAGGACGCGCTGCAAGCTGTCCTTGATCGTCCAGATCTTAGTTACCGCCAATGAACAGGTCCCTCATACGGTCGGTCTGGGCGTTGATGGCCGCGCCAGTCTGTGCAGAGCACTGCTCTGCAATTTCATCCAATTTATCCAACACATCAAATACCTCCGTGGGCGGATGCCCGCCCGGTTCATATCCCAGCGCCCGCTGGCGTAAGTATTCCGAGAGAGAAAGCCCGCACCGTTTAGCCATCAGCGTCATTTTTCGTTTCTCTGTGACGCTGACGCGGACATTGATTCCAACGCTGCGCTTTCTCATGCGCTCGCAGCCTCACAGGGGTTCGGGGCTGTCCCCGTAGGCTTTTCGGCGGGTTGCCCTGTGGCAACACTTCGCCCATGCTTGCTTCCCTCAAGCGACCTTTGTGACGCTAATGACGCTGATGACGCTGTTTGTGAGATATCCCATTTGAAAAGCTGGGTTATGTCAATTTCAGCGTCATTAGCGTCATCTGCGTCATTTCCGTCATGGGAGAACTTCATCTGCCGTGCCTGCGAGGTGCGGTGGGTTTCATAGTGGATACCTCTTGGCGTGAACACCGTATCGAAGTGCTCCACGATTTTCCGGGTCAGCTGGTGGGGCAAAATGCCCTCAATATCGGCTGCAGAAAGCAATTCGGTAGCCGTCCCCTGCCAATTTCCAACGCTGTCAATATAGTCTGCCACTTTCCAAAGGTAACTCGGCACAGCTTTTGCCACAATTTGCTCTGTGCTTTCTTCCTCGTCCAGAATCCAAACACAGTTTTCTTCGTGCAGACGCAGTGTTTTGTTGTCCATATCGCGCCCGGTCACCAAAATGCTGGCGGTCTGGCTCATGCGTTTGCGCTGCATGACCCAGCTGGTATCGGACGCGCCCATCAAACCGTTGGAGCCTGCAATCTGCTGGAACGGATCGTCTGCGGCTTGTTTGCGCAGATGGTGGATCAGCAAAATGCAGATGTTATACTTGTCCGCCAATGCCTTCAACGCGCTGATTTCCTTATAATCGCTGGCATACATACTGTTGTTCTGGTCGCTGGAACGCACCTTTTGCAAGGTGTCGATGACGATCAGCCCGGTGTCCGGGTGCTGATAGAGGAAACTTGTGAGCTGTTCTTCCAGCCCCTGCCCGATGCTGCTGCATTCCGTCTGCATGACCAGCCGTTCGGGGGCTTCTTCGCTGCCCACCAGCTGGAGAAGGCGCTTCTGCAGGCGGTTGAAGGTGTCCTCCAGCGAAAGATAAAGCACGGTGTGCGGCTCTATTTCGCGCCCCCACATGGGCTTGCCCTGCGCGACCTGCAAACACAGCCACAAAGTCAGCCAGCTTTTGCCCGCTTTGCTGGGGCCGGCAAACAGCGCAAGACCGGCTGGGAGCAAATCGGGAATGATCCACTTGACCGGCGGCAGCGGTGTGGAGAGGAGTTCTTCGGCGGAGATCGTTTTCGGAAGTTTTTCATAATTCATTCGCATCGTCCTTTCTGTTTTGGTATATATCTATTATCTCATACTATCGTCGTTTTGTGTGTAGTAAGTTTTACTCTCTAGTGTTAAGTTGTACGGCTCACGCTGCCACACAGCCCCACAAACGCGCCAAACGGCGGGTGTTCTGGCTGTTTCGTATCAGTGTGCTGCGTGTGGCATCTGCCCCACACAGGGCAGATTTGGGCGGTTACTGCGAGTGAATCAGAACTGATTCACTTTTATGTCTTACGCTCTGGAAAGTGAATCAAATCTGATTCACTCCCAATAAATTCCCCGAAAGTATACGATTCTGATTCCCTACTTTTATTAGACTGGAAAATGTGAATCGGTTTCGCATACTTTCGGGATAACTTTTCGATTTACAGCTGCATTTGTCCACTTTGCCCCAGCTGCGGGGACGACTTGCAAGGCTGCCGTTCGGCTGCAACGGCATCATGGGTATTTTTACCCCAGCCAGGTTCTCTGCCTGCCGCCCTCATTGTGTGAACTATGACTGGACGGAAGTATCTTTACGACCACATCTGTCATTGCGCTCCACTCCGCCACAGGGTGTTTACCAGAGACTGAATCGCTCGTGCCCGGTGGCAGTCATGGCGCGTACTCTGTCTGCGCTGCCGTACTCGTAAGTTGACGGCAATGTGGTGAATGTACCTTGCTTGTCGGATATGCAGTTTTCAAGGTGCCGAATCTATTTGAGACGGGGAGGTGCTCTTGCCAGAATCAAGGCAGCTCCTACGCGCTCACGCGGGTCTGACCGCACGGACTTTTCAGAACATAATTGATCACATTGATTTTTGGGATTTTGTAGGCGTTTCCCAGCCGGATGCAGCTGATTTCGCCCTCCCCCAGCAGATCATAGGCCGCGTGGCGGCTGATACCCAGCATGGCTTGCAGATCCTTGACCGTTACAATGTCCGGGTACTCCGCAAACATGAGCTTGTACATTTCCCTGATTTCTTTACAATCCATTCGATCACCATCCTTACATCAGTATTTTGCCTTCGCTTGCAAGCGAAGTATACATATAAGATACTTCGCTCACGAGCGAATGTCAATAGAAGTCACAAAAAATTCATTTTTCGATTTTTCACTTGCGCTTTCATGTTATGGTGTGCTACAATAGAGAAAATTTATTGGAGGGCTTTTTTCATGGAAGTGGGTCAAAAAATCAAACTAGTACGACTTCATAGAGGTCTGACACAAAAACAACTGGGTGACCTTCTCAATCTTGGGGACGGCGGCGCGAATCGAATCGCACAATATGAAATAGGATACCGTGTTCCCAAGCCATCTCTACTGAAGGAAATCGCAAAAGTTTTGGATGTCAAGGAAGAAACATTTTTCGTAAGCGACAAGTTTCTTCCGGATATTCTGCGGACAATTATGTGGTATGATTTTGAACATAGAAGATCTTTCAAACTGGCTGAAACCACGCTTGATGCTTCGATTGCGCCGATAGAAAGTAAAACAATCGAACTGCGCGGCAACGCCTGCACCACATGGGGCGACTCAATCGCACCCGCAACCGTACTGTGGGTGAATGTACCACTCTTTAATGACCTCATGAAGGAGTGGCTTACCCGAAAGCAGGAACTTGCCTCCGGCACTATCACAAAATCGGAGTATCTCGAATGGCTGCTCCAATGGCCGGCTTCCGCCGATATGGCTGGAAAACGCGAACCCAAAAGGCCGTGGAGAAAAGAAAAATAAGCGTTTTGCAGTAAATCAAAATCCCACGCCTTTGTCGGTGCGGGATTTTGCAATTTTATGGTATGCCTACAATAGTATCCTACCCTTTCTAAGTGTGGTATAAATGTCCGTGGTCGTAGTAGTATACTGAAAATTAACTATCGTACTACAGAGGAAATCCGGAAACCACAACCGTCAGGCAAAAATAAAGCTGGAGCCAAAATCGGCTCCAGCAAACCTCAAATTTTCTTCTTGCAAATGTCAGGCAGCTTGTCCGACTACGGCAGCAGATCATTTAAGAACGCGCGGTCATTCGGATCATGCTCCCGGCCATAAAGATGTTTTGCAATCTCGTCCAGTAAAAAGCGGAAATACTCATACGGCTTCAAATTGTTGGCCTTGCCGTTTCTGCAATGCTGTAGAGAATCGCACTGGATTGTGCTCCTCTGGGCGTGTTGAGCATAATCCAGTTTTGCCCGACTGTAAAGGGACGATTTATTGCGATTGGTTTCGTATCATGCACGTCAAATAAAATCCTCTGCTTGCAGTTAAGGATGCACGGAACTTGTATCCGGATGAGGAATAAAAGAAATCTTTTTACTTGTCAATCTGCTGTAAATTATCGACTGAATTTGTGCAAAGCGAACAAAGTAAAAAAGAGAGCCATTCTCGCCTTGACACTCCACAAAGAATGTGATATTGTGGTCTTGTACAGAATAAATCGTTATTCAAGTGCCTGATTTGTTTGTGCCTTACAAAAAAGAAAAATGTACGTGAGCAGCGTCGTTGGATTGTTACCGTTTGGCGGGCTAGACCAACTCTGCATAGCACAAGCCGAAAGCGTGTTTCAGCCTTCGGTATGTTTGCTGTGTCAAGGGTGGTCTTTTTTTATTGCCTTTTTCAACCCGAGGAGGAGAAACAATGCAATATACCGTCAAAAAGCCAATCAACAACAACATTTTGCGCGTGGTGGACCCCACGGGTTGTGAGTTAATCGTCACCGGGCGTGGTCTGGGCTTTGGTGTAAAGCCGGGCTATAAAATCGAGGCTGAAACCGCGGAGTGCAGCTACCGCATGACCAGCCCTGCCGTACAGCAAAAGTTGGTGGAACTTCTGGAACGGATCCCGTATGAGCATCTGCTGCTCACCGATGAGCTGGTAGAAACCATCCGGCAGCGGCTGAAATACCCCCTGAATGAAAGCCTGCTCATCACGCTGGCCGACCACATCAGCTTTGCCATCCAGCGCAGCGAACAGGGTATTCGCTTTTCTAACCCGTTGATGACTTCCATTCGGGAATTCTACCCGGAAGAGTATCACCTTGGCATGGAGTGCCTTGCCACCATCCGCCAGCGCTTCCATGCAGACCTTTCGGACGACGAGGGCGGTTTCATTGCGCTGCACATCGTCAACGCAGAGCTCAACACCACCATGAGCGTGGTGAACGATGTCACCCGCTTTGTGGATGGCTGCGTGCAGGTAGTGGAATGCTTTTACAACTTCCATTTTGACCGGGATGCACTGGATTTCAGCCGCTTTACAGTGCATTTGCGCTTTTTTGCACAGCGCGTATTTCAAGGAAAACAGGAGCAGGAAAACGATACCCATGACGAAGTGTTCCGCGCCCTGATTGCCCGCAATTGCAGCGAACACTACAAATGCGCCTGCTGCATTGCGGAGTATGTGCGCAATACCTGGCACAAGGAGCTTTCGGACGAGGAACTGGTGTTCCTTACCATCCATCTGAAACGGATTTGGATGGGAAAATAAGCTTTTTGTTTCACCTTGGATTCTCCACAGGTATTTCCTGTGTAGATATATGCTGGATACGAACTTAGGAAAAGGAGAACTGAAGATGAAAGACAAGATCTTTGGCGTGCTGCAGCGCGTGGGACGCAGCTTTATGCTGCCCATTGCATTGCTGCCTGTGGCGGGCCTGCTGCTGGGTATCGGCAGCTCGTTCACCAACGAAACGATGCTGGCGGCTTATGGCCTGAACAGCGTCATCCATCCAGGCACCCTCATCTATACCATTCTGGACGTGATGAGCCAGACCGGCAATGCGGTGTTCAACAATCTGGCGCTGCTGTTCGCCATGGGCGTAGCCATCGGCATGGCTCGCAAGGAAAAAGAGGTCGCGGCACTGTCCGGTGCAGTGGCCTATATCATTATGAATACGGCCATTCAGGCCATGATCAATGCGGCGGGCGGCGTAGAAGCTATGCCTGCCAACTCCACCACCACCATGCTGGGCATCACAACGCTGCAAATGGGTGTGTTCGGCGGCATCGTGGTCGGTCTGGGCGTGGCGGCGCTGCACAACAAATTCTATAAGATCGAGCTGCCGCAAGTGCTGGCCTTCTTTGGCGGCACACGCTTCGTGCCCATCGTCAGTTCTATTGTGTATCTGGTGGTCGGCATTGCCATGTTCTATATCTGGCCGGTGGTGCAGAACGGTATTGCCGCGCTGGGTGCACTGGTGCTGGCTTCCGGCTACGCAGGCACCTTTATTTACGGCCTGCTGGAGCGTGCGCTGATTCCTTTTGGACTGCATCATGTGTTCTATATGCCGTTCTGGCAGACCGCTGTGGGTGGCACCGCTATCATCGACGGCGTGACCGTGACCGGCGCACAGAACATCTTCTTTGCCGAACTGGCTTCCAAGTCCACCACTGTGTTCTCGGTCAGCGCTACACGCTTCATGGCCGGTAAGTTCCCCTTTATGATGTTCGGTCTGCCCGGCGCGGCGCTGGCTATGTACCAGTGCGCCAAGCCTGAAAAGAAAAAGGCGGCAGGTGGCCTGCTGCTGTCTGCTGCATTGACGGCTTTCCTCACCGGCATTACCGAGCCGCTGGAATTTACCTTTATCTTTGTGGCACTACCCATGTACGCGGTGCACTGCGTACTGGCCGGTCTGTCCTTCATGCTGATGCACATCCTGAATGTGGGCGTAGGCATGACCTTCTCCGGCGGTCTCATCGATCTGGTGCTGTTCGGTGTGATGCAGGGCAACGCCAAGACCCACTGGGTGTGGGTGGTCGTGGTCGGTGCGGTGTACTTTGTGCTGTACTACATCATTTTCCGCTTTATGATCTCCAAGTTTGACTACAAGACTCCGGGCCGCGATGATGCCGAGGAAGTCAAGCTGTACACCCGTGCGGACGTGAACGCCCGGAATGCTGCTTCCAGCAGCGTACCTGCCGGGAATGACCCGGTCAGTGCACTGATCGTGGAAGGTCTGGGAGGTGCCGCTAATCTGACCGATGTGGATTGCTGTGCAACCCGTCTGCGCTGCACGGTCAATGACGCGGCATTGGTCAAACAGGATGTGCTCAAAGCCTCCGGCGCCTCCGGCGTAATCTGCAAGGGCAACGGCGTACAGGTGGTGTACGGCCCCAAGGTGGCCGTCATCAAGGCAAAGCTGGAAGATTATCTGGAAAGTACACCCAAAGACCCGGTTGTCGCTCCCTCGCCGGCAGCCGCATCCGCATCCGCAGCAAAGGATACCGTGCTGTCTGCCTGCCTGAACGGTACTGTAGTGCCGCTGGCCGATGTGAAGGATGAAGCCTTTGCCAGCGGTGTACTGGGGGATGGCATTGCCATTGAGCCCTCCGACGGTGAACTGGTGGCACCTGCTGACGGTGAGATCTCCTCCACCTTTGAGACCCACCATGCCGTAGGCATGACCACGGCTGACGGTGCCGAACTGCTGATGCACATCGGCATCGATACGGTCAAGCTGGGCGGCAAGCACTTTACCTACCTCGTCAACGAGGGCGACAAGGTGAAGAAGGGCCAGCCGTTGATCCGCTTTGAGCTGGAAGCCATTAAGGCCGAAGGCTATCCCGTGACCACGCCGGTCATTGTCTGCAATACCGATGACTATGCCGCTGTCGAGGCTAAAGCCGGTGGCACCGTAAAGCAGGGTGATGCGTTGCTGGAACTGAAGCGCTAAGCGTTTCTCCCTAACTGTAAGGCGGGGTTGCTATAAAGGAAAAAGCTATTCCGATAAAGGCAATGTCACTTAGTTAAATAGGCAATCCCTCTACACCAACGCAGAAATTGGTATAGAGGGATTTTTTTCTTCTAAATACTTGACAATAAGCTCAGAATGTGCGGCCGCATTGCTTACCGAAGTAAGCAATGCGGCCCTTGTAGTTAGGAAACGTCCACTGTGACAGCTAACAGCAAGGAGTGAAGTGTATGACCGCAGAGAATGTCAAGCAAACGTTGCTTATCTGCATATAAGAATAAGCCAGTGAGCGAGCTATCCGCCCCTTTACAGTTGGGCGCAAGAATTGGATGGTGCTCAACACTCCCAGAGGAGCACAATCCAGTGCGATTCTCTACAGCATTGCAGAAACAGCCCAGACCAACAATTTGAAGCCGTATGAGTATTTCCGGTTTTTACTGGACGAGATTGCAGAGCATCTTTATGGCCGGGAGCATGATCCAAATGACCACGCGTTCTTAAATGATCTGCTGCCGTAGTCGGACAAACTGCCTGACATTTGCAAAAAAGAAAATTTGAAGTTTGCTGGAGCCGGGTTTGGCTCCAGTTTTATTTTTGCTTGACGGCTGTGGTTGATCGGTTACCAAAGAAATAAGCAAAGCCCCCAGGCCGGATTTTGTATCCAGCCTGGGGGCTTTGCTATATTTTCAAATTGATGCAGTTCAAATCTTGGAGCTCAAATACTCCACAAGTTCCCAAACTGTTGTCAGAGGGTTGCTCTGTCGCGAAATCGGCTCGATGCCTTGGCTCTGGATTTGGCTGGCACGAGTTTTCGCTCTCTGAATTGCAGTTGCCTGCAAAGGCTTCAAAACGTCAAAGCAATCCTTGTTCTTCTCATAATCGGGGATTCTGTTTGGCTGTTTCAGCAAGCGAATCAATGCCTGACAATCTTCGACCTCTGTCTGCTGATTTACAAAGTGTAACAAGAACCATAGCTCGAAGGATGGATTGGAGTAGGCTAGATGATAGCCCTCCTTTTGAGCGGACTGTTTGGCGCGCAGAAGAATCTCGTTGGAATTATCGTCACGGTCAAATACGCACCAGATGGAATCGCCATCTTCCGGATAATACGGATTATTGCCCATCGTTGCCTTGGCCTTCTGCACAAGCCTGTCAGCGGACTTATACTGCGAAGAAATCGGGATAATGTCGATATTACAGCCACGGCTTCGAAAACGCTTGAAATAGCGAATTTCGGTTTCGCTGCCCTCGCAGATGAGATACACCACTGGGTTGCGCTTTCTGGTGTGAGCAGACTTGCGGCTGATTTCTTTTACTCTGCCCATGCTGCACTCCCTCCAATGAACGGAATCGCGCCGTAGCGGCCTTGCAGATACCCCTTGGAGATGTTCTCCCCCTTCCGGGGAGAAAACTCGGTCAGAGCGTAAATATCGGTCTGCATGGTTTTTTCATCTTTCTCTGCAAACCAGATCTGATCACGCCGAAGCAAAGTTAGGTCGAGAAGCCCGGTGTCGTGGGTCGTGAAGATGAGTTGTGTATGGTTTGTATTGATGGCGGCGTCTTGCATCATTTCGATCAAGTGCCGGGTCAGGAGTGGGTGCATACTGGATTCAATCTCGTCTACCACCAGAACAGCCCCAGATTCCAGAGCAGCGAGCCACATACCGATGCGAGAAAAGAATCGCTGTGTTCCAACGGATTCCTGCCCCAACGGAAGCCAGAAGCCCTTGGATGTGCCATCTTCAGTGTCGAGAGTGTGCAGTGCAGAAATGATAGGTTCTTCCTTGGAACCAGTGATGCGGATGTCTTTGATGCCTAGATCGGCATACAGCATTTCATGCAGGATACGGCTCTTTTCAGAGCCGCCCTGCCGGATGGCAGACAGAGCGGCATCCAGCCGCATTTCTGTTCCCACGAAACCTGTCAGCTTTTCAAAGAACCACAGATACGCTTTTTCGGTTTGCGGACAGTTCCACTCGTTCGAGGTGGACAGATACAGACGATTTTCGGCAGTTCGTCCAGCAAGCGTGAACTGCTCTTGAATGTTCTCGCGGAACTGATAGCCATTGTTTTCTCTGGAAAAAATCAGTGCTTCCCGACCATTAGGCCAGTGATAGAGATATTCGGTCAAGATTCTGGACTTGTCAAACGAGAACCCATAGGCATACTTGATGCCGCCATAGAAGTAGATGGCTTCAAAACTGGTCGGCTGTGTAGGCTGGTCTGTGAAAGCAAACGGTTCCTGCGGAAGCGGTTCGCCCTTCAGCAGCTTGGCATATCGGCCACAGACCATTTCCCGCATGAGCAGGAGTGCATGGAGGACATTGCTCTTTCCGGCTGCATTTGCACCGTACAGTGCCAGCACTGGAACAAGCTGTTTCTTCTCGTCCGGTGAAATCAGGCAGTCGACCAGACTTTTATCTGTAGATGCTTTCAAGCTGATGATGGCTGTATCTTTGATGGAACGGTGGTTGGTGACTGAAAATTGAAGCAGCATCGCAATTCCTCCCAGATAATTTTCTGAATCCAGTGTACTCTATTCCAGGCGGAAAGTCAAATCTTAATTTCGATATTTGCAGATGTTTTTCAAAAATCGAGAATAAAATTTAAAATATCGGCTTTTTATACGGTTCTAGTACTATTAGAGTTTGTTCTGCATACACAATCTCCCTCACCACTACTTCCTCCGCCCATTCCAGTTTAAGAACATTCTTGAATTCCGTCCGACAAAAACGCATTTCCTAGTTCGAAAGACGGTTATTTACTATTTTGACGTTCGATAATGGTCGTTCATCAAATGGTATCGTGGTCGGACCTGAATTTTCAAGGATGATGGCGGAGATTCTTCTTCAACATATTGATAACGAAATCCTATTAGAGCTTGAAAAAGATGGTATTTTCTATAAAGTCGATTATGCTGCTTTCAGATATGTGGATGACATTTTCCTCTTTTCTAATCAACCTCAAGTTCTTGAACAGATATTATCAAAATATACGTAGGTTGAATATTTTGAGCGTAGGATTATATAGCCGGAACGATAATCTACACATGGAAAAATCGAACATCTATAAATCCAAAGTTTACATCACACCAATATCGAAACATAAAACTTACGCTGATGAAGGGTGATAAGGTGGTCGAGCTGCTGAAAAAAAGAGCCAATTTGCTGCTGTTCGACATAATCCTTCGGCATCGTTAGGGTTGTTTCGAAGAAGTCCGCTGGCGCAACATTCAATAAGCCGTGGTTCCGCGCACCTTCGGCTGCAATGGCCTGAATACCCTTGTGCCACAAGTCGGTGTTATAATAGGTGACTATATAATCAGAACTGGTCTTTCTCTCATCCAAAATTTTGAAAACAATGTAAAGCGTTGATAATACGCCACTTTCGTAACGGTCAAGACGCTTAATTGCACCCCAAGGAGCATCGGAAGATGTACTTTTATTGTAAGCAAATTCACCATTCCTAACAAGAAAATAACCGCTTACATCCTTGCTTGCTATGCGCTTATCGAAGAACTCATTCTGGTTAATTAGACCATACTGCGCGGAGATTGTCAGTGGCAAAGTTGATTCGAAATTTTCGTTTTTGCGTGTGATGCGTTCGACAACTTCCCCTAACTTCCGCTGTTCCCAAGCGTATGTATTTTATGGCATAAGCCACAATTTTTTGTGGAAACCTTAGCTATCTGTGTTATAATAGAAATAACTACTTACGCTTTTCCCAAGAAAGGGTATTTTCTAAAGCAAAAGGAGCTTGACCGATGAACAAACAACAGCTTGCACAGAAGATTTGGGCTTCTGCTAACCAGATGCGCTCCAAAATCGAGGCCAGTGAGTACAAAGACTTTATCCTTGGTTTTATTTTTTATAAATATCTGTCCGATAAAGAAATCGAATTTCTGAAAGACAACGATTATGACGATGAGCTGCTGAAAACCGTAACCGAGGACGACCCCGAAACCGTCAAATGGGTGCAGGAAAACATCGGCTATTTTATCTCCTACAAAGATTTCTTCTCTACCTGGCTCGGCATGGGCAAGGATTTTGATGTTTCCAATGTGCGTGATGCGCTGTCGGCATTCAGCCGGCTGATCTCCCCCACGCACAAGCGTGTGTTTGAGAAAATCTTCAACACACTGGAAACCGGTCTTTCCAAACTGGGCGACAGCTCCGGCACCCAGACCAAAGCCATCAGCGGCTTGCTGAACCTGATCAAGGATATTCCGATGGACGGCAAGCAGGGCTATGATGTGCTGGGCTTCATCTATGAATATCTTATCAGTATGTTTGCCGCCAATGCCGGCAAAAAGGCCGGCGAGTTCTACACGCCCCATGAGGTTTCGCTGCTGATGTCCGAAATTGTGGCAAGCCACCTGCAGGGCAAGAACGAAATCAAAATCTATGACCCGACCAGCGGTTCCGGCTCGCTGCTGATCAACATCGGCAAAAGCGTTTCCAAGTATATGGCAGACGCAAACAATGTAAAATACTACGCGCAGGAGCTGAAAGAGAACACCTACAACCTGACCCGTATGAATCTGGTAATGCGCGGCATCAAGCCGGACAATATCGTTACCCGCAACGGCGATACACTGGAGGAGGACTGGCCCTACTTTGATGATGCCGACCCCATCAACTCCTATGACCCGCTGTATGTAGATGCCGTAGTATCGAACCCGCCGTATTCGCAGGCATGGGATCCTACCAACAAGGAGGGCGACGCCCGTTATGCCCGCTTTGGTCTGGCACCCAAGGGTAAGGCGGACTATGCCTTTTTGCTGCACGACCTTTACCATATCAAGCCAGACGGCATTATGACCATCGTTTTGCCCCACGGTGTTCTGTTCCGCGGCGGTGAGGAAGGCACGATCCGCAAAAATCTGATTGAGAACAACCACATTGACGCCATCATCGGTCTGCCCGCCAACATTTTCTTTGGCACGGGCATTCCCACCATCATTATGGTGTTGCGCCAAAAGCGCGAGCGCGAGGATGTACTTATCATTGACGCCTCCAAGGGGTACACCAAGGAGGGCAAAAACAACAAGCTCCGCGCCTCCGACATCAAGCGCATTGCCGATACCTTTGTAAAGCGTGAGAGCATCCCCAAATTTTCCCGCACGGTCAGCCGTGAGGAAATCCGCGCCAACGACTACAACTTAAACATTCCCCGCTATGTGGACTCCTCTGATGCGGCGGAGCATTGGGATGTATACGCCTCTATGTTCGGCGGCATCCCCGCAGCAGAGCTGGACGAGCTTTCCGCGTACTGGGCGGCGTTCCCTGCACTGCGCGGTGAATTGTTTGCTGAAAACGGAACGCCCTATGCGGCGCTGACCGTTGAGGACATCAAGTCGGCTATCAAAAACAGCCGCGATGTAACCGCCTTTGAGGACGCCTATCGCTCCGCCTTTGCTGCGCTGCCCGCCTATATGAAGGCTGTCCTGTTGGACGGCATGGACAAAATTGAGATTGCCAAGACGGAAACCACCCTCAGCGAGGATATTTTTGCGCGCCTTGCCGACATTCCGCTGATTGACAAGTACGAGGCTTATCAGCTGCTGGACGACCACTGGAACACGATTGCCGTTGACCTTGAAATGATCCAGACCGAGGGGTTCGGTGCAGCCAAAAAGGTAGACCCCCATCTTGTCACCAAGAAGAAGGGCAACGAGGAGCAGGAAGTGCAGGACGGCTGGGTCGGGCACATTCTGCCCTTTGATCTGCTGCAAAAAACGCTGTTGAAAGATAAGGCTGGCGCGCTCCACGCGCTGGAAAATCAGCTTGCCGAGCTTCCCGCCGAATATGAAGCCCTGCTGGATGAATTTGCCGAGGACGACAAGGACGCCTATAAGGAGTGCTTTACCGAAGAAGGCGATGCTTTTGTGCCGAAGGAGATTGCCAAAAAGGTCAAGGAACTGCGGCGGGACCGCACCCCCGAAGCACAAAATGCCTGCCGCATTTTCAGCCGTGTAGAGGAACTGACCAGGCAGGAAAAGGCACTGAAAGCCGAAATCAAATCTGACGCAGCAGCACTGGAAGCCCTGACCAAAAAGACCATTGAGGGGCTGACCGATGCGCAGGTGTTGGAGCTGCTGGAGCAAAAATGGATTGCGCCCTTTACGAACGAGCTTGCCAAGCTGCCCGATGCCATGGTGGACAGCCTTGTCAGCAAGATTCAGACCCTGCAAAATAAATATAGCACAACCTTCTTTGATGTGGAAAGCGAAATCCGCGCCACCGAAAAGCAGCTGGCCGCGATGATGGACGACCTTACCGGCAGTGAGTACGACCTGAAAGGCCTGAGCGAGTTCAAGACGCTCTTGTTGGGTGACTGATATGGCAAAACAGAACAAACCTGCCATCCGATTCAAGGGATTTACTGACGCTTGGGAACAGCGTAAGTCTGGTGAAATAGCTCCACTTCGAGGAGGATTTGCTTTTAAGAGCAATGAGTATTGTGCCGAAGGAGTTCCCATTGTTCGAATTTCAAACATATTATCAGATGGTTCAGTAGGCGCTGATTTTGCAAACTATGATGAACAAGACGATGATGAGGCTTATGCTCTTTACGATGGAGCTGCTGTACTTGCTATGTCTGGAGCGACAACGGGGAAGGTTTCTGTACTACATGCTGAAAAAGGACGTAAATACTATCAAAATCAGCGAGTAGGTTATTTTATGCCTACAGATAATTGTGATTATGGATTTATACGAACGCTCATGAAATCACAGCTATTTGCAGACCAATTATCTGCTGTTCTCGTTGCGGGAGCACAGCCTAATGTATCTTCAAAAGAGATTGACGGATTTGAATATATGATTCCTCAATCTAAAGAAGAGCAGCATAGAATTGGAGAATATTTTTCAAATCTCGACACCCTTATCACCCTTCATCAGCGTAAGTATGACAAGCTGCAAGTTTTGAAGAAAGCCATGCTTGAAAAAATGTTTCCAAAAAATGGAAGCAGCGTCCCCGAAATTCGATTCAAGGGATTTACTGACGCCTGGGAACAGCGGAAGTTATCTGAGTTACTCTATTTATCAAGTGAAAGAAATAATGGGAGCTATACTAGAGATGATGTTTTAGCAGCCTCGTTAGGAACAGAATTACAGAAGAAACACATTTATTTTGGTTTAAGAGCAACGGATGAATCCGTAAAAAATTACAAGGTAGTACTTCCAAACGATGTAATATACACGAAGTCTCCAATTAAAGGATTTCCTAATGGAATTATTAGGACAAGTAAGGGCGAAAACGGCATAGTTCCTACTCTTTATTGTGTTTATCACAGTGTTGATGTAATCAATCCATCAATTATTCAGGCATACTTTGAAAGTAAGGAAAGACTGGATGCATACTTGGTTCCACTTGTAAATATTGGGGCAAGAAATAATGTTAATATAACGGATAAAGAATTTCTGGATGGATCGCTTTGTATCCCGAAGGATAAAGCTGAACAGGATAAAATAGTCGATGTATTGGAACGGCTCTCTAACCTTATCACCCTTCATCAGCGTGAGTTAGAAAAGCTGCAAAATATCAAAAAATCCATGCTCGAAAAGATGTTTGTCTAAGGAGAATCGTGAAAAAATGGGAAAAATTATTTTATATCACGGCACTCCCGACAAAATCGTTGTGCCGAAATTTGGCGGCGGGGATGATAAACACGACTATGGCAGGGGCTTTTACCTTACCGAGAACATCGAACTTGCCAAAGAATGGGCGGTCTGCCGCCCGAACGACACAAACGGCTGGATTCACAAGTACGAGCTGGAAACCGCCGGGCTGAAAATTCTGGATTTTCAGCAGCACAGTGTTCTTGCGTGGCTGGCAGAGCTGATGAAGCGCCGGGACGCCGCCGACTCTAAGCGATACCGTATGCTGGCAAAGAAATTTATCGAAAAATACGGCATGGATACCCGCGATTATGATGTGATTTGCGGCTGGCGCGCAAACGCCTCCTACTTTTACATCGCCAAAGAGTTTGTGCGCGATAATATTGATGTGGATATTCTGGAAGATCTGCTGTCGCTGGGCGGTTTGGGCATCCAGTATTGCATCAAGTCCGAGGCCGCGTATGCAAATCTGAAAGAAATAACCGACGAGCTGCTTGCCGTGGACTACACTGAATTTAACGACAGGTACAATCAGCGCGACATAACGGCAAGAAAACGGATGCGCAAACTGGTGGATTCCGACGCGAACACGGTCACAAAGGTGTTCAGCACACTGTTTGAGAGGTGAGGGACAATGCGCGCGTATGCAAAGGAATATGTAAGCGATGTAGTCGAAAATCAGGGCAAGCTCTTTGACCTTGTGGCACAGAAATACCCTGACAAGGATACTGCGGCTTTTATCAATTCCTATATGGCAAGCAAAACCAGAAAAAGCATTGACGAAGCCAAAGCCTATGTAAACACGATGAGCGCCCCCGAATTGTGGGATTACTTTTGCAAAACCGAGGACTTTACGCTGAAGGACGGCAAAGCCATCGAGGGGTTTATGCCGGACTGGATTGGCGAATTTTATGCGTATTATCAATGGTATTATAATCTGCCCAGCAGCGAGGTCGTAAAAAAAGTGCCGGTTGCTTTTCTGGAAAAAGCATACGGCGGGCTGCATGATCTGGAACTGGATTTGGCGGTACAAAAAGTCGGTGAAGTATAATGACGGTTGTTTGCTTTCATAACCCCAGTGAGGAAAACGGATATTTGAGCAACTGGTACCCCTGCCGCTTTACGGTGGAGGGGGTGGACTTTTCCTCCATGGAACAATATATGATGTACAAAAAGGCTGTCTACTTTGGTGACAAGGCTGTGGCGGGCCAAATTCTTGCAACCGATGATGTTGCCGAAATCAAGGCGCTTGGCAGGCTGGTTGCCAATTACAGCGAGCGTTATTGGAACGGTATTCGGCAAATCGTTGTTTTTACAGGGCTGCTTGCCAAATTCACCCAAAATGACGACCTGAAAGCGCAGCTTGCCGCCACCAAAGGTTCCGTTTTGGCTGAATGTGCGGTCAGGGATACCATTTGGGGGATCGGCTTGTCGATGAAGGACCCGGACAGGCTGGATATTGGCAAGTGGAAGGGGCAAAACCTGCTGGGCTATGCCCTGATGATGGTGCGCGAACGGCTGTAAAAGCGCACACAAATACCCGGAAAGGGGCAAAACAAATGACCTTTCAAAAGGAATCGGACTTTGAAGAAGCGCTTATAAAAATCCTGACGACCAAAGGCTGGGAGAGCACAATTCTGAAATATCCCACCGAGCAGGATCTGATCCGCAACTGGGCAAACATTCTCTTTGACAATAACCGCGGCATAGATCGCCTTGGCGATTACCCCTTGACCGATGGCGAGATGCAGCAAATTGTGGAGCAGATTCGGGAACTGCGCACACCGCTGAAGCTGAACGGCTTTATCAACGGCAAAACGGTTTCTGTCAAGCGCGATAACCCCGATGACAAGGCACATTTCGGCAAGGAAGTCAGCCTGAAAATCTACGACCGCATGGAGATTGCCGCCGGGCAAAGCCGCTACCAGATCGTGCAGCAGCCGATTTTTCCCGGTAAATCCAAAATGCTGAACGACCGCCGCGGCGATTTGATGCTGCTGATCAACGGTATGCCGGTGTTCCATCTGGAACTAAAGCGCAGCGGTGTGCCGGTAAGTCAGGCATATAACCAAATCGAAAAATACGCCCACGAGGGTGTGTTTACCGGGCTGTTCTCGCTTGTGCAGATTTTTGTGGCAATGAACCCGGAAGAAACCGTCTACTTCGCCAACCCCGGTCCCGACGGCAAGTTTAACACCGATTATTACTTCCACTGGGCGGACTTCAACAACGAGCCAATCAACGATTGGAAAGAGATTGCCTCCAAGCTGCTGTCCATCCCCATGGCGCACCAGCTGATCGGCTTTTACACCGTGGCCGACGATGCGGACGGCGTGTTGAAGGTTATGCGCAGCTATCAGTATTATGCTGCCAGTGCGATTTCGGATGTGGTTTCCAAAACGAAATGGGACAGCGGCAAGCAGCGCGGCGGGTATATCTGGCACACCACCGGCAGCGGCAAGACGATGACCTCCTTCAAGTCCGCGCAGCTGATTGCCAATTCCAACGATGCGGACAAGGTGGTTTTCCTCACGGATCGCATCGAGCTGGGAACGCAGTCGCTGAAAGAATACCGCGCCTTTGCCGATGAAAACGAGACCGTGCAGGCAACGGAAAACACCTATGTATTGATTTCCAAGCTGAAAAGCATTGCCACCGCAGACACGCTGATTGTGACTTCTATTCAGAAGATGAGCAATATCCGTGACGAGGAGGGCGGCAAAAATGCCCGCGATATTGAGCTGATCGGCAAAAAGCGGCTGGTGTTTATCGTGGACGAGGCGCATCGCTCCACCTTTGGCGATATGCTGGCAATTATAAAAGAAACCTTTCCCCATGCGATTTTCTTCGGCTTTACCGGCACGCCCGTGTTTGAGGAAAACGCCAAAAAGAACAACGCGCAAACCGATGTGTTTGGTAATGAACTGCACCGTTACAGCATAGCGGACGGCATCCGCGATAAAAATGTGTTGGGCTTTGACCCGTACAAGGTACTTACTTTCCGCGACAAAGATGTGCGGCAGGCTGTTGCACTGGAAAAGGCGAAGGCAACTACGGTTGCAGACGCCCTGAATGACCCCGCAAAAGCCGCTGTGTACTATAAGTACATGGACAACACGCAGGTGAAAATGTACGGCGAGCCGGGTCCGGACGGGAAGTGGATCAAGGGGATTGAGGATTATCTGCCCAATACACAATATCTGACGGCAGAGCATAAGCAGACCGTTATCGAGGATATTAAGGAAAGCTGGCTGACTTTGAGCCACAACGGTAAGTTCCACGCCATTTTTGCCACAAGCAGCATCCCGGAGGCAATCGAATATTACCGCATGATGAAGATCACCATGCCGGAATTGAAAACAAGCTGCCTTTTTGACCCGAACATTGATAATAACGGCGGCGCCATTTACAAAGAGGATGGGCTTGTTGAAATTATCGAGGATTACAATAAGCGCTATGGGCAGGATTTTACAATACACACCCACGCACGGTTTAAGAAGGATCTGTCGCTGCGTCTGGCGCACAAGGAGCAGTATAAGCGCATTGAACGCACACCCGACCAACAGCTTGATTTGCTGATCGTTGTTGACCAGATGCTGACCGGCTTTGACTCCAAGTGGGTTAATACCCTCTATATGGATAAGATGCTGGAATACGAGAACATTATACAGGCGTTTTCCCGCACAAACCGACTGTTTGGACCGGATAAGCCGTTCGGTGTGATTCGCTACTACCGCAAGCCGCACACAATGGAGCAAAATGTGCTGAAAGCGGTGAAGCTGTACTCCGGCGACCGCCCGATTGGATTGTTTGTTGACCGCCTTGCCCGCAACCTTGAAAAAATGAACGAGGTGTACGGCGACATTGCGGAGTTGTTTACGAGCGCGGGTGTGCCGGATTTTGAAAAGCTGCCGCAGGACAGAAGCGTCTGCGCCAGGTTTGCCAAGCTGTTCCGCGCGCTTAACGACTACATGGAGGCAGCACGTGTGCAGGGCTTTACATGGAATCAAAGCGTATATCATTGCCCGGACGACGCTGCCGATGAAACCATTGATGTCGAAATGCTGTTTGATGAGTCTGCCTATCTGATTTTGGCACAGCGCTATAAGGAACTGTCCGCCGAGCCGTCGGACCCTTCCGATGATAGCGATGCGCCGTATGATTTGGTGGGCTATTTGACGGAAATCGACACCGGTGTGATTGATTCCAACTATATGAACAGCCGCTTTGATAAGTACCTGAAGCTGCTGAATCAGGCGGGTGCATCGGGAGAATCCATAGAACAGGCAAAAGCCGAACTGCATAAGTCCTTTGCCAGCCTGACACAGGAAGAACAGAAGTTTGCCAATATCTTCCTGCACGATATTGAACGCGGCGATGCCACACCCGAACCCGGCAAGACGCTGCGGGATTACATCACCGAGTACCAGTGCCGTGCGAAGAACGACCAAATCCACCGCTTTGCCGTTGTGTTTGGCTTGGATGAAGAAAAGCTCCGCAATATGATGGGTCTGGGGCTTACGAAAACCAATATCAACGAGTTTGGCCGCCTTGACGAACTGAAGAAAAGCGTAGACAAAGCAAAGGCAAAAGCCTATTTTGAGAAAAAAGAGGGCGTAAAGCTGATACCGCCCAAGGTAAACCAGAAAGTGGACAGTTTGCTGCGGGAATTTATTGTAACCGGCGGCTTCGAGGTGTAAGGCTGCATATTTATAAGCGATAAGTCGAACAAAAGGGCCAAGGAAAATCCGAGGCCCTTTTACTTTTGCTTGGGAACAGCGGAAGTTGGGAGAGCTATTCAATTTTCACTACGGAGATGGAAATAATAATCCGAGCAATGGCGGAAAATATCCTGTTTTTGGTGCAGGTGGTATTCAAGGCGGCTATACAAAATACAACGCTGAAAACTCTGTAATTATAGGACATATGGGAGATGCGGGTTGCGTTTCGTGGGGTGAAGGAAAACACTTTGTGACCTATAATGGCACTATTACAAAGCCTAAAGACGAAGTTTTCTCAGCTAAATTCGGATATTATCTTTTGCTGCATATGAATTTGCGAAAATATCGCGGTGGAAGCGGGCTTCCATTTTTGACTTATGATATGTTGACTGAAATGGAAACCAAATGTACCAATTCAAAAATAGAAACTCAAAAAATTGCCGATTACTTTACACATCTCGACCGCCTTATCACCCTTCATCAGCGTAAGCCAGCGTTGTTGAAACAACCCCCTAAAGTATAACAGCACCAGCCGTCACGGGAGCGTGACGGCTGGTGCTGTTATATTATCGAAAAAGTACTCGCCCGTGCAATCTTGCGTAGGCGTATAACACGGCGGGCGGATATAGAATCCGCCCCTACGGTAACGGGATAGAGGATGCCTTAAAGAATGGCAAACGGGCTTTGCGCGCTCACGCCAGCAAAATATGCGCCTTTGTCCATTCCTGATTTTGAAAAAATAGCGTATTACAGTATTTTGCGTATCTCCTGCACAAAATCGGCAATCACGATGGGCTTGGACAGGAAGCCGTTCATGCCGCTTTTCAGGGCGTTGCGGCGGTCCTCATCAAAGGCGTTCGCCGTCATGGCAAGAATGGGGATGCCCGCCAGGGCGGGGTTTTTCAATTCGCGGATGCGGCGGGTGGCGGTGTAGCCGTCCATGATCGGCATCTGCACGTCCATCAGTACCAAATCGTACTGCCCCGGCGCTGCGGTGCTGACCTTTTCCACGGCGGCCGCGCCGTTTTCGGCGATATCGACCTCAAAGCCATAGGCGTTCAAAATCTCCACGGCAATCTCGCGGTTCAGCTCGTTATCCTCGGCAAGCAGGATGTGCTTACCCTCAAAGTCGGCAGCCTTTTGGGGCAGCATGCCCCGCTCCCTCTGCGCCTGTTTCTGCCCGATGGCGGTCATCAGCGTGTCGCGCAGGTCAGACAGGAACATCGGCTTGGAGCAAAACGCCGTGACACCGGCTGCCTTTGCCTCCACCTCAATGTCGGACCAGTCATAGGCGGTAAGGATGATAATGGGCGTATCATCGTGCAGGCTGCGGATCTGGCGGGTGACCTCAATGCCGTTCATATCCGGCAGGCGCCAGTCGATAATATAGGCCTTGAAGGTATCGCCCATCTCGATGGACTGCCGTGCGCGCAGCACTGCCTCCTTGCCGGAAAGCGTCCACTCGGCGCGCATGCCCACCTTGACCAGCATCTTGGTCACGCTGTCGCAGGTGTTGAAATCATCATCCACCACCAGCGCCTTCAGACCCTCCAGCTCGGTGATCTTTACCGTCTTGCGGTGTTCTTCCTGCGCACGCAGCGGCACACGGACAATAAATTCAGAGCCTTTTCCCGGCGCGGTCTGCACCTCAATGGTGCCGCCCATCATATCTACGATGTTTTTGGTAATGGCCATACCCAGCCCGGTACCTTGTATTCTGCTTACCGTGGAAGTGCGCTCGCGCTCAAAGGGTTCAAAGATCTTTTTGGCAAACTCCGGGCTCATGCCGATGCCATTGTCTTTGACGCGGAACTCATACTGCCCGCAGCCGCCGACCTTACCGGCAAGCTGGCGCACCCGCACCGACACCGTGCCGCCTGCGGGGGTGAACTTGATGGCGTTGGACAAAAGGTTCATCAGAACCTGATTCAGCCGGGTCTTATCGCAATAGACGTCCTCATCGGCAACATCCATTGCATCCATATACAATTCCAGTTGCTTTGCGTAAATCTGCCCGCTGACGATGGTTTTTATGTCGTGCAGCACATCGGACAGATTGACCTCGGTTTCGTCCAGCTGGATCTTTCCGCTTTCGATGCGGCTCATATCCAAGATATCATTGATGAGTGAAAGCAGGTGGTTGCCGGAGGCCAGTATCTTGGTAAGGTATTCCTTCACGCGGTCCTTGTCGTCCAGATGGCTGACCGCCAGCGTGGTAAAGCCGATGATGGCGTTCATGGGGGTGCGGATATCGTGGGACATATTGGAAAGGAAGGTACTCTTGGCGCGGTTGGCGTTTTCGGCGGCGGCAACGGCATCCGAGAGCGCCTGGTTCACCTGCCTGTCGGCGGTGCGGTCAGACAAAACCAAAATGTACTTGGTTCTCTCCTCCACCTCGCTGCCCATGGCAACCACGTGGAACCAGCGCCGTTCCCCTGTTCCCTGATGTACATACTCCATGTCCCACTCGCGCTGTTCGCCGCAGGCAAGCCCTTCCAGAAAGTTCTTGGTGCGGTCGGGGAAATCCTGCGGGTGCAGCAAGGCCAAGGTATGGATGTTCCTGCGCACGCTCTCCTGCGTCAGACCCAGCAGGCGTTCCATATTCGGGCTGATGTAATCCGCCTTGTGGGTTTTTGCATCCAGCATCAGGAAAACGTCGTCCACGTTCTGGGACAGCCTTTGGAACAGCTCGTCCCGGCACAAAAGCTCGTTGTTTTTGCGGCGCAGCTTGACGTGCCCCTGGCGCGTAATCAGCAGAAGGATCATGATCGCAATCGCCGCGACAATGCAGGTTACGATCTGCACTGTGCGCAGCCAAAGCTGATTCATACCGGCATTGACGACATCCACCGGGACAATGCCCGCCATGATCCAGTTCTGGACACCGGCGCTCTCGTAAACCAGATAGTATCTTGTGCCGCCCAGCGTCACCTCACGGTTGCCGCTGACACCTTTTGCAAAGTCGCTGGCAAGCTCTTGCATCTGCGTCTCAGTAAGGTTGGAATACTCTTGCAGTACCGCAAGCAGGTTATAAACAGCTTCCTCGCCCTCTGCAATATCTTCAATTAAGACCTGCCCATCCGGGTAGATGACATAGCTGCTGGCAGCACCGCCGAAGGCCGAATCGTCCACGGTTTTCATCACGTCGGCATTGTAGCGGCCGATGGCGATGGCATCGTAGGCAAAGCCGCGGTAGACGCCCTTGGTTTCGGGGCAGATAAACACCAGCATCGGGTCACGCCCGGGCAAAACCGCGTTCATCACAACGTCGTCCCGGTCGGCAAGCCTCTCGTCAAGGTTGCTCTGCAAGCCAAGATAGCCCGTTTCGCCGCCCGGTGTTATGTAGTTGCCATCGTAAGAAAGAAAGTAAAATTCGGCAAAGCCAAGCTCCTGCTTGGCAGACTCTAAATACACCTGAATGCCGTCATCGTCGGGGTTGCTGTACAGAAAGCCGTTCCATAAATGCAGATAGGACAGGTTTTTGTTTACCTGCTCGCTCAGGATGCTGTTGGATTTATGCAGAACTTCCTCTAAGTGGTCGGTGCTTTCTTCGTAGACGGTTTTGGATACAAACGAAAGGTACTGCACACCAAGGCAGGCAAAAAACGCGATCGCCAGCAGAGCAGCAGCGGCGGTCAGCCTTTTGCGCGGGAAATGGCGCTTTGTTTTCAGCTTCGGCTTATCATCTTCCATAGCGCTTTATCCCCCCTAACGTAATGTAGCTTTCCGGCGCGGCAAGCACCACGCTGCCGCTGCAAACCGCATCGCTCCAAGTGTTTTTGACCGTGGCTTCCCCGCGCTCAAACGCGCGGCTTTTGTCCTGCAGCAGCGGTGCCATCTGTTTTTCCGTTGCCAGGCAGGTCACGGTAACGGTATCGTCGTCCCGCAGCGGCTGCCCGTTGCGGGTAACGCCGGTCAGCGTATAGCTGCCGTCGTTTTCCTGTACCTGCACGGCAATGCCGCTGACCACCGGCAGGGAGCCGCGGTTAAACGGGGTAAAGCCATCCTCGCAGCCCTCCACAAAGGCGCGCAGGGTGTCCTTCAGCTCAGCGCCCGTCATGGTGCGCTGGTACGACATAAGCCCGTTGGGCATGATCATGGCGCGCGCCGTTGCCTTGGTATAGTCGGCCTGTAGCACGCTGCCGGTAAAGCTGCTGGCAGGTGCCACCAGCACATCGGTGCCGTAAATGCCGCGCAGCGTGTTTGCCATAACAGAGAAGGACGCATTGCCGCCATTTTTGTGGAACACGTTGGAATAGGCTTTCTCACTGGTCAGCACAACATCGCCTGTGTCGGGCTTATCCTCTGCCAGAAGCTGGGCATTAAACACCCGGTAGGCTTGCTTGGCGTCATATTCGCCCGCAATCATCTTGGAAACCACATCCTGCGAGATGGCAAAGAAATCGTTGGAGGCGATGCGGATATACATATGGTTTTCTTCCACCACCGAGCGCACGTCCTTCATGGTGTCGGTCAGGTGGTAGCTGACGTTCTGGCTGTAGCTCAGCAGGTCCTGCCCTTCCGCGAGGATCTGGCTCTGCGCCCCCTCCGACAGCATAACGTGCAGGATCTGCATCGCTTTTTCGCGGCGGTCGGGATCCTGCTCCAAATCGCGGTTCAATGCCACTTGGAAGTAGGGCGTGGTCATCAGCCACTTTTCCCCGTTCTGGTTGAAGAACGGCAAAAAGGTTGCATCAATGCCCTGGTCTTGGAACATCTTTACACCGGCGGAGCTGCCAAAGTACATGGCAAGCTCCCCGTTGCCGAACATCCCGGTCACGTCATCGTAATTCAGCTCCAAGTCCGCCGCCGTAAGGCCAGTGTCCTGAATGAACTGCTGCATACGCTCAAAGCCGCCCGGCCACACGGTGTCGTCCAGCCCGACACGGGTGTTGCTGGCGGGGTCGCTATAGGCGGTGCGCCATTTGCGCCCTGCCGTGGTCGCAAGTTCGGTGGCAGAAAGCCCCTGCAGCGTTTCCATGCAGGTGTAGTCGTACAGATAGTCGGCGGTAAAGCCGCGGATGCCCACTTCTTCAAAGGCTTTGCAGGCAGCGACAAAACTGGTGTAATCGGTGGGCAGCGGAATGCCGTACTGCTTAAAAAGGTCGCTGTTGACCACAAAGCCGTGGACATCGGCGCATACAGGCAGCCAGTTTACACTGCCGTCCGCATTTTTGAAGTTGTTGAGATAGGAATTGTAGACGGCGCCTGCCTCGTTGGTGGCAATAAGATCCATCAGGCTGTCCTTTAAGGGGGCAGCGTCGTGCAGGGAGAAACGGCAGCAGGTGATAATATCCGGCAAACCGCCGTTTTCCTGCAGGAACTTGTAAAAGTCCAAATCGTTGTTGCCTACGATAAACTCAATGTTTACATCTGGCAGCTGCGATTGCACATAGGGGGCGTACTTTTCGTACAGGCTGTTGGTCCACAGATATACCTGGATGGTTTCGGCGTCCTCCTGCGCCTGCACTGCCTCGGTGCTTTTTCCGGCGCATCCGGTCAGCAGGGACAAGCCCAGTACCATGGCTGCAAGCAGAGAAAAAATTTTGTACAGTCGTTTCTTTTTCATCCAATCGTTCTCCTCACGGCCTGAAAACAGCCTGCCCTTATCCGGCAGGCTGCCCGGGCTTTTTAACAATACCATCACGACCTATAAAAATACTGCTGCCATTCTTTGCGGGTTTCCTGTTTCGTGCGCCGCATTCTGCAAAGAGCACGGCGCAATGTTAGACAGGATAATTTAGATATTTTATCATGATAACGGCAAGATTTCAACATTCTTTCCCTGTTTTTTATAAAGGTATTCAGCAATTATACAATTGCCAAACTGTTGACAGCCGCGCCTTTGCTTCGCCGGTTTATTGAATTTTATCTTTACCAGAAACCACCCGTCTTGATTTGCAAAAAGCTGTCCCAACCTTGCCATCAACGGCAAGCATCATCAAATTCTGCTCAAGGAAATACATAAGCACAAAAGAAAAGTTGCATGGTCTTTTGTGCCTAAAAAAGAGTTATGGCTTATCGTCATATTGCATATATGTTGTTCACAATTTAAGCAACAATATCGACACAATGCTTCGTTTGATGTACTCTTATTGGTAACAAAGTCCTATCAGAAAAGGAGACGATTGTAATGAAAATTCGCGCGGCTGTCACTTATGATACGGGCGCCCCGTACAAAATCGAGGATGTTGAACTTGATGCACCAAAGTTTGGTGAAATTTTGGTGCGCATCACTGCAAGCGGAATTTGCCATACGGACGAAGCTGTGCAGAACCAGTTTATTCCCACCCCGCTCCCTGCAGTACTTGGGCATGAAGGTGCCGGTATTGTTGAGGCAGTCGGCCCCGGCGTGACAGAATTCAAGATCGGTGACCGTGTCGGCATTTCCTTTGGCTTTTGCAACAGTTGCTGCAACTGCCGCAAAGCCCGTCCGTTTGTCTGCAAAAAGCTGAACGCCATCAATTTTGGCGGCATCCAGCCGTACGGAACAACTCGCCTGCATACATTGGATGGAAAGAAGCTTTCTACCTTCTTCGGGCAGTCCTCCTTTGCAAACTATGCCGTTGTCAATCAGAATCACGCAGTCAAGGTACCTTATGACGATATGGACCTTGCTTTGGTCGCGCCTATGGGCTGCGGCATCCAGACCGGTGCAGGTGCCGTATTGAATCGTCTGCGCCCGGAATTTGGTTCTTCTATTGCTGTTTTTGGCTGCGGCACTGTCGGTATGAGCGCCATTATGGCTGCTAAAATTGCAGGCTGCCAACAGATCATTGCTGTTGGCGGCAATCCCAAGAGTTTGGAGCTGGCCAAAGAGCTTGGTGCGACGGATACGGTAAACCGCAAAGAGGTCGATGATCTTGTCGCTGCTGTTAAGGCGGTTTCTCTGTCTGGTGACGGTGTAAACTATTCTATTGATACCACCGGCGTTGGCGCTTGCGTTCGTCAATCCCTTGGATTCCTGGATTTTGATGGCACCTGCGTTGTGGTCGGTGCTACGGGTGATATTGAATTCAATGTCCAAAATGAGCTGATGGGTGACGGGAAATCTCTGATTGGCGTCATCGAAGGCGATTCTATTCCCAAAGAATTCCTGCCCAAACTTATGGCGTACTATCGCAACGGGCAATTCCCGTTCGACAAGCTCATCAAATTCTTCCCGTTCGAGCAGATCAATGAGGCACAGGCGGCATCTGATCGCGGCGAGTGCATTAAGGCTGTACTTCGCATGGAGTGATGATTCAATAAGCGCATGCAGGCGGTTTCCACAAGCAGGGAACCGCCTGCTTGTTTTTTGCAAAGCAATATGGACTGGCGGTTGAATACAGGCGGAACTGGTTTCAGGAGAAGTACCCTTATTCTATGTGCCCGCGCGGGGTTGTCAATGGGCGAGGCCTGGAGAAAGCCTGCAAGAGCGTACCGCCTTATGGCAACACCGCACAATTCCCGCCTAACGGCTTAAGCACCGCTCCGGCGGCTGCGGCACAGCATCTGCGTTGCCAAAATGCTCGATAATACACAAAGTATTATCTGCGCTTTTGGCTTAGCATCTGCCGCACCTCGCTCGCCGTATCGGCACCTAGAATTATGCGGTATTGCCTTATCATACCGGCAGCCTTGTTTTATACAAAAAAGGAAACGATTGCACAAAGACAGTCGCTTCCCTTTTTATTTGGGATTCACTTTTTGATTTCAGCTGTTTCTACGATGAATTTTACGCTGCCGGTGCTGCCGGCGGGGAGGCCGGAGAAGGTTTGGTAGTTCTTGCCGGCCTGCTGGACGGCTTTCAAGCGGCGCACTACATTACGCAGGCCGCTGCCAAAGTCGTCTGAAAGGTCGCCGCTGCTCTTGTCGCTGAACTCCTGCACACCATCGTGCAGTTCTTGCGCGCCGTCGGCCAGGCCCGGCATCACCGTGCCCAGCACTGCCGTCTGGCCGTCCAGCTCCATGACCTTGCCGTTATCGGCTTCGATGTTGGAGAACTTGTCCCCGTCCAGGATCACCGCCGTGATGGCTGTGAACGGCACGCTGACCGTGTACTCCTGCCCGTCCACCGTGACGGTCTCGCGGGTGTGGTTGGTGTAGTCAAAGTGAATGCGCACCCGGCCGCTCTGCCCGGCGAGGTCGTCGGGCGCGGTCTCGACGCCGTTCAGATAGTAAGTCACGCGGGTCGTGACCGGCAGGGCGGCATCGGACTTGCCCTCGTAGGTGATGGCGCTGCCGCTGTTCTGCCAGGTCAGGGCGTTGTCGGCCCCGGTGGTGTATTCCTCGTCACCCTCTTTGTTGATGATGTCCCGCAGCGCGGCCACATCCGGAATGGTCACCCCGTCGCGGGCTTTCAGCACGGCTTCGACGGTGGTCTCGGTCACAGTGCCGTCGGCGTTGGCCTTGGCGTAGACTGTCTCTGATTTATCCACCCCGCCGGGTGTGGTTTTGGGCGCAGTGGTCTGCGCTGCGGTCTCGGTCACTGCGGCGGGGGCGTCTGCTGTGGCCGCCGTTTCTGCCATGTTTGCCGCCTGCCCGCAGGCCGAAAACAGCAGTGCCGCGGACAAAAGTATTGGTATCGTTTTTTTCCTATCCCATCACTCCACATTCTTCATCGCTTCGTCCATCGGCACATGCAGGATATGGCGGTATTCCAGCGCCGCCACCACCGCGTAAGCCGCAAGCCCCGCCGCCATCATGCGCGGATACAAGGTGGGCGAGACCCACATTTCGATCCAGCCGGTCATGCTTTCCAACATGACAGCACGGAAAAGGAACTTCATCAAAAACACCTCGATCGGCAGGCTGACAGCCAGGCAAAGCACGACCACCACGGTGGTGGACAGCAGATACAGCCGGGCAATCTCGATGCCGCTGTAGCCCAGGATCTTGGTCATCGAGATCGACTGCGCGTTTTTCTCAATGATCATCTTACTCAAAAGGTAGACGACCACAAAGAAGATCATGACCGCAAAGCCGTTGACCAGCCCCATCGACGCGCCCATCGAAACCATCAGCTGGCGGGTAACAGCCGTCAGCGTATCCAGGTTGATGACCGAACCGATGTATTCCTCCTTGATCTCGGTCAGCGGTGCGTCGGAGAAGTAGCCGCCGTAGTAGCCGCTGCCCAGGTCAAAGGTCTCGTTCAGTTTTTCCCGGGGCATAAAGACGGCCACGGCACCCATGTAGTCATACACGCCGTCGACGGTAAATGTATAGGTCGTATCTTCGTACTTTTCCCGCAGGGTGATCGTATCCCCTGCGCTCAGTTTGTATTTATCGGCGTAGGCCGAGGACAGGTAGACGCCGTCCCCCGGCAGCTGCACATAGCGGCTGTCCGGCTCGACACCGTAGAGCAGTACGCTTTCGCTTTTGGCTGCGCCGCCCTCTTCGGGACTCAGGGTCTGCAAGCTGTAGGCGCTGAATTTTTCGGCGTTGTTTTCCTCGGTCTCGGTCTCCATGCGGAACATCATCATCGAGAGCAGCGCGTTGAGCTTGCGGTCCTCATCCATGGCGCTGTAGGGGATTTGCAGCATCGTCTGGGTGTTGCTGAGCATGTTGTCCGCGATGGTATCGCTGTAATGGTTGAGTGCGTCGGGCAGGATCATGCCGAAGCTGAGCAGCAGGTTGGCAAACAGCACACCGACAAACAGCACCACATAGCTGCCGAGGTTTTGCAGAATGACGCGGGTGCGGAACCGTCCGAAAAACGGCAGCGCCGACGGCAGCGGCAGCGCATGTTTGCGGTTGGAATGGCGACTGAGATCATGCCGCAGAAATTGCAGCGGCGAAATGCGCAGCGTGCGGGAGAGCACCAGCCAGTTGATGAAGATCATCAGAATGACCGGGATCACCGTCGTCATCCAGAACGCGTCGGCGTTCCAGCGGGTGACGTAGGTGGGCAGGCTGTAGCTGCCGTAGTACATGCTGACGCAGACGTTTTTGAGCACCGTGTAGCCGAGCACATTGCCCACCGCCGCGCTGGCCAGCGTGACCAGCACCGGCATAGCCATGTAATGGCGCACCAGCTCGCCCCGGCTGTAACCGGAAGCGCGCAGCGTGCCGATGACGCCCGCCTCTTTGGCGATAGTATTGGACGTAGTAACGGCAAATACGAATGCCATAATCGCAATGACGATGTAAAGCAGCACCGCAATCATGGCGCGGTCACTGCCGAGGTCATCGCCCGTAAAGATGATGGCCTGGTTTTCGTACTCGGGCACAAAAGCCTGCAAGGACGCCGTTTTGTTGACGAGCTTCATAAAGTCCGTCGCAGCGTCCTTTTCGGCACGGTCGTCGGCCGGGGCGGTATCGTACTGCCAGGCGTAGTTCCAGATCTGCTGCTCCGCCAGGGCGTCAAACTCCTCGGGCGTGACGATAGCAACACCGAATTTGATGGCATCAAACATCGTATCCGTATTATCTTTGAACAGGCAGCTGTAGTCCGGCAGGGCCACATAGCCCGTGACGGTCCAGCTTTCGCCGTTTTCATCGGTCAGCGTATCGCCGACGGCAATGCCGTTGTTCTCGGCATACATGCGGTCAATGCCGATCTCGCCGCGCGCGGCGGGCATCGTACCCTGCATCAAGCAGACGGTGTTGACCTGCGTGCGGTCGGGGTAGATGCGCAGTGTGCTGCCGTTGGGGATGGCGGCCTCGCGGTAGTGCAGGTCGTACAGCGTCACGCCCGCGCCGGTCAGCGCCTTGAGCTGGGCGCGGTTGAGCTGCTTTTCCACGCGGAAGTGGCCATCCTCGATGTTGTACTTTTCAAAGCCCTCGTTGTAGGCAGCGATCATGCTGGACCCGGCCACGAGGAAGCCCGAGACAAAGCCGATGGTTGCCACCAGCAAAATGGCAATGACGGCGTACTTGCCCATTTCGCCGCGCAGTTCGCGCAGCATGCGTTTGTTTAAAGGGTTCTTCACACGGAGCCCCCTTTACCATTCCAGGTCCTGCGCGGGGACCTTGACCGCATTGGTCTCGTTGCTGCGGATGGCACCGTCGCGCAGACGCACCACGCGGTCAGCCATCAGGCGGATGGCATCGTTGTGCGTGACCATGATGACGGTGTTGCCGTACTTCTGGTTGACAGTCTCGATGAGCTTTAAAATTTCCTTGTCGGTCTTGTAGTCCAGCGCGCCGGTCGGCTCATCGCAGAGCAGGATGTCCGGATTTTTGACGATGGCGCGTCCGATCGAGGTGCGCTGCTGTTGACCGCCCGAAAGCTGGTTGGGCAGCTTGGCGCGGTGTTCCCACAGGCCGAGCAGGCGCAAAAGTTCATCGACATCCAGCGGGCGGCGCGAGAGGTAGGCGCCGACCTCGATGTTCTCTCGTACGGTCAGGTTGGGGATGAGGTTGTACATCTGGAAAATGTAGCCCAGATGGCGGCGGCGGTACAGGGTCAGGGCCTTTTCGTTCATGTCGGCCATGCGTTCGCCGTTGATGAGGATGTCGCCGGAATCGGCACAGTCGATGCCGCCCAGGATGTTGAGCAGCGTGGACTTGCCCGAGCCGGACGGCCCCAGCAGCACGCAGAACTCGCCTTTTTAAACGGCAAGGTCGATGCCCTTCAGCACTTCAACACGGTTTTCGCCGCTGCCAAAGGACTTTTTGATTTGATTCAGTTCAAGAAACACAGGGATGCTTCTCTTTTGGTTAGTGTATGTTAATTAGCTTACACTAACAGTATAAAACGCGAATCCCTGTGTGTCAATATTTTCGTAAGTTTTCGGTGGTTTTTGCTGCAGCATTTATTTACAAGAAAAGCTCCCCATTGCAGGGAGCCATTGGATCACACGTAATGATACCGTTTGCGGTTTTTGGCCAGCAGCACAGCCGAAATGACCAGTGCAGCGGTTTCGGCGAAAACAAGGGCGTACCAGACGCCGTCGATGTCCAGCACCAGCGGCAGCACCAGCACCGCAAACACCTGGAACACCAGCGTACGCAAAAACGAGATGGCCGCCGAGATGGCTCCGTTGTTCAGCGCCGTGAAGAACGCCGATGCAAAAATGTTGAACCCGCACAGCAGGAACGAGAACGCGTACAGCTTCAGCGCGTGTTCGGTCAGCTCCATCAGGCCGGCGTCGTAGCCGACAAACATCCTGGCCAGCGGCGTTGCCAGCAGCTGAGCCGAAGCAAACATCGCTACACCGGCAATCGCCAGCAGGGTCAGGCTCTTGCGGAACAAATTCTTCAGCTCATCGTGGTTATCGGCGCCGTAATGGTAGCTGACAATGGGCGCACAGCCCTGCGCATAGCCGATGAACACCGCCGCAAAGATGAAGCCCACGTACATCAGCACGCCGTACGCCGCAACGCCGTCGGCACCGATCAGTTTCATCAACTGCAAGTTGTACAGCGCACTGACCAGCGAAGCCGACAGGTTCGTCATCAGCTCACTGGAGCCGTTGGCGCAGGCCTTGCCAAGCGCCTTGGCGCTGAATTTAGGCCGCACAAAGTGCAAAAGGCTCGTATTTTTTCGGTTGGCGAAGTAGAGCATCGGCCCGATACCACCCACTAACTGGCTGATAACGGTGGCCGCCGCTGCACCCGCGATGCCGCCGCGCAGCACGCCCACCAGTACAAAGTCCAGCACAATATTGGTGCAGCCCGCCAGCACGGTAAACGCCAGGCCCAGTTTGGGTTTTTCCGCTGTGATGAAGAAGCTCTGGAAAAAGAACTGCATCATGAACGCCGTCTGGAACACCAGCAAAATACGGCCGTACAGCAGGCAGTTCGGCAGCAGTTCCGGCGTAGCGCCCAGCAGCCTGGCGGCGGGCTCCAGCAAAAACCAGCCGATGACCGTGGACACAGTGCCCATCACCATCGTGGATGCCGCCAGCATCGAGAATAGGTTGTTTGCCTGCTTTTTATCGCCGGTGCCCAGTGTCATGGCGACCAGCGCGCTGCCGCCGGTGCCGACCATGAAGCCCAGGCAGCCGAACGCCTGCAAGAACGGGTAGATCAGGTTCAGAGCAGAAAACGCCGTTTTACCGGCAAAATTTGAAATAAAAAAGCCATCCACAACGCTGTACACCGAGGTGAAGATCATCATAATGATGGGCGACGCCACAAAGCGCAGCAGGCGATTGGTGGTAAAATGGTCGGATAGTTGGATGCGGTCCTTGCTCATACATTCTCCGTTTTGTTTTATGTTTCCAGTTGGGTAAATTCGGCGCGCAAAAGCTGCAGGTATTCTGCGCCAAGGGCCAGGTTCTGGCGGGCGCGTTCCAGCCCCATGCGCCGTATGGCATTTTCCTCGGCCCGGATGACCTGCGCCACGGTCTTTTCGGCCAGGGTGCGGCCCGCTTCGGTCAGGCTCAACAGTTTGCCGTGCTTGCAGCCGGGTGCGGGGGTCAGCTTCACCAGCCCCTGCTCCACCATGCCGCGCACAGCCGAGTTCAGCGTCTGCTTGGGCAGGCACCAGCCTGCACTCATCTGGGCTTGCGTCTGGGGCTTATCATCGCTGTACAGCGAGTAGAGTACCCAAAACACTGTATCGGACAGGCCAAACTGCGCCGCTGTGACGTGGTACAAGAGGTTTGTCTCGTTATACCGTCTGTTTTCCTGTTCCAGCAGAGCCTTGGGGGATAAATCGTTCGTGTTTTCCAAGCGGGTTGCTCCTTATGAAAAAATAAATCCGAAATCGGACTTTTAATATTATAGTCCGATTTCGGATATTTGTCAAGTCTGGCTTTCCCGCCTTATTCTACCTGATTGACGAGCTTTTCGCCCTTGGCAAAGGCGCGGGCGTTTTCCATCGTCGTGATGGCAATGCTTTGCAGTGCGGTGCGGGTAAAAAACGCCTGGTGGCTCGTGATGACAACGTTCGGGAAGCTGAGCAGCACCGGCACGACCACGCTGCGCAGCACGTCGTCGGAGTAATCCTCAAAAATCTGGCTGTCCTCGGTCTCGTAGACGTCGAGACCTACCCCGGCAAATTTGCGCTGGCGCAGCGCGTCGATCAGCGCGTGGGTGTCGATGAGTCCGCCGCGGCTGGTATTGACTAAAATCGCGCTGTCACGCATCATTTTGATGGCATCGGCGTCAATCAAATGGTGGGTTTCGGGCGTAAGCGGGCAGTGCAGACTGACAAGGTCGGCAGTGCGCAGCAGTTCTTCCAGCCCGACATACCGCACAAGACCCTCGAGCGCCGGGTTGCGGTACTGGTCGTAGGCCAGCACCGTCATGCCAAAGCCGCTGCAAATGCGCGCCATCGCCGCGCCGATGCGCCCCGTGCCCACGATGCCTGCGGCCGACCCGTACAGTGTGTGGCCAAGCAGGCCGTCCAGCGCAAAGTTATTGTTGCGTACCTTGATGTAGGCTTTGCAGATGCGGCGGTTGGCAGCCATCGCCAGCGCCATGGCGTGCTCGGCCACAGCTTCGGGGCTGTAGCCCGGCACCCGCAGCACCGTGATGCCGCAGCGCTTGGCCGCAGCTAAATCCACGTTATTGAACCCCGCGCAGCGAAGCAGCAGCAGTTTTACCCCGACGGCGGCGAGTGTTTCCAGCACCGGGGCTGAACCGTCAGCGTTGACAAACACGCAGACGGCCTCGCCCCCGGCAGCAAGCGGCGCGGTGTCTTTATCCAGATTGGCCGCCAGAAAGCGGATGCTGCACCCATATTCCGGATCCGCCGCCAGCACGTCAAAGTACAGGTGGTCGTAATCCCGCGTGCCGTAAAATGTGATTTTCATAAAAATCCCCCTGGGGTAGTATGCCACTACGCACCAGGGGGTATGCACTAATTTATCTGCTTGATCTCCACACAAACAATCTCCGTTTTGCCCTGGGTGCGGAACTTGTAGCCCCAGGTGCCGGTGCCGCCGCTTACGATGGCGGCGCAGGTATCGGTAATTTCCTTTTTTCCGTAGTTGCGCTCGTTTTTGGCAACCATGCCCACCGCACCGGCGGGCCAGACCTGCCCGCCGTGGGTGTGGCCGCTTAAAATCAGGTCGGCACCCGCAGCGGCGGCATTTTTAAAGTCGCGCGGTTCGTGGTCAAGCCAGATCGTATAGCGGTCGTCCAGGCCGGATGGCATCAACTGGGCGGCGGTAAAGCGCTTGCCGTTTGTGTACAGGTAGTCCTTGCGGCCCACGATGCGCACGCCGCAGGGCAGCGTGACGGCGGTGTCTTCCAGCAGGCGCACACCGGCTTGGGCCAGGCCGCGTTCCAGGTCTGCGCGGCCAAAGCTTGGCTCCCGCCAGTGGTGGAACAGATCATGGTTGCCCAGCACATAGTATTTGCCAAGCGGCGCGTCGATCTCGCCAAACAGGGCGCAGAAAGCGTCCAGTTCTTCCGGTTCGGTGAACTCATCGAAAATATCGCCGGTCAGCACCAGCAGGTCAGGATGGCAGGCGGCGATCTTCTCGCGCAGTTCCGGGATGCGGGTGTGGTCCATGGCCGCGCAGGCGCGGGGGTGGATATCGCTGATCTGCACAAGGCGCAAAGCACCATCCGGCAGCGATTTATGCGTTGTCAGATCATATTTTGTTGTACACAGCGTCAGGGCACGGCAGCGGCCCCACCACATGATGAACGCGGTCAGCAGCCACGGCGTTATGCCGTCCAGCCAGAGAATGCGCCAAATAAGCTGCGGCATGCCGCCCACCCGGCGCATAAGCAGCGAAATGCCGGTGCCGATGCAGTAAAAGGTAACGAGATGCCCCGCAAACACGATGCCCAGGCCCAGCGGGTCGCGGCTGATGTAGGCCAGCAGCGCCATCAACAGCAGGGGCAGACCGTAGTACAGCACCGGCCACGCGCGCACCAGTTGCAGCGGCGGCAGCTGCAGAAAGTTGAGGTACAGCAGCACATCCAGCGCCGCCTGGCCGATACGCGGCAGGACAAATTGAAAAAAGGGATGATACATGGGTGTTACCAGCTTTGTGTGGATTTTTGGGGGGATGTTGTGTGAGGCCCCCCTAGAGGGGAGCCATTACCCTACCTATTAGTATACCATGATAACCCCCATTTGTGTGGAAAGTTTAAGTTTCTTTGCTTACTTTCTTTTCAAAGAAAGTAAGGCCCCGTACCCTGTGCAGGTACGAGGCCTTACCCTGTGTGTTATAAATTACTGTTCTTTGCCCTTAATGGCGGCATCAATGGCGCGGGCGGCTTCCTTGCCGGCACCCATGGCCAGGATGACAGTGGCAGCGCCGGTAACAGCATCACCGCCAGCGTAGACCATCGGGCGGCTGGTCAGGCCGTCAGGGCCGTTGGTGATCAGGCAGCCGTGCTTGTCGGCGTCCAGGCCGGGGGTGGTGGAGCGGATCAGCGGGTTGGGGCTGGTGCCAAGAGCCATGATCATGGTGTCCACATCCAGCACGAACTCGCTGCCCTCCTTCACGATGGGACGGCGGCGACCGGAAGCATCGGGCTCGCCCAGTTCCATCTCGACGCAGGTCATACCCTTGACCCAGCCGTTCTCATCGCCCAGCACTTCCACGGGGTTGGTCAGGGTCTTAAAGACGATGCCCTCCTCCTCGGCGTGCTCGACCTCCTCCTTACGGGCAGGCAGCTCGGCCATGCCGCGGCGGTAGACGATGTAGACATTCTCGGCACCCAGACGCTTCGCGCAGCGGGCTGCGTCCATGGCCACGTTGCCGCCGCCGACAACGGCGACAGACTTGGACTTCATGATGGGCGTGCGGGAATCTTCCTTATAGGCCTTCATCAGGTTGACGCGGGTCAGATACTCGTTGGCAGAATAAACGCCGTTCAGGCTCTCGCCGGGGATGCCCATGAAGCGGGGCAGGCCAGCGCCGGAAGCCACATAGATAGCCTCGAAGCCGTAATCGTTCATCAGCTCGTCAATGGTCAGGACCTTGCCGATGACCATGTTGGTCTCGATGTCAACGCCCAGTTCCTTCAGGCCCTCGACCTCGTGCTGGACGATGTCCTTGGGCAGACGGAACTCAGGGATGCCGTACATCAGAACGCCGCCAGCCACATGCAGGGCCTCGTAAACGGTGACCTTGTAGCCCAGCTTGGCCAGGTCGCCAGCGACCGTCAGGCCGGAGGGGCCAGCGCCGATGACAGCGACCTTGTGGCCGTTGGGGGCGGGGGCAACGGGCTTGGTATGTACGTTGTTGCGGTACCAGTCAGCAACAAAGCGCTCCAGACGGCCGATGCCGACGGACTCGCCCTTGATGCCGCGCACGCACTTACCCTCGCACTGATGCTCCTGCGGGCAGACACGGCCGCAAACGGCGGGCAGCGCGCTGGACTGCGCGATCACATGGTAAGCAGCTTCGAAATCACCCTCGGCTACATGCTTGATGAAGCCGGGAATATCGATCTCAACGGGGCAGCCGCTGCGGCAGGGGTGGTTCTTGCACTGCAGGCAGCGCTTGGCCTCGTTAATGGCCATCTCCTCGGTATAGCCGAGGGCGACCTCTTTAAAGTTTTTATTACGGACATTCGGCTCCTGGCTGGGCATGGGGCACTTTTTCGGGTCCATATTCGGCATAATTACTGCACCTCCTGTTTCAGCAGATTGCACTCGGCCTCGCGGGCGTGGGCCTCAAAAGGCTTGTACATGGTGCCGCGGTGCATAGCTTCGTCAAAATCGACCTCAAAACCGTCAAAGTCGGGGCCGTCCACGCAGGCAAACTTGGTCTGGCCGCCAACGGTCAGGCGGCAGCCGCCGCACATGCCGGTGCCGTCGACCATGATCGGGTTCATGGAGACAACGGTCTTGACATTGTGGGGCTTGGTGGTCTTGACGACGAATTTCATCATGATCAGCGGTCCGATGGTGATAACCTCATCAAAGTTGGCACCATCGACGATCTTCTGCTCCAGCGGGGCGGTAACAACGCCCTTATCGCCGTAAGAACCGTCGTCGGTCATGATGATGAACTCATCACAGCAGGCGCGGAATTCATCCTCGAGGATGACCAGATCCTTGTTGCGGAAACCGACGATGCCGGTCACCTTGGTGCCCTGCGCGTGCAGTGCCTGGGCGATGGGCAACGCGATAGCACAGCCGACGCCGCCGCCGACAACGCAGACGTTCTTGAGCCCTTCGATCTTCGTAGCCTTGCCGAGAGGGCCGACGAAGTCATGCACAGCTTCGCCCTCCTTGAGCGAGTTCAGCTGCATGGTACCAGCACCCACCACCTGGAAGATGATGGAAACGGTACCGGCCTCGCGGTCAAAACCGGCGATGGTCAGGGGGATGCGTTCGGAATTCTCCTTCGCGCGGACAATGATGAACTGACCTGCCTTTGCCTTCTTTGCGATCAACGGTGCTTTGATCCAAAGCTCGGTAACAGTGGGGTTCAGCTCTCTCCGTTTAATGATAGTAAACAAAGCTCTCTCTCCTTACCTTAGTGGTATGTGTTTATTGTAACGTATTTGCGTGCAATTGTAAAGCGGATAGGTTTGTGCAATCTATGCAAAGATTGGCGGGATTTATTGCGAAAATTGCCAGATTGTAAAAAAGCTACTCGTGTAACCTCGTTGTTATGCCACAAAGTGTAGCCCGCTGGGCAGGCAATGTCCGCAGGGGTGAGGTTGGTGGTGTCCAACGGCACATCGTCAGAAACCAGCAGCCAGTCGGCGTGGGTCAAGTCCTCATAGGGGCGGCCGGGATACTCGGGTGCGGGGGCTTCCGCCGTCAGGTCCAGCACGCCGTCGTCCAGCAGGCCGGTGCGGCAGAGCGTCTCGTACTCGACGATGTAGAGGTCGCGGTCAACATAGGTCTCGATGAGCTGGCTGTCCCGCTGGCGGATGCCGTTCGGGATAAACAGCACCGTGCCGTCGAGGCCGTGCAGGCGGCCGTTCAAATCACTGGCGGCCTGCTGGGCTTCGGGGGTGACGGCGTAGGTCCAGCGGTTGATGCGCCACTCGCCCGCATAGCACAGCACGCAGAGTGCCAGCACCCCGCATGCCATGGCCCGCCGGGCCTTATGGCGCAAAAGCAGCACGCCGATGCACGCTGCCCCGGCCGCGATGAAGCAGCGCCAGACCAGCAGCCAGCTGTTCAGCCCCAGCACGGGCAGGCGGTCGAGCCGATCGGCCACAAAATCAAACCATTGCAGCAGGGTATTGTCTCCCGCGCCTGCGCCGATGGCCCGGCAGAGCACGATAAACCCGACGCCCCACGCGGCGGTCAGCACCGCCAGCAACCTGCGGCGGGTGGTGGATAGTTTCTCGTCCAGCGTGTTCAGCGTGACGAGCAGCAGCGGCATAAAAAGCGGCTCGAGATACCGCATGTGCTGCCGGGGCGAGGGGGAATGCAGATCTTCGCGCACCGTAATGGACCACGCGATGACCCCAACGCCGACGAACAGCGAAAGCAGCAAAAACAGTGGCAGCTGGGTGTGCACGGGGTCGCTGCCTTTGGCCGGGCGGCGCAGCCCCACGGCGGGCAGCAGCACGGGAAAGACGCCGAATGCCAGCACGGTAAACAGCACATCGCAAACGATGGCAAAGGGCAGAAAGCCCCACTGCTCAGCCGACAGCCAGCCGGTCTGGTTGTAAGAGTTGCCCAGCCCCCGGAACAGCGTGAGCTTGGCCAGCACAAAGCAGGCCGCAAAGCTGCCGAACAGCGCCGCGTTGCAGGCAAGCTCGGCACGCCAGCTGCTGCGGTCCTGCCAGAGTACCCACGCCCGCACCAGCACCCAGGCGATGAGATAGTAGAGCGCAACCTCCTTATTTAAGTAAAGCAGGTAGCACCACACACCGGCCGCCGCGCACCAGCCCACACGGGCTTTGGGCATGGCCTGCATGGCGCGCAGCAGAAAGTAGATCTGCCACAGCGAGAGCGGCAGAAAGACCGTCTCGCTCATGAAAGTCGACGCGGCGGACATCGTGGGCAGCAGCGCGACTGCCCCGATGAGGAACACCGTGCGGCGGCGGTTCTGCCCCGTGGCACGGCACAGCGCATACGCCGGGAATACCGCACTGGACGCATAAAGGGCGTTCAGCCAGCCAATCGCCGTGATCTGCGCGGCAGTGGTTTTGAGCGCCAGCGCAGGCAGGATAAAGAGCGGATACAGGATCTTCTGGTAGTCGCTGGGCATGTTGCGCACCCGCAGGCCGCGCCCCTGCCACAAGCTGCGGGCGACATCAAGGTAGCGCAGTTCATCGCTGTAGACGGCCATCTCGCGAGGGTAGCTGCTAAGCACGCCGTACACCACCGCGCACACTGCAAACACCACCGCGACCCAGACCCAGGGATTGATTTTTTTATGGGCAGACACCATGGAGGGACCTCCGAATTTTTAACCTTGCAGAGCTTTGAAAAGTCTCTCTTTGGAAGGGAGAGGACTGAAATCTGCATCTGATTCTGTTTTCATTATACGGCATCCGCCCCTTTCTGTAAACAAAAACCGGGCACAGCCACGCGGCTATGCCCGGTTTGATGATTTATTCCTTATCTTTTAGCTCACCCCGGCAGCGGTACAATGCGCCGAGAATGAAGAAGAAGCAGACCACCCAGGTGACGGGCTCGCAGAAGCAGACTGCCGTGTAGCCGACCACCGGCACGATCCAGACACCGAAGATCACCTTGCCGATGAGCTCTAATCCGCTGGCCAGCAGCGGTTCGATCGTGTGCCGGATGCCTTGCAGCATATTGCGCACGATGACCAGCACGGCCATCGGCGGGATAACAGGGGCGCTGATCTTCAAATACAGCACCGCATTGGAGCTGATCTTCTCGTCGCCGGTACCGGTGATGGCCCGCACCGCCGGGTCGCTGAAGCAGAACACAAAGATCATTACAAAGACCCACCAGACAAAATAGATGCCCAGCGCCGTGACCACGCCTTTCATGATGCGGCTACGGCGGCCTGCACCCAGGTTCTGGCTGCTGTAGGTAGCCACGGCAATGCCCAGTGCGCCTCCGGGGATAAAGAACAGCTCGGCAAAGCGGCGGGCGGCGACCTGCGCGGCAATGTAGGTGCTGCCCAGCGCATTGATGCTGCTTTGCAGCACCACACTGCCGATGTTGTAGATGGCGCTCATCAGCCCCATGCTGAGCCCGGCCCAGAACATGTTGCAAGCAAAATTTTTGCCGTTGGCAAAGGCGGTGCGGTCAAAGTGCAGGCCGGGATAACTGCGGATGATGTACCACCCGCCCAGCACCGCACTGATGCCCTGTGCCGCCACAGTGGCAGCCGCCGCACCGCCGACGCCAAGGTGCAGCGGGCCCATAAAGGCGATATCCAGCCCGATGTTGAGCGCCGTGCTGCACAGCAAAAAGTACAGCGGCGTCAGGCTGTTGCCAATGGCCCGCAGCAGGGCAGCCTCCATATTATAGGCCATCGTCAGCGGAATACCGAGTAAAATCAACGTCAGGTAGGCCAGCGCACCGCCCATGGAAGCCTGCGGCACTTGCAGCAGCACCAGCAGTGGGCGGCGCACACCGACGAACACGACCGTCAGCACCAGCGCAGTAACCCCGGCCAGTGTCAACATCCAGGCGGTGGCGCGGCGCACACCTTTTTCGTCCCCGGCACCAAACGCGCGGCTGACCGTCAGGGCCAGACCGTTGTTCATGCCAAAAGCGAAGTTCATGATCAGGCCATACAGCGCGGCGGTCGCGCCGATCTCGGCCAGGGCAGCATCACCCAGGATATGCCCGGCCAGGGCGGTATCGGCCAGGTTATAAAACTGCTGTAGCAGGTTGCTTAAAAACAGCGGTGCCGAAAATTTGAGCAAAAGCCGAACCGGGTCGCCCCGGGTCATATCGGTCACGCGGCTTTGCGCTGCTGCCATAGTGGGTACATCTCCTTATTTATATAGAAAGGGGTATTTGCAAAGACCAGCTTATTGTAGCACGGGAATGGTGGGTATACAAGGGAAAAGTTCTGCGAATTCGGGGGATTTTTCAGCCAAATTTTCCTTTTCGCGCACAAAATTTCACCAATTGAAAGAAAATATAAGCGCTTACGGAATTGTGCAGAAAAGCCAAAAAGCAGGCCAAAAGTTTGTGCATAAAATAACGAGCGTCGCATAATTTCGTTATTTCGCCAAAAAGCCCCGTTAACTTCTTGTCAAATCCGAGCATTGCATCGAAACTTGCCATGTGCTATCATAGCAGTATTGAAAGCGCTTACAGTTTGTCGCACCGTACAGGAGGTTCTACTTGACCATTTACGATATAGCCCGGGAGGCCGGTGTTTCCATTGCCACTGTCTCCCGTGTGCTGAACGGCGGCAAGGTTGGCGAAGCCACCCGCACCAAAGTCCAGGACGTGCTGGACCGCAATGATTATCAGCCCAGCCGGGTAGCACAGGGGCTGGCTACCCGCCAAAGTAAATGCGTTGCCGTTATGACGGTGGATATCCGTGATGTTCACCACGCAGCCATCGCCTACGAGATCGAGCGCACGATGGCCGCCGCCGGGTACAGCACCATTCTGTGCAACCTGGGCGGCACCCTTGCCCGCGCGGGCGATTACCTGCGCACGCTGAATGCCCAGCAGATCATCGGTGTATTTTTCGTTGGTTCAGTATTCGTGACGCCGCAATGCCGCGAGTACATCGCCAAATATGTCCCCGACATCCCGATTTTGTTCGCTAACGCGGTTTTGCCGCTGCCCAATGCCTACGGTGTCCTTTCCGATGAGGAGGACGGCACCTACCACGCCGTAAAGCGGCTGGCCCAGGCCGGGCGGTGCAACATCGCCTTTGTAAACGACGACGAGACCGAGAGTGAGCAGCACAAGCTGAACGGCTACCGCCGTGCCATCCAGGAATGCGGCCTGCCGGAGCGCTGCTACCGGGCCGAGCGTTCGATCGAGGGCGGCCAGTTTGCCACCACCCGCATTCTGCGCCAGGACCCACGCACCGATGCCATCGTGTTTACCGAGGACACCACCGCTGTAGGCGGGCTGCACACCTTGCTGATCACCGGCAAGCGCATCCCGGAGGATGTAGCTGTGATCGGCTGCAACAACAGTGTGTACTGCACCATCTGCTACCCGCAGCTGTCGTCCATCGACAACAGCTTGCACGAGACCGGCCGCACGGCCGCACAGCAGATGATCCGCCTGCTGAACCACGAACCCGATGTGGAAAAGACCGTGTGCCTTCCCTGCCGGCTGGTCTTGCGGGACACCACCCCGCCGATGGTGTAAGCCGCGTCATCTATTTCTCCCAGTATTTTATACCGTCGCGTAACAGGAAACGCCGAATCCTGCTCAGCTTCCTGCCCCTCCTGATTTTCTGCAGTGCTTACGCCGCTGGAATACGAGGGCCACGCAGGCCTGGCGGATGACCTGATCCGCGCTATCGACGAGGACCGCCCGGTGCTGATCGACGGCGAAGCGGGTCGCGCCACGATGGAGCTTATCATGGCCGTGTACAAGTCTGCCGCCGAGGGCCGCACCGTCGATTTGCCGTTGGCGAAAGACGATTTCTTCTACACCCGTGAGGGCGTGCAGGCTAGGATGCCCCATTTCTACAAAAAGACCGGCTTTTGGGCCAAGTTCGCCAAGGATGAAATCGTTCTGGCGAGCAGCAGCATGAAATAGCTTACCTTTTATAAAGGAGCACACCGTGGCAGAACTGGAAAAGAAAACCGACATGGCCGAGGATTTGAAAAAGGCATTGGCGCTTTTCACCTTTAAAGGCCAGATGGACCGCTGCAAGCCCCATCGCGGCAGCCGCCTGCCGCTGGCCCCGCAGGAGCTGCGCGAAGCGCTGGAAGCAGAGGACGCCTGACCCTTTTTACAGCCATTCACAGCCTTCATCATAACTGCAAACCACACGGCAGCACCTGATCTCCCGGGTGCTGCCGTGTGGTTCATACACAATTTATTGTTTGTACAAATCCAACAAAAAACCAGCTATTGACGGCAAAACTTCTGCACGCTATACTGGTATTATAAGTGTTTTCACCAGAAGGAGAGAAACAAGTATGTTGGACGTTCTGATCATCGGTGCAGGCGTTTCCGGCTGCGCCGCAGCGCGTGAATTATCGCGCTGTAAGGCGGATATTCTGGTGCTGGATAAGGAGGAGGATGTCTGCTGCGGCACCTCCAAGGCAAACAGCGCCATTGTACATGCGGGCTACGATGCCGTCCACGGCAGTTTGATGGCTAAGCTGAATGTGGAGGGCAGCCGCCGCATGCCCGCCCTTGCCAAAGAGTTGGACTTTGCCTACGACCAGTGCGGCAGCCTGGTTGTCTGCCTGAGCGAGCAGGACCGCCCGGGCCTTGAAAAGCTGTACGAAAACGGCGTAGCCAACGGGGTCGAGGGCTTGCGCATTATCGAACGTGACGAGCTGGCCAAGATGGAGCCGAACGTTTCTGACGACGCGGTCGCCGCCCTGTGGGCCCCGACCGGCGGCATCGTCTGCCCGTTCGGCCTGACCTATGCTTTTGCTGAGAACGCCGCCAAAAATGGCGTAAAGTTCCAGTTTGATACGACCGTGACCGGCGTGGCCCCCATCGAGGGCGGCTGGCGCGTTGAGACGAACAAGGGCAGCATCGAAACGCGGCTGGTCGTCAACGCCGCCGGTGTACACGCCGACGAACTGCACAATGCCGTGGACACCGCCCACCCGATGCAGATCATTGCTCGCCGCGGCGATTACTTCCTGCTGGACCATGCGGCGGCAGGGCATGTACACCACACGATCTTCCAGCTGCCGGGCAAGTACGGCAAGGGCGTGCTGGTAACGCCCACCGTACACGGCAACCTGCTGGTCGGTCCCACGGCCATTGATGTGGACGACAAGGAAGCCACCGCCACCACCGCGGCGGGCCTGGCCGAAGTGCGCGAAAAGTCCGGCCTGGCAGTGAAAGACCTGCCGATGCGCCAGACCATCACGAGCTTTGCGGGCCTGCGCGCCCACGAGCCGCGGCACGACTTCTTTATTGGCGAGATCGCACCCGGTTTTGTCGACTGCGCCGCCATCGAGTCCCCTGGCCTGTCCAGCGCCCCCGCTGTGGGCGCCATGGTGGCTGACATCGTGAAAAACAGCTTGCATCTGGAGGCTGATCCCGCGTTTGACCCGACCCGCAAGGGTATCCTGGACCCCAAGACACTGAGCTTTGAGGAACGCGCCGCTTTGATCAAGGAAAAGCCCGCCTACGGCCAGATCATCTGCCGCTGCGAAAGCGTGACCGAGGGCGAGATCATCGATGCCATCCACCGTGTGCCCGGTGCCCGCAGCCTGGACGGCGTAAAGCGCCGCACCCGTGCCGGGATGGGCCGCTGCCAGGCTGGTTTTTGCAGCCCCCGCGTGATGGAGATCCTCGCGCGCGAACTGGGCGTGGACCAGAGCGAGATCACCAAATCCGGCGGCAAGTCCAAGATCATCGTCGGTACCAACAAGGATGCTTTTTAAGGGGGCTGGATATGAATAACGTAGATCTCGTCATCATCGGCGGCGGCCCCGCGGGGCTGGCGGCAGCAGTCTCTGCCCGCAAAGCCGGTGTGGAAAACCTGCTGATCTTAGAGCGCGACAGCGAACTGGGCGGCATTTTGAACCAGTGCATCCATAACGGTTTTGGCCTGCATACTTTTAAAGAAGAACTGACCGGCCCCGAGTACGCGGCCCGGTTCATCGCCCAGGCGCAGGAGCTGCACATTCCCTACAAGCTCAACACCATGGTGCTGGATTTGGCAGCGGACAAGACCGTGACCGCTATGAACAAGGAGGACGGCCTGTTCCAGCTGCACCCCAAAGCCGTGATCCTGGCCATGGGCTGCCGGGAGCGCCCGCGCGGCGCGCTGAACATCCCCGGCTACCGCCCCGCTGGCATCTACACCGCCGGCACGGCCCAGCGACTGGTGAACATGGAGGGCTACCTGCCCGGCCGCAAGGTGGTCATTTTGGGCTCCGGCGACATCGGCCTCATCATGGCGCGCCGCATGACGCTGGAGGGCGCGCAGGTGCAGGTCGTAGCCGAATTGATGCCTTATTCCGGCGGCTTGAAGCGCAATATTGTACAATGTCTCGATGATTTCGGCATTCCATTGAAGCTGAGCCACACGGTCGTGGACATTCAGGGCAAGGAGCGCGTTGAGGGCATTACGCTGGCCCGCGTTGAGAACGGCAAGCCCGTGCCCGGCACCGAGGAGCACTACGACTGCGACACGCTGCTGCTCTCCTGCGGGCTGCTGCCCGAAAACGAGCTGAGCCGTGCTGCCGGTGTGGCGCTCAGCCCCATCACGAGCGGGCCGCTGGTCAACGAGAGTCTGGAGACCAGCATCCCCGGCGTGTTTGCCGCAGGCAATGTGCTGCACGTGCATGACCTGGTCGACTATGTATCTGAGGAAGCGGGCGCTGCTGGTGCGCAGGCCGCCGCCTATTTGCAGAATGGCGAACAGGACGCCCCGGCCATCCCAGTCAAATGCGAAAACGGCGTGCGCTACACGGTGCCCGCCACGGTGCGCCCGGCCTGTGCGGGCGATACCATAACGGTGCGTTTCCGCGTGGGCGGCGTGTTCAAGAACAAGAAGATTGCCGTGTATCTGGGCGATACCTGCATTTTCAGCCGCAAGCGGCCCGTGCTGGCCCCGGGCGAGATGGAGACCGTCCGCCTGAAAGGGGCAGACCTGCGCGCCCATCCTGACGCCTCGTGCCTGACTGTTACGCTGGAGGAGGCCTGATTATGGAAACGAAAAAGATCGAACTTACCTGCATTGGCTGCCCGATAGGCTGCCCGCTGACCGTTACGATGGAAAACGGCGCGGTCGCATCTGTGACCGGCAACACCTGCCCGCGCGGCGACGCCTACGCCCGCAAGGAAGTAACTGCCCCGACCCGCATTGTGACAAGCACTGTGCGCGTAAGCGGCGGCACGCTGGCGATGGTCAGCTGCAAGACCCGCAGCGATATCCCCAAGGGCCAAATTTTTGATGTGGTCCGCGCACTGAAAGACGTCGAAGTCTCCGCGCCCGTTGCCATCGGCCAGGTGCTGGCCGAAAATGCAGCAGGCACCGGTGTGGATATCATCGCCACCAAAAATGTGCCTGTGCACGCATAAATTTGTTGTTTATCGGGAAAACAACTGAGAATAACGTATAGAGGGAAACAGCATGAACGAAACCACACGCGCCGATATTGCCATTATCGGCACCGGGCCTGCCGGTGTATCGGCGGCCATCACCGCCCGCGTACGCGGCAAACAGGTGCTGCTGTTCGGCAGCAAAGAGCTGACGAGCAAGATGACCAAGGCCCACACCATCCGCAACTATCCCGGCCTGCCGGACATTACCGGGGCCGACCTGGCCGCAAAGCTCAAGCACCACCTGGATGTGATGGGCGTGGAGATCACCGAGAAGCAGGTCACGGCGGTGTACGCCATGGGCAGCTATTTTGGCATCCAGACACCGGACGTGATGTACGAAGCCTCGTCGGTTATTCTGGCAGGCGGTGTCGTGATGGGCAAGCCGTTCCCCGGCGAGGATGAATTGCTTGGCCGCGGTGTAAGTTACTGCGCCACCTGCGACGCCCACTTTTACGTGGGCAAAACCGTAGCCGTGCTGGGCTACAACGCCGAAAGCTGCCGCGAAGCCGACTTTTTGGCCGAGGGTTGTGCCAAGGTGCTGTATTTCCCGGTCGTGCCGCATGAGGTCACAGTCGGCCCCGACGTGACCGTGGTACGCGAGAAAGTGCAGGCAATCCCCGGCACGATGAAGGCCGAGGGTGTGCAAACGGATAAGGCATTGCACCCCGTGGACGGCGTGTTTGTGCTGCGCGATGCCGTTGCACCGGACAAGCTGGTGCCCGGCCTTGCGACCGACGGCCCCCATGTGGCCGTAGACGCCCAGATGCGCACCAACCTGCCGGGCTGCTTCGCCTGCGGCGATCTGGCCGGTAAGCCGTACCAGTATATCAAGGCCGCCGGGCAGGGCAACATCGCCGCCCTGTCGGCTGTAGAATGGCTGGCCGAGCAAAAGTAACCCCCTAACAACAAGCGCCCCCGGCGGTCCGATTGCGAACCGACGGGGGCGCTTTGTATAAGGCTCATCCCTCTATCAGCACTACGCTTACATCGTTCACGTTGGTGCCCGTGGGACCGGTGACGAGCAGCCCGTCCACCGCCTGCAAGGCGTGGTAAGCATCGTTATTGGCTAGCACAACGGGCACAGTCAGGCCACGGGCCGCAAGGGCGGCGTCCGTATCGCCGTCCGTGTAGCCGCCCGCCGCATCGGTGGGTCCATCGGTGCCGTCGCTGCCTACCGAGAATACGCAGGCATTCAGCCCGGCCAGTGCCGGGGCGGCGGCCAGTGCCAACTCTTGGTTGCGCCCGCCCAGGCCATGGCCCGTCAGGTGCACGAGCGTTTCTCCGCCCGCCAGAAAGGCTAGCCTTTGCCCCTGCCCGGCATGGGTCTGGGCGATGCTGCCCAAAAAGCGCCCAGCCTCGCGGGCTTCACAGTTCAGTCGGTCGGTCAGCAGCACGGGGGTGTAGCCCGCCTGGCGGCAGGCTTCGGCAGCGGCGGCGCACAGTTCCCGCACACTGCCGGTGATTTTTGTCGTAACATTGTCCAGTTCTTTCGGTGTTTCCTGCCCGAGAAGCGCCGCAGCCGCAGGGGAAAGTTTGAGCGCATACCGCGCGGCGATGGCTTTTGCTTCGGCGCAGGTCGAGCTGTCCGGGCAGGCGGGGCCGCTGGCGATCATATCCAGCGGGTCGCCCAAAATATCGCTGAGCACGATGCTGTACACTTTTGCCGGCGCGCAGGCCTGAGCAAACCGCCCGCCTTTGACGCCCGAAAGCCGCTTGCGGATCGTGTTCATCTCAACGATATCCGCGCCGCTGGCCAGCAGTTGGGACGTGATATCCTGCAATTCTTCGCCGGGGATCAGTGGTTTTTCCAGCAGCGCACTGCCGCCGCCCGAGAGCAGGAACAGCACGGTATCCTGCGCAGTCAGCCCGCGCACCAGTTCCAGCGCCTTTTCGGTGGCGGCAAAACCCGTTTCGTCTGGCACCGGATGGGCGGCTTCATAGCAGGCCACGCCGGGGATCTCCCCCTTTACGTGGCCGTATTTGGTGATGACCACACCGCCGTCCGGCTGGCCCAGCACCTGTACGGCGGCATAGGCCATCTGCCAGGCGGCTTTGCCAGCCGCAACCAGGAACACCCGCCCCGCCGGGGCAAAGCCCTGCAACGCACGGCGCACGGCTTTATCCGGCAATACGGCGCGGATGCTTGCTGTTACGATGGTTTCGGCTTGGGCACGCAGGGTAGTGTTCATGGCAAAGACTCCCTTTTATAAAAGTCCGGCGGCGGTCATGGTGCGCTGAATCAGCGCTGCTTGCAGCCCACGCGCCAGGATCAGCTCGCAGCCATCATTTTGTAACCGTATCGCGCGTTGACAAGCAGCATCGGTGTGGGTATGCTCAATGCATAAGGGTGATCGATTCGGATAGTGTGCGATCAGTTCTGCCGCCATCTGCTGCATTTCGCTGCGGGGCAGCAGTATCGCAGCCTTGGCCATACCCTACCTGTTTCGTTACCAAAACTATAGCATAGCCCGCGCTGGAATGTCAATTTTTAGTGCGAGGAAAAAAAGGAATTTGAAGAAATGGCGATCCATGTTGTAAACGAAGCCCGCCGCGGTTACGATGTGACCATTTTTGAAAGCCGCGAGAAGATTGGCGCGGGCAATTCGGCCATGGACGTGGCCCGCACCGCCTTGCGCAAGGGCGTGCGCCATGTCAGCGTGTTCTGCCGCCGTTACCAGACGGCCGCTAGCGTGCGCGAGGTGGACTACGCCAAGGCCGACGGCGTAGAGTTTTACTACGGCATGCGCCCGACCCGCATTACCGACGACGGCGTCTACTATAAGAAAGTGGAGATGGACGAGGACGGCAACATTACCTCGACCAGTGAGGAGCAGTTTTTCCCCTGCACGAGCGTGATCATCGCCATCAGCCAGGGCGCGCAGAACCGCATCGTCAGCACCACGACCGGCCTGGAAATGAGCAGCCACGGCCTGCTTGCTACCGATGAGCACGGCCATACCACCCGCGATGGCATTTTTGCCAGCGGCGACGTGGTTTTGGGTGCCCGCACCGTTGTGGAGGCGGTGAAGTACTCCAAGCAGGTTGCAGAAGAGATGGATGAGTATTTGACCAAGCGCCGCGAAGAGCACAAAGGCACCGTCGAAACCAACGAGAATCCGTAATTTATAGGCTATGATAACAGGGCGCTGCCATCTGCCGGCAGCGCCCTGTTTTGGGGTAAAATATTAAAGTTTCTTTGCCTACTTTCTTTTCAAAGAAAGTAGTTCAAAGAAAGTCGGTCAAAACAGTACCACCGGGTCTGCCAGGTTTTGCAGGAGAGAGACAATGCTCCAGCCTGCGATCTCGGCGGTGCGGCTGTAGACGTCGGATGTCACCTTCAGGCCGTCGGTCTCCATCGTGATGCAGTGGTCATCCCCGGCAAAGCCCTCAACGCTCGTGATTTTCGCACCCATTGCATCGGGGCCGATGCTTGCCAGCGCGGCGGCGACGGCGACATTGACCTTGGTTGGCAGTACCCGAATAGCTTCGGCGGCGGTGCCTGCCAGCACAGTCTTTTCGGGCGTGGTCATCAGTTCGTCGGTGAACAGCGGCGTGTTTTTCAGCGACGCCGGGCCTTTGTGGGTGTGGATCTCGGCCGTGATGGGCTGGCCCTTGGCCTCGGCCATCAGCGCGACCGTGTACAGCACGTCAAAGCCGCCCACCGCGCCGTGGGGCAGGTAGATGCGCCCGCCGTGGGCCTTGGCCGCAGCCCAAAATTGCAATCTTTTTCATGGGGCACACTCCTTCTTACTTGCTGCCCTCATTGTACCAAACGGCACGCAAAAAAACCGGGACGCGGCAAAACGTCCCGGTTTATTTGGTTTTACAGCACTTCGCCGTGGCGCACCACGGTCTGGATGTTGAGCTGGTCGTCCACCAGCACCACATTGCCCCAGCGGCCTGCTTCCAGGCTGCCGTAATCAGCATCGACGCCGATGCTGCGGGCGGGGTTGAGGGTGGCGGCGCGGACGGCGCTTTCCAGCGGCACACCCATCTCCTGCACCGCACGCTTCATGCAGTCAAACAGGCAGGTCGCGCTGCCCGCGATGGTGCCCTCCTGCTCGGTCAGGGTGGCGCGGCGGCCGCGCACCGTGACAGCCTGGCCGCCCAGGCTGTACTGGCCATCGGGCAGGCCGCAGGCCATCATGCTGTCGGCAATCAGGATGACATGGTCATCGCCAAACGTGTTAAAGGTAAAGCGTACCATGGCCGGGTGGATATGCACGTTGTCGGTGATGAGCTCGACCTCGGCGCCCTCTTCCAGCGCAGCGATGATGGGGCCGGGCGCGCGGTGGGTGATGCCCGGCATGGCGTTGTACAGGTGGGTCATGTGAGTGGCACCGGCGGCAAACGCCTCTTTGGCGGTGTCATAGTCGGTGCAGGTGTGGGCAATGGAGATGCGCACCTCATCGTGGCATTCCTTGATGAAGTCCATATTGCCCGGCTCCTCGGGCGCAACGTCCACCAGCTTGATCAGCCCGCCGCTGCGCGCCTGCAAACGGCGGAACATCTCGGCGTTGGTGGCCATCACGTACTTGGGGTTCTGCGCGCCTACCTTTTTGGGGCTGATGTAGGGGCCTTCCATGTTGATGCCGACAAGGTCCGCGCCGTGCTCGTTCTTGTGGGCTGCGGCCACGTCCATGATGCCGTTCAGGATCTCTTCGCTGAAGGTCATCGTGGCGGGGCAGATGGCCAACACGCCTTTGCTGGCCTCAAAATCGGCAATGGCCTGCAAACCGGCTTCGTCGGCATCGCAGAAGTCATGCCCGACCGCACCGTGGAAGTGGATATCGACCAGACCCGGCAGGGCGTAATTGCCTTTGGCGTCCAGCACTTCCTCGTTTTCCTGCGGGGCCGCGCCAAACACGATGCGCCCGTCACGGATCACAAGGTCTTTTTTCACAAAACGGCAGCCGTCTGTAAAAACTTTGGCATTTTTGATAATCATAGCGGAAAACCTCCTGCCATCAGATCAGGCTGAATGCTTCCTCATCGCCGACCAGGATAAAGTCGGGGTGCATTTGCAGGATGCTGGCGGGTACCTCGGGGGTGACGGGGCCGAAGAAGGCTTTCTTGACGATCTCAGCCTTGCCCGCGCCGTTGACGACCATCAGCACCTTGCGGGCCTGCATGATGGTCTTGATGCCCATGGTGTAGGCCTGCTTGGGGACCAGGTCAACGTTGTCGTCGAAGAAGCGCTTGTTGGCCTCGATGGTCTCGGGCTTCAGTTCAACGCAGTGGGTGCCCAGTTCGAAAGCCTCGCCCGGCTCGTTGAATCCGATGTGGCCGTCGTGGCCGATGCCCAGCAGCTGCAAGTCCACGCCTCCAACGCTCTTGATGACGTTGTCATAGCGGGCGCACTCAACCTCGGCATCCATGTTGGTGCCGTCGGGCAGGTTGATGGCCTCGGGGCGGATGTTGACGAGGTCGAACAGGTTGCGGTGCATAAAGCTCCAGTAGCTTTCGGGGTGCTCCTTGGGCAGGCCGCGATACTCGTCCAGGTTGACGCTGGTCACTTCAGAGAAGTCCAGGTCGCCCTTATTGTACCACTCGACCAACTGCTTGTAGGTGCCCACGGGGGTGCCGCCGGTAGCCAGGCCCAGCACGCAGTTGGGTTTCATGATGACCTGGGCAGAGATGATGTTGGCTGCCTTGCGGGACATGTCATAGTAGTCTTTCGCGCGGATGATTTTCATAGAGATTTCCTCCTGTCAATTCGGGCGGGCAGTAGGTGCCGCCGTTCGTCCTTGTTTTCTATTATACCACATTACGGCTTTAGAAAAAGCAGACAAATGTGAATTTTGTACCAAAGTTTGAGCGAGTTTGCGTAATTACTCACAAAAAGCGCCGGAGACAGGCGCGTGGCCCGCCCCCGGCGGAAGTTTTTCAGATAAAGGGAACCAGAACCTTTACCAAAGGGCGCTGCAAGCGATAACGCAAGGCTTACAGCATTTTCTTCAGCTCGTCATACACAAACTGGACCTTGGGGCCGATAACGACCTGGCAGGCAGTCTTGCTGGGACGGATGACACCGGCAGCGCCAGCCTTCTTAACCGCCTTCTCATCAACGGCGGTGTGATCCTTGATCTCGAAGCGCAGACGGGTAGCGCAGTAGTCAACGTTGGCAACGTTGCCCTTGCCGCCGACAGCAGCCAGAACGCCCTTGGCGATGGCAGTGTAGTCGTTGTTGGCCAAGGTGATGTTGGCCTCGGCGGCCTCCTCATCCTCGTCCTCACGGCCGGGGGTCTTCAGGTCGAACTTGGTGATGGCAAAACGGAACACCAGGTAGAACACGACGAAGGCAGCAAGGCCCAGAGGAATGATCATCCAAGTCTTGGCGGCAGCGGGCAGGCTGGCGGAGAAGACCAGGTCAGTAGCACCGGCGGAGAAGCAGAAGCCTGCGCGGAAGCCGGAGTAGTAGGTGATGATGGTGAAGATGCCGTACAGAGCGGCGTAGACGATATACAGGGGGAAGCAGAGGAACATGAAGCCGAACTCGAACGGCTCGGTAACGCCGCAGACGAAAGCGCAGATAGCAGCGGAAACGACCAGGCCGATAGCAGCCTTCTTGTTCTTAGCAGTCTGGACCATGGCCAGAGCAGCACCGGCAATACCGAACATCATGCAGGGGAAGAAGCCGGACATGTACATGCCGAGGCTCCAGCCCACATCAGCGGAGGTGTCGCCAGCCCAGTAGTGGCTCAGGTCGCCCAGGCCGATGGTATCAAACCAGAACACGTTGTTCAGGGCGTGATGCAGGCCGGTGGGGATCAGCAGGCGGTTCAGGAACGCGTAGATGCCGGCGCCGACGCCGCCCATCTTGGCAATGCCGTTGCCCAGGGCAACCAGAACGCCGAAGATGATAGGCCAGACGAACAGCAGAATGACAGAAACGACGATGGAAACAACGGCAGTCACGATAGCAACGCTGCGCTTGCCGCTGAAGAACGCCAGCCAGTCAGGCAGCTGGGTGTTCTTGAACTTGTTGTAGCAGGCAGCACCGATGATGGCGGCCAGGATACCGATGAAGGAGTTGCCAGCGATCTTGCTGAAAGCAATGTAATCGACAGAGCCTTCTTCCAGGGTACGGACAGCGCCAACAACGCCGGGGCTGAGCAGCTGCTGCATCATCAGGAAGCTGACCAGGCCAGCCAGACCGGCCGTGCCGTCGTGGTCATCAGACAGACCCACAGCAGCGCCGATGGCGAACAGCCAGGCCATGTTGTCGATCAAAGCGCCACCGGCCTTGATCAGCAGGAAACCAACGGTGTACGCAGCACCGGAGGTAGCACCCTCAGCGCCCATAACGGCGGGAGCGAGCGCATAACCAATGCCCATCAGGATACCACAGACGGGCAGCGCAGCTACGGGAAGCATTAACGCTTTGCCGAGCTTTTGCAGATACTTCATCATAAAAGCATTCCTCCAAATATTCCAAGTGGGGCTGATCTGGTTCCGCCAGCGTGCCACTTTGTTAAATATATGTTAACACACTTTCACGAAAAAGAAAAGCCTTTTTGTTAAAATTGCCGAAAAGACGAAAACCTCGCAGGTTATTTAGACAATTTGTTAACAAGCAGAGGAATATCGCACTAAAATCGTAAAATTTTTAACTTTTTATGCCGCTTTTTCGGAGATTGCGCGAAAAAATCTTTCGGGGCGCCGGTCCAAGGAGGAAAATTCTTTAAAAATTTTTGGGGGTACTCGAGTGGGTTGCAATCCAGGGATGTGCCCACTATAATGGGTATATATTTTTGTAAGGGGCAGGCCGCAGGGGAGCCTATGGACGCTCCCCCTACGAAGCGTAGGGGCGGATTCCATATCCGCCCGTGCATTTTGCCCCTGTCTGTTCTATTCACCAGCCAACGCGAAAAGAGGAAAAGCCTATGCAGCCACTATCCAACCGCACCGCACATTTTACGGATTCGGTCATCCGGCGGATGACGCGCATCTCCAATCAATACGGCGCTGTCAATCTTTCCCAGGGATTCCCGGATTTTGACCCGCCGCAGGCCATTCTGGACCGTTTGGCCGAAGTTTCGCACGAGGATTTTCACCAGTATTCCATCACCTGGGGCGCGCAGAATTTCCGTGAAGCGCTGGCCGAAAAGCAAAGCCACCTGATGGGCCGCCAGATCGACCCCAACAGCGAGATCGTGACCACCTGCGGCAGCACCGAGGCCATGATGGCCGCGATGATGACAGTCGCCAACCCGGGGGACAAGGTCATTGTGTTCTCGCCGTTTTACGAGAATTACGGCGCTGATACGATCCTTTCCGGGGCCGAGCCGATCTATGTGCCGCTGCATCCGCCGACGTTTGATTTCTACGTGGACGAGCTGGAGGCCGCTTTCAAGCAGCACCCCAAAGCGCTGATCCTGTGCAACCCGTCCAATCCCTGCGGCAAAGTGTTTACCCGTGCCGAGCTGGAAATCATCGCCGACCTGGCAAAAAAGTATGACGCTTATATCATCACCGACGAAGTGTATGAGCATATCGTCTACGCGCCCTACACCCACACCTACTTTGCCAGCCTGCCCGGCATGTGGGAGCGCACGATCTCCTGCTCGTCATTGTCCAAAACCTATTCGATCACCGGCTGGCGGCTGGGCTACACCATCGCCCCAGCCGAGATCACTGACTGCATTAAAAAGGTACACGACTTTTTGACCGTAGGTGCCGCCGCGCCCTTGCAGGAAGCCGTCATCCCCGGCCTGCGCTTCGGGCAGGACTACTACGACGGCCTGCTGCAAACCTACACCCACAAGCGCGACCTGTTTGTGCAGGGACTGGATGCCATCGGACTGGAGCACACCACGCCCCAGGGTGCCTACTATGTGCTGATGGATATTTCCCGTTACGGCTACGAGAGCGACTTGGAATTTTGCGAAATGCTGGCCCGTGATGTCGGCGTAGGGGCTGTGCCGGGCTCGAGTTTCTTCCGCGAGGATGTGAACCATCTGATTCGTTTCCACTTTGCCAAGAAAGACGAAACGCTGAATGAGGCACTGAATCGGTTGGAGAAATTGAAGAAACTGTAACCACAAGGGAGATATCCCTCTTCGCTCCTTTGTTGCAATTGCACACCCTGCCGAACTATGCTACAATAGAGGATATCTTGTGGTATAGGAAAGGTTTTTTCGTATGGGTATCGTAATCATCGGTGCGGTGTTTGTGGATATCAAGGGGTATCCGCTCTCCACCTACATTCCCGGCGGACGCAACGCGGGCCGGGTCGAGCAGGTCCACGGCGGCGTGTGCCGCAACGTGGCAGAGGATATTGCCAATGTGGAGCTGCGGCCCACCTTTGTCAGCCTGGTGGACAACACAGGCTCTGGCCAGGACGTTATCGACAAGCTGGCTAAGCACAAGGTCAATACCAGATACATCGAAAAAGTACCTGACGGCATGGGCACCTGGCTGGCCGTGTTTGACAACGACGGCGATGTCTGCGCCGCCATCTCCAAGCGGCCGGACACCACCCCGCTGACCAAGCTGCTGGAAGAAAAGGGCGACGAGATCTTTGCCGACTGCGACGGCATCGCCTTCGAGCTGGATCTGGAAAAAGCGACCGTCAAGCAGATCTTGCGCTACGCCAAAAAATACAACAAGAAGGTCTACGCCGCCATCTCGAACATGAGCATTGCGATGGAACGCCGCGCCTTTTTGCAGGAGATTGACTGCTTTGTCTGCAACCAGCAGGAAGCCGGGCTGCTTTTCTCGGACGAGTACGACCACATGGCCCCCGAGGAAATGTGCCGTACGCTGGCCGTCAACGTCCACAGTGCCAACATCCCCTGCATGGTGGTGACGATGGGCGGCGAGGGTGCCGTGTATGCACGCTCCAACGGTGAAAGCGGCGTTGTACCGGCCAAAAAGGTCGATGTCATCGACACCACCGGCGCGGGGGACGCGTTCTTCGCCGGTACGGTCATCGGCCTGACCTATGGCAAGACACTGCCCGAGGCCTGCGAGATCGGCAGCCGGTTGGCCGCTTCGGTCATCTGCACGGCCGAGAATGTCTGCCCGCGGTTCCGCCCGCTGGAATTTGGGCTGAATATCCCCGTGGTGGACTGAGCCTTTATCAAGGCATAAGAAAAAGCACCGCTGTATATGCCCGTAAAGGACGTACAGCAGTGCTTTTTATGCAGTTATGCGCAGCTTTTCAAAAGGTAGAACGCAGCGGCGATGAGCAGCAGCGGCAGCGCCAGCTTGATAATGCCCCCGATGAGCAGCCCCACTACCATCAGCGGCAGAGCCACCACGAACAGCACAGCAGCAACGGCTTTGGCCGCGCACCATGCCACCCGGAACGCCAGCCCCACACTTTTGAAGAAGAACCAGCCAAACACGAACAATGCCAAAATCGAAATCATATGTATTCACTCCTTTGTTGTGAATACGATTATACACGCGTTTTTATTGCACAAACAGGAGAATTTCAGAAAAATAACGGTGCTATTTTGCTGCGGGCAGCAAAAAACGGGTGGGTTACGGCTCCTTGGATTCCTTTTTATAGGTGTCGGCGTCGATGCCGCCGTTCGCCAGCATCTTTTCTACCCAAAGCTGCAGCGTTTCCACCGTGATCGAGATACGCTCCAATTCTTTCTGGATGCGCACAAAGTCGTCGATCTCATCCTTCGTGATGGTCCCGTCGGCGGTGATCTCGATGAGCCGCTCTTTTTTGCGGTCCATCGCGTTGAGGGCCGCCAGCATTTTTAGCACGATATCGGAAAGCTCGCCGTTGCGGATCTCGGGCACATATTGCTGGCCGATGGGGCACTGCCGCGCGCAGAAGTAGTTGCAAAGCGACGGTGTTTTGTACTTTTCGGCCATGGTGAGCACTTCGTCGGGGCGGGGCAGGCTGCGCTCGCTCTCGATTTTTTCAATGCGCTCGGGCGCGATGGTCTCAAGCAGTTCGCTGGCCTTCTCGCGCGAGAGGCCCAGTTCTTCCCGGGCCAGCTGATAGCGGGTCTTGTTTTCCCGCGTGGATGAACGTCCCATCTTGTTTTACTCCTCTTCCCGGCTGGCGACATATGCGTCAATGCCGATATCCGCCACGACCACTTCGCCGCAACGCCCGGCAGACTCCGGTACAAAATGCAGCGGTTTGGCGCGGTGGAAGGTCACGGTCAGGTCGGCCTGCACGGCACCCTCGGCCACTGCGCCGGTGTCGGCGTTGATGCCGCTGGGCAGGTCGACCGCCAATACAAACGCACCGTTTGCTCGCTGCTGGTTCATAAGCTCGCAGGCCGCGCGGCCCGCCGGGCGCAGCGCGCCACGAAAGCCCGTGCCGTACAGTGCATCCACCACGGCATCTGCCTGCGCGGCAGCTGCGGCGTCGGGCAAAATTTCAACGGGCAGGTCATGCAGCAGGGCAAAATTGGTGATGGCATCGGGCGTTTTCGGCTCGCCCTCGGCCAAAAGCAACTGCACCGGCCAGCCCAGCTTGGCGGCAACGCGGGCCATGACAAAACCATCCCCGCCGTTGTTGCCCTTGCCAGCCACCACCAGCAGCCGCACAGGGCCGGGCAGGCGGCGCAGCTGGGCAAAGGCAGCGCGGCCTGCATTTTCCATCATCTGGATGTACAAAAGGCCGTTTTCGTTGGCGGCGTGCTCCAGCGCTTTCATCTCAGCAGCAGTTACCGTTTCGTGGTGCATGGCGCGTTCCTCCTGTTGGGTCATACCTGTATCATAGCATAGAAGGGGCGGTGTTTCAATGGATGTCGGGCGTAATTCGCGCTTTCCCGCATGGCGCGCCGGGTAGGATAGAAGAAAAACGCAGGAGGCGGAATACACGATGAGGCATTGGCTAGGCCGCGCGCCCCGCACCGTGGGGGACTGGCTTGGGCTGGCACTGGGGGCCGCGCTGATTTTTGGCGGCGTGGCGAAGCTGCCTGCACTGGCCGCAGCGCTGGGGCAGCTGGGTGTGATGCTGCGGCCGTTTTTGTGGGGGCTGGTGCTGGCCTATGTGCTGGACATCCCCACCCGTTGGCTGGCGGCGAAGTGGTTCGGTGGGCGGCGCGGGGCCGGGGCCGCAGTAAGCTACGCACTGCTGTTTGGCGCGGCGGGGCTGCTGCTGTGGCTGATCTTGCCGCAACTGACGCAGAGCGTGACCTCGCTGTTCGGCAAGCTGGCCGCATACGAGGAAACGCTGCGCCGTCTGCTGACCTGGGTACAGGCGACTTTTGGCGTGGATACCGCCACGATGGATGCCATCTTGCAGCAGCTTACGGCCCAGCTGCAAAGCGAGTTCGCCGCCTGGTCGGGCCGGGCGGCGCAGGCCGCAGCAAAGGCGGCTTCCAACACTGCCGGGGCCGCTGCCGATGCCGGCATTGCGCTGGCGGCAAGTGTTTACTTGCTGCTGGGCAAAGAAAAACTGCGCCGCAGTGCTACACTCTGCCTGCGGGCCGCGCTGCCGCCGCAGACGGTGGGGCAGCTGCTTTCGGTGTTGCGGCTGGCAGACCGCACGTTCAGCGGGTACATCGGCGGACAGCTGGTCGACGCGCTGCTGGTGGGGGCTGAGACCTTTGCCCTAATGCTGCTTTTGCGGCTGGACTACGCACCGCTGATTGCCGTGATGGTAGGCATGACAAACATTGTGCCGGTGCTTGGGCCGTTTTTGGGCGCGGTGCCGGGTGCGCTGCTGCTGTTGCTGGAATCACCGCTGCAGGCGGCGGAGTTCCTTATTGTCATTGTGGCCGTGCAGCAGATCGACGGCAATTTTATTGCGCCGCGCATTCTGGGCGGGGCCACGGGCCTGTCCGGGCTCGGGGTGCTGCTGGCTATTGTCATCGGCGGCGAACTGTTCGGCATCCCGGGCATGGTGGCCGGTGTACCTACGTTGGCCGTGCTGGCGGCGCTGGCGCGGCAGGCTGTCGGGGCCGGGCTGACCGCGCGCGGCCTGCCGGATGAAGTGCCGCCCGACGCGCAGGAAAAAACTGTTACAAAAAAGGCAAAAAATTAACAACTTGTCTCTTGCGCCGCGCCCCGCTTGCAAGTACAATAAAAAGAATGAAGGCAACTGGGCGCATAAGGAGAGACAAGGAAGCATGAGCAGAAAACATTTTATCGACAAAAGGCCCGAAAGTATTTTAGACTGGACGGCCATTGTCTGCGCAGGCATTGCATTTTACCTGCTGCTGAATAATCTTGGGTATTTTCTGGGCGGGTTCAGCGCACTGATGGGCATTTTATCGCCGTTCTTCGGTGGTATCGTCATCGCGTATATTCTGGATCCGATGGTGCGTTTTTTCCACGCCAAGCTGTTGAAATACTCCAAACGCTGGCGGTGGGTAGCCATTTTGCTGGCATACCTGGTGGCGATCCTGTTGATCGTGCTGCTGGCCTGGCTGGTCATCCCGCAGATCATCAGCAGCATTATGACGCTGTTTAACAATGTGCCGCAGTATATCAATGGCATACAGGATATGCTGCTTTTCGTCCAGGGCCATTACGGTGTCAATCTGGACAAAGCCATCCAGGCGTTGGATGATTCTGAGACGATGCTGAACGAGGTGTACGCCCTGGGCAAGGGCGCCCTTCCGCAGATCATGTCCACAATGAGCAATGTAGCGGGCAACTTTGTCAGCATCTTTACCTCCATCGCATCCAGCATTTACATGTTGGCGGACAAGGACCACCTGCTGCACCAACTGCGCACCGTGGCCCACGCACTGTTGCCCCGCCGTGCGGCTGAGCACACGCTGCGCATCTGCCATTATGCCAATGATAATTTCACTGGCTTCTTCATCGGCAAGATCATCGACTCGGCCATCATCGGCGTCATCACCTTTATCTGCATGACGGTGCTGCGGCTGGATTTTGCCGTGCTGATCAGCGTGTTTATCGGCATTACCAACATCATCCCGGTGTTTGGACCGTTCATCGGCGCGGTGCCCAGCATCTTTATTCTGCTGCTGGTCAATCCCATCCAGGCGCTGATCTTCTGCCTGCTGATTTTGATTATCCAGCAGTTTGACGGCAACTTCATCGGGCCGAAGATTTTGGGCCAGTCCATCGGCATCTCGGCGTTGTGGGTGCTGTTCTCCATCGTCGTGGGCGGCGATCTGCTTGGCATTGCAGGCATGGTCATCGGCGTGCCGGTGTTCGCCACCCTGTACGGCTTAGCACAGGAGTTCATCCACGCCATGCTGGACCGCCGCGGCATTGATGCTGAGGGGAATAGCGTTACGGATGAAGCGGCAGATAAAGCGAATGTTTTTGAATAATTTTTAGGTTTCTTTGACGGGCGTTGCCACCTTGCGGCAACGCCCTTTTTTATGGGTTACTTCTCTTGCGGGGCACTAACGGGGCGTCGGGGACGCCGCCCCCCTACACACAGCCATGTGGTACCTGTAGGGGCGAGCATTGCCCGCCCGCGGGATTTTTCGATTGCCGCCAAATTGCACGGGCGAACACCGTTCGCCCCTACGTATTCTTTTCCGCCAGTGCTTTACTATTATTACAATCTTGCGTTATTGCAAAATTATGGTTCACCGTAGGGGCAGATCCCATATCCGTCCGGACAATTTTATGTAATCCGCCAATTGCAAGGAGGGGTCCCCCCTCCCTACAAGCCAACACAAATGACAATCATTCCCCCACAAAAATAAAAAAGCGTAACCTGCGGATACAGGTTACGCTTCAAGCGCAAAATAGCTTATTCAGCGTGGATAGCGCCGGTGGGGCAAACGCCCTCGCAAGCACCGCAATCGACGCAGGAAGCTGCATCGACAACAGCCTTGTCCTCCATGCTGATTGCACCAACGGGGCAGGTGTCAACACATGCACCGCAAGCAACGCACTCGCTGGAAACGGTATGAGCCATCGTGAACTCCTTATCTCCGTGCTGAATGGTATTGTACCCTTACCGGCCCTGCACGGCTGCTCCCCGGTATGGCACACAGCGGGTTTGCTCTGCCTACTGCGTTATACATAGTGTATCACATTGCAAGTCATTTCGCAAGTGCCATATCTTGAATTTTTTTGATGGTAAGCCGCAACTAACTATTGTTACAGTCCCTTATTCGTCCTCTTTATCGGGGGCCTTGGGGGCGCGTTTTCCGCCCCGCAGGTAGACGCATTCTTCCCGTTTATAGATGCGCGGTGCCAGGATTTCCACGTTGGAGCGAACCTTCAGTGTGCCAGCCACAACGTTCACCTCTATGACCGTTCCCTCGCCGTCCGGCGTGCGCACAACGCTGCCCACCTGCGGCGTGATGGAATTGAGGTACTCGTAGCTCTTTTGTTCATAAGCCAAACAGCACATCAGGCGTCCGCATGACCCACTGATTTTGGCGGGGTTCAGGCTCAGGCCCTGCTCTTTGGCCATTTTGATGGAAACCGGCTGGAAGTTTTTCAAAAAGCGGCTACAACAAAACGGCTGGCCGCAAAGGCCCAGGCCGCCCAGCATCTTGCTTTCGTCGCGCACACCGATCTGGCGCAGTTCGATGCGGGTGTGGAACTGCGCGGCCAGGTCCTTGACTAGTTCGCGGAAGTCCACGCGGTTATCGGCGGTAAAGTAAAACACCAGTTTGCTGCGATCCAGCGTATATTCGGCGTCGACCAGCTTCATTTTCAGGCCATGGGCGGCAATGCGTTGTTCGCAGATGGTGTAAGCCTGCTGCACGTCGGCGCGGTTCTGGCGCATGCGGCGGATATCCACCGCGTCGGCCACGCGGATGACTGGCTTGACCTCGCGCGAGAAGCCCGGCACATCGTGGGACGCACGCACGACCTCACCGCACTCGGTGCCGCGGGCCGTGGTGACGATGACATAGTCGCCCTCTTTGATCTCGAAATCACAGGGATCAAAGTAATAAGAGCGGCCATTTTCCTTGAATTTTACAGAAATTACTTTCATGGGATCTTCCTTTTATTTGCAAGGCGAAGATTCGCCGTTGGTTCCTGAATTACCGGGTGGCTTCGTCGGCAAACACCGCTACTGCCAAGCGCAGGTTGCCGTTGCCCGTTACGGTTTTTCGCGTTGCTGCGCTGACTTGAAGCAGCCGCGCGGCGCGGTCCGGCGTTAAGCCGCCGCACTGTTCGGCCCCGTAGGCGGGGCGGCGCAGCACTGCACTGCACAGTTGATCCAGCTGCCACAGCAGGGCCAGAAAGCCCTCGCGGTCGCGCTCATACTTTGTCGCCAGCACCAGGGCGCGGTAGGTGTCGCTCTGGGCCGCATAACTGCACAACTCCTTGGCAAAGCCCAGTGCAGCCTTAAACGTGTCCGTTCGGAACGCTTGCAGTGCCGTGCCGATGTGCCCCTCGTACAAAAAGGCCAGTTCCTGCGCCAACCGTGCGGGCAGGCCCTCGCGGGTCAGCAGGGCAGCACACTCGTCGGTCGGCACCGGGGCGATGGTATACGCGGCGCACCGGCTGCGGATGGTGGGCAGCACGGTAGCGGCGCTGGTGGCCGTCAGTACAAACAGCACGCCCTCGGGCGGCTCCTCAATAATTTTCAGCATCGCGTTGGCCGAGGACCCGTTGAGGTTCTGCGCACCGTAGATAAACAGCACGCGGCCCGCCGCATCGGTGGAAAGCGCCGAGTGCTGGATGGCCTCGCGCATCTCGCGCACCCGCTTGACGGCGATCTGCCCGCTGGCGCCCTCACCCTGCAAGACAAGGCACTCAGTGTCCTCTTTTTTCAGCACAGCTTCGGCGTGGGGACCGCCCCGGGGGTAGAGATAATCCGCTGCCAGGCAGCGGGCCGCAAAGCCCGCGCCGCAGCCCGGCTCGCCCACCAGCAAAATGGCGTGCGGCAGCCGCCCGGCGCGCAGGGCCGCGCTCAGCTCTGACTTTAAGGCCGTGTTACCGGCCAGGCGATCCAGCATCACAGTTTTTCAAAACGCTCCACGTTCGTGACCATCACGGTAGCGCCGCCCACAGTCACTTCCATGGGCAGAGCGCTCTCGATTCCCAGGCCCAGGGTGGCGGTGCCGGGCACGATCTCGGTGCGCTGCTTGCAGCACTGGGAGATGATGCCGATGCAGTCATCAACTTTTTCATCCTCGGTGCAGATAAGCAGGGTCATGTTGCCTGCCATCAGGAATCCGCCGGTAGTGGCCAGGCGGGTGACGTAGAACTTGTTTTTCAGCAGCTGGTTGCAGACATTTTTGGAATCCTCTTTATTGACGATCGCGGTGATCAGTTTCATGGTCATTTACTCCTTTATCTTTTACACTGCCGAAGCAGTTGCCAATCAACGGTTGCGGTTTTGCCAGTCACGGCGGCGCTTATAGCCGGTCAGGGTATCGCGGCACCAGTCAAACACCTCGCGCCCAAAGAACACCAGGAAACCCAGCAGCCCCAGCACCAGGCTGATCTTGGTGGTCAGGGTGCCGGTCAAAAACTGCACCGCCCAGACGAGCAGCTCATACCAGCCCAGATACTTCATTTTGAACGGGATGATGCCAAACAGCAGCACGCCCTGTTCGGGCCACATCCAGGTGTAGGCGAACATCATGCTCAAAAAGATGCCATCCGGCGAAGCGCCGCCTGCCAGGAAGCAGCTGATCCAGGCGCCCAGCACCCCCAGTGCGATGAAAAGCGTCATGCGGAAATCGCCCCAGGCGCGGGTAAGCGAGTTGCCGATCCAGAAATAGAATACAAGGTTCAGGATACCAAGCGCGCCGCCCAGCCACACCGGCTGGAACAAAAAGGTGATGAGCCGCCAGATCTGCCCATGCAGCACAGCGCTGCGGCTGAGCGAGATGAACCCGGCGAACTGCCAGTTGATAAGCAGCACGATCAGCCCCACGGCCAGTTGGCCGATCATCAGGCCATTGATGAGGTACGGAATGGCAAAGCGGCCATAGCGGCGCTCCATTTTGTCGATCCAATTGTTCATGGGCAAAGCCCTCCTATGGTTAAAGATATACCAATTTATTGTAGCATTTTCCACGGGGAAGTGCAACAGTTCTCTTGTCGGAACCTGGCAGGCGGGAAAGTTTTCCGCAGCGGTTTTTTGACTTTTCCCCCGGTTTTCCAGATATTTTCGACCATAGGCACGTGCAATGGGGGAAAGTTTTCCACACTTTCAACAGGGTTTTCAACATTTTCAACGTGGATAACCCGTATACACTGTGGATAACTGTCCATGAATATACACTTCGTGAACAGGGCATGAACAGAGTGTAAAATTAAAAAGAGGAGCTGTAAAAGGCTCCTCTTGGGTGGTTAAAAACATGATTTGGGTCATGTCGGCGGGAAATCGCCCGTAATCCTGTAGGAGTCGATGCTTGCATCTGCCCCTACAAATTTATCTTGCAGGCGTTATTCTTCCCTTTCCCGTCTTTGCCGGGCAGCCTGCTTCTTGCGGGCGGCGGCTCTGCGGGCGCGCTGCTTTTTCTCAAAGGCTTTTTTGCGCTTGCTGTGGTGGCTGGCAAACATTGCACAACTCAAGATCAGCATAAAGATTGCCGCTGCAGCCACGATCAGCAGCACAAGCTGAAAAATCTTTACATTAAACTTCTGCTGCAACGTCTGCGTCGCATCGGAAATGACCGACTCGGTCGTCGAAGCGGTCGAGCTGGCACCGTCCAGCGCGTTCTGGGCGGCAGTCAGCGCTTCGCTGGCGGCATCGCTGTGCCCCAGCACAGTCAGCGCTTCGGCCAGCGCTTCACCGCCCATGGCTACCAGGCGGTCGTTGGTCTCACTCTTGATCTTTTCATTGTTGACAGCCGTCGCCAGCCATTCGGCCAGCAGGTCCGCCGCGCCGTGCAGGGCAGGGGCGTAGTCGCTGTTCACAGTCCAGCCGCTGGTGGTCCACATGCCGTTCATGTACAAAAGCAGCTGCATGCCGGAATCTTCCAGCATTGTTTCGTAGACCACATCGCCGAAGTTATCCGCTGCGGTGTCCACCGTGCCGAAGTTGAGCAGAATAAACTGCTTGGCGCGGGCGTAATCCACCACGTTGGCGCTTAAATTCTCGTAATAATCGCGCAGGGCCGTGGCAATATCGGTATCCTTGGTCAGCGTGGCTCCGACATTGATCGAGTCGATATCCGCGCGCAGATCCTGGTCGCCGAACACGCTGACCGAGCCGACATCGTCGATGGCAAAGGTCGCGCGCATGGCATCGACGTAACCGGCTTCGTCACTAGCCTGGCCGTAGTAAGCCTTGGCCAGCTGCATACAGTCGCCGCCCCAGCTGCCCGTGATGGGGATGCCGTTGTACACCAGGTTCATCGACGCCAGCAGATGGCCAAAGTCAATGTTCTGCCCGCCGGGCAGGGTGACGGTATTCATGCCCTGCAAAGCCTGCAAGTCACTGTCGTTGGCGTTGACGTAGTTTTCAAAGGTGGCGTCACGCGCACCGGCGGTCAACTGCCACATCTGGGTATTGTAATCGCCTGTTCGGGTGTAGGACAGGGTCAGCACAATGGGATCGGCCTCGGTGTCCTCGGTCTCCACATAGGTGTTGGCCAAAGCTTGCAGGCGGCCCAGACGATCCAGTACGATATCGTAATCATCAGCAAAAGTATGCGGTGCGGTCAAAAACAGCAGACACAACACCAGCCCCGCCAGCACAAGCTGACGAAGTCCGTTTCTCTGTATAAAATGCGTGGCAAAGCACCTCCAACGCGTTTTTGTTTCCGTTTTGTAACCATTGAATTAATTATAACACAGCCCCGGCCCCTTTGTCACGGACTTTTTTGTGTAAAATTGTGAAAATGTCCCACAATTCTGCGTTCCTGCGGAAAAATCGGCCAAATCGCATAGAAAAAGACATATTTTTCTGCTATACTAGTATTATTTTACACCAGAAAAAGGATGTTTTTGTCATGAACCCCATGAATCAAACCGAAGAAAAGCGCGAAGCCATCCCCAATGGGGTGAGCCGCGTTGTCTTTACCGTGCTCAGCGTGCTGCTGCAAGTGCTGTGGATCGTCTGGGCGGCCATCAAACTGACGCGCTACTATGCGTGGGTTCAGCTGGCGCTGAGCGTGCTGGCGTTTTTGCTGGCGCTGCGCATTTATGGACGCAACACGTGCAGTGCCACCAAAATTTCCTGGATTATCGTGGTTCTGACTTTCCCGATTTTCGGCGTCTGTCTGTATCTTTTGTTCGGGCGCAGCGGGGCGGTGAACATTATGCGCGGGCGGTTCACCCGCACCAACGCGGAGCTGCTGCCCCACTATGCCCCGCCGTTGGCGCGCGATGCCATGCCGGACGATTTGGCCCTGCAAAACCAGATTCACTACCTGCAAACGCAGGCGCAGTACCCGGCCTGCCGCAACACCGACGTGACCTACTATGGCGACACCACCGCCGCGCTGGAAGCCCAGAAAGCGGACCTGCGCAAAGCGCAGCACTTCATTTTTATGGAGTACCACGCCATCGAGGATTCCACCGCCTGGCAGGGCATTGAGGACATCTTAGCCGAGCGGGCCGCTGCCGGGGTCGAGGTACGCGTTTTTTACGACGACATGGGCAGCATCGGCTTTGTGGACACGGCGTTTGCCAAAAAATTGCAGCAGCGCGGCATCCAGTGCCGGGTGTTCAATCCCATCGTGCCGGTGCTGAACGTCTTTATGAACAACCGTGACCACCGCAAGATCACGGTCATCGACGGGCAGGTCGGCTACACGGGCGGCTACAACCTGGCCGATGAATACTTCAACCTGACCCACCCGTACGGGCAATGGAAGGATTCCGGCGTGCGGCTGCAAGGCGACGCCGTACGTAGCCTGACGCTGATCTTTTTGGAAATGTGGGGCACCACGCAGAAAGAAACGCCCGAGATCGAGCCGTATCTGCCTGCCATCCACTATACTGCGCGTGAAAACGCCACCGTGCTGCCATACGCCGACAACCCGCTGGACAACAAGCGCGTGGGCGAGGACGTTTACCTGAACATGATTAACAGTGCGCAGCGGTATGTGTACATCACGACGCCCTACCTGATTTTAAGCGACGAGATGCAGCGTGCGCTGGTGTTGGCGGCGCAGCGCGGCGTGGACGTGCGCATCATCACGCCGGGCATCCCGGACAAAAAGCTGATCTTTTCGATCACGCGCAGCTATTACGCGCGGTTGGCCGCAGGCGGCGTGCAGATCTACGAGTACACGCCCGGGTTCATCCACGCCAAGCAGTTTGTGGCCGACGGCAAGGCTGCCGCCGTGGGGACCATCAACCTGGACTACCGCAGTCTCTATCTGCATTTTGAGAACGGCTGCTGGTTCAGCGGCTGCAAAGCCGTCCAGACCGTGCGCGCGGATTTTGACGCCCTGTTCCCCCAGTGCGCCAATGTGACCCCGCAGTACAGCGGCCAGCGCAGTCTGGCATTGCGCGGCGTGCAGTGCGTGTTCCGGTTGTTTAGTCCGTTGCTGTGATCTTGTAGCCGACGTGGCTCACCACCTTGCCATCAGTCATGGCGGATCCATCCACGCTGACGATCTCACCCACCAAACGGCCCGTTTCCGGGTCGCAGCTCTTGACCTTGCATTCCATGCAGACGGCCGGCTCGTTGATAACAGGCTGCGGACGGCTGAACGCCTTTGTGCCAAAACTTTTACGCATAGAAAACACTTCTCTTTATTTTGTTACTTTTATCATAGCGTAGCTGCCAACCGGGGACACGCGCAAAAATTGACACTTTGGCGCCGGGAGTGCTATACTGTTGGCAGTTTATAAGAGAGGAAGCGCCCTCTATGGCGGAAATTTTGGATATTGTTGACGAGCAGGGCCGCCCCACCGGGCAGACCGTTCCCCGCACTGTGGCCCATGCCGAGGGCATCCGGCACCGCACCTCGCACGTGTGGATCGTGCGGCGGCACGCGGGCCGCATCGAAGTGCTGCTGCAAATGCGCTGCCAGGCGAAAGATTCTTTCCCCGGCTGCTACGATATTTCCTCGGCCGGGCACATCCCTGCCGGGTGTGATTATGTCGAGTCCGCCCTGCGCGAGCTGCGCGAAGAGCTGGGCGTGAACGTACGCGCCGACGCCTTGCGGGAGTGCGGCATCCGGCATTTTACCTTTACCGATGTTTTCCACGGCAAGCTGTTCAAGGACAACCAGGTCAGCAAGGTATTCTGCCTTTGGCTGGACAGGGACGCCGAGTCGTTCACCGTGCAGAAAGAAGAAATTGATTATGTGCGCTGGTTCGGGCTGGAGGAAGCTATTGAAGCTGTAAAGAATAATACCATTCCCAACTGCATTTATCTGGAAGAGTTGGAGATGGTGGCCGCGGCCGTCTTCCAACGGGTGTCACCACCTTGCGGTGACACCCTCTTATAAAGGGCTTCTACCCATTTGTTCCTACTCTTTTGTGACCAAAAGAGTAGCAGAAAAGTCCCGCTACTTCCGAGGCGCCCGCTTGGCGGCGCACAACGAGCGCCGCCATCCAGCAGAGCTGGCACGCTCGTGCGCTTCAAAGCCCCACTGGGGCTTTGATTGCTTCGCAACCGCGCAGTCACGGCTTAGGGGCTATCGCTCCTAAGAACCCCTTTAAGGAAAATGATTGACCCCTTCGGGGCCAAATCGGCTCTACGGTGGTAGAGTTAAAGGCTCCCCTTGAGGGGAGCTCCCGCGTAGCGGGTGAGGGGCGGCTACTTTAGCCGCGAACATCCATCCTGCTACCCCTCAGTCTCCTTCGGTGACAGCTCCCCCCAAGGGGAGCCACTGCTCTACATCATACAAAAACACCCCCGCACGATTTCTCGTGTGGGGGTGTTCTACTTATTCAATTAAGCATTAAGCAGCCGCGTCAAAATTACAGCTTCGGGCCAGCGGCGACCAGGGCCTTGCCGTGCTCGTTGCCTTCGTACTTGGCGAAGTTCTTGATGAAGCGGCTGGCCAGATCGACAGCCTTGGTCTCCCACTCAGCGGCATCCTTGTAGGTGTCGCGGGGATCCAGGATGGCGGGATCAACGCCGGGCAGAGAGGTGGGAACCTCGAAGTCGAAGTGCGGGATCTTCTTGGTGGGGGCCTCGTTGATAGCGCCGCTCAGGATCGCGTCGATGATGCCGCGGGTATCCTTGATGGAGATGCGCTTGCCGGTGCCGTTCCAGCCGGTGTTGACCAGGTAAGCCTTAGCGCCGGACTTCTGCATCTTCTTGACCAGTTCCTCAGCGTACTTGGTGGGATGCAGCTCCAGGAAGGCCTGGCCGAAGCAGGCGGAGAAGGTCGGGGTAGGCTCGGTGATGCCGCGCTCGGTGCCGGCCAACTTGGCGGTGAAGCCGGACAGGAAGTAGTACTGAGTCTGCTCAGGGGTCAGGATGCTGACCGGGGGCAGGACACCGAAAGCATCAGCAGACAGGAAGATGACGTTCTTAGCTGCGGGTGCAGAAGAGATCGGGCGAACGATGTTCTTGATGTGGTCGATGGGGTAGGAAACGCGGGTGTTCTCGGTAACGCTCTTGTCAGCGAAGTCGATGTGGCCCTCGGCATCCAGGGTAACGTTCTCAAGCAGAGCGTTGCGCTTGATGGCGTTGTAGATATCAGGCTCGGATTCTTTGTCCAGGTTGATGACCTTAGCATAGCAGCCGCCCTCGAAGTTGAAGACGCCGTTGTCGTCCCAGCCGTGCTCATCGTCGCCGATCAGCAGGCGCTTCGGGTCGGTGGACAGGGTGGTCTTGCCGGTGCCGGACAGGCCGAAGAAGATGGCGGTGTTCTCGCCGTTCAGGTCGGTGTTGGCAGAGCAGTGCATGGAAGCTATGCCCTTCAGCGGCAGGTAGTAGTTCATCATGGAGAACATACCCTTCTTCATCTCGCCGCCGTACCAGGTGTTGATGATGACCTGCTCACGGCTGGTAATGTTGAAGGCAACGCAGGTCTCGCTGTTCAGGCCCAGTTCCTTATAGTTCTCGACCTTGGCCTTGGAAGCGTTGTAAACAACGAAATCAGGCTCGAAGTTCTCCAGCTCCTCAGCAGAGGGCTTGATGAACATGTTGGTAACAAAGTGTGCCTGCCAGGCCACTTCCACGATGAAGCGGATGGCCATGCGGGTATCCTTGTTAGCGCCGCAGAAAGCATCGACAACAAACAGGCGCTTGTTGCACAGCTCTTTCTTGGCGATATCCTTGACGGTGGCCCAGGTGGCCTCGGTCATGGGATGGTTATCGTTCTTGTACTCGTCGCTGGTCCACCACACGGTGTTCTTGGAGTTCTCGTCAACGACCAGGTACTTGTCCTTGGGGGAGCGGCCGGTGTAAACGCCAGTCATAACATTGACAGCGCCCAGCTCGCTGACCTGACCCTTTTCGTAACCGGTCAGGTCGGCCTTGGTCTCCTCCTCGAACAACATTTCGTAAGAGGGGTTGTGCACGATCTCAGTCGTGCCGGTAATGCCATACTTGGTCAAATCCAGCTTTGCCATGATGCAGATACCTCTTTCTCTATCAGTCTGTTTTGGGCTGTGATCCAAGCGGTGTCGCCACCGCTTTTCGCGGTATGAGGAGCCCAGCCCGCTACTTCCTCACCTTAATTCTTATTATACAGATTTCCGCCGCAAAAGCAATAAAAAATTCGTTAAATTTTTAGTACACTTTGGCATTTGATGCCGAAAAGGAGCCATTTCCGGCCAAAATCGCATATTTTGTGAACAAACATTGCACAAGTTGTAAACATTAGCACTCTACGCTTGACAGTGCTAATTTCTGTGCTATACTGAGGGTGTTCGAAGGGAAAAGAACCCCGAGAGAACAAAACCAGAATCAAAGAGGTCCACCGCCTATAACAAAGTAGATGGCCGATGAGAATTGGAGGAATGACTTATGATGATGGTTCCGTATATGTTCAACGATGATTTGATGGATGATCTGTTTAACGATAATTGGGAGCGTGACTTTGATCGTGCGATGCAAACGATGCAGCCCCGCAGCATGTTTGGCAAGCGCAGCGCCAATGTGATGAAGACCGATGTGCGCGAGACGAAGGACGGCTATGACGTGTTTGTTGACCTGCCCGGCTTCAAGAAAGAGGACGTAAAGCTCGACTTGCAGAACGGCTACCTGACCATCACCGCCAGCCGCAGTGAGAACTTGGACGAGAAGGATAACGAGGGCCGCTACATTCGCCATGAGCGCTGCACCGGCAGTTGTGCCCGCAGCTTCTACGTCGGCGAGGAACTCAAGCCCACCGATGTCGCCGCCAAGTTCGAGAACGGCATCCTGGAGCTGAAGCTCCCCAAAGCCGAAAAGCAGCTGCCCGAGAAGCCCAACACGCTGATTGAGATCCAGTAACCGCTTTTGGCCGCAGACCTGACCTGATATAAAATGCGCCGCAGAGCAGAAATGCCCTGCGGCGCATTTTGTTTTGACTTTTTCCAGCTTGTACCGTATAGTGGTAATAGAAAAAGTCCCCTGCCGGTTGACCTTTTGGCCCCGCAGAAATGGTATCCTTACACCAGAACGAAACCACTGGACAACGCAAGGAGGAAACCATTATGTTATGTGCTATTTTTGGCGATATCGTCGGCTCGGTCTATGAGTTCAACAACACGCACGACCCGGACTTTCCGCTGCTGACTCGCTGGTCACGTCCCACGGACGGCAGCATTATGTCACTGGCGGTTGCGAAAGCGCTAATCGAAACTGCCGGGCAAAGTGATGCCGTGATTGGCACCGCTTTGGTACACTGCATGCAAACGTTGGGGCGGCAATACCCAAATTGTGGCTACGGCGGCATGTTTCTCCAGTGGCTGCGCAGTACCACCATTATTACCGCAGCCACTGCCGCACTTTATAATAAGGACGAAGAGGAAACATCATGCCTTTTTGCATCATCCGAAACGACATTACCAAAGTGACCGCCGATGCCATTGTGAACACTGCCAATCCGCAGGCCCGCATCGGTGGCGGAACCGACAGTGCAATCTACCAGGCCGCCGGGGCCGACGCCCTGCTGGCTGAACGCCGCAAACTAGGCGATATTCCCGTAGGGCAGGCAGCGGCCACCTCGGCTTTTGGGCTGCGGGCCAAGTACATCATCCATACAGTAGGCCCGGTGTGGCAGGGTGGAATACACGGTGAGGAAGCCGCATTGCGTTCCTGCTATGAGCAAAGCCTGTATCTAGCCCGCAAGCTTGGCTGCGAAAAGTGTGGCGTTCCCGCTGATTTCCACCGGCGTATACAATTTCCCGCGCGATAAAGCCATGCGCATTTCCACAGCTGCAATCTACGAGTTTTTGATGGAGCAGGAAATGCTGGTAGAACTGGTGGTTTTTGACCGCAGCGCCTACGAGCTTTCAGGACGGCTGTTTCCAAATGTACAAAGCTACATCGACGAACAGTATGCAGCCGACCAGGCCGTACAAGAATACTGCCGCATGCGGGAAGAGCGCTTCTCCCGCGTGGGGGCTGCTCCCACCCTTTCCGGGGCGTTGCACTGCACGCAGAGCACGTTTCAGGAATATCTGCTGGAGCTGATCCGGCAGCGGAATCTGAAAAATTCTGACGTTTACCATGGTGCCAACCTAAGCAAGCAGCACTTTTCCAAGATGCTATCCAGCAAAAATTACAAACCGACCAAAAATACCGTATGTGCCCTTGCCCTGGCGCTGCATCTGGATCACGCCGGCGCGGACGTTCTTCTGGCCAAGGCCGGGTTGCTGCTGGCCGACAACATTCGGTTTGATCTGGCGGTGCGGTATTTTCTGGACAATCAGATGTATAACATCGTGGAGGACAACATCGCCCTGTACGAAAACGGGCTGGAGCTACTGGGCACCCAAAATTGAAAAATCGAAAGGACATTTTATGAACCATACCACGCAGGAAACCATCGTTGAAGATGCTGCCATCCTTTGCGACCGGGGGCTGCGAGCGTATAGGGAGCAGGATTATAAGACCGCCATCCCTTACTATCAAGCGTCTGCCCAGTTGGGCAGCTCAGCCGCCATGTGCAACCTGGGGTATTGCTACTATTACGGCCGCGGTGTACAGCGCGATAAGGAGATGGCCCACTACTATTGGGAAACCTCTGCCGTGTTGGGCGAAGCTGCTTCCACCTACAAACTGGGTGACATGCACCGCAACAGCGATATTGAAGCAGATGAATCCGTTGCCTGGCTGTATTACTGTCGCGCCTGGCGGCTTACCCGTCACGAAAAGGACATTCTGAACTACCCCAATATCTGCCTGCGGCTGGCCCAATACGGCGAGGGCCGCCTGACCTCCGCGCAGCGCGCTTTCTTTGCCTCCGAAGCCGCCCACTGGTTCGAGAAGCGTATCCACATGGGCAACCCCTACTCGGATGATGGCCTTGCGCAGGCACGGGAACTGTACGAGAAGCTGGCCCCGCAGGCACTATAAAAACGCTGCGGCTAAATATCTGCCAGGTCATTTTTTCTGCAAAAAGCAGCCATCGTTATTATATAAAAACAAAAGCCGCGCAGTGCGGCTTTTGTTTTATGCTTTCGGGAAAGACACCTTAATGGTCGTGCCGCTGCCGACCTGGCTTTGCAGGTCGATGCGGGCATGGTGTAAAAGGGCGATGTGCTTGACGATGGCAAGGCCCAGGCCGGTGCCGCCGGTGGCCTTGCTGCGGCTTTTGTCCACACGGTAGAACCGCTCAAACACGCGGGCCTGGCTGTCCTGCGGGATGCCGATGCCGTTGTCCTCGACTTGCAGCCACGGGCCGTCGGGGCCGGTGCCGCAGCGCAGCTCCACGTGGCCGCCGGGCTGGTTGTAGCGGATGGCATTATCGCACAGGTTGGTGGCGAGCTCGGTCAGCAGGTCCTTGCTGCCCTGCACGGTGGCGGGCTGGACGTTGTATTGCAGCGTCACGTAGGCCTTGCGGGCATTGACCGTCATATTCTGCGCAGTTTCTTTGATCAGCGCAGCCAGGTCGACCGGCGCCACCTCGACTGGCTTTTCGCGGCTTTGGCTGGCCTGGGTGCTGTCCAGCTCGCTCAGCTGCAAGATATCGCTGACCAGCGCGATCATGCGCTGCGCTTCCTTATGGATGCGCGCCGCAAAGGTGGGCACGTCAGCGGACTTGACCATGCCGGTCTCAATCAGCTCGGCATAGCCGGAGATGCTCGTCAGCGGGGTTTTCAGCTCGTGGCTGACGTTGGCAGTAAACTCGCGGCGCATCGTCTCGTTGTCCTCGCGCAGTTTGCGGTCGGTCTGGATCGTGCGCGCCAGCGGGATCAGTTCTTCGTAGGGGACATCAGCCTCGATGGTATCGAGGTTTTCTGCCAGATGATTGATGGGCTGCACCAGGCGGAGGGTCAGCCACCAGGCCAGCACGGCCGTTGCCAGCAGAATAAGCACCACAGCGCAGCACAGCAGCGGCAGTGTGTCGGCGCTCAGGACCCAGAGGGTGGCGACATCCTCGCCTACGCGCAGCACCTGTACCCCGTCGGGGGTGTCAATGCGGCGGGCATAGTAGTGGGTTTCCTCCTGCATGGTCTGGCTTTCACGGGTCACACTGGCACTGCCGTCAGCCAGCGCCGCAATGACCTCGGGACGGTCGGCATGGCTGGGCAGCGCGGCAAGGTCTGCTCCGGCTTCGCTGTCAAACAGCACGGTGCCGTCGCCGTCGATAAGGGTAAATCGCAGGGCTGCGTCATTCTCGGGCAGCAGGTCGGCCAGCGTCGCAGCATCGTGGCTGGTCTGGGCCTTGTACCCGGCGGCGACACTGTCGCACACCTGGCCTAAGTAGGCATCCACCTGCCCGGTGTAGCTGCGCTGGAACAGCAGCGTGGCTGCCGCCAACGTTGCCAGCATGCAGAGCAGCCCCACAATGACCAGCCCGCGGCGGTAGCGGCGGGTCATGCTCAGCGGGCGCTTTTCTTTTTGCTGTTCGTCAGTCATCGGTGCCCTCCGTGCTTAGCTTGTAGCCCACCTTGCGCACGGTGCGGATGGCCTCACCGGCTGCGCCCAGTTTCTGGCGCAGCGTCCGCACGTGCATGTCGATGGTGCGGGATTCCAGCAGGTCGTCGGTGTCCCAGACTTCTTTCATGATGCGCTCACGCGCCAGCACCTGGTCGGGATGCTCCAAAAACAGGTGCAGCAGGGCGTACTCCTTAAAGGTAAGCTCGACGGGCACGCCGTCGGCCTTGACCGTGCGGGCCACATCGTCGATGACGATGCCGCCGAATTGCAGCAGCTTGGGCGCGGGGGCCGGGGCCGCAGCCGCCGCACGGCGCAGCACCGCCTTTACGCGGGAAATAAACTCCATGATGCCGAACGGCTTGCACAGGTAATCGTCCGCGCCATGGTCCAACCCTTTGACGACGTCGATCTCGCTGGTTTTGGCCGTGACCATAATGACCGGCAGCGTGCGGGTAGCAGGGTCGTCCCGCAGCTTGGACAGGATCTGATAGCCGTCCTCGTCAGGCAGCATCACGTCCAGAATGACCAGCTCGGGCCGGGCCTGGTGCAGCGCCGCCCAAAAGCTGGCGCCGTCCTCGCAGCCGGTGGCCTCGTAACCGTTGGTTTGCAGGGCATACTGTTCCAGTTCGCGGATGCTGGCGTCATCTTCGACAATGTAGATCATACAAGTTCCCCTCTTTTACAAAAACAGGGACCGGGCCATGCGCCCAGCCCCTATCCGTTATGCGTTTTCTTCCGCGTTGCCGGGGGCCGAAACAGGCTGCATTTCGGCGTAGGTCTCCGGCGGGAAGGTGTAGCGGCCACGATATTTCTCGTACCGCTGTTCAAATTTCACGCTGCCGCCATGTTTGACGGAAGCCAGATATTCATGGGTATCGAACTTATCTGCGGCGACCTCGATCATCGCAACGGCGATGTTGGAGCAGTGGTCGGCGATACGCTCATAGTTCGTCAGCAGATCATCCAGCACAAAGCCGTACTCGATGGTGCAGACACCGGCCTGCAAGCGGGCAATGTGGCGGGTCTTGACCTCGCGCACGAGGCCGTCCACGACCTGCTCAAGCGGTTCGATCTTGCCGGCGGCGTAGACATCACCTTTCTGGAACGCATCGACCGTGCGGTTGACGATATCCTGCACGGCTGCTTCGAGCACGCCGAGGTCGCCGAGGGCTTCCTCGCTGAACTGGATGGACTTGTCGCGGATCTCCTCGGCCGTTCCGATAAGGTTGACGGCGTGGTCGGAAACGCGCTCGAAATCGCCGATGGTGTGCAGCAGGGTGTTGACCGTGCGGTTATCCTCAGTCGAAAGGTGCTTGGCGCTGAGTTTGACGAGGTAGGTACCCAGCACGTCCTCGTAATGGTCGACGGCATCTTCCTTGCGTCCGACCTCATCGGCGATGGCGTCGTTCCACTTATGGGTAGTGGACATAGCTTGCAGCAGTGCGGTGCGGCAGATCTCGGCCATATCGCCGCCGGTGAGCATGGCGCGGGCCACGGCCACGGACGGGGTGGTGAGCAGACGTTCGTCAAGCAGGGAGTTTTCCTGCTTCTTGTCGGCGGGGGAGTCGGGCACGGTCAGGATGGCCAGCTTTTCCAGTGCACGGTTGAACGGCAGCAGAATGGCCGTTGTAACGACGTTGAAAATCGTATGAACGATGGCGATACCGAAGGTATTGGCCGTGGCGTTAAAGAAGCTGAAGCCGATCAGTGCATGCAGGCCGTAGAACCCGCACAGGAAGATGACGGTGCCGATGACGTTGAAATAGAGATGGACGAACGCCGTACGCTTGGCGTTTTTGTTTGCACCGGCCGAGGAGATCAGAGCCGTGACGGTGGTGCCGATGTTCTGGCCCATGATGATAGGAACGGCGGCGGAGTAGGTGACAGCACCCGTGCTGGTCAGCGCCTGCAAGATACCGACAGCCGCCGACGAAGATTGCAGCACAGCCGTAAGCACCGCACCGGCAATTACGCCAAGGACGGGGTTGGTAAAGCTGAGGAACAGATTCATGAACCAGGGCTCGTCCGCCAGGGGGGACATCGCGCCCGACATGGTATTCATGCCAGCCATCAGGATGGCGAAGCCCAGCAGGATCTTGCCGATGCCGCGCTTGCGGTCCTTGCCGACCATATAAAGCCAGATGCCGATAAAGCCGAGGATGGGGCTCCACGCATTGGGGTTGAGCATTTGGGTCAGGAAGCTGTCGCCCTCCAGGCCGGACAGCGAGAGCAGCCAGCCGGTGACGGTGGTGCCGATGTTGGCACCCATAATGACGCCGATGGCCTGGTGCAGTTCCATCAGGCCCGAGTTGACAAAGCCGACCGCCATAACGGTGGTAGCGCCGCTGGACTGAATGACGGCGGTGACAGCCACGCCCAGCAGCAACGCCCGGATGGGGCTGGAAGTCATCGTGGAGAGGATACCCTGCAATTTGCTGCCAGCGGTCTGCTCCAGCGCCTTGCCCATCAGGTCCATACCGTACAGGAACATGGCGATGCCGCCCATCAGGGTGAATACATTAAAAATGGTCATCGGATTACACGTCCATTCTCTTTATTTCTCTATACCATTATGTATTATAACTTGCTTAGGGGGTACTTCACCAGCAGAGATGCGTAAAGGTTTTGTAAAGTTTGTGTAAAACGGGCGGTTTTAGGGGAATGTTGGCGGTAATGCAAAGTTGCAGTAAAGGCAGCATGCCTCGGAGGGGGCAAGATCTCTCCCTACGGAACTAACGGCAAAGAGAGCGTAGGGGCGGACAGTGTTCGCCCGTCCAGTTTAGCAGCAACGCAAAATTCTGCGGGCTCGCCCCTACAGCCACCGTACGGTTGCATGTAGGGGGCAGCGTCCCATTATAAAAGGTTGTCCCCGCAGGGTGGGGACAACCACCAAGCGTGAGCACAAACCAAAACTTTACCAACTTTACAAGTCCTTTGCAAAACGCCAGCCTTCTTTGCACAAGCTTTACCGCGATTGTACCGGACCATGGTCGATACGCCCCCGCAATCGCGGTACAATAGCCTTGTTCCCGGGGAAATCCGGGACCGGCCGCTTGGCCGCAATGCAATACCTGTGAATAGGTAAAAGGGAGAAGTATACATTATGAAACGTAAATCTGTTGCTGCTGTTGTTACCGCCGCTGCTATGATGATGAGCCTTGCCGCCTGCGGCAGCTCTGCCAGCGAGTCTGCCCCCGCCACCGAGAGCACCGTCGCTTCCTCTTCCGAAGCTGCTTCCGGCGAGGCCGCTTCCGAGACTGCCCCCGCTGCTGACTTTGATGCCGATCAGGACATCACCGTGATCTCCCGTGAGGATGGTTCCGGCACCCGCGGCGCTTTCATTGAGCTGACCGGCGTTGAGGAAAAGAACGCCGACGGCCAGAAGGTCGACAACACCACCGAAGCCGCTGCCATCCAGTCCAGCACCAACGGCATTATGACCGCCGTTGCGAACGATGAGACCGCCATCGGCTACATCAGCCTGGGCTCCCTGAACGATTCCGTCAAGGCCGTTAAGGTCGGCGGCGTTGCAGCTTCTGCCGAGACCGTTAAGGACGGCAGCTACACCCTGGCTCGTCCGTTCAACATCGTGACCAACGGTGAGGCCACCGACCCCGTTGCCGTCGACTTCATTGCCTACTGCCTGAGCAAAGACGGCCAGGCCCTGGCTACCGAGGAAGGCTATGTCGGCAGCGAAGGCGAGGATTACGCCTCCACCCAGCCGGAAGGCAAGATCACCGTCGGTGGTTCTTCCTCTGTCTCCCCGCTGATGGAAAAGCTGATCGAAGCTTACAAGACCGTAAACCCCAACGCTGAGCTGGAACTGCTGACCTCGGATTCCACCACCGGTGTTTCCGGTGCGCTGGACGGCAGCTACACCATCGGCATGGCCAGCCGTGAGCTGAAAGATTCCGAGACCGAGGGCGGCGCTGTTGCTACTGTCCTGGCCCTGGATGGCATTGCAGTTGTCGTCAACCCTGCCAACACCGTAGAGGACCTGACCGTTGACCAGATCAAGGGCGTCTACACCGGCGAGCTGACCGTCTGGAGCGACTTGCAGTAAATTTTAGGCAATACCGCATAATTCTAAGTGCCGATGCGGCGAGCGAGGTGCGGCAGATGCTAAGCCAAAAGCGCAGATAATACTTTGTGCTGCAAAGGTGAGCGCCGCCAGTGGCGGATACAGCGAACCGAAGCAATTGTGCGGTGTTGCCTTTAATAGGCTCCCCTCAAGGGGGAGCCTTTATCTGATAAAAGGAGTGTATAGGAAAATGAAGACCGCTCATCTGCGGGAAGGCATTATGCAAGCCGTATTTACTGCCTGCGCCTGCATCTCGATTTTGGCCGTCGTGCTGATCTGCGTGTTTCTGTTCGCCAACGGGCTGCCTACCATCGCCAAGATCGGCCCGCTCAAGTTCCTGCTGGGCACGACCTGGAAGCCCGGCAACGATATCTACGGCATTCTGCCGATGATCCTCGGTTCGCTGTACGTTACCGCCGGTGCCATCATCGTGGGTGTGCCTGTCGGCCTGCTGGCCGCCATCTACCTGTCCCGCTTTGCCACCCCCGGCATCAAGCGGGCGATGCTGCCCGCCGTGCAGCTGCTGGCCGGCATTCCCTCGGTCGTGTACGGCTTCTTCGGCATGATCGTGCTGGTGCCCGCCGTGCAGGCGATGGTCAAGAGCGACTTTTTCAAGACCGTACTGCACGTAAAAAGCGGCAAGGGCATGAGCCTGTTCACCGCCAGCGTGCTGCTGGGCATCATGATCCTGCCCACCATCATCACGGTCAGCAAGACCAGCCTGGACGCCGTGCCCGAAAGCTACTACGAGGGCAGCCTGGCCCTGGGTGCCACGCATGAGCGCAGCGTGTTCTACGCTGTACTGCCCGCAGCCAAGTCCGGCGTACTGTCTGCCGTTATTCTGGGCATTGGCCGTGCCATCGGTGAAACGATGGCTGTCGTTATGGTCGCGGGTAACCAGACCTGGATGCCCAAGGGGCTATTCCAGGGTCTGCGCACGATGACCTCGAACATCGTTATCGAGATGGGTTATTCCACCGACCTGCACCGCGAAGCACTGATCGCCACCGGCGTTGTGCTGTTCGTTTTCATTCTTCTGATCAACCTCTGCTTCAGCGTTTTGAAAGGAGGCAAGGACCATGCCTGATACCATCGCCAACAACGGCACCGCCGTACCGGACATGAGCCGTGCCGCCGCTAAAGCCATTTACCCCAACGGAGGCCGCAACCGCACCGCCGCCCGCATGCAGGCTGCCCTGCTGCGCGGCCTGGTTGGCCTGGCCGCTGCACTGACCGCCGCCGTGCTGATCTTCCTGATTGGCTACATCCTTGTCAATGGTATCCCCAACCTCAAACCGTCCCTCTTTGCGTGGGAATACAACAGCACCAACGTTTCTCTGATGCCCGCCCTCATCAACACACTACTGATGACCGCTTTCTCGCTGGTCATCGCTACGCCGCTGGGCATTTTTGCCGCTATCTGGCTGGTCGAGTACGCCCACCGCGGCAACAAGCTGGTACGGCTGGTGCGCATCACCACCGAAACGTTGCAGGGCATCCCGTCCATCGTGTACGGCCTGTTCGGCATGCTGTTCTTCGTTACCCAGCTGCACTGGGGCTATTCTCTGGTAGCCGGTGCGTTTACGCTGGCTATCATGGTGCTGCCCGTGATCATGCGCACCACCGAGGAAGCCCTGATCGCCGTGCCCGACTCTTACCGCGAGGGCAGCTTTGGCCTGGGTGCCGGTAAGCTGCGCACTGTATTTACCATTGTGCTGCCCAGTGCCATGCCCGGCATTTTGTCCGGCGTTATCCTGGCTACGGGCCGCATCGTGGGCGAGACTGCCGCGCTGATCTACACCGCCAGTTCGATGCCCCAGATCCCGAGGAGCATTTTCAGCTCCACCCGTACGCTGGCCGTGCATATGTATCTGCTTTCCAACGAGGGCCTGTACATCAACGAGACCTATGGCACCGCCGTGGTGCTGCTGGTGCTGGTGCTGGCTATCAACTGCCTGTCCGGATTTATTGCCGGGAAGCTGGCGAAGAAGTAAACGGCTTCATTTCCAACCGTAGGGGCGCATTCTATATGCGCCCGTGGAATTTGGCGGCAAGGAAAGACCGCGCGGGCGGATATAGAATCCGCCCCTACCGGCCCCTTATGAATCCTTATGAGGAGGATACCTGTGAATAAATTTGAAGTCTCCAACATGGACTTATACTATGGCAGCTTTCATGCGCTGAAAAATATCAATATCAATATCCCCGAGCGGGAGATCACCGCGTTCATCGGCCCTTCTGGCTGCGGCAAATCCACCTTTTTGAAAAGCCTGAACCGCATGAACGATCTGGTCGAGGGGTGCCGCATCTCCGGCGATATCAAGCTGGACGGTGTCGACATCTACAAGGACAAGATGGATGTCAATGTGCTGCGCAAACGCGTGGGCATGGTGTTCCAGAAGCCCAATCCGTTCCCGATGTCGATCTACGATAACATTGCCTACGGTCCCCGCACCCACGGTGTGCACAGCAAGGCCCGGCTTGATGAAATCGTCGAAAAATCCCTGCGGGATGCCGCCATCTGGGACGAGGTCAAGGATCGCCTGAGCAAAAGCGCCCTGGGCATGTCCGGTGGCCAGCAGCAGCGCCTTTGCATTGCGCGTGCCTTGGCCGTTGAGCCCGAAGTGCTGCTGATGGACGAGCCCACCAGCGCCCTGGACCCGATCTCGACCTCGAAAGTGGAAGAGCTGGCCACGGAGCTGAAAGAAAAGTACACCATCGTCATGGTCACGCACAACATGCAGCAGGCTGCACGTATTAGCGATAAGACGGCATTTTTCCTGCTGGGTGAGCTTGTCGAGATGGGCCCCACCGAGCGCGTTTTCGCCACGCCCGTGGACAAACGCACCGAGGATTATATCTCGGGCCGTTTCGGTTGATGCAGGGAGGATACGAAAGATGGGAACCAGTCTACGCAAAATGTATGATGCCGAGTTGATGGCACTGGACACGATGCTGGCCCGCATGGGCCATGCAGCAGGCGGCGCAATTGAAAGCGCAATGACCGCCCTGCGCACCGGTAATGCCGAGCTTGCCCGCAGCGTGATTGCCCGCGACAGCGAGATTGACGCCGCCGAGCACGAGATCGAGCACCGCTGCCTGACGCTTTTTCTGCGTCAGCAGCCCGTTGCCGGCGACCTGCGCAAAGTTTCTACCGCATTGAAGATGGTCACGGACATTGAGCGCATTGCCGACCAGGCCAGCGATATTGCCGAAATCACCCTGCATCTGCACGCCGAGGGTGCTGCTGCCGTAGGCGTCATGGATGATTTGTATAAAATGGGCGATTTGGCGCTGAACATGGTGAAAACTGCTATCGGCGCCTATGTGCAGGTGGATCTTTCCACCGCCGCACAGGTCATTGCCCGCGACGACGACTGCGACGCGATGTTTAGTAAAATCAGCCGCGAGATCGCCCAGTACATTGCCGCCCACCCCGACGACGCCGAGACCGCGCTGGACCTGTTCATGATTGCCAAATATCTGGAACGTCTGGGCGACCATGCCGTCAACGTGGCCGAGTGGGTCGAGTTTTTGAAAACCGGCGTCCACAAGTCCCGCAAGATCGTGTAACGCGGGCAAATTCCTTTACCATTCCCCTATTTTCCTATACCAACGGAGACAGCCGCACCCAAACAGGTGCGGCCGTTTTCGTTTTTTACACAAACCGTTTGATCGTTTCCAGCATAACCTCTTTGTACAGCGGCTTGCTGATGTGGGCGTTCATGTCGGTGTCCAGGCATTTCTGTACGTCCTCGGCGTAGGCATTTGCGCTCATGGCGATGATGGGGATGGTCTTGGCGTCGGGGCGGCCCGATTCCCGGATGGTACGGGTAGCGGCGTAGCCGTCCATGACCGGCATCATCAGGTCCATCAGCACAGCCAGATAGGTGCCGGGTGCGGCATCGGTGTAGGCCTTGACCGCACTTTCTCCGTCAAATACAGAGTCGACCTCGGCCCCGGCGCCTTTCAGCATGAACTCGGCAATTTCCATGTTCAGCTCATTGTCCTCCACGACCAGCAGGCGCTTGCCGCACAGGTCTCCGGTCTGGGTGAATCTTGTTTCCACAGCGGGTGGATCATGGTCGATCTCAAACGGCAGCACGACCGTGAAGCTGCTGCCCTCGCCCACAGTGCTTTCGACCTTGATCGTACCTTTCATCTTGTGGATGAGCTGCGCTACGATGGACATACCCAGGCCCGTGCCGCCGTACTGTGAGCGGGCCGCGTTCTCGCCCTGCACGAACGCTTCAAACAGGTGGTTGTCGATAAACTCCTGCGTCATGCCGATGCCGGTATCTCGGATGAAAAACTCGTAGGTCACGGTGTCGTCGGTGCGTTGCAGCTCCCGCAGGCGGGTGTAGATGGCCCCGCCGGGCTTGTTGTACTTGGCGCAGTTGCTGAACAGGTTCAAGAGGATCTTCTTCAGGTACAGTTCGCTGCCCAGCAGGTTGACGGTGTGCACATCGGGGTGTTCTTCCTCGACATGCAGTCCCATGCTTTCGGCTTGGAAGCGGACAATCTCGCCCGCCTCGGCGCAGACTTTGTCCAGGTTGAACGGCTTGTGCTCCAGCTCAAACGTGTCGCGCTCGAGCTTGGTCATATCCAGCACATCGTTGACGAGCGAGAGCAAACGCCGCGCCGAGATGTTAATTTTAGACAGGCAATCGTCCATTTTCTCTTTATCATCGCGGCAGGTGTCGATGATGGTCAGCATGCCCATGATGCCGTTGATGGGGGTGCGGATATCGTGGGACATGTTGGCCAGAAAGCGCGTTTTTGTGCGGTTGGCGCTGGCCTCGTTGGCAAGGGCCTGCTGCAGCTGCTGCCCCATACGCAGATAGCGGTCCACATCCCGCACGCGGACTTCCTCGGCATGTTCCAGCAGTTTGATGTTGTACTGGTCTTTTTTCTCCATCGCCGCCAGCATTGCGTCGCGGTCGTCGCGGGATTTGGCGTAGGTGTAGCACATTTCCTGCATCCGCACGCCGATCTGGATCTCCTGCGGGTTGCGGGTCAGATAATCGTCCATGGCGGCCAGGATGTGCTCGATCTGCACGCTGTCCCCGGCATCCATCGCACAATCAAACAGGTTGCTGGCCGCGTTGCTGAACTCGGCCGCGTGCATCGTGGGCAGCTGTTCCCAGATTTCTCCCCGGCAGGCTTCGTAGTGCGCGGTGTCGCCCAGTTTGTAGTAGAGCAGCAGTTCCAGCATCAGGATATCGTCCGCCAGCACGTCCCTGCCGTCGTATTCTTCCACACATTTGGTCAGCGCGGCGCAGGCTTCGTCCAGATGGCCCACATGGCAGCTGATCTCGGCCAGGTTGCGGTAAGACGTAGGCGTGCATTTCTTTATCAGATTGCGGCAGATTTTGCTCAGCCTCGCGGATGGCATCAAGCGCCTGTTCGTAATCGCGCTGGGCCAGATAAGTTACGGCGAGGTTATTGTACTCGTAGGAATAGCGGCTCGCTTCTTTGTGCTCACGTGCGATTTTGAGCCCCTCACGGATATAAAAGCGGGCCAGGGCATATGCGCATTCGCAGTAGGCGGCCACACCCATCAGGTTAAAGCAGGCGATGATCTCCGGGCGGTAGGCATAGCTCTGGTAATCAATGACGAACGGTTCCAGAATTTCCCGCGCTGCGCGGAAATCCCCTTCCCGGTAATGCAGCAGCGACGCATGGAAGTAGGCCATCATCCGCACATCGGTCTTGCCGGTTTCCTTTTCGAGAATATCCGCGTAGAATTTTTCACGCTCCGCCCGCGGGGCGTTCTCCAACACGGCCTCCTTTTGGGTAAATTCTTCGTAACTCATCATATCGCATGCACCATTCCCGGAAAAAGCAGTTGCTTTTACCATAACACAAATTGCGCAACAATAAAATATTATTCTGGTATTCTGGGGAAAAATGTTGAAAAGCAAGTTTTTTTGTAAAGCTCACGGGGAGAATTGTAATTACGCCAAGGCAGCAGTAAGCGGTACATACCGCAAACCAGTTGCGCTTTTCCGCGCTTTGCGGTATGATACAGATAACTACCATCTCATAACGGAGACCCACCCATGAATGACCTAAGCCAAAGATTAAAGATCCTGGCCGGGCGCTATCCCGGCACGATGACCGAGCTGGCCCGCCGGGCACAGATCGACCGGTCGTCGCTGTATAAGATCCTTAACGGCAAACGCACACCCAACCGCGCCCAGCTGCAACAGCTCATCGATGCACTTAGCCTCAACCAGCGCCAGTCCGCGCACCTGAATGCCCTATACGTAGAACAGCGCAGCGGCGCACAAACCCAGCGCACCGACGACGCGCTGTACGAACTGCTGCAAACAGCGCTGCGCTCCAACGACCATCCGATGGACAACATGGTCGTGCCCAACGCCCGCAGCGATGCCGACATCGAAGCTGCCTTCTGCACGCGCTGCTTCCAGGGCTACCAGACCGTAACGCAGCAGTTGTACCTGCTGCTTCTGCGCTACCTGCGCAGTGAGGAAAATCGCCCGTTGATGCTCTCGCCGTTTGTGGGTGACTATCCGCTGAGCTCCATTCTCATCAATGCATTTTCGGCGGTCGCGGCACCCAAGCCGGTGTGCCACCTCCTGCGGTATGTCGCCAACGATGACTCGCACGATGACCTCATCAGCAACATCCGCACGGTGTCCCGTGCCCTGCCGTTTCTGGCCCTGCACACGATGCAGTACGAGGCACGGCTTTCCCTCTCACCTTTTGCGGGGCCGCTGCCCGGTGTTTTGATGCCGGTCTATGTACTGTTTCCCGATATCGCTGTGATGATGGACTTTTCGCTGCAAAAGTGCATCTGCCTGACCGAGCCGTCGGTCGTGCAATGCCTGCGCCTTGAGTTCAGCCGCCAGTATCTGGAAGCGCCGGTGTTGTTTGCACTGGCGTCGGACGCGCACAGCTTCCAGGAAGCGATGGAGCTTTCCGCCCGGATGCTGAACGACCGGACCGAGAGTTACTATATGCGCGCCCAGCCGCCGGTGTCCAAATTCATCGACCTGGATATGATCCGCCGCTATGCGCCGCAGGCCTTGGGCCCGCTGAAAACGATGCCCGGCCTGGCCGACTATATGCAAACCTGGCTGACAGCGCCTTACGAGTTTTATTTCAGCGAGGACGGCCTGACGGACTTTGTACGCACCGGCCGTATGGTGGATGTAGACGCCGCCCTGACCGGCACCCTGCCGCCCGAAGCCCGGCGTGAGCTGCTGCTGCGGATGCGTGATGCCTGCGAGCGCGGCACCGCCGTGCTGCGCATCGTCAATAACGATGCGTTCCCGCTGGACCCGCGCATTACCGTCGGCGTCTACCGTGGCCAGAGCATGGTTTTCTGCGCGCTGTCCGACGAGTCCGACAACGGATTCTGCCGCGAATACACGATGCAGCATGTCGCGCTGGCCAACCGCCTGGCCGATTACATGGCCAACTTAAAAGATTCCAACCTGGTGCGCACCCAGAAATATACCGTTGAATTTATAGATTTCTGCCTGCGCCTATTATAAAAAGAAGGAGTGCTATTCCATGCCGCATATCGAAACCAAACTGGAAAGCAGGGAAATTTTCAACGGGCATGTCATTCATGTCACACTGGACACCGTCCGTCTGGAGGATGGCCGCACCAGCCTGCGGGAGATCGTACACCACCACGGCGGAGCCTGCGTGCTGCCTATTGATGACGAGGGCTGCATTTACTTGGTGCGCCAGTTCCGTTATGCGTTTGGAGAGGAGATCTGGGAGCTGCCCGCTGGCAAACTGGAACCCGGCGAGGACCCGTTTGAGTCCGCCAAGCGTGAGCTGAGCGAGGAGTGCGGCCTGTCTGCTGACAATTACATCGACCTTGGTGTCGTCTACCCCACAGTCGGCTACGACAGCGAGAAGATCTACCTCTGGGCCGCCACGGGCCTGCACAAAGGCGGCCAGCATCTGGACGCTGGAGAGTTCCTGGATGTCGTGCGGATGCCATTTGAAGAGGCCCTGCAAAAAGTGCTGAGCGGTGAGATCAAGGACAGCAAGACTCAGATCGGCCTGATGAAATATGCCCTGCTGCGCGGTAAAGCATGAGCGGCGTGGAAATTTTAGACAACGGCACCCAAGTGCTGACCGCCCCGCGTGCCACCTTTGGCACCGACGCACTGCTGCTGGGCCGCTTTGCCCAACCGCGCCGGGCTGAATGGGCGCTGGACCTGTGCAGCGGGTGCGGCATCATCTCGCTTTTATGGCACGATGCCGGGCACCGCGGCTTCTGCACGGCACTGGAACTGGACCCAGACGCCAGCGCCCTGTGTGTGCAGGCTGTGGCGGAAAACGGCATTGACCATATCACCCCTGTGCAGGGCGACCTGCGGACGTTTTGCGCCGCCGGACCCGAGCAAGGGCGTTACGGCTTTGCCGCCTGCAACCCGCCGTATTTTACGGCAGGCCCCCAAAGCCCCGACCCTGTGCGGGCCGCCGCCCGCCACACTGTGACCTGCACGATCGAGGATGTGGCCCAGTGCGCCCGCCGCGCCCTGCGGGACGGCGGACGGTTCGTGTTGTGCCAGCGCCCTGACCAACTGGTGGAAGTGCTGTGCGCCCTGCGCGCCGCCCGGCTGGAACCCAAACGGCTTGCCTTTGTGCGCCAGCGCGCAGGCAGCACACCGTGGCTGTTTCTGGTCGAAGCCCAAAAAGGCCGCAAGCCCGGGCTGAAGCTGGAACCGGATATTTTGATAGAATCCGGTGCGGCACTGTATGGGAAATAAATTTAAAAAAGTCTCCCCGGGAACCGTAGAGGCGGATGTTTGCATCCAACCCGCACAAATTCCCGGGGAGACTTTCTTTCTATTTTACGACGTTATTTCATCCAATCCTTTGCCGCATCGGCCAGGGCCTGATTGATGGCATCGGCGTCGGCTTCGCTGCCAGCCACGGCAGACAGGTACACCTTGATCTTCGGCTCGGTGCCACTGGGGCGCACCATCAGCTTGGCTCCGTTGGCCAGGCGGTATTCCAATACATCGGCGCGGGGCAGGCCGGTGCCGTCGGTGTCGTAATCCACCACACCGGCGACCTCGTACCCGGCAATGACCTTGGGGGCGTTGGCGCGCAGCCCGGCCATGATGCTCTGCATCTTGTGCATGCCGGTCTCGCCCTCAAACGTAAAGCTTTCCAGCGCGTTGCGGTAGAAGCCGAACTCTTTGTACAGCGCGTTGACAGCGTCCAGCAGGCTCATGCCCTGCGCGGCGTAGTAGGCAGCAGTCTCGCAGGCCAGCATCACGGCATTGACGGCGTCCTTGTCACGCACATGCGCGCCGGACAGGTAGCCGTAGCTTTCCTCAAAGCCGAAGATATACCGCTCAGGGTGGCCCTCGGCTTCCAGAAAGCCGATCTGCTCGCCGATAAACTTAAAGCCGGTCAGCGTACGGCGCAGCTCTACGCCGTACTTTTTAGCGATGGGGGTCGCCATGTCGGTGGACACGATGGTCGTTACGGCCACGGGGTCCTTGGGCATCGTACCGTTGCCCAGGCGGGTGCGGCAGATGTAGTCAAACAGCAGCACCCCCATCTCGTTGCCGGTGATGAGCCGGTAGCCTCCCTGGCCGTCCGGCACGGCTGCACCCATGCGGTCGCAGTCCGGGTCGGTGCCGATCATCAGGTCGGGCTTGACAGTGTCGCACAGCTTCAGGCCGGTCTCCATCGCCTCGCGGATCTCGGGGTTGGGATAAGGGCAGGTGGGGAACGAGCCGTCCGGTTTCTCCTGCTCGGGCACAACCGTGACCTGCGTCACACCCATGCGGTTCAGCAGCAGCTTGACGGGTTCCAGGCCGGAGCCGTTCAGCGGCGTGTAGACCAGTTTGAGCTTGGAGACATCGTTGCCGGGGCGCAGCGCCAGCACGGCATCGACAAAGTCGCTCAGGCACTGGTCGTCGATCCAGACGATCTTGCCTGCGGCCACGGCGGTATCAAAGTCGGTCAGTTCGATAGAATCGAAGTAGTCGTGCTTGTCGATGGCAGCGAGCACGGCGGCGGCAGCTTCCAGCGTGATCTGGCAGCCGTCGGCCCCGTAAACCTTGTAGCCGTTGTACTTGGCCGGATTGTGGCTGGCCGTCACGCAGATACCCGCGCCGCAGCCCAGGTAGCGCACCGCCCAGGACAGTGCCGGGGTGGGCTCCAGCCGGGGGTAGAGGTAGGCGGTAATGCCGTTGGCGGCCAGCACGCGGGCGGCCTCGCGGCTGAACAGCTCGCCCTTATGACGGCTGTCGTACCCGATGGCGACCTTTTTGGGCAGGTCTGCGGCGTTGATGTAATCCGCCAGGCCCTGTGTGGCGCGGCGGATGGTGTAGATGTTCATGCGGTTGCTGCCTGCGCCGATCACGCCGCGCAAGCCGCCCGTGCCAAAGGCCAGGTCGCGGTAAAAGCGGTCATTGATGGCATCGGCATCATTCTGGATGCCGTCCAATTCGGCGGGCAGATCAGGGTCCTCCACCGCGCGAGTGCGCCAGAGGTCGTACAGTTCTGTATTGTTCATGGTTGAAATCCTTTCCCGGGCCGGGGCTGCCGCAATCTTGCACCCCCGGCAGACACGATCAAAGATCGGCATAGTGATTGTTATAAACTTATCACACTCAGGCCAAAATTGCAAGCCAAACGCCCCAAAACCGCCCGCCGGGCAATAATAAAAAACGCAGAAACTTTTTTTGAAAAAATGCTTGACATTTTGGGGAATGGATGGTATTATAATACACGTTCCGCGCCGGTAGCTCAGCTGGATAGAGTGTCTGACTACGAATCAGAAGGTCGGGAGTTCGAGTCTCTTCCGGCGCACCAAGGCAACTTACTGAATGGTAAGTTGCCTTTTTTGTTTTATATTCACTATTTCTCTTGACAACCCTTGCATTATCCTCTATATTATAACTAACGAACATTAGTTAGGAATACATGGAATGAAACAGGATGATACCCGGCAGCGGATCTTGGATAAGGCGTTGGAGCTGTTCTCGGCAAAAGGATATGATGCCGTCGGCGTGGCGGAGATTGCCAAGGCGGTGGGCATCAAGGCACCCTCGCTGTACAACCACTTTGCCAGTAAGCAGGCAATTTTCGACGCTCTTGTGGAAAGTACCACTGCCCGTTATGAGCGCGACACCGACGTCATCGATATCCATGCGCAGGGCGTACGGCAGGATGTTTCCACGTTTTCGCAGATCACGGCGGACGACCTAGCGGAAAAAGTTCGCCAGCTTTTCGTCTACTCGCTGCACGATGCCGCTATCAGCCAGTTCCGCCGCATGATGACGTTGGAGCAGTTTCGCTCACCCGCGCTGGCGGCCTATTGCTCGCAGCGGTATGTGGACCGGGTGGTCGCCTACCACGCGGCGCTGTTCCGCACACTGATTGCCCAGGGCGAGCTGCGCGGCGAGGATCCTGACATGCTGGCGCTGATGTACGTTTCGCCCGTTATCACACTGCTGGGCGTATGTGACCGCGAGCCCCAGCGCGAGGCCGAATGCCTTGCCAAACTGGACGCCCATGTGCGACTTTTTTACCGTACCTACAACGCTTCTCCATACTGAAAGGTGATGCGCTATGGACAACGAGCGCTGGATCTTCTGCCCGTTTTGCGGGGCCAAGACGCGCGCCCGGCTTTTGCCGGATACCGTCTTGCGGAATTTTCCGCTTTTCTGCCCCAAATGCAGGCAGGAAGGGCATCATCAACGCGCAAAATTATCAAATCCAACTTCTGCCAGACGCCCGGACGCAGTGCTGACCGCCCCTTAAAAAAGCATTCGACGCTGCGTTTTTATTTTCAATCTTAAAGAGGTATTTTTTGAAGCATTCTATTTTGTCACTGGAGCTTGTGCGCTGACCGGGAGGTCTGGCACAAGCCATTCCTCCCGAAGAGCTGTCACAAACACTTCAGGAGGAAATACAATGAACCGCGAAAACAAACGCAAAGCTTTTACCAAAAACTATTACAAGACCCACGCCTGCCACGACAGCTTTACCTGCAAGGTCTGCGGGCGGCTGTGCACCCCGCAGAACGCCGGAAGCGACCACCGCAACCATTGCCCAAACTGCCTGGCCAGCCTGCATGTGGACGACGAACCCGGCGACCGCGCAGCCGACTGCGGCAGCGTGATGGAGCCGATTGCCGTCTGGGTGCGCAAGGGCGGGGAATGGGCCATCATCCACCGCTGCAAGCGCTGCGGCAAGCTTAGCTCCAACCGCGTGGCCGCCGACGACAATCCGATGAAACTGATGAGCATTGCCCTGAAACCGCTTTGCGCGCCGCCGTTCCCGCTGGAACGCATCGAAGAAATGACGGCACTGATGGCCGGGGACGGGCAAATCGGCTGGTGAGCCGCTCTCAAAAGCAGCTTACCCCCGGATATTTACCACGCAAAGTATGACGCGCCGCCGCACCCAACAGCGTTTTCCCGGCTGCGGGCGCTGTGCGGTCGATGTGGTACTTATCGGTACACGCAGAAGATGCTTCCCGTGTTCAGCATTATCTGCACACGGAATGTGACTATTAACGGATAGAAATTGCCGCTCTTTTATGCTATAATTTTGGCAAAAGAGCGGCAATTTTGTTGCTTAGGGAGGTGCCATATGATTTGCATTCAACCATACGCATCCCCGCTGGGCGGTATTTTGCTGGCGGCGGATGAAACCGGGCTGGTGGGACTGTGGTTTGATGGGCAGAAATACTTTGCCCGCACGCTCCCTGCCGAAATCGTGCAGAAAAGCACCCCCATCCTGGCCGAAGCAGCGCGCTGGCTGGACCTGTATTTTGCCGGGTATGTGCCAGATTTCACCCCGCCGCTGCACCCGGCGGGTTCGGCGTTCCGCAAAGCCGTGTGGGATATTTTGCTCACGATCCCCTATGGGCAGACCCTAACTTACGGCGATATCGCCCGGCAGCTGGCGGCGCAGCAGGGTAGCCGGGTATCTGCGCAGGCAGTGGGTGGCGCCGTGGGGCACAACCCGATCTCCCTCATCATCCCGTGCCACCGTGTGGTGGGGACAAACGGTAGCCTGACCGGCTACGCTGGCGGCCTAGAGAAAAAAGTCCAGCTGCTGGAACTCGAGCACGCGGACATGCGCGGACTGTTCATCCCGCAAAAAGGCAGTGCATTGTAAACAACAGCCCCCGGCGGTGGTAGCTTTACCACCTGCCGGGGCTGACTTGTTTATTTTAGAGCTTGCCTTCGATCAGCAGGTCGCGGACTTCCAGCAGATCCTTGCAGCAGCAGTTGTACAGGGCCTTGATCTCGTCGGTAGGCTGCATCAGGTCAGGGACCATGACGGTGACACACCCGGCCGCGCGGCCTGCACGCACACCGTTGAAGCTGTCCTCCAGCACAAGGCAGTCTTTCGGATCGGTGTGCAGTTTTTGTGCCGCCAGCAAAAAGGTATCGGGTGCGGGCTTGCTGTGCGCGACCTCGGTGCCGGAGACCACATCATGGAAGTAGCGCGCCGTGCCGGAAGTCTGCAAATTCATCTCGATCATATTGCGCGGGCTGGAGCTGGCGACGATGCGCGGCATGGCCATATCTTCCAGCGTGGAGAGCAATTCTTTCAGGCCCGGTTTGCAGGGCACGCCCTGGGCGAAGCGGACGTTGGCCAGCTGCCAGACCTTGTCCAGCACCTTTTGCGGGTCACCAGGGATGTACTCGGCCACATGGCGGCGCAGGTTATCGCCCGCCAGGCCGCGGCCGCCCGCCTGGAACTTGGCCATATCCGTGGGCAGGGGCAGGCCCAGTTCCTTGCAGGCAGGCTCCCACAGGGTATCCCACAAACGCTCGGTGTCAAACATCAGGCCGTCCATATCAAAAATGACTGCTTTTACCATGGTAAACCTCTCTATCATCATACTTGCGGGCGGATACACCCCTACGACCATCGTTAGATTTTACGCGTAGGGGCCGATGCTCGCATCGGCCCGCGGGCGAGCACTGCTCGCCCCTACATCTTTAAGCACTATAATTGTACCCCATTTTCGCGGCGGGTGCAATATGAAATAAAATGGGGTCTTGTATTTGCCGCTTTACAGCGCTATAATAAATTCAACCATCATCCGCGCTTTGCTGTGCGGCCAAGCGCGCTTGAATATATCTTGAATATATAAAGGGAGAGTGCAAAATCATGTTGGATATCAAAATTGTGAAAACCGAGCATCCGAAACAGAAACCGCAGGACGAGTCAAAGCTGGGCTTCGGCAAGATTTTCAGCGATCATATGTTCCTGATGGACTATACCGCCGGTGAGGGCTGGCACGATGCCCGCATCGTCCCGTACGGCTGCTGGGAAATGGACCCCGCCACCACGGTGTTCCACTATGCACAGGAAATTTTTGAGGGCATGAAAGCCTACCGCACTGCCGAGGGCAAGATCCAGCTGTTCCGCCCCGACTGCAACGCCAACCGTTTCAACGATTCTGCGGATCGTCTGGGCATGCCCCCCATCCCGCCGGAGGATTTCGTGCAGGCCGTCAAGACGCTGGTCGATGTTGACCGCGACTGGGTGCCGCATTCTGACGGTGCTTCGCTGTACATCCGTCCGTTCTGCATCGCCACCGACGTGGGCCTGGGCGTACACGCCGCCAAGCATTACCGCTTTGCCGTCATCGCCGCTCCGTCCGGCGCTTATTACGCCGAGGGCCTTGATCCCGTTCGTATCTATGTCGAAGATCAGTACATCCGTGCCGCCCCGGGCCTGACCGGCTTTACCAAGTGCGGCGGCAACTACGCTGCTTCCATCAAGGCTGGCGAGCTGGCCGAGGAGCGTGGCTTCAGCCAGGTGCTGTGGCTGGACGGCGTTGAAAAGAAGTATGTTGAGGAAGTCGGCTCGATGAACATTATGTTCAAGATCGACGGTGAGATCTACACTGCTCCCTGCGTGGGCACCGTTCTTCCCGGCGTTACCCGCCGTTCCATCATCGAACTGCTGAAGGACTGGGGCTACAAGGTACACGAGGAGCGCGTTGCCATTGCCGACATCATGAAGGCTGCCGACGAGGGTAAGCTGGAAGAGGTCTTTGGCACCGGCACGGCCGCTGTTGTTTCCCCCGTCAAGGAGTTGGACTGGGAGGGCAAGGTTGCCCACATCAGCGGCGGCAAGATCGGCGAACTGACCCAGAAGCTGTACGACACCCTGACCGGTATCCAGTGGGGCAAGCTGCCCGATACCAAGGGCTGGACTGTGCCTGTTGACGCCCAGTAAAACCCTATAAACCGTATGATTTTACGCCCCGGCGTGTTTTGAACGCGCCGGGGCTATTTGTACGACTTTTGCATTTAAACTTGGTTATTTTGCACAAAATGTTATATGTTGTTTATTGCATGTTGTATAAATTCGTATCTTGCATTCTCGACAAAAATAGTGTAATATTTAGGCATCGAAAGCAAGAGCTTTCCCAATAGGATAAAGAGGAAGAATACCAGAGCGCCCTGCCGATTCCCAAGGAACGGCATCCACTTGTAGAGGGGTGGTTTCCATTCGATGCAGGCGCCGGCAAGACGTTCTGTTTTTCTCCTTCTTTTTAAAAAAACGAGACGGGGCAGTGGCCGTCTCGTTTTTGTTTTTGTTGGGGATGTTTGCGGCGGAGTAAGGCACCCCTAGGGCAATACCGCATAATTCTAAGTGCCGATACGGCGAGCGAGGTGCGGCAGATGCTAAGCCAAAAGCGCAGATAATACTTTGTGCTGCAAAGGTGAGGCAGTGCCGGAGCCGCCGAAGCGGTGCTTAAGCCGTAAGGCGGGAATTGTGCGGTGTTGCCCTAGAAAGGAGTTCCTGTTGGTAGGCGAGCGAAGGGGGGCATCGAGGCAGAAATCAGCATCCGGCCACCCTTCAGCCACCTTCGGTGACAGCTCCCCTCAAGGGGAGCCTTTAGGCTGCGGCTATTGCAAGGTGGCCCCTCCCTACGATACTAACGGCAAAGGGAGCGTAGGGGCGAACACTGTTCGCCCGTGCAGTTTAGCGGCAACGCAAGATTCAGCGGGCGTGCAATGCTTGCCCCTACACCCCACATGTAAGTTAGCACCTACCCGGGGCGAGCCAATGACGAGCATCGGCCCCTACAGAACGGGAGTAGCGGAAGATTTGGCCCCGGAGGGGTCAATCTGTCGGGCGGCGGCAAGCGGCAACCGCAAAACGCCGCGTATTTTTTTATTGTCTTTTTCCTACAACAGTGCTATATTTATAAAAGTAGGGGCAATTTCCGTCGCAGGATGTATATTCATCGGTTTTTCTGTATGAAGTGTGCATTTCGCTGTATATTATGCCTAAAAAAACAGGAAAAGTAGAAAATCCTTTGTCTGTTTTACCGCTTGCAATTCCTGTATAAAGTTGTATAATATGCAATATCAGATGAATAAATATTCACGGCGACGGCAAGCAGCATCCCCGGCGTCCTGAACAAATGAGTTGGGAGAGGTAAGCATCATGAAAAAGAACAAGAAAGACATCAAAAAAGTCGTTCTGGCATACTCCGGCGGTCTGGACACGTCCATCATCATTCCCTGGCTGAAAGAAAACTATAACAACTGCGAAGTCGTTGCCGTTTCCGGCGATGTTGGCCAGGGCACCGAGTTGGACGGCCTGGAAGAAAAAGCGATCAAGACCGGCGCTTCCAAGCTGTACATCCTGGACCTGAAGAAAGACTACGTTGAAAACTACATCTGGCCCTGCCTGAAGGCTGACGCCAAGTATGAGGATTACCTGCTGGGCACCTCTCACGCACGTCCCTGCATTGCTGCCGCCTTGGCAGAAATCGCCAAGAAAGAGAATGCCGACGCCATCTGCCATGGCTGCACCGGCAAGGGCAACGACCAGGTCCGTTTCGAGCTGACCCTCAAGGCCCTGGCCCCCGAGATGGCTATCATTGCCCCGTGGCGTGAGTGGGACATCAAGAGCCGTGACGAAGAGATCGACTACGCCGAGGCCCACAATATCCCCTTGAAGATCAACCGTGAGACCAACTATTCTAAGGACAAGAACCTGTGGCACCTGAGCCATGAGGGCCTTGACCTCGAGAAGCCCTCTCTGGAGCCGCAGTACAACAAGCCCGGCTTCCTGGAGCTGGGTGTCTCCCCCGAGCAGGCTCCCGATAAGCCGACCTACGTCAAGATCCACTTTGAGAAGGGCGTTCCCACCGCTGTGGACGGCCAGGAGATGGACGGCGTGGCCCTGATCGAATACCTGAACAAAGTCGGCGGTGCCAACGGCATCGGCCTGTTGGATATCGTCGAGAACCGTCTGGTCGGCATGAAGAGCCGCGGCGTCTACGAGACCCCGGGCGGTGCCATCCTGTACAAAGCACACAACGTGCTGGAAACCATCACCATTGACAAAGAGGCTTTCCACTTCAAGGAGAGCATTGCCCAGAAAATGGGCGAGCTGGTCTACAACGGCCAGTGGTTCACCCCGCTGCGTGAAGCCCTGAGCGCCTTCACCGACGATCTGCAAAAGACCGTGACCGGCGACGTTACCCTGAAGCTGTACAAGGGCAACATGATCAACGCCGGTGTCACCAGCCCGTACACCTTGTACGATGAGCAGACCGCGTCTTTCGGTGAGGATGACGATTACAACCAGGCCGACGCGAACGGCTTCATCAACCTGTTTGGCCTGCCCATTGCTGAGCGTGCCAAGCTGGCCCAGAGCTGGCCCACCAAGGACTAATCGCCCAATGCCATAAGCACCGCCAGGAGGGCATGCCCCCTTGGCGGTTTTGGCGTTTTGTAAGCAGAATATTTTCTAACGATTTATCGGAGGATTCTTATGCCGCAACTTTGGCAGGGCCGCGCAAGCAAGGCCGTAGACAGCCGCGTAAACGACTTTAACTCGTCCATCCGCTTTGATGCGCGCATGATCGAGCAGGATATCCAGGGCAGCCTGGTGCACTCGGCCATGCTGGGGCGCCAGGGCATTATCTCCCAACAGGATGTGGACGATATCCACAAAGGCCTGCACTCCATTTTGGATGATCTGCACTCCGGTGCGCTGGAAATCGATCCCAACGCCGAGGACGTACACACCTTTGTGGAACAGAGCCTTACCGCCCGCGTGGGCGATGCCGGCAAGCGGCTGCACACCGGCCGCAGCCGCAACGACCAGGTGGCATTGGATATCCGCCTGAATCTACGCGAAGCCAGCAAACACATCCAGGGCCAGATCAAAGAGCTGGTCAGCGTGCTGTGCGACCAGGCCCAAAAGGGCGCGGGTTATGTCATGCCCGGCTACACTCATTTGCAGCGCGCGCAGCCTGTGACCTTCGGCCACCAGTTGATGGCCTACGCTTGGATGCTGCTGCGTGATCTGGGCCGTTTGCAGGATGCCACCGCCCGCATGGACGCTGAGTGCCCGCTGGGTTCCGGCGCGCTGGCTGGCACCACCTATCCGCTGGACCGTTTTTACACGGCGGAACAGCTGGGCTTCGCCGCCCCCTGCGGCAACTCCATCGACGGTGTATCGGACCGCGATTTCTGTATTGAGCTGTGCAGCGCCATGGCGACCTGCATGATGCACCTTTCCCGTTTGAGCGAGGAAATCATTTTGTGGTGCAGCTGGGAGTTCAAGTTCATTGAACTGGATGACGCCTTTACGACTGGCTCGTCCATTATGCCGCAGAAGAAAAACCCCGACGTGACCGAGCTGATTCGCGGCAAGACCGGCCGCGTATACGGCGACCTGAACACCCTGCTCGTCATGATGAAGGGCATCCCCCTGGCTTATGACAAGGACATGCAGGAGGATAAAGAAGCCATTTTTGACGCCGTGGATACGCTGGAGCTTTGCCTGCGCACCGTGACCCCGATGCTGGCCACGATGACCCCGCTGCCCGCCAACATGCGCCGCGCCGCCGCCAAGGGCTTTATCAACGCCACCGACTGCGCCGACTACCTGACCAAAAAGGGCATGCCGTTCCGCGATGCCTACAAATGCACCGGCACGATGGTGGCCGCCTGCATCCGCGAGGGCAAGACGCTGGAAGAGCTGACGTTGGATGAGTTCAAGCAGTACAGCAGCCTGTTTAACGAGGACGTGTATACTGCCATCGACCTGACCACCTGCTGTGAGGGCCGCACCAGTTACGGCGGCCCCACCAAGGCCAGTGTGCTGAAGCAGATCGAGTTGGTGAAAGAGAAATTGAAGTAATAAGGGCGGCATATCTAAAACCGCACGGGCGCATAGGGAATGTGCCGTGCGAATGTCCCCGAATTTTTACCGTTATAATAGGGTATTGCCTGTAGGGGCGGATTCCATATCCGCCCGTAAGATACCCGAACATGGATGGGGTGTAAAAATGGGAAACTATAAGATCTTCGTCGATGGCAGTTCCGGCACGACCGGGCTGCGCATTGCGGACCGCCTGGCCGAGCGGCCGGAATTTACGACCCTGCATATCTCCGAGGCCGACCGCAAGGACGTACACGCCCGCGCGGCTGTTATCAACGAGAGTGATCTCTCGTTCCTCTGCCTGCCGGACGATGCCGCCCGCGAGGTCGTTCCGCTGCTGCGGCCCGATGTGCGCGTGTTGGATACTTCCACCGCGCACCGCACCGCGCCGGGCTGGACCTATGGCCTGCCCGAGCTGCACGGCACCCGCGAAGCCCTGCACACCGCCACCCGCGTGGCCGTGCCCGGCTGCCACGCCACCGGCTTTATTGCCCCGGTGGCCCCGTTGGTGGAGCTGGGTCTTGTGCCCAAGACCGCGCTGCTGCACTGCACGAGCCTGACCGGCTATTCCGGCGGCGGCAAAAAGATGATCGCCCAGTATGAGGCAGAGCGTACCGACCACGCGTTGGATGCACCCCGCCCTTACGGGCTGGCGCTGCACCACAAGCACCTGCCCGAGATGGCCGCCATCACCGGCCTGGCCACCCCGCCCACCTTTGTGCCGGTGGTGGCTGACTACTACGCCGGGATGGAAACAATGATCCCGCTGGATCTGCCCGCCCTGGGTCTGACCGCGCAGCAGGTAGCTGACGCGCTGGCCGAGTATTACGCGGACCAGAAGATGATCACCGTCCACCCGTTGAACGAGGGCACCGACGGCGGATTTCTGGCGGCCAACAAGCTGGCAGGGCTGGATCGGCTGGAAATTTTCTGCCTGGCCAACCCCGACGGCACCCAGATGGAGCTGATCAGCCTGTTTGACAATTTGGGCAAGGGTTCTTCCGGTGCGGCCGTACAGTGCATGAACCTGATGCTGGACCTGGACGAGACCGCCGGGCTGGCGCTGTAAAAACAACAAACATACGTAAAATAGAGGGATGAATCATGGAAAACTTCAAGTCGATTCCCGGCGGCATCTGTGCACCCGCCGGATTCTCCGCCGCCGGTGTGCATTGCGGTATCCGGCATAACCACTCCAAGCTGGATCTGGCGCTCATCAAGGCCGATGTCCGCTGCGCCGGTGCGGGCTGCTACACTACCAACAAGGTCTACGGCGCGCCTATCACGGTCGACCGTGAGCATTTGAAGGACGGCTACGCGCAGGCCATCGTCGTCAACAGCGGCAACGCCAACACCTGCGCCCCCAACGGCATTGAGCTTGCCAAGGAGACCTGCGAGATTGTCGCCAATGAGCTGGGCATCAGCGCCGACGATGTGCTGCCCGCCTCCACCGGCGTTATCGGCCAGGCCATGAGCATTGAGCCGTTCGCTAAGGGCATTCCTGCCGCGGCCGCCAAGCTGGCTGCGACCGATGCAGGCAGCCACGACGCTGCCACTGCCATCATGACGACCGACACCCATTCTAAAGAAGTCTCCATCGAGTTCCCCATCGGCGGCAAGACCTGCCGTATGGGTGCCATCGCCAAAGGTTCCGGCATGATCCACCCCAACATGGCGACAATGCTGCTCTTCATCACCACCGACGTGAAGGTCGAGCCCGCCGTGCTGCAAGCCGCGCTGTCCAGTGTTGTACCTGCCACTTTTAACCAGATCTCGGTCGACGGCGACACCTCCACCAACGATACTGTACTGCTGCTGGCTTCCGGCCTGTCCGGGGCCGAGGTCCAGCCCGGCACCGCCGACTACGACACCTTTGTTGCGGCACTGACCCAAGTGGCCGAGCAGCTCAGCCGTGAGCTGGCCGGCGACGGCGAGGGTGCTACCAAGCTGCTGGAGTGCATCGTAACCGGCGCACCCGACCTGCTGACCGCCCGCGCAGTCTCCAAGAGCGTCATCCACTCCTCCCTGTTCAAAGCCGCGATGTTCGGCGCGGATGCCAACTGGGGCCGTGTCCTCTGCGCCATCGGCTACACCCCCGGCGACTTTGATATCGGCAAAACCGCCGTGCGCCTGAAGAGCAAGGCCGGTGAGGTCTTTGTCTGCGAGAACGCCGCCTACCACCCCTACAGCGAGGACGAAGCCGCCAAGGTGCTGAAGGAGGACGAGATCCAGATCCTGGTCGACCTGGGCAGCGGCGACTTTACCGCCAAGGCCTGGGGCTGCGACCTGACCTACGACTACGTGAAGATCAACGGCGATTACCGCACCTGATACGTGCTTTGGGGACGAGGGGACTGTGCAATGAAAAACGAAGAAATGGCGCTGCTTTTCAGCGAAGCTACGCCCTATATCCAGAAATATCACGGCAAAACGCTGGTCATTAAATACGGCGGCAACGCCATGGTCAACGATGAGCTGAAGCTGGCCGTCATGAACGACCTTGTCACCTTAACGCTGTTGGGCGTGCGGGTGGTGCTGGTGCACGGCGGCGGCCCGGCTATCAACAAAATGCTGGCCCGCGTGGGCAAAGAGTCCAAGTTCGTGAACGGCCTGCGCTACACCGACGAGGAAACGATGGGCATTGTGCAGCAGGTGCTGGCAGGCCAGGTCAACAAGGATCTCGTCGCACTGCTGAAGGGCCGCGGCGTCGGTCTGTGCGGCATGGACGGCCACACCATCACGTGCAGCCGTAAATCGGATGTAGACCTAGGGTATGTCGGCGAGATTGAAAATGTTGATACGACGCTGATTGAACACCTGCTGGCGGACAGCTTCATCCCGGTCATTGCCACCGTGGGCATGGATGACAACGGCATCCCCTACAACATCAACGCCGACACTGCGGCAGCCGAGATCGCCATTGCACTGCATGCAGAAAAGCTCGTCAGCATGACCGATATCGTCGGCCTGCTGTATGATAAGAATGATGAATCCACCCTGATCCCCGAGGTCGAAGTCTCTGAGATCGAGGGCTACAAGGCAGCCGGGGTTATTGCCGGCGGCATGCTGCCCAAGATTGAGGGTATGGCCGACGCGATTTATCAGGGCGTACACGAAGCCGTTATCATTGACGGCCGTGTACCCCATTCCATCCTGTTGGAAATGTTCAGCGACCGCGGCGCCGGTACGATGTTCTACCGCCGCGGCAACCACTAAGGAGGGTACGCCATGCAAACCGAAAAAGTCATCAAACGCGATAACAAGTATGTGCTGCACACCTACGCCCGCAGCCAGGTTGTGCTGGCCGAGGGCCACGGCATGACCGCCGCCGACCCCGAGGGCAAGCGTTATCTCGACTTTACCTCCGGCATCGGCGTCAATTCGTTGGGGTACTGCCACCCCGCTTGGGTGCAGGCTGTCTGCGACCAGGCCGCAACCTTGCAGCATACCTCCAACCTGTACTACACCGCCCCCTGCGGCAAGTTGGCCAAAAAGTTGTGCCGCCGTACCGGCATGGACGCGGTATTCTTCGGCAACTCGGGTGCCGAGGCCAACGAGGGCGCGATCAAAGCCGCCCGCAAATATGCCACGGATACCTACGGCGCAGCCCGCAACAAGGTCATTACGCTGGTAAACTCGTTCCACGGCCGCACGCTGGCTACCCTGACCGCTACCGGCCAGGATGTATTCCACCAATATTTCGGCCCGTTCCCCGGGAACTTTGCCTATGTGCCCGCGGGCAATTTCGCCGCCCTGCGGGATGCCGCTGACGACACCGCCTGCGCCGTGATGCTGGAACTGGTGCAGGGCGAGGGCGGTGTGGTCGCATTGGATGCCGACTATGTTGCAAAAGTGGCCGAGTTCTGCAAAAAGCGCGATTTGGTGTTGATCGTAGACGAAGTGCAGACCGGCGTAGGCCGCACCGGCAAGTTTTTGGCGTGTGAGCATTTTGACCTGCACCCGGACATCGTCACCCTCGCCAAAGGCCTGGGCGGCGGCTTGCCCATCGGCGCTGTGCTGATGACAGCCAAGATTGCCGAGCATATGGGTCCCGGCACCCACGGCTCCACCTTTGGCGGCAACCCGGTGGTCTGTGCCGGTGCGCTGGCCGTGCTGGACGCCATGGACGAGGACTTTATGGACAATGTGCTGACCCAGGCGGCCCGCCTGCGTGCCGGGCTGAAAACGCTGCCCCATGTTACCGAGGTCAGCGGTCTGGGCCTGATGGTAGGCATCGCGCTTGAGGATGGCATCAAAGCCGCCGATGTGCGCGCTGCCTGTGAGAAGGAAGGACTGCTGGTGCTGACGGCAAAGACCCGCCTGCGCCTGCTGCCGCCGCTGATTTTGACCGAGACCGATGTTGACGCCGCGCTGGACACCCTGCGCACGGTTTTGGAGAAGTTCTGATGAAGCATCTGTTGAAATTGAGCGCCCTGACACCAGAAGAAATCCTGCACATTCTGGATGTAGCCGACGAGTACAAGCGCCTGCATAAGCAGGGCGCGGACCCCAAGGATCTGCAAGGCAAAGCAGTGGCACTGGTGTTTGCCAAAAACTCCACCCGCACCCGCGCAAGCCTGGAGGTCGGCATCTTCCAGATGGGCGGCCTGGGCACCTACCTGAGCGCCAACGACCTGCAAACCGCCCGCGGCGAACCCGTGCAGGATACGGCCCGCGTACTGGGGCGGTACTATGACGCCATCGTCTGCCGCACCTACAAGCAGACCACGCTGGACATGCTGGCCCAGTACAGCGGCGTGCCGGTGATTTCCGGCATGACCGACTACGCCCACCCGCTGCAAGTGCTGACCGACCTGATGACGGTACGCGAACGCAAAGGCAAGCTCTCCGGGCTGCGCGCCGGGTTCATCGGTGATGGGTACAATATGGCGAACAGCATGATCGTGGGCTGCCTGGCGGTGGGCATGACGGTCACGGTGGCCTGCCCGCCGCGCTACCGCCCCGCCGCCGATGTGCTGATGCTGGCGAAAACCTACGGGGATAAGTTCAAGCTCGTCACTGACCCGGATGAAGCCGCCCGCGATGCCGACGTGCTGTTTACCGATGTGTGGGTCAGCATGGGCATGGAACGCGAAGTTGAGCAGCGCCGCCGGGATTTCCACGGCTTTACGCTGGACGCCGCCCGCATGGCGCTTGCCAAGCCGGACTGCGTGATTCAACATCCGCTGCCCGCCCACCGCGGCGAGGAGATTACCGCCGACATCCTGGAAGCTCACGCCGATGAGATCTTCGACGAGGCCGAGAACCGCATCTACGTGGAAAAGGCCGTGCTGGCGATCCTTTTGGCCGGGAAGTGATTTTATCCTGCTTTCTTTAAAGAAAAGCAGGCAAAGAAACTTTTAACAATATAAAACAAAAAAGCTCCCCTCAAGGGGAGCCATCCTCTACGCCAAGCGGTGGCAGCGTTCCCCCTCTGGCACTTCGTGCCACCTCTCCCGTATCGGGGGAATCTGTCCACAAGGGGAGTCTTTTTTAGGTCGATGTAGGAGCGCCCGCAGGAAATCAGCGCAACTGCAAAACGTCGCGGGCGAGCAATGCTCACCCCTACACCAGCCACAAAAGCGTGCGATATCATATAAACATCCCCCCTGCAACAACCTTGCAGGGGGGATATGTTTAAAGTTTCTTTGCTTACTTTCTTTTCAAAGAAAGTAAGTTAGGCGCAGATCTTTTCAAAGCGCTGAGCGAGGTTGCGGGAGAAGCAGAGCACCATGCCCATGACAGCACCAATGCCAGCCTGCAAAATTTCAAACGGCAGTTTGATGATCGCATACTCGGGCGTACTGTAGACGAACGCGCGGCCCAGTGTGTACCCAATGACCATGATGATGGCACCCAGCACCACGCCGATGCCCGCGCCCAGAGCCTTTTTGTCCTTAAACAAGTTGTGCGCGCAGAGCGAGATCACGATGGCCTCCAGGCCATGGGACGCCAGCGAGACAAACATCGGCGCCGGGTAGAAGAAGAAATCGCCCAAAAATGCGCCGACACCGCCCACAATAAACGCCCCCAGCGGATCCAACAGAATGGCCGCCGTGCAGATGACGATGTCGTTCAAATAGAGGTGCCCACCCGGCACCGGGATGCTGAACGAACTCAGCACCACGTTCATTGCCATCAGCACCGCCGTCATCGTCAGCCACAACACCGGCTTTTTCTTGATCAAATTGTATCCTTTCATTTTTTCCTATGCCCCTCTCGTTTTGGATTGGCCTTATCATACGCCCATTTCTGGCACCATCAAAGCGCCAAATTGCATATTTTTTATAGGGCCAGTTCAGGACATAGAAAAGGCACCCCATCTGCGGGGTGCCTTGTAGGTTGCTTAGTTCAGTTTCAGGTACTTGCGCACCGGCACGGTAACGGCACTGGCTACCACGCCGCAGATCAGCCATTCGATCACAGCCTGCACGCCGACCAGCAGCACGATAAACATAAACGAGTTGGTTGCGCCCAGTGTCTGGGCCAGGTTCTGCACGTAATCGCAGTTATAAAAGAACAGTACCAGGAAGCCCATGAAGAACACGGTGTTCAGCACAGGAGTGCAGATGGCGCCGATGACGCAACAGAGCTTCTCCTTTTTGGGCATGGCTTTGTGCAGGGCGTTGAAGATCAGCGCAGCGCACAGGCCCATCAGCACACGGGCCACAAAGCTGACCACAAACGCGCCGAACGGGTTGACGCCGAACAGTGCAGCACCCATGGCGCTTTTGCCTTCGACCATCTGGATAAAGCTGGTCGCGCCAAAGATGCCGCCCAGGATGGCACCCGCCAGGGGATCCATCGTCATGGCACCGATGGCCACCGGTACCGTGAGCAGCGACGCCGACAGCGGGCCGATTTGCAGGTAGCCCAGCGGCGTGTAGTTCATCACCAGCAAAATGGCCGCCAGCAATGCAAGCTGGGTCAGCCAACGGACGTTGGTACGGTTTTTCATATTCAATTTTCCTCCTGCTGCCGTCTCCTACATCTCGGGAGTACAGCGCAAATGTACAGGCCGGGCGGCCTGCCGTGCATCAGTATACCGCAAATGTCCGACATTTACAAGGGTTTTAGCCCCTATCCGCCAAATTTTTGACGGCTTTTTGACTTTTGGACGCTGCTATGTTATACTGACAGAACTATGTTTGTGAGGTAGAACATGCAGTCCATCAAAAAGTTTGTTTCCAATTTTACGCCGCATCGGCTTTTCTGGCTGGTATTGGGCACAGCAATTTTGTCTTTCGGCATCCACAACATCCACCAGCGCGCCGCCATTACCGAGGGCGGCGTTATCGGCCTGGTGCTGCTGATGAACCACTGGCTGGGCATCCCGGCGTCTATTGCTTCCCCGCTGCTGGATTTTATCAGCTATGCGCTGGCGTTCAAGTTCCTGGGGCTGGATTTTATCCTGACGGCGGCAGTCGCCAGCGTAAGCCTGGCCGGGTTTTACCGCGTGTGGGAAAGCTTCCCGCCCATGCTGCCTGATTTAACCTCCTACCCGCTGGCGGCGGCGCTGCTGGGCGGTGCGTTTGTGGGCATTGGCGTGGGGCTGATCGTCCGGCAGGGCGGCTCCAGCGGCGGCGATGACGCGCTGGCGCTGGTCATTCACCAGCTGACCGGGTGGAAGCTGTCGCGCTCCTACCTATTCACCGATCTGGTCGTACTGGGGGCATCGCTGTCCTACATTCCGGCACGGCGCATTGCGTTTTCGCTGGTGACAGTCACGGTCTCCAGCTTGCTGATCGACTGGGTGCAGGGCGTGGGCAAGGAGAAAAAAGTCCATGGTCATGACACGGCAAAAGAGGTAAAATAGGGCTAAGAACTGTGGGGCGGCTCACCGCCCTACCAACGCATTGCATACAGGAGGTTCACTGCCATGTATCAAGCTGCCCAAAACCGTTACACCACCCTGCCTTACCGCCGCTGCGGCAACAGCGGCCTGCTGCTGCCCGCCGTATCGTTGGGGCTGTGGCACAATTTTGGCGATACCGCCCCGTACGAGAACATGCGTGCGCTCTGCCGCACCGCGTTTGACCACGGCATCACCCACTTTGACCTGGCCAACAACTACGGCCCTGAGCCGGGTGCCGCCGAGCGCAATTTTGGCAAGATCCTGCGCGACGACCTGATGCCTTACCGCGATGAGCTGATCATCTCGACCAAGGCGGGCTACACGATGTGGGACGGTCCCTACGGCGACTGGGGCAGCCGCAAATACCTGCTGGCCAGCCTGGACCAGAGCCTGCGCCGGATGGGGCTGGACTATGTGGATATCTTCTACCACCACCGCATGGACCCCAAGACCCCGCTGGAAGAAACAATGGGCGCTTTGGCGCAGGCCGTGCGCAGCGGCAAGGCGCTGTACGCGGGCCTGTCCAACTACGACGGCCCCACGCTGGAAAAAGCCGCTGCGATTTTGGGCGAGCTGCATGTGCCGTTCGTCATCAACCAGAACCGCTATTCGATTCTGGACCGCACGGTGGAGAAAAACGGCCTGAAAGAGACCGCCGCCAAACTGGGCAAGGGAATCATCACCTTCAGCCCTCTGGCGCAGGGCCGCCTGACTGACCGTTACTTGCACGGCATCCCGGCCGACAGCCGCGTGCACACCGACGGCCGCTTTTTAAAAGAAAGCGACCTGACGCCCGAACTGCTGGCCCGCATCGCCAAGCTGAATGACCTTGCCGCCGCGCGCGGCCAGACGCTGGCCGAGATGGCGCTGGCCTGGCTGCTGGCGAAGGAGGAGATCACGAGCGTGCTGATCGGCGCTTCCCGCCCGAGCCAGATTCTGGATAACATCAAAGCCGTGGAGAACACGACCTTTACCGCGGAAGAGCTGGCCGAGATCGACCGGCTGAGCGTATAAAATTGTACCGCAGGGCACGGGGGCAAAGCTTAGCAAACTAAAAAAAATGCTGTTGCGCATCATTTTGGCTGAAAGTGCAGCATCGCCCCTAAGAATTAGACATATGATGGAACAATAGAAAAAAGCATGTGCATCACAAATCTATTGAAAATTTCTGATTTTCAAAGAGATCTGTTGCACATGCTTTTTTATTTTCGATTCTACGAATAAAAGAGGGCTGTCACATGTGCAACAGCCCCTTTCCTTATTTTATTTCCACAGCCAGAACAATACTGCCAGCAGTGCGGCCAGGCCGGCAAGGTAGGCACCGACAATCAGCAGTGTGGCTTTGAGCGCACCGAGGACGGCCCAGAATTTCTCCTTGCGGGTCCATTCGCCGGGCTGTTCCCACGGGCGGTCGTTGGCCGGATCCGGGGCAGCGGCGGGTTTGCGGGGCTGGGGGCGCAGCGTTGGTGTGGGGCCGACGCCGCTCATATCGGCGATGGTACGTCCATCGTCCTCAAAAGAATCGTGCTTTCTCATTTTTCGTACAGGTGGCAGACTACGTAATGGCCGGGCTCGACCTCACGCTGTTTGGGAGCTTCGGTCTTGCAGCGCTCGGTGGCGTAGGGGCAGCGGGTGTGGAACTTGCAGCCTGCCGGCGGGTTGGCCGGGGACGGGATGGAACCTTGCAGCACGATGCGCTCCCGCTTGACAGTCGGATCCGGTATGGGAATGGCCGAGAACAGCGCCTTGGTATAGGGGTGCAGCGGGTGGGAGAAGATATCATCCGTTTCGCCGTACTCAACCAGATTACCCAGGTACATAACGCCGACCGTGTCGGAGATATGCTCAACGACCGAGAGGTCATGCGAGATGAACAGATAGGTCAAATTGCGCTTTTCCTGCAAGTTCTTGAGCAGGTTGATGATCTGTGCCTGGATGGACACATCCAGCGCGGAGACCGGCTCGTCGCAGACGACGAATTCAGGGTTGAGGGCCAGCGCACGGGCAATGCAGATACGCTGGCGCTGACCGCCCGAGAACTCGTGCGGGTAGCGGGTCTTGTGGTAGGGCTGCAAGCCGCAGTCGTCCATGACCTGGTCAATATAATCATCAAACTCATTCTTCGGCACGAGGTTATGCTCACGCACGGCCTCGCCGATGATCTCACCGACAGGCAGACGCGGGGACAGGCTGGAGAACGGATCCTGGAAGATGATCTGCATCTTGGTGCGCAGTTCGCGCAGCTCGGCAGGGGTCAAGTCGTAAACTTCCTTGCCGTTGAACAGTACCTGGCCGCCGGTCTTATCGCCGCTCAGGCGCAGGATAGTGCGGCCAGTGGTGGACTTGCCGCAGCCGGACTCGCCCACCAGGCCCATGGTGCAGCCGCGGCGCAGGTTAAAGGTGACGCCGTCCACAGCCTTGACATGGCCCACCGTCTGGGACAGCAGACCTCCTTTGATGGGGAAGTATTTTTTAAGGTGGTTGACCATCAGGATATACTGAGGGTCATAGGTGACGGGGGTATAATCCAGTTCGGGCAGTTTTTTTGCCATGGGTCACTCACCCGCCTTTCTGTTTTCTTCGTAGTAGCGGTAGCAGCTGACCTTGTGCGTGGGGGACAGGCTGATCTCGCAGGGGTACTCGCCGCTGCAACAGGGCAGCTGCATCTCGCAGCGGTCCTTGAAGTAGCAGTAATCCGGCATGTTGACCGGGTTGGGCACCTTGCCGGGGATGGAGTACAGACGGTCGACTTTTTTGCCGACGACCGGCTTGGACGCCATCAAGCCGATGGTGTAGGGGTGGCTGGGATGGGCAAAGATCTCCTCGACGGTGCCTTTCTCGACCACGCGGCCCGCATACATGACGACGACATAGTCGGCCATCTCGGCAATAACGCCCAGGTCATGGGTGATGAGCATGATGGACGAGTTGATGCGATCCTTCAGGTTGCGCAGCAGGTCCAAAATCTGGGCCTGGATGGTCACATCCAGCGCGGTGGTGGGCTCGTCGGCAATGATGATCTTGGGGTTGCAGGCCAGTGCCATGGCGATCATGACACGCTGACGCATACCGCCGGACAGCTCGTGCGGGTACATCTGGTAAACGCCCTCGCTGTTGGCGATGCCGACGGTCTCGAGCATCTCGATCGTGCGCTTTTTGATGTCCTCTTTGGTCTTGCCTTCACCTTCGTGCAGGGAAATGACCTCGTCGATCTGTGCGCCGATGCGGAACACCGGATTCAGGCTGGTCATCGGCTCCTGGAAGATCATCGAGATATAGTTGCCACGCAGGCCCTGCATTTTATCGGCCGGGGTCTTAGCGATATCGTAAGCCTTGCCGTTGCCGAGGTTCAGGCGGATTGCACCCTCGACGATCTGACCCTGCGGGCGCTGAAGCAGCTGCATCAGGGACAGGCTGGTAACGGACTTGCCGCAGCCGGACTCGCCCACGACGCCGACGGTCTTGCCGATGGGCACCTCGAACGAGACGCCATCGACGCTTTTGACCACGCCGGTATCGGTGAAGAAGTAGGTGTGCAGGTTATCGAACTCGACCGCGTTGGCCGGGTCTTTCATCTGGGTGGTGTACTCACCCTCGGGCACATTGCGGCGCTTGCGGCGTTTTTCGTATTGATCGGTAATGCGGCGATTTTCCTTGGAGATACGCCGCGACTCTTTGGCGGAAAGATATCCGTCCTGTTTTTTAGCCATCGTGTGTTTCTCCTTCCAATCAGCGTTTCATCTTGGGGTCAAAGGCGTCGCGCAGACCGTCACCCACAAAGTTGAAGCCCAGAACGGTGAGCAGCAGGCAAACACCGGCGGGGATCCAGATGAAGAGGTAGTTGGTCATGACGTAAGCGTTGTTGACATCATTGATGATGTTGCCCCAGGACGCGAACGGGTACTTGACGCCCAGGCCCAGGAAGGACAGGGTAGCTTCGGTCAGGATGGTGGAGCCGAGGCCCATCGTGCAGGTGACGATGAGCTGCGGGATAACGTTGGGGATCAGGTGGCGGAAGATGCGGTGCCAGACATTGATGCCGCAGGCCTCGGTCGCCAGCATAAATTCCTGCTCACGCAGGGAAAGGATCTGGCCGCGGACCAGGCGGGCAATGCTGGGCCAGCCCAGGAAGCCCAGGATCAGCATCAGGTACATCATACGCGTCCAGGAATCGACGCGCATTGCGTCCATGGCAGCGCCGATGATGATGATGACGGGCATCGAAGGAATGCAGTAGAAAACGTCGACAACGCGCATAATAATGTTATCGACCCAGCCGCCGAAGTAGCCGGAGATGCCGCCCATCAGGATACCGAGGGAGGCTTCGATAATAACGACGATGAAGCCGATAATCAGCGAGACACGGCCGCCGTACATCAGGCGGGTCAACATGTCCATGCCGTTGGTGTCGGTGCCAAGCCAGTGCTCCTTGCTGGGGCGGGCGTAACGGTCATAGACGTAGGTCTCGGTCATCTGCTTAACGCTCCACACCTTGGTGGACGCGTCGTAGACGATGTCGTACTCAGCTTCGTTGCCGTCGGCATCGGTGTAATTGAACTTTTCGGCGTTGTCGTCGATGGCTTCCTGCAAGCGCTCCTTAAAGTCGCGGGTGACGATGATGCTGGAGTCAGCGGCGGAAACAACAAAGCGGCTGACATAACCCAGCGTGTCACCGCCAGCGGAGATGTTGCCGTCCTCATCGAGCGTGTAGTCCACACCGCCTGCGGTGAACTCTTCCTCGCCGTTGGCCATGGCGGTCAGGGCGGCGAGCTTAGTCTCGAAGTCGAACTTGTCGACACCGTCGGCCTCGTTGACAAGGTCACGGCTGGCGTAGCCCATGACGGTGCGGCCCTGGTAGACCACATAGCAGTCATCGCTGAGGATATCGAGGGTATAGTCGACGTCCTTATAGCTGAACTCGGTGCTGCCTTTTTTCATAGCTTCCAGCGCCTTGCTTTGGGCGATGGAGCCAAAGTCCTGACCATCGGCCACGACAAAACGCATGGTATCGTTGCGGGTCACGCCCACAAACTCTTTGGACATCTGGGTGTAGGTGAAGAACTGCTCGTCCTGGCCGTAGGGGCTGATGAGGCCGCCGACGAAGGAGAACAGGAACATAGCCATCAGAATGGACAAGCCGACAACGGCCAGCCGGTTGCGGAAGAACCGCTTGGCGACCAGTGCGCCGGGCGAAAGGACCTTGACGCGGCGGTCATCGTTCAGGGAGTACTGCTCCTGCTGGGGGTTCTGGTTCTGGGTGTTTTCACTCATGGGTGTGCAGTCTCCTTTCTTAAGAAATGCGCACGCGCGGGTCGACCACGCCGTACAAGATATCCGTCAGCAGGTTGCTGGCCAGCGTCAGCACCGCCATGAAGGACAGGTAGAACATCGTAAACGGGATATCACCCGCGACCATCGACTGATACGAGATGTAGCCGATGCCGGGGATGGAGAACAACGTCTCGGTGATCAGCGCGCCGCTGAACAGGCCGGGCAGGCTGCCGCCGATGATCGTGACCAGCGGGATCAGCGTATTGCGGAAGGCGTGCTTATAAATAACGGTATGCTCCGAAAGGCCCTTGGCGCGGGCGGTGCGGATGTAGTCCGCGTTGAGAACTTCCAGCATATTGGTGCGGGTATAGCGCATGTAGCCGCCGATGGAGACAATGACCAGCGTGGCGATGGGCAGCACCAGATGGTTGGCTTTATCCAGGAACTGGCCCATGGAGTCCAGCTGGGCATAGTCGCGCCCGACCAGGCCGTACAGATCGAACCAGCCCAGTTTGACCGAGAAGAACAGCTTGAGCAGTGTGGCAAAGAAGAAGGTAGGCAGCGAAATGCCGACCAGTGCGGCCGCGGTGATGACATAGTCGGTGCGGCTGTACTGCTTGGTGGCAGCCAGCACGCCGAGAGGCACAGCGATCAGAATGGACAGCACAAAGGAGATGCCGCCCATGATGACGGACAGGCCGATGACCTCGGTGAACTTCTGGGTAGCGGGGACGTTCCACTTCCAGCTGTCGCCAAAGTTGCCAACGATGGCCTTGGACAGCCAGGTAAAGAAGCCGGGTACAATATCCAGGTCCAGGCCGTAGGCAGCGTTGAGCTGAGCCAGCCATTCCTCGTAGGGTTTGGCACCGGGGGCCTGGGCCAGCTGCATTGCCATCGTTTCGGCAAACGAGCTGGGCAGGCTGCGGATCAGCGCGTAGATAATGAACATGACACAGAACAGGATCAATACCGACTGCGCGATACGCTTGATGATGTAATTTCGCACGGGTGTTTCGTTCCTTCCTTGCACGGCGGGGCCGCGTTTTATAGTTTGCAGGCAGATGCCACAATGTGGGCATCCCCATCCCCCGCAGCACCAAAAGCCCTGCGGGGGAGTGGGACGACCATATTAAAGTGGTACAGCAAGCAACCGCCCCCGGCGTCATATGGGCGCCGAAAGGCGGTCGCAGGCAGGGGCAGTCAGCCCCAAAACAACATCAGGTGAAAGCTATGATCAGTTCAGCTCGGTGTCGTTCAGCTCAGACTTGTAGGTCCAGTACGGGGTCTGATCCTTCGCGATGGTGTCGATGTTGACACGCTCGGTGGAGAAGATGGTAGCCTCGCTGCGCTGATAAACGGGCAGCTCGACGCCCCAATCCAGGATGATCTCCATGGCCTCTTTGTACATAGCCTTGCGGGCCTCCTGGTCGGTGGTCTGGCGGGCAGCCATGATCAGCTCATCCAGGTCGGCATCGTTGATGGCGTAGTAGTTGGTGGAACCACTGCTGTGGTACAACTGGTACATGTCGGGGTCATTGGTGGACTGCCAGGCAGCGACCCAACCCTCGGCAGCGCCGGACTGGTAGGAAGCGAACAGGTCAGAAGTGTTGGCCATATCGTTGACAGTCAGGGTGAAGCCGATGGTCTTGAGAGCGGCAGCAGCGTTGGTCAGGGTCTGGAAGGAGGGGTGGTCACCGTTGCCGTCGGCACCGATGTTGACCTGATACTCCATCTTGGCACCGGCGGGGGCAGCCGTGATCTGGCCATTCTCGACGGTGTAACCGGCAGCCTCGAAGTAGCCCAGGGCAGCCTGCAGAGCGGCGGCGTACTTGTCCTCGCTCTTCATGTCGGAGGTGTAGATCTCGTTGCCGTCCACGTCGGTGGAGTAGGCGATCTGGTAGCCGTCGTCAGTGACGGACGGGGCAGCCCAAGAGGTGTTGGAGATGGGGTAGTTGATAACGCTGGCGGTATCACCGTAGTAAGAGTCGATGCCCTCATCGCGGTAAGCAGCGATGACGGTCATGATGGCCTTGCGCAGATCCTTGGAAGCCTCGGAAGCGGGGTCGCCGCCGACGTTGACTTTAGCAGCGCTCAGTGCGATGTAGCCGTAGCCGCGGTAATCCTTCAGGCGGGTGGTGATGACGGGGCCGTCCTCGCCCTCGGTGCCGTTGATGTCGGCGATCTGGTCAGCAACTTCCAGAGAGTAGGAAGGATCGGAGATGTCGATGGTGCCAGCCTGCACGCCGGTGATCTTATCGGCCTCCTGGGTCTCCTTCATGTTGATGTGAGCGATCTTGGGTGCACCGTCAAAGTAGTCGGGGTTGGCATCCAGGTAAACAACGCCATCGCTGTACTTATTAAAGGTGAACATACCGCCGCCCAGAGGAGCGCTGGTCTTGGAGCGAACACTGCTCAAGTCGCCCTTGGGGAAGCCGAAGGAGTTGTTGTCATAATCGTACAGAGCGGTATCGCCGTAGTAGTGCAGGGGGGCGATGGGCATCTGCAGCTGATAGATCATGGTGGTGGACAGCTCGCTGGTGGTCAGGGTCATGCTGTAGTCGCCAGTCTTGACGATACCGGCAACATTGGGCACATCCTCGCCGGTGGTAACACCGGTGGTTGAGTAAGCATAAACTTCCTCGGGAATCAGGTCAGACAGGGCAGAGCCGGCAGTCTCGGCCTCCATGGCGGAGAAGTTCCAGTCATACTGGGCACCGATGGCCAGGAAGAAATCCTTGGCGGTAGCACCGTCGGGCAGTTCAAAGCCCCAGCCGGCAGCAGCGGAGGTAACGTCGGTAGCGCCGTTGGCCATCATATAGTCAACGATCTCCTGGGCAAAAGCAACGCCGCCCTCGTTGACAGCATCCCAGAAAGCCTTCTGCTGGTCAGCAGTGAAGTAGGTATTATCGGTGTTGTCCTCGCCAGCCTCAGCGATCAGCTTGGACAGGGTGGTCATGGAGCTGCGGTACTCCTCCAGGCCGACGATGGGGGTGGAGTACATGGTAGCAGAACCGTCATAAGTCGGATCCAGGAATACATACATCGAGAAGATAACGTCGTCGATGGTGACAGGCTCGCCGTCAGAGAACTTCAGATCGTCGCGCAGCTTGATATCATAGGTGACGGTGCCGTCGTCATTCTCGGTGACAACGCAGTCAGAGGTGCCGTAGTAGGTGTAGTCGGTGCCGTTGTACTCGCGGGTCTCACCCTCGATGCCATTCAGGATCATTTCGCCCTTACGGTCAGCGCCCAGCAGGCCGAGCTGGGTCAGGTCGATGACATCCTGGTCAGCGGCAGAAGCGGCGAAGAAGGGGCTGAACTTACCCTCAAAGCCGGTCTCTGCCAGAACGAGGGTGCCGTCGCTGGTGGTAGAAGTGGTAGCCTCGGCGGTGGCAGTGCTTGCGGCTTCGCTGGATGCAGCGGAGGAAGCGGAGCTGCCGCAGCCGGCCAGCATGCTCAGGCTCAAGGCCGCAGCAGATGCCAGCGCAATGGCTTGCTTTGCGTTTTTCATGTGTACAAAACCTCCTAAAATTTGCCCTGTCAGCAAGTCGTTATGGCAGCTCCCCAGCTGCCATAACGGGAAAGGAAATCCCCTTTCCGTTCATTGTGTATTCATACAGTGTACACTTTCCGACAATGACTTAGCTTATATAGTACCGTAGATTTGGCAAGTTGTCAACTTAAAAGTAGTATTTTTGTGGCATTTACCGAAATTTGTGATATTTTTTTGGCAAAGAAAGGGCCTGATTTTTTATGAGTTGTACAAAATGCGGGCAGCCGCTTAGCTGCCTGCATTTTTCGACATTGCAGCATTATTATATCTATAAATAATTCTGCATATTTATTCCTGCTTTTCGTACTTTAGCACTTTAAACCGTTTGTTTGCTCGGATAAAAGCAGCAGCAGCCACCGTCTGCAAGGCGGCAAACAGCAGCCGGGCGGCCAGGTTTTGCCCGCCCAGTGCCAGTTGCACCAGCTGGGCCGCAGCTGTCAGCGCTGCAAGTACAGCGGCAGCCAGGCAAACACCCGGCAATTTTTGTGCGGTCTGTTCGTGGATATAGGCCCGCAGCGGGTCACCGCCCGCCGTCAGCCGCACCAGCAGGTAGAGCGCGTACACCCCTGCCAACAGCCCCGCCATATACGGCAGCAGCAGCCAGAACGGCGCGTGCGCCGTGGCTCCGTGCACAAAACCCGCTGCCAGCAGACAGGCAGTCCCGCCGCCGCACAGCACCCACAGCCCGGCCAGCGCCTTGCCGCGCGGCTGCGTACCTTTATAATAGTAGTGCGCACCGCGGTACTGGTAGTTGCCGTTCAAGTCTTTTTCAAAGTCGTCGAGGTAGGCGTGCTTGTTTTTTCGGTCCGCCATCATTCGATCCCCGCCAGGTCATAGTGGTCCAGCCAGTCCTTGGCAGTCTCACAGACGCCGCGCAGGCAACTTTCCTCAAACGGGCTGGTCAGGTTGGCATTTTGCAGCAGTTCGGTAAACACGCGGCTGCCGCCCTGGCGGGTGTAGGCCATGTAGTGGTCCCAGGCATTGGCGCGGTCTTTCTGCATCAGTGCCCAGATCTGCAAGCTGACGGTCTGCGCCAGGCAGTAGTCGATGTAGTAGAACGGGCTCTGGTAGATATGCATCTGGCGCTGCCAGTATTCACCCGCACCGTAGAACGGGATCTCGCCGTCCAGGCGCATCCATGGCTGGTAGATCGCGGCCAACTCTTTCCAGGTTTCGTGACGCTCGGCAGGAGTCATGTCGGGCTTTTCGTAGACGATGTGCTGGAAGTGGTCGACCATCGTGCCGTAGGGGATGAAGGTCAGCGCCCCGGCCAGATGGCTGTAGCGGAACTTACGGGCGTCCTCGCCGAAGAAGCCCTCGGCCCAGGGCCAGGCCAAAAACTCCATCGACATTGAGTGGACCTCGCAGCCTTCCATGCTGGGCCAGACGGTGGAATACGGGATGCGCTTGCGGTTCATATAGGCGGCAAAGGCGTGCCCGGCCTCGTGGGTAACGACCTCAACATCGTGCTGCGTGCCGTTAAAGTTGGCGAAAATAAACGGCACTTCGTAATCATCCAGGCTGGTGCAGTAGCCGCCGCCCGCCTTGCCGGGGGTGGAGAGCAGATCCATCAGCTCATCGTCCAGCATCTTGTGGAAGAACTCAGCCGTTTCGGGCGAGAGCTCCTCGTAGAATTTTTTCCCCTGTGCCACGATCGCATCGGCATCTCCGCAGGGCTTGGGGTTGCCGCTGCGGAACATCAGGGCGTTGTCGGCAGCGTTCATCGGGTACTGCTTGCCCAGGCGCTTGGCCTGCTCGCGGTAGATGCTGTCGGCCACGGGAACGAGATATTTCACCACCGCAGCACGGAATTTTTCCACATCGGTTTTGGTGTAGCAGTTGCGGCCCATGCGGTAGTAGCCCAGCGTGGTGTAGCCGCCGTAGCCAAGCTTTTTGCCCATCGTATCGCGCAGGTGGACCATCTTGTCATAGATGGAGTCGAACTCGGTCTGATGCTCCTTGTACCAGGCGCCCTCGGCTTTCCAGGCGGCCAGGCGGCGGGCATCGTCGGGGTCGTTCTTGAACGGTGACAGCTGGCTAAGGGTGTACACACCGCCCTCAAACGGGATTTGGGCCGAGGCGATCAGCTTGCCGTACTGGGTGGAGAGGTCGTTCTCCTGCGCCATTTCATCCAGAATTTCCGGAGAGAACGCTTTCTGCGCGATTTCGGCGTTGAGGAACATCAGTTCACCATACTCCTCGCCCAGCTGTTTGCGGTAGGGCGACGCCAGCAGCGCGGCGCTCCACGCGTTCTGGCATTCCTGGATCCGTGGGATGGCTGCATTCCAGAAATTCATCTCGCCATCGTAAAATTCATCGCGGGTGTCGATGGTATTGCGGATGCTGGCGAGGTTGGCCAGTGTGTCGACGTGTTTGTTCAGGGTCTGCTCTTCCAAGAAAGCGGCCTTGGCGGCGGCATAGTCGGGCGCGGCGGCAAAGCGCTGCGTTACCGCGGCAAACTGCGCCTTGATCTTATCCAGATCCGGGCGTTGATAGGGCATCTCAGAAAATTTCATGCGTACGATCTCCTTTGTGCGTTTTGTAGGCATTATAGCATAGAAGCGTAAAAAAGGCAAAACAAAAAAGGTTCCCTCCAAGAGCAATACCGTTAAGTTAAGCAGTTAATAAAAACAGAATTTCATTTCAAGATGGCTGCATTGGTATTCCTGCTGTATTTGCCCGCGTGGTCCTGAATTGCAAAACACCGCCCTTGTACAGCATTGCCCCGGCACTGATTCTGCGCAGCAATATTCCAGAAAACATTTGATGCTTTTTGCCTTTAGTGGCGAGTCATCTCTCATCTTGTTATATTGATTTTATATGACAACCATATGGAAAATACTTTTTACATACCGTACCTTCTTGCGTATAATAGACGATGCAAGCGGGTAGAGGAGTGGAAAAGTATGCAGTATACAGATCTAACAAGAAAGGAATTACAGCGGGAGTATGACCGCGTGGCGCGGAAGTACACAAATCTGCTGCGTGAGCCATTGGCGCTGGACATGACGGTCCAGGACCCGCTGCTGGGGCAAAGCAGCAGCCAGCGCGCAGTGCGGCATTTTGGCACAGTGCTGGGCAAAGAGCTTAGCGATACCGGCGCGGCGCACCCCACAGTGGCGGGCGATGCCGTGGCAGCACTGTCCACGATGCCGGGCTGCGCCCACCGCACGGTGGAGCTGTGCCGCCAGGCGGGCGTCTGCTTTGACGCGGTAGACCACAGCACGGTGCTGGCGCGCATCATCCCGGTGGATGCCCAATCTGACCAGCTGACCCGCGCCGCCGGTGTGTTTGCCATCAGCGCAAGAATGGCCGCGCTGGAAAGCCTGCGCGGCACGCTGATGCGTGCCTAAGCGACGAAAAAACATCTAGCTTTTCCCTATCCATAAAGCAAGCAACAAACCAGCCGCCGTATCGGTTTTACCCGGTACGACGGCTGGCTTTCTTTATAAAATTTTATTTACCCCAAACTTCTTCGGCAATCTCTTTCACCAGTTTGAGCTTGTTCCACTGCTCGAGGTCGGTCAACTTGTTGCCGATCTCGCAGGAAGCAAAGCCGCACTGTGGGCTCAGGCAAAGGCGGTCGAGCGGGATGTACTTTTCGGCCTCATGGATACGGGCGATGACAGCGGACTTATCCTCCAGGCGCGGGGACTTGGTGGTGATGAGACCCAGCACGACCTTTTTACCGTCGGCCACGTATTGCAGCGGCTCAAAGCTGCCGGAACGCTCGTCGTCGAACTCCAGATAGAAAGCGTCGACATTCTCGTGCGCGAACAGGATGGGCGCGATAGGTGCGTAGCCGCCGCGGCTGGCCCAGGTGGAGTGATAGTTGCCGCGGCAGACATGGGTGGTCAGGGCCAGGTCTGCGGGGCGGCCCTCCAGCGCAAGGTTGTTCAGGCGCAGATATTCGTTGGCCTGGTCCGCCAATTTGATTCCCCCCTGGGCAAGGAACGCCTGGTAGTTCGGGTCGCAGAACATGCCCCAGGTGCAGTCGTCAAACTGGATGCTGCGGCAGCCTGCGGCGTACAGGTCGCGGATGACAGTGCGGTAGGCGGCGGCGATATCCTGCAAAAGCTGTTCGTGGTCAGGGTAGACGGCGTCAGTGTTTTTCCCGTTATCCTCGCGGTAGAGCTCAGCCAGCAATTGGGCAGGGGCGGGCATCGTCTGGCGGGCGATGCAGTTTTCATCCTCGAACTGCTTGACGAACTTGTAATGCTCAACAAAGGGGTGATTCTCGCCGCTGATCTTACCACTGACGCGGATAGAACCGTGGGTCGTTTCCTCACCCTGGAAGTAGTAGCCGTGGTCCAGTTCGACTTCGTCGATGCCAGCAAAGCCCCACATAAAGTCCAGGTGCCAGTAGCTGCGGCGGAACTCGCCATCCGTGATGGCGTGGTAGCCGGCGCGCTTCTGCTTTTCGACCAGCAGGGTGATCTGCTCGTTTTCAACGGCGGTCAGCTCGTCACGGGTGATCTCGCCGGCCTTGAACTGGGCACGGGCATTTTTGATGGCCTGCGGACGCAGGAAGCTGCCCACAAAATCATAACGGAACGGGGAACGCAGTGCTGCCATAATACTATACCTCTCTATGTGGAATTTTGTTTGTTTTGGTTGATAGGTACAGTATAAGGCGCAGCGGGGCGATTGTAAAATATGAGTTTTATGCGCATTGCTATAGGTCCAATCTATACCAGTTTCTTCTTTTTTCCCTTTGCCTGCGGGCGGGAGCCGACTCGCAGAGGGGGCCAAAGGCGGGAGACTATTGCGCCGTATGCTTTTGCAAAATCTCGATATATCGTTTACCAAACGGGCCCGGCTGCACCTGCTTGTGGGTCAGGTAGCCGATCTGCATAGCGTCGTCAACCAACAGCGGCACAGCCACGATGTTGGGGCCGTTCAATGCTTCGCTGATAACGCCGCTGCAAATCGTGTAGCCATTCAGGCCGATCAGCAGATTGAACAGCGTGGCGCGGTCGCTGACCATAATATCCTTTTTACTGTCGCGGGTACTTAAAATCTCCTCGGAGAAATAGAACGCGTTGTGCTCGCCCTGCTCGTAGGAAAGGCGCGGGTAGGGAGCCAGGTCGTCCAGCGTGACCGCTGCCTTGCCCGCCAACGGGCTGACCGCGCTGACAAACACGTGCGGTTTGGCCGTAAACAGCGGCGTAAAGCAAAGGTCATGCTCACGGATGACCTTGCGCAGCACGGTCTCGTTATCCTTGTTTAAGTACAGCAAACCGACCTCGCTGCGCAGGCGCGCCACATCCTCGATCAGCTCGTAGGTCTGCGTTTCGCGGATGCGGAAGTCGTATTCCGGGCCGCCGTACTCCCGCAGCAGTTCGACGAATGCTTCGACCGCGAACGAATAATGCTGCGTAGATACGCAAAATTGATGCTTGACGGGCGCGGCGCCGAGGTATTTTTCTTCAATTAAGTCCATCTGCGCCAGCACCTGCCGCGCATAGCCGAGGAACTCCTCACCCTCCGGGGTGAGTACCGCGCCGCGGTTGGTGCGGCGGAAGATCGTCAGCCCCAGTTCTTCTTCCAGCTCGTGCAGCGAGGCCGTCAGGCTGGGCTGTGCGATATAAAAACGGCGCGCGGCTTCGCTGATGGTGCCGGTCTCGGCGATGGCGGTCACGTACCGCAATTGTTGCAGCGTCATTTTTTACCCTCCCGTTTGGCCGAGTTAAGCAGCTGCAGCTGAAATTCCCGTGCGGCAGTGTTCAGCGGGCGGTGACGGTCATACACCAGGCAGACCAAGCGCGGCGGGATCGTCTCGCGCAGGTTCAGCTGCACAATGCGCCCGCGCTGCAGGTTGCCGCGCACCATCGGTTCCGGCATAAAGGCCAGGCCCAGCTCGCTGCGCACCAGCGTCAGCATCTGGTCAGTGGTGGCAGCTTCTGTATCGGGGTGAAGCTCGGCGTTGTGCTCAAGGAAAAACTGACGGTAGAATGTGCGGCTCATGCTCTCGTTGCCCAGCATGATCAACGGGTACGCTGCCAGCTCCTGCAAGGAGATCGTCTGGCTGGCCAGCGCCGTAAAGGTCAGCCCACCGACGAGAATTTCCTTGAACGGCATCAGCGGCACGGTTTTCAGGTCGCTGTCGGCCTCGGTGGGCGTGGTAACGACGGCAAAATCGACCTCGCCGCTTTTTACGGCCTGGACGGCCTGCGGGGTCGAGTGGTTGGAGATGCGCAGCCGGATGCCGGGGTACTGGGCGTGGAACTCCCGCAGGCGCTGGGCGAGGTAGATATTCAGCGCCGTTTCAGTGGCGCTGATGCTGATGGCGCCGTGCTCAAAGGTGGCGCTGGCGCTCAACTCCTCTTCGGCGTCCTGGATCTGCACGGCGGCGGACGAAATGCGCGCATAGAGCGTTTCACCCTCGGGTGTCAGCGTAACGCCGCGGTTAGAGCGGATAAAAAGCACGCAGTGCAGCTGATTTTCCAGTTTGTTCATCATGTGGGTGATATTGGGTTGGTTGTTGCCCAGCACCCGTGCCGCCTTGGTAAAATTTTGATATTTGGCGACGTAGTAAAAAATTTTGTAGTATTCCCAATCCACGTACATCGGTGTGCTCCCGTTCATGTTAAATTCATATGGTAACTATGTGCAGAATACGTTTTACACATTTTCTTGCACCCAGTATAATAGCATCGCAACACAAAAGCAAACAATATTTTCGTGGGAGGTTGGCCTACTCGGGTGGTCTGGACACATTCATCATCATCCCTTGGCTGAAAGAGCATTACGATAACTGCGAGGTCATCGCCGTCTGCGGCAACGTGGGCCAAAAAGGCGAGCCGGACGGCCTGGAAGAACGCACCAAGGCAAGCGGCGCGTCCAAGCTGTATGTGGAAGATCTGACCGACGAGTTTGTCGACAACTACGTTATCCCCACCATGCAGGCGGGCGCGGATTACGAGGGCTACCTGCTCGGCACCAGCTTTGCGCGGCCCATCCTGGCCAAGCGCGTGGTTGAGATCGCCCGGGCCGAGGGTGCGAACGCTGTCTGCCATGGTAGCACCGGCTTTGAAAAGGGCGTGCCAGTTAAGCTGAACGGCGAAAAGCTGAAAGCTTCAACCATCATCGCCAAGCTGAACGAGGTCGGCGGCCGCAACGGCATCGGCCTGTATGATGTGGTCGAGAACCGCCTGGTCGGCATGAAGAGCCGCGGCGTTTACGAGACCCCGGGCGGCGCCATCCTGTACAAAGCGCATCTTCTTACTTCCCATTTTATACTTGCCAAATCACAAGGAGCCACCTGCCCACACAGCAGATGGCTCCTTGTGGTTTATTCTTTATTGCCAGCCTCGCGCTTTGGGGTCCAGCATTTCAGCAGCGGAATACACCAGTGCGTTGCAGATAGCAGCGGCCACGTTGCTGCCGCCCTTGCGGCCCATTGCCACGATGGCGGGGACATGGTATTTTTCACACACAGCAAACAAATGCCGCTTGCTTTCCACAACGTTGACAAAGCCCACCGGCACGCCGATGACCAGCGCCGGGCGCAAACCATTCTCGATTTCTTCGGCAATTGCCAGGAGTGCGGTGGGCGCGTTGCCGACGGCCAGCACCGCACCGGGGTAGTCCTTCGCAGCCTTGTGCATCGCGGCCACGGCGCGGGTGGTGCCAGCCTGCTTGGCGGCAGCGGCCACGGCGGGGTCGGCCATAAAGCAAAGGGCCTGCCCGCCCAGCTTGGCAAGGCCCGGCTTGGTGATGCCCGCCAGCGCCATGTTGGTGTCGGTGATGATGGTCGCGCCCGCGTGCATGGCCTCTGCCCCGGCGGCAACGGCCCGGGGGGTGAATTGCAGGTTTTGCGCGTAGTCAAAATCGGCGGTCGTATGGATGACCCGCTTGACGACGGCGGCGTTCTCGGGCAGGATCGTCAGCCCGCGCCGGGCAAGCTCCTCGGTGATGATGCGCATGCTCGTGCGCTCGATATCGGCAGGCAGGTGATGCTGCGGGGTCATAGGCGTTCCTCCTTGGGGGAGGCCAGCCCCATGGCGGCGTAAATGGCAGACATATCCAGCGCACGGCGCACGCCGTCTGCCAGCAGATCAAATTGCTGTTCACGGTAGGCCTGCATCGTAAGCGGGGCGGCGGTCTCCGGTGCCAGGCCCTTGCGGCGGCAGAGCAGTGCGGCGAGTTTTTCAGTCAGCTCGCCGCTGTCAAACAGGCCGTGCAGGTAGGTACCAAACACACTGCCCTGCACGCAGCCATCGGGCGTGCCGTCCGCCAGCGTGCAGAACGGTGCTCCCTCTACCGTTGTACGGCCCGTATGGATCTCATACCCGGTCAGCGCAGCCCCTGCAAAGGGCGCGGCGGCGGTGGCCGTTACCTGGGCGCGGCGTTTTTCGAGGGTAAAAACCGTCCGGGTGGGCAGCAGCTCCAGCCCGCGCAGGGTCTGCGGGCGGCCGCTTTCGGTCCCGGCGGAATCATCCAGCATGCCGCCCAGCATCTGGTAGCCGCCGCATACGCCCAGAACCGGCGTGCCGCGCCGGGCCAGCTTTTGCACGGCGGTTTCCAGCCCGCACTGGCGCAGCCACAGCAGATCATTCACGGTATTTTTGGTGCCGGGCAAAATGATGAGGTCGGGCATGCCCAGTTCCCGCGCGGCCTGCACATAGCGCACGCCCAACAGGGGGTGCTGCTCCAGCGGCATAAAATCGGTAAAGTTGGAGATGTGCGGCAGCCGCACAATGGCAACATCCAGCGGTTTGACGGCATTTTTTTGCTGCAAACGCTCAGAGAGGGAATCTTCGTCCTCGATATCCACTTTCAAGTACGGCACCACACCCACGACGGGCAGGCGGGTCTTTTCTTCCAGCATCGCAAGGCCGGGGCGCAAAATTTCTACATCACCACGGAATTTGTTGATAATCAAGCCGCAGATTCGCGCGCGCTCGTCCGGTTCCAGCAGCTCCACCGTGCCGTACAGCTGGGCAAACACGCCGCCGCGGTCGATATCCCCGGCCAGCAGCACCGGCGCGGCGACCAGCCTGGCAAGGCCCATGTTGACGATGTCGTCAGCCTTTAGGTTAATCTCTGCCGGGCTGCCCGCGCCCTCGATGACGATGATGTCAAATTCACTTGCAAGGCCATCGTAGGCATGCAGAATATCCGGGATCAACGCTTTTTTGCGGCGGAAATATTCCTTTGCGGGCATGTCGCCGCGCACCTCGCCGTTTACAATGACCTGGCTGCCGATATCGCTGCTGGGCTTGAGCAAAATCGGGTTCATCCGCACGTCCGGTTCCACGCCTGCGGCCTGCGCCTGCACGACCTGTGCGCGACCCATTTCCAGCCCGTCACGGGTGACAAAGCTATTCAGTGCCATGTTCTGACTTTTGAATGGCGCGGTCCGGTAGCCGTCCTGCGCAAAAATGCGGCAGAGCGCCGCGCACAGCAGGCTTTTGCCCGCGCCGCTCATCGTGCCCTGCACCATGATGCACCTGGCTTTGCTCACACCAACACCTCCCGCATGATTTTCAACAGTGCTGCGTTCTCTTTTTCGGTACGCACGGCAGTTCTGTACCAGGTGTCGTCCAGGCCGGTATAGTTGGCGCAGCTGCGTACAACGGCACCGCGGCGGCGAAGTTTTCCACCAAAATCCGCCGGGGCGTTGAAAAGCAGGTAGTTTGCCTGCCCGTCGACCACCCGCAGCCCCAGAGTACGCAGCCCTGCCGCCAGGCGCGGGCGCTGCGTTTCGATCAGCGTGCGGACAGCATCGGCATAGGCAGTTTCCTGCAATGCGGCCACGCCTGCGGCCTGTGCGAGACCGGACACCGCCCACGGCTGGCCCGCCGCACGCATTTTGTCCAGCAGGGCGGCGTTACTGCACAGCGCGTACCCCAGCCGTACCCCGGCCATGGCGTAGAGCTTGGTAAAGGCTTTTAAGACGATAAGATTCGGTGTATCGTGCAAAAACACCTTGGCCGTCAGTTCATCGCGTGCAGGCAGAAAGTCCAGGAAGCACTCATCCACCACCAGCACGGCCCCGCAGGCGACGCAGCGGCGCAGCACCTTTTCCACCAGCGCAGGCGGCGTCACCTGCCCGGTCGGGTTGTTGGGCTGGCACAAAAACACCAGGTCGATTTCCGGGGTGACGGCGTTTATAAAGGCTTCCGTCACAGCAAAGTCATTGGCTTCGTCCAGCATAAACCGCGTGATCGTGCAGCCGACGGTATCCAGCGCGGCGGCGTACTCGGCAAAGGTCGGCGCGGGCAGCAGGGCGCGGCGCGGGCGCAGGGCCAGCACCAGACGGAAAATCAAATCCGCCGCGCCGTTGCCGCACAAAATCTGTTCGGCAGGCACGCCCTCGGCCGTAGTCAGTTTGGCGCGCAGTTCACGGCAAAGGGGGTCGGGGTAGCGGTCCGCCGTGGGCAGTGCTGCCGTGATGGCCGCCGCCACGCCCACAGGCAGCCCCAGTGGGCTGACATTGGCCGAAAAATCCAGCGCGTCCCGGCCAAATTCTGCCCGGTAGCCTGCCCAGTCGCCGCCATGTACCAGTTCCATCATCTTCCCTCACAACATACAAATCAACCGCACGGCCAACCCCAGTACCAGGGCCAGCAGGCTTTCAGCGTACATCATGCGGTGGGCCCGCACGATATCCTGCGGCGCAATGGGGCGCAGCGGGTCACCAATCGTCGGTTTATCGTAGTATTCGCCAAAATAGCAAGCCGGGCCTGCCAGCTGTACGCCGAGTGCCCCGGCGCAGGCGCTTTCGGTCTGGGCGCTGTTGGGGCTGGCGTGGCTGCGCCGATCCCGCCGCCAGATGCGCCATGCACCGCGCGCGCTGTTGCCGGTAAGGGCCGCAGCCGCCACCCACAAAAGCCCTGCCAGGCGGCTGGGCAGCCAGTTGGCGACATCATCCAATTTGGCAGCACATCGTCCAAAATACAGATACCTCTCGTTTTTGTAGCCGAGCATGCTGTCCATTGTGTTGATGGCCTTATAGGTCAGCGCCAACGGCGCACCGCCCACCAGCATGTAAAGCAGCGGGGCAATGACGCCGTCGCTGGCGTTTTCGGCTACCGTTTCCACCGCCGCTTTGGTCACGCCCTCGGCGGTCAGGTTTTGGGTATCGCGCCCCACAATGCGGCTTACGGCCTTGCGCGCGGCGGGCAGGTCGCCATTTTGCAGTTCTTTGTACACATTCATGCTTTCCTGTACAAGTCCACGCGCCGCCAGCGCCTGCCCGCACCAGAACATTTGCAAAACAAGCCCCAAAACGGAGTGCAGCTTTGCCGCCAGCCAGCAGGCTGTGCCGGTAACAGCCAGCGTCCCCAGCGGCAGCACCGCCGCCACGATGGCACCGCCCAGCAGTTCCCCACGCGGCGTTTTCGGCAGCGCGGCGCGCAGGCGTTTTTCCAGCGCCGCGATGCACCGCCCCATCACCACCACCGGGTGGGGCAGCCAGGCAGGGTCGCCAAAAAGTGCATCCAATACAAAACCGCCCAGTACGGCCCAAAAAATCAACATGTGCCCTCCTTGGTGTACTGCACGGTCCTGACCAGGTGCAAAACATGCTGCGCCGCCCAGTCGCGGGCATCCAGCACATAGCCGCCCGCATTGGGGCCGCACCACGCGTAATAGTCCTTGTGGGGCAGGGCGTAGCGCTCCATCGCGGCCATCTGGGTGCCGCCGTGGGCCAAGATCACCAGCATTTCTTCTCCATCGGCCAGCGCTTTGTCCACCAACGCCGCAAAAGTCTGGCAGATGCGGTCTGAGAACTCGGCCTTGCGCTCGCCGTCCGGGCACTGGCTCTCGCAATTGGCGGCGACCCAGGCCAGATAATCCGGGTCGTGCTCCATCTCCACGTAATTGCGGCCTTCAAAACTGCCAAAGCACATTTCTTTCAGCCCGTTCACCGGAACCAGCCTTGCCCCTGGAAATAGCACCTCTGCCGTCTGTGCTGTGCGCTGCAGCGTCGAAATATACACAACTTTCGGATCAATATCCGCGCGGCGCAGTTGGGCCAGCCCTGCGGGCGAAAGCGGGATATCCCGCTGGCCCTGGTAGCGCTTTTGGGCGTTGTACTCGGTCAGACCGTGGCGCAGTAAGTAGATCAACATTTCGGCAGTTCTCCTTTCAAAACGGTGGGCAGGCCGCAGAACAGCTCCACCACGCAGTCAGCCCGCGCAGCCAGCAGGCAGGCCAGGCGGCCCGCAGCTTCCCGCGCGGTGCGCTCACCTGCATCCATAGGTACGATGCCGCCGCCGATCTCGGTGGCGATGACCACATCGTACGCGGCCAGTTCGTCGGCCAGTTTTTCCAAATCCGGTGCAGCGGCAGCCAAAGTTTGCACATCAAAGATCTGCCGCCCACCGAAGCGCGCCGCAAAGGTCCGTTTGCCGCTGTATAGCGGCCCCGTGATAAACAGCATTTACAGCACCCCCAGCCATTGGCAGGCGGCCAGCGCCGCCAGCATCCAGATCTCGCACTTTTGCAAAAACCATCCGGCCAGATCGCCGGTGGTGCCGCCAAACTGCTTTTTGGCGACCTGATAATACCGCGCAAACACGGCACCCGCCGCGCACACCATTGCCCAACCGCCGAGTGCCGCCAGCGCCGCGCCCAGCACAATGCAAAGTACAGTCAGCGCGCGGCGTACCTTGGTTTTATCCGCCGCCGTGGCAAACGTGTGCGCAAGGCCGGTATTTTTCGCCATCGGGAAGCTGGCTACCGCCAGCCCGGACAGTGCCCGCTCCCCCACCAGCGCCAGCATCCAGAGCATCGCCGTGCGCGGGGTGAACTGCACGCAGCAGCACAGCGCAAAGTAGGCGGTAAAGTAGCTGCACAGCCGGATGACCGCAAACGCGCCGCAGTGGGGGTCTTTTAAAATTTCCAGTTTTTTGGCGGTGTCGCCATAGCTGGAAAGTGCATCACAGGTATCGGCGTAGCCGTCCAGATGGATGCCGCCCGTGACCCACACGGGCACCAGGCAAAACCCGGCTGCGCGGGCCAGTGCGGGCAGCGGCAAAGCCCCGCACAGCCACCACAGCGCGCCGATGACCACCCCAATGAGCGGGAACGCGCAGAGAGCGTACCGCATGTTTCTCTCGTTCCAGGCAAACTGCGGCATCGGCAGGGCCGAGAACATCGCAAACGCGACCGCGATTGTCTGCAAAGCTGTCATGTTTTTTTGCCCCCTTTGTAGTCGCACGGGATGCCGCAGACGACCCGTACCACCCGGTCTGCCCGGGCGGCTGCGGCGTTGTTGATCTTGGCAAGCGCCCGCAAATAGAGGGCCGTGTCGCCCGCATAGTCGGCTCCGCCGCTGAAAACCTCGTTGGTGACGAGAATTAAATTGTCACACTGTGCCGCCAGTTTTTCCAGACCGTCCAAAATTGCTTCCGCCGTGTTGTCCCCCGCGCCATCGGGGGCGTACAGTTCGTTGGCGGTCAGGTTGCCCAAGTCCTCCAGCAGTACGGTGCCGCGCTGCGGCAGCGTCAGCCGGTCAAGGTGCAGCGGGCATTCCACCGTGGCAAACTGCTTTTGTGCCCGCATGGCGCGGTGCCGGGCCACCCTCGCGGCACACTCGGCATCCCACACCTGCATGGTGGCAAGGTAGGTGCGCGGCAGCGGACTTTGCAGGCAGAGCGACTCGGCATAGGCGCTTTTGCCGCTGGCCGCGCCGCCGATAACCAGCGTCAGCATTGCGGGGTGTACGGCGTGATGCCGCCCTCGGCAAACGAATAGCAGCCGTTGTAAACTGCCAGCGCCATGTCCCACAGGGGTAGGCTGGCCACTGCGCCGGTGCCTTCGCCCAGGTGCAAATCAGCGGTAATCAGCGGTTTTTTATCGAGTGCATCCAGCACGAGCCGGGCGGCGGGTTCGCTGGAAGCATGGCTGGCGAACACGGCCTTGCCTGCCGCCGGGCACAGCCGCACCGCGCACAGCGCCGCCACACCGCTGATGAAGCCATCCATTACGATGGGCAGATTTTCCAGCGCACCACCGAGGAAAACGCCGCACAGCCCGGCGATATCGAACCCGCCCAACGCGGCCAGCACGCCCAGCGGGTCAGCAGCATCGGGGTGGTTGACGGCGATGCCGCGCTCAATGGCGGCGAGCTTGCGGCGCAGCCCGGCGTCCGAAAGCCCCGCCCCGCGCCCGGTCATCGCCTGCACCGGCTGGTTCAGTAATACGCTGGCCACGGCGCTGGATGTCGTCGTATTGCCAATGCCCATCTCGCCGGTGGCAATCATCTGGATTCCTGCGGGCGCGCGCTTTTGCGCGCGCACCAGTTCAATACCGTGGGCAATGGCCTGCACGACCTGCGTGCGGGTCATGGCCGGGCCAAGAGTAAAATCCGCCGTGCCGGGGGCGATGCGGCAATTGACCGCCCCGGGCACAGGTGCCCCGGCAATGCCCATATCCACGGGCACGACCGTGCAGTGGGCAGCCGCCGCCATTCGGCAGACGCTGGTGCGGCGGGCCGCCAGATTTTGCAGCACGGCGCGGGTTACGCTGGCGTCCGTCTGGCTGACACCCTGGGCCACCACGCCGTTATCGGCACACAGCACCAGCACAGCACGACGGGTGAGGGCGGGCGTTTCGGTGCCCGTCAGCGCGGCGGCGTCCTCGACCATCGTTTCCAGCAGGCCCAGTCCACCCAGGGGCTTTGCCAGCGCGGCCCAGTGGGCATGCGCTGCGGCGCGGGCGGTCTCGTCGGGCGGGGTAACGGTGGACAGTAAGGTTTTCAGTTCGTGTTCGGTCATGGTTTTTCCTTTTTATAATGGCAGGCGGCGGCAACAAAGCGGCAGGGCAGCGGCGTACACGCCCAGTACAGGTGCGGGAACCCCGCGTATAAATGCGCGTTGGCAAAGCCGCAGGCCCAACTGCGCCCATTGGCCTTGGCGGCGGTAAAATCGGTGCCGTTGGTGGTGGAGTCCCAATGGTGGAACTCGTGCACAGGCAGAGCATCGCCCGCGGCAAACAGCATACTGTCGGCGCGGGCGGTCAGTGTGGCGTAGCCGAAGCGCACGAGCCGCCCGCCCCTGACGCCCTGTCCCGGCAGCACGCCCGCCATCGGGTACGCACTGCCGTCAGCGTCTTGCAGCGTCTGGCCCAGGTAGAGGAATCCGCCGCACTCGGCCACCGTAGGCAGGCCGCTTTGCACGGCGGTTTTGACGGCAGCGCGCATGGCGATGTTGGCCGCCAGCTGGACAGCGTACAATTCCGGGTAGCCGCCCGGCAGGTAGAGCCCGCCGATGTCCGTCGGCAGTGCGGCGTCCTGTAAGGGGCTGAAAAAGCACAGCTCCGCGCCGTTTTCTTCAAGTGCTTCGAGTGTTTCGGCATAGGTGAAGCAGAATGCGGCATCCCGCGCCACGGCAATGCGCACTTTGGCGGGCGGCAGCGTGCAGGGCACGGCGGCGGGGTCGGGGCGGTCAAACAAGGCCGTAAAGAGCGGCCAGTCGATTGTTTTTTGCGCGCTGTCAGCCAAAATCCGAATTTTGCGCTGCAAATCTTCGATTTCAGCGGCGATTTTCAGGCCGAGGTGGCGGCTTTCGATTGCGGCCTCCGGCAGCGGCGGCAGATAGCCTACCACCGGCAGGCCGGTTTCCTTTTCCAGCATCGGGGCCAGCAGGTTGTACAAATTTTCGCTGCAATCATTGAGCAAGATACCCGCTAGATGATGCGGTGTGCGGAATGCCAGCAGGCCGCGCAGCTCGGCCGCCAGGGTCAGGCTGGCCCCCTTTGGCCGCACGACCAGCAGCACCGGCAGGTCGAGCGTATCGGCCAGGTGCCACACGCTGGCGGTGTCGCTCACGCCGCCAAGGCCGTCGTAGTAGCCCATTGCGCCCTCGACCACGGCGGCACCATGGCCCGCCGCATGCCGGGCATACAGGCCGCACACAGTGGCAGGAGTGGAGAAAAACAGATCCAGATTGTGGCTTTCCACCCCCAAAACGGCGCGGTGGAACATCGGGTCGATGTAATCTGGCCCCGCTTTAAAGGCACAGGGCTGCGCGCCGCGCGCCTGCAAGGCCGCCAGCAGCGCACAGGCAGCGGTCGTTTTGCCGCTGCCGGAACGCGGTGCCGCCAGAACCAATTGCAGCATCTTACTCCCTCACGATCAAAAATACCGGGTTGTTGGCCATCAACAAGTGCAGTCTGCCCGCTGCTTTGGTGCGGCTTACGGCAATCTGCGTGACCTGCGCTGTAAGCCCGTGCGCAGCCAGCGCGGCGATGGCCTGTTGCAGCGTTTCCAGCGCAATGGCGCTGATGCAAAGCCGCACGCTGGGGTTTGCCGCCAGCACCGCATCAACGATGGCACGTAGATTTCCTTTGCTGCCGCCGATGAAAACAGCATCCGGTGCGGGCCAGTCGGCCAGCACGGCGGGGGCGGTGCCCTCACACAAGTGCAGGTTTTCGGCAGCAAATTTTATCCGGTTCTGGCGGATCAGCTCGCAGGCATCGGCGTCGCATTCTGCCGCCCAGACCTCGCCCTGCGGCGCGGCCAGCGCCATTTCTACGCTGACGCTGCCGGTGCCCGCGCCCACATCCCACAGCGTATCGCCGGGGCGTACGGCGAGCTTCGCCAGCACGGCGGCGCGCACCTCCTGCTTAGTCATCGGCGTTTTTCCGCGCAAGAACGCTTCATCCGGCAGGCCGGGCACACGGCGTGAAAGAGCCGGACAAGGCTCGACCAGCAGCACGCTCAGCGCGGCAAATTGCTGCTGCGCCAGCTCCTGTACCGTGCCCGCCACAAGGCGCTGGTCGTCGGTGCCCAGGTTTTCGCCCACGGTCGCCGCAACCTCGCCGCAGCCGCTTTGCGTGAGTTTTGCACAAATGGTGGCGGGCGTTTCTATACCTCCGGTCAGAAAAAACGTCGGTGCATCGGCACCGCACACTGCCGCCGGGGCGCAGGCGCAGCCGTGGGCGGAAACAAGCTTCCAGCCCTGCCAAGGGCGGCCCAGTGCCGCCGCCAGCAGCTGCACGCTGGAAAGCCCGGGGTGTACGGTATAGGCCAGGCCCTGGGCATCCAGCGCGCGGCAAAGCGCCGCCGCGCCGGAGTAAAAGCCAGTGTCACCGCTGTAGGCCACAGCCACCTGCACGGCGGAGGTGGTTTGCAGCAGTGCGCAGATTTCCTCGGCCTTATAAAGCAGGGCGCGGTTTCCAGTGCAGCCATCGGGCAGTTTTTCCAGCAGGCGGCGCGCGCCGATGATCAGCCCGGCCCCGCGCAAGGCGGCAAGCCCCTGCACCGTCAGGCTGCCGGGCGTGCCACTGCCCATGCCGACAAGATCAATTTTCATAAAAGCTCCCTGCATCGTTGTAAAATGGTTTCGGCGTTCTCCCCCTGTTCCTCGGGGCGGCGCAATACGATCAGCTGTACGCCGCACCGGGCGGCGGCTTCGGTCTTTTCGGCAAAGCCTCCCGCCGCGCCGCCGTCCTTTGTGACCATAGCGGCGATCGCAAACTGCCGCAGCAGCGCCACATTTAACTCCAAGGTAAACGGCCCCTGCATCGCAATGATGTTGCGGTGCGGGATGCCAGCCGCTTCGCAGGCAGTGATGCCCGCCAAGGTCGGCAGCACGCGGGGATAAAGCCGCGCGGGGTCCAGCGCAGCAAAGGCGGGCAGCTCCTTGGCACCGGTGGCCAGCAAAACGTTGCCCGGTTTTGCCGCGAGGTACGCTGCCGCCTGGGCGGCAGTTTCCAGCACCACACTGCCCGCAGGCAGGTCGCTGGCGGGGCGCAGCAGGCGGTGATACGCAACGCCCGCCGCCGTGGCTGCGGCACGGATGTTGCGCGTTGCCTCGGTGGCATAGGGGTGGGTGGCATCCACGCATAGGGCCGCGCCCTGCAAAAGCGCTGTCATCTCCCCTGCGTCCAGCCGCCCGGCCCGCACGGTAATGCCCGGGGCACAGCCCTGTTCCTCGGCCCCCAGGTCGGTAGCGACGCAGACGGTGACGTCTGCGCCCAATGCCGCCACGGCGCGGGAAAGCGTGCGCCCCTCGGTCGTGCCGCTGAAAATAACCGCTTTCATACGCCGCGATACCCCCTTGGCGTGACCATTTTTCCGCCCAGTACGCGGGTGGCCGCGTTGCCGATGAACACTGTGGTGAACATGTCCACAGGCGTATTTTCAAGCTCGGCCAGCGGCAGCAGGCGGGCTGTCTCGCCCGCGCGCCCGATGCTGCGTACGATGCCGCAGACGGTTTGCGGGCCTTTGCCGTTTGCCAGCAAAATGTGCACGGCCTTTTGCAGGTAGTCGGCCCGGCCCCTGGACGACGGATTGTACAGCGCTATACTGAAATCCCCTGCCGCCGCACAGGCCAGCCGCTTTTCGATGACTGCCCACGGTGTCAGCCTGTCAGAAAGGGAGATCACGCAGAAATCATGCGCCAGCGGGGCCCCCAGCACCGCGCCGCCACTGAGCGCCGCTGTCAACCCGGGTACGATCTCGACCGTGACGGCTGGGTAGCTCTGCGCCAGTTCCAGCAGTGGGCTGGCCATGCCGTATACACCTGCATCGCCGGAGCAGACCAGTGCCACCGTTTTGCCGCTCTGCGCTGTTTCCAGCGCCCAGCGGCAGCGGTCGATCTCTTTGGTCATGCCGGTGGTGTACACTTCTTTGTCCGGGTACAGCGGGCGCACAAGGTCGATGTAAACGGTGTAGCCGCACAGCAAGTCGGCGGCCTGCAAGGCGGCCTGGGCCTGGGCGGTCAGAAACCGGGCATTTCCCGGGCCAAGGCCCACCACGTATACAAGGTTACTCATCGTTGTATCTCCAATCCGGCGCAAAGGGGCGCAAGGCCACAGCAAAGGTCACGCCGTCGTACGCCCATTTGTGCGCCCATACCGGCCCGCCTGCCGCCAGCACGGCGGCACGCTCGCACACGTTATCCACACCGGTAACGCTTTGCACAAAATCCGAATGCGCAAACTGCCCCGGCGCGGCGCGCAGTGCTTCGGCACTATAAAAGGTAAGGGGCCAGCCCTGCTGCCGGCAGAACACCGCCAGACCGGGCTCGTCTTTTTTTAAATCAATGCTCGCGACGGCAATCACGCTTTGCGGGGCCAGCTGCGTTTGTGCGCAAAATCCTGCAAAGGCAGCAGCCAGCCGGGCGGCGGGCGTGCCGCGCTTACAGCCGATGCCCAGCACCGCAACGCGCGGGATGATATGCAGTGCGGTTTCGTTTTCCGCCGGGGTCAGCGTCAGGGCAAAATCAGCAGCCGCAGCATCCGCAGCCGGTTCCACCCCTGCGGGCGGCGTGCCCTGTATGGGCCAGTGGCTGGCAAAATACACGGTGCGGCCCGCCAGCAGTGCGCCGCTTACCGCCTTGATGCGCCCCGGCTCGGCCACCGTGCAGTGCTGGCGCTTGGCCCATTCATCCACGGCAAACACGCCGTTTGCATCGGTGGCGGTGGTGATGACCGGCACCGCGCCGCACACTTTTGCCAGCCGCCGGGCCAGGGCGTTGGCCCCGCCCAGATGGCCGGACAGCAGCGGCACCGCAAAACGGCCGCATTCATCCAGCACCACGACGGCGGGGTCCGCCGCCTTGCTGCGGCAGTGCGGCGTAATGGCCCGCACTGCAATGCCCACCGCGCCCACAAAAACAAGGGCATCGGCATCGGCAAACTGGGCGGCGGTCCAATCGGCCAGCGTTGTGCCGTTTTCGCCGCAGCGGGTCACAGTGCCTGGGCAGTCAGCAGCCAGCTTGTGCGCCAGCGCCAGCCCTTTGGCGGTAAAGGCAAGATACGCGCAGGTCATTGCGGCGCTCCTTTGCGGTACTCAGTGGTAAAAGCAGGGTCGTAGAGCTTGCTGCGGTCGTACTGCGCGGCCAAAAAGTTCCCCACTACGATCAGCGCAGTTTTGGTAATGCCCGCCGCGCGGGTGCTTTCTGCCAGGGTGCCCACGGTGCAGTGCACGGTTTTTTGCTCTGGCCAGGTGGCCTTGTACACCACCGCCGCCGGGGTCGCCGCCGTGTAGGCTCCCTGCAAAAGCGCGGCCTGCACCTTATCAATAAGGCCGATGGATAGGAAAATCACCATCGTAGCTCCATGCCCGGCCAGGCTGGCAAGGCGCTCGCCCTCGGGCACGGGGGTGCGGCCCTCCATCCGGGTGATAATGACGGTCTGGCTCACGCCGGGCAAGGTGTATTCGGCGCTCAGCACCGCAGCGGCCCCGCAAAAGCTGGATACTCCGGGCGTATCATCGTAGGGGATGCCGTCAGCGTCGAGGGCATCCATCTGCTCCCGAATCGCGCCGTACAGGCAGGGGTCGCCGGTGTGCAGCCGCACGGTAGTTTTGCGGGCGGCTTCGTTTTGGCGCATTACGGCAAGCACCTGTTCCAGCGTCATTTCAGCGCTGTTATAAATAGTGCAGTCTGCCTTGGCCAGCCCCAGCAGGGCCGGGTTGACCAAGCTGCCCGCGTAGATGATGCAGTCCGCCGCTTGCAGCAGGGCCGCACCGCGCCGGGTGATAAGATCCGGTGCGCCGGGGCCTGCCCCTACAAAATGTACCATGTCAGTTTCCTTTCCAGCTTTGCAGCAGTATTTTGGCCTGCGTGGTCTGCCCCAGCGGGCCGCTTTGGTTGGAGAAAAGCACCGCCCCGACTGTGAACGCCCCCGCCACACGGCGGTCCAGATGTAATTGCACAGCTTGCAGCAGGCTTGCCATGACCGTTATTTTTAACCCGGCAGCGTCCAGAATATCCAGGCAGGTGTCAGTCGTGGCGGCGTCCATCAAAGCGCGGCAGGTGACGGTATCCGCCCCACAGAGCGCTGCATGGGCACAGAACAGTTCAGTGCGGCAATCCGCCTGTTTGGAGTGGGTGTTCATGATGCCGCCCGCCAGCTTGACGAGCTTGCCGACATGGCCGACGAGCAGCACTTCCCCAAACTGTTCTGCCGCGGCCATATCCAGCGCTTCCCCGATGAAATTGGAGATTTTCACGATGGGAATTTCATGCAGTTCCGGGTAATGGGCAGCCAGATAGTCCAGCCCGTAGTTGCCGGGGGCCAAGATCAGGCGGCGGCTTTGCAGTGCGGCCTGGTGGATCTCGAGCTGCAGTGAGTCGAGCAGCGCCTGCTGGCTCATCGGCTCAACAATGCCGCTGGTGCCCAGCACGGACAGCCCGCCCACAACCCCGAGGTGCGGGTTAAAGGTGCGCTTGGCGGCATCCTCTCCGCCCTCGATGCGGATGACGACCGCGAAGCCGCCGCTGTATCCGGCGGTCTCGGCTTCTTTTAGCAGTGCTTCGGTAATCATCTGGCGCGGCACATGGTTGATGGCCGCCGCGCCCACGGGCTGGTCCAGCCCCGGCTTGGTCACACGGCCCACGCCCGTGCCGCCGTCGATGGTGACGGTGCGCGGTGCATCCGCCAGCAGAGTCACAGCGGCAACGACCGGCAGGCCGGTGGTGGCATCGACGTCGTCACCGCCATCCTTGACGATGGCGCACTCGGCAGTCGTTTTGCTGCGCAGGCGGCAGAATTGCGGGGCGACCTCGACCACAATGCCTTTGGGTGTGCGCAGGCCAACGGTTTCAGGCGCGCGGCCGGTCAGCAGCAGGCGGGCCGCTCCTGCTGCGCCCAGTGCCGCGCAGGTGCCGGTAGTGTAGCCGCAGCGCAGCAGCTTTTGCCCGCTGCGGATGTAGTGTTCAAATTTGGGCTTAGGCTTCGCTTCCGCATCACCGAACAGGGCAGCGTACTGCACCGCCGTTAAGTCAAACAGCTGGCAGATGTTTTCCCGGGTAAAGGCTTCTTGCGGCGTAAGCACGCCCGAAACGCCCTGCGGTGCCACGCAGACGACCGCATCCGCCAGCTTTTGCGCCAGTTCCAGCTCGTGCAGGGTCACGATGATGGCAACGTTTTTCTCGTGCGCCAGCGTTTGCAGAATGCCCATCAGCTCGGCCTTGCCTTTTACATCCAAAAAAGACGTTGGCTCGTCCAGCAGCAAAATTTCCGGCTGTTGGCAAACAGCCCTGGCCAGCAGCACACGCTGACGCTGGCCGTCGCTGATTTTGGTAAAATCCCGGTCGGCAAGGGCTTCGGCCTGCACCAGAGTCAGGGCTTCGTGCACGGCGCGGCGATCGGCATCGGACAAAATACCCAGCCGTCCGGTGTAGGGGTAGCGCCCGGCGGCGGCCACATCAAAGCAGGTCGCCAGTTCGGTGCGTGCCGTGTGGGGCAGCATCAGCGCCAGCTTGCGTGAGCGCGCATGGGGTGTGTAGGCCGTCAGCGTTTGGCCGTCCAGCAGCACCGCGCCGCCCTGCGCCGTCAGATGCCCGGCCAGCGTTTTTAATAAGGTCGACTTGCCAGCGCCGTTGGGGCCGATGAGCGCCAGAACTTTGCCGCGCTCGGCCCGCAAGGCAATATCCCGCAAAAGCGGCGTACCGTAGCCGATGGCAAGGTCTTGTGTTTCGCAATAGCTCATGCTGTGCCCTCCCCGCTGTGGCGGCGCACCAACAGCCAAATGACCACCGGCGCACCAAAGACCGCCGTGACCGAACTGATGGAAAGTTCCGTCGGCGCAAACAGGCTGCGGGCAATCAGGTCGCACAGCAGGCAGAACGCTGCCCCGCACAGCACGCAGCCCGGCAGCACATGCAGCGGCTTGGCGCTGCCCAGTGCCTGCTTGACCAAGTGCGGCACCGCGATGCCGACAAAGGAGATCGGCCCCGCAAAGGCCGTGACACAGGCAGCCAGCAGGCTGGACAGCAGCACCAGCAGCATCGAAAAGCTGCGCACCGATACGCCCACGCTCTGCGCGTAGGCCTCCCCCATCTGGTAGGCGGCCATGGGCTTGGAGAGCAGAAACGCCGCCGTTAGGCACGGCAGTACAATGACCGCCGCTGTGCCCACGTTGCCCCAGGTCATGCCGGAAAAGCTGCCCATCGACCAGTTGTGCAGGTTCACGATGTTGGAATCCTGCGCAAAGGCCACGACAATATCGGTGACGGCTGAGCAGATGTAGCCGATCATGACACCGCAGATGACAAGGATGCTCATCCGCTGCACGCGGCGCGCCACAGCCAGCACAAACAGCATGGCGGCCATAGCCCCGGCAAAGGCGGCTAAAATCAGCGTGAACGAGTTTGTCAGCAGACCGCGGTTTAAAAACACGACCATCGTCAGCGCCACAGCCAGCTTGGCCCCGCTGGAAATACCCATGACGAACGGCCCCGCGATAGGGTTGGCAAAAAAGGTTTGCAGCAGATACCCGGCCGCAGACAGCGCCGCGCCCAGCAGCACGACCATGACGGCACGCGGCAGGCGTAGCTGCAGCAGGATGTTGCTGGCCAGCACATCCTGTCCGCGGCCCAGCAACGCACGGACCACAGCGGCAGGAGAGAGCGCCACACTGCCCCAGAACAGGTTGAGCGCAAACAGCACCCCCAGGGCCGCCGCCATGGCGAGATATGCAATTGTCAGGCGTTTTTTGGTGTGCATGGTGGGTTTCCTTGTATGTTCGCTGTCTGTAGGGGCGGACATCAACGTATTTTCGTCAAAAATCTCAATTCACTATCCTCGGGCGTGCCCTCGGTAAAAACCTTGTTCATATCCAAAATCAAATCAGGCAGTTCCATGCTTTGCTGGAAAAGGCTTTGCGCGGTACACCAGACATTGCCCTGCTGCACGGCTTTGCACTGCGCGAGCAGGGGGCACTTGGCAAGCAGTTCGTCCATAGTGCGGATCTCGCCCTCGATCGTGCTGTTGTAGATCAGCACGTCGGCGTCTTTGGCCCCGGCGTAGAAATCCTCGAGTGAGATGTTGACCGTAGCCAGATTATTGCCGCTGTCGGTCAGATCGGCAAAAACATACTCGCCGCCTGCCATCTTGATCATCTTGGCGACGTAATCGCCGCCCTTGCGCACGGTAGCCAGATTGTTGGAAGCAATAGAGAAAAACGCCGCCATTTTGCCGGTGGACGGTTCCTGTTCCAGCGGCGCGACGCGTTGTACGGCATCGTCAAAAAGCTGCTCGGCTTCGTCGGTCTTGCCCAGCAGCACGCCGTACAGCTTGACCCATTCCATCCGCGCCAGCGGGCCGCTCTCGTAGCTCGAACGCTCGACCAACACCGGCACGCCGAATTTTTCCAGCTGTTCCTTGACCTCGGGCGTGTGGTAGATCATCGTGTTTTCGATGGCAAGGCCGCAGTCTGCTGCCAGAATCGTTTCATAATCGGGCGCGCTGTACTTGCCCGCGTAGGCGATCTGCCCGCTTTCCATTGCCGCTTTGGCTTCGTTCAAATACCAGTTTTCGGCGCGCGTGCCGGAAAGTGCCACGGCATCCAGCCCACCCAGGCTGATGATGGGGTCCATCGCCGAGGAAGAGACCAGATAAATATTCTCGATGGGCTGCTGCAACACGGTAATGTCCGCGTCCAGCGCATCCGGCACCGCAGCCCCCTCGGGTAAGACGAGATACCGCGCGCCGTCGATGGTGACAAGGTCATACCCGCCCGCGCACTCGTCGATGGTGAACTGCTGAGCGTATTGCAGGGGGTATCGCCCCGTGACGGTCAGCGGTTCCGCCTTGGCGTCCGCTGGCCGGGCCGCACACCCGGCCAGCAGCAGCGCAGGCAGAGCTGCACACAAAAGCCGCTTCATTCGGCTGCGGCCAGCGTGGCGCTGGCAAAGGTCAGGGTATAGTCGATCTCATGCGGGGTGCTCATGGCAACGGTGTCGGCGGTCACGGCCAGGGCAGTGTCCAGCGCGGCAACGGGGATTTCAAAGGTCGAGTTGCCCTCAGTGTTGATGGGCAGGTATTTTTCGCCGTCGATGAGCATGTAGTCGTAGTTGGGGCTGCTCCACACAATGGTGGCGGTCATCGCGCCGTCGGCAACAGTCAGCGTGGCAGGACTTTCCACGGTGGCCCGGCCGCTGCCGCCTTCCAGCGTTACGGCGCAGGTGTAGCTGCCGTCCGCAGGGGCTTCGGCAGCGGTCTCATCGGCAGGCTCGGCGTTGGCTACACTGACAGTGTGGTCGTACCAGGTGCCCTTGGTGCCCAGGATGGCAAGCTGGAAGTCGGTATCCACAGCCGCCACCGGGATGTCAAACCCGTACACTTCCTCGCTGGTGCCGTCGCTGTAGGTCACAGTATCGGTGGTGGGTTGCAGCCAGTCGGCCTCGTGGTCGGCAGCGTCGGCTGCCATGCCCAGATACAGGTTGACGATCTTTTTCGATTGCAGGCTGACGTGCATCGTCATCTGGCCGTCCGCCACCGTCAGCGTGCCTTTCCCGTCACAGGATTCATTCGCGTGGAACATACTGCTGTCAGTGTTGAAATCGGCCGTGTAGACGCCGTCCGGCAGGGCGGCTTCGGCTGCGGGGGTCTCGCTCTCGCTTTCCGCTGCGGGGGCAGTCTCAACGGTGGAAGCCGCCTCGCTTGCGCTTTCGCTGGCCGGGACGGCAGATTCCGCCGCGCCGCAGCCTGCCAGCAGCAAGGCTGCAAGTGTGATAGATACGATTTGAAGTTTCTTCATGGTTACTTTCCCACCTTATATAAATATAAAATCAAAAAACTGCCCGAAGGCTCCCCCTCGGGCAGAATGTTGCAGAAATCAGCCGTTCAGGGCATCCATGGCGGCCTGAGTGTGGTCAACGTAGATCTGCTGGATGGCAGCGATCTCGCCCAGACCTGCGATCTCGGTATCGACGCTGTCAAAGCAGCCGGCAGCCTTGAACTGGCTCAGCCAGGAATCATCGTCCGCACCGGCCATATCGTTGTTGGCATGGTCACCGGCAACGACCATCAGCGGGCGCAGCACGACCTTGGTGTAACCGGCTTCCTTGACCTTCTCGATAACAGCCTCGCAGGCGGTGTCCTCGGGCTCACCCTCGACGGTGCCGATGAACACATTGTCGTAACCCAGGGTCTGCATGGTGGTCTGCATCTGGCTGTAGCTGATCTTGGCGGTGTGGGATGTGCCGTGGCCCATGAACACAAAGGCGGTGCCATCGGCAGCGGCAGCAGCGGCATCTTCGTAACCTGCGATCTTGACGGCTTCGGCGGTGATGGCGGTGGCTACGGCTTCCTTATCCGTATTGATGACAGTGGCATCCTCGCCAACTTCACCCAGCAAGGGCTCTGCGATAGAAACACTCTCGAACTGATCCTTGTACGCGTCGATGGCTTCGCACATCTCGTCGTACTCCGCGCCGTGCATCAGGTGGGTGGGCTGCACGACCAGATTTTTGACATCGTTGGCAACTGCGCGGTCAAGGGCCTGCTGCATGTTGTCGATCTTCTCGCCGTCACGGGCCTGAACGTGGTTGATGATGATCTGCGCGGTGAAAGCGCGGCGGACAGACCAATCGGGGTTGGCAGCCTGCAAGGCATCCTCGATGCCCTTGATGTCAGCTGCGCGGCTGTCGTTGAAAGAGGTACCAAAGCTGACGACCAGCAGTTCATTTTCGCCGATGTCATCCTGGTTGCGGGGGTCGTCCTTGCTGGCATCGCCGGTGTCGCGGCCAAAGTACTCGGGGTCGGCGTTTTCACCCTCGACCAGATCTTTCTGGGCGTCGGTCAAGGCATCCCAGGCAGCCTTGGCGGCTTTGCACTGGGCGTCGGTGTCGTCGGTGCGCTCCTGCACATAGATGGCGTCGATCAGGTCGGCGCAGTTCTTTGCGGCCTCTTCGTCTGCATCTCCTTCTTCGGCATCCTCTGCGGTGCTTTCAGTCTCGCTGACGGCGGTGCTTTCTTCTACGCTGCCAGAAGAAGCGGCGGCGCTGCCGCAGCCAGCCAGCAGAGCGGTGGACAGGGCCAGGGCAGCTGCCATGGCGGCGGACTTTTTCCAGTTGATTCTTCTCATGTGTCTGCTTCCTTTCCTTATGTGACTGGCGGGCGGTACAGGCAGCGAACGCAGCGGCAGACACCCAAATAAGCCCATTAAAAAACGAGGCCTTTTGCGTGCAGAATGGCAACACAAAAGACCCCGTACTTTCAGCAGGTTCTTTACGGTACAACCAATTCCTCGTGATCTGGGGCTGTTTGCCCCCGTACCCGGCAGCGGGCAGGTTTCCTGGCTGAAAGATCAACGCCCACCGCCGCCTTCCCGGGCAAATGCCCAGTGACCGGTGCAAAAGCACCCTGGCGGCAGGCTCCCTTATCACAGTGACGAGATCGTGCGGGATTTGCACCCGCTTCCCTTTTACCCTTTCCTGCACAAAACCGTGCAAAAAGGCACCTGCTGTCGTATTCAGTTTTACGGTGGTAAGTATAACACAAAGCGTGGCGAAACGCAAGAGGGACGCGCAAAGCGCAGGCACTTCTATTATAAAGAAAAACATTCGCTCAAAGGCATTGAAATTGTGCTCGTGTTTTCATATAATTGCTTGTGGTAATTATCAAAAGCAATTACAAGGAGTCGTCATGACCACAAGAAACATCAAACATTTGCTGGATGCCTTTTACCAGGCAAAGCGGGTGCGGGAACTGATGCCCGCTTTGCCGAAAGGCGTTACCCCGGCGTTCATCCACTATCTGGATACCATCGCAGCCTTGCAGCAGCAGGGCATGCGGGTGAAAGTGTCCGATATCAGCGATGCACTGCACATTCCCCGCCCCGGCGTGACCCGTACCGTCAAAGACATGGTGGATGGCGGCTACCTGGAAAAAGCTGCCTCGGAAGAGGACGGCCGCGTGACCTATCTGACAATCACCGAAAAAGGCCGCATGCTCTCGCAGGTTTTTGACAGCGCGTTTTTTGCCCAGCTTACGCCGCTGCTAGCCGATGTTTCGGACGAGGACGCAGCCACTACCATACGTACCATCGAGAAAGTTTATCAAGTCATGTCCGAAAGGAGAATTCATTTTGAGCAGTGATAAAAACAATTTTACCGAGGGCAACATCTTAAGAAAGCTATCTCTTTTCATGCTTCCGGTGCTGGGGGCACTAATTTTGCAGGCTGCGTACGGCGCGGTCGATCTGCTGGTCGTCGGGCGGTTCGGCTCCACGGCGGGCCTGTCGGCGGTTTCAACGGGCAGCCAGCTGATGAACCTTGTCACCTTTATGGTCACGCAGCTGGCCATGGGTGCCACCGTGCTGATTGCGCGCTACCTCGGCGAAAAAAAGCCTGAGCGCATCGGCGCGGTGCTGGGCGGCGCGACCGTGGTGTTTGCCATCCTGGCCACCGTGCTGTTTGTGCTGCTGGTGTTTTTTGCGCACCCGATCGCGGTGCTGATGCAGGCCCCCAGCGAGGCGCTTGGGCTGACCACCCATTATGTGCGCATCTGCGGCATGGGCATTTTCTTCATTGTAGCGTACAATATGCTAGCAGCCATCTTTCGCGGCCTGGGCGACAGCAAATCGCCTTTGCTGTTTGTGCTGGTGGCCTGCCTGATCAACATTGCGGGCGACCTGCTTTTTGTAGCCGGGTTTAAGATGGACGCCGCCGGGGCTGCCATCGCCACCATCATGGCGCAGGCAGTCAGCGTTGTGCTGGCTATTGTCATCCTGCTGAAAAAAGACCTGCCGTTCACGCTGAAGAAATCAGATTTCCGCCTGAATCCGCAGTGCCGCAAGTTCTTGCAGGTCGGCTTGCCGCTGGCCTTGCAGGAAGTGCTCACCCAGGCATCCTTTCTGGCGCTCTGCGCGTTCGTCAACCGGCTGGGGCTGACGGCTTCCTCCGGCTACGGCGTTGCCAGCAAGATCGTCAGCTTCGCCATGTTGATCCCCAGTGCACTGATGCAGTCGATGGCGTCCTTTGTGGCGCAGAACGTAGGTGCCAGCAAGCCCAAGCGCGCCAAGCAGGCCATGTTTACCGGCATGGGCATCGGGCTGGTCTTTGGCTGCGCGGTGTTTGCGCTGGTGATGCTGAAAGGCGATGTGCTGGCCGGTATCTTCTCCACCGACGCCGAAGTGGTGCAGAAGGGCTTTGAATACCTGAAAGGCTTTGCCCCCGAAACGATTTTGACGGCCATTCTGTTCAGCATGCTGGGCTACTTCAACGGCAATAATAAGACGGTCTTTGTCATGATCCAGGGCCTTGTGCAGACACTGCTGGTCCGCCTGCCGATGTCTTACCTCATGAGCATCCAGCCCAACGCCAGCCTGACCAAGATCGGCCTGGCTGCCCCTGTTTCCACCCTGGTGGGCGTGCTGCTGAATACAGCATTTTACCTGTATTTCACCCACAGCCAGCAAAAAGAGCTGCAAAAGGCCGCGTAACCTACATAGTTACAGCACGCACCGCAGACGGACCAAAGATTTCCGCTTTGGAAGTTTTATGCTGTCAAGTTTCATAAGGCCGCAGCCTCCCTCCTGTTTCGGCTTGCAGTTCTCATTTTTTCAGTATAGCAGTGCCTAGTTCCATGCCGCTCTGGCCAAAATAAAACCGCAGGAAGAACTCGTCTCCGGTGTTCAGCGCGGGCAAGCTGACGGTAAAATCGCACCAGTCTGTCTGAGTGCCGGTGATGGTTATGGTTTTCAGGAACGCACGGCCTGCGAACACCGATACCGGGATCTGGGCCAGCGGGCTGTTGCCCTGCATGGCACGGCAGCGCAGGTGCAGGGTGTAGCTGCCGCCCTCGGCTGCCGTTACGCGGAACGCCGTCGTACGGCGGTAGCCGTTGTCGATGGCTGCAATGTCGATGGCTGTGCCGTCGCGCAGCGTCAAGGGTAAAATGTTTTGTGCCGCCTGCTGCATGTCCTGCTCAGCCATTGCCTCCAGTTGGTCATCCAGTGCGCTCGTACGGCCGATACTGCGGCGGAAAGCGGGTGTTTGCAGCAAAAAGCGGCAGATGTTCGCCGCGCTGCGCTGCAATTCGCCCCGCGTCAGGCGGCCCTCCGCCAATGCGGCGGCCAAATCGTCCCCGCCGGAGTTATGCTCCGGGTCGGCCACGACCATAAAAACATCATTCTGGGCGCGGACCATGGCGGCCACATGCTTGGTGTTGCCATCGCCGCCGCGGTCATTGCCCTCGGCCCACCAGTCACTCATCACAAGGCCGGTGTAACCCCACTGACCACGAAGAATCGTCGTGACAAGGTCATAATTGCTTGCCGTCCAGTAGCCGTTCAGCGGGTTGTAGGACGTCATGATCGAGCGGGCATGCCCCTCCTTGACAGCGATCTCAAAACCGCGCAGGTAGATTTCCCGCAAAGCGCGTTCCGATACGACAGACTCCACAAAGTGGCGGCGATGCTCCTGGTTGTTGGCGGCAAAGTGCTTGATCGTCCCGGTCACGCCCCAACGGTGCAGCCCGCGCAGCTGGGCGCAGGCCATCTTTCCGGTCAAAAGCGGATCCTCGGAGAAATACTCGAAATTGCGTCCATTCAGCGGATGGCGGTGGATGTTGATGCCGGGGCCCAGCAGCGTGTCCACATGGTTTTTGCGGAGTTCCAGCCCTTCCATCGAGTAGAGTTCCTCACTCAATTCCTCGTTGAATGTCGCAGCTAGGCAGGTGCCATTGGGCATGGCGAAGGCAACCGTGCCGCAGTCCATGCGGATACCGCTGGGGCCGTCGGAACAACAGGCCGCAAGCAGACCGTAGTGCTGCAAAGCATCGCTGACACCGCCGATGGCCCCCGCCGTACCCGGCGTGACGCGCGGGGAGTTCATCCCCTCGCCCCGGACGATCGTGCAAAGCTCGTCGTCGCTGAACTGTGCGACAAAATCAGCCATGTCCGCCGTGCCGTCGGCTACATCCTGCAGGCGGATGCCCTTGTCCCCGGTCTGGGGGCGCTCTTTTGACAGTCGGGCCGCGCGGCGGGTCTCGGGCAGTTCAGCCTCGGTGGGAACAGGCTCCCATGCAGGGGAACCGTCCGCACCGGGGCGCAGCCGTTCAAAAGCCGCGGCGGGTGCAGCGGCGGATTCCAGCTGCTCCACCACCATCAGCGGCAGCGTGACCGTAAAGGCCGCCACAGAATGGCGCACATCGGTACCGAGACTGAAAACATAGTCACCGGCTTCCAGCACAAAGGCCGACTTGTACCCGGTAGCGCCGCTGTCATCATAGCTGGCAAAATTGCGCCACGGCGCAGTCAGCGCCAAAGTCTGGCTCTTGCCGGGGGCCAGTGTTTTGGTCTTGGCAAAGGCGCACAGCACCTTGGCGGGCTTGCCCAGAAGCCCCTGCGGCGCGGTGCAATACAGCTGCACGACCTCCTTGCCGGGGCAGGTGCCGATATTTTTGACCGTGGCAAAGGCTGTGATACCATCGGCGTTCTCGTCCGCACTCAACAGCTGTACATCAAATTTCGTGTAGGAAAGTCCGAAGCCAAAAGGATACAGCACCTTTTCCGGCGCAAATGTTTCAAAGTAGCGGTAGCCGACATAGATATCCTCGGCATAGAAATTGCGGTCGTCCGCACCGTAGTGGTCAGCAGCAGGGTAATCTGCCGGGGTACGGGCAATCGTATCGGGCAGTTTGCCGCTGGGGCTGACCGTGCCGTTCAGCACATCCAGCACGCCGCGGCATCCCTCCTGCCCGCCCTGCCAGATGTAGGCCACCGCGCCGGGGTTGTACCGCGCGACCCACTGCATATCAAGGATGTTGCCAACGTTGAGCAGCACAACAGATTGATTGAAATAGCGGCATACCAGCGCCAGCATATTTTCTTCGCCCTCGGTCAGCAGAAAACTGCCGGGGGTGTTTGTGTTGTCTTGGTCCTCGCCCGCTGTGCGGCCGATGACGATAAACGCCGTGTCGGCGCGCTGGGCGGCAGCACGGACGAATTCTTCGTCCAGCGGCATTTCCGGCTGAAACCACGGCTCCTGCGCCCAGCCGGTGCCCATCTCGTAGGGGTGGTCCGCCAGCCATGCAGCATAGCGGGCCTGCACCTCGGCATCCAGCCGATAGCCGCCGTCACCGCCCAGTATCTCCGGCAGATTCTGCACATGGGTCACGTTGACCAGTCCACCGGACCCGGTGCCGCTTTTATAGTAGTGAAATTGCGCGTACCCAAACAAGGCCGCCCTGCCGCCGGGAGCCAGCGGTAAGACAGCCTCATTTTTCAGCAGGACAACACCCTCCGCCACAGCCTGACGAGCCAGCGCCGCATAGCGGGACATTTCCAACATTGTATTTTTCATAATACTGAAACTCCGATTTCAATGGATTGCAAATTTCAACGCCACACTCCTTATGATACAGGATTTTCAGAATTTAGCAAGGGGGGGTAACGCGGAATGTTTTGCGGGAAATTTTCAAATCAGGTCGATGCCTTTCGACGCAGCTTTCTTACTGCTGTTTGAATTGTGTCTCCTCTGAAAGATGGAAGAGCAAATTATCCTACCGCAGAACAGCGTGCCTGTACTGGTCCAAGCTGGCTGACCGCTCCTATTTTTACCTGCCAACTCCGCAAAATTTATTTACAAAAGCGCCCGGACGGTTGAAAAATTCAGCCGTCCGGGCGCGGTCATTTTGCCGTTTTGGGGTCATTTTGGGGTCAAAGTTACCAGAATGTTACCACTTTTGCCATAATGTAGAAAAAAGCTCGTTGAAACTTGTCGTTTCAACGAGCTTTTGTTGTCACGCTTGGCCGTTTTTACTGCCGTTTTGGCCAAGGAAAAGGAATCTGTTTTTTCCTGGAAAGAGCAAGAACATATTATCCGAAAATGTTTGCCTCATAAAAAGGCCGAAACCACAAGCAGTTCCTTCTGCTCGAGATCCCGGAGGAATTATTCAACGCTCCCAATTTTTGAGTACCCTCCCACAAACCGCACCTCGATTTGTGTGGCGGACAGCACCGTTACCTGCTCCACCACCCTGCGGATAAATTCGTCGTTGTAATCCGTAAGCTGCACTTCACTCTCTGTGATTTCGCAAAGCAGCTTTTCAAGCCGTTTCTGGCTCCGGCTGTCGGCCTCGGCCTGTTGGGTCATGGAATCCAGCTTTTGCTGTAATGCGGCTTTTTCATCACTCAGCGATTTGAATTTCCCGTCATAAATTTCCGGTGTGTCACTGTTGACCACCAATTCCAGCAGGCTGGACATCTCCCGGTCGATTTGCCGGATCCTCTCAAACATGGCGGTGGGGTTCTCACCGCCGATTTCCGCGATGAGGATGTTTTTCTCTGTTTCTCGGACGAGATTCGCTATTTCCTGCCGGTCTGTAACGGTTGACTGGATACAGTTGAGAATGGCCCGCTGAAGGGCGGGTTCCTTCAGGCTGGGGGAATCCTTGCAGTTCTTTCTGCCAAATTCCAGCCGGTTGACGCAGCGCCATACATTTTCCTTAGTGCCGTCCCGCTTGACCCACATGGTACGGCGGTACATGGCGCCGCATTCCCCGCACACCAGCCGTTCGGACAGGGCAAACTTGCTCGTGTATTTCCCCTGCTGTGTCTTGGTCTTTTTCTGGGATACCTTGCGCTTGCTGCTGCGGCGGGCCAGCTCCAGTTGAACTTCCTGAAATACATCCCGTGGAATGATAGCCGGGTGATTATCGGTGATGTAGTATTGGGCGATTTCCCCCTGATTCTTCTTAATTTTCTTTGTGAGAAAATCTGCGGTGTATGTTTTCTGGAGCAGCACATCTCCGACGTATTTCTCGTTGCGCAGCATATTCTGGATGGTTGCTTTGGACCATTCGGCTTTGCCGGTGGGAGACGGGATGCCTTCCCGCTCCAATTCCAGCTTGAGCTGCTGGGGCGTCTTGCCAGCAAGGAAACCATAAAAGATACGCTTTACCGTCTCTGCCTGCTCCGGGTCGATTTCCGGCCGGCCGTCCGGCCCTTTCCGATAGCCGAGAAAATGCTTGTACTGAAAGGTGAAATGTCCCTCTTTGTACAACCGGCGTTTGCCCATGGTCACGTTCTGGCTTAGAGACTCGCTCTCCGCCTGAGCAAAGGCGGAAAACCATGTCAGGTAGATCTCGCTGCTCAGTTCGCCGGTGTTCAGCCCCTCTTTTTCAAATTCTATCGTCACATCCAAACTTTTGAGCAGGCGGATGTATTTCAGACAATCCAGCGTGTTGCGGGCAAAGCGGCTCATGGATTTGGTGAGGATCAAATCCACCTTATGCTTTTTGCAGGCATCGATCATCTTCATAAAGCCGGGACGGGTGGTGTCTTTGGTGCCGCTGATGCCGTGGTCAGCGAAAATCTCCACCAGTTCCCATTCGGGGTTGTTCTCGATGAGGTTGGTGTAGTAAGCCACCTGACTTTCAAAGCTCAATTCCTGTTCCTCCTGCGCGGTGCTGACCCGGCAGTAGGCGGCCACCCGCAGCTTTTTGCCCAGCCGTTTCTGGACAAGGAACGGATTTGGCTGGATTTCCCGGATATTCTTTTTGGGAAGTTGATCTTTCTGCATGATGATACCTCATTCGATGATTTGGTCATTGATGAGCCGAAGCTGTACCGCTCCATCCGCCCGAAGCAGAATGTTTTTAACGATCCATCGAAGCAGGTCATCCGTATCTGTACCTTGGAACTGGCTGGACTCCAATAGATTTTTCGCATTTCTGGTCTGGCTGATTTGAGGGTTCCCGCAGGATGCATAGCGTTTCTCCGCCAATGTTTTCGACATCTCCAGCAGTTGGTCTGTACTTGTTCGGTCATGCTCCATCAACTGCTGCAGTTCTCTTTTCAGCCGGATGACCCCCATCTCCACGTCCTCTCTTCTCTTGGGAGGCGTAAGCCTTTCCGGATGCCGGGTGATTTCATGGAGTATGGTTGTCACCGCCTGCCGGAGTTCCTCATCCGGCAAAGGCCGGGTACAGCTTCCGCACGTTTTGCACTGCCATTGGATGATTTTTTCTCCATGGCTGACTCGCAGCATTTTGGAGCCGCACTTTGCGCAGCGAACCTTTCCCCGAACCTCTTTGATTTCCGGGTTGATTTTTCCTTTGGTTCTGGTACGGCGTTTTTCCTGTACCTGTTGAAAAACCTGCGGTGTGATCACCGCCGGGCAGTCTTTTTCTCCGAGATACACTGTATGATCGAGAATCCGGCAAACCATGTTTTTGTTCCAGTTCGGGTTTCCCTGATGATAGGGAACGCCCCGGTTCTGCGCCTGTTCCGCCAATCTGGTGGTGGTTTCCCCGGCCAGATACCCGGTGTACAGCATTTCCACGACTTCTGCTTCTTCCGGCACGATCCTGATCTTGCCATCCTCCATCGCATAGCCAAACGGATACCGCCTGTTTGCACTCATGTACGATCCCCCCTCTGCTCGGTAAACACCAGCTTGTTTTTCATCGTGAACCGAATTTCGGATGCCGACAGTTTGACCGAAACGACCTGTAACGAAAACCACATCTGGTAATCCCCCTGTTCCAGACTCTCCATCAATCGTTTGGTTTCCCGAAGGATTGGCGTGAGATCGACTTGTTTCTGATACTGGCTCAGTCTGGTACGCTGTACATCCAACTGCTGTTGAATGGCGTTTGCCTGAGATTGAAAAAAAGCAGAATCAACACATCCCTTGACCCGAAGGTCATGCAACGTGTGATTCTGCTTCAATAATTTTGCAATGCTCTGATGAATGGCAAGGATTTGGGGATTCTCCATCGACTGGCGGTCCTGAATCTGCCGGAGATGGGAAAGGTATTCCCCCAAAATCTCCTCTTTGTTCCGGGCCAGTTTATCATGCAGCGCCAGCACCGCGTTCCACAGCTCCCGTTCCGACACATTTTTCATGGAACAGGCGTTTGCGTCGTTGTGCAGATGACTGGCACAGGCCCATTCGATGCCGCCCGGCTTGATTCGCCGGTAAAATGCGGCCCCGCATTCCGCGCAAATGAGCCGACCGGTAAAGGGATAGATTTCCCTCTTTTGCGGCCGCCCATGCTTCTGCCCCCTCTCGGCCAACAGGTCTTGTACCTTTATAAAGGTATTCCGGTCAACGATTGGCTCATGGGTGTTTTCCTGATAATACTGCTTTTTCTGACCTCTATTCTCGATTTTGCGGAACGGCAGCATTTCACTGCGATAGCTTTTGCAAAACCGGGCATCCCCCATGTATCTTTCATTTTTGAGGATATACAGAACCCCTTGTTTGCTCCACACTGCCTGTCCCCGCAGCTTTGGCACCTGTCTGCGCTCCATTTCTTCTGCGATGCTTTGCACACCGATACCGCTCAGATAAGCGGTGTAGATCTCACGGACAACGGCAGCCTCGGCAGGCTCGATCACCAGCGTTCCGGAGCCGTCGGCCCGATATCCGTATGGAATTTGAGAGATGCGGAACGTCCCGTTCTCCATCCGCATTCTGGCGCCCTTGCGCATATTCTGGGAGATGGAGATGGATTCCTCCTGCGCAAAGGCGCTCATCATGCTCAGAAACATCTCATTGGCCATGGTGCCGGTATTGAGATGCTCTTTTTCAAATACCACCGTTACGCCAAGCTGTTTCAGTTCCCGGACAGCGGCGATGCAGTCCTGCGTGTTGCGGGCAAACCGGGACAGGGATTTGACCAGAATGCGGTCGATCTTCCCGTCCCGGCAATCCTGCATCATGCGCTGGAAATTCTCTCTTTTGTCGGCGCGGGTGCCGGTGATGCCCTCGTCGGCGTAAATGTCCACAAACGCCCAGTCCTCATGGCTGGTGATCAGTGTGGTGTAGTACCGCACCTGCGCGGCGAAGGAATGCTGCTGATCCTCGGAATCACTGCTGACGCGAGCGTAAGCACAAACCCGCAGTCTGGCGGTTTGCTGCTGCCGGATGGGTTCAATGATTTGCACCTGCGGCATCTGTGATGCCTCCTTTCGCGGCTGACAGTAACGGCGGCCAACCTTGGCAAGCATAACACTACCACAATCGTTCCTGCAAAGCTATCACCAGAACCACTAAACCCTGTAAGGTAAAACGCCGTACTGTTCGGCAATAGCAACATTGGCGCGGCGGAGGTTTTCGTGGCTGATTTTTCCCGCTTCATCAAACTTTTTCAGGACGGAGCAGGCCATGTAATATTTGATTTCGTTGAGAACGGCGGGAGCCGGCACATTGGGGTTATAGCTGATCTGCATCGGTTTCCTCCCAGAAGGTCAGCCATGGCACACAGCCGCACTGCGCGGAGCGGGCCAGCAGGGGGCGTTCAAAGCCGCGCCGGTATACCATGTAATGCAGTTCGTATTCGGTGGTGATGAGCAAAACACCGTTGTCCTGCAAAAAGCAGAGGAAATAAAACATCCAGCGCCCGTTGTAACTGATGCGGGAGAGTCGGGTCACCATGACGGCGTCCACCTGATGCTCCCGCACCGCTTTCATCATGGTAAACAGCGCCGGGCGGTGGAGGCAGTTGGGACGGCAGGCGTCCATGCCGCAGTTGATCAGCTGATACCCCCGCCTCGCGGTTTCCCTGCACAGGCCCGCAAGCTGATCTGCCAGCGCATGGGGTGCGGGGTCGGCGGTGCGGGCGTAGGCCCACACCCGCAGAGGTCCGGTTTCACGCATGGCCGTTCACCTCCGGCAGTTCCTCCTCATCATAGCCGGGCAGCACCATCCAGCGGCGGCCGCCCGGCTCGATCCAATGCCCGCCCTTTGCAGAAAAGGTGTGGATGCCGCAGGGCAGCAGCGAGGCCAGCAGCCCCTCGATCTCCGGCGGGGAACAGCGCAGCAGATCCGTGTCAGCCACCACCAGCACATCAAAGGCTCCTTCGGCAGCCATCTTCAAAAGCTCCGGCACGCCGGGGCGCAGAGACAGCGGCCGGTCCTCGGTTCCGGCCTGGGCGAACAGCTCCATCACGCAGGGCCACTGCTCCTTGCGGAACACCCGGCGGCACAGCAGCTGCTGCTGGCGCAGCGAGAGGGTGGCGTCCTTGACTTCCTGAATAAAACAAACAGCTTTCATGGTTGACCTCCTGATGCAATAAAATAGTCCGGGCTTTTTTTGGCCCGGATGAACGCGGTGATTTGTCCGATGCTGTCGGCCTGCCCGCAGGGCGGCAGAGCGTCCAGCGTGGCCTGATGGTACCGCCCGCCCGGTGCGGCGCGGCGGTCAAGGATGGACACCACACAGGTGTCGGTCTCGGTGCGGATGGCGCGGCCAAAGCCCTGCCGCAGCTTTTTCTGCATTTCAGGGACAATGACCTGTTGGATATACTCCGGCAGGCTGGGGTACTGGCCGCGCTCACTTTCACTGACCGCGTCCGGCACAGGAAACGGCAGGCGGGGCAGGATCAGTGAGGAAACACAATCGCCGGGGAAGTCCACCCCCTCCCAGCAGGGCCCCGCCGCGAACAGCACTGCGTTGGGCAGCGCCTTGAACTGCTGCACCACCTGCTGCCCGCCCCGCCACGCCTGCAAACAGGGAAATGGCAGTTGATTGGATAACCGGCGATGGACCGCATCCATCAGGTGGTAGGAGGTGAACAGTACCAGCGTGTGACCGTGCGTGGCCTGTACCAGCAGGCTGATTTGTTCGGCCAGCCAGAGGGTTTCTTCCCCGGCTCGTTCCGCTTTGGGAAAGTAGAGCAGGCAGTTCTGCTCGTAATCGAACGGGGAAGCGGCGGTAAAGGTCATACCGCGTTCGCACCCGGTCAGTCCCATGGCCTGCCGGGTGTGGGCAAAGCTGCCGCCCGCCGCCAGCGTGCCGGAGGTGAGAATGGCCGGAACCCCCTGCGCCCAGAATGCCCGCTCCAGCCGGAGCGGAGTGCTGCGGCTGACCGCACAGAGCAGCAGGCCGCCCTTTCGGGTGCGTTGTATGTACAGCACATAGCGCGGGTCGCGCTGTGCGAAGATGGAAAACTGCCGAAGCGTTTCCTCCAGCCGGTAAATCATGCCGGGGGACAGCTCCCGGCGAAAGCTGCGAAGGGTGGTTTCCAGCTCCGCGATCAGCGGCTGAACGGAAGCCTGTCCGTTCCACTCCGGCTGCTGTTCCAGCGCGTTCCAAAGGGAACGGGCGCAGTCCCGCAGGCGCTGGGCATGGAAAGTCAGACGATCCTTCTCCAGCAGGTCAGTCAGGGCGAAAATATCCTGCAAGGACAAGGAAAAACTGTCCATCTGGCGGGCGGCTTCGGGCAGCTTGTGGGCCTCGTCCACGATGAGAACGCCGCAGTCCTGTAAAAGAGGCCGCTGACCGTTCAGCCGGTGGCTGGCATCCGCAAGCAGGTAATTGTGATTGCAGATTTGGATGTCCACCGCTTTGTTCATGGAGCCGCAGACAAACTGATGATACTGACAAATGCCGTACCCCTCGCAGGTTTTGGGGCAGGAAACCGGCACGCAAATCAGACGGCGGTCATAGCCGGATAAACCGGGCACCGCATCCAGGTCATAGTGACGGGTACACTGATTCAGCAATCGGAGTCTGGACGATTTTCCGCTTTCCGCAAGCCGGGCTTGCCGTTCGGCCAGACGCATATCGCAGACAAAATGCTGCTTGCCCTTGCGTACCACCACATTCAGCGGTCGCGTAAGGATACCATGCCGGAGCAGAATGTCCGAAAGCCGGGGCAGGTAATCCCGCACAATGGCCTCCTGCAAGGAAATGCTGGAGGTGGAAATGGTGACGGGCCGGTTCTCAAAAAACGGCTCGAATTGCCGCCAGAGGAGGCAGGCCACCAGATAAGCGTGGGTCTTGCCGATGCCAACGCCTGCATCGCAGAGAAGGATTTTGTTGAAAAACAGCGCGTTGAGCATCTGTTGGCACAGTGCGATCTGGCCTTCCCGTACCGCAAGGCCGTATCGGGGCAGCAGGTCCCGGAAGATGTGGTCGGCCCGGCGCCGGGCTTTCTTGTAGGGCGTATCTGCCATGCAGTTCCTCCTTTCTCGCAGTTGATGGCAAACTGATGCGGCGCAGAGTTCCCCCTGCGCCGCACGGATTCGACATCAACAGCAGGGTGTCGTTTTTGTTGGGATTTTATGTCCTATTTGCCGCCCGCATCCCGGACACAGGGCATTTCTGCCCAAGGGAACACAACAGGCGGGCCGCTGGCGGGCGGCCGCTCACTGGCTTTCCAGGGGTCTTACTGATTACAACCCAAAGTCGGCCACCCCGTCTGACGTGCGGGGCAAACATGGAGTATCATTATCCTTCCATCCCCAGGGTCATGGCGAAACAGTCTGCCGGACTGCTTGTAAGGCAAAAGTGGATCGCTCGCTGCAAGAGAAACACCGCCAACGGCCCAATGGGCTGCGGTGGGGCATCCCCCACAGGTCATGGCGCTTTCCCCCGTGTCGCTTGCCGGGGCGGGAATGTACCTGTTGTGCTGGATATTCAATTGTCAAGGTGCATGACCTCGCCACCTGTTTTTGTGGCAAGGTACTGAAAGCAACGGTTACGGATGCTTTCGGGCGAAGGCATCAAGGATGCTCTGGAGAATACAATGTATTTCCGCGGGTTGTGAGGGAAGGAGATCCTGCAGCGTTTTCTCCTGCTCTTTGGTTAAGTACTTGAAGATATTCGTTGGTTCAAGAGCGAGATAAACACCGCCGTATCTCCCCGGAATTACGTCTATCAGGTATTTTCCCTTCATTTTCCCCAAGTCCGTGTAGATGGTCCGGGTGCTAACGCCAAACGTGTGCGCCAGATTAGGAACCGTTTCATATCGTTGCTGATATACGATGTCCCAAATGGCCGCTTGACGTTCGCTCGGACTCATCTCACCCCCCTTCCTTCGCTTGATTCCAGTATAGGCGCATATCTTGAAGGCTCTCTTCAAGTTTAGTGCTTTAAATCGCTATAAACTTTTTTCGATAAAAACCGACAAAAAACGCCCGGCAAGATGGCTTTATAGCCATCCTACCGGGCGTTTGACAATCGATGTTACGGTGATCTATAGGAGATATTAAAACAAAAAAGCAGTGCTTTCATCGACGTGTAGGCGAAAGCACTGCAAGACACTATTCTTGTGACTTGTATTTTAATCCTTCTCTGTTGTAAATTCCTCAAGGATATCATTGATGATCCCCATCTGGCGGGGAGTCAGCTTTTTGTTTTCTTTGAAGATCGGTTGGAGAGTTCCACACACAATGTGGTAAGGATCATTTGCTGCTTTTCGTTCAGACCACTGATTGGTAACATCTTTGGTTTCTCCAAGCCCAACAGGTAATCCACTGACACGCCAAAAACACGCGCAATATCGGCAAGAGCATCTCCATTTGGGATGCGCTTGCCAAGCTCATAATTGCTGATCACATTCTTGTGGCAATTCAGCTTTTGCGCCAATTCCTGCTGTGATAGGTCATGGCTTATCCTTAGTTCTTTTAGCTTGAGACCAAAATCCGATGTCATGCGGTTCACCTCATGTTAAGTGTAACCATTGACTGACATCGTCTTGTGTGACAATAATAAAATAAAATCTCTAAATCCGTGTCAAATAGAGAAAGCGCCCCACCAGACTGTGGGGCGCTTCCCTTGATATATTATAGATTTTTTTCTTCTATGCGTCATATTTCTTGCCTTCCGGCGGTATTTTCTGAAACAACTTTCGTCGTTCCTAAAATAGGCCACGCTCTTCCCGAACAGACCTTCCCGCCCTTGTAGTCCTCACCGTGATATGAACGGAGACTGTTCAGGGCATCGGATGTCACCCATGGCATCGAGAGGGATTTTCTGTTTTGAAGGAGAACAAAAAGGAGGTTGAAAAAAGCAGTTTATGGGATGTCCGCCATGGTCTGGTATTTCACGATCGCCTCATCCATGGTCATGCCCTCGGCAATGGCAGCCTTGCGGGCCGTGTTGACCGCCTGAATTTCCTTCATCTTCTCGCCGGTCAGAGCATAGCCCTTCATGGCAAGCAAAGTGGCCGCCCACGCTACCATGGGGATCACGCAGAACATGACAATGATCGCCAGCTTGATGCCGCCGCTGTAAGGGGTGGCATCGGTGGGCAGCTCGCGGAGACCTGCACAGACAAGGAAGATCATGGCAACCAGCGTTTGTGCCAGAGAGGAGACCAGCTTATCCACAAGGCTGAACAGAGTACCCATGATGCCGGGGATGTACTTGCCGCTGCGGTAGGTCTCGTAGTCGGAGCAGTCGGCGACCATGGGGATGGGCATATCGGCGGTGGCATAGTAGGCGCCGTAGCCGATGCCGAAGAACAGAATAAACGCCATCGTATAGAGATTGATGCTGCCGCCACCGTTGAACGGGAAAGACAACGCCATCGCCGTGCCGGGCTGAGCCACCAGCAGCAATGCCAGCACGCCCACATAGCAGACCAGGGCAACCGTCACATAACGCACCAGAGATGCCTTCTGACCCAGCTTCTGACTGGTGCGGACGGAGAGCAGGAAGAACGGCACCGCGAACACATAGCCCAGCACCATCATGGGCAGGTACAGGCTGTCGTAGTTGCCCATCATGATACCATAGAGGGCCAGCAGAACGGTGGTGTTGGTGGCGATTGCCAGCGCCAGCTTGCACCCTGCGCCGGCAACCATCAGCCTCTGCATGGGCTTGTTGTTCCGGATGATTTCCACATACTCGCTTATCCTGACCGTTTCCGCCTTGTCACCGCCGATGCCGTAAAATTCGGGCCGGTCTTTTTCCGCAATGCCGATGATGGCAAGGATGGTGAGCAGGACGGACAGAACGATGCCGATGGGGGCGATCATGCGGTACAATTCCGGCCGTGCGTAGCCGGAGGTGATCAGGTTGCCAGCGGCATCGTACACGTTGAACTGGTTCTTCAGCATGGGGATCAACGCCTGCATGACCCCCATGCCCAGCATGGAGCCGACCGTGTTGAAGATGGTGAACAGGGGCCGCTGGTGGGGGTCGTTGGTCAGAACGGTCTGCCCCGCACGGGTGCAGGAGGTCTGGAAGGTGTAGCCGATGACCCAAAGGAAGTACACCGCCGTGAAGGCGATATACCGCACGGGCATCAGGGCGGCGGGAATCAGGGGCAGCAGGATATACATGGCAATGACACTGATCGCCATGATGGCGCTGCCGATCATCATAAAGGGACGGAACTTGCCTATCCTGGTGCTGGTGCGATCCATCAGAGCGCCGATGATGGGGTCGGTAATGGCATCACAGACACGCATTACGGTGACCATCAAAGAAGCAAACATGCCCAGCGCCAGCACACTGGAACCAAATTGGGCGATATAGGACAGCACCAGAACAAAATAGACATTGGTTGCGCCGTTGTTCAACGGGAACAGCACCAGCTGGTACATTTTTGCTCTGTTGATGCCAACAGCAGTTGTATTGTCACACATGGTTTACTCCTCTCAAACCCAGTTGGATTTCTGGCGATTTTTATCTTTTTTCAGCTTATAGGCAATGTTTGGCTGCACCACGTTGCGGATGGTCATTTCATCGGTCAAATTCCCGGCGACCGCCTGGATGTGGCATGCCTGTTCCGGCTTCATGGGGACGGCAAATAAAAATTCCTTCTCCCCGGTCTTTTCCCCGAGGAGTTTGCCGTCCACATACAGAGCGACCTTGGGCTGGTTGGAGTAGACCTTCACCGCAGTGACCGGCCCGGTGCGATCCTCGTACCGCTTGCCGCAGAGATGGACAAAGGGGTCCTCGCTCCACCATGCCTTATACAGATAGAAGCTGTCCTTTTTGATCTTGCGGTCAAAGGTTACCAGACCCTTGTGGTTCATGCCCGGCTCGCCGCCCTGATCCCGGGCATCGGCGGCAAAGTCGAACATGTTCCACACATGGGTGGCCCACATGCGGCCGTCCCGCTGGAAGAATTTCAGCATAAATTCGTGATACAAGCACTGGTATTCCTCGGAATGGTCATTGCGTTTGGGCTGATCGCTGTGGAGGTTGGGCATGGCCTCGGCGCCGTATTCCGAGTAGCCCAGCGCCCGGTTGGGGTAGAACAGATGGAACACCCTGCACCACAGATCGTTCAAAAACGGCCCCGGCACATACCAGCCCAGATAGAGATTCCACGATACCACGTCGGTGATATGCGCCACCTTATTAAACGGCCCGCACATGGCGTAGCAGGCCAGCGTGGTAAATCGGGTCTTGTCCAGCGTATGGCAGAGGTCATTCAGCACACGGTGGTTGTCCAGCATATCCTTTTTGTCTTTGGTGCTGATGGTAATTTCATTGGAAATTCCCCAGCAGACGATCGAGGCATGGTTGTAATTCTGGATGATCAGCTCTTTCATCTGGGAGATGGTGTTTTCTCGGCCGTTGGGCATATGCTCGGAAATATAGGGGATTTCAGCCCAGACCACCATGCCATTTTCATCGCAGAGGTCATAGAAATACTGGTCGTGCTGGTAATGGGCCAGACGGATGGTGTTGCAGCCCATCTCCTTCATGAGCGCCATATCCTCCTCGTGCATTTCACGGGTAATGGCATTGCCCAGACCCTTGCGGTCCTGATGGCGGGAGGCGCCGTGGAGGGGGTAGCTGCGCCCGTTCAGGAAGAAGCCCTTCCTGGGGTCAACGCAGAAGCTGCGGACACCGAACCGGGTGCGAACCTCGTCCACAGGCTGGCCGTCCACGGACAGGGTGGCCACAGCGGTGTACAGATAGGGGTCTTTCACCCCGTCCCACAGGTGGGGGGCATTCAGTACCAGCTTACAGTCTTTGCCAGCGCCGGAAAGGACGGTGTTGTCCTCGGCGTCCAAAATGGAGACAGCGATCTCACCCTCACAATTCGTCCAGGTTTCTACTTCAATCGTGGCCTTGCCGTCCTTGGGCGTGGCAGTGACCTTGATACCGGGCGTGCCATAATAGGCCAGGGCAAAGTGGTTTTTGTTCACCACCAGCAGGGTCACATCCCGGTAGATGCCGCCGTAGAAGGTGAAGTCCGCCTTCTGGGGGTAGACCCGGTCATTGACGGCGTTGTCCACCTCCACAGTCAGGGTGTTTTCCTCCTCCAGCAGGGCGGTGATGTCCGCCCGGAAGGTGGAATAGCCGCCGTCGTGGGAGCAGACCACCGTATCATTCAGCACCACGGTGGCGCTGGCATTGACCCCCTCAAATTGCAGCCAGACCTGCTGGCTTGCGGGGTCAAAGGCGGGACAAAGAAAGGTTTTCTGATACCGGCAGCGGCCCCGCCAGTAGTCGTTGCCGCCGTCCTGCCCGTCGATGTTGTTCCATGTGTGGGGCAGGTTCAGCACAACAGGCTCACAGCCCGGCTTGGTGAACTGCCAGTTGGTCATCAGCTTGATGCTTCTGCGCAAGGGGGATTCCTCCTTTTTCTGAAAGTTCCCGGAAAAGAAACAGCCCAGATAAACCGCAGGGCTTATCTGGGCCGTTCCGCATGTCATAAAAACCGAATGGCTTTTTACCCGGTCAATGGTTATTCCTGCGTTGCTTTACTCTTTCTGATGCACTTGACCAGCATGAAGATGCTGAGTGCAGCCAGCAGACAAAAGACCACATCCAGAACAACAATCGCGGTCTGCCACCACGCGCGAACCTCCACGATCTCGTTATCGGCGGAAACGCCGTTCATCGCGTTGCTGTTGCCCACCGTGTAGATGATCCGCTTATACTGCAACGAAACAGCCTTACGCTTGCTGCTTTTTCTTTTTTGCAGACATTGCACACCAGACCAGCGAAGCTGCAAGGCCCAGGCTGGAAAGAATTTGGGCAGCCAGAAGAGCTGTCTGCCACCAGGGCGTCACATGCTCGATACTGGTATTCACCGAGATTCCGTTCATGGCATTGGAGTGCACCACCGTGTACAGGATGCGATGCATGGATTCCCGCAATGCCCAAGCCACGTCCGAATGGTTCTTACCAGGGGCACAGGCTGCCAGATGTTTGGCGTCCATCATACCGTCGATGAGGTTGCCGCCTGCCAGCAGCAGCTGGGGCAGGTTCATGTAGGTGGAAGCAGTGCCGTACCACATATCGGTGACAACAATGCCGGTCATACCGCATTCTTCCCGCAGGAAGTTGGTGCACAGGCCTTTCTGCATACCACTCCAGTGCAGCCCCATCCGGTTGAAGGCCAGCATCACGCCGCTGGCGCCCTTCAGGGTGACAGTCTCACCGCTTTCGGTGGTATATTCGGTGCCATCGATGATGATGGGCAGTTCAAAAGCCCGCATATAAATCTCGCGGACGCTCTGCTCGTTGGCCCAGGTGCAGATACCGCGGCGCAGGTCCTCCTGGTCATTCAGGCCGATATGCTTATTGTACACATACAGACCATGGCCTTCCATGGCTGCGGTCTCATAGGCGCAAATCATACCGCTGAGGTAGCCGTCCTCAGAATAGTACTCGAAGTTACGGCCGGAGTAGGGGGTACGCTGGATGTTGGAGCCGGGGCCGTACAGGCCGTTGTAACCGGCCCAGAGAGCATCCTCGCCGATCAGATCGCCAATGTTGTACAGCAGATCCACATTGAAGGTGGCAGACAGGATACCGCCGCAGGGGTAGCACATAGCCTTGGATTCCTTCAGCGGGTCGTTGGTATCAGACGCCAGGCCACGGCTGTTGGCGGAATAGGATTCGGTCAGGCCGGAAGGACCGTTATGGTCCAGCGTTTCGGGCTTATTGATGGCTGGAATCGGGGCAGTCCGGCGCATACCAAAGGTGACCAGGTCCACACAGTCATCCCAGGACAGCTGATCCAAAAGCTCATCCCAGCGAGGATCGTCATAGGGAATCTCTTCCCCGTTTTTGTCTACTCGCAGGTCAATCAAACCGATAATGTCATCTTCGCCGTTGACATAGGTCTCATAAGCGGGGTACTCTCCCTCCACCTCGGGCACCTTGGTTTCGCCTTGGCGGCCGTACTTGTTCTGGTCGGCGGCGATCTGCTCGCTCCAGTGCAGCACCACGCCGTCATCCCAGTTCTGGGGGGTAGTTCCCGCCCAGTCCTGACGGGTCATGTAGGTAACGCTGTCTTCGCCACGGTTTTCGTAGAGGTTAAAGTCCGCATAGCTGAACTGGTTGGTAATATCCACGCCGGTGGCAGGAGAGGTGGAGTATGTTTCTGCATCCAGAGTATACGCCAATGCGTCGGTAACCAGTGCGCCGTTGCCGTCGGCATCCATACGGTTGGCGGTATTCTCCACCGTGTAGCCCTTCTTGGCCAGGAAGTTGTTGACGGCATCGTGGGCATTCCGGGCCGCCGTCAGGTAGTAGTTTCCTTCGGTGATCACATAGGTGCCCGCGTTGTAAGCATCGTAAGAAGCAAACTGCCGTTCGTCCACCGTGATGGTGAGTGTCTCGCTCTGGCCGGGCTGCAACAGACTGGTTTTGTCAAAGGCTACCAGTTCCGCCGAAGCCGCTTCCACATCATACTGCTTGTTATAATCACCATAAGGTTTTTGCAGATAGATCTGGACGGTTTCCTTGCCGGCGGTGCTGCCGGTGTTGGTCACCGTCACATCCACCGTATAGGCAGCCTCCTCCCCGGAGGTGTCCTTGGTGACCCGGAAATCAGAATAATCAAAGCTGGTGTAGGACAAACCGTAACCGAAGGGATAGGAAACGGTCCGGGCGTAGTTGTAATCCCCGGTATTGGGGGTACCCATGACAAAGTCCTCATACCGGCTTTCGGTATAGCGATATCCCAGGTAGATACCTTCCTGATAGACCACGTAGTATTTGTCTTGCTGGAGTGAACCGTCAGAGTTGACTGCGTCGGGGGCGCCTTCATAGACGGTAGTGCCGAAGTTGGCCAAGCTGGGGTTCTGGTCATGGGTACGCCAGAAGGTGGTACTCAGCCGACCGGAAGGGTTCACGTTGCCAGCCAAAATCTCGGACACGGCATACAGCCCGGTCTGGCCGGGAGTACCGATCCACAGGGCCGCATCAATACCATAAGCCGGATCGCTGAGGAAGTCCGCCTCCACCTGGTTGGCAAAGTTCAGGATGACCACGATTTTCTTGAAGGTACCGGCATCTTTCTGGACTTTAACCCCTGCCAGCAGTTCCTTCTCCTTGGGAGAGAGCTTGAGGTAATCACCGTCGGTGGAATCCCCCGCCGAACCGCCGGCATCGTCCAGGGTGCTCAGGGAACGGTCGCCCCGGGGCATGTCGCTGCCTTCGCCGCCCACGCGGGAAAGTACCACAATGGCGGCATCCCCGTACTGGGCAAAGCTGGCGCCGTTGGCGGCTTCCACCTCACTCCAGGGGGCTTCGCCGATAACCTTCACACCAGTGACGCCGGGGCCGGTCTCGCCCATCACACGTTTGTAACCGGCCTGCTCTTCAGCAGAATACCAGTTCCACAGGGTCTCGTTGACGGTAAAGTTGCCGTTTCTTTCCAGCGCCGCCTTGAAGGTGGGCGCGGTGGAAGCATCCACCGAACCGGAACCGGTGCCGCCGTAGACCGGGTCCACGCTGCCAATGCCGAACAGGCTGACCTTGCGTTCCCCTTCGGTCAGGGGCAGGGCATTGTTATCATTCTTCAGCAGCACGGCGCCTTCCGCCATGGCCTGCTCGCCCAGCACCCGCCCGGCAGCGATGAGCTCTTCCAGGTTGCTGAAACGGGATTTGAAATATTCGGTATCCTCAGAACCGTCACCAGTGTCGATGGTGCGGAAAGGCGGGGTGTTCAGTACACCGTTGATCTGAGGTGCATTCTCTCCGGCAATCACACCGCCTGTCACGCTCACACCGCAGAGCACCGCCATGACCAGGGCCAGCGGCTTGCACAGGCGGGAAACAGTGCCCACCGCCGCAAAGGCTGCCACGATGTTGACCACCATACCGGCCAGGTAGAGGATCAGGGTAACAAAGAAATCCACTTCCCAGGTGGAGTCGATGCCCACAAAGGCCGCGGAGATATAGGGGTACATGCCGTAAATGTAAAATAAGAACGAGATAAGCTGGGCGGCAGCCAGCACTGGCGCGGCCCAATGGGCCTTTTTGATGACGAACATCACCACAGCCAGCACCAGGCCGATTCCCACGGCCCATACCGCTTGCCAGGACATGCTGTCCATGCTGCGTTGCACCATGCCATACAGCAGAACGTATGCGATCATCCCCACCAGGGAGAGTGCCGCTCCCAAAGTGGTAAGCCTGACCGCCCGGTCTTTGAACAACTCTTTCACTTGTTGCCTCCTTTTTTTGAACAACGCCGGATGAGGTCCCTTTCGGGGTGCCTGCACACCGGAATGAGATCGAGCAAAGCATCAGTTTTGTGGAAAACTAACGTGCCCGCGGTATTTCTGTCCCTCCTTTCCGGAAAGTTTCTTTACTGGCAACGAGTATAACAGTCTTGTTCTACTGGTACAATGGGTTTGGCCTAGTTGGTCGTTTTTGCGCCCTAGTCGGATCATAAAGTCGTTAAAACACACAATTTTCGCACCTCTCATTTGTTCATATCTGCCAACACAAAAGCCGCGTATTGGAGAGCATGTTCCGATACGCGGCTTGATTATGATACGATTTTATTTGTTGCTTTCGACACTGGAAAAAGGCAACGTACAACAGCGCAACCGTGCTCTTTGGTGGAAAACAGTTGGGCGCCATATTTGTGCAGAATATCTGAAACGTCTTGCTGAAAGGCCGGTTGATGCCCTCCGGATGGCAGCGGAATCGCTGCTTCCAGCACCACAATGCCTTGGCGGAGGTAGACCTGCAGGTCCAGTTCCCGCTGCCCGACTTCGGGCCAATGCCGGACCAGATCCACCGCCTGTTGCAGAATCCCGGTGCACAGGGTATACAGATCCGAATTCTCCATAAATTTCAGCTGCGCGCCGTCGGCCACACAGTGGATCTCGATTCCCTGCTCCCGGCAGTACAGGCTTTGCTCCGCCAGGATCATATCCAGCACATCATGACCGGTGGTCAGGCTGCTATCATAGATTTCCACCGTCTCGCTCAAGCGGTCTAGGCACTTCTGCTGTTCCCCGGAAGTCTGGGCGCGCTGTAGGTCGGCCAGTTGTACCTTCAATTCATGGCACCGACGGTTGATCAGCGTCACATTTCGTTTTGCGGTTTCGTATCGTTCTTTCTGACTGCGGCGCAGCGCATTGGCTACCGCCAGTTCCGCTTCCGCCTGCCGTTTGACAAACAGCGTTTGCACCAGATACAGCGCCACCAGAAGGCAGATGCCGTTCATCAGCACGAACTGATAGTTTTGCCCCAGACCGGTGGTTCCATCAATACTGATTTTGATATCCGGCACTCCCTGTACCAGCTCAAATTCCACAAACAGGACTGCAGCAATTGCCAGATGGCGGCGCCCCGCTCGGTAGTCCGCGCCGAACAAAGGCCGTGCCAGAAACCACCAGGTCAGCGGCAATGTCACCGCCATCCACCCAAAAAGGTAAAGCCCGTAATGCGGGACCAATCCACGCCCCAGCAGGTCATTCAGTAATACGCTGCTGGCATTCTGGATAGTTTGCTGAGTCATCATGGCCCAGAGCGCCCCATACAACGCCTGAGCCGGGGTAGCAGCACTGCTCCACCAAAGCATCAGAGCCGACGCCAGTCCCATCACGGTCCGAATCACTAACGGTACACTAAGTACAAAGGACTGAATCAGCAGAAGTTCACGCCCCGTCAGGAACAAAAGAAAGGCGGCTGGCAACATCCGCAGAAAGAAATGGGGCCGGTGAGGTATGCACCACCCAAATACCAGTACCTGTAAAACCATCCACAGGCTGACATAATACCGGCCATCCGGCAAAAAATCCCATGGGTTCATTCTTGTATGGTACCTCCAATATAGCGATTGAAGGCCGCTAACAGCTCCTGGCGGCATCCCCGGCTCACCGGCAGCTCAGTGTCGCCCACCCATAGAGACTTGGAGCCAATTTCACTGATTTGGGCCAGATTTACAATGTACCAGTAATTTCCCTTGACAAACGGAAAAGACATCAGTGCTTCCTCCGCACTTTTCAGCGTTCCTCTCAGCGTGTACGCTCCCTGCTCAGTATGATAGCAAAGTTGCTTTTGCTGCACTTCCACATAGTATATGCTACGCACCGGCAAAAGGATCTGACGGCCATGGCAATCCAAAAGAATCTGGGCATCTCTCTGCCGGTCGATCCGCCCCAGTGCCCGAGCAAATCGCATTTTGAAAGAGAGATACGATAATGGTTTAAGAATGTAATCCAATGCCTGCACTGCATATCCTTGAATCGCATACTGAGCCATATTGGTAATAAATACCAACACCACCTGATCATCCATCTGTCTCAGACGACGGGCAGTCTGCATACCGTCTACTCCAGGCATTTCAATGTCCATTAATATTAAGTCATATCTTGAATCATACTGTTTCAGGAAATCTTCTCCACAGGCAAAGCAACGAATATGAAAGTTTTCCCCAGCTTCTTTACCATAACGGATTACATAGTCCTGTAGTTGTTCTCGATCGCATAATTCATCTTCAACAATAGCAACCTGGAGCATGGATTCCTCTCCCCTTATAGTATTGAGTTTATTATAACAATTCTGATTACACCTTTCAAGGAAAAGATTCTATACAAATAGCGACAAATAGCGCGATAAAAGTTCTTTATCTCAAAAACTTATACTAGTTGCAGAAGTTCTTCTTTGCTTTCCGGTCCACACGGCGGAAGCCGCTCTGCTTCCCGCAAATAATCGAGTAGGTGACTCTCTTAACCAAAGAGCCGACCTCTCACACCACCGTGCGTACCGACCGGTACACGGCGGTTCAACCGCATGAGTGCAAGGACTCGTAGTAGTTGAAGATACTAAAGTAAAGATAGGGAAACAAACCGTTCTGCTCAACGTTCCTCTATATTTGCCCAAAATGTAAAACCACAAAATAGATCATTGTAAGATGTGTTTGCGCTCTCAATTCGATACAAGATACCCGTTTATAACGGTAGCCGATATAGTGGAGCCAGTGTAAGGCAGGATGATTTCGTATGGACACACAAGTAGAACAGAGTGGGTGCAGCGGCTCCCATTTATGAAAACTGCCGCATGGCATCGGTTCTCTGCCCGTTTTCATATACTTCAAAATGCAGATGATCTCCCGTGGCCCGCCCTGTGTGGCCTACGTAGCCAATGACCTGCCCGGCCTGCACCTGCTGGCCGGTGGCGACGCAGATGGAGGAGCAGTGGGCGTACAGGGTTTGCAGGCCGTTGCCGTGGTCGAGCTTGACATAGTAGCCATAGCTGCCGCCCCAGCTGTCCACACCGTTGGCCGTTACTACGGTACCGTCTGCGGCGGCCAGGATGGGTGTGCCGTTGGGTGCGGCGATGTCGGTGCCGGTGTGGTAGCTGACTTCCCCGGTGATGGGGTCGGTGCGGTACCCAAAGGGCGAGGTGATACTGCCCGCCACCGGCAGCGGCCATTGCAGGCTGCCCCCGTCAAAGCTGCCGCCCGGCGTCAGAATTTCGCCGTCCAGACTGCCCGCAGCAAAGCCGCCCAGAAGTTCGCCCCAGAGCTGCTCGGTGTCCGGGTCGCACAGCAACGTCAGAGATTCTTCCTGCCGGGAGGTCATGGGGTATTCCTGCCGCATCTCCTCCGGCGTTTTGTGTTCCAATGAAATGACCAGAACCGTCCGAGTGACAGTTCTGGTCTGCGGTTCTTCTTTCTCATCATCTGGCGGGTTCTCCACAGGCACCTCGATTTCCTCGGTGTAGGTGAAGTAGGTGATTTCGTTCATATCCCACATGGTCTGGCGCAGGGCGTCAAGCTGGGATTCCTCGATAAAGGACACGGACATTCCGTTGGCATCCCCGGCGGTTGCGGCGGAAAATACAGCCAGCACGTTCTGCCATTGAATGTAGTACACATCATCGTTTGCGGTGAGTTCCTCCCGGTCATGGGGAACGGTTTGCGAAATTTCCTCCAGCCGGTCACGGTATTCTTCGGTGAGCAGGGCAACTGCCTCCTGTGCTGTCATGGCACCCTCGCCGGGGGACTCTCCCGCAAAGAAAATGCCGTAGGCGGAGCCAGCCACCAAGGCAATCATGCACACCAGCAGAACTACCAGCAGTGCAACGCTGCCGGCCGCCGCCGCAGCCGTAATCAGGGCCTTGAGGGATTCCACCGCCCAGCGGATGGCCGATTTGACGGCGGCACTGGCTTTTTGCAGGGTCTCGGCAGCCTGCCGGACCATCTGCCGGGAGCGTGCTGTCATCTGGGCCGTCTGGGCTGTGGCGGCCCTGTCGGCCTGAATAGCGGCCTGTGCGGTCTTGATTCCCCGGCGGCTCTCCGTTACCCCTCGGATGGTGTTGGGCGCGGTCTTGGCGGCTTTCTGCGGGGAATGGGGCCGTTGTGTTGCGGCGGCCGCTTTTCGGGCAGGCAGGCTGCCCTGCCGTTCGCGGATTGCCGGGTGAGAGGAATCCGCTTGTGCCCGTTCTGACAACTTTGTTTCCGAAGTTTTGACAGTGGTGTTTTTCTGTTTGGCTTTGACCAGTTCCCGGCACTGGCGGGCAGCCTTCTGTGCCAGCTTTCGGCCGCCGTGCAGCGCGGCCTCTCCGGTCTGGACAACGGCATCCCCGGCGGTGCGTTCCACCTGTTCCTCCAGCCGGTTGAATTCATTATATGTACTGTTCTGCTGGTCTGGCTGATCAGGCAGCCTGTGGGCCTTCTCTTTGCCTTGCAGCCAGACCTGTTTCATGGCGGCTTTGGGGATACGGACGGCATCTGCCGTCCGGGGCTGTCTGGAAGCTCGTTTTTGCTTGATTTCTTTCGTGAGGATACCTCCTGTTTTTGAAGTACGGGAATGAGAAGTTGAAACAAGAAAAAGAATATGATATTATGGCAATGTGATAAATCGGAATTGATTGAGATATGGGGTACAATACTATGAAGAAAGAAATACTGTTCCAGTTCGACATAGCTTGGCAATTATTTGAATATCATTGTCAGAATTTGAATGATGACGAAGCGTTGTGGTGTATAAACGAAAACGGCTTGCAAATCAGAAAAAAAGATACTACTTGGATTCCTGACTGGCCTGATACAGAAGACTATGCTATAGGTCCTTCAAGCATTTCTTGGATTATGTGGCATATTCTTTTTTGGTGGAAATCAACAATCAGTGCCTCCAAGTATAATATTATACTAAACAAAGATGATGTAAAATGGCCGGGAGATACAAGTCGTGCTATTATTGAAATAAGAAATTGCCACGATGAGTGGATTCATTTTGTCAATTCATTAAGCGAAGAAGAATTATCATCAAGCACCTTGTGCAGGTGGCCGTTTGATGGACAAAATATGTACTCTCTTTTACTGTGGCTAAATGCAGAACTGATGAAAAACGCTTCAGAAATAGGCTTTGCCAGATTTTTATATGCTTCTATAAAACAAAAGTCAGGAGCAGAATAACTTCCAGTTGTGCGCCCAGCCAAGGGTGTGTAGCCTAACCGGTGGAATCCGGTATATCCAAGGCCTATCCAGCCAGATTTTAGCGAGTCTTGGAACCGTTGTGCATCACAAATCATGAATCGGGGAGTGTTTATTTTGGAGATCGCGTTGTTATTGCCCGGACAGGAACGGTGGAGACCCGTGGCGGGCGGCATCGAGTATGATTACTGCACCGAACGCGGGGAGTTCTTCTCCTGCATAGCCAAAACGCTGGACGCGGCGCAGTCCATGTGCGAGGACTGGATGCTGCGCCGGGAGCGGTACTGAGATGCCCTCCCGCGCCGAGGTGATCGCGCTGTGCCAGCGCCTGCCGGACAGCTATGAGGATTATCCGTTTGACGATCCCAACTGGACGGTCATGCGGCACAAGAGCAACCACAAAGCCTACGCCTTTATTTTTGAGCGGCAGGGGCATTTGTGGGTGAACGTCAAGGCGGAGCCGCAGTGGGGCGATTTCTGGAAAAGCACCTATTCGGCGGTGGTACCCGCCTACCACATGAACAAGCGTCATTGGGTGAGCATCATTCTGGACGGCAGCATGAGCGAGGAGCAGGTGTTCCAGCTGATCGCGGAAAGCTACACGCTGAGCCAATCCAGAAGGTCAACAAGAGCCAAAACACAATAAATTGGCAGAGGGCCGGGCGGCCCTCTGCTTTTGCTTTGCCTGCTCATCGCAGAGCCTCGTCCGGCTTGGTGGTCATCAGCTTGTACAGCCGGGTGTTCTTCGGGAAGCTGTTGGTAAACGGCACCAGATTCCCCGCGCACCGGATCAGCCCGTTGCCCGCAGGCACATTGGTGATATATCCCAACTGGGCATCCGAGATGCTCAGCAGCCGGGCCAGTTCGGCCCGGTCGGTGGCGCTCTGGTTCAGCATAATGAGAAACTCCGAGTTGGCCAGCATGAGCCGGGCGGTGTCGGAGCGCAGCAGCTCATCCACATTCTGGGACAGCGCCGTCAGCAGGCCGTTGTACTTGCGGATGCGTTTCCACAGCTTTTCAAAAAATTTCGCGCTGTAATCGTAGCGGAATAAAAGGTAAAACTCATCGGCAAAAATCCACGTGGTGCGGCCTCTTTTCCAGTTCCGGATCACCCGATTGTAGATGGCGTCCAGCGTCACCAGCATTCCCAGCGGCATGAGCTGTTCGCCCAATTCCCGGATGTCATAATCGATGATCCGGGCACTGGTGTTCACGTTTGTGGGCTGCGCAAAGGTATTGAGCGTGCCGGTAATGAACAGCTCCGCCGCCAGCGCCAGACCGCGTGCCTCCGGGTCGGGCTGCATTTGCAGCAGCCGGTAAAAATCCATGAGAGTGGGCGCCATCCCGGTGCAGCCCCGCTGGAGATAGGGCTGATACACCAGCTCGGTGCAGCGGTCCAGCACCGAGCGCTCCTGCGGGGTGATGTCGCCGTTCACAAGCTGCTCAAACATGGACAGCACAAATTCCGACTTGGCGGCCACCGGCTTGCTGCTCTCGCCGTAGCCCGCGTCCATGTCCAGTGCGTTGATGTGGGTGTCGCTGGTAGCGGAAACGTGGATGACCTCACCGCCCAGCGCTTCGGTCAGATAGCCGAACTCACTTTCCGGGTCCACGATCAGAATGTCATCCTGCGTGGAGAGGGCGATCTGGGCGATCTCCTCCTTGGCAGACATGGATTTGCCGGAGCCGGACACCCCCAGCCGGAACGAGTTACCGTTGAGCAGCCTGCGCCGGTCCACCACGATCATGTTTTTGCTGACCGCATTCTGGCCATAGTACAGCCCGTCCCGGTGCATGATCTCCTGCGCCCGGAATGGGATCAGCACGGCGGTGCTTTCGGTGGTGAGGGTGCGCAGGGCCTCGATGCGGCGCAGGCCGTAGGGCAGTACCGTGTCCAGACCATCCTTCTGCTGCCAGCGCAGCGTGGAAAGCTGGCACAGATGCCTGCGTCCCACCGAAAGCAGCGTTTCGGTGTCGCTGTCCAGCTGTTCTTTGGTGTCGGCCAGATGCACCAGCGTTACAAGGCCGAACATCATCCGCTGGTCGCGGGTGGTCAGGTCGTCCAGCATCTCCTTGGTTTCCCTGCGCTGAAGCTCCATGTCGTAGGGAACCACCGCCGACCAGTTGCTGTTGGCGTTCTGCTTTCTCTGCCAGTTGGTAATGTTGGTATCCACCCCCAGCAGGGTGTTTTGCAGTTCGCGGGCGGCCTCGTCCGTGGGGACGGGCAGGATATCGATGGACAGCATGAGGTCCCGGTTCAACTCGCACAGCTCCGAGACAAAGCTGTCCTTGATATAGCTGGCGTAGTCCTGCAAATACAGCACCCGGCCCCAGCGATCGTTCAGCTTGAAATGATCGGCAGCAAACTCCATGCTGTCGGGACACAGCCAGTCCTTGAAATCATGGCCCAGCCGGGTATGCTGGCGCAGATCGAACGCAAAGGCGGCAGGTTCGCCGCCCTTGAAAAAATCCCGGAGAATTTGCAGCCTTCCGGGCGCGTCCAGCTCGGCGGCCACCGAGGACAGCACCGCCAGATGGGTGATGAGGTCGGTGCCGACGCGGGCGAAGTAGGTGCGGGCCTCGTCGATGTTCTTCTTCACCACGCTGACGGTCAGGTAGCGTTCCCGCACAATGCTGTTGTTGGTGCCGGTGATGGTGGAGCGCAGCATTTCGTTGAACTCTTCGCGGTAACCATCCAAAGCGTCCTGCTGCATCGACAGCAGAACCGAACGTTCGAACTCCGCCTTGTTGATGCGCCGGTTGTTGATGGTGACCTTGGCGGACGCGCCGGAGTCCAGCGCGTTGAGCAGCTCCGAGTAATCCAGGAACATGGCGGTTTTGTCATCCTTCCCGGCGATGGCGTAGTTGATATCGGTGAAGGAGAAACTTTTGGAAAACTGGTTCCCCACCTGAAAAATCCCATCCGGCCAGATACGGCGGATGGGAATGGCCTGCTGCACCGAGCGCGGCACCCGGAATTTGACGCGCTCCTGTTTTCGGCTGCGGTTAAGCGTTTTTACCATGGCGGTTTTCCTTTCTCTTTCGTTTCTTTTGGGGTCGGCAGCCCACGGCAATGGCCGGTTCCAGGGCGTGGTGATACACATTGCCCGAGCGAAACACCAGCTTTTTGGGATACAGAAGCTCGGACTTGACCCACGCCCACAGGAACTGTTCGGCGGTCATGCCGTGGTAGCGGAAAAAACCACAGGCGGCAAAGGGTGCCGCGGCCAGAATGCACATCCAGCCGATTTCCTCTGTACCCACATAGGGCTGGAGCAAAAAATAAACGCCCACCGCCACCCCGAGGGCCAGCAGTGAGCAGATGAATTGCCGGGTAGTAAGCCCGAAAAAGATGGACTCGCGGTATTCTCGAATCTCTTTGGGGATTTTGATTTCCATGGTACGACCTCCTTACAACCCCATAATTTCCTTGACGATACGGTCACAGCCCTTGATGGCACCCACCAGAATCAGCAGGTTGAACACCAGTTCCCCCACATAACTCCACACCGCGGTCACGGCAGATACGCTGCCGTCCACGGCGGGAGCGGCTGTGGCCATGGTGGAAAAGATGATGCAGGCCAGTGCGATCACCACGCCTTGCAGACACACCCCGGCATAGCTGCGCAGGAAGTTTTTGCCCACATTGGATGTGGGTTCTCCGGCAAAGGAGGACAGCGGAATGGGCGCAATGGCGGTGTACATCCAAAGGGAAAACATCCGGCCATAGACCGTCAGAATCATCGTGAAGGACAGCACCATCACGAACAGGCCGCCAATGAGCGTCACGGCCCAGAGCGGGATGGAATCCCAAAAACCCACCGAGGCGATGAGATCGATCAGCTCCTGCGGCAGTGTCATGCCGGTCATGCCGCCCACGCCGGAACGGTTGATGACCGTGGTCACCATCCCCTGTACAATGTCGTACACGGCCAGCATCAGGTCAAGTCCATAGGTGACGGCCCCTTTGGCCAGCGCGAAACGAATAAACAGCTTGAGGGCGTGTTCCGGCTTTTTCACCTCCACAAAGCTGCCGCAGGTCTTGACCACACCTGCCGCAAAAAACAGCACCAGCAGGCCGTAGCCAATGGCCTGCAAGGCCCCGTGAATGCTCACCATGACAGCCCAGACCCCGCCGCCCTTGAAGGTCTGCGGGCTTTGGGTAAGAAGCTGCCAGATCTCGGCCAGCTTGCCGTTCCAGGTGTTCAGCGCGTTGTTCAGATTGTCCACGATCCATGCGTTGTTGCCCATGGCGTATCACCTCCCTCCGGGCAGCAGCGGGGCGTCAGACCGTCCCCACGATCATATCGAGGATCTCTTTGGCAAAGGTAATGACCAGACCACCCGCCAGCGTGAGAAATCCCTGCGAGCGCTGGCTGGGATCGTGGCTCTGGAAAGACAGGCCCACCTGCACGATGCCCCAGCCCAGCAGGATCATGCCGATGGCGCGGATCAGGCTGAAAATGAAGGTGGACAGGTTGTTGACCACCGTCAGCGGGTCGCCTTCGGCGCGGGCAGCGGTGGCAAGGCAGAGGCACACCACCAGCGCCGCGAACAGGGCAAAGGCGATCTGCCCGGCGCGGCCCAGCTTTTTGGGGCTGAGTTTTTCCGCAGCCGGTTTGGAAACATACGGGTTCACATTAAAATCAAAGTTCATAGAGTAGTCCTCCTGTAAGCCGGGGCGAGAAAGTCCTCATCCTCCAGCAGTTCAAAATCATGGATTCGGTCGGGATCAATTTGGCAGTCTGTATGGGCCAAATTGGCTTCAGAATAATCATAGGGCGGCGCGCCGCCATCCTCGGTAAAGCGCACACGGGGGTGCCGGGTCAAATTGAATTTGTCATCCAGAATGGGCCGTTCCCCGCGCACAAACAGCAGCGCCTTGTCATTGGAAAGCAGGCGCACTTCGTCGGGGGTCATCAGGTCGCGACCTGTCTGCTGGTGGTTGACGCTGTAGCTGCCGTTGCGGCCTTTGGATTGGCTGTAGGTATCCGTGTTCAGCGTTTCCTTGCCCAGCAGTTCCGAAATGTATTTGTAGGTTTCCTTCTCGTTGCCGCCGAGGTACAGCAAAGAGTCGCAGTTGCCCACAAGGCTTTCCCAGCTGTCCTTGAACAGCGCCTTGAGCTGGGCCATGTTCTGGATCATAATGGACACTGAGATCTCCCGGCTGCGCATGGTGGCAAGGATCTTGTCGAAGTCATCGGGCAGGGCGATGTTGGGGAACTCGTCCATGATGCAATGCACATGGACAGGCAGCCGCCCGCCGCATTCCCGGTCCGCCACATAGTACAGCGTCTGGAACAATTGGGAGTAGATCATGCCCACAAGGTAATTCAGCGAGGTGTCGGCATCCGGGATGCAGCAGAACAGGGCGACCTTCCTTTTCCCGATGGAGGCCAGATCCAGCTCGTCCGCGCAGGTCAGCTTGGCGATCTGGGGCAGGTTGAACGCCGCCAGCCGGACCCCCACACTGACCAGAATGGATTTGGCGGTTTTTCCAGCCGCCTGCTTGTAAATGCGGTACTGCTTAACGGCGATGCTGTCGGGCTTTCGTTCCTCCAGCCGGTCAAACAGCACATCCAGTGGGGATTGGTAGCTGTCATCGTCCTCGTGGACTTCCGCCGCGCCCAGCATCTCCATGACCATGGAGAAGTTCTGTTCCTCCGGTGGAGCTTCGTGGAGCAGATACAGCACAAGGGCCTGGAGCAGCGCGGTCTCGGATTTTTCCCAGAAGGGGTCCGCGCCGTTGGCCCCCTTGGGGGTCGTGTTGCGGATCAGATTGCTGATGAGCCGCAGTACGTCCTTGTCATCGTGGACATAGCCAAAAGGATTGTAGCCGAAAGAACTGTCGGGGTTGAGCAGATCGAATACCCTCACCTCATAGCCCTCTTTTTCGAGAAATCGACCGGTTTTACGCAGCAGCTCGGCCTTGGGGTCAGTAATGACGTAGGAACAGCAGGCCTGCAGAAGATTGGGCAGAGCGTGGCTGCGGCTTTTGCCTGCGCCGGTGCCGCCAATGACCAGCACATTGAGGTTGCGGCGGTGCCTGCGGCCGTCCAGCCCGATGCAGAAGTGCCTGGTCAGGATAAGGCTCTGCTGATCCCGGTAGCGTTTGGCTGTATCATACACATTGCCCCAGCGGGCGGAACCGTGTTCCTCGCCGCGGCGGTAGTTTTTCTGATCGGCAGTCACGACAAGGACGGCGGCCGCATAAGCCAGAAGGAACAGAAGCAGAAAACGCGGTGTCTGCCCTGACCAATGAACAGCCAGCGGGTTGTTCAGTGCATCGGTCAGTGCGGCCAGCAGGCCGGCGAGATTCTGCCCCGGCTGCCACCGGCAGGCCAGTGCCACCGCCGCCCACCCCACAAGCGGCAGCGGCAGCAGCCAGACCCACCAGGGGGATTTTGGGTGTGGATGATCGTGGATGCTTTCACCTCCTCCGGACAAAAGAAAGCCCCTGCACCTTCGCGGCGCAGGGGCGGGAATGTGATTCAGATGCGGAACAACCAGCAGGGCTGTTTTGCGCGGGCCAGCCGGGAGAGGGCGGCATCGGCGGCGTCGGTACAGCCGCCTGTGGCCAGTCGTTCATTTCGCAGCCGGTTGAGGGCAGAGAACGCCATACGGTATTCCTCGTCGTTCAAAGACAGTTTCCCCGGCTCGGCAGCGTGGATACGCAGCAGCAGATCCCCTTCAGCGGGGCGGGGCTGCCCCTGCTCCTTCTGTGCGCGGTAGCTGGCGTGGAGCGCCCGGATGAGAATGCTCTTGTCGTTGCGATCCATCTTGATCTGTCGTTGTGCCATGGTCTGCACCTCCTTCCTCTCCACCATACCACACTGCCGCCCGGATCGCTATCCCGGAATGGAAAACAAACGGAAAACAATTCGCTCACCGTGCTGCACTCCGCTGGATTTTGGTGGGCACGCGGGGCAGCGCCGGCTGGGCGCTGCGGCGGGAGCGGAGCAGCGCTCGGATGTCCTCCAGCTCCATGCGGACGCTGGGACGTTCACCCCTGGCTCGAATAACGTCGGCGGGCATTGCGAAGGGCGCCGGCGAAGGCTGTCTGCTGGGCAAGGGCGGCCCGGACAGATTCCCGTCCGTCTGCGCCGGGGCCGGAGGAAAACCCGGCCGGAATGCGTCCTCGCTTTCTCCCGCCTCGAACGGAATGGGGCCGGCTTCGGTCTGGATTTTCTTCGTTTCAAGGGGCTGCTGGTCCTGAACGACTTCCTCGACCGCTTGGCGGATGGAAAATCCGCCAGTTTGCTGCGCAAACCCGCTCGGACGGTGACTGGCCCCGCTGGGGCCAGCCTTGCTCCGCTCCCCAGTTTCGCTATCGCTCAACTGTGGCCCCGCGCTGCGCAACCCCGTCATCTCCGCAGTGCCGCTTTCCACAATGTCCAACTGCATTTTGTCGATGATGCGGTTCACTTTGGCCGCGTCCTCGGCCAGCACGGCGATCTCGATTTCCTCCGGGTTGGCCCTGTCCCGGATGGGGACAAACAGCAGCCCGCGCCGGTTGGCCTCCTTGGAAAACTCGTACATCCGGTCGGCGGGAACCGTGAAGAACTTCAGCGGTTTGTTTTCCCGCAAAAGACGCGCCAGCCTGGTCTTGCCGTGGGTCTTTTTCTGATCCTTCAGCACCGCCATGGCAAAGACGGCAAAGTTTTTGGTGGCGCTACCGGACAGCCTGAGGGCGTACTCGGTACCCTCTAAGTAATAGCGGACGATCTGGTCTGCGGGTTCGGCTCCGTAGTTCATCTGGCGTCACCTGCCTTTCTCTGGGGTCGGGGGCGGGACAGCACCTCAAAGCTGTCCTCGCCGGGGATCAGGGCGAGCGTGCGGCCGTTGTCCCATTTCATGTGAATCTGCCCGGCATCGTCCACCAAATCGACCGTCCCGGTGGTGCCGTCCGGGACGGGAGCAATGGGGTCGCTCATGGAAAGCAGGCGGATGCGGGTGCCGGGGGGATAGTTCCGTTTGGCGTATTGGGCGCGCCATGCAAAGGAATTTTCTGTCATAGGTTTCACCTCATTTCGCAGGGGAAAAGGGGCATGCGCTGCCGGTCCTGTGCCTGGCGTTCCCGGCGCAGGCGCTCGTCCTCGTCCAGCCGCCGCTTCATCTCGGCGGATTGGGCCGCGATCTGGCGGCACAGCCGTTCCTCCCGGCGCAGCGGCTTGAGCCGGGCGTTGACGGCCGCGATTTCCGGGCTGTCGGGGGCAGTGCGGTACAGCACCCGGCGCTGTGCGGCCAGCGTATGGATTTGGTGTTCCTTCTCCAGCCGGTGAGTCTCCAGTTGTTCCCATGTGGTGATGCTGTTATGAGAAAGAAATTCCATCTGCGCAATGCGCCGGTCAAGGTTTCGGATGTCCTCGCGCACCGCGTAACCGGGACGGAGGGGCTTTCGGGGCAGCGCCCCCAGTTCAAATAAGTATCGGTAGTACAAGGCCCAAAGGCCGCTGAGCTTTCGTTTGGGCCGTCGGCGGAGCCTGCCATGATAAACATTCGGCAGCGTACCGGCGGGCGGCTTCTTATTGGCATAGAGGATGCGCATTTGCAGAGCCTCCGGCGTGTAGCGTTTGCCCAGCGTTTTGAACCGCACACAGCGCACCATGCCGGGCGGACGCAGCGTGGGGTGCTTTCGGTTCATGCGGAGTTCGTAGCCCTTGCCTTCCAGAGTATGGACGAACTGGCGCCATGTAAACGATTGGGACACCGCCTCGTCCACATCCTGCCGGATGGCGGTGCGCCAGCTTGACCTCCCTTCCCTGTCCGCCAGCCAGTCCTGATAGGGCTGGGAGACAGCATCCGAACGGTCACTGTGGACGACGGACAGGCCATATTTCTCACAGAGCGCATCCGAGATGGCACGCACCTGTGTGACATAGGTTTTGGCATTGCTGTGATATTTTTTGCCGTTGTCCAGCGCCACCGAATTCCAGACAATGTGGTTATGGCAATGGGCCGTGTTCAGGTGGGTGGTGACGATCGCCTGATACCGCCCGCCCAAAAGCTGCTCGGCCAGCTCCACGCCGATTTTGTGGGCCAGCTCCGGGGTGACCTCGCCCGCCTTGAAGCTCTGCACCAGATGAAATCCCTGCACTCCGCCCGGCTTATGCCAGCGCTGTTTGCAGGCTTTCATGTCCGCAAAGGCGGTTGTGGTGGTGCAGGCCAGCCCGGTTTCAAAGCAGGTCTGTTCAGTCTTTTCCCGGTTCAGCGCGTAGTCGATGGCATCCTCCAGCGACTTCGCCGTGGTTTTCTCCTTGTTCTGCACATAGTCCACCGCCCGGTCAAGGCGGCGGACGGGGATAATGGATGTATACGCCATTTTCTTTCACCAGTTCTCCTTCACTTCCTCCCACACCTGCCGGGCGATGCGGGTCATTTCCTCCACACTGGTCTGGTCTGCATAGCCGGTGGCGTTGGCCACATGGGCAAGCTGGTTGGCGTTGTTGCACAGCCCCGCCACCTTGCGAAGAAGGTCGGCGTGGTGGGTGCAGGGCTTGGGCCGCACCTCGGCCCCGGCGATCAGGCTGCGCAGGTGTTCCTCGCGGGGCAGGCCGCTGGCGTCGCACTGCTGCTGGAGCCGGTGCAGCTCCCGGCTGCTCAGCCGCAGGGGGATCACATGGTCACGTTTGCGCATGGCTCAACGCTCCTGCTGGCGGGGGCGGAGGTATCTGCGTCCTGCAGTCAGGTCTGCCACGCCGCAGACCTTGCGATAGAATCTTACCGTTACGATGGGGGCTTTTTCCTTCAAAACATCACGCTCCTTGAATCGGGGGTTTGGGGTTCTCCCCAAATGGCGCGTTTGGATATCCAAACGCTATGCTTGCAAAACGATGCACCGACTGGGGAGAACTTAGCACGCCAGCGGGTGGCCGGATTGGACGGCTTTGGTCAAGCCCTCCAGCGTGGTGACGATACGGCTGTACTTTTGCGCCAGGCCGATCTGTGCGGTGGTGGCGGCGTCGGTCTGTTTGCCGCAGAGCACCAGCATGGGGCAGCGGAGCAGCTTGTCCCGTACAATGGCGTTGTAGCTGCTGCGCTCGGCAGGGTCGTCCAGCACAAGGTACTGCCCGTCCTGCAGGCGCGGGCAGACGGGAATGTAGCCCAACTCGTACACGCGGCGGCAGTATTGGCTCAAAATGCGGGAGCTGGTGTCCTCGCTGGCACAGATAAAAGCCCAGGGTCTTTTCATATTGGGAATCTCCTTTCGAAATGGAGGGGCGGCTCCCAACAGGAGCCACCTCTTGTTACGCATTCGGCCAAGCAGCTCCTGTCAGGAGCCACCGGCAGTTTTGGCGGTGTCAAGGGCGAATTTCACCCGGTCGCTCCCCAGCTTGTAGTAAGCGTCGGTCACCTCGATGCCCACCGCCTCATAGCCCTGCTGCACAGCGGCCAGCACGGTGGTGCCGGCCCCGGCAAAGGGGTCGAGGATACGCCCGCCCGGCACGGTGATCTGGACGATGTCCTTCATCAGCTGCAGCGGCTTTTCGGTCACATGGGTACGATGCTGGGGATTGGCGTAGCGGAACACGCCCGGCAGGCAGCCCACCGGGCGGTCCATGGGCAGCGCTCCCTTGGAGGCCCAGATGGCAAACTCCGCCTGCTGGCGGTACCGGCCCTTCTGGGGACGGCTGGTGATTTTATCCCACACAATTTCGCCGCGGGGCAGCCAGTTGCCATACTGGATGGCATCGTACAGGCAATCCCGCATCCGCCAGTCAATGAACGCCACCAGCACGGCCCCTTCCTTACAGGCGTCATGAGCGGCGCCCAGCCAATCGGCGCACCAGTGTGTCCAGCTGCGCTGATCCTTCTGGTCCCCTGCAAAGTCCGGCAGCGCCTTTTCGGGACGCATGCTGCTGTATTTCTGGTTGGTGGTGCGGCCCTTTTCGCTGGCCTTCCAGCCGCCGCTGGCATAGGGCGGGTCGGTGATGACGGCGTCAAAGCTGCCGGGCCGGAAGTGGGACATCAGCTGGAGAGTGTCTCCGTGCAGGATGGTCCAGTTTTCGCCGCCGGTGTGTTGTACATCGGGCAGGTCTTTGTTGATTTCGTAAAGCAGTTCATGTTCGGTCAGAGGCATCACACTCCTTTCATCGTTCGGGTTGGGTTCGCTTTTCGGGCGGCTGGGGCGCGGTGTCGCGGGAGGAGAGGACGCGCACCCGGTCTTTGTAGACCCAGATGGCGTCCAGCGTGGGATTGTCCAGCTTGACGCCGGGGAACACCACCACGTCCTCCTGCAGCACGAACAGGCCGGAAATCTCGCCGTACACAATGCTGTTGGCGTGCAGGGCCGGGGCGGTTTTCCTGTCGTTGTTTTGACGCACAAGAGCGTCGCCGCGGGCGGAGGCGGTTCCGTGCAGATGGCCGGAACAGACAATGGCATGGTCAGTGACCAGCGTCTGCTCGATGGCCTTGGCGTCGCCGGTCACCAGCGCACTGCGGGTGGCCGCCGCCTGATGGTGCAGCTCCGCATTCTTGCAGACCTGCGCACCGTTGCAGGCGATGGCGTCATCGAACAGCCAGCAGAAGCCCTCCTGAGAGAGATTGTGTTCGGATTCCACATAGCCGCCCAGATCACCGGCCTTCACATCGGGGCGGAACTCCCACAGCGCCCGGACGCGGTGCAGCCAAGGGTACTGCGGGTGGGCGATGCCGGTGATCTCATACTTTTTCATCTGGCGTCACCTTGTTTCGTTTTGGGAGGCCGGGACAGTTCCGTTTCCACATATTCTGAGATAATGGACAACGCCTGCTCATAGCTGCCGGACGCAAACACCCGGTCGGCCATCTCTTTGGCCCTGTCGGCCTGACCGTCCCGGCGCAGCAGCCGGGAGGCATTTCCCAGAATCGCAAAGATGTTGCCGTCCATGCCGCACAGCCGCATCTTTGGACGGCGGGGCGGTTTGTGGGATTGGGCAGGGTTGGGCCGCTCGCAGATCATGGAAAACCCATGCGTCTGCCACAGATGCACATTGAGAACGCCGCCGTCCACGGCAATGTCCCGCTGTTCAAAGCCTTCGCCAAAGCCGTCACTATACTGGCCGGAAAGGTACTCCATCAGGCGAGTCGGCTCGTCACCCTCCAGCGGCTCGGACAGCTCCACCGTGGCGCAGCCGCAAAGCCGTCCCTCATGGTACTCCACCGAAACCACAGCGCTGGAAACCTTGGCCTTCACCCCATCTTCCTCGTGGTAATACTCCATGAGGTTGCCGTCCCAGCCATCTCCGCCGCAATGGTTTTCCCGGTCGAGGGCCTCGGCAATGGCCTCCTTGTAGGAGGCAAGGTCATAGCCGTCCATCGGGATGAATCCTTCCGTCTCATCGTCAAACAGTTCCGGGTCATTCGGGATGAACTCACCCGTGAGGGGTGTGTAGATTTTCAGTGTCAAAGAAACACCTCCTTATCGGCAGGCAACCCGGTTTCGGGCGGTCTGCTGTCTGAGTTGCTTTGCCAGATCCGCATAGTCGCCGCCGGCAATGGGCGGCGGACAGTCGAGGATGGCAAAACGCGGCTGGTAGTACCGGGCCAGAGCGGCGCTGGCAGCCCGGCCCCGTGCGTCATTGTCCAGGCACAGCTCGATTTCGACGATCTCCGGGTGCCGCCGCAGAAATTCCTCCAGCGCGGCAGGCGGCCTGCTTATAGGGCGGGCGCTGTCGCCGGGGGCATAGATGCCGCCCAGCGACAAACGGTGCTTATCATTCCCGTGCAGCGACAGCTCTGCCATGGCGTCAATGGCGGATTCAAACACAGACAAACGAAAGCTGCTGGAATTTGGAGGCAAATAGAATCCATACCGTTTTTGACTGCCAGCTACTTCCTGCTTGAACGGCCTGCCCTGGGTGTAGGTTCCCCGCAATGCTGCATACTGTGGTTGGCCGTGTTCGTCCCGTCCCACAAACACACAGTTGTGGCAGCGGGCGCTCTCGTACAAATCGCCGCGCCGGATACAGTCCGCAATGACCTCCCGGTGGATTCCTCTCTCCAACAGATAAGCCACCACGCGCCGGTTGTCCGGCGCCGCGGGCGGCAGAACAAAGGGCGGACGAATCTGCTCTGCTTGAGAGTGATTTTGAGGAACAAAACCGGGTGACTCCTCACACAGCAGCCGCACCGCCTCCACAAACGAACAGCCCTCCACATACACAAGGTAGTCGAGGGCTGATTTTCCGCCGATGTCCCGGCTTTTCCAGTGCCAGATGCTTGAGGTACCATTGATTTTGAAGCTGTCGTGGCTTTTCAACTGGTATTCGCCCCGCGTTTTGCAGGGGACGAGGTCGGCGGCCCGGTACCGCTGTAAAAACTCAATGGCAGACATCTGTTTCGCGGCGGCGATCTGCTCCTTGGTAACACTGGCCATCACAGTACGGAATCCCGCAGCAGGGCGGTTTTGTCGGTGCGTTCCCACGGCAGTTCGGCGCGGCCAAAGTGGCCGTTGGCGGCGGTGTCCGCGTAGATGGGGCGAGCCAGATTCAGCACCTCAATGATGCCTGCCGGGGTCAGGTCAAACACCAACTGCACGGCGGCGGCAAGGCAGTCATCGGTGCAGAACGGGCAGGTGTCGAAGGTGTCCACCGTGACAGACACCGGGTCGCTCTGCCCGATGGCATAGGCCAGCGTCACCTCGCACCGGCTGCACAACCCTGCCGCCACAAGGTTTTTGGCGATGTACCGTGCCATGTATGCGCCGCTGCGGTCCACCTTGGTGGGGTCCTTGCCGGAGAACGCCCCGCCGCCGTGGGCCGCCGCGGTGCCGTAGGCGTCCACCATGAGCTTGCGGCCTGTCAGGCCGGTATCGGCGTCCGGGCCGCCCACCACGAACCGCCCGGAGGGATTGATGAGCAGCCGGATATCGCTGGTCAGGGGCATTCCTACCATGGACGGGGCCAGCACCTTGTCGATGATTTCTTCTTCCAGCCGGTCAGGGTCGGTTTCGGGGCTGTGCTGGGCGGAGACCACCACGGCGGCCACGCTGACCGGGACATCCCCCTCATATTCCACCGTGACCTGCGCCTTGCCGTCCGGGCCAAGGCCCTCGATCTCCCCGGCGCAGCGGCACCGGGTCAGCCGGTCGGTGATGCGGTGGGCCAGCACCACCGGCATGGGCAGCAGTTCCAGCGTTTCGTGCGTGGCATAGCCCACCATAACGCCCTGATCCCCGGCGCCAAGGTCGTTGTCCGCGTTCAGGGCGGCGGCAATGTCGGGGCTTTGGGCATGGGTCAGGTCGGTGATCTGGTACTCCCGCGCATCATATCCGGCGCGGGCAAGCGCGCTGCGGACACATTCCGAGATGTTTGGCATGACGGCGGCGGTGATCTCACCGGCCACAACGATGTTGCCCTGTGTGGCAAGCGCTTCGCAGGCCACGCGGGCGTTGGGGTCGTGACGCAGGCAGGCGTCCAGAACGGTGTCGGAAACGAGGTCACACAGCTTGTCGGGGTGGCCGATGGTGACGGATTCGGCGGTATAAAAGTTGGTCATAGAGTTACTCCTTTTATCATAAATGCGGGCCGCAGCTTTTCCGGCTGCGGCCCTGCGGTTAACGGGACAGTGTTTGGCGGGACTTGGGCGGAGTGGGGTTCATAAGCTGCTTATATTGTTCCGGCGTGGTGCGCATACGAAGTAAGCCGTAAGGCGTTTGCGCGAACACTTCCGGAGGGTGGAATTTCCTGGCATAGTAATCTGCTTGCCTGTCTGTCAGGCTGCAGAAATCCTCGCCGGAAATTCCACAGATGAAGAATGTTCCGGCAATCACATCGTAATCTTCCAGAGCACGGTTGAGGGGCAACCCATTGAGCTTTCCTTCATCGTTGCAGACAAGGGCAGCCATGTCATTCGGCCAGGGATAAACACAGTCAATCAGGCCGCCGACTACCTTTTGTTCAGCCGTTAATGTTGGCTCGATTTCGGCAATGCGGGCATACTGTCCCGGCTCACAAATCACGACCTTCATGGTCTTTCACCTCATACTGCGGGTCGTTTTCGGGCGGCAAATCGTTGGTTTTATGGTGGTGCCGCCAGTAAAGCAGGACTGCCAGCGTGGCGGCAGACAACCCAGCCAACACAACCAACAGCACCAGCGGAGAATCATCGCCAGTCTGTGGAATGCGGCGCACCGCCGGAGTCGGTGCGGGCGTGGGTTCGAGCGGGGGCTGCGGTTCTTCCGGCTCGGAGACAGGTGCGGGCGGAAGCAGCTCATCCACCATGGTCAGATGGCTGGAATCTACAAACCGCCACGGCTCGTTGGGATTGGCGCGGTAATAAACCGTCAGCTTGCTTTCGGGGGTGCGCAGCACCTTGAACTGGATGTCCTGCGCCAGCCGGTAACCGGCGGGGGCAGCATCCTCATGGAGCGTGTAGACGCGCTCGATGGTTTCGTCCGAAAGCATGATGCCACCGGGAAGTGTGTCATTCGGGCCGGTCACTGGCAACTGCTTGGGCTGACTGGTGCTGGTCCATGTGACAATACAGGTGCCTGTTTCATCGCAGATGCTCAATGTGGCTCCCGGCAATTCCTTGCCGCCCACATCGGTTTTGTGAATGTAGAGGGCAGGCGCATCCTTCATAGTGACGGTCTGAATCTCGCCGGTGGGCAGGACTTCAAACACCACCTTTTCCGCAATGCCGTATCCTTCCGGCGCGGTAAGCTCCAACAGTGTGTAGCTGCCAGCGGGCAGGCGGTCAATGCGGTGCGGGGTGTCGGTGGAAACCCATTGCTCTACCAGTTGGCCTTCGCTGTCGTAAATTTGCAGCGTGGCACCGGGCAGTTCCTCCCCGGTCACGATGTCGGTTTTGGAAATGTCGACCTTGATGATGTCATCCTGCATCACGACCGTCTGGCCGTCACAAACCTGCCATTCGCCGTTCTCGTCCTTGTAGAACACTTCGTTTCGCTGGTCATTGCCGTTCTGTGTCAGCTTGAATGTAATGCTTTCGGCAATGGCATACCCTGTAGGCGCTTGATGCTCGGTCAAAGTGTATTCCTTTTCCAGTTCCAGCCCGCGAATTGTGTACGGAACATCGGTGGAGATCCACTTTTCAATTTCTGTACCGTTTTCATCGGTGATGACCAGTTCTGCGCCCGGCAGCTCGTTTCCATTGGTAATATCCTGTTTGGAAATATGAACAGTAGTGCGCAGGTTGGTGTTGGTGGCGTTGACCACCTGATACGCCACATTCTGGCCGGGGTAAGTAAAGCTGACGTTCATCGGGGTGCTGTCCAGCAGATACCCGGCAGGCGCTTTCACTTCCACAATGGTATACTGGCCGCTGTTATAAGCAGCGGTCCATACACTATCTTCCGGCACAGTATGGCCAGCAGCATACTGCTCGCCGCGCATGGGAGCATCCACCGGGAACCATGCGAAACCATGTTCGTCTGTCGCATCGCTGGTAGCCAGCAGGTCACCGGCGTTGGCCAGCTTATTGCCGTGGACATCATAGATGTCGTTCACGGTAAGAAGCCGGTATACAGCACCGGCCAGCATGGTGTCGTTCTCCCTGTCCTTTTTGAAAATGCCCACACCGATTTTACCGGGCGCATCGGGAACCGGGATCACACGCTCGTTGGTGAACGGCAGCACCTGTTCTTCTTTCTGCTGGGCGGTGGTATCCTTCGCGTTGACGATGCTGTATTCCTTCCGCTCGCCATTCGCTGTAATGGACTGCGCCAGCACAAGGTCGTTGCGCTGGTTCTCCCAGCCAAGGGTCACTGTGTAGACCAGGTCCGAGAGGGTGAAACCATACGGCGCGGTGATTTCGCGGATTTCGTAAGTTCCAAGGGGCAGCGTAATACTCACCTCACCAGCAGCGCCATCGTGAGACACAGAGAGAAAGTCATACATCGCCTCGGTGCCGTTGGGGGCGAAGGCGGTGCTGTCGATCTGGCCGTCCCTGCCGGTTGTGACAGCGGCCACAAGGTCGCCGTCCCGGTACCAGAAGGTACCCTGCCGGTCCGGAGTGGCAATGTCGCCTTTGGCGCGAATCTCAAAGGTGGCCCCGGCAAGATTTTCTGTGGTGTAGATAAATTGTCCATCGGAATAGCCGGTCAGCACTTTTCCCTGTTTGCGGATGGTGATTTGGCCCAGCGTTTCGTGGTTGAAATACTGCTCGGTCACGATGTAATCGTCCATATCGTCATAGGCGTTATCAATGACCTGATACACCCGCTCGGAGGTAATCTCAAACTCCACACAATATGCGGAATCGTTGTAGTACCCCTCCGGCCCCTGCACCTCCACCACACGATAGCGACCCAGAGGCAGCTTTTCCGGCGTTTTCAGAAAGCCGTTTCCGTCTGTGTAAAACACACTGGTTTTTGCAGTAGCGCTGCCACTCTGCGGGTCCGTCATTTCCACCAAATCCGCCCGTCCATTTTCGGCAATCCGGTAAATGGAGAAAGCGGTATCAGCAATTTTCACGGCCTTTCCGGTCTCCGCATCCGTCTTAATGAGCTGTAGATACCCCTCCAGTTCCTCATCCAGCACATGGAAACTCATGTGGCTGTTGCTGGCGGTGGTCACTGCGCCGTAGGGCGTACAGAACACGCTCTGCGGCGCGGCGCTGTTGACTGTCACCACAAACGGGTCTGCCTGAAATACGTCCTTAGGAACCGTGGTTTCCACCACAAGATACTGCCCATACGGCAGGCCCTGCACCCGGAATTTTCCGTCCTCGTTGGTGAAAATTTCTCCCAGCCGGTATTCGTTGGTATCGCGGGAGGACTGCCAGCCGTATCCCTTGCCGTTGGCGTAGTCGCCGTCTGCGGTGAGGGTGGCGTTGTAGGCATCCACGGCGGTGGAGCTGCTCTCATACATCCGGGCAACCGCCTGTTCCTCGCCGGTGAAATCGTATTTCAATGTGTCCTGATCGTAGACATCCTTGCGGTAGGCGTCCAGAATGCTCTGCGCGTCATAGGTGCCGTCCGGGGTGACGCGGAACTGGCTTGCCTTGCTCAGATCCCGGATGAGGTACACCGTAAAGCCAGCGCCCTCCACCTTGGGGGCGGGGCTGCCCGGCCCGGTGGTGGAAATAACTTTGTTCAGCTCAAAACCGGATTTCAGCACTTCGTCCCGGCTGGTGTCCTCGTTGCGGTAAATGTAGCGGGACTCCGTGCCGTACAAAATGGTGCGGTAATGGTTGGTTTCGTCACACAGATACCCGGAGCCGTAGGACAGATAGTAGCCGTCATAGGTCTTGGAGCCGTCCAGTGCGCGGGCCTGCGCCACCGTGGAATACTGATTGAGGTACACATAGTCCGTGTACTTGCCGTCCTGCTGGGTGAGCCGGGCGGTGCGGCCGGTGCGCTCCAGTCTGGCGTTCAGCAGCGGGTAGCTGCCGGACACATAATACTGGCCATCGCTGTCCACCGGAATTTTCACGCCGGTGCCGCGCTCTACCACATAATATCTGCCGGGGTACAGATTGGCGAACACCAACTTGCCGTTCTGGATGGCGGCGCTGGCGACCAGATTGTCCTTTGCCAAAATAGGTAAGTGGTTGGATTTCCATCCGCTGTTGGTGAGGATGGTGGTGTGCCAGATGGGGCTGCCGTCGCGGGTGATTTGGGAATAATCCACCACGCCGGTGACGCCGTCCGGGTGCTGAATGTCCTCAGTGCAGTAAAGGTCATATACCGCGCCGTCCAGTGTGGCGGTGCCGTGACTGCCGCTTGCCAGATACTTGGCGGCATCCAGATCGGTCTTGCTCAGCACGATTTCACCCAGAGTGCGGTCATTCTGGAACACGCCGTCCTTGGGCTGCATGGTGTAGCTGTCCTCGTTGGCGGCAAGACCGGTGGGATCAGTGATGTAGGTGCGCTCAGCAGGTTTGGCGGTAGGGCTGATTTGAACAGTGACGATTCCGTCTGCTGTTTCCACCAAAATACCGCCTGCATTTTCAGTCAGAATGTCAGCATTGTAATCGGCATTGTCGAGGGTGATGGTGCTGCCGTCCCCGGTCAGGCGGATATAGTAGGCTCGTTTGCCGAGGTCAGAGCCGGCGGTGCCGGGATTCTGCACATCTGTCCAGTCGCCGTAGTATCCGCTGGGGGCCTTGTGTTCAACAACGAGGAATTGGCCATCGTTGGTGAAGGCCTGGCTGTTGGGGTAGCCGGTCATATCGTAATCGGTGTAGTAAACCGGGTGAGCGCTGGCGGTTTCGTCATGGTTGTCGGTATCCTGCCGGGTGTCGCACAGGGTATCCTCAAAATAGAGACTGCCGTGTTGTGCCTGCGCCCAGTCGCTGTGCAGACACTTCACCGTGTAACTGCCGTCTGCATCCCGGACAATGGCATAGTTGGTGCTGATCTCATACAGCCCACGCTGGGCATTCCACTCATATAAAGAAAAGACAGCGTCACTGGCAATCTCGTTACCGGTTTCGCTGTCTGTTTTGTGGAGGATGAGTTTGTTGCCCCCGGGCTGGTTTTTGTCGGCATTGGCGCCAAGGTAATGAGCGGTGTCATTCTGTTTGGAGATGGTGAACTCCACCGACCACGGGTTGTAATTGTAACCGTAGGCGGCGGTGGTTTCCATGATCTTGAACCGGCCAAGGTTGGTCTGCGTGTAGTAGACAAATCCTTCCTGCCAGTCGGTATAGCCAGAGTTGGTGCAGCGAACGGTATAAGTGCCGTCCGCAAGGCGAACGACCCGATAATTGGGGCTGACCTCGTAATCGTTTGCGCTCGTGTTCCACTCATAGAATGTGAACCGGGTATCCTCGGTCAGCCGACCGCCAGTGATGTTGTCCAGCTTTTCCCATTTAACGCTGCACTGCCACGGCTGGTTGTAAATCACCGCCGTGGAACTGCCGTCGGGCTGAACCGTCTGGCCCTGTTCGCTGCTGGCGGTAGCGTCAAAGCCGTGGGGAACGCCGGTTTCCCTGACCAGAAACGCCCGCGCCTGCTGGGCGGCGGCGTTGGCAATGGCGTTGGCCTGATTCTGTGCGGCGGTTCTCGCCTCGCTGCGCAGGCTGCTTTCGGCGGCGGCCCGCTGGCTTGCCGCCTCGCTGTCGGCTTCACTCTGCGACGATTTGCCGGTGACGCTGCCGCTGGCGGAACGGGAGACAGATTTGGTAACGCTGCCTTGGTATGTGAACGTGACAGAACCGTCGCCGTTCACCGTGCAAATGACCTGCTGGCTGGGGGTCAGCGACCAGCTGCCGCCGTCCAGACTGCCATTGGCCGGGCTGCCGGAAACCGTGATCTCCGCATCATTCAGCCGCTCGTGGGTGATGTTGGCGGTCTTGTCCACTTTGATGGTCATGCTGACGGAAAAGCTGGCGCTGGCGCTCTCGGTAACGTCCACGCTCCAACTGGCGTCATAGGTCGGGGGCGGGCCTTCCTCGCCGCCTTCGTCCTCGCCCTCGGAGAAGGATTCACCCACAAGGGCCACCCTCTGCCAGCCGGGATCGCCGCTGTCGTAGATGTAGGTGTAATACCCGGCCACAGCGTAGGTGTCGGCACCGGTGGACAGTCCCATGGCGGCGCGGGCGGAGGACAGATAGATCTGCGCCGCCTGACTGCCCGGATAATGCTCGATGATATAGAGCTGCTATTCGTTGTAGATGCGGGCGGCGTATTCCAGCACAGCGGCGTCTGCCTCTGAATAGGTGGAGGCATTTCGCGCGCTGAAATCTGCGGAAGAAGCATCCGATTCGCGGACGGTCAGCAGGCCCATGGAAAGCTGGTCAAGGCCGCTCCAGATGCGCACCTGATTTCCGTAATGGTCTCCCGGTACATACTGGGTGGCGTCCACCGTGGAGGTGTGAGTGTAATTGTAGGTGGGGCAGCCTGCGGGCTGGCCATTCTTGCCGTGGTCACAACAATAGGCGTCCTGCCCGTTAAACCAGATGAGCCAGGAGCCGTTGATCTTCTGGACGCTGGTGATTTTTCCGGTGGTCACACTGGGCGTGGGGCGGGAGTAAACGGCGGCGTTGTTTGTGGAATACAGCGTTGGAATGGCATCTGCATCCGCCCGAACTTCCACATTCAGCGCCTTTTCCAGCCTGGTGCCGTCCCCGGCTACATAGGTGAACAGCGCGGTAAAATCATGGCTGGCCTGCACATAAATGCCGGACACGGCGGCGGAGGTTTCCGTGTGGGTCTGCTCCAGAAGCCGGGCGGGGTTCTCTGCCGGGGCCAAGTCATACCCCAGCAGCGTCACATCTTCCGGCAAGGTGATATACGACACGCTGTTGTTGGCAGGGTATTCCACCTGTGTCAGAATGGGAACGATGGTAAAATCTTCGCCGTCCTCCATGCCCGCCGTCAGGGTCAAACTATCACTGTTGAGGGCTTCCGCGTTCAGGTATCCGCTGGCGGACAGATCTTCCTTCCAGCCGGAAATGCTGATTTTGGTTTCGCCGGTGGCAATGGGCAAACCGGCGCTGCCCATGTAGCTGCCGGTGGGGGCGTCCGGCAAATCTCCGTACAGAACAGACAGTGGATCTTCCGGGGGCGGGTCATCCGTACCGGTTCCGGGAGCAACAGGGTTGTCCATGGCGCTGCACATGGCGGTGTACAGACTGCACAAAGCGGAGTAGGCAGTTTGTACATCCTCGCGCTGTTGTTCTTCTTCGCTGAGTTCGTAGTATAAATCCTCCGCCGCGTATAGCGGCTGAGTGGCTTCGTCCTGTGCGGCGATGGCCTCATCCAGCGCGGCGGTCAGCTCCTCGTTTTTCTGGTCGGCCTGCCACGCCTGGCTGGCAAGGCCCCAGGCATTAGATGCCGCGAGGATGGCGTCCCGGTCAAGGGCGTTTACGGCATCGATAAAGTTTTGCGCGGCGTCGCTGGCGGTTTCCTGTGTGGCGGTTTCTGCATGGACCAGCGGCACCATGCAGGTGAGCACCAGCAGAACTGCCAGCAGCGCCGCAAAAAACGGTTTATGTTTTCGTGTCATAGCTTTCCCTCCAAAAGCAAAAGGCCCCCGCCTTTCAAAAGCGGGAGCCTGTGGTTGTCATCGGGTCTGGGATGGACGCTGGCTGCGGGAAGGCTTACTTTCCCTCGCGGCCTGTTCTACCGCGGCCGGGTCAATGCCGTTCTGCTCGCAGCCCCGTAAAATACCCTCAAGGTAGGGCGGACTGGGCGGCGTGATCCGGTCTTTCAGCGGTGCGGCCATGGTATACACCATGACCTCCTGCGAGGTTCCGTCTGCGGCATAAACCGTGACGGTTTCTTTTTCGTAGTGCCGGGGATAGCCCTCGTAAAAATCCAGCCGCCGTTCATCTTCGGGAGTCAGCCGCCACAGCACGCCCTGCACCGCGTCGCCGGGGGACGGCAGCACGGTGGCAAAGCCGTGGCCGCGGAACGCCAGCTTGTAGTCGTTCAGCGTGACGTTCCCCATCACCTCCGAGGAGGGGCAGCGGTAGTTCATCTGATACAGGTCCATGTTGGAGCCGTAAGCAAAATACAGTGTCTCGTTCATTGGAAATCACCTCGATTCTTCGTGTCGTTGATTGCAGGGGTATTGGGATTTGTCGTACCGCCATGCCCGGTCGCCGGGGAGATTTTTCAGCAGATGCTCCCGCACATTTTTGTATTCCGGGCCGATGAGACCGAGCCGGAGCAAAAAGGTACGGAATGTAAATGCCGGGTTATCCCCGATGGGTGTTTTGCGCATGACGGTGCGGGTCTGGTTGATGGCCTGTGCCGAGATAGCCAGTGCCAGCGTGATGTTGGCCCGGACTTCCCCGGCGTGGAGCGTGCTGTTGAAACAGCGCCATTCCACGGTGCCGCGGTAGAAATAGGAGTGGACGTTGCAGGCGTAGTAGCGCGTCCAGTGGTAGTGGTCCGTGGTGGACGAATGTCCCTCGTACCAGATATTTGCCAGCTGTGTGTCGGTGGCCGATTTTGGCAGTTTGCGGACCTTTTGCAGCATGGGCTCCCGGACCTTTTGGCACCAGCGGCTGACGCGGGTTTCGTTGACATTCAAGGCTGCAAACAAAATGTCCTCTTTGGAGTACATGATGGATAGAACATTTTTGATGCTTTGGGGCGTGTGGTTTGCGCCGTCCACATGGACGTGCATTCCGCAGCTGGGGTTGACCACAGCCCCCGCATGGCGCAGGGCGCGGACGACCTCCTGCAATTTCTCCATCTCGCTGTATTCCAGCTTGGGAGAGTTCATCTCGACCTTATAGGTGGAGTCTGCGATGTGGCGCTGCCGGTTTCCCTGACGGGCTGTGGCCTCGATACTGGAATCGCTGACGATCTTCCACTCCTTGCCCTCGTGGTCGATGATGTGGTACGCGTCGTAGCCGCCGAAGTGCCGGTATCCGGTGCCGAACAATTCCGCGATGGCCTGTGCGGCCTTTTCACGGGAAAGGCCGGTCATTTCGATCTCACAGCCAAAATACTGGTCCTTGATACCAATCATTTGGCGTTCACCTCCCGATCCACAGCGGCAAGGCGCTGGCCGATAGCCTGCACCACGTTCACAGTCACACCGTTGCCGGCCTGTTTGTAAAGCTGTCTGTCGGAATGAAGAGGAAGGATTTTGTCAATGCGGTCATCCTGCCAGCCCTGCAGCCGCAGGCATTCGCGGGGGGTCAGGCGGCGGATGCGGCCCTGCTGGAAAACGCCCGAACATTCCCGTTTGTGGAGGTGGATGCCGGAGTCCTGCCGGGTGGTAACACAGCGGGAAACGGCGGTGTATTCCGGGTCCTCGTTGAGATCCACAAAGCACAGCGTACCTTGGGTGCTGTCGGTGGTCAGCGTGTGGGCAATGCTCTTGCCGACCCGGCCGCGCCGGGTGTTTATGGTGGCGTAGCTCAAGTCGATGCTGTCGCCAGGGTACGCCATTTTGTATCCTTTTTGGGTGGCTTCCTTGATGGGCAGCCCCACCGCGTACAGCCCGGTGTTGCCGCCGAAGCCGCCTGCACCGGAGGTCAGGGAGCAGCTTGTTCCGTCTGGAGAGTAGATGCGCTCTCCCTGTGAGCCGCTTTGGACTTGTACAAGAGACGTTCCTGCTGTTTCGGTGAAAGGAAATATTTTTCCTCTGCATCGGGCATTAAGATATCCGACAAGATACACCCGGCGTCTGGATTGGGGGACACCGAAATCTTTGCTGTTAAGCACCTGCCATTCCACAGAATACCCCAATCGGTCCAGCGTATCGAGGACGGCTGCAAATGTCCGGCCGCCGTTATGGCTGAGCAGGCCGGGCACATTTTCAAACAGCAGATACGGAGGGTGCCGGGCTTCAGCCAGCCGGGCAAGCTCAAAGAACAGGGTCCCTCTTGGGTCGTCAAATCCTCTGCGATGGCCAGCAAGGCTGAAAGCCTGGCAGGGGAATCCTCCGCACAGCAGGTCAAATTCGGGCATGGTGTTTGGGTCGGCTTCTCTTGCATCGCTGCAGTACCACTCTCCTTTGCAGTCAAACAGTGCGTGGTAACTCTGGTCGGCCTTCTCATCCATCTCACAGTGTCCCACGCAGACAAAATCTCCAGCACGGGTCAGCCCCTCGCGGAAGCCGCCGATGCCGGAGAACATATCAATGAATCGAATGGTTTTGTGTCATCACCTCCAACAAAAAAGCCCGCCGCGATGGGCGGGCAGGGTGGTTCTTCGGTTATTCTTCGTTCCAGTGGGTATCGTCGGGAGCGGATTCTCCTTCATCGGCCTGCCCGGATTCGGCATCGGTGTCCTCCGTGGCGGTGGCGGCCTCAAATTCCTCATCGGCCTCCTCCAAAGCGTTCTCGATGAGACTGAGGACAAATTCCTTTTGCGTCAGCCTGCGCCCGTACACCTGCTCGAACCGGGTAAGGTACTCCTTAATTCTCTGGAACAGTTCCTCGCTGATTTGAAATGCCATCGTTCTCGTCTTTGCCATGGTAAGTTCCCCTTTCTCGTAATGCTCATGAATGATTTGCTCAATGAACTGACCAACTGTGATGCCCTGCGACCGCATTTCCTCAGTGATTTTCTGGTGAAGCGCCAGAGGAATGCGGCAGGTGATGCCTTTTGTTTCCATTGCCTGCTCCTTTCTGCATGGCTGCGTTGTTTTTTGACAAGCAAAGCATACTCCAAAGCAGGCGGGAAAGCTATACCAAACCCCAACAAAGATGCAAGGTCACGATTGAGCAAAACCAATCAAAAGCAATAGCAAGCGTGTATTTCTGCAAGCATAGGCATCACCTCCTTCACAGGCCTGCCAGAAAGTTGAGGGACTGGCTGGGAATTTCTTTCTTTTGCTTAGCGGGTTTGAATTCAAGACCTGCCAGTTCCTCGCGGATGATTTTGCGAAGATGTTCATCTTCATCAGTCTGGGTAGCGCTGCGGTACAGAAGTTCCGTCACATAGGCGCTGCGCTGACCCTCCGGCACAGCGCACAGCAGTTCCCACGCTTTTTTCTGGTGGGAATCGCTCAGGTTGAACCGCAGTGAAAACCGGGGCATTAACTCTGCCCCACACGGGGCGACATCTGGGCCAGAATCCGCTCGTATCCGATGGCGTTCAGCTTATCGTCCGGGAGGGCAGCCAGCCGACACATGTTGATATTGGGCTGGATTTGGCGGCTTACGATGGCGGCCCCGCCGCCCAGCATGATGACCGGCAGGGCCTTGTAATCAAACCCGGCCTCCAGCACGGCGGAGAGCAAGCGTTCCGTGTAGCTCCGGCCCTGTTCCCGAACGATCTGGCGAACATTCTCGTTCAGGCTGCACGGCCCGCCGGCCAGCATCTGCTCGATCTGGGCGTCGGTGACGGACAGGCCGGTTTGTCGCTGTACTTCCTCGCGGACCGTGTCCATGCAGCGGATCATGCCCAGTTCAAGGCTATGGCAGGTATCCGCGTTGGGGACGCCGTTGTCGATGCGCATCAGGTCCACCGTCCAGCCGCCGATGTCCATGGCCAGCAGGGACGGCTCGTCCACCACCAGATCGGGTTCCGTCAGCACAGCGGCGTACCCCTGCGGGAACAGCCGCACATCCTCGATGGTGACGCGATACTCGGTGTCCTCGTAGCGGAACACCACCGGCTGGGGAGGACGAAACAGATAGGCGGTGAATTTCTCTTTGTCCCGGCCAAAGCTGGTCAGCGGAAGTCCCGCCGCGATGGTGATGCTGCACTCCGGCGGGGCGCAGCGGGCTTTCAGCTCCTGCGCGATGGCGGCCAGCGTCAGCAGGTAGTAGCTGTCGGTCCGGGTCTTGTCTTTCTGCAGCGGCTGGCGGGCTGTGCCGCAGAGATAAAAATTCCCGCCGAACTCCAACAGGTTCCGGCGGGTGTAGGGTTCCTGGCTGCCATACGCGGTTATACCGGCTGGGAAAGAACAATGCCGGGTCTTGATGGCGTAGTAGCCATGATCGATGCCAATGTTCATGGGGATTCCTCGCTTTCCTGGTTTCTGGGTTTTGGACGGTCTATCTACTCCGGGAGGAAGCCTGTTTTTTCTTCCAGCCGGTAATAGTTTTCTGGGGGTGTTGGGGGTTAAGATAAGGGGGAGGTGTGGAGGGGGAAAAGAGAAGGGGCAAGAGGGGGAAAACAAAAAACACCCCGCCGAAGGCTGCGGTGGGCAGCATCTGCGGGGTGTGATATTAAACGAAGTGGGCAAAATGGGCGCACTTATCCCATGAATCTGGTGAGTTTGGACTGGGCGGAAAATTCGGCATACTACCTAAAACACCGGCGCAACATTCTGCGAAAAATCTACCTGCCTTTTTTGCAAAAATCTTCTGGAAAACGAAGAAAGCGGCGGCATCCACCCGAAAAACCGGGTAAATGCCGCCGCAAAATGTCTCTAAACGCCGAAAAACAGGGCTGACAGCGGTGTGACAGTAATGGAACAAGCCTTCCGAATCAAACCTCCAAAACGTCATTTTTTGACGTTATAACAAAGAAAAACTGGCCGACAGTAAAATCGGCCAGTCGATATGGTTGCGGGGACAGGACTTGAACCTGCGACCTCCGGGTTATGAGCCCGACGAGCTACCATCTGCTCTACCCCGCGATATATGCTCCGCATTTCGGAGTGCTATAGTATAATAGCACAACCGAGAGCATAAGTCAACAGGTTTGCAAAACTTTTTTGAAAAAAGGCAGACAGTCCAGCAAAGCTTACGCCAATTCAAACATGCCATGGTACAGCTGGTAGTATTCGCCCTTTTGGGCCAGCAGTTCGTCGTGGGTGCCGCGCTCTACGATGCGGCCATGCTCCAGCACGATGATGGCATCGGCGTTGCGCACGGTGGAAAGCCGATGCGCGATGACAAACACCGTGCGGCCTTCCATCAGACCGTCCATGCCCTTTTCGATCAGCGCTTCGGTACGGGTGTCGATGCTTGAGGTCGCTTCGTCCAGAATCAGCACCGGCGGGTCGGCCACAGCGGCACGCGCGATGGCCAGCAGCTGGCGCTGGCCCTGGCTCAGATTCGCACCATCGGAAGTGACCATCGTGTCATACCCTTGTGGCAGACGGCGGATAAACGAGTCCGCGTTGGCGATCTTCGCCGCGCGCTCGATCTCTTCCTGTGTGGCGTTCAGCTTGCCAAAGCGGATATTGTCCGCCACGGTACCGGTGAACAGGTGCGTATCCTGCAAAACAATGCCCAGTGACGAGCGCAGCGCATTTTTGCGGATGAGCCGCACGTCGATGCCGTCATAGGTGATGGACCCGGCCGTGACATCGTAAAAGCGATTGATGAGGTTCGTGATGGTCGTTTTACCGGCACCGGTCGAGCCGACAAAGGCGATCTTCTGCCCGGGCTTTGCATACAGCGAAAGATCCTGTAAAATCAGTCGTTCCGGCGTGTAGCCGAAGCTGACATTGTGGAACCGCACATCACCGCGCAGCGGTTCCAGCGCCACATCCGGGTGGGCGGAATCCCGCCAGGCCCAACGGCCGGTCGTTTCGGGGCAGGCAGTCAGGGTGCCGTCGGCATTCTCGCGCACGTTTACCAGTTCCACCGTGCCCTCGTCGACCTCGGGCGGCTGCTCCATGGCGGCAAAGATGCGCTCGGCACCGGCCAGCGCGGCCAGCAAAAAGTTGCCTTGCTGGGTAAACTGGTTGATGGGCAGCGTGGTCTGGCGCACAAACACCAGGTAGCTGGCCAGGCTGCCCAGGTCAGTCCAGCCTTTCATGACCATCAGGCCGCCCAACACGGCGATGACCGCATAGTTGATATAGCCGATACTGACTACCGCCGGGATCATTGTGGCAGCGTAGCTTTGCGCGCCGGTGCCAGCCTGGCGCAGCTTTTCATTGCGAGCTGCAAACCCAGCCAGGTCGGCCTGCTGGTGGTTGAACACCTTGACGACCTTTTGCCCGGCAATCATTTCCTCAATATAGGCATCCAGCTCGCCCAGGCTGTTTTGCTGTTTGGCGTAGTAGGCACGGCTGTGCTGGGTGGAAAAGTTGATATACCAGAACATGCCCACATAGCCCACAGCCACCAGCAGCGAAAGCCGCCAGTTGAGGATAAACAGCATGATCAGCGTGCCCACGACCTGAATAAAGGTCTGGATAACAATGGCAAAGCTGTTGTTCAGTGCGTCGGAGATCGTGTCCACGTCGTTGGTGAAAAGGCTCATCAGATCGCCGTTGCGGTGGGTGTCAAAATATTGCAGCGGCTGGGTCTGCAAGTGGGCAAAAAGGTCCTGACGGATCTCCTGCAAGACCTTTTGCGCGGCGCGGACCATCAGCTGCGTGTAGCCCAGTGTGGACAGCGCACCTACGATATAAATGCAGGCAGTAAAGCCGACGGCCCCGGCCAGGTAGGCTTTGCTGCCATTTTCCAGCAGGCCGTTTACGACCGGGCGGATCATATAGGTGCCAAACAGCGCCGCCAGCGCACTGATGGCGGCCAGCAGTGCCACCAGCCCAATCATAATGCGGTGGCGGCCCAGATAAGCGCTGAACTGCCCCAGCGTGCGGCGCAGGTTCTGCGGGCGTTTGCCGCCGGTGACTTTCTTTTTATTTGTCATCGGGGTCGCCTCCCTTCATCTGGGAATGGTAGATTTCCTGATAGATCGTGTCGTTTGCCAGCAGTTCGGCATGGGTGCCCACGGCGTGCAGGCGGCCATCGTCCAGAATTACGATGAGGTCGGCACTCTGCACCGAGGAGATGCGCTGCGCGATGATGAGCTTGGTCACATCATGCAGTTCGGCCAGCGCGCGGCGGATGCCGGACTCGGTGGCGGTATCCACGGCGCTGGTGGAGTCGTCAAAAATCAGCACTTTGGGGTGTTTAAGCAGCGTGCGCGCAATGCAAAGGCGCTGCTTCTGCCCGCCCGAGACATTGACGCCGCCCTGCCCCAAGTCGGTATCCAGGCCGTCAGGCATGCGGTTCAAGAACTCATCGGCGTGAGCGGCACGGCAGGCGTCCCAGAGCTGCTCCTCGGTAGCGTCCGGGTTGCCCCATTTCAGGTTATCCCGGATGGTGCCGGAAAACAGCAGGTTCTTTTGCAGCACAATGCCTACGGCGTCGCGCAGGGCAGTCAGGTCGTAGTTGCGCACGTCGCAGCCGCCGACCTTAACGGTGCCCTCGGTGGCATCGTAAAGACGAGGGATAAGCTGGACCAGTGTGGTCTTGGCCGCGCCGGTGCCGCCGATAATGCCCACCGTGGCCCCGGCCTGGATGTGCAATGTGATGTCAGACAGCGCGTTTTTCTGCGCCGCAGCGTTATACTTAAAGCTGACATTTTCAAAGTCGACCTGTCCGTTCGGCACAGTCTGCACCGGTTTGGCAGCACTGGCAAGGTCGGGCTGCTCAGTCAGCACTTCGCAGATGCGGCGGGCGCTGGCCAGTGAGCGGGTCATCTGCAAAAATGCGCCCGAGAACATCATGACCGAGTTCAGCACCTGCAAAACATAGCTTAAAAAGGCCGTCAGCTGGCCGACGCTCATCTCGCCCTGCAAGATGAACCCGCCGCCGAACCACATGATGCAGACAATGGCCGTGTACATGATGGTCTGGAAGGCGGGCAGGTTGAGCACGGCGTTGCGGAATGTCTCGGTGCTGGCGTCACTCAGCTCGGCGTTGACAGCGCCGAACTGAGCGTTTTCATAGTCGCCGCGCACGAATGCCTTGATAGCGCGGATGGCAGTGAGCGATTCCTGGATGCGGCTGTTCAGATGGTCGACAGCCGATTGCTGGCGGCCGTACAGCGGGCCGACCTTGCGCACGATGAGGGTGAGCAGGATAGTCAGGATCGGCGTTGTGATGAGAAAAACGACCGTCAGCTTCGGGCTGAGCAGGAACGCCATGCCCAACCCCATCGCCAGCATGACCGGGCTGCGCACAAAGGGACGAAGCCCCGCATTGATGGCGTTGAGCAGTACGGTGGCGTCGGTGGTCATACGGGTAACGAGGGACGCCGACGAAAAATGATCGAGGTTGGCAAAGTCAAATTTCTGCACAGCTGCATACTCGGCCAGGCGCAGTTCGGCTGCAAAGCCGTTGGCAAACCGGGCCGCAAACCGGGCGTACAGCAGACCGGTGATGAGCGCCAGCACCGCGCACAGGGCCATCAGCCCGCCCTGCCGCAGAATGATGCCCATGTCATGGCTGGGCACACCCTCATCCACCAGGGTGGACATCAGGACTGGGATGACCATTTCAAAGATACATTCGACAAAGATCAGCCCCGCCGCCGCCCAAAGGTCCCGGCGATAGGGCTTGCCATAACGAAAAAGTAACCGTAGGTCGTTCATACAGAACTCCTTGTATGGGAACATGCAGCGGGCGGATGGTTCCATCTGCCCCTGCCAGCAAGTGGAAAATCAACAAGTTGTTTTCTTTCGATCCGGCAGCTGGCTGACTACAATAGCCGCAAACATCAGCCCACAGCCGCACAGCTCAGTGGTTGAAAGCGTCTCGCCTAAAATCAGCCACCCGGCCAGTGCGCTGAACACGCTTTCCAGGCACATCGCCAGGCTGGCAATGGTGGGGTCCAGCGCTTTCTGGCCGACGATCTGCAAAGTGTAGGCCACGCCGCTGGACATGATACCGCAGTAAGCGATGGACACTGCCGCCAGGCGGAACTGTTCAACAGTCGGGTGCTCAAACAGCAGCATAAACACGGTAGAAAGCACCGAAACCGTAAAAAACTCAACAAAACTCAGCTGTATGCCGTCCAATTGGGGGCTGAAATGGTCCACCAGCATGATTTGCAGGCAGAACAAAAACGCGCAGCCCAGCAGCATCCATTCACCGCCGGTCAGGCTCAGTGTATCGTGCCCGGCCAGGCAGAGCAGATACAGCCCCACTACACTGGCGGCGACGCAGCACCACAGCTTTACGCCGGGGCGACGGCCAAAAAATACACCGAACACCGGTACCAGCACCACATACAACGCCGTCATAAACCCGGCCTTGGCCGTGCTGGTGGTGCCAATGCCAATTTGCTGCGCCGCCGAGGCCGCAAACAGCGCCGTACCGCAGAACACACCGCCCTTTACCAGCACCTTGCGGTTCTGCCAAAAGCCCGGCTCAGCGGCAGGATTGGTCTTGCCCGCCTTGCGCAGCACGGCCATCAGTCCCAGCAAAAATACACAGGCCAGCCAGCTGCGGCTCGCCAGAAACGTGTAGGGACCCATGTAGTCAGCCCCCACACTTTGTGCCACAAAGGCGGTGCCCCAGATAAAGGACGCCCCCATCAGCAGCAGGGTGTTGTGCAGTTGTACGTTTTTCATAAACTTCCCCTTTACGTTACTTTTCCTTCCATAACAAAACCGCCCGGACCGTCTTAGCGCGGCGCGGGCGGTACTGTTTTACATTTACTGGACGTTGTTTTCGGTTTCGATAGTGGTCAGTTCCTCGCTGCCCAGGCCCTCGACCTTCAGCCCACCGGTGATGTAGTAACGGGTGGAATCGTAGCTGATATAAATTTTATACCGCTTGCCAGGGGTCAGGCCGGAGATGTTGTACTGGTAGCAACTGCCGTCGGTGGTGTAATAGGTGGTGGAGCCAATCAGATAGCTGGTCGCCGTCTTGTCTTCGGACAGTTCCCACAGCGCAACCTTGAATGTCTGGAAGTTCTCGTTGGTGGACTCGGTGGTGGCGTAGCCAGTGACGGTCAGGCTGTCAGACCCGGCAACAAAATAGTCGGTACTGCGGTTCTGGATGCCGTTGAACGCTACATACATCGTGTCACCGTCGACTTCGGTAACAAGCTTGGACGCGGTGGAGTCCATCGTCTCCGGGAAGGTCACGTCACCGCCAGCGGTGGCGTAGGTCAAGTTGTCGACTTCGTCCTCGTCGGTGGTCTCCTGGCGCAGACCCAAGGCGGTGGTAGATTTCAGAATCGCGCTTTTCAGCACTTCTTTGGGGGAGCAGGCCGTCAGCGACACGCACAGGCAAACCAGCGCGGTCAGCAGGGCAAGGGTACGGGTACGTTTCATATCGGGTAAACCTCCGTGGGCAGAAATCAAAGTAGTAAACATAGGTATTATATCGCATTTTGGCCCGGGGTACAAGGGGAAATCCTGTGAAAAACCGTTGCGGGCAGGCCCGTTCCATGCTATACTTATATATATATATTACGTTTAAGGGAGCACCTATTTATGAAAATCGCCGTTGCCGGTACTGGTTATGTGGGTCTCAGCATCAGTGTGCTGCTGGCCCAGCACAACGAGGTATGGCCTGTAGATATCCTGCCCGAAAAGGTAGCCCTGCTGGCGGCCCGCAAAAGCCCCATTGCTGATAGGGAAATTGAACAGTATCTGGCCGAAAAGCCGCTGAATCTGCACCCCACGACCGATGCCGCAGCCGCCTACACCGGCGCGGATATCATCGTGATCTCCACCCCCACCAACTACGACCCAAAAAAGAATTATTTTGATACTTCCAGCGTCGAAGCCGTGCTGGCGCTGGCCGGGCAGTATGCGCCGGAGGCGACTGTGATCATCAAATCCACCGTGCCGGTTGGATATACGGCGTCTGTGCGTGAAAAATTCAACAACCCGCATATTCTGTTCAGCCCTGAATTTCTGCGCGAGGGCCATGCCCTGTACGATAACCTCTACCCTAGCCGCATCGTGGTCGGCTGCCCCGCCGGGGACGAAACCCTTGCCGCGCGCGCCCATGCCTTTGCCGCACTGTTGCAGCAGGGAGCCATCAAGCAGGGCGTGGATACATTGTTCCCCGGCCTGACCGAAGCCGAGGCCATTAAGCTGTTTGCCAACACCTACCTGGCGCTGCGCGTCGCCTATTTTAACGAGCTGGACACCTACGCCCAAGTGCGCGGACTAAACACCCGCGATATCATCGACGGTGTCTGCCTGGACCCGCGCATCGGCAGCCATTACAATAACCCGTCGTTTGGTTACGGCGGCTACTGCCTGCCCAAAGACACTAAGCAGCTGCTTGCCAATTACAACGATGTACCGCAGAATCTGATGCAGGCGATCGTTGATTCCAACGCCACCCGCATGGACTTTATTGCCGAGCAGGTGCTGGCGCGCGAGCCGAAAGCCGTCGGCATCTACCGCCTGACGATGAAGGCCGGCAGTGACAACTTCCGCCAGTCCAGCATTCAGGGTGTCATGCGCCGCCTGCGTGCCGAGGGCGTGCCGCTGGTCATCTACGAACCGACGCTGAAGGAGGATACCTTCTACGGTGATTGCGTAGAAAAGAACCTGGCCCGCTTCAAAGCCACCTGCGATGTCATCCTTGCCAACCGCGCCGCCCCCGAGCTGGCCGACGTCGCCGAAAAAGTCTACACCCGCGACCTCTACAGCCGGGATTGATTGCACGGAACCACCTATTAAATAGTAACGCCCGCAGGGCCTGCCGCATGGATGCGGTGGGCCCTGCGGGCTTGCATTTATCCAAGCTCTACCTACCAATCAGCTCAACAAAATCCGCCGCGGCTGCTGGGGGAGCAGGACGCGGCGGATTTTGCGATATAGAACGTATGGAGAGAATGGCGGAAATTACTTCTCGGCCTCACCGCTGAGGATAAAGTCGAAGATGCGGACCTTGTCCTCGCCCTTTTCGACGCGCAGGCGCAGGCTGCGGATGTAGCCGTCGGAGAAGGCACCAGCCACGGTCATGTACTGGGCCAGGCGGGACTTCAGGTTGATGCAGTCGCCCTCGTCCGAAATCAGCTCGACATTGCCGGTGCACTGATTAATAATGGCGAACAGACCATCAATGTTGGAGATATTTTCCAGAGTCATAATGCAGTAAACCTCCTGACTAAATCAAAAATCAGAAGTTCGAGGGCACGCCCAGATAATTGCACAGTTCTTCAATGCAGGCCTGCTTGTCCGCGCCGGTGACGGTCTGGTTGAACAGGAACTTGAAAATCACATCCATCTGGGCCACCAGCATCCGCATGCCGGGCACGGTGTTCAACCCGGCCGCGCGGGCGGCGGTGATCGTCTCGGACAGGGGCGGGTTGATGATGCAGTCAAAAACCGTGGCCGTCTTGGGCAGGCGGTCGATGAAGCCGAGGTAGTCGTGCTTTTTATCGATGCCTTTCATGCCCAGCGGGGTCAGGTTGGCGAACAGTTCGCAGCTTTCGGCAGCTTTGTCAAGCGATGCAGCGTCGGTGCCGATGACCTCGGCCGCAGCGGCGGTGTTCTCGTTGACCAGTTTGGCGATTCTCTCGGCCTTTTCGGGGGTGCGGTTGGCGATGTAGAGCTTTTTGACGCCGCTTTGCGCCAGCTCGTACGCGGTCACACCGCTGATGCCGCCCGCGCCATAAATCAGGGCGTTGACGCCGTTCAGCTTTGCGCCGCCCTCTTCCATGGCCTTGACTGCGCCCTTGCCGTCCATACCGGCACCGTGGCTGCCATTCTCGTCAATGCGGATGGCGTTGACCGAGTGGAACAGCTTGGAGGTCTCGTCCACATCGTCCAGCAGGTCGACAAAGTCGCCCTTGTGGGGCATTGTAGGGCAGAGGTAGTGAATGCCCATCAGGCGGCAGGCGTCCAGCAGCTGGGGCAGCTCGCCTTTTTTGATCTCGCACGGGAGCATGATGGCGTTCATATTCAGCCGTTCAAACAGTTTATTGTAGCAGCGGGGCGCGTTGGTTTTACCGATGGGGTCACCCACGTTGAGCACCAGTTCGGTGTCCAGATTGAGTTTGATATTTTCCAGTTTCATAGCGGGTTACTCCTTTTTGCCGCCCAGGTAAACACTGGTCAGCACGTCGCCCTTGAGGAAGTCATCGCCCGTACCGGCCACAACGATCTTACCGGTGTTCATCAGGTAGGCGCGGTCGCTGATCTTCAGGGCCTGTTTGGCGTTCTGTTCGACCAACAGGACAGTAATGCCCATCTCATTGACCTTTTTAATGACCTGAAACACCTCGGCGATGACCAGCGGGGCCAGGCCCATGGACGGTTCGTCCAGCATCAGCAGCTCGGGGTCAGACATGATGGCACGGCCCACAGCCAGCATCTGCTGCTCGCCGCCGGAGAGGGTGCCGCCCAGCTGATTGCGGCGCTCGTACAAGCGCGGGAACACCTTGTAGACCATGTCCAGCAGTTCCTTATCACGCTCGGGGGTGCGCTTGCGGAAGAAGGTGCCGATCTCGAGGTTTTTCTCGACCGACAGTTCAATAAAGATCTTGCGGCCCTCTGGCACCAGAGAAATGCCCATCGGCACGATCTCGTGGCTCTTTTTGCCGACCAACTCTTGGCCTTTGTAGAGGATGCTGCCTTCATCAATATGGACCATGCCCAGAATGGATTTCATCAGGGTGGATTTACCGGCACCGTTGGCGCCCAGCAGCGAGACGATCTCGCCCTTATTGATCTCGATGTCAATGCCTTTCAGTGCTTTGATGTTGCCGTAGGAAGAAGACAGGTTGGTGATTTTCATGATATTTTCAGCCATTATTTATCATCGCTCCTTCCCAGATAGGCTTCAATAACATCGTTGTTGTTCTGGATCTCTTCGGCGGTGCCGCAGGCAATGGGACGGCCGAAGTTGATAACGGTAATGTTCTCGGAGATGCCCATGACCAGCTCCATATCATGCTCGACCAGCAAAACGGCCAGATGATAGGTGTCGCGGATCTTGCGGATGGTGTTGACCAGTTCCTTTTTCTCTTGGGAGTTCATACCGGCGGCGGGCTCGTCGAGCAGCAGCAGCTTGGGCGAGGTTGCCAACGCGCGGCCGATCTCCAGCAGGCGCTGGTGGCCGTAAGGTATGTTGCGGGCTTCGAGATCCTTGACGTCCTCAAGCCCCAGGAAGCGCAGAATCTCCAGCGCCTTTTCGCGGCACTCGGCTTCTTCCTGCATACACTTGCGGTAGTTGAAGATAACGTTGAACATGCCGGTCTTGGTCTTGCAGTGGAAGCCGGTCATGACGTTTTCCAGCACTGTGGCAGACTTGAACAGACGGATATTCTGGAAAGTACGGGCAATGCCATTTTCCACGATTTGGTGCGGTTTTTTACCGCAGATGCTTTTGCCGTTGAAGATTACATCGCCGCTGGTGACCTGATACGCACCAGTGATCATGTTGAACACAGTGGTTTTACCGGCACCGTTGGGGCCGATCAGGGCGCAGATCTGGTTTTCCTCCACTTTCAGGTTCACGCCGTCAACAGCCGTCAGGCCGCCGAATTTTTTGGTTACGTCTTTCAGTTCCAGGATCGCCATTCTGCTCACCCCTCTTTCGTTTCAGCCGATGCGGGCTGCTTTTTACTGTGGCTGTCCACAAAACGCTTGATGTACGGATACAAACCGCCGGGGAACCGCAGGATAACGACCAGCAGGATCAGGCCGTAAACGACCAGACGCCAGTCACCCAGGAAGCGCAGTGCTTCGGGCAGGACCTGCATGATGATACCGCCGAGGACGGGACCGATGACTGTGCCGAAGCCGCCGACGATGGCCGTCCAGAGGATAACGCTGGACGTATTGGAAACAAAGGTATCGGGGCTGACGTACTTAATCATCATGGCGTACAGGCAGCCGGCGATGCCGCAGTAAACAGCGCTGAGGACGAATGCCTTAATCTTGTAGGCGGTGACGTCGATGCCGGTCAGCTCGGCAGCTTCGTTATCCTCACGCACGGCGATAAAGGCGCGGCCGGTGCGGGTGCGGATGATGATGCTCTCGTAAGCCAGGCCCAGCAGCACAAAGACGAGGATGAGGAAGTAGTATTTTTTCAGCGTGTCAAACGCAAAGCCGAAGATAATGGGGCTCTGGATGCCCAGCACACCGGCGGTGCCGTTGGTGACGGGGGTCCAGTTGATCATGACGATGCGGACCACTTCGCCGAAGCCCATGGTCAGCAACGCCAGGTAGGAGCCTTTGACTTTCAGCGCAGGAATGGCCAGCACGACGCCGAAGAACGCGGTGACGACCACGGAACCCAGCAGGCAGGGAATGAATTGCAGCCCGGCGCGGGTGTTCATCAGTGCGGCGGTGTACGCGCCGATGCCGAAGAACGCCGCCTGGCCCAGAGACAGCTGGCCGGTGTAGCCTGTCAGCACGTTGATGCCGATACCAAGGATAATGTAAATGCCAATCATGTTGATGATCTGCATAATGTACATATTGGGGGTAACGATGGGCAGAAGAATCAGGATGGAAGCAATTACCAGCACTTTCAGAAGGGCTGCGCTTTTCTTTGTTTTCGTCATGGTACGCCCTCCTTACAGTTTGTTTTCGATCTTCTTGTTCAGCAGGCCGGTGGGCTTGACAAACAGGACGATGAACAGGATGATAAACGAGAACGCATCACGGTAGGCGGTAGAGATGTAGGCGGAGCCGACAGCTTCCACGATGCCCAGAATGATACCGCCCAGCAAGGCGCCCCACAGGTTGCCGATGCCGCCCAGAATCGCGGCGGCAAAGGCTTTCATACCAATGGTGGCGCTCATATCCACGCGGGCGTAGGTCAGCGGGGCGATCATGACACCGGCGATGCAGGCCAGCGCCGCGCTGATGCCGAAGGTCAAAAAGCGCATGTAGGTAACGTTGACGCCCATCATGGCTGCGCCCTCGGGGTCAGAGTTGGCAAGCTGCATGCACTTGCCGATCTTGACTTTGGTAAAGAAAAAATGCAGCCCGGTAATGATGGCCAGCGAGATAATGATGATGCCGATGGACTGCGGGGTGATGCGGAACTCGCCGATCTCAATCAGTTCCGAAGGGAACATGCTGGGGAACAGCTGCGGGTTGGTGCCCCAGATAACCATAGACGCATTGCGCAGTACGTAGGAAACACCGACCGTTGCGATCAGCAGGTTGACGAACGAGGAAAACTTGACTTTGCGCAGGATCACGCGTTCCAGCAAGAAGCCGAGACCTGCGGCACAGACGATGCCCAAAGGCACCGATACATAGAACGGGAGTCCGAGCTTGGTAATAAAAGTAAGGGTGATAAACGTGCCGACCATCATAATGTCGCCGTGGGCAAAGTTCAGCATACCGAGGGATTTGTACACCATCGTGACACCGACCGCCATCAGCGCATACAGGCTGCCGTTTGTCAGACCATTCAATATCTGTTGAAACAGCATCTTGTGCTACCTCCGTTTTATAAATAAGGAAAGAGAAGCGCTGGCTCGGGGCGGCTGGCGCCTGCCAGCGCTTCTCTTATGCAATCTGCTCTGTCAGGGGATCAGATCAATAATTCTTCACGATGACGTGCTTGCCGTCCTCGATGGCGATGACCAGCAAGTCTTTGTCCATGCGGCCGTTCTCATCGAAGGTGGTCAGGCCGGTGGCGCCCTGCCACTGGGTGCTGGCAATGTAGCTGTTCAGGGTCTCGCCGTCGGTGTAGTCCTTGCCGTCGGCAATGCAGCGCTCGACAGCGTCCTTGATGATATACACAGCGTCGTAGGACTGCGGGGCGTTCTGGTCGTAGCCGCCGCCAAACAGATCGTTGTACTTCTTATCAAATTCTTGGACCTTTTCATCGGGGTTGGCCGCGTCGAACGCGGTGGAGATCATGACGCCGTTGACAGCGTCGCCGCCGAGGGTGGTCAGCTCGGGAGAGTTGTAGCCCTGGCCGATGCAGGGCAGGTCGATGCCGTACTGCTGCATCTGGCGGCGGATCATGGCGACCTCGGTATGGTAGCCCCAGAAGATAACGAAGTCCGGGTCAGCCTGCTTGATCTTGCCCAGCGGCACCGAGAAGTCGGTATCGCCGGAGTTGTAAACTTCGCTGTCCACCATTTCCAGGCCGAAGTCGTCGCAGACGGTGCTGGCGATCTTGAAGCCGCCGGTGCCGAAGTCAGAGGACTCGTACAGAATGGCGAAGCTCTTAGCACCGTACTCATCGGCCATGTAGCCCATGACGTTGCGCATATGCAGCTCGTCGGTGGCGGTCAGCTGGTAGATGTAGTCGTTGCCGCTCTGGGTGACGGCCACGTTGGAGGAAGCGGGGGTGATCTGCGGGATCTTGGCAGCCTTGGTGATTTCCATGTTGGCCAGCGTGCAGGAGGAAGCCTGCGCGCCGATCACGGCGTTGACCTTATCCTGCTCGACCAGCTTCTGCATGGCGGTAACGGAGGTAGCGGGTACACCCTCATCATCCACAGCCACGAGGTTGATGGGGATAGAACCGTTGATGCCGCCGGCGGCGTTGATCTCGTCAACAGCCATCTTGGTGGCGTTCTGCATGATCTGGCCGGAAATGGCAGAAGAACCAGACAGCGGGCAGATCAGGCCAAGGTTGAAAGCGCCCTCGACGGCGGAAGATTCAGAGGTTCCTGCCGGGGCGGTAGACTCGGCAGCAGTGGAGGAAGCAGTGCTTCCGCAGGCAGTCGTGGTAATGCACATGGCGGCAGCCATGATCCAAGCCATTGTCTTTTTCATGGTTAGTTTATCCTTTCATTGTAGAGGAAAGAGAGGGTATGCTTGCATGCACACCCCCTCCGAATAATAAGGGATTGCTCGTGGGTTTGTTCCGCAAGCTGATTTTATTTTGCGATCTCGGCAGTGATCTTCAGGAATTCGTCGATATCCTCGTAGGTATGGCAGTGCAGCGGGGAGATACGGACGATACCGTGCTGGTTGATGGAGTTGACTTGGCGCGCAGAGTAGAGGCTGGCGTCGGTACGCTCGTGGACGACTACACCGGCTTTCTCGTAGGCGCGGGAGGCCTGCTCACAGGTAAGCTTGTCAAAGACGATGGGCACGATCAGGTCGCGCTGGGTCAGGTCAGGCATTTCAACGGCGACGTCGACGCCTTCCATATCCAGCAGGCCCTTGACCTCGTCAGAACCGTGCAGCAGGCGGTACAGCAGGGCACGCTCGTGCAGCATGATACGGTTCATGCCCTCAACATAGAGGGTGCGGCGGTCCTTGGAGTCGGTGAAATGCTCGCCGATCCAGCAGACGTAGTTGAAGATAGCGCTCAGCATCGCGTACATGCCGGGGGCGCAGCCGCCCATTTCCCAGTTGCTCTGCTTCTCGCGGATGAGTTTGCGGTGGGGCAGGTTCATGACGCGGTCGCTCAGCCAGCCAACGCCCAAGCCGCGGGCGCCGCCGAACTTGTAGGGGGCAAAGTTGACGCAATCCAGGCCCCAGGCTTTCATATCAGTCAGGCCGTGGGGGGTATGCTGGACGGAGTCGCAGATGATGAACAGATCCGGCTTGATCTTACGGGCTTCACGGGCGATGGTCTCGATATCCAACACAGCGCCGGTGATGTTGGAGGTCATGATGACGCTCAGCAGGCAGGTATCCTTGTCGACCAGCTTGACAACATCCATCGGGTCAATGGTGCCGGTGCGGGGGTTGGTCTTGGCAACGCGCAGCTCCTTGCCGTACTTCTCGGCGGGGACGGCGCAGCCATCGAATGCGGAGGGATGCTCCAACTCGGTGGTGACGACGTTTGTGCCGGGCACGTTGGCGATGATGGCCTCGGAAACATCGAAAACGATGATGGAAGCGGTCATCGAAGTGGCGATGCAGCCGCCCTCGGCGTTGAACATCGTGGAGATATCCTTGCAGGCCTGAACACGCAGGCTGTCCAGATAATCGGAAGCGGCACCGCCGTGGCCGCCGCAGTTGGGCAGGTCATCGACATTGCGGAAAGCTTCGCTGGCGTCCTTCAGGCGGAAGGAACCGCCGGAGTTATCAAAGAACAGGCGCTTGCTCTTGGTGAAGGGGTCCACGTCCACGTGGTAGTATTTATCGCGGATCTGGGCGGTCAGGTCGGCCGGCATCAGCTGGCCGTTCTTGATGATATCGTTCATTTCGCTCATGTTTTTTGCCTCATTTCGTTGCAGTTCGGGGCGGATCAGTCAAAAACGACTTCGCCGTGATCGAAGATGACCTTGCCATCCAGCTCGATGGTCGGGTCTTTGAACATCATGTCGATGTGCAGGATGAAGTCCTGGTTGTCAGTCTCGTTGTTGCCCAAGGCGCAGTGTACGTAGCCGCTGCAGCCTTCGTCCTCCAGCATACGGCCGCACAGGGAAGCGTCGGGGTTTAGGCCGATGCCGATTTCGCCGATGCGGTACATACGGGGGTCGCCGACCTTGGCCAGCTCTTCCGCGAAGCGCTTGGCTTCCTCGCCGCCCTCGATCTTGGTGACGAAGCTGTTCTCGACGTAGATGGTGATGGGCTCTTTCAAAACGCCCATGGCTGGATGGGTGATGCTGCCGTCAACGACGATCTTGCCGTGGGCGGTGCCGGGCATCGCGCCGGAAGCCATCTCGATATCCGGGGGGAGAACAGGTCTCACCGGGGTTGCGGACCATGCCGTACTGCGGGAAGAGCTTGTGGCCCTTGATGCTGGCGTAGTAGTCGGTGCCGGCCTCGGAAGTGATGTGGACCTGGTCGCCATCGGCCATGGATTTCAGCAGCTGGTCGACGTATTTGCGGTCGGCCTCAAAGTCAGTATACAGGCCGCCTTTTTCCAGCATTTCAATGCTGTAATCGCAGCAGTTCAGATCGCGGGCACCGGCAGCGCATGCATCGCGGCGTGCGTGGCTGTGGGACAGGCTAAACTTGGTGGCGCGAAAGATGACGTCGGCTTTCAGCATTGCAGCGGCCACCAGCGGGGTGGGCTCTTCGCCGTGCATCTTGCGGGGTTCCATCATGACCATCGTCTTTTTGGGGAACTCTTCGGCGGCATCCCACAGGGCCATGCCGATCTCCAGGCTGTCGGTATCGGTGACGATCAGGATGTTCTCATCAGGCTGGCAGTTGGCGCAGGTGGTAAGAAGGCGGCGGCAGGCTTCATAAATCTTCTTTGCCATGGTGTTGTGCTCCTTTCAAGCGTGGACTGTTCCTCGGCAGTCCGTTTCATGTGTTTTTGAGTGTCTCGTGTAACTTTTATTCAGAAAAAGCTTTTCCTGCTTTTTCGGGTTCCTGTTTGAACAGTTCTTTTAAGTTTGTACCTCCTTTGCTCTCTTAAATTCGGGCGTCTGTGTTTTCGTTGTCTGTATGATAGCATACCGAGTTACGCGTGTAAATAGCTTTTCGTTATTTTTTTGCCGTTTTCCGTAGATTTGGCTGTTTTTACAACTCAGCAATACGTGTTTTGTGCAATTTGCAGTGTTTTCAGCCCTGTTTTGCGGTTACACGTGTCATATTTCTGATTTTCAGCATCACAAAACCGGAAGCAAACGCAAAAACAGGCAGCAACCCCGGGACCGTCTTGAAGTCCCGGGGCCGCTGCCTGTCCGTAAATTTATAAGAAGGAGGGGTATTGGGTAAAGTTATTGTCCGCTGCCTCCCTACGCGCTCTCGCGCACGCAGAGGGATACGGGGATGTACTGATCCATTGCTTTTTCGCCGCGCAGCAGCGCCATCAGGGTATCGACCAGCTTTTGGGAGAATTCCTCTTTCGAGAAGTCTATGCTCGTCAGCGTCGGCGAGACGATCTCGGCAATATAGGTATTGTCTGTGCCCACCACAGCCAGATCGTCTGGGATCTTCATGCCCAGTTTTTTGACGTACTGCATGATGGACGCGGCAATAAAATCGTTGCCCGCGATGATCGCCGTCGCGCGCTCATCCTTGCTTTTGCTGAAAACCATATCAAACACGTGGGACAGCACACCTTCTATCGTGTCAGCGTTTGTGCAGACGTAACGCTCATCGTAGGGGATGCCGTTGGCTTCGAGCGCATCACGATAGCCGCGCTCGCGGTAGCCACGGTTGATGTGCATATTATAACGCAGCGGCGGCACGAACAAAATGCGCTTGTGGCCGCGGAACACCAGATAGTTGACGGTTTTTTCCACACCACTGTACAGGTTGGGGGCCACCGCCGCAATATTCGGTTCAAGATGGCTGTAGTCGCGCGTTTTGTACAGCACCATCGGGATGCCCGCGTCCGCAATGCGGTTGAGCTGCTCGGCTTTATAGCGGTTGGACATCATGAACACGGCGTCAAATCGGCCGGAGATCAGCGACTGAATAAAATCATCGCCGTCGCGGCTGTAGCAGTGCGAGACATTGTAGCCTAACTTGTCCAGCTTTTTCTCTGCAATTTCCAGCCAGTCGTTGCGCAGGTTGTCGCAGACAAAGGCAATCTGCATCGAGCGGTTGGTTTTTAAACTGCGGGCATAGAGGTTGGGCTGGTAGTTCAGCTCCTTGATCGCGTCCAGCACCGCGCGGGTCTTTTCCTCGCTGACAAATTTGGTTTTATTGATAACGTAAGATACCACCGCAGGGGAAACCCCGGCCAGTTTGGCTACATCGTTTCTGGTTGCGTTTTTACCCATACTTTTTCCCTTATTTCTTACTCGTGGGGCTGTGCACCGTGGGGTGCACATGCCGGTGGATGTTGTTGACCAGGCCCGCCGCGTAGGAGGCCAGGATAATGCCCAGCGCGATGGCACCGGCTTCGGCCAGCACCAGCTGGAGCAGAGAGGCAAATTTGTCGGTGTCGCCTTCAACCAGGCTGTACATCGTATAATAGAGGTCGCCGCCCGGGATCTCGGGGATAAGCATTGGCACCAGCAGCAGAATGACCGGCGCTTTGATGACACGTGCTAATATCTCACTGCATGCGGCAATGACCAGGCTGGATGCCAGCATACCAAATGCTTTGCCGTGCCCCCCGGCCACGCTGACCAGGTAGACGGTCCAGCCGATACCGCTGCCAAGCGCGATGCAGCCCAGCGGCTTTGTGCCGCGGATGCCAAACAGCAGTGCAAACCCCAGGGACCCGATAATGCCCATGCTGGTTTGTACAAATTCCGGCCGCATGTCACACACCCCCTGCCAGCAGCACCAGCGCAAAGCCCAGTGCTACCGAGATGGCTTTTAAAATTGCTTCGCTCAGGTTTAAAAGGCCGCTGATGGTGTCTCCGTTGATCATGTCGCGCAGTGAGGTCGTCAGCTGGATGCCGGGGATGACCAGCATAATGTTGCCGATCATGATCTTGTCCGGGTGGACACCGATGCTTGCACCCACCAGCAGCAGCACGGCCAGCGCAGTGACGGCGCTGCAAATCGCGGTTTGCAGCAGGCTGTTCATCTGCAAGGTGGCACTCATACGGATCATGGCAAACAGCACCATGCCGGAAAGCGACGCTGCAACGCCATCCGCCAGCGTACCACCAAAGAAAACGGACAACGAAAACGAGATAACCATATAAAGCAGCAGTTCCATCCAGGGCGGGGCCGGGCGCTCATCCCGGACATCCTGCACAGCCTGGCGGAACTCGGCCAGCGTGAGCAGCCCGGCACAGAAGCGGCGGGAGAGGGCGTTGATCTCGGCCACTTTGCCCAGATTGGTGACACGCGCCTTGATGCGGCGGCTTTGGGTTAGAGCCTCGCCATCCGGCAGGCGTACGGTTGCCACAATGCTGGACGTGATCGTAAAAACATCCACCTGCTCAAACCCGCAGACGTGCTCCAGCCGTTGGATGGTATCCTCCACGCGGCTGACCTCAGCACCGTATGCCAGCAGCAGTTCACCGGCATCCAGGGCGCAGGTCAAACATTCTGCCGGCTGCGGCCGGCTGTATGTCTCTTTTCTGTCCATGATCCTGTTTCGCTCCCATTTCTTCACCCCACGGGCACAGCGGCCGCGCATTTACACATCGTCAACCGCCACTTGCATATCCGTTTCTATTATAATACCTGTCATGGTTACTCGTGTCAATAGCGCCGTGCAAATTTTTTTCTCTTTATAAAGGGTGAATTCTCCTTTTTTCAATGCACCAACATAATAATACGTCCTGAACATTTACAGAAAAAATAATTATTGGTTGTCACAACAGGTTTTTCTGGCATTTTGTGGGGCAACTGCGCCGTAGTGGTCACCTTTTCAGGCGGATGACAGGAACACAATTACTGCTCAACCTCACTGCAGAAAATTATATGCGTCAAAACATTGACAGCGCGATTTCCCTATGTTATACTTCGTTTCGATTTTGAAAGACGAATCGAGTTTGTAAGAGTTTTTCAAAGCAATTTACCTACGGACCGCCCAATAGGGGCTAAGGCCATACGGACAGCCGGGTCCACTGCCGATCGGCAACTTGGGTTGCCTTATTGATTGAGTTAAAAGCTCAAATTTTATAAGTTGGTTCCTTTACAACCATGAAATTGCACGTTTTTGCGTGCAGACTTGTGAAACGGTCAATAAGAGTAGTAAAAGTGTAATTGCTATATAGACTCTGACACGCTCAGCCTTTTTGAATCATGCAGGACGTTCTCTCGGTGCAGTACCGGGGGCATTCGGGCTGTACAAAATTATGCTGAAAAAAACGCAAGTCTGCACCTATGTGCATGGCTTGCGTTTTTTTATTTTGCAAAGGGACCGCGAACGGAGGTAAAAATGAACGGAGAAGCAAAGCGCACCCGGCTGGACCAGCGCCGCGCCCCCATCCATGAAGCGCTGGAGAACTTCCGCCGGATGCGCGTGGTTCCCTTTGATGTACCGGGCCACAAGCGCGGTCGTGGCAACCCGGAATTGACCGCATTTCTGGGCCAGCAGTGCGTCGGCGTGGATGTCAACAGCATGAAGCCGCTGGACAATCTCTGCCACCCGGTTTCGGTCATCCGCGAAGCGGAAGAGCTGGCCGCCGATGCGTTTGGCGCAGCCCACGCGTTTTTGATGGTGGGCGGCACGACGAGCTCGGTGCAAAGCATGGTGCTGACTGCCTGCAAGCGCGGGGATGAGATCATTCTGCCGCGCAACGTCCACCGCAGTGTGCTGAATGCGCTGGTGCTCTGCGGCGCGGTGCCGGTCTACGTCAACCCGGAAGTGGACAATCGCCTGGGCATCAGCCTGGGCATGAAGCGGGAGCAAGTGGCCAAGGCCATTGCAGAGCACCCCAACGCCGTGGCCGTACTGGTGAACAACCCCACCTACTACGGCATTTGCAGCGACCTGCGCGCCATTGTGCGGATGGCCCACGACGCCGGGATGCTCTGCCTGGCCGACGAAGCCCACGGTACGCACTTTTACTTCGGCGGCGGACTGCCCGTCTCCGCCATGGCGGCGGGCGCGGATATGGCGTCGGTCTCGATGCATAAGAGCGGCGGCAGCCTGACCCAATCCAGTCTGCTGCTGATCGGCCCCAACGTCCACGCGGGCTATGTGCGGCAGATCATCAACCTGACCCAGACAACCTCCGGCAGTTACCTGCTGATGTCGAGCCTGGATATTTCCCGCCGCAACCTTGCACTGCGCGGGCGGCAGGTGTTCCACCAGGTGGCCGACATGGCCGAGTATGCCCGCGAGGAGATCAACGCCGTGGGCGGGTACTACGCCTTCGGCAAAGAGCTTTGCAACGGCAACTCCGTTTTTGACTTTGATACGACAAAATTGAGCGTTCACACACTGGACATCGGCCTTGCGGGCATTGAGGTCTACGACATTCTGCGTGACGAGTATGACATCCAGATCGAGTTCGGCGACATCGGCAACATTCTCGCGTATCTCTCCATCGGTGACCGCCCGCAGGAGGTTGAGCGCCTTGTCAGTGCGCTGGCTGAAATCAAGCGCCGCTACCACACCGACGGCGCAGGCCTTTTGAGTCAGGAATACATCGACCCCGAGGTCGCCGCCAGCCCGCAGGAGGCGTTCTACGCCCCCAAAAAGAGCCTGCCCCTGCGGGAGACCGAGGGCATGGTGTGCAGCGAATTCGTCATGTGCTACCCGCCGGGTATCCCGATTCTGGCACCGGGGGAGCGCATCACTGCCGAAATTCTGGATTATATCGAGTACGCCAAGGCCAAGGGCTGCAGCATGACCGGACCGGAAGACCCCGACATCCTGCGCCTGAACGTGCTGGCCTGACAAGGAGGATTTGCAATGGAAATGTGGTTTTCGGAGTTTCACACCCCCGACGTCAAGCACAGCATTCGTGTCAACCGCCAGCTCTACTCCAAACAGAGCGATTATCAGCGCATTGATATTTTTGAGACGCCGGAGTTTGGCCGCGTACTGACGCTGGACGGCAACGTCATGCTGACCGAGCGCGATGAGTTTATCTACGACGAGATGATCACCCACGTGCCGATGTCGGTACACAAAAACGCCAAGGACATTCTGGTCATCGGCGCGGGCGATGGCGGCGTGGTGCGGGAACTGACCCGCTATGACCGCGTAGAGCGCATCGACCTGGTGGAGATGGACCCCCAGGTCATCGAAGCCTGCCGTGCCTACCTGCCCGGCAACGCCTGCCGCATGGACGACCGCCGCGTGCATATCTACTATGAGAATGCGCTGAAATTTATCCGCAAGTGCGAGGACGAGTACGACCTCATCATCGTGGACTCCTCCGACCCCTTCGGCCCATCGGAAGGTCTGTTCACCCGCGAATTTTACGGCAGCTGTTATAATGCCCTGCGGGCAGACGGCATCATGGTCAACCAGCAGGGCAGCCCGTTCTATGCCGAGGATGCTACTGCCATGCAGCGCAGCCACCAGCGCATTGCCAGCACCTTTCCCATCAGCAAGGTGTATCAGGCGCACATCCCGACGTTTGCGGCGGGGTACTGGCTGTTCGGTTTTGCCAGCAAAAAATATCATCCCATCAATGATATGGACGCCGCCGCGTGGAACGCGCTGAACATGCGTACCCGCTATTACATCTCCCGGCTGCACGTCGGGGCATTTTATCTGCCTGCCTTTCTGGAAGAAATGCTGCGGGAAGTGGAGGTGCGTTAATGCTGCATCGCAATGTAGAAAATTTCATCGGCTGCGACAGCAGCTACCGCACAGCCAGCATCGTTTTGTACGGTGCCCCGTTTGATTCCACCACCAGCTACCGTCCCGGTGCGCGATTCGGCCCCGCTGCCATGCGGCACGAAAGCTACGGTCTGGAAACCTACAGCCCCTATCAGGACAAGGACCTGACCGACGGCAATGTCTTTGACAGCGGAGACTTGGAACTCTGCTTCGGCTCATCGGAAAGTGCCCTTGTGGACATTGAATCCCGCGCGGCAGAGATCCTGCGCGACGGCAAGCTGCCGCTGCTGCTGGGCGGCGAGCACCTTGTTACGTTAGGCGCGGTGCGCGCGGCCGTGCGCAAATACCCTGCCTTGCACATCGTGCATTTCGACGCCCACGCCGATCTGCGGGACGATTATCTCGGCGCACAGCTCAGCCACGCCTGCGTGCTGCGCCGCTGCCACGATTTAATTGGCGACGGGCGCATCCACCAGTTCTGCATCCGCAGCGGCGATAGGGAAGAGTTTCAGTTTGCCGCACGGCACACCGACATGCACAAGTTTGATTTTACCGGGCTGGCCGAACTGACCGATTGGCTGTGCCAGACCGATGTGCCCGTGTATCTGACGATCGACCTGGATTGCCTGGATCCGTCGGCTTTCCCCGGCACGGGCACGCCCGAAGCGGGCGGCGTCAGCTTTTTGCAGCTGCTTGGGGCCATTCGCACCGTAACGAAAGCGAACATTATCGGCGCAGATGTAAACGAGTTGGCCCCCATGCTCGACCAGAGCGGCGTTTCCACCGCGACGGCCTGCAAAGTATTGCGGGAGTTGCTGCTGGCGCTGGAAAAGTAAGGATCTATTATAAATTTCAAATACAAAGGAGTACCATCATGAGCAAAGTTCTTGTTATAGGCTGCGGTGGCGTGGCAAGCGTCGCCATCTCCAAGTGCTGCCAGGTCAGCGATGTCTTTACCGAGCTGTGCATCGCCAGCCGCACCAAATCCAAGTGCGACGCGCTGGCCGCCAAGCTGGCCCCCACCACGAAGACCAAAATCACCACCGCCCAGGTCGATGCCGACGATGTGCAGCAGCTGTGCGATCTCATCAACAGCTACAAGCCTGATCTGGTTATGAACATCGCTCTGCCGTATCAGGATCTGACCATCATGGATGCCTGCCTGGCCTGCGGTGTCAACTACATGGACACCGCCAACTACGAGCCGGAAAATACCGATGACCCCGCCTGGCGTGCCATCTACGAGAAGCGCTGCAAGGAGGCCGGATTCTCTGCCTACTTCGATTACAGCTGGCAGTGGGCCTACAAGAAAAAGTTTGAGGATGCCGGCCTGACCGCGCTGCTGGGCTGCGGTTTTGATCCGGGCGTGACCCAGGCTTACTGCGCCTACGCTGCCAAGCATGAGTTTGATTCCATCGACACCATTGACATCCTCGACTGCAATGGCGGCGACCACGGCTACGCCTTTGCCACCAACTTCAACCCGGAGATCAATCTGCGCGAGGTCTCCGCCCCCGGCAGCTACATGGAGAACGGCAAGTGGGTCGAGATCCCGCCTATGAGCATCAAGCGCGAGTACAACTTTGATCAAGTCGGGCAGAAGGATATGTACCTGCTGCATCACGAGGAAATCGAATCCCTGGGCAAGAACCTCCCTGATGTCAAGCGTATCCGTTTCTTTATGACCTTCGGCCAGAGCTACCTTGACCATATGCGCTGTCTGGAGGATGTGGGCATGCTCTCCACCACGCCCATCCACTACAACGGTCAGGAAATCGTGCCCATCCAGTTCCTAAAGGCCCTTCTGCCCGACCCCGCCAGCCTGGGCCCCCGCACCAAGGGCAAGACGAACATCGGCTGCATCTTCACCGGCAAAAAGGACGGCAAAGACAAGACTTACTACATCTACAACGTCTGCGACCACCAGGAATGCTACCGCGAGGTCGGCAGCCAGGCTATCAGCTACACCACCGGTGTGCCCGCCATGTGCGGCGCGCTGATGATGCTGACAGGCGAGTGGACCAAGCCCGGCGTCTACACGGTCGAGGAGTTCAACCCCGACCCGTTCCTCGATGCGCTGGACAAGTACGGCCTGCCCCGCAGCGAGAACCATAACCCGGTTCTGGTAGACTGATGGCGCAGCGTGACGCACGGCCGCCGTTTGCAGCCATCGGCGGCACCGTACCGCCGGAATTTGCTGCTCTGCCCACGCCCTGCTACCTGCTGGACGAAGCTGCCCTGACCCGCAATGCGAAAATTCTTGGCGGGCTGGCCCGGCGCACCGGGTGCAAAGTGCTGCTGGCGCAAAAGGCGTTCAGCAACTATGATCTGTACCCGCTGCTGGCACCATACCTCGCGGGCACCGAGGCCAGCGGCTTGTTTGAGGCACGGCTGGGCGCGGAGGAAATGCCCGGCAGGGAAGTACACGTTTTCTGCGCCGCCTATCGCGCGGACGAAATGGACGAGCTGCTGCAATACGCCGACCATATCGTGTTCAACTCTCCGGCACAGCTGGCAAAGTTCGGTCCCAAAGCAAAAGCGGCAGGGAAGAGCGTGGGGCTGCGTATCAACCCGGAATGTTCAACACAGGACGGCCACGCGATTTACGACCCCTGCGCCCCCGGCAGCCGCCTTGGAACTACCCGCGCACAGTGGGATGCTGCCGTGACGGCTGATTCGGCGCTGCCGCGGCTGTTGGACGGTCTGCACTTCCATACCCTGTGTGAGCAGGATGCCAACGCACTAGCTGTAACGCTGGATGCCTTGGCGGAAAAGTTCGGCGATCTACTGGCCAAAATGAAGTGGCTGAACTTCGGCGGTGGACACCACATTACGCGGCCCGGCTACGATATGGCAACGCTGGAACGCTGCATCCACCGCGCCCAAACTGACTGGGGCGTGACGGTCTATCTCGAACCCGGCGAAGCCTGCGCGCTGAATGCGGGGTATCTTTTGACCCGTGTGCTGGATGTGGTGCAAAACGGCGATACCACAATTGCAATTTTGGATGCCAGCGCCGCTTGCCATATGCCGGATGTCATTGAGATGCCCTACCGCCCGCCGCTGCTGGACGCTGGCGAACCCGGTGAAAAAGCCTGCACTGTGCGCCTTGCAGGCCCGACCTGTCTGGCCGGGGATGTCATCGGGGATTACAGCTTTGACGCCGTGCCTGCTGTGGGAGATCTGCTGGTGTTCGGTGATATGGCGATCTACACCACCTGCAAGAACAACACCTTCAACGGCATGCCCCTGCCAAGCATTTACGCCCGCGAGCCGAACGGTATAATGCGGGAAATTGTGACGTTTGGGTATAGTGACTTCAAGCACCGGGTAGGTAAATGATTGGCTTATTCCCTACGGCAGTTTTACGCAGCAGATAAACAGATATCCACAAAAGATAGTCTCCGGCATCTTATGCTTGAATGCCGGAGACTATCTTTTTATTTGTCTATCTTCCCGGAAGGCGAAGCCAAACAGACCGCCTGATCTGTTGCGGTTCACCTTTTTATAAATCTTATCTTCAACATGACTTCCCCGAAAGAACCTTGAAAAAGATTCTTCGGGGAAGTTTTTTCAAAAAGCAGCTTGCAGCCCTCAACTAAATGTGGTGTGTATTGCACTGCCCGCAATGGCGGCTCAAAGCATCATTCATCTTTCCACAAATTCGATATAGTGCTGCGCGATTACTTAGTAACACACACTTTTCAGTATTAAGAATCAACGTTTGTACGACTATATTTGTCTGCATTAAGATATAGATAACTTTAATAGTCTTTTTTACCCCATACTCAAAAGTCCGTTTTGGTGTGATTCCAAAACGGACTTTTGAGTATGAGAAAAATCAAATTGACCCGTGCGAACAAAAGTATCCTGCTGAAAGCACTTGCACCTTATTATTACCGTGAAAGGGCGCTTAGGCATAGCACACAGGAATCGGGGATCCGCAAAAAACAAGAAGAGCAGCACCCATAATATGCTGCTCTTGGTGCGCCCGAAGGGATTCGAACCCCCGGCACCTGGCGTCGGAGAACTACGACAGGGTGGTGTAGACCAACGATGAAACGTGAATTTTTTTGGTTCTGCACATTTACCGCCAAGACAAGAAAAAGCCCGTTGGTGGTTATCACAACAGGCTTTTTCGACATTTTGCAGCACCACTGCACAGTAGTGGTCAAATGGTAGTCTACTGCGAATAGGCAGAAATTCAGGTAGCCAAGGTGCGGGCATCTACTTTGCCGTCCATCAGGCGGCGGCAGTCGGCACAGGTCTGTTCGGTGACTTCATCCCCCTCAATGCGCGAAGAAGCCAAAGCATTTTTCAATGCCTGTTCACGAGTAATCGGTGCCATATAGAAAACCGCCCTCCATTTTTTCATCTGTTATGCATGATAAGGCAATCCAATGCAATTTTTCCTGCAAAGCTGCAAGTTCCGGCATAGGAATGGCTCGCCCTATCGTAAAAGGCATAAACGTAAACCTGCCCGACAATCATTTCATAACCAGCTGCATGGATGGTGCAGCCGAACGGGGATGTATGTCTGCCTCAAGACTTATACATTCTTCACGAGCAGTGCCTGATACGGTTCCAGTTCTACGTCCGCCAGCCAGACGGGCTGACCGTCTGCGGAACGGTAGCTGCCGCCCAAAGCGTCAAGACCGGCCCCTGCCGGGTACTCGGTAAAGTTGAACAGCCCCACCAGCGTTTCCTCGCCGTGCTTGCGTACCAGTGCCAGGATGCCGGGGTTGTGGGTGTCCCATGTGGTTACCCACGCATCCGGGGCAAAGCACTCGTCTGCTCGCATTTTGCGCAGTTCTTCCATGCCCTGCCACAGCTTGTTCGGCAGCGTACCCTTTTGGGTGCGCTGTTTTGCGTTTTCCCAGTTAAACGCACTGCGGTGCAGGTTGCGGCTGTCGTCTGCCCGATTGGGGTCGGACTTATAATCCCAGCCGTTGAGCTGGGCAATCTCGTCGCCGGAGTTCAGCATCGGAAATCCCTGCAAAAATGCCATGACGCTATGCAGCAGCAGGTCGCGGCGGACTGCGTAGTCCAGCGCGATTGCATCGCCCGATTCCAGCGCCTGCTCCACTCCGCACAGGCTGGCAGTGGTGCCGCAGCTGCGGGCATCGCCGGTAGCGGGGTCGTAGTTGTACAGCTCGCCCTTTGCCCAGCTTCCGGGGAAATCACCCGCATAAAAATGGTAGAGATACTCCTTGTGCTTTTGGGGGTCAATATCAAAACGGTTCTCAGCCGCTTCATCCAGACCCCAGCCGATATCATCGTGGCAGCGCAGATAGTTTACAAACCAGCAGTTGCCCGGCAGGGCGTGCAGGGCGTCCAGCTGTGCCTTCAGCAGGCGGGTGTCACGGCTTGCCAAGGCCCCCCACAGGTTGACCATGGTGGACACATTGTAAAGCATATGACATTCCGGCTTTTCGGGTGTGCCAAAGTACGCCGCCAGCTCCTTGGGCGCCATGACCACTTCGCCCTTGAGGATGACCGCGGGGCAGACACATTCCAGCACCATGCGCAGCATCCGCACAATGGTATGTACCTGCGGTAAATTGCGGCAGGTCGTGCCAAGCTGTTTCCAAATGTAAGGCACAGCGTCAATGCGGAACACTTCCACACCCAGATTTGCCAGATGCAGAATACTTTTGGTCATGTCCACGAACACCGCCGGGTTTGCGTAGTTCAGATCCCACTGGTAGTCGTGGAAGGTGGTCAGCACCCACTTGTGCATCTCCTCGCACCAGGTAAAGTTGCCGGGCGCAGTGTTGGGAAATACCTGCGGCACGGTCTGCTCGTATCGGTCCGGGATGGTGCGGTCATCAAACAGGTGGTAGTAGGCTTGAAACCACGGGTCGCCCGCCTTGGCCGCCATTGCCCAGCGGTGGGTGCTGGCGGTGTGGTTCATAACAAAATCCAGACACAGGCTGATGCCGGCCTTGCGCAGTTCGCGGGTCAGATTTTCGAGGTCTTTATTCGTGCCGAGAGCCGGGTCCACGGTATCGAAATCCTCCACCGCATAGCCGCCATCGTTGTGCGGGTGGGGCATCTGCAGTAAAGGCATCAGGTGCAGATAGGTCAGCTTTTGCTCCTTGAAATAGGGCAGCTTCTTTGCCAGTTCTTTTAAGTTCCCGGCAAATAGGTCGGTGTACATCGTCATGCCGAACATACTGCCCCGCTTGTACCAGTTCGGGTCGGCGGCACGGGCTTTGTCCAGCGCCTTCAGCTCGGCGCTGCGGGCGTCGTAGGCGTCTGCCATCTCCCGTTCAAGAACCTCCAACCCTTCCCGGTTGTTGTACAATTCCATGAACAGCCATTCCAGCTCGTCCTTATGGCGGGCAAATCGTGCGGAAAATTCCTGCGCCATGGGTCAGCCCTCCACTTCTGTCAGGGTGGGCATGGCGGGGATGGCACCGCGGCGGCTGGTGGTGATGCTGGCCGCCTTGTTGGCAAAAGCCAGAATGCTTTCCAGTTTGTCCGCCGTCAGGGAGTTCAAATCCTCCTTGCACAGCTTGGACAGCGCTGCCCCAAAGAAGGTGTCGCCTGCACCGTTGGTGTCGCCCACCTTGCAGGGAACACCAGCTACATGACCGGTTTTCTCTCCAAAGCGGTAGAACACACCGTTTGCACCCAAGGTGACAAAAATCAGCCGAATGCCGTTTTGTGCCAGCTGCGCCGTGCCGTTTTCGCAGTCTGTGCGATCGCTTCTTCCTCGCTGTGCCAAAGGTTGGCGCGGTAGTTGGGGTCGTAGGTGATGATTGCCCCCAGCTTTTTGGCACGGGCGGCGGCGTCCAACGTGGCGGTGCGGGCGGGGTCGGCGGTCAGACTGACCGAGCCGAAATGCACGATTTTGGTTGCTTTCAGGGCTTCCTCCGGGATATCCTCTTTACTCAGCATCACATCAGCGTTGGCACTGCGGTAAAAGCTGAAATCGCGTTCGCCAGCAGCATCCACCGAAACAACGGCCATGGTGGTGGGGTGGTCGGCATCGGTGACCATATAGCGGGTGTCTACCTTGTTTTCCTGCAAAACCTCGGTCAGATAGCGGCCAAAGGCATCGCTGCCCACCTTGCCGATAAAGGTAGTCTGCGCGCCCAGCCGGGCGGCTGCAACCGCCAGATTGGCGGGGGCGCCGCCGGGGTTTGCCGCGAACTGCGGAATGCCGCGTTCATCCCTGCCGGTCTGGGTCAGGTCGATCAAAACTTCGCCAATCGTTACAATATCCATGTGTATCTCTCCTTGCTGAATGTATCGAACAAAAAAGAAGCAGCTTTACTACTTCAAAAGATAGCGAATATAGGCAGCTGCGCGCTCCGGGTGCGGTGCATTTGCAATGACACCGAGGTAAACGGATTCCTCGAAGCCGGCTTGTGCTATGAGGGGCGTGTCGGAAATATCCAGCGTTACGCCATCGGCAGACAATTCATCCAAGCTGCTGAAATCTGCATCCAGTGTACGCAGGTCAAGAAAATACTCTTCGTCTTGCAGCTGATCTCGCGCAGCGGTGTCCATTAGAATAACATCTAATTGCTGTGCGCTGACAGCAGCCAGCAGCTTCAGCTCCGAGGCATAGATATATTGTTCATCGACATTGGCAGTTTCATTTATAATCAGCCCGGTCAGCAGATTGACCTGCTGCTTTTTTGTCAGGTGCGCATATTGGGCAAAGCCGTCAGTAAGCTGCCCGGTCAAATCAGAACCGGCTGAAATGTTCACAAGGCTAACGTACAGTACAGCTTCTTTTTTGGTGAAATGCCGATAAGCGGCATATCCGAAAATGTACAAAACGATTAAAATTCCTATGATGGGGAGTTTGTAGTATGCCCAAATGTGCTCCCATCTTTTTCGCCCATGCAGAGAGCGCAGGGTGGCAAGATCAGCGCTCTTCATCGTGCGATTCCTCATCTGCCGCATCGGGGTCTCCGCCGATGAGATGGATGATTTTTACCAGAAGGAAAGAACATAGCATGGCACACAAGCCCATTCCCAAAAGAAAGGCGGGCGCGAATACGCAAACTGTGATCCACCCCATGACAGCGTAAATGGCCGCCATCAGCAGGGTGCAGAACAAATAGCGAACTCCGACGGCAAAGGAGGTCCTTAAAATGCCAAGCGTTGTGTTTTCAAAACGTGCCAGCAAGGGAAATGCGTAGAGTAGTACAATGGCGTACAGCACGGCAGCGCCGATCACCAGTGCTGTCAAAATTGTCCAGAATGCGCTGGTGTTCCAAAGGCGGCTCAACACGAAGCCATCGACGCCCAAAAAGCAGCCAAGCGCCAGCAGGATAAGCCACAGCTTTGTGGCGGGCTTGAAATTGCTGCGAAACGCACGGAAGAACATACGGGTAAGACCCTCATCACGATCCTCTGCCATTTTCAATGTGCAGTAAAACAGCGCCGTAGTGGAGGCGCCAATCGTAAAAATCGGCAGACTGCCGATAAGCCACAAAATGTTCAGATAGGCGCTGTATGTCAGCTTTGTCAGCACAGAAAACCACGGCTTGTCCCACAGGTCACGCATACTGTACCTCTCAATCTCCTGTGGATTCACGCAGGATCAGATTCGTTTCCGTATAAACAGTCCGATAATTCAGCGAGGGCTCCTCAATACGGGTCATAAGCAGATTGGCGGCGGCATACCCCATGATTTGCCCGTGAATATGAATGGATGTCAGCCGAGGTGAAAAATACGATGCCTCTTGGCTGTCATCAAATCCGCAAATCCAGATGTCATCCGGAACGGAATAGCCAAGCCGATGCAAGGCGTTGATAAGATCCATTGCTATAAAATCATTGGCGCAGATAAAAGCGTCCGGCATGGTCGGGCAGCCGTGCAGCGACTGATACAGATACTCCGAATAGTTTGGCTGTGTTTTCTGCGTTGCGCAGGTCGGCCAGTCGGTTGCCATACCAAAATGCTCGGCTGCATCCTTGTAAGCCCGGTAACGTTCATGAAAAGACTGGCAGTGCTCTTTATCCCCGGCAAAGGCGATACGTTTTCGTCCGCGCTGTGCCATCTGCGCCATCATGTTCTGAATTTCGATACGGTTTTCCATATACAGCCGATCAGCCTGCAGCGGAGGGCGCATTTCCATCACGGGTGTGTCCACAAAAAGAAGCGGAATGCCCAGCGTACAAAGCATCTGGGCGTAATCATAGTCAAATACTTCAAAGCAGATGATGCCTGCCGTGTGCTCTGTGTTTAAGGAAGACGGCAGCTCCTTTGCGGCCAGCTCAGCGGGCGAAATGCGGTGGATCGTCATGCAGGCGTGAAGATGCTGAAGCTCTGATTGAAAGCGATCCAACATCATTGCGGAAAAGTGGGAGTTATTCAAAAAATGGGTTGTCAGCATGGCAATTTCCCGCTTATCGACGGGGAGAATGGAAGCATCCCCGGCGTTGCTGTTCCCATCAAATATCGGAAGGTAGGAAAATTGCTTGTATCCCATTTCGGCAGCCTTGCGCAGGATCTTCTCCCGTGTGGCATCGGCCAGAACGCCGGTGTTATTGATAGCCTTGGAAACCGTATTGCGGGAGAGCTGAAGCTCGTTGGCAATATCCTGAATGGTGACTTTGGTAGACATGATCTGCCTCGATTCTATACACTCTATAAGTAAGAAATGTACTTTGCTATATTCTGTAGGTATCTCCGTCCGGGAAATTCCTGTGTTTCTGATACCAGTATAGTGCATATGCACAAATTAGTCAAATGTAAAAGTGCAAATCAGCATATTGCACATTTGCACGCCCTGGTTTTTGTGCAGCCACACAAATGTACCGTAATTCGCTTAAAAACGAGGAAAACGCCATTGACTTTTGCGATTGTTGATGATATAAATAAATCACAGGGTTTTACAAATGCACCATTCAAGGGGGGTCTGAGCAGAACATGTTGTGCAAATGTAAAACAAAGAAGAAACGGTACAGTGAAATCAAAAAGGAGGAGAATGATTCATGAAACCAAAGTCAGTTGCACCCCAAAGCAGGGTCATGGCGGTTGACCGTAAACTGCATAATACATGGGTGTACATTAAGCGTCATTGGCAGCTCTACCTGCTATTTCTGATGCCGGCTGTATTGCTGACCCTTGTATTCCGCTACATTCCTATGGGCGGTGTACTGATCGCCTTCCAAAAATACAACCCGTTCAAGGGCATCTGGGGCAGCGAATGGGTCGGGTTCAAGAACTTTACGCGGTTCCTGTCCTCGCCGGATTTCATGCGGTATTTGATCAACACCTTGAAACTGAGCGTCTATGGCTTGTTGTGGGGCTTCCCCATTCCGATTTTGTTGGCCTTCCTGCTCAACCGCATTAAAAGCAATAAGATCAAGCAGAAGGTACAGCTTGTCCTGTATATGCCCAACTTTATTTCCGTGATCGTGCTGTGCGGTATCGTGCGCGTTCTGCTGTCTGTCACAGGTCCTGTAAATGGGCTGTTTCATACCGGCATCAACTTTATGACATTGCCGGAGGCTTTCCGCCCGATTTACATCATCAGCGGAATCTGGCAGGGCGCAGGTTGGTCCTCCATTATGTACACAGCCGCGCTTTCCAACGCCAGCCAGGAGCTGAAAGAAGCCGCTATGCTGGACGGCGCGAACCTGATTCAGCAAATACGAACCGTTGAATGGCCCGCCATCAAGGATATGGTCGTGATTCAGTTCATCCTGCAGGCAGGCAACATTATGAGCATCGGCTTTGAAAAAGCCTACGCCCTGCAAACGGATCTGAACCTGAATTCGGCAGAAATCATCGCCACCTATGTATATAAAAAAGGTCTGTTAGACGGTGATTACAGCTTTTCAACAGCAGTCGGTCTGTTCAACACAGTTATCAATGTCATATTGCTTATCGCTGTAAACAAAATCGTTGCCAAGATGAACGATGGGCAAGGCTTGTAAGGAGGTGTCCGCTATGTCTAAGAAAAAGTCGGGAATGCAGATCTATACCAAACAAGACAAAGCCATCCTCTACTGCGGCTATGCACTGTTGGCGCTGTTTCTCATCGCCATTATTGTGCCGATGGTTTACATTGTGATCGCTTCGTTCATGGATCCCGTCACATTGCAAAACAAGGGCATTTCCTTTGACTTCAGCAAATGGAGCCTGGATGCCTATGAGCGCGTCATCTCGGACAAACAGATATGGGTCGGTTTCAAAAACGCTGTTCTTTATTCGGTTATATTTACCGTCATTTCCGTTGCCGTAACGATGCTGGCAGCCTATCCGATGTCGCTGCCGGACTTCAAGGGCAAGAAATTTTTCAACATCTTATTCGTTATCACGATGTTCTTCAACGGCGGTCTGATCCCTACCTACCTGCTGATCAACAACCTCGGTCTGCTGGATTCCATGTGGGCGGTTATCCTGCCGGGTGCATTCAGCGTCTGGAATATGATCATTGCCCGTACCTACTATCAGGGGATCCCGCGTGAGCTTCGTGAGGCAGCCGATGTGGATGGTGCCAGCGAAATGCGCTACTTCTTTAATATCTTGCTGCCGGTTTGTATGCCGGTAGTGGCGGTACTTGCTCTTTGGCAGTTTGTAGCTATGTGGAACAGCTATTTTGACGCGATGATCTACCTGAACAGTGCCTCCAAACAGCCCCTGCAGTTGGTGCTGCGCTCTATCCTGATCCAAAGCCAGCCCGAATCCGGTATGATTGCCGATATTCAAAGCACGGCTGAACGCGCCAAAATGGCCGAGTTGCTCAAGTATGCAACCATTATCATTTCCAGCCTGCCGCTGCTGGTCATGTATCCCTTCTTCCAAAAGTATTTTGATGCAGGCATTATGGCGGGCTCCGTCAAGGGCTGATTGTTAGGAAAACTCGACCGGGATTTCCCGGCCGCAATATTAAAAAAGGAGAAAAACATTATGAAAAAATTGATTTCACGCTGCAATTTCCTCAAAATGGGCGCCTTGGCGAGCGCTGTTATGATGCTGGCCGCCTGCGGCGGCGGTGCCGGAGGCGGAAAAGATTCGGCTGCCAATGTAGATGTTACCGGCACCGTTTCGTTTCCTCTGGCGGAGCAGGTAACCTTTACCGGTATGACAAGCTATCCGGTCGGCAGTGAATCTGAGCCGAACAACCGTACCATTTTCAAACGTCTTGAGGAATCCACCAATGTACATATCGACTGGACGGCTATTCAGGCTGACCAGTGGAGCGATAAAATCACCCTGAATATGTCCAACCCCAACACTCTGACGGATTTTGTCTTTACGGCAGATTTCAGCGACAGTGACCTGCTGCGCTACGCAGATCAGGGCGTTATTGTCAATCTGGAGGACTACATCGACAACAATATGCCCAACCTCAAGAAGGTTTTTGAGATGTACCCGGAGTACCGTACCATGTGTACAGATTCCGAGGGACATATCTGGGCGTTGCCGTGGATCGAGCAATTGGGCGCTGAAAAGACGGCGATCCAAACGGTGGGAAATATGAGCTTCATCAACAAGAAGTGGCTGGATTTCCTGGGTCTGGAGATGCCGACGACGGTAGATGAATTTGAGCAGGTACTGATCGCTTTCCGTGACAACGCGGATGCCATCAAGAGTGAGTTTGGCATTGAGGGTGATATCATCCCGATGTCCTGCATTGTCAACAACGGTGACCAGGATCCCAGTATCCTGATCAACGGCTTTGGTGAGGGCTATGGTGATGCCGATAAGGATCGCCACATTGCCGTCACTGATGACCTGAAGGTTATCTGCGCGGCCACTCAGCAGGGCTACCGTGAAGGTCTTGACTGGCTGCACAAGCTGTATTCTGAAAACCTCATTGACCCCGAATGCTTTACGCAGGAATGGTCCACCTATGTTTCTAAAGGCAAGGCCGGTCGTTATGGCGTCTGCTTTAGCTGGGATGTTGCCAACATCGACAACCTGACCGATTGGGAACCCCTGCCCGCACTGACTGCCGATACCCGCAATATCACCCCGCAGAACGGTTCCTTCACCAGCGGCTTTGGGCGCGGCAAGTGTGTTGTCACCGCCAAGGCATCGAACCCCGCGCTGGTTTGTGCTTGGCTTGACCAGATGTATGCACCCCTGCAGTCTCCCCAGAACAACTGGGGTACCTACGGCGATGAAACCGGTTTCAATATCTTTGAAATGTCCACGAACGATAAGGGCGAGCCGATGCTGAAGCACGCCCCCCTCGGCGATGCGTCCCCCGTTGAAGTCCGCGAAGCACAGTGCGTCGGCGGTCCTCTGGCAGTTCTGGATGATTACTACGGCGTTTATGTCACCTGCCCGGACGATGCACAGTACCGTTTGGACTGGATCAAGGATATTTACACCCCGGATATGAACAACAAGTATGTTTACCCCAATGTTTTTATGAGCAACGAGGACACCGAGCAGGTTTCCAACCTTCAGGCAGATCTCCAAACCTACATGAACACCCAGAAGGCAAACTGGATCATGAACGGTACTACCGATGCTGAGTGGAATGAGTACCTCGACAAACTGGAAGCCTACGGATTGTCTGACTATCTGGCGATTATGCAGAAGTATCTTGATGCCTATTACGCAAAGCAATAAGTTTCACCAGGAGGAATCCATGAGCAATACAATTTTGCAGAAGGCACGCGATTATGAGGAAGAGCACGGCGCTGCCATTTCTGCGGCAGAGCGCCCTGCCTACCACTTGACCCCTTATGTAGGCTGGATGAATGACCCGAACGGCTTTTCCTTCTATCATGGGAAATACCACCTGTTTTACCAGTACAACCCCTACGCAACACAATGGGGTCCGATGCACTGGGGACACGCGGTCAGCACAGACTTGCTGCATTGGGAGTATCTGCCCTGCGCCATTGCTCCGGATTCTCCGTCTGATAACGGCCCCGGCTGCTTCTCCGGTTCGGCAACGGAGCTGGATGATGGCAGGCAGCTACTGCTCTACACCAGCGTGGTTTCTGAAAAACAGCCGAATGGTGAAATGCGGGATATTCAGACCCAGAGCGTTGCTGTGGGCGATGGATTGGATTACGAAAAACCTGCCTGCAACCCGGTGCTGACCCAGAAAGATTTGCCTGAAGGATACAGCAAATTCGACTTCCGTGACCCGAAGATCTGGCGCGAAGCTGACGGCACCTACTCTGCCGTGACCGTTGCCCTGACCGAGGACGGCAGCGGTGCAGCCGTACTGTTCCAAAGCAAGGACGGTTTCGACTGGCATTTTGTTACCGTGCTGGTGCGCAACAACAACGTGTACGGTAAAATGTGGGAGTGCCCGGACTTTTTCCCGCTGGACGGCAAGCATGTACTGATGGTCGGACCGATGGAAATGCGTCCGTCCGGTGAGTTCCACAACGGACACAATGTGATCGCGTTTATCGGCAGTTATGATGAGAAAACCCATACCTTTACCCGCGAACAGGTGCAGCTGGTGGACGGTGGCATCGACTTTTACGCCACCCAAACCACACAGGCACCCGATGGGCGCCGCCTGATGACGGCGTGGCTGCAAACCTGGTCGGATACCGAGGATAAGCCGCAGGGATGCAAGTGGTTCGGGCAGACCATCTGCCCGCGCGAGCTGCATCTGAAGGACGGACACATTGTGCAGACCCCGGTTCGGGAGCTGGATGCCGCCCACGGTAAGCGCACTCTGCACGAAGATGTGACTGTACAGAATGAAACTGTGCTGGCTGGCATCGGCGGGCGCATTGCCGACCTGACCGTCACCGTGGCAGCGGGTGAATACCGCAGCTTTACCGTCAAGCTGGCAGCCGATGCAGCGTATCACACCCGCCTGACCTATGACCCCTACACCTCGCTGTTGACGCTGGATCGCAGCTGTGCCGGTTCCCGCGCCGATATTGTGCATACCCGCAGCTGCAAGGTGCGCAGCCAAAACGGCGCGCTCAAGCTTCGCATCCTATTGGATAAAAACAGCGTGGAGGTTTTTGTTAACGATGGCGAGCAGACGATGACAGCGTGGATCTACACCCCGCAATCCGCCGATGGCATCACCTTTGCTGCAGACGGTCAGACAACCATTACTGTGGAACAGTTTGAACTGAATCTGTAACAGGATATTCCCTTCGTTTCTCCTTCATCAACACAGCCCCGTTCTGGTTCCCTTCACCAGAACGGGGCTGTGTTTAGGGCGCTGGGAGTGGAGTGAAACTCTTTATAAAATAGCAGCACCGTGTAATTCAAACGCCAATATAGTGGCATTTTGAATTGCACGGTGCTGTTTTGCTATAAAAATATGCGAACTAATGAAATTGTGCCGAGCGAGAGAGGGATTAATCCTCGTTTGAGTTTTGGAGCGATGCGTCAATATCTTTAGGCAAGGGAGAAGAGTGCGTAATCGTTGAGCCAAAAGACCATTGCAACTTCCACTCAAAATACTTTTCAGGTGTGATCTTGCCCGTATGATATCTGTACTGCATTACTGCGTAGGTGTTAAACAGGCAGTTAAGCAAGTCGTTCTCAGACCAGAGCATTGTGGGTTGTGTGTTGAAAGGAACGGTTTTGGCATTTGTCTGAATGATAGGTACTATATTGCTGCCTTTCTCAGTCGGATTCTTATCAAACGGCATGGTCAATGAACATCTGAGAACACCCGGCATATCTCATCGTGGTATCCCGCGGCTACGATTACGAAGGGAACCGACTGAAAGCCGCACAGAAAACGGTCCACCCACCGAAAGAACTCACATCCGGCCAGTGTAAAAAATGGCTGAACGAACAGGCAGTTCTGTTCGAGCGGGAAGTTCGGCACGACCCACAACCCGTGAACCATGCCATGACGCTGGCAGCGTATACCGAACACTGGCTGCGGGATATCGCCCCAGACAAACTGGCAGCCAGCACCTATTCCCGTGACCAGCAGGATATCCGGCGCATCCTGCCAGCACTGGGGCATTACAAACTGACCGATCTGCGCAAGGAAACCATCCGTGCCTTCTACGAAGCCATGCGCTCAGAGCCTAAACTGACGGATGGACAGCCACTCTCGGAACGGTCCGTGGAGGGACTGCACAACACACTGTGCAGCATCTTGTCCGGTGCTGTGGAGGAATGCTACCTGACTCATAACCCGGCATGGCGGGTGTACAAACCCAAAGGCGTGCGCAAAGAGCGCCCGGTGGCCGACGAGGAAACAGTGCAGAAGCTGATCGCCGCTCTGGAAATACAAAGCATGAAATATGAAGTGTACTTCAAACTGGTACTGGCCACAGGGATGCGCCGCGGCGAAGCCTGCGGATTGCGCTGGTCTGACATTGACTGGAGGCACCGGACCATCCATGTGCAGCGGACGGTGGTAAAACTCAGTGGGCAGAAGATATTCACCAAGGAGCCGAAAACCGCCAGCGGTAACCGGAGGGTGTACATCAGCAAAGAGATGTGTAAACTGTTGAAAGCGTGGAAGCAGGAATGTGCCTGGCAAATGGAACAGGCAGAAGGGCAGGCCCTGACGGAGGAAGATTACCTCTTCCGGCAGCCGAGCGGCAATCCCATGGTGCCCACGACCTTTACCTTCCGTTTCAAGAAAATCCTCAAGGAAAACGGGTTGCCTCAAAACTTATCTGTCCACAGCCTGCGCCATACCAACGCCAGCCTGCTTATCGCCCAGGGCGTGGATGTCCGCACCGTTGCAGGACTGCTTGGTCACTCCCAGCCCAGTACCACACTGGATATCTATGCCCATGCCTTTGATAAAACCAAGCGAGAGGCACAGGAAAAGCTTGGAAAGGTGATGGGGTTATAAACGTATTTGCACAGCCATGCTCCTGCCGAGGCGGCAGGAACATGGCTGTTGCTATTACCGAATTTCTTTGCTATACTGAGATCAGAGGTGATTATGATGGAGTTTCGCAAAGAACCAGGCCGGATTTTTTCTACGGATGAAACAGGAAAACTGCTGGCGGAGGTGACCTTCCCGGAACGGGAGGGTGTTGCCGTCATCAACCACACCTTTGTGGACGGTTCTCTGCGGGGACAGGGAGTTGCCGGGCAGCTTCTGCGTGCGGTGGCCGATACCCTGCGTCAGGATGGCCGCAAGGCCAAACCTATCTGTTCCTACGCCATACACTGGTTTGAGATGCACCCCGAGGAGCAGGATCTGTTGGGGTAACGAGATAGAGCATGCAATATCACAAACTGGTCCGGGACCGCATCCCGGAGATCATAGAAGCAGACGGCAAAACCTGTACTTGGGAAACCCTCTCCGAAGAAGCCCACCTCCAGCTTCTGGACAAAAAGCTGAACGAGGAGCTGGCCGAATACCAGGAAAGCAAATCCCTGGAAGAATTGGCCGATCTGCTGGAGGTCATGCAGGCTGTGATCCGGGCGCGGGGCTGGACGCCGGAGCAGCTGGAACAGTTGCAGGCAGACAAAGCTGCCCAGCGGGGTGGGTTTGAAAAACGCATTTTACTTACCTCTGTGCGTAAGAAAGAGGATTATCGCTATCTGCTGGTGATGCGGGACTTTCTGCAAGCATCCGGCAAGCTGTACTCCACCACCTTCCCCCAGTTGGTCCGCCAACGGCAGCAGGGCAAGGTGTTTTCTTTCCGGGAACATCTGCGGGGGCTGCTTTATGCCCAGTTGAGCGCCCATACCCAGTGGCATCGTGTGGCCCCCAAGCTGCCCCGGGTGGATGAATTATTCTTCCAATATGATGAACAGGCCATCCTGGCCCGGGAAAGCAGCTATTTTACAGAGGGACTGAAACAACTTTCCTGCGCCAGTCAGTGTACCAATCGCCAGATGAAGCATCTGGGCGAAAACATTGAAAAACTTCGGCGGATTGCTGATGAATATGGCAGCATGGATGCCTATGTGACCTCGGCACCACCAGAAGAAATCGTCCGGGACCTTGCCGCAGGGCCACACAAGTTATACGGCATCGGCCCGGCCCTTGCCTGGGAATATCTGCGCAATGTGGGCATCGACGGGGTCAAACCCGACATTCACGTCTGCCGGTTTCTTGGCGCCGACCGTATGGGGGAATCCGAGCAGGAACAGGCAGCCCCCGACGAAGCCGTGGCTATCGTCCGCAAAATGAGCGAGCAGCTGCATCTGCCTATGGTGGAGATCGACAGCATTCTTTGGAGTTACTGCGCCAGCCACTATGGAGAAATCTGCACTGCAGCCCCACACTGTGAGGCTTGTGTTGTGCGCGGATTCTGTACCAGAAAGGAAGGATAAGGTTGGACCCTGTTTCTTTGCAGGCCTCGGTGGCCGAAAAGATCAAGGCGCTGTACGCCATCTCCCGGGAACTGGAGCAGCTTTTCCCCGGCCGGCATTATACGCCGGACGGCCACATGGTCGGCAGCATCGGGGAAGCCCTGGCCGCCAGCTGTTACGGGCTGGAGCTATTCACGGCGGGTGCAGAAACCCACGATGCCAAAGCCCCCGACGGGCGTCTTGTACAGATCAAGGCCACCCAGATTGACCGGGTGGCTCTGTCCAGTGAACCGGAATGGCTGCTCGTGCTAAAGATTCACCCCGACGGCACCTTTACCGAAGAATATAACGGCCCCGGCGCACTGGCCTGGGGCCACTGCGGAAAAATGCAGAAGAACGGCCAGCGGCCTATCTCGCTGGCAGCACTCCGCAAGCTGCTGGCGGAAGTTCCGATGGACCAGCGGCTGCGGCAGTCTGTTTGAACCTAGTTGCTCCGCCCACGGGTTTGGGAATCTACTGCCACCAGCGTGGTGGCGTGAAATTACATTTATACAGGAGGACAACATCGTGATAAAAGATGGCTCCGACCTTACGGATGAAGAAGTTCTGCAAAACTTTTTGCTTGATATTGACTGTCTGGATGAACTGGTTCCCTGGACCAAACGTTTTAACTTGTTTGATGTATTAAAAATCTCCCGCACAGAGATTCGGCATAGCAACATATTGGGATGGCTTTTAACTCCCAATGAAAATCATGGTCTGGGCGACGCCTTTCTTCGAGCCATCATTCAATGCGTGGTTCAAGAAGATGATAACGGTCGCTATAATGTTCTGGATACGCTGCTGATGGATTTTTACAGCTTTGCTGTATACCGGGAGTGGAAATACATCGATCTTTTACTAGTGTCAGATACAGAAAAATTTTTGATTGCGATAGAAAATAAAATCGGTTCCCACGAACATGAACATCAGCTCAAAAGATATCGCCGTACGTTGGAAACGGACTATCCCAGTTATAAGAAGATGCTTCTGTATCTTACACCGGAAGGAGAAGATCCCAGCGACTGTGATAATTGGGATGTTTTGACCTATCGGGATATCGCGGCAACGCTTAGTGAGTTACAAAATACGATGGACCTTGCACCAGATGTTTCGCTGGTAATTGGCAATTATATAGACGTTATAAGGAGGGACATTGTGGAAGACGAAAAGCTGATAGAAGTTTGCAACAAAATCTATGCAAAGCACAAAAGAGCCCTTGACCTTATCTTTGAACATCGGAACGATGGCCGGACTCAGCTTGCGGATGGAATCAAAGCAACGCTTACTACCCTTACTGAAGAAGGCGTTATCTGTGCATCCCCGTTTACCAGCTCAAATACAAATTTCTTTGTGTTCCGCACAAACGAGATGAATCACTATTTGCCGCCCATAGACACACCGACAAGTTCGTGGGGCAACGAATATATATATTCGTATTGGATTGCCATCCGCGAAAATCAGCTCTGCGGCGTGTTTGAAATCGGGGGATGGAATGTCCCGGAACAGCAAATGCAAACCATGCAGAAAATGATAGATCTATTAAAGCCGGGAGATAAAAGAAGAGAGAATTTCCGTTATAAGCGTTTGTTCCGAACCGGATGGTATAAAATTGAAGAAAACGACAGCTTTGAGGATTCCGTTTCTGACTGTGTCAGAAAGGTTGTAAAGGATCTCTTAAAAAAAGAAACTCAACTTCTGAAACAAATGGAAATGGCGGAACGGACAGAAGCGTAATCTCTTATGAACCCCCTTGAGGCGGAATGACAGCCTTTTCGGCGCGGTTCGGGTAAAGGGCGACGGGTTATCCTCTGCTGGCAACAAGCCCCCCTGTGAGCCTTTTGGGCCCACGACTGGCGCCCGAAACTTTGTATCGGATTTTTTATAAAAACAAAAACTGATAAAATAGCTCTCGTGCTGCCCGATGTACAAAACCAGCACGGAAAGGAGATTCCATGAGCTATCTTATCAGTCTTTTCGTGTCTGTCATGGCCGATGTTACCGCGTACATAGTCAAAAGATGGATTGACAATCACTGAGCCGTGACAAAATAAAAAAGGTCGCTGTACTGCAATACAGCGACCTTTTTTGGTGCGACCGGGAGGATTCGAACCTCTGGCCTTCCGGATCGGAGAACTACGACAGGGCAGTATAGACCGACGTTATACCGTGAATTTTGTTGGCTCTGCACAGTAGAGCCCAAAACAAGAAAAAGCCCATTGTTGGTTGTCACAACAGGCTTTTTCGGCATTTTGAGGGGCGACTGCACAGTAGTGGTCAAATGGTGGTCAACTTTTTAGGCGAATGACAAAAACGCAATTACTGCTTGATCTCGCCATAGGTCCTTTTCATAGCCGCTTTCGATACGCCCCACTGCTTGCCGAACTTGCAAACATCCACACCGTTCACAAGCTTTCCATAAGAAACCGCCTTTCGCAAGGTGCTTTCACTCATGCCACACAGTTCACTTGCGTCACCGAAAGATACCAATTCATCAAAAGGTGTACTGACCTGCTCACTATGCTCCCATAATTTATCACAAGATACTTATCACTATAAGGTCACAGTATCGTGATATTGTCAATATCGTTACTTCAGATATTCACAATTCATCTTTCCACAAATTCGATATAGTGCTGCGCGATTACTTAGTAATACACACTTTTCAGCATTAAGAATCAGCGTTTGCATAACTATATTGTTAGAGCCGCCCTATTTTGTTCACGAAGGGGGCGGACAATATACGCTGTCTGCGACATATATTCGTCTGCATTAAAATTAGAATATAGATAATTTTAATAGTCTTTTTTACCTCATACTTAAAAGTCCGTTTTGGTGTGATTCCAAAACGGACTTTTAAGTATGAGGTAATATCAGGTCGTACCGCGCTCAACAATGGTCATCTGCAGGGTGACGTGATGGCTGGGTTCGCGGCCCTCCAGCACATCCAGCAAGGTGCGGGCCGCCATGATACTGGACATCGAAATCATCGTATCCAGCGAGGTCAGCCGCGGGCGGCAGGTCTCACAGAACGAGGAGTTGTTCTCGCCCATCAGCGAGATCTGCTGCGGCACCTGGATGCCCTGCTCTTTCAGAATGTTCAGTGCACCAATAGCGATCAGGTCGTTGGCGCAGATGATGCCGTCGGTATCAGGCTGTTCCCGCAGCATGCGCAGGGCAAAGCTTTCGCCGCCATCGACCGAAACCGGCACGCCTGTATAAACCGTGCTATGCACATGGGGATACCGCTTAACTGCAGATTCAAAGGCACTGCGGATCAACGCACCGCTGACACGATTTTCGTTGATGACCAGCAGCATTTGGCGGCGGCCGCGGCTAGTCAGATAATCCACACAGCTCTGGATACCTGCCACTTCGTCGGCACCAACAGAGTAGATGTTTGGTCGCGGAAAGGTCAGCGTATTATGCACCATAACCACCGGCGTGTTGGGCAGGTGGTGTTCCACCACGCGGGTGACCTTGCAGGCATCTCGGAACGCGCTGCCCAAGCAGACGGCACCCTCGACACGATGCCGTGCCAGATCTAGCATTGCGGTTTCTATGGCATCCGGTCCGTGGCCGATGTATTTGACGAAGCAGTAATAGCCATTGCGCATCAACTCATATTCTACGCGATGGCAGCCCTCCACCTGGTGCAAAGTATCAATATCATCGGTCAGAATACCAATGGTGCGGTTGGATTGGGTTACCAGGTTGCGGGCGTTGGTATCCGGCACATAGTTATGCTGTTTCAGCAGTTCCTGGATCTTTTCCCGCGTGGCACGGTTGACACCCGGCTTGCCGTTTACTACGCGGGAAACCGAACTGGCCGAGACGCCTGCCATTTTGGCTATATCGTAAATCGTCATATAAACTCTCTCTTGCCGGAAAAATTTTCTAAAATCAAGATAATTTTATTACATTCGAAAACCGATTGCAATGCAAATTTTCCTTGGTACACTAAGATTGTACATTATTCGTAAGACTGTACAAGATAATTTGTAAAAATCCCAGCCGGTCCGGCTGAGATATAGAGGGACTTATCAGATTTTGAGCTTATTGGCTATTATTTGCCATTCTTGGCGCGCAGTTCTTCCTCATAAGCACGGTACTTCTTATCCAGGGCGATGTAATTCTCGAACTTGAAGAGGTGGAACTCATGGCCGATATTGAACTCACCGGTGGGGTCGATCTCGTGGTTTTCGCTGTAAACGGTGTTCTTGTTCTTGAAATTCTCGCGGAAGAATTCCAGCATACCGCGGGCAGCGCCCTTCATGGCGACATGGTTGCTGACCAGGTGGAAGCCCCATTCCTGCATCTGCTCCAGCGTAGCATCGGGCTTGCCATCGGTGGCGTGGACATCGGGATAGAACAGGTAGCGCCCCGGCTTGGACAGGCGGCGGCTGATCTCGCGGCACTCGTCCTCGCAGTCAGCATGGCAGATGTTCTGGATCATGGTGATCTCAGCGCCTGCCTGGTAGCCCATCTCGGCACGGCGGATGGCTTCTTCCAGGCCCATACCGCCAAACTTGGCAATAGCGCCGGTCTGGGGTGCACCGCCACCCTTGCAATCGGTACGGGCGATAATCATGCAGTCGGTGCCTTTGGTGGCCTCAACGGCAGCCTGGACGTTGGCAGCCCAGCGCTCGGCATCCATATAGCCGTAGCCGCTGGCGTAGGTGTAGCCGGTGGCGAAAGCACCGCTGTTGGTATCCTCGATGGAGATAGCCATCGCACCGACCTCGGCCAGCCGCTTGACGTTGCGGTAGACCTGCATCGGGGTGCCGCCGCCGTTCTCGCCATCGATGATGACGGGCAGCTTGGTGGAGTTGCAGATACGCTCAGCTGCGTAGATGTACTCCTCCCAGTTATACATACCGGCGGGAATGCCGTTCATAGCATATTCCAGTTCGCAGCTGCTGACCAGCACGGCATTATGGCCGACCAACTCGGCGCAGCGAGCAGACAGGCAGTCATAGACACAGGGTGCCCAGACGAATTCGCCTTTTTCGAGAAGTTCACGGATAGAATGTTCTGCAGACATAATCAAATCAACCTTTCTTATGGTTTTGGTTTGTTGTAGTTCTTATAGCAGAAAGTCCTTACAGATCGCAGCGGGCCAGTTCTCGGCTCAGCACCCGCTGAGGATGACGCAGCAGCATGGTGTGCCCCCCCCCTGAGATTCAGGTCGTTTCGTTGACATTTTTGATCCATCTACCCAGGACCAGCCGCCACAGGCAGAGAAAAGATTTACAGATTGTATCCAGCTTGAGGCAGACAAACACCCAGAACGGGGACCAGCCCCAACGCAGTCCTGCCAGATAACCAATGGGGATGTTTAACCCCCACATGAAGATCAGGTCTGCAAACATTAGGAAGCGGGTATCCCCGCCGCCCCGCAACACGCCTTTGCTCATGACGGACTGCACGGATTGGAACACCATCAGCAGGCTCATGGCCTGCAGCATCTGCATCGTAGCATCGCGGGATTCCGGCGACAGGTCGTACATGCCCACGATCCAGGGACTTACTACGGCGATGATGACACCGCCCAGCAGACCGCCTGCTACTGACAGCAGAAAGAAGGTCCGGCTCTGCCGCTCCACGGCAGCGCGTTCTCCCCTTCCGATGGCCTGGCCGACCATGACCGAGGAGGCGTTGCACAGCCCCAGAATGAATGCGGTGCAGAACCGCATCGTTGCCAGGGTGATGGCCTGGCCGCTGACGACCGCCACCCCCATGTGGCCCAGGATCACACTTAAAATGTTGTCGCCTACTGTGAACATGCCGTCACTGATGATGGGCGGCATGCCCGTATTCATAAAGGCGCGCAGCATGGCGGCATCCAACCGCCCCACCAGATTACGCGGGGTAAAACGGATCTGACGGCAGCCCAGGAACAGATAGCCAAAGGTGATCGCAAATTCCAATATGCGGCTGATGAGGGTGCCCACCGCCGCACCGGCAATGCCTAAGCAGGGTGCGCCGAATTTGCCGAAGATGAACACATAATTGAAAAAGATATTGCTGCCAAAGGACAGCCCTGAAACCGCCAGCCCCAGGTACAACACCCCTGCGGTGCGCATAAGGTTTACCATGATAAGGCTGGTCCCATGGAAGAAAAACACCCAAGCGGTGACCTGCAAATACCGGTTGCCTAAAGCGATAATCTCGGCATTATTCGTGTAGATACCCATGATCTGCGCCGGAAAAAGCGCCGTAGCCAGGGCAAACAGCAGCGCCGCACCGCCGGAGATATACATTGAGAGCCGCCACACCTGTTTGACCATCTTGTGGTTGCCCGCACCCCAGTACTGGGCGCTGAGCACACACGCACCGCCCGAGATACCCAGACAGAGCACATAGTACAGGTAATAATACTGGTTTGCCAGCGAGGAGGCAGAGAGGGCGTTTTCCCCCAGTGCACTGACCATCACCGTATCCATCAGGTTGACCCCGATGTTGATGGCCTGCTGGAACGCCACCGGCAGCCCTACCAAAAAAACCTGACGGTAAAAGGCCAGATCTTTTTCGATCCAACGGTCCCGCCAGGTCTGTTTTTCTTTTGCTTGCGGGGCACTCACAGGCCCAGATACTGCTTGCGGGTCTCTTCCGACAGATCCTGCGTAGCCTGGTGGTGGACCACGGCGCCACGCTCCAGGATGTAGCAATCGCTGCTGACCTTGGTAGCGAACTTAACGTTCTGCTCGGCAATCAGGATGGTAACACCCTCGGCCAGCAGGTTCTGTACCATGACGGCCAGCTGGTCCACGATGATGGGGGCCAGACCTTCGGTGATCTCGTCCAGCAGCATCATCTTGGGGTTCTGCATCAGGCCGCGGGCAACCGCCAGCATCTGCTTCTCGCCGCCGGAAAGCTTATCACCCTTGGAGTCCTTGCGTTCCTCCAGGCGTGGGAAGAATTTGTACACAGATTCCAGGTTCCACTTATCGCTGCCGTCCACGCCCTTACGTGCTGCCACACGCAGGTTTTCCTCGGTGGTCAGGGTGGGGAAAATGTGGCGGCCCTGGGGCACGTAGGCAATGCCCAGGCGGGCGATTGCGTGGCTCTGCATGCCGACCAATTCTTTGCCGTTGAAGGTGATGGAGCCTTCGGTCTTACAGTGTTCTTTCGGGTTCAGCATGCCCATGATGGTTTTCATCGTGGTGGATTTGCCGACACCGTTGCGGCCCAGCAGGCAGACAGAAGTGCCTTCCTCAACGCTAAGGTTGACGCCGTTCAAGATATGGCTCTTGTCATAATAAGCCTGTACATCTTTCAGTTCAAGAATCATGACATGTCACCTCCCAGGTAAGCCTGCTGTACGTATTCGTTCTGTTTGATCTCGTCCGGGGTGCCGCTAGCGATCAGCTCACCGTCACGTAGGACGGAGATCTCGTCTGCATAGTTAAAGACGATGTCCATATCATGCTCGATGAAGATGATCGTCATGTTGCGCTTGGCAGCCAGGTCACGGATCAGCTGCATCAGAGTGTAAGCTTCCTCACGGGCCACACCGGCGGCAGGCTCGTCCAGTATCAGCAGCTTCGGATCCATCGCCAGTGCAATGGCGATGTCCAGACGGCGCTGGTCACCATAAGAAAGGTAGGCGGCCACATCGTTCATCTTGTCTTCCAGTCCGACCAGCTGCAGGTAGGTGACAACTTCTTTTTTCAGGTAGGCATCCCGTACCGGCAGGATGCTGAAAGTCTTTTTGTTCATCTCGATGCGGGCGATCTGCACGTTCTCGTAAACGGTCAGGTTGTTGAACAGCTTCGAGATCTGAAAGCACTTGGTCATGCCCTTGTGAACGATCTTGTTGGGAGCCAGACCGGTGATATCCTCGCCGCGGAAGATGACCTTGCCGCTGCTGGGGGTGGTACGGTTAGTAATCAGGTCCATCAGGGTGGACTTACCGGCACCGTTGGGGCCGATGATGGCGCGAACCTGACCTTCGGGAACCTCGAAGGAAACGTCCTTGGTGGCATGCAGAGCGCCAAAATAGCGGTTGAGGTGTTCAACCTTCAAAATCGGTTCACTCATTTTTTGGCAGTCTCCTTTTTGTTGGTTTCAGGCTCATCCAGGTTGCGGGTCACATCGTCGCGCAGCAGGCCGTTCTGCAGGAACAGAACGCAGAACACGATGATAGCGCCCAGGATGAACTGGTAGTAGTTGGTCAGGATAGAGACCTGGGTGGAGATGAAGGTGACAATCACAGCGCCCAGGATGGGGCCAAAGAACGCCTGCATACCACCGATCAGGCACATGACCAGGCCCTCGGTGGAGGTGTTGGTGGAGAACATGACCGGGAAAGCACCCATGTTGCGCATTGCATACAGGATACCGGCAACGGCCACGAAGAAGCTGGAGACCATGCAGGCGAACAGACGGACGTTCTGGGTGTTCATTCCAACGAAGGTCAGACGCTCCAGGTTATCACGGCTGCCTTTCAGGACAGTAGCAAAGGGGCTGTGGTAGAACAGGTAGATCAGCACGATGCAGACCACGCTGATGCCGAAGCTGAGATAGAAGTTGCCGCGGGAGCTGCTGGCGAACGCCAGTCGGACGTTGCCGGTCAGGCCGGTATCGGAGCCCACGTAGGGGATCTTGTACACCATGGTGAACAGCAGTGTGTTGATGCCCATGCTCATAAAGGCGAAGGCCAGGTCATCGTTTGCGCGCAGGCAGAGGATGTTGACACCGAGGGAAATAAGCATTGCCAGCGCCATAGCGCCGATGATGGCAAGGGGTTTCGCCCAGCCCAGGCGGACGACAAGGATAACGTAGGCATAGGAGCCCATGCCAAAGTAGGTAGCCATACCAAGGGGACGCAGACCGCCGAAACCGAGGATGATGTTCAGTGCGGAGGCAAAGAGCATCATGATAACGGTGCGGCTCATAAAGTCAAGCACGGAATCTACGGCAAAGAAAGAGTAGATCAGCATGCCCAGGCAGATGATGGCACCCACAATGGCGTGCCGCTTGATCTGCGGAATCTTCTTCCAGGAACTAAGCATCTCAGCGGCCCTCCTTCTTGGTAAACAGACCCTGCGGGTTGATTGCCATGGCAATGACCATCAGAGCAGCGGGCAGAACATTGTAGTACTGCGGCAGATAGATGGCACCGAAAGCATTGACCAGGCCGACAAGCAGTGCAGCAGGCAGGCAGCCATCCATATTGCGCAGACCGCCGATGACCAGGATAGGCATAACGTTGCCGAAGACGGACAAGCCTTCTTTGGGGCTCTGGCCGGTGACGGGGGCGTTCAGGACGCCACCCAAACCAGCGATGCCGATACCGATCATGAACAGGATGCTGAACATCTGGTTGACGTTGACGCCCAGATTGGCAACCATGGGGCGGTCGCTGATGATAGCGCGGGTCAGCATGCCAAGCTTGGTCTTATTGATCATGAACCAGAAAGCAAACGCAATAGCGGCGGAAACAGCGATCTCGAACAGGTAGTAGATGGGGAAGTTGATGCCGAACAACTGGACGCCGCCCTGCAGGAACTTGGGCAGCGCCAGCAGACGGATGCTGTAGCCCCAGATCATAACCATCATGTCGCAGACCATGTAGGCGACGCCGTAGGTCAGCAGCATAATATACAGCATGTTTTTACCAAATAACGGACGGGTAGCTTTCTCAACAAAGTAACCAATACCAGCCACAATGAGCGGCACGATGAAAAGTGCGGGTACAAAGCCAAGCTTTGCGGCGATGGTATAAGTAAGGTAGGTACCCAGAACGTAGAACGCGCCCTGGCCGAAGTTGACCATGTTCATGCCGCTGATGATCAAGGATACACCAGCCACCATGAGGTAGGCCACCATGCCGTTGCTGATACCAGTGATCAGCGTTTGGAAAAAGAATGATACTGTCATAGTCCGTTTCCTCTGTTAAAATGTGTTCGTACCACACAGCGGCATTTACGATTTTCCCGGGTGCCCGGCCAGCCGGCTGTCCGACAAGCCAAACATAAAATGCGGCAGGCAGGGTTAGCTGCCTGCCGCAGACCGTTGTACTGTGGTAACGAAGTGGATTGTTATCTTACTTTGCGCTCAGGTCGGTGAAGGTGTAGTTGTTCTTGGAAGCGTACTCCTCCATCTCTTCCTTGGTGGGCAGCATCTCGTCGCCTTCGTAGACAGCGTAGACATCGCCAACGGGGATGCTCCACTTGCCGGTGGTGTCCTCAACAGCGGTGACGTAGTAGTAAGCGTGAGCCATGGTATGGTCGAAATCACGGAAGTACAGGTCATCACCGTACAGGGTGCTGAAGTGGACGGTGCTCAGGGCGTTGGTCATAGCCTCGGGGCTCAGGTCATCAGCAGTTGTCTTGGCAGCTTCGCAGATTGCCTTGATGCCAACGTACCAGGTGTAGCCCATGTCAGAGGGCAGAATGTCTTTGTCGAAGTACTCTTTGCCGATCTCGGAGTAGCGCTGGACGAACTCAGCATTGCCGTCGATCTCATCCATCCAGAAAGGCCACAGGTCAACGCCGTGAACCTTACCATAAGGATAGTTGCCAGCTTCAGCCAGAGACTGGGTGTTGGTGGAGTCGCAGGTGTACCAGCCGAGGTAGTCGCAGATATCCCACAGGCCGAACTGCTGGCCCTGGTTGACCAGAGAAACGAAGTTGGGGCCTGCAACGGCACCGATGATAACATCGGGATCCTTACCAACGACAGAGGAGATGATGGTGGAGAACTCAGTAGAGTTGCTGGAAACCTGGTTGGAGCCGAGGTTCTGGAAGCCATCGCCCAGCTCATAGTAGAAGAAGTCACGGCTGTCGCCGGAAGCTCCGCCATCGTTGCCGATGAAAAATGCGCTGTTATAGCCCTGGTCAGCGGCATATTTGGCGTTCATCTTGGCGATGGGCCATGCAACGAAACCGCAGGAGAACATGTACTTGGAAGCATTCTCAATGGTAACGCGGGTGTTCATGGTGCAGGGAGTGACCATGGGGAACTTGTTCTCCTCGGCCCAAGTTGCACCGGTGGGAGCCTCGCCATCGGACTTGGGTCCCAAGATAGCGATGCAGCCTTCGTTGACCAGTTCGGTAGCCTTCTGGGCAACATTGGCGGAGTCGGAAGCGGTATCACGGTAGACCAGTTCGAACTGCTTGCCGTTCAGGCCGCCAGCCTCGTTCTCTTCTTCCAAGGCCAGGATAGCACCAGCCTCAGCCCAGGTAACGGTAGCGGCTGCAGCGGAAGAGCGGTCGGTCAGGACGCCGATCTTGATGGTATCGCCGCTGGAAGCGGAGCCGTCAGCAGTGGACTCGGCAGTAGAGGTTGCCGGAGCCGTGGAGCTGGCGGTGCTGGCTGCATCGGAAGATGCGCAGCCTGCGAGGCTGGCCGTCAAAGCGGCTGCCAAGGCTAGGGAAATAATTTTTTTCATTTTGTTTTCCTCCTGTTTGATGCTTCTTTCTTTATAAATAGGTACGCGGTCCGCGCACCTTATTCCTTTAGGACTGCTTGTCGGGATTGTGGACATCCTCTTCGCGGACGAAGTAGTCAGCATTGCGCTGGGCAATGGAGTCCTGCGGCTCACGCACGAAGGCGTTCTCTGCTTCGACCCAGCTGCCGTCCGTCAGGCCGAACATGCTCATCGTGGTGAAGGTCTTGTAGCCGGTGTCATCAAAGTGGTAATCAACGTAGTCGTTGCTCTGCTCCATCAGTACGTGGCGGCCGACATCCAGCATGGCCAGCATAGCGGCATGGCAGCTGAAGTGGATACCCGTTAGCTTGTAAACACCCAGGTCTTTCAGGTCCTGCATTGAGACTTCCTCTGGGTCGTGGGTCTTACCGCACAGGTCGGGATACCACATCGGGAAGTTGGCGTACTTGCCGCCCTTGGCGTTCAGGGCATCGCGCAGGTTGCGCATCGCTTCGATCTTCTTGGTGCGGCTGGGGATCTTGTGCATCCACAGGACACACAGCATATCGGCACCGGCATCGATGTAAGCGGCGCAACGCTCAACAGTCTCCTCAAAGTCGTTGATGATGTCGCTGTCGCAGCGGGCGATCAGGAAACCGTGGTGGCCGTTAGCGTCCAGACCGGCGCGGGCTGCGCGGAAACGCAGGCAGGCATCAGGGATGGGCAGCTGACCCTTGCGGCCCAGTTCAGAGGTATCGGTGACCAGAACACCGGCAGCGCCAGCCTGCATGATGCGCATGCAGCCATACTGTGCGTTGAGGGCGCGGCCCAGACCAAAACCGTCATCGGCATCGATAATCAGGGGCATCGGAGTCATGTGGGTGATCTGCTCGGTCACGCGGACGAAATCGTCGATGGAGAGCAGCTGCAGATCGGGGATGCCGGTCATGGCGCAGGCTAGGTCACCGCTGGAAACCATGATGACCTCGAAGCCGTTCATCTCGGCGGCCTTAGCACCCATGCAGTCGGCCAATTCAGGGACAATGCGGACTTTATCATCATTGAACATCGCACGCAGGCGATCGGCGGCAGGCACCTTTGCTTCAGGTGTCAGAATATACGGTAAGCTCATGGTGCATCCTCCTTTATATTACAGGCGCTCGCTGATGTCGAAGCGCTTGAAGTTCTTCGGGTAATCCTCGACCTGGTGACCGACGATGGTGTACTCCTTATCGCCGCCGGTGAACTTGTTCTCCAGGGCCAGGTAAGCCTGCGGGTCCCACATACCGGAAGCGGAGAAGCTCTCGATGCCGGAGGCAGGAGCGGTCTCGAAGCTGTAGGCAACGCTCTGATCCTTGAAGTTGGCCATACCATGCTCCAGCATACCTTCCATAGCGGCTTTCATGGTGTAGTGGCTGCTGCACATCTTGAAGCCCAGCGGGGTGAGCTCGTCCATGGTAACGGAGGGATGATAGTGACCATCCTCGCCCTTGTAAGCGCGAACGTCAGCGAAGATTTTCGGGCCGGTGACGATCTTGGCCATCTCGGCAGCCTGCTCGACATTGCCGACCAGGACCATCATAGCCAGAACGTACATGCCGCGCTCTTTGCCGAGGTCGATGGCCTCCTGCAGACGCTCACAGCCTTCTTTCATCTGCTTGGGGTCAGCGGGGTCGGCGTTGCTGCGGGCGATCAGCAGGCAGTCGGTGCCATCCAGCGCTTCGAGAGCAGCGCGAACCTTGGCCATGTACTTGTCGCGGGGCAGGATCTTGGTGGACTCCTCCATATCAGCAGAGTCCTCCAGCTGAACAGCAGCGGCACCGGCAGCGGCCAAGCGCTTTGCAGCGCGGTAGACAGCCAGAGGACCGCCGAAACCGTCCTCGATATCGGCGATCAGTGGGATGGCGCTGGTGCTGGCCACGCGGCTGATGACTTCCTCGAGGTCGGTCAGGTTGGTGAAGCCGTAGTCGATAACGCCGTTGCGGGAGATGGAGACCTCACCACCGGAGAGCAGGCTTACGGGGAAGCCGCACATTTCAACGGCGTGGTTGGATGCGCAGTCATATACGCAGGGCACCAGGAAGCATTTATCGGATGCATCCAGGATCTGACGCAGAGTTTTTTTGCTGGACATAAGTTCTTTCCTTCCTTTGTTTTCTCTTGATTGCGGTAGAGGCCGCCGGTTGTTTTTTGTGATTGCGGGATTGCATCTCGCAATCGATTGCACCTATAGGGTAGCACTTCGTCAGCGCCGTGTCAATGGGTTTTCAGTGTTTCGCCGTCGGATTCTCTGTTTTTTATGAATCAAACTTCGCACTTTTGTGCATATTGACAATCTTCGTTATGATATCCGCATCGCATTATGCATCATTCGTCCATGTTCCGTTTCTTTTATCCTTGTCGCTTGTCCGATTTTCAGCTCTTTCAATCGTTGCAGGTTTCTTAGTCGTTCCTGCACAGCCGTCTCACTTGTTTACATTTTTAACGATATGCCGGCTATTTTCAGATTGCAATTGCAGCTGTTCCGTGACAATGCACGCATTTGGTATCCGGTTTTTGTTAGGTTTGACACTTGCGTATCCCTGTCGAATCATGTACAATTAAGCGTATAGTGCTGAAACCGATTGCAAATAAATTGCACCATGTTTCAGCCACCAATTTTCACCACAATATTTATTTATAAGGAGAGAGCACCTATGATCCGTCGCAGTGAAGAAAAGCAATCCGTCCGCAAGCCCGCCCCGTTTAACGGCGTGGGCGAGATCACCGTCCGCAGCCTGCTGAACGGCCCCGAGGAGATGAGCCAGAAGGGCCGCGTGTTTGGCCACACCACCGTCTACCCCGGTAGTGAAATCGGCTACCATATCCACACAGGCGACAGCGAGACCTATTACATCCTGAGCGGCAAGGGCCTGTACAACGACAACGGCACCGAGGTAGAAATCGGCGCCGGTGACGTGACCTACTGCGCCCCCGGCGAGGGCCACGGCCTGAAATGCCTGGGTAACGAGCCAGTCGAGATGATCGCACTCATCCTGTATGAATAATCCCCTGCCGGCTTCCTGCTGCCTGGTCCCTGCCCGGGCACTGCCGGCTGCAAGCCGCACCGCTTTAGCCGGCGCGGCTTCTGTGTTGCCGGAGCGTTTTCTGTTCTTTCCGCAGACCGATGGCGGCACCTGGCTGGGACGCATCGGGCAGCAGATCTTATATGAATCTATGCGGTGTGATTCCATTACAGGCGATTGCCAACCATCCCGAAGCCTTTGAAACCTTGTTTCACCATTTTACAAACCATGTTTGCGAGCCAAAAACATATTTACTGGAACATTCAACAAGGAAACTCCAACGGCTTGACAGGTGCAATTGCAAGGAGTATTATGATATAATAAAGTATCAAAAAGTATCACTCGCGAGGGAGAAGAAGATGGATGCAGCACTATTTGCAAAATTATTCTCGGATAAACACATCTTTGAACTTAACAGAATGCAATATAAGTATTCTCCGGCAGCGGTAAAAGAGTTCACCGATTTGTTGAGGCAGGACTTCATGCAGGGACTTCCGCTACAAGACTTTCACGGTGAGCCAATGGTGTATCTACCAAACTCGGCAAGAATTTCAACAGTCGGAATGAAGCAGCTGCTGACGGTTCCGGCTGCAGGCGGTGTCTTTGGTTTACAGGCTATGACAGAAGAAATTCATGCCACCTTGCAAATCGAGAACATTCATTCCACACGCCGGAGCATCCGCAGAATACTAAACGGTTATGCGCCGCGTGACGAAGAAGAAAGCCGCATCTATGGAATAAAACGCGGGTTGGATTTTATAGCTGACCGTGACAACAAAATCACAGAAAAGAATTTGCGTACACTGTACCAGATGACCGTTGGCGATTTTCTGGATGATGAGGATAAGCTGCAAGAGGGATGCCTTTATCGGCATGATCAGGTATTTATTGTGGGAGGCGAGGAAACGCGGGAAGGTCTTACGGCATCACAGTTACCAACGGCTATGGCGCGGTTGATTGATTTTGCCAATCAAAATGACAATCTTAATGAATTGCATAAAGCTGCAATCCTGCATTTTGCGTTGGCCTATTATCACCCCTATTTTGACGGAAATGGACGAACAGCGCGCTTGTTCCATTTATGGTATCTGGTGCAGCATGGGTACCCGGCTGCACTGTTTACGCCTTTTTCCCATTATATTGCCGAAAGCAAGGCTGGATATTACAGAGCCTATGAACAAATAGAATCGAACGCTCTGATTACGGGATATACAGATGTCACACCATTTCTGGCGTATTTCTGTGAGAATGTTTATGGCTGTTTGCAATTCGGTACGGATGCATCTCATGCTGATATGCAGATATACAAAGATGCTCTTGAGGCCGGTACCGTGACAGAAAAGGAACGCCAACTATGGGAGTATGTATTATCTGCTTATGGTACCGAAGAATTTACGACAAAGCGGCTGGAAAAGGATTTTGGAAATGCCGCTTATGCTACAATCCGGGCCTTTGTAATGAAATTTGCTTCCATGGGACTTTTAAAGGCAAGAAAAGCCGGGAACAAAGTTCTTTATAAAACAATTTAAAGCAAAAGCACCACATGATTCCAAAGCGCCAAAGCGGCCTCCAAGCTGTTTGGAGGGAATCATGCGGTGCTATTTTATATGAAATAACAGAGAAAACTATTGCTCATCGTCTGATTTTTGGAGCAACTCTTCGATATCTGCAGGCAGGGGAGAAGAATGTGTAATCGTTGAACCAAAAGACCATTGCAGCTTCCACTCAAAATACTTTTCATGTGTGATCTTGCCCGTATGATATCTGTACTGCAATACTGCGTAGGTGTTAAACAGGCAGTTAAGCAAGTCGTTCTCAGACCAAAGCATTGTGGGTTGTGTGTTGAAAGGAACGGTTTTGGCATTTGTCTTAATGATAGGTACTATATTGCTGCCTTTCTCAGTCGGATTCTTATCAAACGGCATGGTCAATATTGTTGGATTTGCTGTTAGCGATATAAAACCTCTCTATTCAGACATTAATCTTGCCATAAAAATAGTGGCTTTGGATATAATTGATTATAGCTTGGAAGTCGATAAAAAGTGAGTTAAAAACGTGTGAAAAACGGCATGAAATTCAGCGTTATGAAATCAAAAAAGAAAGCAAAAAAAACGATAACACACTATATTTTTTGTATGTCTGCACCCAATGTCGTAGTTGCTTGTAGGCATTCTCACAACAGGTTTTTCCGGTACTTTTCGGTATCACTGCACAGTAGTGGTCAAACGGTGGTCGTGACTCCCTCATACCCCACATTATTGTACAGCCAGCAGATGCCCTTGCTACAGTCTAAGCGCCGATGGTTGTAAAAATAATTTTTCATTACAAAGAATATATTACAGCGTTCACCTGCTCTACAATTTTTCGTACCTGATTTTCACACGTCTGCCAGTCTCCAGCAGCAACAGCAGCTTTGGGCATCAGGGCACTGGCTAGACCTATGCTCCGGTAGCCCGCGCGTAGGAAATCGGCTGCGTTTTCGGCGTTGACACCGCCGATGGCCATGAACTGCGTCTTATCAAAGGGTCCTTGCAAATCTTTGAGATAGCGCAGGGGCATGCTACCCGCTGGGAATAGTTTCATGGCGTGATAGCCGTATTCCATGCTGACAGCCACATCCGTGGGGGTCAATACTCCCGGCAGCAGGGCAATCTCATGGTCACGGCAATAGCGCAGCACATCAAGCGGAGTGCCAGGCGTAAGTAAAAATTGGGCACCCGCCGCAATCGCTTGCTGGCAAAGCTCCGGCGTAATAGCCGTGCCAGCCCCCACAAGGCACTGCTCACCAAACTTATCGCGCAGCATTTCAATCTGCTGCAGGGCGCAGGGGCTATTGAGGGCTACCTCAAAAAAAGATACTCCTCCCCGAATGGCAACATCAGCATAGTCAATCGTTTTATCCAGCGGGATATTGCGCAGAATGCCCAAAACGGGGTGTTCCTGCATTGTTTGTTCCAAATCCAACACAGTAATTCTCTCCTTTCAGCGGTAAATTTCTGCAGCACCTTGCAGTGCCTTTTCCATCTGTTGACGGGTCGGAGCCCCCTCTATGTCACCAGGCGTCTCGGTTGCCATTGCTCCTGCAATGGCACCCATGCGGCCGCATATCGCCCAGTCGCGCCCCTGTATCCAGCCCGCCAAAAAGCCTGCGTTGAACGCATCCCCTGCCCCGATGGGTTCCACACAATGGCAAGACCACGGGGCAATTGGAATAGGAGCAACCCCGCGCAGCAGAATGATACTACCTCGTGCACCGTCTTTTAATGCAATGGCCTGCACTGCCCCATTGGAAAACACTGCATCAGCAATGCGTGCAGGTTCACGCGTGCCAAAAAGAGCTTCAGCTTCCTCAGCGCCCATCAGCAGCAGCGTGCTGCGCAGAGACAACGCCCTTAGCAGGGGCTTGTAATCTTGCTGCCCCCACAGTTTGCGGCGGATGTTCGGGTCAAAACTGATAGGGATTTTGCGCCGTTCTGCTTCGTCAAAAGCTTTTTCCACTGCGCGGCGACAGCTTTCGCTCAACACTGGTGTAATGCCTGTCAAATGCAGCACACCCACATCATGCCACAGCTCTGGGGCAATGTCCGTTTCACTCATAGCCGCAGCTGCACTGCCAGTACGATAATAGAACACGCGGCTCTCACCGCTGCCGGTCTGTTTGCACATTAAACCGGTGGGACGTGTCTCATCAAAAATGACTGCTTCACAATCAACCCCTTCGCCGCGGATACGGTTGCGAATCATCACACCGAATTCATCCTGCCCTAAGCGACTGAACCATCGCGTCGGAATCTCGAGCTTGGCGGCATCAATGGCCAGATTGCTTTCAGCTCCAGCCATCGTCATGCGGTAGTGGTCTACATACCGCAACGGTCCGTCGGCATCCGGCACCATGCAAGCCATCGTTTCGCCCATGGTCAACAGCGTTTTCATAAAGCTTCTCCTTGTTCTAAGATAGCCGCTGCCTTCATGCAAAGGCAGCGGCTGTTGTGTTATACTAGGGGATACAGTTGTATGCTAAGGGTAAAGTTCCACGTTTCATCTGGGGTCAGCACCGGGCAGGCGTTGTGCTGCCGGGCATTGGGGATACCATCATAGTAGCCGTTGGTCGGTTCCAGCGCACAGTTTATATCACCGCGGTACCCACCGCTGGTAGCCCAAAACCCCAGATACGGCAGCATATTGCTGTCATATTCCAGCTGTGCCGCCATCTGGCTGGCGGGGTACTCATACCGGCAGCAGCCCTCTTTTACAGCGGATGCCGCGTAGTATTTCAGCGCACCGTCCGGCGGCATAACTTGCAGGTCGATGTTTCCGCGTGGACCAGCAGCCATAGGATAGGAGAGTTTTGTAGTGGCTTCGCCCAGCCAGTCACTGGTAAATGTGTTTTCCACCTGCGTCACCTCCGGCGGCATCACGATGCGCATGCCCGGCTCACAATGCACCAGACAATGGCATACCCATAAAGCGGGCAGCGGCTCATTGCCGGGGTTATGGATGCGGTAGCTGCAGACCAGGCGGTTTCCCGCAAGATGAATCTGCTTTTCGTAGGTATAGCCAAGTTCGGGGCTTTGCCAGCGCAGGCAGAGCATTTCGCCGATGGCTTCGGCGGTAAAAGCAGCGCTCCACAGTTCACCATGATCCGGGTACTGCACAGTACGACCACCCATCTGCACTTCGCAGGCATCTACCGTTGGGAAAGCATCATCAAACCCGCAGGCTTCGTAGTCAGAAAAGTCATCACCCCTGTGGGCTTTGCGGAACGTGCCATTCGGGTTTTGAAACAGCAGTTCCCAATTTTGCGACCGATAGACCAGCGAGGCCACTTTGCCGCCATGTTCTGGCAAAATGATCGCCATCAAAACGTCGTTTTGCAGTTTCCAGGCAGATGTCCCCATAAACATTGTTGGTTCCAGCATAGCAAGCCTGTCCTTTCCGGGTCAGTTCAGCTTCATACCACGGTGAATGCGCACACCGGCGTGGTTAACATCCAGCTTCTGTGCTTCGGCGAAGCAATCTTCAGCCTTGGTCTCCTCGCCCATGCCCAGCATACCCAAACCGCGCATAAACAGGCAATGCACGCGGTTACGGATGTTGAGGTCCTCCTCGAAAATTTGCAGATCTGGCAGCGATACGGCAAAGTAGTCGATCTTGACTTCATCGTTCAGGTGCTTTTCTGCGTAGGCGATTAGCTTGTTGAAGCGGCTGCGGGCACCATTTTCATCGCCTAGTGCGCGGTGTGCCAAGCCCTGATAGAAGATCATTTCCGGTGGCTGGTCGTTGTAGTACATCATGCCAGCAGGCTCACTCAGGCCCACACCTGCTTTTTCAAAGGCAGCACGGGCAGCGTTCTCGTGACCCATGCTGCGTTCAGCCAGGCCCATGTAGTAGTAAATGTCGTTTTCCTGGGCACCGGCCAGCTTGCCTTCACCAAGGTTATGCGGGTAGACGGTGGCACGCTGCAAAAGTTCCACAGCCTTCTCGGCGTTTCCGTCCTTCAGGCCCTGCTTGGCAAGCTCGGTCAGAGACATGCGGTATTGGGCGGGGACTTTGCCCTCGCTGCCCTCCCATGGGTGGAAGTGGCGTGCCATCAGCATATCCAGCGCTTCCTGATAACGGCCTTTGGCGTTGTAAAGGCTGATGTATTCCAGATACAGGTCGTCGCGTTTCTTCACGACGTCGAGGTGCTTCTCCAGCAGCGGCAGGCGGGCGTCAGCGTCGGCACCTAGCTTTTTGTGCAGCTGATCCAGCTCCATCAGCACGCGGGCATCGCTTTCATCCAGCGCGTAGGCACGCTCCATCTCGGCTAGGGCATCCTGCGGACGGTTGCATTTATTGTAGTAGGCCAGCGCCAAGTTGCGATGCGCGGTGGGGAAGGTATCGTCCAGATCGCGGCTGCGCTCCCAGCAGGCAATAGCCGGGGCGTACTGGCGCTTGTCGTACCAGAGGTCGCCCAGATAATACAAGCCCTTGGCATCGGTGGAGTTCTTTTCAACGGCAGCGGTCAAGGCCAGCATGTCCTCGATGCGGTGCGGGAAGCAGTAATCGCTGGGTGCCTTGGCGGCTAGCGCACGCTGCACAGCGGCATCGTCGGTGCGCTCCATGGCATCGTAGAAGGTTGCCAGGTGGTAATGAACCATCGGGTACTGCTGGCCGCGGGCAATCACGCCCTCCAGCACTTGGGCAGCAGTGTCATATAAGCCGGCCTCAGCGTACTGCAAGGCAAGCTCAATGGCCCAGTTGGCCTGCGGTGTCAGCGTATCCAGCAGGGCTTTGCGGCTGTCGCCGCCCAGTTCCCAGCGGGCTGCATAGTCCATGGGGTCAATGCGCAGGGTTTCCTTGGCGAAGGCTTCGGCCTCATCAGCACGGCCTAGGCGTTGCAGCAAAGCGGTCTTGAGGGCGCGGGCTTCCATGTTGTGGGCACCCTGCACCAGACTGCGCTCGACATGGGCAAGTGCCAGCGGCAGATCACCATCGGCGGCTTTCAGGCAGGCCATGGCGTAGAAGGACGCAGCCTGCCAGGCACCGCTCCAGGTCGCCTTATAATAGGCATCGTAGGCTTCGGCGTTCCGGCCCTGATATTGCAGACAGAGACCCAGGTTGTAGTAGGGCTCGCTGTCATAGGGGTTGGGGTTCGAGCGGGTGTACTTGGCAATCGCCGCACGGAAGTACGGCTCAGCTTCCTTCAGGCAGCCACGGCGCAGCAAAAGCAGACCGTAGGCATTGTTGATGCGGGCGTCGGTGGGGTCGCGCTTCAAGCCCTCGAGATAGTAATCCTCCGGCAGATAGGTGGCATGGCGGTACTGCTCGATGTGCTGGCCATAGAGGAAGAGGTCCTCGTTGGTGGCAGCCTTTTCCGGCTCGGGACAGGCCTTGGCTGGGTCTGGCGTTTTTTCGATCTTCTCGGCTTTCGGCGTGTAGGCCAAAACCTGCTTGCCGGTGCCGGTGAACACTTTCAATGTCAGGTGTGTGGCGTCAGTGCCCGCATTCTCCACATTCACTTTCAGCACGTTGACAGGGGAGAGGTTCTGCGTGGTCTCCCACAGCGGTTCACCGTCTTTTTCGAGGACAACGCGCATACCGGGCTGGTCGCCGGTAGCGTAAACGGCCACTTCGGCGGTGGTGCCGTGCAGTTCCAGGCAGACGGCGGCGTCAGTCTCGGCGCATTTGACCATGCCGATCTCTTTGTACGGCATGAAATACTGGGTAAAAGTCTTTTCTTCGTAGGGGGCCAGCCAGGTAAAGTCGGGCTGGTTGTCGGTAAAGCAGCCGGTCATCAGCTCCACATAGGGGCCGTCGTCGTCGGTCAGGTTGCGATCCCAGGCTTTGCCAAAGTCGCCGCAGCCCCATGTCCATTGCTTTTTGCCCGGGGAGATGTGGTGGTCGGCCACATGCAGGATCCCGGCCTTTTTGCCGTGGTCATAGCCTCCGACAAAGTCGTAATCCGAGTGATAGGCCATGTACGAGGTCGGCACTGGGATGTTCTTGTAGCGGGAGATATCCACACCGGCGGAATAATCCTGCTTGTAGTAAACACCGGTAGCTATGGGGAAGCGGGACACATCGCGCTTGCCGTGGTCCATAACAGCGTGTACATCGGGCGGGAAGACCGACTGCGTATCATCGTTGACAGGCACTGCCGGGTTGGCCCACCACAGGAACGTCTGCGGCATAGGCGTGCGGTTGTGCAGCCGGGCATCAATTTGGATATAAGCCTTATCGGGATAGATGGTAAAGCTGGCCATGCCCTTGGTGCGGAACATGTTCTCGATCTCACTGACAATGACCGTGCAGCTGCCATCCGGGTTCTGGCGGATGTCGCAGTCTACGGGGTCGTAGGTGCTGGGGCGGTGGTGCTGCGGCCAGTTGAACTCAATGCCGCCACTGATCCACGGGCCAGCCAGGCCGACCAGCGCCGGCTTGATAACGTGGTTGTAGTAGACGAAATCGTAATGATTGGTCTTATCATACGCGCGCTGGATGCGGCCGCCCAGCTCAGGCAGGACCATCACGTACAGGTACTTATTTTCCAGGCAGAGGGCGTGGTAAACATGATCCTCTTTCTCGTCCTCGATCTTATCAATGACGCTGTGCGGATACACTTTACCGCTGCTGCCCTGGTAAACACGCTTTTCCAGGAACATGGGGTTTTTGTCCGGCTTGCCGACCGGATAGGTGGGGATGGTGACATCTTCCCGCCAGACAGCAACGCCTTCCGTAATATTTTTCATAGAAAAACCACTCCTATATGCAAATATGAAAAATCAAGATTCATTGGCAAGACCTTGCGGTTGGCATTGCTTCTGCCAGGCCTCTTCCACAAGGCGTGCGCAAACGTCTACCGTGTATTCCACGATGTGCCGTCCCAGTTCCGGGGTGGCATCCCGAGGGTCGTAGCGGACGCTGTAATCTTCGTTCGGACCTTTTTCAAAGGTCTCACTGTCGGCAATGCCGTACTGTGCGGTATAGATTTTCTCGGGTTTGGGCGGCAGGCGGTCCAGCTCCACAGCCTCGGGGCAAAGGTAATCAAAAATCGCCGTTTCCACCAGGCCTGCATGGCCAATGCTTGCGCCGCAGCCCTCTACCAGGGACATCATCGTCATAACACAGCAGCCGCTTAACTGCGAATACTCTTTGCAGATCCGCTGCAAGATTTCCAGTTGCTTATCCGCGCCGTGGCCGTTCAGCCATACAATTTGCCGGAAGCCCATGCCCAACAGCATCTGGGTTTGCTGGCGGACGATACTCTCGAACAGAATGGGCGGCCAGTAAAAGCTTTTTACGGCATTATGAGGGAAATCCATACCCGTGATCTGCTCCGTGCCGGTAAAGCCCAGCTTGCGCAAGGTTTCAGGATCGCGGGGTGTTTCAGTGCCAATATACAGCGGGGGCATTACGACACCGCCTGTACGTTTTGCTGTTTCAACCGCCACCGAATACGCATTGACGGTATCCATCCCCATACCCATATGGGGGCCGTGCCATTCCATACTGCCAACCGGCTGGTATACCAAACTGCGCCCATTTACTTCTTGCAGAAGCTCCGCCGGGACGAGGGTTTCAAAACGAATTTTGCCCATTCTTTCACGCTCTTCTCATAACAAAAGGGACCGCGGTTTGTTTGCCGCGGCCCCACGATTCGTGTTTGTGCCGCCAGAATGCAGCAGGCTTACTTAGTTCACATACTCCGGCATGATGCTTGCCAGATCATCGCCATACTCAACGATGGTAGCGCCAACAGCATAGGTTTCGGGAATCTCCGTGCCCTTCTCGATGTGGTCGACCATTTCGGTAGCTGCGGTGCTGCCGATGTCCAGAGCAGAGAAATAGGCGGCAGCGCGGAAGCAGGAATCCTCGTTGTTGAACTCATCCTCGCAGAGGTAAGCGCCCAGACCAACAACCATCGAGTCAGCACCCAGACCAGCGGACTCAATTGCACGGGCAGCCCCCTGGCTGCTCTCATCGGAAACGCCCAGAACCAGCCACTTCTTGATTTCGGGATGACCGGTGATCACAGCGTTTGCAGCCTGATTGCCATCCTCAGCAGATGTATCGCAGTCAGCGCGGAAAATGCGGCTCTCAGGGAAGTCGGGCAGGTTTTCTTTCAAAGCGTCCACTTCACCATCGGTGCGGGGTACGCAGGAAGAAACGGTATCGGCGGTCATCAGCAGGATACCAAAACTGTCGTCGTCGGCAAGGTTGTTGTCCTTGACGTAGTTGGCACCCCACTCACCGGTTGTCTTGCCGATATTGTAGCCATCAATGCCGACCCACGGTGCCAGCTTGGTGCCGTCCTCAGTCTCCAGCGCATCGTCAACAGCGATAACGGGGATACCAGCTTCGCTCAGCATATCCACGGTAGTCTGGCTCAGGTTCTGGTCAGGTACACAGACGAGAACGCCATCGACCTTATCGGCGATAACCGTGTTCAGCTGCTCCATGTAAGTAGCGGCATTCAGGTCAGCATCCAGAAACTTCCAGGTGTAACCGGCATCCTCAACGACCTTTTGGGAGGCTGCGCCTTCCTGAATGAACCAGGTCGCGGTGCCCATTTTATAAATGCCAACGATCGTCTTGCTGCCAGAGGAAGAGGTGGATTCTGCGGTGCTATCAGTGGTAGAAGCGGCTGCAGAATCAGCTGCGGGTACCGCCGAGCTGGCGGAAGAGCCGCCACAGGCTGCCAAGCTTGCCATCATTGCCAGAGAAAGACCGGCTGCGAGTACGTTTTTCATCGTGTGTTTCATGGTTTGTTCTCCTTTTTTTGTTTGTGTATGCTTGCAGGCAGTTTCCGAATCTGCCTTACTCCTAAGGAAAACCCGGTTACTTATTCTCTTTGCCGGGGATCGTGATGCCGCGGGCTGCCATACTCTCTGCCAGGGCATGCTTATCGCGGTTATGCTTGCGGTAAAAGTCGAATGCCAGCGCAACAACCAGCAGCGCACCCTGTGCAACTTCCTGCCAGAAGGTCTGCACGCCGACCATGTTCAAGCCGGTCTTGAAGCCTTGCAGGACCAGCATGCCCAGGAAGGTGCCGAAGATGGTGCCGACGCCGCCTGTAAAGGCAGTGCCGCCCAGAACAGCTGCGGTGATGGCATCAAATTCCAGACCCTCGCAGGCGGAGGGCTGACCAGAGTTCATACGGGCTGCCAGCATGATGCCTGCAAAGGCGGCCAGACCGGACTCCATAATATGCAGCTTAAAGATGATGGCTTTGGGATTCAGTCCTGCCAGACGTGCGGCGTAGGTATTGCCACCCAGCACATAGATGCTGCGACCGAAGTAGGTCTTGCTGAGCATGATGCCAAAGACGATGAAGCTGATCAGCAGAAGCAAAACGGGCAGCGGCAGGAAACCGAAGATGCGGTAGTTGCCCAAGCGGATAAAAGTCTTATTGCTGATAGCGACCGCCTTGCCGTTGCACAGGATGTAAGCAGCGCCGCGCGCCACGCTCATGGTAGCCAGAGTCGCGATAAAGGGCTGCAGGTTCAGCATGGTGACGAGGGTGGCATTGATAGCACCGACCATACAGCCAACCAGAACGGAAATCAGAATAGCCAGCACGACGGGTACGCCCATGCGGACCAGGATAGCTGCCAGAACACCGGCGCAGGCCGCCACGGAACCGGCAGACAGGTCGTTCTGTCCGGCGATGATCAGGTTTGTTTCGCCGATGGCCACAAAGCCGGTCAGCGAGCAGGCAATCAGGACGTTGGTCAGGTTGCTGCCACTCATATAGTTCGGGTTCAATGAACCGAACAAGATCACGAGCAGGATCATGGCAACGATCAAAGTGATCTTATCAGCCAGATCGCTCTTTTTCAGTTTGTTCATCAGATTTTTCATGCCAGTGCCTCCTGTTTGGTTTTCTGCTCCGGCTCACTTGCCATAGCATAAGTCAGGATCTTTTCTTCGCTGAAATCCTTGCGCAGCAACTCGCCGCTGATACGACCGTCCCGCATGACCAGGATGCGGTCGGACAGACCAATGATTTCCGGCAACTCCGAGGAAATGACGATGACCGCCATACCCTGCTGCGCACATTCAGTGATGATGCGGTAAAACTCCGCTTTGGCTACAACGTCAATGCCCTTGGTAGGCTCATCCAAGATCAGGACTTTGGGGTGGGTTTCCAGCCAGCGGGCGAGGATGACCTTTTGCTGGTTGCCGCCGGACAACTGCGAGATCAGCTTGGCGGAATCCGGTGTACGGATGTTCAGCTCCTTGATTTCACGCAGGGCAATATCTTCTTCCTTGTCCGTTTGCAGGAAACCGACCTTGCTGCGCAGTTTCTTCAGCATCGAAATCGTGATGTTGCCGCGCACCGAAATGTTAGGCAGGATGCCCTGCATTTTGCGATCCTCCGGCACCATGGCAAAGCCAAGTTCCAGCGCCTGCGCGGGTGATCTGGGGGCAACTTCTTTGCCTTCCATCTTGATCGTACCGGAATAGACAGGATCCAGCCCGAACAGCGCCCGCATAACCTCGGTGCGTCCTGCGCCGACCAGCCCTGCAAAGCCCAGGATTTCACCGCGGTGGGCGGTGAACGATACCTTATTTACATAGGGTGTGCAGAGTTCCTTGACCTCCAGTAGATCTTCGCCAGGCTTTTCGTTATGCGGCAGGTCGTTGAAGATATCACCCAGTGAACGACCGACCATCAAGCGGATCAACTCATCTTCCGGCGTGGTGGCCTGGTCAACGATGGAGACCAAGCGACCGTCCTTAAAAATGATGACCTTTTGCGCCACCTGTGCGATCTCATTCATACGGTGGGAAACGTAAAAAATGACTTTTCCCTCTGCCTTCAGCTGACGGATGATATCGAACAGGATGTCAATTTCTTTATCGCTCAAACTGGCGGTGGGTTCATCGAACGCGATAATGTTGGAATCGCGGTTGATGGCTTTCATGATTTCGACCATCTGCTGGTGTGCGATGCTCAGCGAGCCGACCTTTGTATCAGGGCTGATGCTCAACCCAAACCGTTTGGCAATGGCTGCCGTGCGCTCGTTCATCTGGTCGAAATCGACCATACCATTTTTCTTGCGGGGCCAGTCACCCAGAAAGATGTTTTCTGCCACCGTCATATCGAGCAGGATCTGACGTTCCTGATAGATGACACTCACGCCGTGGGCAATTGCGTCTTTCGGGGTAGAAAAGTGAATCGGCTTGTCATTGATCAAATACTCACCAAAATCCGGTTGATAGTCGCCGTTCAGGATCTTCAACAGGGTGGACTTGCCGGCGCCGTTTTCACCAAGGAATGCGTAGACCTGCCCGCTGGTTGCCTGAAAGCTGATATCATCCAGGGCCTTTACTCCGGGAAAGTATTTGCTGATATGCCTGAACTCAACGGAATTGCTCATGCAAGCACAGCCTCCTTTACTCCGTTTGTGTATCCATGCGTTGTGTTGCTTCAATGTGTTTACGTTAACACCTTGGCTGTATTATAAGCTTGTTGCTATATTTTGTCAACACTGTCTGCCGATATTTGGCGTATTTGTCAAAAACGGTGATTTAAATTGTTTATTTTCCCCAATTTGAACATCTGCGGTGTGCTTTTTGGCATATTTTTGTCTGCTTTCCGCTCTGCTTTCAATCAGTAATGCTCTTATCGACTAATTTGCTTTGTGGAAATCAGATATTTTTATTTAAATTGTTGCATTTCTAAAAAGCTGTGTTATAATTAGGTTAACGTACACACTACTTTCGGTGTGTCGATTGGGTACTGATTTTATGCAAAGGAGCGCTGATTATGAAACGAAAGACTGCAATTGTTACTGGTGCCAGCCACGGGATTGGTCAAGCAATTGCCGTTGCCCTGGCCAAGAACGGTTATGACATAGGTATTAACTATTGTAATAACCTCCGCGGAGCCGAGGAGACTCGGCGCCTTGTAGAGGGTGCCGGTGCCAGCGCCTTGCTTTTGCAGGCCGACGTGGGCAGCTACGAGTCTTTATCCGCGATGTTCAAGCAATTCGATGCAATTTTTGACCATCTGGATTTGATGGTCAACAACGCTGGTGTCAGCGAATTCCACCCCCTGCTTGAAGTTACTGAGGCACAGTGGGATCGCGTGACCCGCATAGACTGGAAAGCCGCGTTTTTCGGCACACAGTTTGCCGCGCAGCGCATGACAGCAACCGGCAAGGGTGGTGTTATCGTCAATATTACTTCCAACCATATTGATGGTTGCTTCCCCAATGCCAACATTTATGCGCCCAGCAAAGCGGCGGTGGATACATTCTGCCGCAACGCCGCCATGGAGCTGGCGCCCCACAAAATCCGCGTAGTTTCCCTCGCCCCCGGCTATACCAATGTATGGAGCGATGATAACCCCATCCAGCAGGTCCGCGACCGCATCCCGTTGCAGCGCTTTGCCACACCCGAGGAAATTGCTAATATTCTGGTGTTTTTGGCATCAAATGCCTGCGCGTACCTGACCGGCACTCGCGTTACCGTAGATGGCGGTGCGCTGCTGCCTGTTGTGCCCGAGAACGATATGAACGGCGGTTCTCTGTTGCCGTTGCAAATCCACGAAACGGAGGAACACAAATGAAAATCACAAAATTAGAGACATTCCGTTTGCAGCCCCGCTGGCTGCTGCTGCGCGTAGAAACTGACGACGGCTTCGTTGGCTGGGGTGAGCCTGTAGTAGAGGGGCGCGTTGCTGCCACCCAGGCATGCGTGCATGAGCTGGAGCCTTATCTGATTGGGCAGGATCCGCGCCGTATTGAACATATCTGGCAGACGCTGTACCGCGGCGGATTCTACCGCGGCGGTCCGGTGCTGACCAGCGCCCTTTCCGGTATTGACCAGGCATTGTGGGATATCAAAGGTAAGGCGCTGGGCGTGCCGGTATACGACTTGCTGGGCGGCGCGGTGCGTGACAAGATGGCCGTGTACAGCTGGATTGATTCGGACACACCGGAAATCGCAGCGCGCTCGGTAAAAGAAAAGATGGCACAGGGATTCACCACTGTAAAAATGTTTGGCACCTGTGCCACCGGGTGGATCGATGACCGCAAAGCAATCAACGATCTGCTGGAGCGTGTGCAGGCAGTGCGCGATGCCGCCGGACCGGATGTCGGTATCGCCATCGACTTCCACGGTCGCGCACACCATAGCATGGCGCGCACCTTACTAAAAGAATTGGAACCGCTGAAGCCACTGTTTGTAGAAGAGCCGGTCCTTGTAGAAAATCTGGACGCCTTTGCCGACCTGCACCGCCGCAGCAATATCCCGCTGGCCACCGGAGAACGCAGCTTTACCCGCTGGGGCTTTAAGGAACTCTTGGAGCGCGGCTGTGCCGATATCATCCAACCGGATCTCTCCCATGCGGGCGGCATCAGTGAAGTGCGCCGCATTGCCGCCATGGCCGAAACCTACGATGTGGCGTTAGCCCCGCACTGCCCGCTGGGACCCGTGGCGCTGGCCGCCTGCCTGCAAGTCGATTTTGCCTCCATCAATGCCTGTTTGCAGGAACAAAGCATCGGCATGGCTTACAACAAAGGGCAGGAGATCGACAGCTATCTGCGTGACCCCGCCGTATTCGCCTATCAAAATGGCTATGTCCCCTTGCTGACCTCCCCCGGTCTGGGCGTGGATGTGGACGAAGAGATTGTCCGCCGCAGCCAGGTGCCTGATCTTGCGTGGAAAAATCCCGTTTTCTACATGGAGGACGGCAGTGTGACCGAATGGTGATGTTATGATGAAAAAATTATCTCTGCCACCGTGCGATCTGGGTGAAGGTCCGCTTTGGCACGAGGAAACGCAGGAATTTGTATTTGCCGACATCACAAAAGGCCGCCTGTTTGCTGCTGCCCCCAGCGGGGAAGTACAGCTGTTGCTGCAAACCGATTGGCAACTGGGCGCGTTCCTTTTTGATACCGCCGGGAATCTGATTCTGTTTACTGAGCAAGGCGTTTTCGCTCTGCCCTACGGTGGCACCCCAACCGACTGCCGCCTGCTGTGGGAAATCCCAATGCAGGCAGGAGAGCGCTTCAACGATGCGATCTGCGACCCGGCAGGTCGTATGCTGGCGGGAACCAAGACCGCGGAAAACCGCAATGGTTCCCTTTGGCTTTTTGACAAAAATCTGCAGCCCATGCGTCTGCTGCAAGGGCTGCAAATTTCCAACGGTATGGGGTTTGCCGAACATGGAACCGTGTTCTATCACACTGACTCCGGTCAGCGTACAATCTACCGCTACCACTATAACGCTGCGCAGGGAACTTTTGCCGACCCAAGGGCTTTTTTTACACTGCAAACGCCCGATAACGCCGTTCCGGACGGTATGACCGTGGATAAACGCGGTCAAGTCTGGACAGCCTGTTGGGGCGGCAACTGCCTGCGCTGCCTTAATACCGATGGGCAGGAAACCGCAAAAATTTCCCTGCCTGCAACCCAGGTCAGCAGTCTGACTTTCGGCGGACCGGACTTACAGAAAATACTTATCACATCAGCCGCCTGCGGCTGTCCCGGTGCAGATGAGGGCGGCATCTGGATTCTGGACGCGCCCTGCCCCGGTGTGGCGGAATACCGCGCGGTTTTATAAGGCGTTACAGCGTTTTGCACAGGACTTATTCTTTACAAAGCGGTTACAAAGAGCTATAATATATGTATAGTTCTTTTTGATAAAATCACTTTTTTATGTTCAAGGCGGCTTATTATGTCTACCCAGCCTACCATTAAGGATGTTGCCCGGCTCGCCGGGGTTTCCATCGGCACGGTCGACCGTGTCGTGCATAATCGCGGCAAGGTTTCCGCCCATAATCAACAGGCGGTGCAAAGCGCCATCGACTCTTTGGGATATCGCCCCAGCCGTATTGCCAGCGCACTGGTCAAACGGCGCAGCAACACAAAAATCGGCGTCTGCATTTCCGATGTCGAAAGTGAATTCTGGGGCGAAGCGACCCGGGGCGTGCATCTGGCCCGTGAGGCGTTGCTGCCATTCGGTGTGGAAGTGTTGGAAGCTTCCACAAACTCATACCATTTCCGCGACCAGAAGCGCGCCATCGAGCAGCTTTTAGCCCAGGGCGTCAACGCGCTGATCGTGCTGCCCTTGCAGGGCAAAGACAGCCAGCTGGATGCGCTGATTCCACCGGAAATACCCTATGCTACAGTTATTGAGGATGCCCCTAACTCGCGGCGGCTGTTCCATATCGGTCCTGATGATTACGCCATGGGGCTGCTGGCCGGGCGGCTGGCCCACTTGTACTCCGGCAAAGGGATGAAATGTGTCGTGCTGGCATCCAACCAGAGCTTTTGCGGCACGCAGGGGCGTATCTGCGGGTTTCAGGACTTCCTTGCCAAACACGACCCCACCGCCGAGATTTTGGAAGTATGCGAGATTTCGCTGGATTCAGAACGCATCGGCTACCAGAGCATCTACGAGATTGCCGAAGCACAGATGGAAAAGCATCCGGACATGGACGTTTTTTACGTGACCAACGGTTTGACACAATGGGCTGCCGCCGCCGTAAAGAACCACAAAAAGCAGGGCCAGATCCTGGTATTCGGCTTTGAACGTACTGAGATGACGTATTCTTTTATCCACGAGGGCATCATCGGCGCAACGATTTGCCAAGCACCTACCCAGCAGTGGTACAATGCCACCATGATTATGAGTTCCTACCTTGCAGGGGAGCGCGAGATCACCAACCCGATTTTCAACGCCGAATGTAAGATATTGATCGAAGAAAGTCTGCCCTTTGTACGATTGGACGAGATCTCGAATTTGTAAACTGTACAAACCTAAAAAGACAAAAATGGTAGTCCTACGTCGGTAAGACTACCATTTTCGTTTGTAAAAAAATCCCCATTTAATTTGGCTGGCCAGCAAATGCTGGGAGTAATTTTGGCCTAAAAGCCGAGAGCATCATTTTGGCCTGAGTCTAATCTCTCTATAACCAAATGCACCCTGCCATCGTACGCGATGTCAGGATACACTTTTGCTCATTTTGCAGGCTGCTCATGCCTGGAGGTGACTTTTTTCCGCCACAGTTTCTGGAATAGGATAAGCGTAACCATAAGCGAGACAAACTCTGAGATTACAAAGGCATACCAGATGCCGTACAGACCCGCGGTGTGCATCAACAGATAGGCCAGCGGCAGCAACACCAGGATCTGGCGGATGAAGGAGTTGATGGCGCTGACATAGCCGATGCCCATGCCAGTAAGCGCATCGCCCAGGATGATACAAATCGCACTCAGGCAGAATGGCATCGTCATAACGCGCAGCGCATGCGCTCCAATCGTCATCATATCCTCCCCGGCCGAGAAAAGGCCCAGGAGTTTTTCCGGGAAAAGATGGACCACAGCCGTGCCTGCGAACATGATAAAAATACCGCTGACTAACGCCAACTTGATAACCTGCCGCATGCGCTGCGGTTTTTGGGCGCCGTAGTTATAGCCCACGATGATGGACTGTGCCTGGGTCACGCCGAACACCAGCATAAACACAAAGGTCTGCATCTTGTAGTAGGCGCCAAACACCGACACCGCAGCTTCACTATCCGCGATCAGAATCTTGTTCATGCCTACATTCATGATTGATCCAAGTGACTGCATAAGAATGGAAGGAATTCCCACTTTGTAGATTTCTTCCAGATCCCGCTTTACAAAACGGAAGTTCTTCAGAGGTATGCTGACGTCCTTATTCAAAAAGAGATTAAAAATAATGCCCAGCACGGCTGAGACAATTTGGGAGAAGACTGTCGCAATTGCTGCACCGCTGATGCCCATGGCTGGGAACCCTAACTTGCCAAAAATCAGGATAGGATCCAGCACGATGTTAGTCACCGCACCCACAGCGGACATGGTCATGCACAGCCCGGCGTGGCCAACGGCTTCCAGCATGCCGCCCATGGAGTAGGTAAGAAAGCTGCCGATGCTTCCCACTAGCACGATGGTCAGATACTGGGTACCCATGGTGCAAAGTTCGGTATTCTCACTGAATGCACCGATAAACGTCCCAGAGAATACCAGCCCCAGCACCAAAAACACCAGATAGCTGATAGCCGCCAACAAAAATCCATGAGCAGCAACCACATCAGCCTCCTTACGCTTGCCAGCGCCCAGCCGACGCGAAAGCAGCGAGTTCACTCCTGTTGCCGTACCGCCAGCCACCGACTGCATCAGCAGCTGCGCTGGGAAAGCCAAAGTCGTTGCGGTCAGCGCCACCTCAGACAAATGGGCCACATAGATGCCATCCACAATATTGTACAAAGCGGTAATAACGTTTGCTACAATCAGCGGCAATGCCATAGACCGCAGCAGTTTTGGGATCGGGTAGACGCCCAGTTTGTTTTCCTGGGTCTGTTTCATTCAGATCCCCTCCTCCTTTTTCTGCTGTTGCACATGAGCAGCTGTGATCATCATGACCGCAAAGGCCAGCCCAGCTGCCGTCAAAAAGCGGTACTTCACGATTGCTGTGCCAAAAAGCAGCATGGACAGATTGGTCAGCAGTGGAGCTAGGACGTTACCGGAGTTGGCAAAAATCTGGCCGATGGAAAGTCCCAGTTCCTGCTTGGTGCAGCCCGCTTCGGAGCTGAGCACCTGTGCATGGGGCATAACCAACGTAATGGCTCCGCCGCAGAACAGCGATGCAACGATGAGCATCGCGTAGGAATTGGCGAAGAAAATGTCCAGGTAGCCGACCAACAGACCGGCAAAGCCCAGCGTCATGCAGTGCAGGCCAATCTTTTTTGCGATCTTATCCACCGCCAGGCCGGTCACACCGCCAATGGCCAAAAAAACCGTGGACAGGGTGCCTGCCATCGAGGCGATCTGCTCGGCCGGGACAAAATCGCTCTCTGCCACCAGCATAGCCACGTTGACCATGGCCGTGCTGTACAGCATCGAAACAAAGAAGCCCACAAAGCAGGGAAACACCGGCCTTTTCACGCTGAAAGGCGCATTGCTGGCCGAGGCGTTGCTTTTGGCGATCTTGGTGTCCTTGGGGGACCAAAGCAGGCTAAGCAGCAGTCCGGGCAGCATGACGAGGTACACGAGGAACCCGTACCGCCAGTTGATGCCCACCAAGCGGCCGCCGATGAAAGTCATGAGCATGGCGCCCACCGAAGAAAAGCAGGCGCGGATGCCGAAGACGCTGACGCATTCTTCTGGCTCAAACATCTCGTTGACGATAGCCATTGACACCGTACTAGCAATGCTGGTGCCAATCCCCAGCAAGGACGCCCACAGGTAAAGCTGGGGCAGGCTGCTGTTGAAGATAGTAGCCAGCAGGGCAAACAGCACTGCCAGGCCGCAGCCAAAGGCGGTAAGGTATTTTTTGGGAAATCGGGCGCAAAGCCAGCCCGTGATCAGGTTGGTCAGCACCACAAACAGGCTGACGATGCTGGAGGTAAGCTGGATGGCGGTGGTACTGTACTGCGGGAAGGCTTTGCTCAGTTCGTCCAGCACTGGCGAGATGCCGACACCGCCCATCTGCAGAAAGCCCACTGCGTAAATCGTGGTAGTGTACAGCCGACGTTGTTTCTTATCCATCACGGTGCCCCCAGATCGATCTGCAGCTCCGGCATGGCATCCACATCATACTGCCAATGGTAGGTCGTTTCACCGGAGGGCAGTTTTTCCCAGGAGAGGATGGGGTCAGGCGTTTCAAACTTGGCTTCCAGCCACATACCGTCAGTGACCTGGCGGGTCTTGGCGTATTTGACCCAGTCGGACCCGGCCGGACAGCGGAAATACTCGCTGATATGCAGGTCGTGGATCTTCCAGCAGCCGCCCTCTTTCACAAAGTTGGCTTCGTGCTTTTGCAGCAGGACCTCGGCACGGTACCGCTCGCCCTCCTCGGTAGCGGAGGAGAACAGCACGCGGCGCTGATCGTCCGCGGCGGGTTTGCTGGTGGAAAGGTCGCCGGCGTCGCTCTCGGTGCCGACTACCATCCACACGCCGTGGGCCGTATTCTCATCGGGTGCAATAGTCAGGTACTGGTTGGTACCGGTAAAGGTGGAGAAACAGCCCGGGTTTTCAAAGTTGACATAGAAGGTGAGGACCTTCCACAAAGCACCGTACACGCTGGAGGCACCGTATTCGATGGAGGCGTTCTCGTCTTTGGTCCACAGTTCAGGCACGATGCGCCGCCCCTGTCCTGCGGAGAAGTAGAAGTTGTGCTTTGCCATCAAGTTCTCGATCTCGGCCTTATCTTCCAGGCGCGAGAGCTTGGTTTCCAGCGCTTCTAGACGCTGCAGCAGTTTTTCGTCCATGGTCAGATCCTCCACGTGATGGCCATTGCAGCGGGCGACGGGATCGCCAGCTTGTGGCCGGTATCCACCAGCGTTGCATCATAGCCAGCCAGAAACTGGGCATCGAGACGAACAAAACCGAGAGGAACAGGATCGCGGCATCGATCGCCGTATATTGTTTCAAAGCCCCCCATATTCCTAAAGGTACGCCAATCAGGAATGCGAACAGAGTAGAAGTGATAGCCAGGATCAGCGTGTATGGTAGCTTTGCCAGGACCTCGTTGCGCACCGGTTGCATTGTGGTGTAGGAGGTGCCGAAATCAAACTTGGTAAAAACGCCAACGACGTAATCACCCCAGCGCTCCAGTACCGGCTTGTCCAGCCCCAGCCGGGCGTGAACTTCATCGATTTGTTCCTGCGTGGCGTTTTTATCCAGCAGGGCAGCCGCAGGATCGCCGGGCATAAAAACGGTAATTGCAAAGACAATGGTAATGACACCAACCATAACGGGGATCAACCAAAGCAATCTTTTTAGTATGTATTTTCCCATAAAAGTCTGCTCCTTCAGTTTACGGGTCAGGAAGCGATTACTGGATGCGCTTCAGAGCGATGACTTGATGTTCAAAGTTCGCGTGGGTGGGGAACAGATAAAGGTTACCCTTGCTGTCCGCTGCCAGATCGTGAGCGCGCAAGCTGTCATTGAAGAAGCCCAACTCGCCAACGATGTTGAAATCCAGATCGAAGATGGTCAGGAAGCCGCCGCGGCCGACCACGTAAACATACTTGCCATCGGTGTCGATGCCGGAAGGCTGACCCAGATCGTGGCTGCAATAGGCGATGACGTTGCCTTCGTATCAAAGATGTGGACGGCATCCTTTTCACGGTCGCACAGCCAGATGTGGTCATTGGCGTCCACGCAGATGGCGTGAGGAACCAGGAACTTACCCGGGGTGTCGGTATAAGCATCAAACACGCCCTTGCCTCCAAAGGTGGTGATGTAGTTGCCCTCGCGGTCAAACTTATGGATGGCGTAATTGCTGTAACCGTCCGAAACGTAGATGTTGCCCTTGCTGTCCAGGTCAATATCGTTGCAGTTATTGAAGTACTTCGTCGTAAACTCCGTATTTTCAAAGTCCATCATCTGCTGATAAAGGCCAAACTCCATACCGTGGAACGGCTCGGTGGGGAGCAGGCCATTGTGCCAGCGGGTCATAAAAATATCCGCCTTAACCGTGGTGCCATAAGAAAACATGAAAAAACCCAGTAAAATCAATGTTTTTTAGGGCAGCGGAAAACGGGGCGTGTCAAAACAACTGAATTATCAGACAGAAACAGGGTGTTGTCAAGCATGACAGCACCCTGTTCTGTTCCCCGGCCAAGCCGCAGATTTTGAAAAAGTCTGCGGCTTTTCTTTTTGCCCAAAAGCAGAAAGGAGGCGACGGCCTATGTACTTCACTTCCGGCAGCGACCGGGCCTTTGAACAGCTCATGCAGGGCAAGCCCGGTTTCGACCACTACGACAGCGGCGAGGCGGTCACGCCGGAGGACTGCGGCACCTGCCGCTTTTATCGCCCGCACTGGAAATATCAATTCTGCGTCTATGCGGAATGTCCCTACCAGCCGGGCAAGCTGACCGCCTACGACGCGGTGACATTTCGAGTGAAAGGAGTTGAGAACATGGCAGTATTTCGTGTAGAGCGTAACAAGGGCTACACGGTGATGTCCAATCACCACCTGCGGAACAAGGACTTATCCCTGAAAGCCAAGGGCCTGTTATCGCAAATGCTCTCTCTGCCGGAAGATTGGGACTATACGCTCAAAGGCTTATCCATTATCAACCGGGAGCAGATCGACGCGATCCGGGCCGCGATCCGGGAGCTGGAACAGGCCGGGTACATCGTCCGATCTCGTGAGCGCGACAGCCAAGGGCGCTTGCGCGGCGCGGACTATGTGATCTATGAACAGCCCCAGCCTGTGCCGGATTCACCTACGTTGGAAAATCCAATGTTGGATAATCCAACGCAGGAAAAGCCTACGTTGGGAAAACCAACGCAATTAAATAAAGATATATCAAGTAAAGAAAAATCAATTACTGATGTATCAATTACCGATCCCATTCCTAAGGAACTGTCTGACAGTCTTTCAGAATGACCCGTATCTGCAAGGTGCTGTCAGGTACAACATTCTCACGGAGCGTATCGACATTGTAAAGCCACTTTGGTGGAGCAAGCAGACAGCGACCTTGAATGATACAGACTTGAATTATCTCATGCTCTATCTGGAAGATAAGTACGGACTGACCAGCGAGAAGAAAATCCAGAAAGCCATCTCCATTATCGCTGACTGCAACAAGTACCACCCCATCCGTGACTATCTGAACAGTCTGGAATGGGACGGCACAGAACGCATCCGCTACGCTCTGACCCGTTTCCTCGGTGCAGAGGACAGCGAGTACACTTATCAATGCCTGCGACTGTTCATGTTGGGAGCTATCAGCAGAGTGTTCAAGCCCGGGTGCAAATTTGAAGTCATGCTCTGTCTGGTCGGCGGGCAAGGTGCAGGAAAGTCCTCATTCTTCCGACTGTTGGCAGTCAAAGATGAATGGTTCTCCGATGACCTGAAAAAGATTGACGATGACAATGTTTACCGCAAAATGCAGGGACATTGGATAATCGAAATGTCGGAAATGATTGCCACAGCCAATGCCAAGAGTATCGAGGAAATCAAGTCCTTTATCAGCAGGGCGAAAGAAACCTATAAAGTGCCGTATGAAACCCATCCGGCAGACCGACTGCGACAATGCGTGTTCGGCGGTTCTTCCAATACGATGGACTTTCTACCGCTTGACCGAAGCGGCAACCGTAGGTTCCTGCCCATCATGGTACACCCCGAGAAAGCCGAAGTTCACATTCTGGAAAATGAAGCAGCATCCAGAGCGTTTGTTGATATGATGTGGGCAGAAGCCATGTTCATCTATCATGGACAAGGAACTGCGAGAACTGCAAAAGCAATTCATGCCGGAGGACACCAAGGCAGGACTGATACAGTCTTTCCTTGATAATTACAACGGCACACAGGTCTGCTCCAAGCTGATCTATGCAGAAGCTCTGAACCATCCCTTTGACGAGCCGAAGCAATGGGAAATCCGAGAAATCAATGAGATAATGAACAACAGCATTGAGGGATGGACACCGTTTTCCAATCCTCGTATCTTTGCCAAGTACGGCAGACAGCGAGGATGGGAACGCATCCCTCTGTCCGGCAACGAGCTAACGGCAACAGGCTCAAATCTGCCGGACGGTTTTCGTGAACTGACCGAGGAAGAAACCCGACAGACGGAACTTCCATTCTGAAAAACTGACCGTGTTGCCGAGCCAGTTGCAATCCCGTTGCCGACCCCGTTGCAGGGCTAATCCCTTAAAACCCCTTAATTTACAAGGAGTTTTCTTCTCCGGCAACGAAAGCAACGGAGAAATCAAAGAAAAAAGTAAAAACAGTATAAGAGCTAGATAGGACGATGTTCGAGGTTTTTTGAAGTCCGTTGCCGGACTTCGTTGCCGACCCTCACACCCTGTCTGGCTTTTTCCATTTCAAGGAGGTATCGCATGACACAGAATACCGCAACTGTAAAAAACACAAGACCTAATCCGGCAGGCTCGTTCTATATGAGAATGGGCAACACCACCTATGTTATCGGTGTTCATTTCAGCAAAGAGAGTAAGGACACCTTGGAGGACAAGATGAAGCGATTGATGCGTGATGATGTGAAAACGGACAATTTCTAAATTGAAAATTGTTTGTGACATTTCCTTTTTCTATCTTGACAAAATCGACCCGAAGGGCAGCTTGATCGGTGAAGTGGGCCAGCTCCTTATCCGCAGCGGCTACCGCGTGAAAGTGCTGAACACCATCAATTTTTCCAAGAGCATGAAATACAACCCGTTTCGGTATCTGCACTCGGAAAAAGACGTGTTGAAGCTGGTAAACACCCTGATCTGCAACACTAAGGGAGAGGGCGAAAAATCCGCCGAAGATTTTTGGGTGAAATCGGAACGGCTGTTCTACACGGCCCTGATCGGCTATATCTGGCAGGAAGCGCCGGAGGAAGAAATGAACTTCACGACGCTGCTTGAAATGATAAATGCCAGCGAAGCCCGCGAGGACGACCCGGAATTTCAATCGCCGGTGGATTTGATGTTTGAGCGATTGGAGGAACGTGATCCAGACCATTTTGCTGTCCGACAGTATAAAAAATTCCTGCTTTCGGCGGGCAAGACCCGTTCCTCAATCCTTATCAGCGCGGGCGCAAGAATGGCCCCGTTTGACATCCGCGAGGTGCGGGAGCTGATGGAGGACGACGAACTGGAACTTGACACCATCGGGGACGAGAAAACGGCGCTTTTCCTGATTATGTCGGACACGGACACCACCTTTAATTTCATTCTGGCAATGGTACAGAGCCAGCTTATCAACCTGCTTTGTGACCGGGCCGATGATAAATACGGCGGGCGGCTGCCGGTTCACGTCCGCATGATACTGGACGAGTTTGCGAACATCGGCCAGATACCCAACTTTGACAAGTTGATCGCCACCATCCGAAGCCGTGAAATCTCGGCTTCTATTATTTTGCAAAGCCAGTCACAGTTAAAGGCCATCTACAAGGACGCTGCGGAAATCATTTCCGACAACTGCGACTGTACGCTTTTTCTTAGTGGGCGGGGCAAGAACGCCAAGGAAATCTCTGACGTGCTGGGCAAAGAAACTATCGACAGCTACAACCAGAGCGAAAACCGGGGCGCACAGACCTCTCACGGATTGAATTATCAGAAGTTAGGAAAGGAGTTGATGTCACAGGACGAAATCGCCACGATGGACGGAGGCAAGTGTATTTTGCAGGTGCGCGGTGTCAGGCCGTTTTTCAGTGAGAAATACGACATTACCCGGCACCCCCGCTATAAATACCTTTCCGACGCCGACAAGAAAAACTATTTTGACGTGGACAGGTACTTGACCGCCCTGCGCCGGAAACGGCAGCGGGTGGTTTCGCAGGAGGAAACCTTTGACCTCTACGACATAGACCTGTCGGATGAAGATATGGCCGCCGTGAACGAATGACCGGCGGCTTTCCCTTATCAACAAATCATATCAAACTGAAATTTATGGAGGTAAATTTATGGCATTTTTCAATAGCGCAGTTACTACTTTGCAGACCATCGTTGTGGGCCTCGGCGGTGCCCTGTGTGTTTGGGGCGGCATCAACCTTCTGGAAGGTTACGGTCAGGATAACCCTGCCAGCAATGCTCATGTACGGTAAGGAAGCAAGCAACCGAAAACAAGAGATAGACCGCCAGCACTACACTATTCCGAACCAAAGACCAAAAGATAAGCATTGTGG
>SFKI01000043.1 GCA_004554775.1 Subdoligranulum variabile
GGCTGCGGCTGCGGCGGCAGCATGACGGGTAAGCACGCCAATCTGATCGTGTGCGACGACGTGGTTAATCTACAGGATCGCATCAGCCGGGCGGAGCGCGAGCGGACAAAGGCCGTTGTACAGGAGCTTCGCAACATCGTCACCCGCGACGGGCGCATCGTGTTCATCGGCACGCCGTGGCATAAAGAAGACGCTTTTTCGCTGGTCGTGCCGCCGGAAAAGCACGATTGCTATTCAACCGGCCTGATATCGCCCGAAAAGCTGCAGGCGCTGCGGGACAGCATGTCGCCGTCGCTGTTTGCGGCCAACTATGAGCTGCGGCACATTGCCGCCGAAAACGCGCTGTTTGCCGATGCGCCCAGGTATACGGACAACGCGGACATGCTGCGCGACGGCATCGCGCACATCGATGCGGCGTATGGCGGCGAAGACTACACGGCCATGACGTGCGGGCGGCGCGTGGGCGATACGCTGTATCTGTACGGTCGGCTGTGGCGCGCGCATGTGGATACGGTGCTGGACGCGGCGCTGGCCGATTGTAACCGGCTGATGTGCGCGCCCGTGTACTGCGAAAATAACGGCGATAAGGGCTACCTGGGGAAAGAAATCCGCAATCGCGGTTACGAGGCGCGGATATACGCCGAAAGACAGAACAAATACCTGAAAATCTCCACCTACCTGAAAAAGTGGTGGAAAAATATCGTGTTTTTGGATGGCACAGACCGCGCGTATATCGCGCAGATCATGGACTACACCGAGGACGCGGAGCACGACGACGCGCCGGACAGCGCGGCGGACATTTGCAGGCTGCTGGATAAAGAGCGGCACGGCCTGACGGAGGGCTTATAAAATGTATACGACCTACACATATCAGGATTGGCTTGCCATGGGCGGCGGCGGCGAGAACGCGCGAAAGATCGTCAACAGCTACCGAGCGTCCGATTTCTTCCGCTCCGCGCTGGCCGCGAACCGCTATTATAACGGCGATAACCCGACGCTGGACGACAAATACCTGCTGCGCATCAGCACCACCGAGGCGACCGACGCGAACGGCATGAAGCGGCGCAGGATACGCCAGCAGGAGGTGGCCGGTAACCGCGTATCGTCCAACTTTGTGCGGCGGTTTATTTGCCAGCAGAACCAGTTTTTGCTTGGAAACGGCGTAACGCTGGATAAGGCCGAGGATAAGGCGCGGCTGGGCGTGGGCTTTGATAACGCGATCCAGCAGATCGGCGAGCGCGCGTTGCTGCACGGCGTGGCCTATGGCTACTGGAACCTGGATCATATCGAGGTATTGCCCGCGGCGGTCGATGGGCTGACTGGCTGCGTGGCGCTGCTGGACGAGGTAAACGGCATCCCCGGCGCGGTGATCCAGTTCTGGCAGCTCAACGCCAAGCGCCCGCTGTACATGCGCGTGTTCGAGGCGGACGGCGTGACGATCTACAAGGAGGACGGCGGCGAGATCACCGAGGCGCAGCCCAAGCGCGCGTATATCCTGCGCGTGCGCTCGGACGAGATCGGCAATGAGATCATCGGCGCGCAGAATTACAGCATCCTGCCCGTGATCGCGCTGTACGCCAACGACGAGCACCACAGTGAGCTGACGCCCAATATCCTGTCCAAAATTAACGCATACGACCGCATCCTGTCAGACTTTGGCGATAACCTGGACCGCGCGAACGATGTGTATTGGGTGCTCAACAATTTCGGCGGCTCGACCGACCAAGCGTTGCAGGTGATCGAGGAAATCCAGAAGCTAAAGGTCGCCATGTCTGTTTCTGACGGCGCTGGCACGGCTTCCGCCGAGCCGAAAACGATTGAGGTGCCCTATACCGCCCGGCAGGTAGCGCTGCAGCTGCTCGAAAAGGCGTTGTATGCGGACTTTATGGCCATGTCGATGGACGAGCTGACCGGCGGGAGCCTGACGAACGTCGCGATCCAGGCCGCGATGACCAACCTGAACCTCAAATGCGACCACTACGAATGGCAATGCTTTGCGTTTGTCCAGCAGGTGCTTAGGTTAATCGGCATCGAGACCGAGGAAATCAAGTTTAAGCGCCAGCAGATGGCGAACCGCCAGGAGACGGTGCAGGATATCTACACCATGCGGCAGGACATCGACCGGCGAACGGCGCTAAAGCTCAATCCCTATATCGATCAGGAGGAGATCGAGGACATTATCGCAAACGTCAGCGCCGAGGAGGTGTCCGGGCAGCCCAGCATGGACGCGCTGCAGCGCCTGCTGGACGATCAGGACGGAGATAACGGCGCGGACGATAAACAGTAAGGGCTTGCGCAAAAGCCCGTTAAAACGCATTGTAGCGCGAATATGGAGGTGGGCGCATGGATGACGAAGCGGTGAGAATCGCGGACGAGATCGAAAAGGCGCTCACGCAGCGCATATCGGCGGTGTATGGGGAAGCGCTCAAAAAGGCCATCCGTATGAACCGCCGATTTTTACAAAAAATCCGCGATATCGACAGCGGTAAGATCCAGCCGCCCAACTACTACAACACGCCCGACCTGATTAAAAAATGGCGCGAGGGCTATATCCGCGAGCTGATGCGGCAGGAGCACGTGATCGAATCCATCGAGCAGCAGATCAGGGACGCGGGCGGAAAGCTCGAGCCGGAGATCAAAAAGGCGCTTGCCGAGATATACGCGGTAAACTCCAACTACACCGGCACAAAGTTAACGGCCTTCGGCGGCGTGGATGCGGCCGGAAAAAGCCTGATCACGGGCGTAACGCGCAGGCAGGCCGCTATCATTTTCCGCGATACGCAGCCGTTGTTTTCCAAGATCGCCTTCCATAACCTGGTCGAAGCGCCCGCCGTGATCCGGCGCTTACAGAATGAGATGGTGCAGGCCACGCTGCTGGGTGAATCACAGGAAAAGATCATTCGCCGCATCCGCGCCGTGATGGGTAACAGCGCGGCCAATGCCCGGCGCATCGCGCAGACCGAGCGCACGCGGCTGCAATCGCAGGCCCGCGCCGACCAATTGCACGAGGCCGCGCAGATAGGCATCCGCATTACCAAAACATGGTCTACGCGCATGGTTCGCAGCCGTGAATCGCACGTCGCGCTGAACAATAAAACCATAGCGGAAAATGAGAAATTTCGGACGATATGGGGAAACGAGCTGGCCTATCCCGGCGACCCATCCGCCCCGGCGAAGGAAGTTATCAATTGTTTTTGTGTCCTGATCCCGAACGTTGTAACCGACAGGAGGTAATACAATGCTTGCATTTTTGCTGCTGCTCTACGTGCTGCGCGCCAATCTGTACGATATCCCGGTCGCCGTGTTTGTGATCGCGTGGGCGTGCACGTTTGCCAAAGCGTTTATCCGCGTCACCGGCATCCTGGTGGAGGTGAGCAGGCTTGGCCGTACAGGTAAGGCTGACCGATAACAGCGACCGCGTGCGCTCCCAAATGCGCGGAAACATCAAAAAGGCGCTCACCGCCATGGGCGTCGAAGCCGTGCATTTGATCGTTAATAAGATGCAGGCCGGTTATGGCAAGCCCATCCGTCAGACCGGCGATTTGATGCGCGACGTATCGTATGAGGTAGACCGCAGCGGCGAAAACACCGTGGACGTGGGCAATACGCTGGAATACGGCAAATATGTGCACGATGGCACATACAAAATGCGAGGCCGCCCGTACATCCGCGATGCGCTCAACGATGGCGGAACAGCCCTGCAAAACGTGGCCGCAAACGCGCTGCGCGATGGCTTCGATTGATTTATAACCCAATATCAGCAAACCCAGGGACGGCAAAGCACTGCCGCCCCTGTTTGCATATATCAACATTCACGGGCGGAGAATCGCCCCCAAGGAAAAGGAGAATGTGTCATGGCACTCACCCGCAAATTTCTCAAGGCCCTCGGCATCGACGAGGACAAAATCGACGAGATCATTTCGGCGCACGGTGAAACCGTCACCGCGCTGAAGGACGAGATCGAAAAG
>SFKI01000030.1 GCA_004554775.1 Subdoligranulum variabile
GCTGCAAAACGCAAAAAACCCGGCAATCTCAATGGATTGCCGGGTTTTCCGCTGGTGGACGATACAGGACTTGAACCTGTGACCCTCCGCACGTCAAGCAAATTGTGCCGAGTTGGAAAGCACTGGCGCGCAAGCGCTTGCGCAGTCTGTGCGCAAATTTATCCCCGCGATTATCCCCGCGTCACTGCTTGATCGGCAGCAGGAAGTAGTCCGGCCACGACATGCTTCCGTCGGCCTTTGCGAGAACGTGATTACTTTGTGATCTGCTTAATCGACTGGTTAAGGCCCGTCGCCGCCCAGCCGGACACGATGCCGACGGCCGCGGCGTTGAGCCAGTCGTGCGCCGGATAGTCCGGCACGCCCATCGCCCACGCGACGACGCCGAGGATCAGGCCGGCCGCGCCGCAGATGATGGGGATCCATTTGTCGGCCACGCTGGTGGCCTTGACGGCCATGCCCAGCAGATACGCGATGGCGGTGATCGCCGCCACAGATGCAATACCAAGTTCCATAATGATGTCCTCCTCTTAATTTTTGTTCTCGAGATCATCGATCCGGTGATTGGCCACCTTGATGCGCTCGCCGAGGAGCTCGGTGCACTCCTCCAGCTTATATGTACGCTCGATGACCTGATTGTGCTTGTCCACCTTGCGCTCGAGCTGCCCAATGCGATACGCCTGCAGCTCGTCGCGCTTGTCCAGCTCCGCGATCAGCTTGTTGTGCTGCGCGCGGCTGTTGATGAGGCCGACCACAATGGCGGCCGCTGCGCTGACCAGCGCGGCAATGATAACCTCCGACATCCGCGCCTCACTTCCCGCCGCCAGCGGCGTCAATCATCCGCTGGCACACGATCATTGCCTGTAGCGCGTCATACGTGACGTTGAGTTCGTGCTTGCCGTCGCCCTGCAATGCGCCGCGGTCAATCAGACGCTGCGTCTCCTCACGTGCCCATGTAGGCACGTCGTCGATGCTGTAATAGCGCGGATTGCGTGCCTCAGCGTAGCGCATGCCGATAATCGCGCCGCGGATCATGTCCTCCGACACATTAAGGTCACCATTATTGTCACCCTGCAGCGCGCCGGAGTCCACCAGCTGCGCCGCCTCCTCGCGGTAGTAGCTCGGCATCTCGCCGATGCTGTGGTATCTGATCATATCGTCGTCCTCCTCGTCTGTATTTTTTGCCGCCATCGCTGTGGCGACGTCCTGCCGAAAACCGTCCATCGTCAGCCCAAACTCCCGCCACAGGTGCGTGGGGTCTGCGTGCGCGCTAGCGATGCCTCTTTCCGCGCCCTCGGCGTGGCTGATGATCACTCCGTCCTCCATCGGGTCGAGCGCATACTGCGTGCAAAGCTGCGCGAAAAGCTCCACAGCAGCGGCATACGTCCCGCGCACGTGCGCCTCGGTCGCGTCCGGGGCAAAGTCGCGCCAGCTCGCGCCGCCGGTGTAGACGATGGAGGCAGGCTCGGTCATCTCGATGCCGATGTGCGTTGCGTTCGCCGCGCCGCCGCAGTGCCATGCACGCATGTTGTACGGCAGCGTCTGGTAATACGTGCCGTCACGCTGGATAAAACCGTGCACGCACACGCTCTGCCCGCCCGGCTGGTACTGGTTGTAGTACCGCGCCATCACGTCCGCGTTAGGCTGTGGGCAGCCGATGCTGTGCAGCATGATGCCGCGCGGGACTAGCGCCGCGCCCGCCTGATAGCACTTGTTTTTCGTGGCAAAAGCCTCGATGATGTCCATCTTGCGCCTCCTTTTACGTAATCGGTTCGTTGATGGTAGCGATAACTGCAGATGTGTCCGCGCAAGGCATACTTATGCGGATATAACTATTAATTTCCGCTGTTACCGTGACAATATCTCCGCTGCTGGCAAAATCAATCTGGCTCCAGTGACGCCCATTGTATGGGTAGTCCGCGCTTATAATTTCCGCCGTTTCGCTATAACGCACTGCCGCGCTTTGCCTATCCTGCGTAGCGGATAGACTCATACCCTTTATACGGAGCGTATCACCAGCCGCGAGATGGATGAGACTTTTTGCGTCCATATTTGCACCTATCGTTGCCGTGCCTACCTTCGCTTTGTTTTCGCCGGTCGATGTGCTCAGTCGCGTATCAGCAGAGATTCCAATAGTGTCAATGATGTTCGTGATGACAGCTTCACAGGTAATCACGATGTTGCCAGTTACGTTGGCGATTGTGATTGTGCTTCCGGATACTGCCGACGCGGAAATGTCCACGCCGCCCATCGTGACGGTGATTGTGCCGAGTTTCTTGAAAGTTCCAGTCGGGGAGAGCGTCGTGGTGTAGGCCGCACCCTCGGCGGCAGTGTCAGCAGTGTTAGATGACGCGCAGTTGGTGAGATTGCGCGTGATACTGTAAAGAACAGACGGTACAGAGGCCGATGCGGTGATTGATACCGCTCCCGTAATCCTGTCGATGTTGATTGCGCCGCTGAAAACCGAGTAAGCCGTGGCCGTGATATCCACGCCGCCCATTTTGATTACAACAGAGTTGAGCGCCTTTCCGCTGTCCGCCGTGAGAATAGCGGTGTACGCCTCGCCATATTCCACTTGAGACGCGGCGTTGCTGATCGTGCAGCCTGTAAGATTTTTGGCGATTGTCTGATACCAGTGCAGCGTCTCTGGCGTTCCGTCGGTCATAGCCGCGCGGTAAGCGTTGATATCAGCCATCGACATTCCGCACGTTCCCACGGCAAAATGCACGCACTTATCGCGGAACGTGTCTCCAGAAACGGCGTTGATTGCGTTGATAAGCTTCTTCCACTCTGGCTCATTGCGTCTCCGTGCATTCTGGTCTGACCCAGAGCCGGTAGAAAATGTAGTAATCTCATAGTCTTTGTCAATATCCGACTGGCTCATGCCGAGCAATCCCTCAAGCACGCACGCAAGAGTTGCGGTTCTGTCTGCACCTGCTGTGCAATGGAAATATACTGGCTCTCGATGCGTAACCGCGTCAATCACACAGCGAAGATATAGCTGCCACGTTGCAACCGGCGTCAGTGCGTAGGATGCCGCCTTGTCAGCAACCGTAAACCACACATCATTACCAAGCGGGGACTCTGTTGTCACTTCATCGTCGTAAGAGGGACGGTTCTCTTTGCCCCTGAGGTCGATTTCATGCTGCACACCGAGTTGGCCGACTAGCACCGCCCGGTCTGCGGAAGAGATACGCCCGCCGCGAATCAGCAGACCATATTTAACAGTACCGCCGTCGCACGCCCAGCCTCCAAGGTCACGCACGTTCCACGCTTCGGCAGATCCTTCCCGAGTGCGAATCCATCGCAGTGTGTCCAGCGGTTTGAGAGTTCCCGCTTTCCCGCCAGAGGCAAATGGCGTGGGCACATTTGGCACTTCGTTGTAGTGAACCGTGCCGCCAGCCGTCTGACCGATGGGCTTGTGATTGCTCACAACTGCTGCCGCTGGCGCATAATTGGCAATTTGAGATGTACTGTAGTCGCTTGGGTCATAGGTCACGTTGGCCAGATAATTGCGCACCGCCTCCGGGCACTGGTGCCACGCGATATCCTCCGCGCCAGTGATGCCACGAACCGCATTACCCATCTGCGCGATCTTGTACGTTTCCGTGCCGCCGGTCTTTTCACGGATGGCAGTGGCGATGTCCTGCACGGACGCCTCTTCGTAGAGCTTCTTCAATATGCCACCTCCGTGCCGTCCGGGAGCGCCGCAAGCACGTCGGTTACAATCTCCTGCTTATCAGATGCCGTCCAGTAGTCCGTGCCTCTGACAGGTGTTTTCCCGTCCGTGCCTTTGATCGCCGGGATGCCGACGTATTTGCCTTGCTCGGCGTCCCACACTTTGCAAATGGGCGTGCTCATGTCGTCACCTCCGTCACATACAGACCAACCAGCTCAGCCAGCGCGTGATACACTGGGTTGCCGGTGTCGCGGTTGCACAGGTACGTCTTACCGCTCTGGATGTAGTACTTGCCAGCCTCCAGCGCCATGTTGCCGCTGTACGGGATGGGATCGTACTTTGTCCCGTCGTGCTGCTCGTCGATGCGGGTGTACAGGCTCTCTGTTCCCGCGCCCGGCAGCCATGTGCCCTGCGATGTGTGCGCTTGCAGCACCTTGTACAGATCGCCGTTGTACACCACCCTGTCACCGGCTGCGTAGGCCGTGCCAGCCGTCCAGTCTGGGTAGTACGCCACCATTCGCAGCGCGGTCGCATCGTCCACAGCCAGCCTGTTGATTTGCGCCCGCACCATCATCTCCTGCACCTCGCCCAGAGACAGCGGGCGGTGCTTTTCCTCTGTTTCTGCGCGTGCCGCTGCGTCCTGCATGGCCGCGATCTCGGCGGCGGTCATGTCTCGTAGGATGCCGTTTTCGCAAATTCTCATGTAACTTTTCCCCGCTTCCCAAATATCCAAATTTCACTATTTGCGCCAATCTGAACAGCTCCGTTATTTGCGCTTATCATTACGCAGCGTACTGCATCCATCACGTGCGTTTCGTACGCACCGTTGTTTAAAAAATCAAGTCTGTTTACGGCACCTGCGACGACTGACGTTCCGGCGGCGGGCGCGCTCCACGTATCTGCCACCCAGTATTTTTTGTTGTTGATTGTGTAGTCTTTTGGTTTAAAGTAACCTGCATACATGGCAGGGTACTTTGCGGATGTGTTGCTACTGATATTGGCGCTTGAAGCAATGAATGGCCAGTTGTAATGCGTGGTGCTACCATTGATGCTGTTGTGAAGCCTGATTCTGATGTAGGCAGCGGCGTCGTCTTTGAGATACAAATGTGTGTAAATCTGGACCTTCTCCAGCTCGAACGGCTCCCCGCTGTCATCTGCGTTGATCCTGATTTCGTTGACGGCTTCGATTGTCTTGATATATTTAATTAGCTCAAACGTCTCCGCAGAACCGCCACCGCCTGACGGCATATCCACCGCCTCCCACGCGGTGGGCTTGCCCGTGTCGTCCACGGCTGTGATCTTGGCGATCTGGCCGACCTTCGCGCCGGTGATGCCCATGTCCGTTCCGCCCGTTGGCATATCCGCCGCAGACCATGCACTGTTGACCACGCTCAGGACTTTGCCGTTGTCGGCGGCTGTTACGGCGGGGAGCAGGCCACCGTCATCATGTTCGCCGCCCGGGTCAATCCACACCGGGTGCGTGTCGCCGGTCGGCTGCGTCGTGCCATAGTAGATGCCGGGTGTGCCTTGCGGTCCAGTCTCTCCGCTCGATGGCTTGCCGGTATCTTCCGCGCCGAGATACCAGTTCCCGTTGTCGCCGATCGTCGGTGTGATGCCGTTCGCGCCTTTGAGCTCTGCCATGTCGATAAGGTTTGTCCACGTGCTGCCGCCGTCCGTGCTGTACTGCACGTAGCCGTCTGCTACGCGCAAGTCCATGCTACCAGCGCCTCCGCCCGTCCGTGCCGCCTCGTTGATTGCCGCCACCAGCGTGTCCTTTGCCTCCGTCGTCAGGTCGGCAAGGTCGCCGATCTGACGCTGGATCGTCTGCAGCGTCATCTGGTCTGTCGGTGTGTATACATACTCGGCGGGCTTCGCGCGCTTGTGCACGATAAAGTCCTGCTGCTCCATCGTGTACGCGCCGGTGTCGTCGGTGACGTAGACGTAGGCCGTCAGCGTGTGGCAGTCCTGCAGCAGTTCGTCCGGGATGATGGCCGTGCCGTCTGTGCCGACGGCCACGTCAACGCTTCCGCCAAGCGCGCGATTTTGGTAGTGAATCTGCTCCACGCCACTGCCAACGCGCAAGCGCCGCCCGGTGTCCCACTGCCACAGCGCCCCTCGTCCATCTGCGATTGTGATAGTCATGTGGTAGCCTCCTTTACTTGTACTTGCCGATGACATGGTAGTGTATCTGCGGGTTAACCACAGTCTCGGCGTTTGGCCGCGCGATCGCATAGGCCGGTGCATATGTCTGTGGCGTCCCGACGTTGTTTGCGCTGTCCGTCAACAGCCAGATGTCGGATGACGGGCTATAGGGCGTTGCGATGACAACCGGCGCGTCCTTAAACGCAAACGGGTATTTTCGGCCGGCCTTGTTTGCGGCCACGCCCATCCATGTGCCATAATACACGCCCCCCCACGCATTATCCACGGCCAAAGAATCGGCAATGAAAATGCCCCACAGCTCGGCGGTGCCAGATGCCCACTTGCGCCACGTCCACACACCGGTCGTGCCCTGCGCGGTGATGTAGTCGGCAACATCGGCTTTGCCAAGCTTTTGCGCCAGCGCGGCCGCGATGATGCGGCATCCACTGCATCGTCGACCACAACACCAGCGCCGCCGGTCGACGTGGACGTCGACCGGCCGCCGGAGACGACGGCGCCGGTGAGCGTCTTACTGCCCCAGCCGAGCGTCAGACTGTCCTTGCCGCCGACGAGACTTGTGTCCACTTTGGACACCGTCATCACGGTGTCGATGCCGTGCGGCGGAGACACCACGCGCACGCTGTCGCCGACATCAAAAGGCTCCAGCTCCGTGTCAGCGCCGGACAGGTCCGCCGCGCTGACCTCGATGCCGCGCGACAGGCCGCAGTTTTGCGCAAGGTACGTGGCCGCGGCCGCCTTGAGCGCAGCCGCATCGTCCGTGTCCACGCGCAGCGTGCCGTCAATGCGGCCATACAGCGCCTCGGCGTCAGCGTTGATCAGATACGGGATCCCGCCGTTTACGCTGCCGATCGTCAGCCCGTCTTTTCCGACTGGGTAGACGCGCGTCAGCAAGCTCGCGCCGTCGATTTTGTCGGTAAGATCTAGCAAATTTTTACTGATATCCACCTGCTGCGTGCACATATGGCGATAGCTTTTGTGCACATCCAGGTATACGTTGCCGGCGGCGTATCGCAGGCGCATCGTCCCGCCGACGGCCGTCATAGCCTCCTGCAGTAGCGCAAGGATCGTCTTATACTCCGTCTGCTCCACGGACAAGCTGGGCAGTGTGGTGTCGATGGTGCCCAACTGGATCTGCTTTGCGGGCAGACAAGCGGCATTGTACTGCGTCAGCAGCGCCGTAACGTAGTACGTCACGGTGTCCTCTGTCATCACAAATGGCGGCTTGCGGATATCGGCGAGCCACAGCATGGCGCCGTCCACGCTGTAGGTGCGGCTGCCGCGCAGATCCGTGGACGTGTCCGCCACGGACCCGCGAAAGATCTCCACTCCGTCTTTTTGGATCGATATGACGGACGCGCGCTTGACTGGCACGTCGCGCATCGTGTTGGACGGCGGCAGCACAAGATCCGCCGAGTCGATCTCGCCGACTGCGCGGTGCAGCGTGCCGGCAGAGATCTCGCGCCCGGCCATGCCGACTGCAAAAAGCAGCGTACCGTCTGTATAGCCAGCGTACATCAGATCCACCCCCTCCGCCCGGTAAGCGTAAGCTCGCCAGCCGTGCCGCTGATCGCGTATGCGTAGTCCGGCGTCTTGCGGATCTGCAGATACGGGCTGGATGTATCGCGGTCGCCGAGCGTCGCCGGGGCATACGCGCGATCACAGCGATAGATCTGCACACAGCCTTTATCGGACGCCGGATACATCAGCCGGTCACTGCACAGCCCGGCGAGCGCTCCTGGCTGTGCACGGAAAATTTTGATGTTGCTTGCTGTGCACCCGCCTGGATTGATTGTCTCCATCATCATGTACAGCCCGCCGGCCGGCACGCTGGAGATCCACCTGCTTTTGCCGTCGCCGTATGTCTTACCGGATGCGTCCACGATGGTGTACCACCCACCAGTGATATCTGCCGACACAAGGCAGCTGCCGGCGACCGGCCAAGGCAGCTTAAAGCGCGCAAAGCCATATACGCCGGCGCCGGTGTCGGCAACAGATTTGATGCGCAGCACACTGCTCGCGCCGTCTCCGACGACGTCAAAGTATTCGTCAACAGAAGACGATGATCCGATCGCCGTAACGCTCCGGCCGACCAAGACGTTGTCCGACGCCGCGAGCATCGGGATCTTTACGGATACCTCGGCGTCATCCAGCCGGTAAGGGTCTGCGTTGATCGTCAGGTCAAAGATCGTGCGGGCCAGCGATGTGTCCGGCGTGCCGACCGTGCAGCGCCCGATGTAATAGCCGTCGCGGCCGTCGAGCTCCAGCTTTCGCCGCTGCCCATGCACGGCAGCGGCGAAAGCGTAAAAGTCAAAAGGTCCACGCGGCCAAAAACCCAGCTTAAGCTTGATCGTGCGGTTGCCAAAGACAGGCTCGCCGGTCAGCGCGTCGGTGAGATCCAGCTCGCCGTCCGCGCCGGGGACGCTGACGGTCTGCGTTTTTACGTCCGGCAGTCCGATCTGCACGCCCATCAGCTGCAGGCCGGCGTACTGCACGCCACCGATTTTGCAAGATAGTGCCATTAGATAGTCCTCCGTGCCTTGCTTGTGTAGATTCCGCCTAGCGCATAGTCCATGCGCGTGGCGACAGACCCGACAAGTGCGTCGCCGTCCATGTAGATCTGCATCCCGGTGATCGCGCGCTCGAGGCGGTCCATGCGCTCCAGCACGGCGGCGATGTCGCCGCCGGCGCCCGGAGCGGCGGCCGCTTGCAGCGTAGCCGACTGCGCATACAGTCCCTGCATATCCACGCCGACGACGTACTGCGGCTGCAGCGACTCGCCGATCTGGCGATTGATGTCGCCGATCGTAGACGCCCAGCCGTCGCCGATGCCGGCCGCCATATTTTGTCCGATATCCGCAAATACGCGCGACGGGCTGCGGATTTTGAGCAGATTTTTGATCCAGCTGACAAGCCCCGTAAAAAGATTGGACACATCCGACTTAAGCCGCTGCCACTGCTCCGTGATGCCCTTGCGGATTCCGTCGACGATGGACTTGCCGATGTCCCAGTAGGACTTTACGGCGGCCAAAAAGCCGCGGACGATCGTCTCTACGAGACGCGGCACAGCCGCGATGATGTGCCCGGCGTTGGACACAAGCCCGGACGCCAGTGCGATGACGATCTCGATGCCCACGCCGATGATCTCCGGCAGCATCGCGTAAAAAGACTCCACGAGATTTGTGATGATGCCAGGGACGGCGTCGATCAGCTGCGGGATCGCCGTGATAAGCCCGCGAGCGAGTGCCAGCATCAGCTGCATCGCAGCCTGGATCAGCAGCGTGATCGACTCGGGGGACGTGATCGTGTCCACGATGCCTAGCAGCGCGGACATCGCCGCAGTGATGATGCCCGGCAGCTGCTCCGCGATGCCGAGCAGCAGCGCACCCACCAAATCCACGGCCGCGCCCATCAGGTCAGGCAGCGCGGACAGCAGGCCGGTCACCAGAGCCGCGATAAAGGTCATCGCGACGGACATCATGCGCGGCGCTTGCGCCGTGAGCTGCCCAGACAGGGACACGACAAGATCTCCGACCGCTGCCGCGACCTCGTCGCCGCCGCCAGTCAGCATTTTTGTGATGCCGTCCATGATCAGCGTCAGCGTCGGCAGCAGCTCGCCAGAGATGTTGTTTTTTAATCCGCTAAAGGCATACTGCATGTTTTGCAGGCTGTCCTGATAGGCTGCGGCCGCCTTGACCGCGTCCGAGCCCATCACGCCGCCGAGGTCGTGCACCTGCGCGCGCATATCGGCGACGTCGTCCGCGCTTGTGTTAAGCAGCGGGCCGAGCTCAGTCGCGCCCTTGCCAAGGAGTTTCCCGGCAAGGTATGTCCGCTGCGTCTCGTCGGTCACATTTTGCAGACCTGCAATCGTGGCATCAAAAAGCTGCTCCTGCGACATGCCAGCGATCTGCTCCTGCGATATGCCGAGCTGCGCAAAGGCGTCCGATCCGTTTTCGGCAGCTGTGGCCATCGTTTTCATCGCGGGTTTGAGCGACTCAATCGACGCGCCGCAGTGCTGCAGGACAAAATCCCACTCCTGATAAGCGTCGGACGACATGCCCATCTTTTGTGACATTTTGTCGATTGTGTCGCCATACTCCGCCGCGCCGGTAATCATTTCCTGCGCCGTGTCGCTGATTGCGCTCGCGGCGGTCTTGATTGCCGACGCTGCCAGGTCGGCCAGCGTGCCCTTTAAGACGGTCCAGCCGCCGGAGGCTTTTTCGGCCTTTTCTCCGGCCTCCCTGGCTGCGTCACCGACATCAGCGACGGCGTCGTCCGTTCCAGAGGCAGCTGCCTCCAGCCGCGTGAGCTGCTGGCGCGTCGACTCGATCTCTCGTTCAAAATCTCGGTACTGCTCCGGGCTGATCTTGCCATCGGCCAGCTGCCTGGACATCGACTCCTGCGCCGCGATCAGCATCTTAAGCTTGTCCTTCGCGCCGGCAATCGACTCGGCCAAAATTTCCTGCTTTTGTGCAAGCAGGACGGTGTTGGTGGGATCAAGCTTAAGCAGCGACTCGACGCCGCGTAGCTCGCCGCTAAGGTCTTTTGCTGACTTGCGCGCCTTAAGGATCGCGTCGCCAAGCTTTGTGGTGTCGCCGCCGATCTCGACGGTGATGCCCTTAAGTGTCGTACCTTTGCCGCTCAAGTGTCCACCTCCTCTTGCCGTTGCCGCCCAAAGGTTCTGCGCAGACCGTCCACATCCGGCTCAGTCTGCTCCAGCCTCCAGGCGTTATCCAGGTACTCGCGGCCGTCTGCTGACTGCAGCTTGCGCGCGATAAAGGCGTCCCGCAGCAGCAGCATATAGTCGTCCAGCAGCAGATCGCAGACGTCCGGCAGAGCCATGTTGGCATACTGTGCCACCAGATGCTCTCCGACCGTCTCGATCGTGTAGTGGCATCCCGTACCATCACCGTCATCGGGATAGTACGGGATCGTCAGTTTTTTGCCTTGGTCGCCCCCGCGACAAAGTCCGAGTATACGGAAAAAAAGCCGACGAGATCGTCAAAGGCAAAAAGCCCGGCGACCTCCTTGGGTGTAAACGTCGCGCCCGTGCGGTTGCAGTTAAGGATGTCGCAGACGATGTCGATCATATCGTCCACGCCCGCGCTGTCCTGCATAGCCGTCATCCGCTTAAAAACGCTCAGCGGCGGCACGGTCAGCAACAGCTCGCGGCCGTCCTGCAGCTCCAGCGTAAAGGTCGCCTTGTGCTGGCCAAGTGTAAAGCGATTTGTCATGCTGTGTACACCTCGTCGTAGTAGATCAGCGTGCCGTCGGTGTCCATCGGGTCGCAGCTAAACTCGGCGTCGATGACGGTCTCCTTGTCCTTGGCAAAAGCGATCTCAAAGCCGGACTGGTTTTTGCCGACCATGCGGACGTACAGCTTGCGCTTGCCGTCCTTGTCCACGTGGCAAAAGGCCAGGACGTATTTTTTGCCGTTGTCGTTTGCGACGCCGCCGATCTTGACGGACCGCTTTGCAGGCTTGCTCGCGCTGGTATCTGCGTCCGTCTCTGTGACGCGCGCCGTCGCGCTGAGTTTGGCAAGTGTGTTGCCGTCCCAGGTCATGATCCCGGACTTAAGCGTCGCCTCCTCGGCAGTGATCAGCGTCTTGGAGACCAGGCCGAGGTCGTCCTTGGCCGTGTAAAATGTCGGTTTGTACGACACCGTCGCGCCGCCGGAGATGTAGCCAAGGATGTTATCATCCACGCAGATGGCCTCCGGCTCCGGGATCGTCGTGTCGGTATACTCCTGCATGTACAGCTTGCCGGACCCAAGCGTGATGTCTTTTCGTTTGGTAAGTGCCATAATTATGCAAATCCTTTCTCGGTGTACGCAAAGTCGTACACCGTCATAAAAAAGTGCTCCGTGTCGATCCACTCGCGCTCCTGCCGGACGTACTCGATGCCGAGCGCATCGAGCCGCCGGCCGATCTGGTCCTCCAGCTCCGGAACCGGCTTACGCGCGTAGAGCTCCACGGTGATGTCGTGGTCTGTGATGCCGTTATACAGGTCAGCGCCACGTCGGTCGATGTGATCATGATACACGGCATATGGCAGCTCCGGCGGCATCGCCCAGGCTGTCTCCGTGTATCGGATGCCCTCCAGCACCTCCGGGATGATATCAGCCACCGCTCAGCGCCTCCTTTACCGCCTCGAGGTACTCCTCGATTACTTGCTTTTTTGCGTAATCCAAAAAATGCGTGCCAGGCACGCGCCCGCCGTTGACTTTTGCGTGGCCGTCGTTAAGTAGGTGCGTCAGCATCGCACGGTCTCCGCGCACATACCACATTTTTGCATAGTTGCTCGGCGTGTCAGCGGAGACTTTTGACGATATGCTTTTTGCATACTTGCCCGTGCGCCGTGGTGCGGTCGCCTTTGTGATGCGCACCAGCTTGCGCATGGCGTTTTCAACCAGTGTGCGGATCTTGCTCTGCACGTCGGCGTTGTACTCGTCCAGCGCGCCGGCGATGGCCTTGTCCAGGGTGGAGATGGTTACAGTCTCGTCGCGCATGCCGTCACCTCACCACGATCTCAAGCCCGCCGTCCCGTGTCTCGTAGGTGCGCTCGACGATGTATCGCTTGCCCTCGTGCTCGACGAATCGCTGTCCGTCGTAGTCTCTCCAGTCGGCCAGCCGAAACTGCACCGACGGGTGCAGGCCAACGGCGGCCGCCTGGTAGTGCTCGGCGCGCGTGATGCTTTCGCGTCGGCAAAACACCTCGTGCTTGCCGACATCGTTGCCGCGCTCGTCAATGGCGATCAGATTGATTACATCATCGTACACACGTCTCCCTCCTTTGCCGGTGTGTCCAAATTGGACACACCGGCGTGTTGTACCTTAGCCCTGCATCTGCTGATGGCAGAGCCGATTGTTGATTTTGGCCCGCAGGTAGCGCGGCATCGCCATGGTCGGCTGCTGCCTGCGCTCGTGCAGGTGCGCGGCGTACATCTCCAGCAGCAGCTGGTCGCCCTGGTCGCCCATGTCGAGGATAATGCCCTCCGTCCGCAGCATCTTGGCCGCGGCTGCGATCAACGCCGCAAAGTACTCGTCGCGCTTGGTGTGCGTCACGCCGAGATCAGCCTTGAGCAGCGCAAGCACCGTCTCGGCCGGGCTGGCGTCCGCCATTAGCCGTTACCGGAGCCGGACGGCGTGCTCTGCGCAGTGTTGGCCGCATCTGACGCAAAGGTCAGGCTGGTGGTCGCCGCCGTGTTGTCGTAGCGGACGATCACAAACGCCTCGCCGCGCACCGGCTTGCCATCGTAGCGGGCGGTTGCCTTAAACGCAGTCTGGTCCTCGATAAATTTGACCTCCGTGGACTGCTCGAGGGTCGTGCCCTCGCGCTCTGCCAGCAGGTACAGGTCCATGTAGCCACCGATGATCTGGTTGTCCGGGACAAAGTCCAGCTCCACAATCTGTCCGCCGATGATCGGCAGCTCAGACGTGACGCCGGCGGTCAGGGCCGCCGCGCTATTAAATGCCAGTGCCTTGGCCTGCAGGTCAATGTGCGTCTTGTGGTTGCACACCCAGACGGGCTTGCCGGCCGAATACTTGGTATCGGCGACACCCAGCGCGCCGATGAGATCGGCGTAAAACTCCGCGCCGCTTTTGGCGGCGATGTTGAGCTTTTTGACGTTGCTGGTGCTGAGGTTGGTAAACGTGCCCTGATTGGTGCCCCACCACGCCGGAGACGTTGCAGCCGCCAGGCGAGTGGCGATGCCGACCGGCATCTTTGTGCCGGTGCCAAACAGGATGGCCTTGTCCAGCGCATAGCCGATTGCCTGGCCAAGCTGGTCGAGGATCTCGGTCGCGAGGCCGATGTTGTCGTCGTCCTCGAGGTAGCAGTTGGACACAAAGACATAGCCGCCGACCTTGTAGCCGTCGGTCTCGACCTGGTTGATGGTGATAGTCATCTCGTTGAGCGAGCCAACCATCTCCGTCCACACGGCCTCCGGCACAGTGCCGACGATGTTCTGGCGCGCCTTGCCGCGCACCTGGCGCAGGCGGACGAAGCCGATGAGCTTGCTGTAGCGGTTGATGTTGTCGCGGACAATGTCCAGCATCACCTCGGGGATGCCGAGGGCTGCGCCGGACACGGCGCGCTGCTGGCCAAGCATCTCACGGGTGCGGGTCAAAAATTCGGTGACGTCCTCGCGGGCAAAAAATTCGTCGCGCTGGGCGTAGGTCATGCCGTAAAAACGGCTGCGGGCATCGCCGCCCGCGGTGTTGGTAGGCATAGTTTTGTGTGCTCCTCTCTCAGTGTGATGTGTGGGGTTGGTGTGGGCTGCGCTGCGGGCCTCGGCGGCGTTGGCTTCGGCGGCTTCGATCTGCTCAGTCAGGCTCGCGGCATCCGCCTCAGCGGCCTCGATGTCTGCCGTGCATTTGTCGCGGTCCGCCTCAAACTCGCCGATCGCCGTCTCGCAGGCGGCGCGCTCCTCATCGGTCTGCGCGGCCTCGATGTCGGCGGCGAGCTCTGCCTCGCGCGTCTCAAATCCGTTGAGCTGCTCACGCAGCTGTGCAAGCGTCGCGTTGACGGCGGACAGCTTATTGCGCAGCAGCAGTACTTTAAGTGCCATGTTTGTCTCCTCCTGTCAGTCTGGTTTTCATCTTAGTTTTCCACGCCTCGGCCTGCCGGCGCTGGATCTCGGCGAGATCCGCATGGCGGGCTTTTACGGCGGTCTCCTCGTAGGCCGGGAAAGTCACGACGGAGACCTCATACAGTGGGTTGACCTTGGTGATCTCCCAGCGGCACTTTCCGCCGCCGAGATCCACAAAGGTCTCCTCCTCGATGTCAAAGCCAAAAGAGCACTGGTCGACGTCACCGCGCTGGACGCGCGCATAGAGGCTCATGGCGTCGGTGTCGGCTCGATTGATTTTGATGCTGCCCCAAAGGCCGTGCGAATCCTCGCGCAGCTCCAGTGTGCCTGCTTTGGTGCGGCCAAGCACAAGCCGCGTGTCGTGGTCGATCAGGGCGCGGATGTCGCCGGACAGGCATCCGGCAAAAGCGCCCGGCTTGACGATCTCCGTCGCGTCGTCCCACAAAGTGTACGGGCTGTCAAAGACGGCAAAGTATCCCTCGATGATCAGCTCGTCTCCGTCCTCCCGTGTGCAAAACTGCTGCGGGATGCTCCGCAGCTGCCGGCCGTGCCGGCTGTTAATATCAGGCATCTGTGCCCTCCTTCTGCTGATCCTGGATCAGCTTTTTTTGGTCGCCGATCATGCCGGCGGGGATGTAGTTTTCCAGCATCACGAGCTGGTCAAGGTCCTTTTTGGGCGTCATGCCCAGCCAGTCGCGCGCCTCGTTGCCGGTCATCAGGCCGCGCACATACAGGTCGCACGCGACCGACGACAGGTCGGCCATGCTGTAGGCATACAGGCTGCGCGGGTTGAGCCTAAAGTATCTGGACGGTGAGAGCAGCAGCTTTTTGGTCAGCTCCTGCTGGATGGCTGTGGCGATCTCCATCACCGTCGAGCGCACGTAGTTGTTGTAGGCGTCCTGGTCATAGTCCCCGACGCCCAGCAAAAACGCCGGGACGTGCATCACGCTGGCCACCGTGCGCTTGTCCAGCGTCACGGCGTCGTTGATTGCCAGGTCCTGCAGCGACAGGGGCTTGATCTGCTGCACGTCCATCAGGTCCGCCTGCACCACCCACGGCTCTCCGGCCTCGTCGGTGCTCAGATAATCGTCCAAAAACTTACGGCGGCCCTCTTTCCCGGCAAACTCCTCGGCGATGCCGTCCACGCGGACAATAATGGAGGGCTTCCATTTTTCGGACATAAAGCCTTTCTTGGTCGCGGCGGCCTGCTTGAGGCCCGCGGTCACGTCGCGCAGCTGCACCCGGTAGCCGGTGCCGCGCCACGGATAGGTCAAGTCCGGGTGCAGCACAAAGTGCAGCACCTCGTCCGGCGCAAAACTGCGCCCGCGCCACTGCACGACGTAGCTGTCGCCGACCGGCTGCGCGGTTGCATCCGGCATCGGCATCAGGTCGTCCAGGTAGCCATTGGTCGTCACCGGCAGCACAAAGGCGTTGCCATCGCCGGCCGTCAGCATTGTGCGCACGATCCACTCAATCCATGTTTTGCGCGTGGTCAGCCCGTAGGGGTTGATGTCCACCTTGGTCGCCAGCGCATCGCGCACGCGCACGTCGCCAGCCTTGGTGTTTTCCATTAGGTGGATGGTCATGCTGGAGACGCTGCCGGCGATCGCATCGACCGCCGCGGCGACCTCCGGGCAGTCGATCAGCCGGGTGTAGCCGGGCACCTGCATCGCAGACCCGTCGCTGCCGACGATCCACCCGATCAGGCCGCCGGCACCTCGCTTTTTGGCCGCCTTGCGGCCCGCGAAAAGTCTCATATCTCACGCTCCTCACGCAAACCAGCCAAGGTCTTTGGCTGCTTTCTCGCTATTTTCAAGCATCCGGATCGCCGCAAAGACGGACGCATCAAAGACGTCGATGCGCAGCGTCGGCTCGATCTTCTCATACTGGATCATGTCGTCCGTTTTTTCGACCGCCCGGACATTTTGCACGCAGTACTCATACGGCTCGGCGTGCAGGTAATACAGCAGGCCGTTTTTCGCAGCCGCCTCGATGTGCCTAAAGCCCTCGGATTTTTTGTAAAAGTACTGCGGCTGGTCGATGATCTTAAAGCCGGCCTTTTTCATTCCGGCGAAGTACTCGCGGCAGAATTTCCGGTCGTGCCCGACCTCGGCGATCTTAAAGCCAATCTGCCGCATCCGCACAAACCAAGCGACGATCTCCGCGTGGTTGACGGACTTGTCGTTGCTCATGCTCAGCCAGCCATCCTCCTGCCAGCCAAACAGCGGAATGTTGTCCTCCTCGGCCTTGACGGCCGCTGCCGTGATCGGAAACCAGCAGTGCGGGATGATGATGTTGACGCCCTGATACACGCCATACAGGCAGGCCGCCGTCAGGTCGTGCATCTTGGACAGGTCCGCGCCGCCGTACCACTTGATCGGCAGCTTCGCCAGCTCCTCGATCGTCCAGTGATATTTGGCATCCGACGCCCGAAACTCCGCGATGTTAAAGTAGGCCCGCATCGCGGACGTATAGACATTCAGCGACTTTGCGAAAAAGTCCTTGCGCTGCTGCGGGTCATTTTGCGCCTGCAACGCATCGTTCATGATGTCGTTTGGCCGGATGGACTCCCCATAGGCGGGGTTTGCCATGCGCTGCACGTCGGCGTTGGTGTAGTCCACGTTCCCGGCCTCGTCGACCGGCGCCGCCGCGATAAAGACAAACAGCGCATCCGCGTCCGCGGACTTGATCGTGCCGTTGAGGATCTGCCGGCAGTACTTAAGCCTGTGGCCGCAAAAGCTGTTTTCGCGGTCGCCGGCCGTGGAGATGCCGATGACGAGCTTGTTGGTGTACGCCTTGGTCGCCTCCTTGAGCACGTTGTACTGCTTGGGCGACTTATAGGCGTGCAGCTCGTCGGCGATGATGATGTTGGCGTTAAAACTATCCTGCTGGTCCGGGTTGGACGCCAGCGCGTTAATGTAGATAGACCCATCGCCGACCGAGCCGGAGATGCTGCGCTCTGCGTTGTTGTCCAGGATGCGCAGACCATTGGGGTCGTCGTCCTGGGACAGGCCAAGCCGCCGCACGTTGTACGCCAAAAAGCCAAAAGACTCTAGCGACTGCTTGAGTGCCGCCGAGACGATGTACACCTTGGACCCGGACGGCGACTCGATCAGCGACAGCGCCCACGCGAGCGCGGCCGCAAACGTCGTCTTGATGTTTTTGCGCGGCACAAAGATAAATGCCTCCTTAAAGCGGCGCTCTGACGTGCCGCGGAGGTAAAAGCCGAGTAGGTTGTACACGCAAAACTTGTGGTAGGGCAGCAGCAAAAACGGCTGCCCGCGCAGCGGCGTCGCATCCAGGCGCTGCCCTTGCTGGTGGCACAGCATAGTCTCGATCAGCTCGATCGCGTACTCTGCCTCGGCCGGCCGAAAATCCCATCGCGGGTCGGCAAGGTCCGTGACAAAGCGCTCGCACGCCTGCCGGATATCCGGGCAGGCAAGGATCGTCCCGTCCAGGCAGCCGGTGACGTAGGCAAGGACGTCCGCGGCGTTGCGGTGATCGCCGAGCTGCGTGCGCAACAGGTCTGCATCCGTGCCGGTCATTTCCCGGCCCTCTCTCGTGCCTCGGCGAGCGCGCGCTCCAGCGCGGTCGGCCCGGTCGGTGCTGCCTTTGCGTTGCCGAGTACGCGCCGCTGGCCGGTCGGCGTCAGACCAAGCTGCGCCGAGATGTCGACGATCTGCCCGCGCAGCCCCTCGACCACGGAGTAGTACGGGTCTTTTACAGCGTTGGTCGCTCCGCTCTTGTTGGTGTACTCGGTTACAAACTCGCCGCCGTTCGCGCGCCAGTCGCGCTCAGCCTTTGCAAGCTCCGTCTGGATGCGGGCGAGCGTCTTGATGATCGGCTCAAACGCCTGGTTGTAAGTCCCCGCAAGCCGCATGTTTTCGCGGATCGCATCCTCGCGCTTACTCATGTCTCACGCTCCTTTTGTGTCCAATTTGGACACGCTTCCTGCCACGTTTTTGGCTGGGATTGATTCGTTTTTGCGCAAAAATCGCAGGGCCGCAAAAATTCCGCCTCCAAGGTTCCCGCGCGTGCGCCCGGTTGCTTTGTTCCCGCGCGATCCCCCCGCGCCGAAAACTCGGCGCGGTTGGAGAGAGTTCCGGGTGGCCGGTCTTTGGAGACCGGCCAATCAGGGCCGGAGGTGGGGGGGCTTACGCTGATCGGCGCGCCTCCGCCACTGCTCGCCCAGCGCCGTCAGCAGATCGCTGCCGCGATCATGCATCGCGTCGTGGCACTGTGCACAAAGGGACACCAGATTCCAGCGCTCCCACGCCAGATCCGGGTACATCCCTGCCGGGTAGCAGTGGTGCACAGTCGTCGCCGCGCGGTGCTTGCCGTATCGCAGGCACTGCTGGCACAGGTAATCATCGCGCCGCAGGATGCGCGCGCGCAGAGTCGTCCATCGCTTGTCTGCGTAGATACCGGTCGCCATAACGGGCTATCACCTCCGTGGAGACCGGCAGCAAAAAGAGCCGGAGCCAGCAAACGCACTCTCGTGTCGCTTACCGGCTCCGGCTCTCAAAGCACTGGCCTCTCGATATGTCGATTATGATCTCGCTTTTGCAGTCGCGGCAAAACACCGGGATGTTGACGCCCTCGGTGTCGCTGCGGATCTTCGCCAGCCGTCGATTGCGGTGGCATACAGGGCAGACGAGATATCCCGCCCTTACGGTTAACATTTTACCACGCGAGCATTGATTTTGCAAGACTTTCCCTCCCGTTTTTGTCATGGCTGCGTCTAAAGATATACACAACCCCAAGACAGATAATATAGGCATCTACTCCTTGCGCGCTCGGCGCTCCGGCAGCAGATACACTATATAATCATAGCACCCAAACTCATTTTGCTTATGGTCCGTGTCCAATATGTATGCGCCAGGCGGCGCGGTGACCGTGACCGACTCGTCCACCATCTCGGACTCCTCGACCGGCTTGCGCAGGTTGCGGCTCGCGTTCCATCCGCGGTCTCCGACCGTGGTTGCCGGCGCGTCCGGATTGCGCTCGTGGAGCAGGTACTGCGCCAGCTCCAAAAAATCATCATGCACATACATCTCCGTCTCGCCGATCGGCAGGATCTCGACGTTGTCGCCGTTGGGCCACAGCGCGCGGATGGTGTCATAGTCACCGCTGCCCGTGGCGCTGATGATCAGATGGTGGTGCAATCGTCGGCTGCCGTCGCGCTGGAGCTCCTGCGTGACGTACACATAGCGCAGCTCCTTGCCGGCTCGCCGGTATTGCCGGCGCATCCGATCAAAAAATGCGGCGACCTGCTTTTTTGCAGCCTTGCGGTTTGGCGGCAGATGCTCGTCGTCGTAGGTCAGCGTCACATACAGGTCGCGGCGCGTAAAGTTGGCCGCGAGCTGCATCTGCAGCTTTTGGTACGCAAAGCGATAGTTGAGCTTCCTGCGCGCCGCCGTGGAGCACTTGGCCTTTTCGGCGCGCGCCCTCGGCGCATCCGTCGCAAGCACCTGCGTGTAGCACACGGCCCGCACCAGCCTGCCGGCCGTCTGCTTTTTAAGTCTTTTTGTTTTTGCCATCCATGCCTCCAGTCACTTTGGATAGTGCGCAAAACGGCGGGGCCGCAGCCCCGCCATCCCTTTTTACTTGTTTTCGCCCGGCGCAAAAGCGACGCCGACCGAGTGTGCGACCTCCCAGCGATTGATGTGCGCGAGATCCGCGAGCCGCGCCTCCGCCGCCACTCTGCTGGTAAAAGGTCGCTCGCCGAGGATCGGCAGCCACTCGTGCGTGCGCGGTGATCGCATACAGATTGTCCAGCCGAGCTGGTCATCGATGACCTTGCGGCGCACTGCAAAAAGATAGTCGCGCCGCCGATATGTCACGATTTGCATCCGTCATCCTCCTATGATGTCGATCTCGTACTCGTCTCGCAGCACACGGATCAGGTCTGGAGCTGATACATATCCGTCCCGCACGCTCTCAGACAGCGACTCGACCTCGCGCCAGATGCGCTGGAGCTGCTCGGCGTCCATGCCTTCCTTATCCAGCAGCGCCGTGAAAAAGATCGCAAGCGTCACGCGGCAGGCGTCCGCCGTCGCCGCATCCTTTGCGCGCTGCACGTCTGCCATCGTCGCCGGTCTCCGGCGCGGGTTAATCCGCTTTTGCATCGTCAGCCCTCCCATAAAACGCCTCCAAGTCATCCTGTGCCTTGTCAACAAAATCTGGGCAAGCTAAACATTCCGGCAATGGGTCGTCCGTCATGGGGTCAACCCATCCGAGGCAGTAGATGCGGTCTTTCTTCCCGTCATTCCATTCGTGGGACGGACGCCCTCTCTTTCCAAGAGCGCATTTAACAGTTGCCATTGTCAGCCCTCCTGTTCCATACTTCGATTTCCTTTCCCTTGCTTAAAGACATATAATAATATTCGTCATCTTCATCTGTTACTCGAAATCCATATTTGTCATAAACATATTTTGCTATAGTGTTGCTTTTCTTTACGGCCAAATTTTTAGCGCCGCATTTTTTCGTAGCATAATCCAAAAGTTTGTAGGACAAGCCAAGCCCCCTGTATTTTTCGCTAATTTCAAAATCGCTGATGTTTTTGCCGTCCCACCAATCCCAAATTTTAAACTCAGCAGCACGATCGCCGCTTTTCGTGTGCAATTTGTACTGGATTGCCGGAACTTCTCCCAACATCACATGTTGCTCTGTAACATCAAGATTTCCGAGCTCTTTGTCAATCTCCATCTTCCCCCCAATCCAGCAGCTTTCCGCACATCGGACATTTTTCAGACCGCTGTTCTTCTACCATCTGCCCCAACTTTCGCTTGCAATGCGGGCAGTGCGGTATATGCAACCAGCCGGAACTGTCGTCGAGCTTCCATTTCTTGTCGAGGTAAATAGGCTTTTTAGATTTAGCCATTATCAGCCCTCCTCCACGTAACACCAGCTTTGAGGCGGCCGCTCTAAAAAGCATCCTGAATTTTTGCAATCAGGGCAGTCTCTTTTTGCAAGCCCGAGATCAGCATAAAAACAGTCGCGGTTGCTTTTCTTGAACTCTCGTAACTCTCGCGGCACATCGTAGATTTTCAGGCCGGAGATATGCCAGCCGTAACCGACCTTCGATTGCAGGTATTCGTGCATATCTTTGAGAGTAAGACATGATTGCCGAGCAACATCGTTTGTTGTCGGCAGACCCTCACCTTTGACATAGTAGCTGCCGCCGGGTGAGCGCGTTTCCAGCTCATAGATGCGGTCACAGGTAAACTCGCCGATGACTTTGCCGTGCTTTCCCCACGCCCCGAGCGCAACACCGCTCTGCGTGCAGTAGATATAGCACTTAAACGGCGTGTGCAGCTTTGGGCGGCTCTTGCGCACCTCAACGGTCTTTGTGCCATTGGCGATCAGCTCGCACCACTTTGGACGGATGCTGATAAGTACGGCCTTACTCACTTGGCATCGCCTCCCCGTCCGGCAGCACCATCAAGCGCCCGGCCTTCCCAAGCGCTACCACCTCGCACAGCTGCTCGAGCGATACGCCAAGCGCTGCAGCCGCGCAGCGGACTATGATGTCCAAGCTCATTGTCCGCTTGTACTCCTCCGGCTCAAAGCCGAGATCCTCGTAGGCTTTGAGCTTAACCACAGCATCCTCCGCCGCCAGCAGCACCGCACAGCCGTGGATGCCGCAGTTGTGCTCATGGCCGCATCCGAAGCACGCGAGCGATCTGGTCTCCGGCGCGATCCTGCGCAGGGCAGCCGCCAGCTCATCGTTTGTCATCATCGCGCGCCTCCAGGCTTTCCGGCAGCACCATCAAGCGCGCACACTTGATGTCATACATCGGCTTGCCGGTGTACTCCACCAAAAGGTGCTCAATCCGTGCGCCCTTGGAGTCCGCCCAGTCCGGCAAAAAAGCGACTGCGTCGGCGCTGTCCAGCTGCGCAAAGCTGATGCGCATATAGTCGGCGTTGCTCATGCCCTCCGGCTGCATGGCCGGGTTGATGGGCGTGTGGCCTGCATCGGCGATGTCCGCAGCGGCGCGGGCAAACTTGGCCTTATAGTACGGGTCTCCGGTGATCTTACCTGCTATGTAGATTTTCATGCGTCGTCCTCCTTTTTGCTCTCGCGCTGCGGCAGCACCGTAAAGTGCGGGTTGTCCGTCCGGCAGAGCAGATAGTCCGTGGTCACGCCGAGGATGTCGGCGGCCGCGACCAGCGCGTCGAGCGACTCGACAGCCACACTCCTGTAAGGCGCATAATACGTGCCGCCACTCGCAAGCCCCGCCACAGTGGTGTGCAGCGCCTCGGCGACCGCCTCCTGCTCTCCGTATGCGGCGAGCGCGTGCGTCAGTCTGCCCCAGTAGATGCGGCACTTGCTCTCGCGCTCCCCGCGGCGCTTGGCAGCCTCGTCGTTCGCGCGCTGCTCGGCCTCGGCTTTATCCTCGCGGAGCTGCAGGTGCCTGTCCTTGGCGACCTTGCAGTACTTGTCGCACGTAGCGATGTCGTAGCACTCCATGCAGCAGGTGTGCTCGCAGCTTCGCATGTAGTTGCCGGTCGTCTTTTGCAGCGACTTGACCACGTTGCCGCACGGGACGCCGCATGCATACTTGCACTTGCGGGCGGCGAGACTGTCGCGGTCGCTCAGGATGCGCTCGGCCTCGCCGCAGCGCATGGCGCACAGGCCGTCCTGGCCGTTGCCCTTGACCTTGGCGATCAGTTGCTGGTCGCCCGCGGAGCACTTGGCGATCTCGTAGGCCACGCTCTCGGGCATGCGGCCGTCGTCATAGTACTGCTTGATCTGCGGGATCAGCTTGGTCTTGATCGTGTCCAGCCGCGCGATCTTGGATGCCGAAATATTGCACGCGCTGGCGACGTAGTCGCGCATCCGGCCCGGGAACTCGTAGCCCTGGGACTTGAGGCCGTACAGCAAATCGCGCACACGGTCGACCTGCTTGGATGTCTCCGCCGAGGTCAGCACGCGCGTCGCGCTGTTGGCCTGGATCAGCATCAGCTCCTCCATCAGCTCGTCGCCCGGCTCGCGCACGAAACACGGAGTCGTCTCAAATGGCTTTGTGTCCTCGGCGAGATGATCGTCCAGGATCGTCATCAGCGCGCGGTGACGCCGGTGTCCGGAGATGATGATGTAGCCATCGCCGTCTCCGGACGGCCGGACGGTCAGCGGGTCGAGCAGCCCCTGCATCAGGATGCTGTCGATCAGATCGTCGACCTTGGATGTGTCGTAAAAATTTTTGTCGTTGGCAAAGATCTTGCGCGTGGGGATCATCTGAAGCTTGCGCTCGGCATGCTTCGCGCCGGCCGGCGGCTGGATGTAGTCCGCGAGGTTAAAGTTGCTCATCGTCTGCCGCCTCCTTGCCCAGGTACTCGTCCACAAAGTCGCGGTAGTCGCGGGCCGCCGCGCACCATCTGCTGTAGTCACTGATCGGCTGGCGCGCAAAGGTCGCCTCGTCCATCTTGTCCGTGCGGCGGATGGTGGTCTCAAACACCGGCACGTCCATGGCGCGCAGATACTGCTCGCCCTGCGTGACGACCGGGGCGTTGTGCCACATCGTCACCAGCACGCCGGCGATCCGGATGCCGCTGCGCACCGTCTGCACGGCGCGGATCTGCGCCGTCAGCTCGTCGATGCCGGAGATGGCAAAGGCGTCGACCTTTGCCGGGATGATGATGTCATCGCTGACGGAGATGCCCGCGATTGACACCGCCGTAAAGCCCGGAGGGCAGTCAATGAGGACGTAGTCATAGTCGGACTCGTCGCGCATATCGCCGACAAAGTCCGCAAAATTTTGGATCAGCTTGGCGTCCGCGGTCGCCGCCGCGACGTCGAGCTGCAGCAGGTCCATGCTGGCGGGGATGATGTCCACGCCGTCGACCTGCGTCATCCAGCAGTAGCTGTCCCACGCATCCGGATGCGTAAACACGTCGCAAAGCTTCACCGGCGCGTTTTCGCCGCCAAAAAACCGTGTGGCGTTTGCCTGCGGGTCTGCGTCAATCAGCAGCACGCGCTTGCTGTGCTCCGTCGCCAGGATGGCGGCCATGTTGATGGCCGTGGCGGTTTTGCCGACACCGCCCTTGAGATTTACAATGCTGATAACTTTCACTTTTTGCACCTCTTGCTTTTTTTCTTTTTTTGTCTGCCCGGCAGTCTCGGCTGCCGGTCCTTGCGCGGCAGCGTGTCGTCGCCGGCGCGGTCCGGGAAATAGTAGCTCTCGCGGCACTTGCGCCCGCGGGGCATATCAAACTCCACGGTGTAAAATCGCCGCTTTGGATGGATGTACACAACGGTCGCCGTAAAGGCTTGCCCGTCCGATACAAAGCCCGAGCACGTCGACCCATAGGACGGCACCATGCCGGGCAGCTTGTCGCCGATCTTTATGGCAGCTCGCCTCCTCCCTCCGAGGTGCGCGGCCATGCCTGCATCCGCGGCCAGTCGTCATCGTCGTCGTTGTCGACGCGCGTGTCCATTTTGGACACCGCCGGCAGCATACGCAGATGCGCCGCGTCAAAGACCAGCTCGATCGCCCCGCGCTCGCCCTCCTTGTTTTTGACGATCGACAGTACCCGGTTGCCGCCGGGCTGCGCCGCGAGGATCATGATGGCGTCCGCGTCCTGCTCCAGCTGTCCGGACTCGCGCAGATCCGACATCGACGGTGTGCGGCTGCGCTGCTGCCCTTTTTCAGGGCGCGACAGCTGCGACAGCGCGATGACGGCGATGCCGGTCCGCTGCGCCATCGTGTGCAGCGCGAGCGAGATGTTGGTCACCTGCTCCACGCGAGTGTTGCCCTTGGCCTGCAGCAGCTGCACGTAGTCGATGACGATCACGTCGTACCGCCGCGCCATGGCAAACGCCTGCACATCGGCGACGCT